>DASRGE010000009.1:0-42707 GCA_035651215.1 Bryobacteraceae bacterium
CTGAGGCAAGTTTCATACAAAAAACAATAGAGCTATGGAATGTTTTATTAGGCCAGCCAAAGGGATCGTTCGGATAAGGTTGCGGGGCGCTGCTTCCTGTCTTTACGCGCTTCGCACAGCGTATTTTGCACCGGAAAGTAGTCTAGTTAACGACGCTTGGCGGGCATTAATTCAAAAGAAAATCTTCGCCGCGAGTTGCAAAATGCGCGGGTCGCCGGTGGCGCTTCCGGGCGCGGGAGTAAAGAAGGTGCTTACCGGGACAAAAGCTGCTCCGGTGAAGTTGTACTGCGTCGTCCGCAAGGAGGTGAAATTTACCCGGTTGGTGACGTTGAATGCCTCGCCGATGAGCTGAAGCCTGACTCGTTCCGAGCCAAGCGGGAAAAAGCGCGATAGCCGCACATCATCGGTCATGAAGTTCGGCCCGCGCAGCGCGTTCCGGCCTTGATATGGCGTACGGTCGTCCCGCAGGTTTCCATCGTTGTTGAGATCGGCGGCAGATCCTCCGATGGTGGACGTGTAAGGACGCCCGCTCTGCACGTTGGCGAGGGTCGAAATCTCCCATCCGTTCGCGATCGCTCGCAGAACTGGATTGGCGCCGTGCGGCACGAAATTAATATCGAGTACGCCGGAAAAAACAAAGCGCTGGCGGATGTCCGCATTCGCATTGCCGCGGTCAAGATTCGGCAGCAAATTATTCTGCACAATCTTCGTGTCGTCCGTGCCGAAGACGACCGCCGTCGCGTCCGGGTCATCGTCGATGGCGTGAGACCAGGTGTAGGAAGTCTGGATCAGAAAGTTGTGCGCGAAGCGTTTCGTGAACTGAATGAATGCGCCGTTGTAGCTGGAATCCGCGCCGCTATCGGCCAGCCAGATGCGGACGTAATTCGGATTCGGGCGAATCGAGGGATGCCGGTAGAAGAGAAACGAGCCTCCGCCGGCGTTGGGATCGACCACAGGCGTCGCGGGGTACAGGTTGATATCCCGCGTCCGAGGCAGATGCAACGCATGCAAGCCGAGATAGCCGAGCGTGATGGACATGTTCGCTCCAAGTTGACGCTCCAGATTGAAATTCCACTGCTGTGTCCGCGGATTGGCGAAGTTACCTGCGAAGACAAATAAGCTGGGCTTGCGATTGACCGTGGGAATGCCGGGCAGCAGATTCGGATAGGTCACTGGAATGCCCGGCGTGTTGAACGTAAAGGACTGGACCTGGATACCGTTCTGGGTGAAAGCTGTTCCCGTGAAGATGGATGGTGTCACGGCATAAAATATGCCGTAACCGGCTCGGATGACGGTCTTGCCATCCTCGGTAGGCGAATAGGCGAGCGCGAAACGTGGACCAAAATCCGTCGGATCAAGGTTGATCCGATTTGTGCGGAGATTCATGGCGGCCAGGCTAGGATCGGGATTGAGAACCGGCGGCTGCGCGTAGTCGAAGTAGTCGTAACGAAGGCCGTAATTCAGAGTAAGCTTGCGCGATATGCGCCAACTGTCCTCAAAGAACCCGGCATATTCATTGATGTTGGGGTAGACGGTGGCTCCGGTGGTTCCAGGGCCCGCGAACGCCTGCGTGAAGCTGGCCGGCTGATTCAGCGCAAATGCATCGTAGCTGGTGAACGTGAACGAGCCGCCAAAGTTGCCCGGGAAATAGTTGGCGATCTGCTGGAAGATGAAATCGGCGCCGAAGCGGAACGTGTGGGCGCCTTTGACGACCGACATGATGGCAGTTGGCTGGAAGGTGTCGATGTTGGCCGAGCGCGGGCTGAAGCTGTTGCGGCCGAATGAAATGACGGTGGTGCCGCTTTGCTGAATGATGGTCTCCGGCGAGTTGGAATTAGCGAACCCGGGCTCGTAATCGCGCGTGTAGAAGAAGCGGCCTTCGAAGACTTTGTTGGCGCCCAACGACGCGGTATAGATGGCGCCGGCATTATCTGTGCTCACGTCGCTATTGCCGGTGTGTCCGAGCGCGCTGGTGGCGCCTGAATTTTCGTAGTTGAGACCGGTGAACCGGTTGGCGTTGTATCGAAAACTGATGTGCTGATTGTCCGTCAGGTTCCAATCCACCTTGCCAAGATAGACATCGTTGTTCAGGCTGTTCGCGTATGACACGAAATACTGCTGGAGAGCAGGCAAGACGGACAGGCCAAGAGTATCGGTCGGGGAGGGAAGTACGCCGGGCGCGACCGTGTTCGGTGTCGTGTTGCGCTGGCCGTCGTAATCGAAAAAGAAGAAGGCTTTGTTGCGTACGATGGGGCCTCCGATATTGCCGCCGAACTGGTTGTAATGGTACGCGCGCTTGCGCCGCCCGAGCGCATTGTTATCCCAGCTATTGGCATTCAGAGCTTTATCACGGAAGAATTCGAAGGCGTCGCCGTGAAAGGCATTGGTGCCCGATTTGGTGATCGTGTTGATGACGCCGCCGCCCGCGCGGCCGATTTCCGGCGCATAGCCGTTGGTGTTCACCTGAAATTCCTGTACGGCATCTTCGCTGAATGAGTACGGATTGCGGCCGGTGCCCGTGCGCCCCGTGGCTTGGCCATAGAAAGTGTTATTGGCGTCCGATCCGTCAATGAGCAGGCTGTTCGAAGTGCCGCGCTGCCCGCCGAAGGAGAGATCGCCGGTGCGCGTCGGGTCGCGCACCACACCGGGCGTTAGCAGAGTGAAATCCAGAAAGTTGCGGCCGTTAATGGGGAGTTCCTGGATTTGACGGTTGGAAATCGCGGTGCTTGTCTGGGTCCGGCTGGTCTCGACAAGGGGTGCCTCCGCGGAAACGTCGATCTTCTGTGTGGCCGTACCGACTTCCATTTGGATGTTCAAGGTGGAGGCCGAGCCGACGGTAAGCCGGACGTTGTTTCGCACCGCAGTACTGAAGCCGGGTTGTTCCACCGTCAAATCGTAGGTACCGACCGGTAAATCCGTGAGGCTGTACAGACCGACATCGGTCGTGACCGTCTGGCGGACAAAGCCGGTTTCCGTATTGCGCGCCGTAATTTTGGCCCCCACAATGGCGGCCCCACTGGGGTCGGTGACTGTTCCGTTCAGATTGGCGGTCGCGACGCTGGACTGCGCAAGCGCCAGATTGCAAAAGAGGAGAACAACGGCGGAGATTACCGCGAACGTACTAACCCGAGACATACCAATCAGGATAGATCGGCGCAGGTTCCTGCAATATGAAAAATGCCACCGTTCGGGTACCCTTTGTAGCCGTTCGATGCAGAGTATTGACTGGAGCGCCCGCCTGTCACTATCATGGACTATTTCGGTCCTAGTGGACCAATAAAGTCGTATATACCGTTTCATGGCTGCTAAGCGTATTAAGAAGAAAACAAACAGAATTTCGCGTCTGATAAAGCCCCGCCACTGGGTAGCGATGGGCACTTTGGCGGCCTACGCGGCGGCCGGGGCAGGCAAGATGGTGGTGGCGCAAGATCGCCCAGGAGAGGTACAACAGGTGCCCCCGAGCGCATCCGTTCAAGCGCTTCCGATCCGGCGGTACGAGATTGCTCCCGGTCCATTAGGCACGGTTCTTCAGAGTTTTCAAAGGGTAGCGGGTATACAGATCGAGGCGGCTGACCCGGCGTTAATGGGTGTTCCGTCGCCCGGCGTCTCCGGTCTGTTCACGGTGGAACAGGCGCTGCAGAAAATGCTCGCCGGCACGCCGATCACGTATGTATTTAATGCCGACGGTTCGATCAGTTTGCAGTTGAAGCAGATTTCAACATCCGTGGAGGTGACGGATTCCGCGCCGATTCTATCTTCCTCGTTGCCGAAATATGAGCAGCCGCTCCTGGATATTCCGCAGACGGTCGGAGTGGTTTCGCAGCAGATTCTCGATCAGCAAGGCGCAACGACTTTGCGCGACGCCTTGCGGAATGTGGCGGGCATCAGTTTAGCGGCCGGTGAGGGAGGATCGCAGGGAGACAACCTGACAATTCGTGGCTTCACCGCGCGTAACGATCTTTTCATCGACGGGATGCGCGATTTCGGGAGCTACTACCGCGATCCGTTCAACACGGAAGAAGTGGAAGTGCTGCAAGGGCCATCTTCGGTAACGTTCGGGCGCGGATCGACGGGCGGCGTCGTGAACCAGGCGAGCAAGACGCCTGAACTGAATCACTTCCTTTCTGGCGGGCTGGATTTTGGAACCGATGCCACGCGGCGCGCCACCATCGATATCAACACGCCTGTTCCGCGCTTGGGTTCAGGGGCTGCATTTCGCTTAAATGCGATGGGAAACATTGGCGGGGTTGCGGGCCGCGATGTGGCGGAGAACCGGCGCGATGGGTTTGCGCCGTCCCTCGCGCTCGGTGTTGGCACGCCGACCCGTCTGACACTCAGCTATTTTCATCAGAACGAAGACGACATTCCGGACTACGGCATTCCGTGGATGTTCAACGGGCCGGCGCCCGTCCCGCATTCGAGCTATTACGGCCTGCGCGACGGAAACTATCTGCGCACCTACGACGACATTGGAACCGTGAAGGTAGAGCACGATGTCAATGAAAAGGTCACCGTGCGGGATCAGGTGCGCTATGCGAATTACGTGCGTGATGCTCTGATTACCGAGCCACAGCTTAACGGGATCAAACTCTGGACGCCACTAGATGCGGTGAGCGTGACGCGTCATGAAATTGCCGTAAACAGCACCGAGACATTTCTCGACGAGCAGCTTGATGCGATTGCCCACTTTCAAACGGGTCCTATCCGGCATACGTTCGTGAGCGGCATCGAAGCGGGGCGCGAGACCTCAGATCCCACCCGTCCGAACTATACGGCTCCTTCGACCAGCCTGCTCGATCCGAACCCGAACCAATCGCTCAACCCCAACGTGACAATTGCCTCGAGCGTCCACGATACGGCGTTGTCAGCAGGGGCGTATGCGATCGATACCGTCAGTATTGGCAGGCACTGGGACTTTACGGGAGGCATGCGCTTCGACCGTTTCGACAATACTTACGATCAGACAGTTGCGCCTGCGTCGCACTTCAATCGAGTCGATCAAAAGCCCACCTGGCGGGCCGCGGCGGTGTACAAGCCGGCCGCGTTTGGCAGCCTCTACTTTGACGCGGGTACGTCTTTCAATCCGTCGGCCGAGAGTTTATCGTTAAGCGCCGGGACGGCGAACCTCCCGGCCGAATCCAACAAGACTTACGAGTTCGGCACGAAATGGGATCTGAAACAGAATCGTTTGCATGTGAACAGCTCCTGGTTTCGGACGTCCAAGCAAAATGCCCGCGAGGCGAGTCCTACGAATTCGCTTTTATACGTGCTCGCGGGCAATCAACGCGTGAGCGGCGTGGAGGCCGATGTACGCGGGCAACTCACCAGCCGTTGGGAGATGCTGGCGAGTTATGCGTATCTGGATAGCCGTGTTGACAGCTCGCGGTTCTATCCGGGCGCGATCGGCTATCCGCTGGCCAACGTGCCGAAGAACACATTTACGATGTGGAACGATTATCGTCTCCCGAAGAATTTTGAGTTTGGCGTGGGCGCGAATTACGTCTCGAGCCGTAACGCGAGTTCCACGGTGCCCGTTGATCCAACCACGGGCATCGAGAAGCAGGTTCCGGGGTATTGGGTGTTCAACGCAATGGCAGGCCACCCCTTGGGTGAGCACGTCGATCTGCAAGTGAATGTTTATAACCTGGCGAACCGTTACTACTACGATGAGCTGCACCCGGCCCACATCGTGCTTGGGCCCGGCCGTTCAGCGCTGATCGATTTGAAGTTCAAGTTTTAGGCGAAATGTTACTAGCAATTCCCGAAGTGCTCACCAGTGAGCAGGTGTCGCGCGCACGCCGAGTGCTGGAGAGCGCGCAGTGGGTAGATGGCCGCGTAACAGCAGGCCACCAATCCGCGCGCGCCAAAGACAATTTGCAAATTCCGGAAGATCATCCCGCGGCACGCGAACTCGGGGACATGATTCTGGATGCGCTAGGGAAAAACGCGTTATTCATTTCCGCCGCGCTTCCGCAGCGTGTTTTCCCGCCGCTATTTAACTCCTATTCGGGAGGGCAATCGTTCGGTACGCATGTGGATAACGCGATTCGCTCCATCACCGGTACGCCCCACCGGATTCGCACGGATCTCTCCGCTACGCTGTTCTTCACGCATCCGGAAGAGTACGACGGCGGCGAGCTTATTGTCGAGGATACCTACGGAACGCACAGCGTGAAGCTTCCAGCCGGACACATGATTCTCTATCCCGCGACGAGCCTCCATCATGTTCGTCCGGTGACGCGCGGCGCGCGCATCTGTTCATTCTTCTGGATTCAGAGCATGATTCGGGACGACGGCAAGAGGTCTCTGTTGTTTGATCTCGACGTTGCCATTCAGCGATTGAACCGGGACGCGCCTGAGCATCCTTCAGCGGTGCAGTTCACGGGCGTGTATCACAATTTGTTGCGCCAGTGGGCAGAACTGTGAGCGCTATTTGGCGACAATGTTCACGAGGCGGTCCGGGACGACGATCACCTTGCTAACGCGTTTCCCATCCAGAAATGGTTTTACTCGTTCGTGATCGAGCGCCAGAGCTTCGAGCTGTTCTCTCGGCGTGCCGAATGCGGCGTGGATGTGCGCCCTTAGTTTTCCGTTGACCTGAACAGGAATTTCCGCCAGATCTTCTTTCGCTAATTCTGGATCGTACTGCGGCCAGGGATGCCGGAACACCGGGTCCGTATGGCCCAGCGTGTCCCACAGATCTTGCGCTGTATATGGAGCGAACGGAGCCAGCAGGAGCGCTAGCGTTTCGCAGATCTGGCGCAGAGACGTCTTCGACAGCTTCGCTTCAACGGCGTACAGCTCGTTGACCAGCTCCATCAAGGATGCAATGGAAGTGTTGAAGTGCCAGCGGCTATCGAAGTCGTTGGTGATTTTTCGCACGGTCTGGTGCAGCTTGCGGAGGGCCTGCCGGTCGGCATCGCCGGTTTCGGTGTTTTCTGCGCCATCGGCTTTGCGAGTCACGAAACGGTATAGGCGCGCCAGGAAGCGATTAACGCCGGAGACGCCGTCTTCCTGCCAGTCGAGGTCGCGATCCGGCGGCGCCGCGAACAACGAATACATGCGGGCCGAATCGGCTCCAAACTGCGCGACCATGTCGTCCGGCGATACAACATTGCCGAGACTCTTCGACATCTTCGCGCCATCCTTGATCACCATGCCCTGTGTGAAAAGACGCTTCGCGGGTTCGCTATTGCGGACAATGCCGATGTCGCGCATTACCTTGGTCCAGAAGCGCGAATAGATCAAATGCAAAATGGCGTGCTCGACGCCGCCGATGTACTGATCGATGGGAAACCAGTAGGCGATGGCATCCGAAGCGAACGGAGCTTGATCGTTGCGCGGGTCGCAGTAGCGATAAAAGTACCAGGAAGAATCCACGAACGTGTCCATAGTGTCGCTCTCGCGCCGAGCCGCTGCGCCGCACCGTGGGCATGACACGTTCATGAATGACTCGACCGTTTCGAGCGGCGATTTCCCTTGCCCGGTGATCTTCACTCCGAGCGGAAGATGTACGGGCAAATCTTTCTCGGGTACCGGGACAATGCCGCATTTCGGGCAATAAACGATGGGAATGGGCGTGCCCCAATAGCGTTGCCGCGAGATGCCCCAGTCCTTGATACGGTAGGTGATGGCCTCGTTGCCGAATCCGTTCGCATTGGCAAATGCGGCCATCTGCTTTCTGGCTTCGGCGCTCGAAAGTCCGGACCACTGGCCGGAGTTTTCGACCACGCCGTAATCGACGAATGGCTGCTGCATCGTGGCGCCGTCGTCGAGTGCGCCATCTTCCGGCCGGATTACCGGCACGACCGGGATGCCGTAGGTCCGGCAGAATTCGAAATCGCGCTCGTCGTGGGCAGGCACGGCCATGATCGCGCCCGTTCCATAGCCCATCAGGACGAAATTGCCGATCCAGATGGGAATTCGAGACCCGCTGAAGGGATGGACAGCGCAGCGTCCGGTTGGCAAGCCAAGCTTTTGGATATTACCCGGGTCCTGGCGCGCGGTAGCGTCGATCATTTCCTTGATCTTCAGCCGTTCCGCTTCGTCCTGAACCAAGAGATTCACGAGCGGATGTTCCTGGGCCAGAATCAGGCAAGTCGCGCCGTAGATGGTATCGATCCGTGTGGTAAAGACGCGAATCTTCTCGGGAAGGCCGTCAACCGCGAAATCGACTTCAGCGCCTTCCGAACGTCCAATCCAGTTGCGCTGCATGGCCAGCACGCGTTCCGGCCAGCCGTCCTGCAGTTCGCGCATGTCATCCAGCAGTTCAGAGGCGTACGCGGTGGTTTTTAGAAACCACTGCTGCATAGCGCGCTGCTCTACGGGAGTTGTTTCGTGGCGCCAGCAGCAGCCGTTCACTACCTGCTCGTTGGCCAGAACGGTGCAGCACTCCGGACACCAGTTTAAGAGCGCCTCTTTGCGGTACGCCAAGCCGCGCTCGTACATTTTTAGGAAGAACCACTGATTCCAGCGGTAATACTCGGGTTCGCAGCTTGCGACTTCGCGGTTCCAATCAAAGGCAAAGCCCAGGCGCTGCATTTGCGCCTTCATGTGGGCGATGTTGCTGAGTGTCCAATCGCGCGGATCGCGGCCCTCTTTCAGAGCGGCATTCTCAGCGGGTAACCCGAAAGCATCCCAACCCATCGGGTGCAGCACGTTGTAGCCGCGCATCCACATGTAGCGAGCGAGCGCATCTCCGATGGAGTAGTTGCGCACGTGTCCCATGTGCAGCTTGCCGCTCGGATACGGCAGCATTTCGAGCACGTAATACTTGGGCTTATCCGGGGCGTCCGCTACGTAGAGCGCCGGATCGTTCGCCCACCGTTGATGCCACTTCGGCTCGATTTCTTTGGGGTCGAACGCTTTTTCGGGAATACCAGCTCCTTCAATGTCTGAACGTTACGAAGATCGTCACCCGGCTTGTCGACAGGCGTCTCGAGGATGAACGCTTTTCCGCTCAATTCTGGGTGGTTCAGAATGCGGCGAAAACCTTCTAACCCAATATAACCAGAGCCGATATGCGCGTGCCGGTCTACATGCGAGTTCAGCCTGCTTTTCGCGTCGTTGGCGTGGATGACGGGAATGCGGTCGAGGCCGAGGGTTTCGGATGCTTCGGCGATGAGCTGGGTCAACCCGACTTCCTGCGCAATGTCGAATCCACTGACGTAACAATGGCAGGTGTCCAGGCAGAAGCCGACCGGAATGTCCAGATAAGGCTGAACGAGCTCACGAATGGTGGCAAGTTCCTCGAATTTCCCGCCGAGCTGCGCACCGGCTCCGGCTGTGTTTTCAAGCAGGATGGTCAGCTTCGGATTACGGGTCAACTTGGGATCAACGCTGCGCCAGGCGAGCGCCAGGGCCTCGGCCACGTTCAGTAACCCTTGCTCGACTGGCAGGCCTTTGTAGTTGCCTGGATGGGCAATCAGGTAATCCGCGCCGATCAGCAAAGCGCGTTCGAGTTCGCCACGGAATCCTTCGATGGATTTGTCCCGGATGAGTGAATGCGGCGCCGCCAGGTTGATCAAGTAACTGTCGTGAATGGCGAGCGGATTGAGATCGTGCTTTTCACGGTGTCCGCGCAGGCGCGCAATCTGCTCGGGCTCCGGCGCCTTGGTCCGCCACATGCGCGGGCTGGCGGAGAAGATCTGGAACGTGTTCGCGCCGAGTTCGGCGGCCTTGATAGCCGAGCGTTCGAGCGCGCCAGCAGTGGAACAATGGATGCCGATTCGCAAGAATCAGGATAACGTTCGCCTGGTACCCATTGCTTGCCCCAAAATGCGCAAGACGCAGACCGAACTGCTGCGCGACTTCGAAGCATTCTCCGCAGGACAGATGCGAATTTAATGGCTAGAAATTCTGTTACACTCTGTGAACCGGACGCATCTCAGTGCCTGCGAATTGGAAACGCATTGAGGAATTGTTTGAGGCTGCGCTGCCGCACCCACCTGAGCAGCGTGCGCAATTCTTAGAAGAAGCTTGCCCGGATGATGCAGAAGTACGCCGGGAAGTGTTGTCACTTCTGAGTTCGGCTGACAAAACTGAGGGGTTTCTGGAAGTTTCGCCGGTGCGACCTGCAGAGCAGCGTCCCACTCTCCAGCGCGGGTATAAGCTTGATCATTTCGAAATTCTGGAACTATTCGGGCGGGGCGGCATGGGCGAGGTCTATCGAGCGCGAGATTCGCGCCTGAAACGCGAGATTGCGCTCAAAGTCCTCCCGGCAGATTTTGCGTGCGATCCCACGAGCGTCGTGCGGTTTGAGCGCGAAGCGCGCGCGGCCAGCGCTCTGAGCCATCCGAATATTGTGCAGGTTTACGAAATCGGACACAATGACGGAATTTATTGGATTGCATCCGAGCTAGTTCCTGGCCATCCAGTGCGTCATCTCATCGAGCACGGAGCTGTACCCGCGCGCCGCGCTATTGAGATCGCGATACAAATCGCGGACGGACTCGCGGCAGCGCATGCGGCCGGTATTGTGCATCGCGACTTAAATCCCGGAAATGTGATGCTCACGCCGGAGGGCTGGGTGAAGATCCTGGACTTCGGATTGGCGAAGCGGGGTCGCATCAGCGCCAGTGCAAGCGAAAGCGTGACAGCGGAGCTCACCATTCCGGGTTTGATCATGGGCACCCCGGGCTACATGGCGCCCGAGCAGATTTCCGGAAAGCTGGCCGATCCGCGCTCGGATGTTTTCGCCCTGGGCGTCATGCTTTACGAGTTGCTCGCGGGGAGGCGTGCGTTTCCGGGCGATTCCGTCATTAGCATCATCGGCGCGAACCTGAAAGAGGATCCGGCGGAATTGCCTGCTTCCGTTCCGTTAGCACTGCAACGAATCGTGCGGCGTTGCCTTCATAAGGAGCCGGCGCACCGGTTCCAATCGGCTGCCGATGTTGGGTTCGCGCTACAGGCTGTGTCGGATGCGGGTATTGGTGCGCCGCCGGTCAAACGGAAGCGCGCCGTTTGGCCGAACTGGATGGCCATTGCGGTAGCCGCCTCCGCGTGTTCGTTTTTCCTGAGTCGGGAATTTTATCGCAATCCGGCTACATCGGATGTCTGGACACTCACCCGCGTTACCGCCGACGCCGGACTCTCAAACACTCCAGCCTTGTCGCCCGATGGCAAGCTGTTGGCCTATTCTTCCGACCGCAATCCGGCAGGCGAAAGGGATCTGTACGTCAAGCAGGTTGCTGGCGGTCAGCCGATCCGCCTCACCTTTGACGGAGCAAACAACACGACGCCGAATTTCTCGCCAGACGGCAGCCGCATTGTGTTCCACTCGAACCGCGATGGCGGCGGTATCTACGAGATTCCGGCATTCGGCGGGGAGGTACACCTCCTGGCGCGACACGGGCTCAACCCGAGATTTTCGCCTGATGGCTCGCAAGTAGCGTATTGGGTAGGAGCACCCAACGTCGCATCGTCCGTACCGGGTAGCGGTGCAGTCTGGGTGGTTTCAGTGGATGGGGGCCCGCCGCGGAAGGTAGGGTCAAATTTCACAGCCGCTCGCTATCCCATCTGGTCTCCTGATGGCAAGCATCTCCTTTGTGTTGCAACCGCCTCTGCCAAGGCATACGACAGCTCCTATTGATTGGTGGCTCACGCCTGTGGGTGGCGGCCCGGCGGTAAAAACGGGTGCATACGATGCCTTAATCCGTGCCGGGTTGACTGGAAACACCTTTGCCGGTAATTGGCCGTTAACGCATCCCGATCTTCCCAAGCCCAGTTGCTGGTTGGCCGCTAATAACAGCCTGATCTTTTCGTCCTTGATGAAAGGAAGTGGCTATACGTCGAATCTTTGGGAAGTCGGATTATCGCAGGCAACCGGACGAATCCATGGCAACTTCAAAGCACTAACGGTCGGCGCTGGGAACGAAGTGGAGCCATCGTGCGCATCGGGAGATGCTTTGGCATTTACAAACCTGGAAATCAGAAAAGACATTTGGGCCCTGGCGATGGATTTGAAGCACGGAGTACCGAAATCCGCTTTGCAGCGGATGACGGAAAGTCCGGCTGACCGGGAACATGCATCGCTGTCACAGGACGGGAAATACGTCGCCTTTGCCTCAACACAATCCAGTCGTTACGACAACATCTGGGTGCGGGATTTGTCGACCGGCAAGGAAACCGACGTGGCCAACTCCTCGTTTGTACAGCGATATCCGGTGATTAGCCCAAGCGGCAGCAAAGTCGCATTTTCGCGCTACGAAGACAGCAAGAGAGTAGTGTACGTCTCGGCGATCGGCGGGGTGCCGGAAAAGTTGTGCGAAGAATGTCTTCGAGCTACCGACTGGTCTCGGGATGAGACGAAGCTCTTGTTGTTTGGCGGGAACCCGTATCAAATTAATCTTCTCGATATCGCCTCCCACCGGCAAATTGTGCTGTTCAAGCACCCTACCGAGAGTTTGCTATACGCCCGGTTCTCTCCCGACAATCGCTGGATAAGTTTGACAGCGCGGGTACAGCCAGATCGCGCCTGGATCGTGATCGCGCCGCTCGATGGCGCCAAACCTGTTCCCGAGAGCGCGTGGATCAAGATCTCGGAGGAAGCGGCCGAGGATTGGGCGAACTGGTCGCCGGACGGTAAGACGCTCTATTTCACCTCCGCGAGAGATGGTCATTTCTGTCTGTGGGGGCAGCGGATCGACGCCGGCTCTCACAGGCCCGTGGGAGAACCCTTCCCAGTGCAGCATTTGCATGGGCGCGTATCGTATGAGCAAGGCGGCTGGTCGGCAGGTGGCGGGCGGATTGCAATGGTGCTCGTTGAAGGTACTGGGAATATCTGGATGATGTCACGCACGGGCGCGCACTGACGCTAACCGCAAGCAGGTTAGCGCTGCCGGCCAATTGAGTTCCGCTGGTCAGGAGTTTTGGCTCCTTTCTTGAGCATCTCAATGGCGTTCTCTACCCTGGCGGAGCGAGTTGCTTCCTTTTTCGCCTCGCTGATCCAGCGGACGTACTCCTTACGATGGGTATAGCTCAGCCCCCCGAAAAAAGACGCGACGCCCGCCTTCTTCATAGCTGCTTGAAATTCTGCAGGCACTTCGATCGAGCGTGGATTCTCATCCTTCCAGACTTCGACTTCGACAATATCGCCCGGTCCTTTGCCGATCTGTTCGCGTATCTCTTTGAGAATGCCGAGCATGTGCATCGGGCTGCCGTACTTCATCAGCGAGCCAGTGTATGGCACGCCATCGAAGGTCGCACTTACTGGCACTCTTCCCTTTGCGCCGAACTCTTTTTCAACGTCATACGGAAACAGCACATAAGAGCCGCCACCGTCTCCGGCTTCGATCTTCGCCTTGAACTTGTATTTCTTCATAACAGGGGCCGCACCCTCCTGGCATGCCTGTGCTCACTCAGTCTACTCGGATTTTGTGTTACCGGGCAGATCGCTCGCGCTATACTCGTGCTGCGCTCCGTGTCACGATTTTTCGATCTGTCAGAAGCCGAAAGTGTATTGCCGGAGGTCGAACGTATTTTGCGCCGGTTGATCCAGGCGAAACGCGAATACGACGAGGCCGATGAGGAATTGACGCGCCTTACCCAGCACATTGCGGTGATGGGCGGTACGGTCCCTCCGCGGGAAGAAATGCAGCAGCTTCGCCTACGAAAAGATGGCACGGCGCGCAATCTGAAAGCCATGGTGGACCGGATTCAAGAGATCGGCTGCGAACTCAAAGATCTCGATATGGGGCTTATCGATTTTCCGACGTTCTACCGGGGAGAGCATGTCTATCTGTGCTGGAAGCTCGGCGAACCGAAGATCGCGTTCTGGCACTCCCTGGATGCCGGATATCGTGGCCGGCGTCCGATCGACAAAGATTTTGAGGCCAATCATCGGGGCGAAAAGTAGCATTTTCGGGCCGATTGTTACACTAAACTTTGGATGCTATTGGCCCGAGAGTTTATCGGATATCTGTCGCGGCAACTCGTCCATCGCCTGAGCCCGTCCGCCTTTGAAACGTCGAATCCGGCCGTTGCCGCCGGTGTGATTTCCGCAGTCATTGAAGAAGATTTATCGATCGAGGACCGTCTCAACGATGAGGTCCGCGATCTGCTGGACCAATACAGCGATTACATGCGCCGGGAGAACGTTTCTTATCAGGAAATGTTCCGGCGCATCAAGAATCAGTTGATCGCCCAGCGTAAGGTGATCCGAGCGTCGGGACGGGACAGCGGCGACCCGATGAAGCTGTCGCGCGATAAGGTCAACGATCTGTCTCATAAGATCGTCTCAGCGATTCGCAAATCCCGGGACTTTCGCGTGCGGAAAGATCCGAATGAGTTGCGCCTCGCTTTGGTGCGCGAGATGACGGATCTTCTGCAGCTTGAAGACCGGATCGATCATGCGGCGCGCCAGAAGATTCGTACTCAGAAGCGCAACATCACAGAGGGCGGCGAAGAATACGATCTCCTGCACAAGCGCTATTACGCCGAAGAGCTGAAGAAGCTGGGAATCAATTTGAACGGGTAAGTGCTCAGCGTGGCCGCCGCGCCAATTCTAGTGGTCCCGGTGCTTGCCGCAGATCCCTCGCATCGTACACAACAAACTCCCTGGTCGCGAACACTGGCTGAATTTTAGCCAGACGATTCGAGGATTTCAAAACGTAGTAGTCAATCGGGAGAGGCAATAAGGCTTCCAGCCGCTTGGGGGAAAAGGGTTCCTGCATCGCGCTTTCCCAGCGGCGCCACCATTCCATTCCTACCGGTTCGGAGTATTTCACTTCGACGCCGCTCTTCCAATCGACCCACAATGCTCGCCGCGATTCGGCGCGAAAAACGCCAGGGTAGATGACGCGACGTGCATCGGGAAAGAGGAATAGGGAACTGCCCCATGTGCTGCTCTCGGCCCAGGCTGCCACTGTGTGGATGCCGTTTACATCCATGCGCGGACTGCTCTCGCCGGTTCCCGCAGCGGCGAGCAAGATCACCGCAAATGCGGGCGCCACACCCATCAAACCGGGCCGACGCTTTCCACCGTAGTAGCGCATGACCGCCATCAGACCCAAAGCGAGTAGAATCCACACCGCCGAGTTCAATAGGGAACTCCTATTGCGCGGCCCCAGCAAATCGAAAAGCTCCGCGTTTACGGGTATCGCTGCGACAACCAGAAACCACGCGAAAGCTTCCCGCCGCCTGCGAGCAGCTGCGGCGCGGCATCCCGCGATGCTGCACGTAATCGACGCAACAGCCACGCTATAAAGCAGAAGCTGAGCAGGTTCGATTCGCGGGATGAGAGCCCACCGGAAATGATCCAGGGATAAGGCCGACGCTGCTACGGCTAAAACGCCGCACGTTGATAGGCCAAGAAACAGCCACCGCAACAGGTCATTCAGAGCGGCATAAACGCGGGTCACAGCCCATACTGTGCAGACATAGAGCCCGAGATATCCCCACATATATTTGCCTGCCCACGAGGACACCCAGACGTAATCTGTCCGCAATTTCTGAAGCGCCGCCAGGTCCGCCGGAAGCCGTGCAAACACAGGTTGTGAATCGGTGACACCGGGCTGCAATTGCGCCAGATTGGCCAGTAGCAGCGCAAAGACCAGCAGGATGGTCAAGGCCGGACGCAGGAGGCCGCGGAGCTTCCGATCGAAGAGAAACGCGACCAGGATGACTAGCCACAACGGGGCAGCCATCACCGGATCGTAGAGCAGAGCCAGACCTCCAACCAGCCCCGAAAGGAGCGGCTTTTCGCGGGCAATCAAGCCCATTGCCAGCAGAACCAGCCCGAACGAAAATCCGCGCGGAGTCGGCTCGCGCTCAACCAGCAGGGCGCAAGGACCATGCAGCACCGCGCCTAACTGGAACCACGCCGCGAAAACCAGCGCCAGAATATCGCCGAGACCCGCTGCGACGAACAACAGAAAAACGCCGGTAACCGCTGCGGCCCGGCAGAGAACCTGCTGCGTGAGCAATGACATCTTGAAGCTCATTCCTCCGCCTTCGCGCAGGAACAGAGTTACTTCGTCGTAAATGGTGTAAGAGACGTGGGGATGGGTGGCGACTAAGTCGCGCGATAGAAAACCCGGCGTATCCAGCCGCTCCAGGACCGGAAGATAGATCTGGCTCGCGCCTTCGAGATAGCTGTGCCCCGGAAATACGTCGAACTCCAGCCAGGTAATCGCCACGATTCCAAGCAGGAGCAGAAGCGCACGGCGCATTTAGCGGGCCGGAGCCGGAGTTTTCTCCAACTGTTGTTTGGCCCAGACGCGATTGGGATCGAGAGCGACAGCGCGCTCCAGATTCTGACGCGCTTCGGCATCTTTATTTGCCTTACGCAGAGCGATTCCCTTCCAAAGGTAGGCCTCGGCCAGTTTGGGATCGATCGCAATGGCCTGATCGAAATCTTTCACCGCCACGTCCGGGCCACCGCCCATGGCAGGGGGCAAATAGTAGTTGCCTACGCCGCGGCTGACATACGCCATCGCCAGTTTATGATTCAACTGCAGCGCCTTATCGATTTCGTCTTTCGCGCACTGGCCGTATTTCAATGCGCCGAAAAACGGATTGGCAGGAATCACTTGGCCGCAAAGTTCGCCCAGCAGCCGGTGATACTCGGCTTCGGATGGTTTCTGCGCAACAGCCTGTTTCGCCGCGTCCATCCCTGCCTCCGCGTAGGATTCCGATTTCTTTTTGTCGCGTAGCTCCATTGCCACTTCGGCGGCATAGGAATTCGCCAGCGCCAGCCGGTATTGCGCCTCCGCGGATTTTGGATCCGCCTGGGCCTGCTGGCGGTATTGCGCAATCAAACCATCCAACACATTCAAATTCTGGGTGTCCCGCGCATGCAGCAAATCGTCGCCTATATTTCCCGTGGCCGCCCAGGCGAATGCAGCAGCCAGGCTCAGCAGAATCGTTCGATAGTTCCTCGCCATCACTGTCTTCATTTTAGGGACGGTCTGTCTCCCGCTCAAAGTTTCGCAACTCTGCGCTGAATAAGCAGAAAATAGAGCGCCAGAGCGACTAGCAGCAAGCCGTTGCCCGCCATAATCACCGGAACTGAAGTCTGCTTAATCAACAAGCCGGAGATTACGCTGCCGAGCGGCATCCCGCCGCGAAACGCCACGTTATATACACTCATAACGCGCCCACGCATGGCGTCCTGAACATAGAGCTGCACGAGCGATGAATTGAGCGCGAACACGATCATCAGCGCCGCGCCCGCGCCGAACACCATCAGAGTACTCACTGCCAGATTCCGGGAGATTCCGAAAACGGTCATCAGTAGGCCGAGCAGGATCATGAACAACAGCGATCGCCTACCCTGCCCAACCTGCGCGCGGGCGCCGGCCACGACCAACGCTCCGGTGATCGACCCCACGCCGGAGAGGCACAAAAACAGGGTGAAGGTATTCGATCCACCATGAAAGACATCGCGCGCCATAACGGGTAGAAACGTGATCAGAGGAAACGAGAGCAGCGTGGCGAAGAATGCCAGTACCATCAAGCCGATCATCCCCTCGCGATGGCGGACAAATCGGATCCCCTGCCGCATGCTCTGGAGCACCGACTCCGTCGTCTTCTCCGGGACGAAGTGCGGGCGAATCATTAGTAACGTGGCGATGACGGCTATATAGGAAACTCCATTCAGCCCGAAACACCACGAAGCGCCCAGCTTCGCGAGCGCAATGCCGCCGAGCGCCGGTCCTACCACGCGCGCCAGATTGAATTGAATGGAATTCAGCGCAATCGCATTTTGAAGATCGCTCTTGTCCACCAGAGTTGGTATCAGCGCCGAGTAAGCCGGGCCGCCGAAGGACTGGGCCAGCCCGACCGTAAAGGACAAGCACCAGATATGCCAGACACGCACGACGTGTGTCGCGTCGAGCGCGGCCAAAAGAAACGCGCAGCTCATCTGTATTACTTGCGACATCAGGAGCAGAAACCGGCGGCTCTTTCGATCGGCAAATACGCCGCCAAACATCGAAAAAAGAAAAATCGGAATCTGCGCAAAGAAGGCGTCCAGACCCAGATACACCGAAGAGTTCGAAAGCTGGTACACAAGCCAGCTCTGCGCCAGGATCTGCATCCAGGTGCCAATAGTGGATGTGCAGGCCCCCAGCCACATGAGCCGGAAGTCCGGATATTGGAACGCTCGGAAGACCCTGCGAAGCAACGAATGCTCTTTCTGGTTGGTGCGGCCTTACAATATCGCGGTCATTTCAGCGGCTTGGCGCGTTCAATCAGATGCAGCAGGTTGCCGTCCGGATCGGAAAAGAACACCAGACGGTTGCCTTCGTTGTTATATGGTTCCCCTTCAAACTTGACCCCCTGCGATTGGAGTTGCCGGTAAGCAGTGTCGAAGTTTTCGACGGATATAGCGATGTGCCTCAGTCCGGGAGTACGGAATCCGCTGGCCAGGCGATCACCTTCGCCCGGAATGATCTCGATCAGGCCGCCGTTTTTCGCCTGGATGAAATAATTCCCCGCATATTCGAAAGTAATTTCAAATTCCAGATTCGCGGCGTACCAGTCGGCCAGCCGCTTGGGATTCGGCGAGGCGATGGCGAAGTGTTCGATTCCCGTAAACATCAACCGGGATTTTAGCAGCAGCGCCGCCTGCCTCAATAAACCGTGAAGCAGAACGCCTTATTCACGCCTTGCGGCGAAAGCGCGTATTCTCCGGGATCGAGCATTTCGGCGGCTTCGATCCGGTAAACATCGGGGTTGACCTTTCGGACGGTGAGGCGCCGTTCGGACGGATTGTTGCTATCTTCGCTGTGCTTGCTGAGAGTGACTTCGCGCCGGCCGTTTTTCACTTCGAAATGGAACAAAGCGAACTGCTCTGCTTGAATCTGGCCGGGTGAGAAGAGAAAGATGGGCTCGGGTAGGGGAGTCCGGGCGGAAGAAGTCGTGCCTGGAACGGAAAATGTTTCGCCGCCTTTCGATTTCGATCCGGTCGCCGGCTGCGCCTCGGTCGGGATCAGCTTGGAAGCCTCCAGCAAATAGGGAAGATCTTTTTGCGGAGGGCGAAGGTGAGCCTCGTCCGTTTGGGCAAACACTTGCCCGGCTACCAGAAACGATGCAACCTTTAGGAGCAGGCGGCGTGTCATGCTTCTATTTTCAAACTAATCCCCAAGCCCGGGGGTGTTTGTCGCTCCACCCATTTACCCGTTTATAATCAAAGAGCAAGCTCACCCCGTATAGGTACGAAGTTATTCAAGAAACGACCCTGATCCAGGCTAAGCGGCGGACCCGCAGGTTAGTGCGGCCGGCTCTCCTGGCGATCTTCGCCGTTTTGCTGCTCGGCTCCGTTGCTCCACTTATCGAAATCGGCGGTTTACACGCCACCATTCAACACGCGCTGGAAGCGTTCCTGGGGCGCAAAGTGGATCTCGGCAAGGTCTATCTAACGCTCTTTTCCGGGCCTGGCCTTTCCGTCAAAGATGTCGTGATCCATGAAGATCCGCGGTACGGACTGGAACCGTTTGCCTATGTGCCCACGCTGGCCGCCCGCGTCAGGCTGGATAAGCTCTTATTTGGCCAACTACGGTTTTCCAGCCTGCGCCTGGAGGACGCTACCGTAAATCTCGCCAAAAAAAACGACCAGACCTGGAATGTGGTGGAGTTGGTGGAGCGATTGAGCGGCCCGCGCAGAACGCCTTTGAACCTGTTTCCGGCCGTCGAACTTTCGGACGCGCGCATCAACTTCAAATTCGGAGTCCGCAAAACAACGCTCTACATTGCAGACTCCGATCTCGCGATTTACCCCGAGCGCTCCGGAAAACTATACGTCCAATTTTCCGGTTCCCCGGCGCGCACAGATCGAGCTGGCAACGGTTTCGGTCACTTCCGCGGAACGGCCAACTGGTACATCAACTCGCCGGGCCCCTCCGCAAATCAACTGGAAGCGGACGTAAACCTCGACCCGAGTAATCTGAGCGAACTCACCACCTTATTTGAAGGCCACGATATCGGCATACACGGCACCGTTAGCTCCCATCTGCGCATTCAAGGTCCCGCATCGGCATTGCGCATCGCTGGCGATGTGCGCCTGGAAGACGTTCATCGCTGGGACCTGCTGCCCATGAGCGGAGAGGAGTGGTGGATTCGCTGCCAAGGCAAGCTGGATCTAGCTACTCACCAGTTTCAACTCCGCACCGTGCCTTCCCGGAAAGCCGAGGCGACGCCGGTTGCATTTGAGATGCACGTAAACAACTTCCTGACCCAGCCCGCCTGGTCTGTTTTCGCCACGCTCAAGGAGGCGCCCCTGGAAGATTTGCTGCCGCTTGGGCGGCGCATGGGGCTGGCGCTTCCCCAGGATCTGGCGATGAAAGGAATGCTGAACGGCGTTGTGGGATATTCCAACCGCTCCGGTCTTGCCGGGGCGGTCTCGGTTCGAGACGCGGCTGCCGCTCTGCCCGACACTCCTCCGCTTCGCGTGGCCGCGGCTTACGTCACGCTTTCGCCGGATCGTATCCATTTCGATCCGGCTACTGTCGAGACATCCGCGGGCGGCGACCTGGAGGCCAGCGGAGATTACTACGTGTCGAACCGGCGCATGCAAGCAGTTCTGAAAGCCGGCGAGTTTCCGCTAAACGCCCTCAAGAGCACAGTAGGAGCATGGTTGGAGATGCCCGGTGCCATCGCCGCCCTGCGGGGTGGACTGGTCAGCGGCGAATGTACCTATGCGCATGAGCTCGCGACCTTGGACACCGGCACCCCCGCTGTGCCGTCCTGGGCGGGACAGATGGATGTGGCGAACGCCACCTTGGATGCCCCTGGGCTTGCTTTTCCGCTAAAACGATTCAATGGACATGTTGCGTTTGACGGACCGGTTCTGAAAGTGAGCCGGTTTTCGGCTACGCTCGGCGACCAACCGATTTACGGAAGCTATCAGTACAATCCTTCGGCCAAGCGGACGGAGCGCATCCATCTCGAAATGCCGTCCGCCGATCTTTCCGAATTAGAGGCGGCTCTGGACCCCGCGCTCGAAGCGCAGAATCTACTCGCCCGGCTACGCTTTACGCGCCGTGCGATTCCATCCTGGATGGCGATCCGCAATCTGGAAGGCGACCTGAGGATTGATCGATTTTCCATCGATCGGAACAGTTTAGGGCCGTTTTCCTCGCACTTCATTTGGCAGGGGTCGAACCTGCGATTCCCATCGGTTCAGTTGAATTTGCCGGAAGGGCTAATACGCGCGCACGGCACCCTGAGCCTGGCCTCGTATACTCCACGCAGCCGTTTTGTTGCCAAAGTAGCCGGATTTCCGTGGGCCGGCGGCCTGCTGAACGCCGAAGGAGAATTGGAAACCACGGGTGTGAATGGCGATAGTCTTCATAATTTGCATGCGGCGGGCAACTTCACGGCAAACGGTGTTGTGCTCTCGTCCGACGACGAGTTCGACAAGATTTCCGGCCTGTTCGATTTCTCATATGTGGACGACTGGCCGAAATTGAAAATCTCCGATCTCGTGGCCACGCGCGATGACGGCGATTGGAATGGAGCAGCAGCCTCGGAAAGCAATGGAAAACTGGTAATTGATCTGGAGCATGATGGGCAGCAATTACACTTGATCAGCTCGCTGGTTCCGGAGAGTTCCGGCGCACGTCCTTCACTAACAAGTAGTACGGCTCCGCAATAGCAACTCGATGAAACGCCGAAACTGAGCCGAAAGCGTAAGCGACCAAGTTCGGAACCCCCACCGTGAGGGAGGAGCCGCGTCTTCAAAGCCATGGAGCCACCATCTATGATCCACGAACTCAACCAATTACTTCGCCGCTTGAGGCAGTACGAAAACCAAAGGGCGTGGATTGGCGCAGTGCTCGATGGTTCCTCCCGGTTCGCCGCGAAAACCGCGCTGTTTGCCCTCGAAGGCGGTCTGTTCCGATTGCGCGGTCAAAATAATTTTGATTTGCCCGAAAGCACCACGTTTTCGAAAGCAGACGCGGCAGCATTTCGAGCTGCCGTGGATTCTATGGACCACGTTGTCGCCCTCAGAACCCCGGCTGAGGTTTCCGATTCGCTTAGTTCGCCCAATCCTCGGGATCGCGCGCACCTGTTTCCAATTCTGAATGGCGCGCGGACCGTGGCGGTTTTGTTCGCCATTGAGGGCGAAGATGGAGATTTGGATCCGGATGGCCTGGAATTGATGGCAGGCATGGCATCCATGGCGCTCGAGCGGCGTTCGAATACGGTCTTGCACTCGCAGATCGCAACTGCCCGCCCGGTCGCGGAAAGCGAACCCAAGTCGCCGGTTCGAAACGGCAAATCCAAATTGCCGGAATGGGCCAATCTGCAGGAAGACCAACGCTCGCTCCACATCCGTGCACAACGTTTCTCGCGCGTCACGGTTGCTGGATGGGAACTCGCAAAACCGGAGGCTTGCCGCGGCGGACGGGAGCAGAAGAACCTCTATCTGTTTCTGAAGAACGAAATTGAGAAAGCTCGCGAAAACTATCGCAAGCAATTTATGACAGTTCCATCCATGGTCGATTATCTTCATCTTGAGCTGGTCCGCACAGCGGCGGAAGGCGACGAGTTGAAACTGGGGGCGGATTATCCGGGACCTTTGGTTTGACTCGCGGCCGCGTTCTCGCGCGGCCACAATTGCCGTCCACTGCCTCTGCTTTTGGGGCGCAATCTCCGGCTACAGCGCTTGGGCTGCCTCCAAGCCCAAACACCCGAAGAAGCACACACCAGCCGTGCAGGCCCCCAAAGCAATTGGAGCCGCCGGCCTGATTGCCGTGGCGCAGCATCAGCTCGATACGGGAAATTTCGCCGCCGCCGTAGATTCGGCCAACACCGCCGCTACAAAGGCGCCGATTCTCGAAGATTACGCGCAGTACATTCGGGCGCAGGCCGAATACAAGCTTAAAAATTACGCTGAAATGCGGAAGTCGGTCACGCGCGTGTTCGATCAGAATCCGGCGTCGCCGCTGGTCGGCGCTGCCGCGGCACTGGCGGTCAACGCCAACCTCGATAGCGACAACCCCAAAGAGGCGCTGGATCTGATCAAGAAATACGCAGACCGGATTCCCGAACCGCAATCGGAAGTTCTGCTGGCGCGCTGCTTCGCGGCCACCGGCGATCTTGCGCAGGCGGCCGAATACTGGCAGCGCGTTTATTACGAATTCCCCACCTCGAAGGAAGTGGTCGACGCCGCAAACGCGCTCGTCGATCTGAAGCAGCGGTTAGGCGATGCCTATCCGCCGATCATGCCGCACGCCATGCTGGAACGCGCCAAAAAGCTTTTTGAGGCCGGAAACCCGGCGGGGGCTCGCATCGAGCTCGCGGCTGCCATTCCACAGCTCGCCGGAGCGCAGCGGGATCTGGCTCGCGTGCGCCTGGGCGAAGCCGATTTTCTGAGCAACAACACGTCGGCGGCCTTCCAATATCTGAGCGCTTTGAAAGTGGACGACCCGGAGGCCGACGCCGAGCGGCTTGCCTACTTGATTCGGTGCATCCGCAAGCTCGACCGCAAGGGCGATGTGAAGCCGTTTCTTAACCAGCTCGAACAGCAGCATCCCGCTTCGCCGTGGCGTCTGGATGCGCTGATTTTTGTGGCGGATCAGGCGCGCGTCGACAACGATCCGAAAACGTATCTTCCCCTCTATCAGGCGTGCAGCGCCGGTTTTTCAAAAGACTTCCGGGCGGGTTGGTGCCACTGGCGTATTGCCTTCGAAAGTTACCGCAAGGATTCGAGCGATGCCTACGACCTCCTGCGCAGCCAGATACAGCAGTATCCGGGTTCGCCGGACGTGAATGACGCATTGTATTTCCTGGGCCGTTTGGCGGAGCGCAAGAACGATTTCGCCTCGGCGCGCGCCTGCTACGACGAGCTGATGGCGCGCTTTCCGAACACCTATTTCGCGGTGGTGACGCGGGAGCGGCTGAAAGATCCACGCCTACAGGCGGCCACGCCGAATCCGGCTATGACGGAGTTTCTTCATTCGGCGGCTTGGCCGGCGCGACCCGAATTTCCTAGCTTCACTCCGGGCAAAACGGCGCAGTTCCGCATCGATCGTGCACAGTTGCTCGAAACTACAGGTCTCGTCGACTTAGCGGAAAACGAACTGAAATTTGGCGCGCATGAAGATGATGATCAGGAGAATGTATACGCCTATGAGCTGGCGAAGTGCGCCGCCGCGCACGGCGAGCCGTATCAGGCGATGCACTACATAAAGGCCTACGCACCCGGCTATCTCTATATGCCGCTCGATCAGGCACCGGTCGGCTTCTGGCAGCTTGCGTTCCCCATCCCCTACAGCAGCGCCATCCGGCAGTACAGCCGGGCGCAAGGCCTCGATCCATTCCTCGTGGCAGCTCTGATCCGGCAGGAATCGGAATTTAAGCCGACCGTCATCTCTCATGCGAACGCGTATGGACTAATGCAGCTACTGCCGGCCACGGGACGCCAGCTCGCACGCCATTTCGGAATTCGCCGGCTAAATGCGGGCCAACTGCTCGTCCCGGATCGCAACATTCAACTCGGAACCTACTTCTTCCACAATCTGATGAATTCGTATAACGGACAGGTGGAGCTGGTGCTGGCCTCTTACAATGCCGGGCCGGGCCGGGCCAACCTCTGGAAATCCTGGGACACATATCGCGAACCCGCCGAATTCATTGAAGCGGTTCCGTTTCACGAGACGCGCGGATACATTCAGATCGTCTTACGAAACGCGGATGTCTATCGGCGCTTATACGCCGGAAAGGTGCCCGATGTGCCGGAATATCACGCTAAACCGGCTCCCAAAGCGAAGCCGAAGGGGAAGCATAGAATTCCCCGGCGGATATCGCGATCCTCGTAAGCTAATTTAGACTTTCGCGCCGATTTTCTCTTCGAGATAGCGCTTGCCGATCATTGCGAGGCCTTGCTTCGCGTGAAAAGCCGCAGCAGAGTTTCGCGCGACGTAGCGATTGTCATTTGCCGGAGTCCGCGAAATTAAAAGTGACACACGCCGCAAAATAATGTTGTCCCAATCTCCTCAATAACTTGAGCTCGATTTTTGAGCCCGGTTGCATGCCCGTCATGCGATTCTCGCGGCGTATGAGGCTCAATCTTTCTCAATACAGTCTGCCTTCCGGCAAACTCGCGCTTTCGTCCGAAAGCCCGGACGCCTTGGACACGGTCAAAGCCAAACTGCGCTCTGAACACCAGCCGGTGAATGAAACCGAGGAAATCCTGGTCAACGAAATGGCCGAACAGTTCTGGCGCCTGCGCCGCGCCCGCGTTCTGGAAACTTCGCTCCTCGATTCCGACCAGGTCCTGATCCCGCATCTGGCCGCTATCCAGCGCATGATGACCTCCGCCGAACGCGGTTTCCACAAAGCCCTTGCCGTTTTACGCCAACTGCAAAAGGACCGTGGCTTCGTTCCGCAAACACAGAACCGCGACGGTGAAGGAGCGGCTGGCTTCGTTCCGCAATCCGATCGGAACCCCGACTGTCAAGGAGGGGGCAAGTCGACCGCAACAGAGCCGCGACCGAAGGAAGCAGTCGCTAATGGCTTCGTTCCTCCACCTTGTCCTGCAGATGAAGACATCGACCCTGGCGATTGGGCCCGCGCCTTCGAAACCCGCCAGAAAATCTGGAAAAAGCAAGAAGCCGTCTGATTGTATTGTGGCGGACGCTTTCGCGTGCCGCAGTGGGCCTCAGCCGACAGAAGGTCTTTGACAACCGAATATTTCTTTCACAGTGACGCAACCGTCGTGTGCCTACGGGCTCGTAGACGCCGCGCCGCCGCCGGCCGCAGCCACTGCAACACCGGCGGCTGCGGCCGCAGCGGCCGCGCCAAGACCGCCGTACAAGAGCACGGAACCGCCCAGGGCCGCGCCGAAGGTCGCCAAGTGGCCTGCCGTGACTGTGCCGGCGATCGCCCCGCCGTTCACCACTTGAACCGTTCCATTCAGCACGGCTACTTCGAGCCCCTTCCCGGCGACCGCCACGGCATCCGATGAGGGGTCAAGTCCGACCAGAGACATGACCGCGTGAGTGACCTTACAATTCCCGAAATGCCTGCCGCGAACCGATCCTTTTTGCAGTACCAGCTCGCTCGGTTGCACAACGACGCTAGAATGGGGACCCATCAGGAACCGGCACTGGTTGTGCAGAAAGAGTTCTATCGTATTGGTGCCCGTTTGCACCTGGGTTCCGCTCATCAGGTTGGAATTGCCCGGAACAGTAGAACCGTCCACCAGGAACTCCGCACCCGCTGCCACGCCGACCACTCCAGCCGCAACCGCGACGTCCGCTGCTTCTGTACTGGAATTGGTCTGAAGGTTTTTGGACATGTCAGCCACCTTCGGCGTAACGTTCACCTGGTGAATCTCGGTGCTGCCAATCGGCTGCCCTTGATACGTTACATGCACCTGAATGGTGAAATTGCCGGCCGTCCCGTTATTCTGGAAGCCTTGCGCCACAGCGCGGCCATACTGATCCGTGACTGCTACGAAATGAGTAGAGCCGTTGGCGAAGACTCCACCCGGCCCGCTGGCGGGTGAGTCAAACGCGACATAGGCGCCGGCTACCGGCCGGTGGCTTCGATCCTCCACTTGGACCACCGGCTCACGCGCCAGGCGGCCTTTGACGTTATTAATCGCCCCTTCGCCATCGATAATCGCGATGTGAAAAGCCGACGGCTGAATCTGACCAAGCAACCCCGCAGCGGCGAAACACGCAAGCCAGTATAAGCGCACAGAAGTACTGTTCAAGGGTGGATGTAGAATACCACGAAAAAACGGGTTTGTGATTCACCCCCGCTGCGTGTACAGTTATATTTCCAGCTTCCATGCAGGCCAGTTCCACCCGAGATCAGATTCAGAGTCTCCTGGCGGATGCCTTACGAGATAAATATGAGGTCCAGCGCTGGATAGGCGGCGGTGGCATGGCCGACGTATTCCTGGCCCGTCACCTGATTCATGGCGCCCAGTTCGCCGTGAAGGTCCTATCTCTGGATCTCGCTCAGGACGAGCGGATCGTCGCGCGCTTTGTGCAGGAAGCCCGCACGTCCGCCACGCTCGCCGGCCATCCCAACATCGTTCCCATCTTCGATATCGGCGCGCAAAACGGACTTTATTACCTGATCATGCAGTACATCGAAGGGGAGGACTTAGCGCGTCATCTGAAGCTCCATAAAAAACTCGGACCGAACGAGGCAGCCAAAATCGTCTGTCAGGTAGCGGATGCCTTGGTTTGGGCATCCCGCAAGGGAGTGGTTCATCGCGATCTGAAACCCTCGAATCTATACCTTGATCGGAACGGCCGCATCATGGTTCTCGATTTCGGGATCTCCAAAGCCGCCGATGTCCCCAGCCCGCTCACGATAGCGACCGAGCGCATGGGCACGCCGTATTACATGAGCCCGGAGCAGGTTCGCGGTGAGCCGTGCGATACGCGCAGCGACCTCTATTCGCTCGGCATCGTATTTTTCGAACTGTTGGCGGGACGAAAGCCCTTCGACGGCGATTCCTATCGCGCCATTGAGGTAGCGCACGTCCAGACCCCTCCGCCCGATCTGAAAGGATTGGATCCGTCCATTCCCGATCAGCTTTGCGCTATCGTAAAACGGCTGTTAGCGAAGGATCTTAATGAACGGTACCAGACGCCGCGCGAAGTAATCGACGATCTGAACCGCTACGGCGCTTCAATCAACCCGCTAGGCATCACGCCCCACGCGTTCCGCCCGGATACCGATGCCCATCCGCCGGCACCGGGCAGCCTGGATCCCACCCTATCGAGCGATCAGCGCTCTCCGAATCCCATCCGCTCGGCCCAATTGCCGGTCACAACCCAACCGCCGTCCCCCAAGCGGGCGCATTCGCTCATGATCGGGGCCATCGCGGTGCTGGTGCTGGCGATCCTCGGAGCTGCGGCCTATCTGATCTATTTGCAAACCAGGAAAACGGCGGCCCCGCACACCACAAACGCCGCCGTAACGCCTGCTCCGGCTCTGCCGGCCGTAAAAATCGATCGCCTGAGAGAGCCCATGGATCTCGTCCCGGCCGGATCGTTCATTTTCGGCAACACCGGAGACCCGCGCTCGCCACATGAGCAAGAGACGCTCACTCTTCCTGCCTTTTACATCGACGAGACCGAGGTATCGAACGCCGACTATAAAAAGTTTTGCGATGCGACTGGCCACGCAGCGCCCAAATCCGCCGATTTTACGAAGCACCCCGACTATCCGGTCGCAAATGTATCGTTCGACGATGCCGAGGCGTACGCGGCCTGGGCCGGCAAGCGGCTGCCCACCGAAAAGGAATGGGAAAAAGCCGCGCGTGGCGTAGACGGAAGAATTTATCCGTGGGGCAACACGCCCTGGGCCGACCCTCCGAAGCAGATTCGTCCGGTCCGCTCCAATCCGGACCAGAAGTCGCCCTTCGGAGCATTCAATATGGCTGGTAATGTGGCCGAGTGGACCACCACTCGCTATCCGTTTGGTGATGCCGAAATTAACGATATGAAAAAGAATCTCGGCAGTTCGAACTTCTCGCACACCGATTGGAGGGTAATTAAGGGCGGCTATTTCACTCCCGACAAAAGCGCCGAAGAGGGCTGGAAGACTTATCTGCGCCGCGGGTTGCCCAAAGATCTTGCCATATCGCCTTTGGTTGGTTTCCGTTGTGTCATGGATGCAAAATAAGCGATTGCCAAACTGCGCGAACTCTCCTATGCTGATGACGATACCAACAGAACCGCCGAAACCGAGCCAACGCAGGCCCGCATGCGCCGGTGGCCCGGAAACCGGCGTTAGCGACCACAATCGGAACCCCGCGCGTAAAGCAAGGGGTCGCGTCTTCAACGGAACGGAGTGGATCGTGAACTGCACTGCTGTCGAAAGGACGTTGTGATGTTACGCCATGGTCCTTCATTGATCTGTCTTGCGGCAGTGTTTGCTTGCTGCGCTTTTGGCCAGGATACTGCCGGAGATAGTCAAGGTTCGCTGAACGCAAGGGATGCCTTCTGGTCGGCAGCGGATCTGGTCGGAAAACGCCCGGCTAGCATAACGCCCCACCATCGCCCCGCGAGCCAGCCCATCGCCGAAAAGGCGCAGCCGAGTACTCCGCCGGTTCCGCACACTACCTCCCAGATTTCGGTACAGGCGCCGCTGGGGTTGCGCTATTCGGTGCTAAAGAAATTGCCGGACGGCACGTACCAGGAGGTTTCGCCCGATGCTACGTTTCACCAGGGCGACCGGATTCGGCTTAGCCTGATGGCAAACCAACCGGGCTATTTATACGTCATCGAGCGGGGTTCGAGCGGAAAATGGATGCCCCTCTATCCGGCCCGGAGCGCCACACCGGATACGGCGGCTGCCGCCGGAAACCAACTGGAGCCCGGTAAGCAGTATTTGATCCCCGGCAAGGGCTCTTGGGAGTTTCGCGGTGAGCCGGGACAGGAACGGCTCTTTGTGCTGCTGAGCCGCGAGCCCGACGAGCATCTCGATCAGACCATCGCGGCTCTGCGAAACACCCAGGATGGCATCGGCGATCAGTTCGTCTCTCAGCTCCGAAGCGAGGTGCAAACGCGGGATCTGGTATTTACCAATGGCGACGACGATCAGCAGGCGAACAGCGGAGATCAGGCCAACTACGTCGTAAACAAAGCTTCGGGCACGACCCCGGATCCGCACGTGGTCGTGGACCTGGTCCTGTCGCATCGATAGCCATGCTATGAGCCTCGGAGTCCGGCGTGTTCTTCTCGGCATGTCGTTGTTTGCGACATCCGTGCCCGCGCCCTTTGCGCAGACTCAGGCAGAGCTGAAGCCGCGGATGGACCTGGTGCTGGAAAAGAAAGAAGGCGTGTCCGTAAAGGTGGTCGAGCCGAACTACGTTTTCCTGACGGGCGATAAGCTTCGGTTCCGGCTGCGTTCCGATGTCAACGGATTTTTGTATGTGCTCGATCGCGGATCGTCCGGGCAGTGGCGGCAGTTGTTTCCGCGCGACGAGTTGACCCAGAGCCGGCGCGTATCAGCGGGCCACGATTACCTCATTCCAGCTTCCGGCAGCGGATGGTTCGAAGTGGACGGACCCTCCGGCTACGACAATGTTTACTTTCTAATTTCCCCGGTCGACCTCGGCAAGACTCTGCCGGGAGGCAACCAGAATGCGAGCAGCAATGAGGCGAACGATGCCGCTGCTGCGTTAGCCGCGGCAACGCCGCGTTGCGATGATGAACTGTTCCGGTCACGCGGGGAGTGCCTGGACAGCAATGCCGGGCTCAAGCCCCTGGCGAAAGGCGAGGCGCTTCCTGATAAATTTTCCGATTTGCCGGTAGAGAACAGCCGCGACCTGATCGTGGTTGACGGCTCGAAAGGAAGTACCGTGTCTTCCACGGAGCCATTTGAAGCGCCTACCATTTACCGGTTTAGGATCGCGCATAAGGTCGCACAGAAGTAAGGTCATGAGAAGTCAGTACGTTGTTCTATGTATGCTCGCTGCCTGTTCCATTGGTCTAATGGCGCAGACGCCGTCCGCCCCCCGGCCGGCGAATCCTTCCCAGCAGCACCGCGACCTGGAGGCCGTACCGGAGGACACCTCCCCATCCGCTTCAACGCCGCTCACCAAGGTCGACATCCCGCGCAGCTATGCCCTGGTGGTGGGTATCTCGCAATACAAGAACCTGCCACAGCGCGCACAATTGAAATATGCCGGACGGGACGCGGATGCGATCTATACGGTTCTCATTAGCCAGCAGGGCGGCCAGTTTCCGGCCGAGAATGTGCACGTTCTGAAGGACGCGGATGCGACGCTGGCCAATCTCCGCTATCAGTTCGAGACCTGGCTGCCTTCGGTCACAAAGAGCGGCGACCGCGTGCTCATTTACTTCGCTGGACACGGGTTCGTCTATCACGGTGCCACTTATCTGGCGCCTTCCGATATCGATCCCGAACAGATCGAGAAGACCGCATACCCGATCGGCACTCTCGGCGACGATATCGCGAATAAGATCCAAGGCAAGTGGAAAGTGCTGCTAACGGATGCCTGTCATAGTGGCGCAATCACGCCGGAGACCGACCTTGCGAAGGTGAACCAGTCGTTCCAGGGATTTCAGAATTCCCTGTTTGTGATGACTGCCAGCCGCGACCGCGAGCAGAGCCTGGAGGGTCCAGGCTGGGGCGGCGGGCACGGCATCTTCACCTATTACGTGGTAAAGGGCATGGAGGGCCAGGCGGACACATCGGGAGACGGCGTGGTAAGTGCGCAGGAGTTGGGACGCTACGTCGATTTAAACGTTTCGCAGGCTACTGCCGACCGGCAGCACCCCACCTATGACCGCGGCAGCTTCGATAACAACATGGTTCTGGCCTATAACCCGAATCATGTGGCAGCCGGCAAGCTTCCGGCTCTCAAGCTCGGGACGCTCGTCATCGAGACGAACATGGACAATGTCGAAGTCACGGTAGACGGCAAGAGCGTGGGCGTTGTCAACAAGGCTTCGGCGTTACGGCTGCCCGGAATCCAACCCGGCATGCATACGATTCAGGGGAACCATATTGGTTACCTGCCGGATGGCCCCCGCGAAGAAGAGGTCTATCCGGGACAGGAGACCACGGTTAGCATCCGGATTCTGATCGCGCGCCAGCGCAAGAAAGCCGCAGTGGACTTCTTCAATCATGGGTTGGAGTACTACAACAAGGGATTCGAACAGAACTATAAGGTCGCCGTCGAGGATTTCAAAAACGCCCTGCAAGTCGACTCCAGCTACAGTCAGGCCGCGTTATTCCTCGGCCGTGCCTATCGTTCTCTTTACGATTTCGACACCGCGAACCAATACTTCAAAAAAGCGATCGACATCGATCCCGACTATCTTGATGCCCGCGTCAGCTACGCGGGTGGTCTTCTCGATACGGGAGACTTCGATGAGGCGATCCGGCAGCTCAATTTCGTCCTGCAGCGCGAGGCAAATAACGGCACTGCCTGTTATCTACTCTCGCAAGCCTTTTTCCGCAAGGGTTCGTACAAGGAAGCTGTAACGGCGAGCCGTCAGGCGGTGAAGATGATTCCCGGCAAGGCGGAAGCGCATTTATGGCTCGCCGATAGCCTGCGGTTGTATGACGACAGCATTCACTCAACCACAGATCTCAACGAAGCGGAAACGGAATACCGGCAATACCTCACACTCAGTAACTTCGAAAGTAAGTTGGCCGGCAAGCTGAATTATTACGTCCTCCCTTGGTTTATTGGTACGGGGACGAAGAAACGGGCGGCCCAAACCGATATCTGGAGGCAATTACGCGCGCAGGCGAATTTCGGCCTATGCGATTGCGAGTGGCTTCAGAAGCACATCGATTCCGCCATCGATTACTGTGGTACGGCGGTCTCCTACGATCCGGGCGATCTCTACGCGCACTACCGTTTGGGAATCCTTTACAGTCAGAAATTCAACCTGTTGAATGCGCACGTCACGGCGCCGAGTGGTTTAGACCTGCTGGTAGAGGCGAGGAAGCAGTTCAGTAACGTAATCAGCCTCAATTCGGACGTAGACCAGGCAGCGAATTCCCGCAAATACATCCAGAACATCGATCACGTTTTGGGCGCCCAACAGTAATCGTCATTTTCGCTGGATCGTCTTGTTTGTGGGATACTGTGTAGCTACTGCAAAGCGGAGGCAGTCTGGCTATGCATACCGCAACATCTCAAGCTCTAGACAAGGCCGAATCCCCGGCACGGCCTACTGTCCTGATCGCCGATGACCATCGGCTAGTAATGGAGGGCATTTCGAGGATTGTCGAAAAAGATTGCGACATCATCGGCACGGTCACGACCGGCCGTGACTTGGTGGATGCTCTCGACAGGCTCAATCCGGATGTGGTGTTGACCGACATCGCAATGCCGCTGTTAAACGGCATTGAAGCGGTTCGCCAGATCAAGCGCAAAAGACCTGAGGTCAAGGTCATCTTTGTCACGATGCAGGTGAACCGCGATTACGTTCGCGAGGCTTTCGAAGCCGGAGTGTCGGGATACGTGGTGAAGCAGGCGGCCGGTTCTGAGCTTTTGACCGCAATTCGGGAAGTCATGCAGGGTCGATTCTTCGTCTCGACCGCAATCTCTGAGCGCTTCCTGAACCACACCCCAAGCGGTGAAAAGAATCCTTCCAAACTGTTTAGCTCGCTGACACCGCGCCAGCGGGAAGTTCTGCAATTGGTAGCGGAAGGGAAGTCCGCCAAAGAGATCGCGGCGCTGCTCTTTATTTCGGTGAAGACAGTCGAGTTTCACAAGAAGCACCTGATGGAAGAGCTGAATTTGCGCAGCACGCCGGAATTAATCCGGTACGCAGTCGAGAACGGCTGGGTCTCTTCTTAATCGAAGGAATTCTTCGACTTCAACGCGGCTGCCGATCACCAGGGGAGTTCGCTGGTGAATATCCAACGGCTGGATTTCCAGAATGCGCTGATCGCCGTTGGTGGCCAGTCCGCCGGCCTGCTCGGCAATAAAGGCCAGCGGATTGGCTTCATACATCAACCGGAGCTTTCCGCATTCATATCCTTTCGTGGGGGGATAGAGAAAGACCCCACCGCGCAGCATGGTGCGGTGAAAATCGGCAACCAGGGAACCCACATAGCGCAAACCGTATTCGCGTCCGAGTTGTCCGGTGCGCAACCGCCGCAGATACTCCCGATAAGCACGGGGAAATTGTTCGGTGCGAGCCTCATTCACCGAGTAGACATTGCCTTGTTCAGGCATTTTCAAACTGTCGTGGCTCAGAACATAAGCTCCGATCTGCGGATCGAGAGTAAATCCAAAAACGCCGTTTCCGGTGGTGTAGACCATGATGGTGGAGGACCCGTACACCACATACCCGGCAGCCACCTGCTCAGATCCCGGTTGAAGCACCGCGCCATCGATGTCCGCCTCGCACCCGGCAGGGCGCCGGAAGATGGAAAAGATGGTTCCGACGCTGACGTTTACATCGATGTTGGAAGAGCCGTCCAACGGATCGAAAAAAACGACATAGCGGCCGGTTTTTCTGTCCCGGTCAAATGTAACCGGCTCTTCGTTTTCCTCGGAAACGAGAATGGCTACGCTATCGCGCAGACCTAAACAGTGCAGCAGAGCCTGATTCGCGAACACATCGAGCTTCTGCTGTGCTTCGCCTTGCACATTCATGTGTCCCGCGCTTCCCAGCACGTCCAGAAGCCCGGCCTGCCGGATCTTGGCCTCAATCATTTTCGTGGCGAGCGTAATGCCGGAGAGCAGCCAGGAAAAGTTACCGCGCGCCTCAGGGTGCAGTTCCTGCTGTTGAAGAATGTGCTGTTGGGCGGTGATGATCAGTTGCTTTTGCGGCGTGGCCATCGCGTCTTCTCCGAATTGGCCGTCAGTATAGCAGCCGCGCTAGTCTTATGAATTGCCGAAACATTTCCCCGCCGCGATTTTCCTGAGCGCGTTCCTGTTATTTGCCCTCGAACCGCTGGTTGCCAAGCGCATTCTCCCATGGTTCGGCGGCTCTGCCGCGGTCTGGTCGACATGTCTTGTTTTCTATCAGACCATGCTTTTGTTGGGCTATCTCTACGCGCGGCTGACTACTCGTTGGCTGCGCTCCGGCCGGCAGAGCGCGCTTCATCTCGGGCTGCTGCTCGTCTCGCTCACATTTCTTCCGATTGGGCCAACGGCGCGCTGGAGACCTAGCCCCACACAGGACCCGTTTTGGATGATTCTCGCAGCCCTGACCGCGGCGATTGGATTGCCGTTTCTGATCGCGTCGGGCACTAGCCCGTTGCTACAGGATTGGCTCGCGCGCGGCCGTTATCGAACACCATACCGGCTCTTTGCGCTTTCGAATTTCGCCTCGCTTGTCGCTCTTCTCGCTTACACGCTCTTGATAGAACCGTTTCTCAATATCCGTGCCCAGAGCCTTGGTTGGTCGGCGCTCTACGTTGTCTTTGCCGGCTTGTGCGGGTTAGCGGCCTGGCGCAGCCGCTGTGATGCCGCCGCTACAGAGCCGCGACCGCGAGGGAGCGGTTTCGCACCATCGCGCCCAACGTTCTGGTTCTCGCTTTCGGCCTGCGGCTCCATGTTGTTGCTGTCGATCACGAATCACTTGGATGAAAACATCGCCGCGGTTCCACTGCTTTGGATCCTGCCGCTCGCGATTTACCTGTTGTCGTTCGTAATCGCCTTCGGGTGGCATAAAGCATATGGCCGCGGCCTCTGGCTGCGTTGCCTGGCGTTTGTGCTGGGTGTGATGGGCTATGCCGCGTACAACATCGATGCCGTGCTCGCGTTTCAGATCGTCGTGCCGCTGTTCCTGATCGGGCTTTTTGTCGCCTGTCTATTCTGCAATTTCGAGCTCAACCGGCTCCGCCCCGATTCGTCTCAGCTCACCATGTTTTATCTCGTGGTCGCTGCAGGTGGAGCGGCCGGGGCCATTTTTGTCGGCCTGATTGCGCCGCATATTTTCAGCGGCATTTACGAGTTGCCGGTCACTCTGATCCTGACCGCCGCGCTGGCGCTTCTTCTCGTCTGGCGCGAGGGCGATTGGGCGCTGCGTTTGCTCTGGGTGGCAGTTGCGGCGTGCATGGTTGTCGTGCTTGCGAAGAACGTCCAGGGCTACCGTCAGAATGCATTATCGCTGCGGCGCAGCTTTTACGGCTCCCTGCGGGTGGTGCAGTCGCCTCATGCGGGACCGGACGAAACGAGAAGTCTCTTCCATGGAACCATCGAACACGGCGCCGAGTTCTTGTGGCCGGACCGCCGGAATCATCCAACCACGTATTATGGTCCCGACTCCGGTATCGGCATTGTCCTTCGCGAGTGCTTCTCGTCTCCTAAACGGGTGGGAATCGTCGGATTGGGAGCCGGCACCATCGCCGCTTACGGAAAGCCCGGCGATACATTTCGCTTCTACGAAATCAATCCGCAGGTGATTGAGATTGCACGGAATCTCTTCTTCTATTTGCGTGAGAGTCGCGCCAACATCCAGATTGTGCCCGGCGACGCCCGCGTGTCGCTCGAAGCCGATTCATCGCCCCCGTTCGATGTTCTGGCGCTCGACGCATTCTCGGGAGATGCGATTCCAGTCCATCTCCTGACGAAACAAGCCATCGCCCTCTATAAAAAGCATTTGAAGGCGAACGGCGTGTTGGCCTTTCACGTTTCGAACGATTATCTGGATCTCGCGCCACTGGTAAGCAAACTGGCTAATGTGGCCGGATATCAATCAGTAGCCGTGCGCAACCATCAGGACCGCGATGAGTTGATTCTGCCATCCGAATGGGTGCTGGTCACAAATAACCCCGATGTGCTCGAGAATGCCACGGTGAAGATTCACTCCGAGCCGATTCCTCCTCATCCGCGCCTGCGCGTCTGGACGGACGATTACAACAACCTACTGGAAGTTCTGAAGATGCCGAACCTGTGAGCTACCGCTTCACCAACGTCCCCTCGCCGGGCCAGCCCGACAGGGCGGGTGTGAGTCTTCGCTCGCGGCGCTTCGTCTGGAAACGATCCAGGTAAACGTAAATCACTGGAGTGATGTAAAGCGTAAGCAGTTGCGATACGACCAGTCCGCCGACCACCGCGATGCCGAGTGGACGGCGCGCTTCTCCGCCGGCTCCCGCGCCAAACGCGATCGGCAGTGTCCCGAGCAAAGCCGCCATGGTGGTCATCATGATGGGCCGGAATCGCTGCAAGCAGCCTTCGAAAATGGCGTCTTCCGGCGATTTGCCTTCCTTCCGCTCCGCTTCGAGTGCGAAATCGATCATCATGATGGCGTTCTTCTTCACGATGCCGATCAGCAGGATGATGCCGACGAACGAATAGAGGTTCAGATTCTCGCCAAACAGCAGCAAGGTGAGCAGGGCGCCCAGCCCGGCCGCCGGCAAACCGGAAAGAATCGTGATTGGGTGGATGAAGCTTTCGTACAAAATTCCGAGTACGAGATAGATAACCACAACCGCGATGAGCAGCAGGATACCGAGATCACGGAGCGAGTTCTCGAACGCCTGTGCCGTGCCTTGATAGGAGAACGTCGCGGTATCGGGCAGGCCAATCTGACGCGCCGCCTGATCGATCATACTGGTCGCTTGGCTTAAGGCTATGCCGGGCTTTAGGTTGAATTGAAAGTTTACCGCCGGCAACTGACCGATATGGTTGACGCTCAGCGGAGCCACCGTCTGCTTGATCGTGGTGACAGCCGACAGGGGCACCATTTTGCCCTGGTTGGAGCGAATATAGAGATCTTTCAGCGCTGCCGGGTTCCGCTGATATTGCGGCAGAACTTCCAGCAAGACATCGTACTGGTCGGAAGCTGCCGTGATGGTAGTGACCCGGCGGTTGCCGTAAGCGTCGTAGAGCGTGTTCGCAATCGCATCCGGCGTGACTCCGAGGGCCATGGCGAGATTGCGGTTGATATCGACATCCAGGCGCGGGCTGCTCAACCGGAGATCGCTTTGCACGTCCTCTAATCCGGGAATAGAGCGGAGCTTCGCCTCCACGATAGGAGCCCACTTATAAAGTTCTTTAGTATCCGCATCCTGCAGGGCCATCGAATATTCGGCGCGCCCTTCGTTCTGACCCAGAGTGATGAGCGGCGGAACTTGCAGAAAAACCATCAGGCCAGGAATCTTGGTCATGAACTCCTGTTCGAGCTGCGCGATGATGGCCTGCGCCTTCGGCCGGTGCGGATCGTTCTTGAACTCGACGAACATAAAACCCTGGTTTTGTCCGGCAAATCCGCCGGTTCCGGAGCCGTATCCTGCGATCCACGGATTCTTCGCCAGGATCGCGTTGACTTGCTCCTGCAGTTTCACCATGGCGTCGAACGAGGTGTCTTGAGCGGCCTCATCTCCTCCGAAGACGAACCCCTGATCCACCGTGGGCATAAAGCCTTTCGGCATGATCACGAACAGATATAGAGTCGCGACCGTCAGTACGATGCTGGTGACGAGCGTAGCCAGACGATGCCGGAGGACCGCTAGCAAGGTCCGCCGGTATGCCGCGTTCAGCCAATTGAAAAAGTTCTCGGAAACACGATAAAAAGCGCCGGTGGGATGACTTTCATGCCGCAAGAACCGGCTGCAGAGCATGGGCGTGAGTGTCAGGGAGACGAAACCCGAGATCAGGACTGCAACGGCGATCGTGATGGAAAATTCCCGCAAAAGGCGCCCGATGATTCCGCCGAGAAACAGGACCGGGATGAACACCGCCACGAGCGAAATCGTCATCGACACGATAGTGAACCCGACTTCGCGCGCGCCATCCAAGGCCGCCTGCATGCGCGACTTGCCCATTTCCATATGCCGGACGATGTTTTCGAGCATGACGATTGCATCGTCAACCACGAAACCGACCGAGAGTGTCATTGCCATCATCGACAGCATGTCGATGGTGAAGCCCAGCAGCTTCATAGCGGCGAATGTGCCGAGCAGCGAGAGCGGCACGGCCAGGCTGGGGATGAGCGTTGCCGAGGTGTTCCGCAGGAATGCAAAAATAACCAGGATCACCAGGCAAATGGTCAGAATGAGTGTGAACTTTACGTCGGAAATGGAATCGCGGATCTGTTGCGAGGCATCGAACGCTTCGCCAATCTCGACGCCCGCCGGCATCGACTGCTTCAGCACCGGTATAAGCGCCTTAACCGCATCCGCCACTTGAACGGTGTTCGAGCCGGGCTGCTTTCGCACGGCCAGGATCATGCTCAGGTTCTGGTTAATCCAGAACCGGGTCTTGTCGTTGCTGACGCTGTCGAGCACATTGGCTAACTGGTCCAGCCGAACCGGACTTCCATTCTTATACGTGACAATCAACTGCCGGAACTGAGACGCCGACGTAAGCTGACTGTTGGACTGAACCGTGTACGCCTTCGAGTACCCGTAAAGCGAGCCGGCGGGCAGATTCAAACTGCCGTTCGCGAGGGCCGTGCGTACGCCTTCGAGATCGATCTGATGGGCGGCCAGCTTGGTCGGATCGGCTTCTACGCGCACGGCGTACTTCTGAGAGCCATAGACCTGAATCTGCGCCACTCCGCTTACCATGGAAAGCCTGCGCGCCATAATCTGCTCGGCATATTGATCGAGCTGTGAAGGCGCCATGGTCTTCGAATACACGGCGATGTAGAGAATCGGCTGCTCGGCCGGGTTTACCTTCGAGTACGAGGGTGGGGAAGGCATGTTGGTGGGCAGCGCTCCCTGCGCTCGCGAGATCGCGGCCTGCACGTCCTGCGCGGCCGCGTCGATGTTCCGGCTCAGGTCGAACTGCAGTGTGATATCGGTACTGCCGAGCGAGCTCGAAGACGACATGCTGTTGATGCCGGCAATCGTCGAGAACTCGTTTTCGAGCGGCGTTGCGACGGAAGACGCCATCACGTCGGGATTCGCTCCGGGAAGCGCGGCTGAAACCTGGATTGTCGGGTACTCCACGGCCGGAAGGTTGCTGACCGGGAGATTGAAATAGCTCAGCAATCCGAAGACAAGGATTCCGGCCATTACCAGGGTCGTGGTAATGGCGCGGCGTATGAACAGGTCTGTAAAGTACATTCGCCTTCCTAGGAATTGCCTCCGGAGCCGGCCTCGCCAAGTTGCGTGTTCGGTTTCAGGAGTTTCACTTTGGCGCCCGGCATGAGCCGCATTTGCCCCTGCGAGATCACCATTTCGCCTGGCTGGAGACCCTGTCCAATCACCGCCTCTTCCACATCGGCGGACCGATGATAATTCCTCAGAACCACCACCGGCCGCATCGCGACCGTATCGTTGTTCCGGTTCATCACCCAGACGTATTTGCCTTGCGGGCCAGTCTCCACGCTGCTGCTCGGCACGACGATCCGGTTGCGCTCCAAACTGAGCCGAGCCTGCACGTTGACAAACTCGCCCGGCCACAGCTTGTGGTCGGTATTGGGGAATTCCGCTTTCAGCTTAATGGTTCCCGTCGTGGTGTCAACAGTGTTGTCGATAAAGCGCAGCGTGCCGGTAGCGGGCTTCTGATCTTCCGAGGTGGCTTCGACAAGCAAGGGATGTTCTTCGTTGTATTTCCGTACTTCCGGCAGCAACTGCTCCGGTACCCCAAAGGAGACGTAAATCGGGGACATCTGCAGGATCGTCACCAGCGTCGATCCGTTGTCCTGAACCAGATTGCCCGCCCGCACATTGATGGCGCCAGCCCGGCCGGAAATGGGAGCGGCTATTTTCGTATACGTAAGCTGAAGCTCGGTCTGAGCGAGCCGCGCCCGGTCCGCTTTCGCCGAAGCCACCGCGCTTTCCACAGCGGCTTTATCGGAATTCAGTGTGGCTACCTGAGATTCATTCGTGGCGACAACCTGCTCGGTCTGTTCCTTTGAGAAAATTCCGTCTTTGGCGAGCGCCAAGCCACGCTGGGCAGCGGCCTGCGTCTGTTTCAGCATCGCTTCATCCTTTTGGACGTTGGCGCGGGCCTGCTGTTCGAGCGCTGCATCTTTTGTAAGGTCTGCCTGAATCTCGGCAATCTGGCGCTGGAGCGGTTCGGGGTCGATTTCAAACAGAAGCTGGCCCTTCTCTACGTTCTGGCCTTCCTGAAAATTTACCTTCAGGATCATGCCCGCCACTCGGGATTTCACGTCGACGGAACTGATCGCCTCCACATTGCCGACGGCCGAGATATCGAGCGGGACGTCAGACGCGACGGCGGCGACCGCCTGTACCGGAACAGCCTGCATCATCATCATGGCCATCGGGTTCATCTTCTGCTGCTTTTTGCCGCAAGCAGCTAAGCCCAAGGCAGCCAACAGGGTACAAAAGATCCTTAAAAAAGAACTCAATTTAAAGTCGCAGCGAGACACGAAACCTGCTTAATGGATTGGGGTTACTTCTATCCTCCCATAGAGAGGCAAACTGGGACAACCCGAATGTAATACGGATCAGGACTAAAATTGTTCCGCAGGCATGAAAACCAAGGTGACTGTCCCCGGTCGCGTGAACCTGATCGGCGAACATATCGATTACCATCAGCTTCCGGTGCTTCCGATGGCCATTCAGCGGCGGGTGTCCTTGAGCTTCGAGACCCGAACGGACCGGCGCATCCGGGCGGTCTCGGAGCACTACGGCGAAAGGGAGGTATGTCTGGCTTGCGACACCGCTCCCGGGCTGCCAGGCGATTGGGGCAATTACATTAAGGCTGCTGTACAGGCGGCAGGGCGTTGTGCATCGCTTGAACGCGGCATCGACGCAAATGTCACGTCGGATTTACCGGCTGCGGCTGGTCTATCTTCCTCCTCCGCCTTGCTCACAGCCTTCACGATTGCCCTGCTCGCCGCGAACGGCGTGCAACCTACCCTGAAGCAATTAATGGACGTGTTGCCCGATGGCGAACAGTTCGTGGGGACGCGCGGCGGGGCGATGGACCATGCCGCCGTACTAGGCGCCCAAAATGGATGTGCGTTGCTGGTTCGCTTTGCGCCGCTGGATCTGGCTGCTATTCCGATTCCGGCTGGCTGGTCCTTTCTGGTTGCACACAGCTTGACTACGGCCGAGAAGTCCGGAGCGGTTCGCGCTCAATACAATGCGCGCCGTGCGGCCGGGTCGGAGGCGCTCCGGAAGCTTGGATTCGCATCGTTTCAAGCCGCACTGTGTAGTCCCGATTGCGATAGGCTTGCCCAGTCGACCAGCTTGACTGAAGAGGAATCCCGTTGTTTCCGGCACGTCATGAGCGAAGCGTTGCGTGTTCAGGAGGCAATAACGGCTTTGCAAAGCGGCGATGCGGTCGGGTTCGGCAATGCGCTCACCGCCTCTCATGCCAGTCTTCGGGACGACCTGCGCGTGAGCTGCCCCGCATTAGACGAGCTCGTGCAGGCAGCTTTGAAAGCCAGAGCTTTGGGCGCACGGTTGACGGGAGCCGGGTTCGGCGGATGCGCCATTGTATTCTCCAAGGCGGAAGACCGGGCCCGTATTGCGGAAGAGCTGGTGGCGAAGTACTATTCGAGGCACTCGGCATTCGATCCGGCCCATCACCTGATTTATGCGGAGCCGTCGGCGGGCGCCATTGCGTTGGCTGCTTGATGAGATTGGCAGCATGTTGCAGATCCATTGCAGGCCAAAAGACCTACTCCGCAACGGTGCATCGGCTGGTCTGACGGGTGTGGAATAGGCGTTTTCGCTTGTGCGGGAAACCATAGCGGCTTCTGCCAAAGGCTGCTAGCGGTAAGTTTTATCATCCACACGGCGCAGATCTGTAGCATCGTTCAACACGCCGAGCGTGACCACCGCAAACGTAAATACAGTCGTCCCCGGCTCCAAATGCCCGCCAAACGCTTTGTCAGGGTTTGCCATCGCCATGTGCGCGTGGATCCGGCCGTCAATAATGTAGCCGTTCATGCCGATGATATCGGCGGGCGCGGCCGGGTTCTTTATGAACGTGTCGCGGGACGGAAACGTGCGATTCGACACTTGGTGCAACTGGTAACCTCGCACCGAACCAAGCGCAGATAAGATTACGGCGTTCCGGATCTTCTGCTCTTTCACTATTTTCTGCATGCCGGCCAGCAGATCCGTATCGTATTTGAAACGCAGGATCACGATCCTCTCGAAATGGCCGGTGATTGCATAAACGTCCGGCACCAAATTGCTGTTCCCTTTGGTATCGTCCGCCGCATTCGGCGACGGATTCACAATCTCGCGCCGCGTTTCCTGCGCGCACAAAACCGCGGAAGCTATACAGGCGCGCATAAATAAAGGGACATGGAGATCAACAAAAAGGAGCCAGATAGGACTGGATCAGTTGGGGGTGCGACTGCATTTCGCCAAAGACTCGCGTCAGGGTGGCGAGCAGGGCATCCAAGCCGCCGAAG
>DASRGE010000010.1:0-82963 GCA_035651215.1 Bryobacteraceae bacterium
CGAGGAAATCCTGGTCAACGAAATGGCCGAGCAGTTCTGGCGCTTGCGCCGCGCCCGTGTCTTGGAAACTTCGCTCCTCGATTCCGACCAGGTCCTGATCCCGCATCTGGCCGCTATCCAGCGCATGATGACCTCCGCCGAACGCGGTTTCCACAAAGCCCTTGCCGTTTTACGCCAACTGCAAAAGGACCGTGGGTTCGTTCCGCAAACACAGAACCGCGACTGTGAAGGAGCGGCTGGCTTCGTTCCGCAATCCGATCGGAACCCCGACTGTCAAGGAGGGGTCAAGCTGACCGCAACCGAGCCGCGCCCGAAGGAAGCGGTCGCCGCTGGCTTCGTTCCTCCACCGTGCCCGAAAGACGAAGATATCGACCCGGCCGATTGGGCCCGCGCCTTCGCAGCGCGTCACCGTGTCCATGCAAAAGTAAGCTCGTAAGAACTAGAGCAGGCGTTTTCGCCTGCGCCGTTTTTCAGACCGGCATAGTTCCTTGACAACTGAATATAAACTCTCCGCTGCTGCGCCCGTCGTGTATCCAGACGAGATCGAAAGTGGGACACCTGCTGTTCGGGATCGGACACTTCGCAGCGTCTACGATGAGATGGGAATGGGTTCGTTCTGCTCATCGCCGGTGTGCATTGTCGGAGGCGGGCCGGCTGGGCTCGCCGCCGCGATCGCCCTCTCTCGGGCCGGGCGCCGCGTCACGGTAATCGATTGCGCGACTCCACCCATCGATAAAGCCTGCGGCGAAGGTCTTCTCCCGGATAGTCTTGCCGCGCTACAGGAGCTCGGAATAGCCATTCCCGAGGGCAGCGGCGCGCCTTTTCACGGTATCCGCTTTCTCGATGCGCATTCCTGCGTCACGGCCGACTTCCCCAACGGAGCCGGCGTGGGAATCCGTAGAACGGTTCTGCACGAGCTATTGTTTCAGAGAGCCGAAGATCTGGGCGTCGCCTTCTTGTGGGGCGCGAAAAACGTTCGTCTGCTTCCGGGCGGCGTTTCCGTCAATGGCGAATCCGTCCAGGCCCTGGTGGTTGGAGCTGACGGGCAGAATTCGCAAATCAGGCGGGAAGCGGGGCTGTCGAGGATACGCAGCGAGAGACGCCGGTATGGATTTCGGCGGCACTATCGAATCGCGCCGTGGTCGCCTTATGTGGAATTGTATTGGGGCGCGCGTTGTCAGCTCTACATCACGCCGGTATCTGCCGGCGAACTGTGTGTCGCGATGATCGCGCGGGATTCCAGGCTGCGGCTCGATGACGTATTGCCCGATTTTCCCGTTGTACAGTCGCGGCTGCGGACAGCGATACCGGTTTCACGAGAGCGGGGCGCGCTATCGGTGACCCGGGAACTGCACCGAGTGTATGCCAACCATGTCGTTTTGTCGGGAGATGCTGCAGGATCTGTGGATGCCATCACAGGCGAAGGCATGTCGCTAGGATTCAAGCAAGCGCTGGCGCTCCCGCAGGTGCTCGCCTCGGGGGATTTCGAACGGTATCAACGCATGCAACGGGAGATCAGCCAGCGTCCCCGGCGGATGGCTTCGTTACTGCTGTTGCTCGAAAGGCATCCCCATCTGCGGAGCCGCGTGTTCGCGGCGCTGGCGCGGCAGCCGCAGGTGTTCGCGTCACTGCTAGCGGTCCATGTAGGAGGCTCGTGTTTTGCGCGGCACAAAACACCGGCTCACTTCGCGGCGGGTTTATAGGCGAAATCCCAGACCAGTAGCTCAATGTCGTTCATATCTCCGGTATCGCCGTACTCGATGAGCGCGTACTCGCCGGGCGTGAGTGGCTTCTCCGGCCACACTTTATAAAGACCGCTTGCCAGCTCCTGCTGAAAGGTATCCATCTGCTTCCGGTTCTCGATGGCCTGCTTGGCTACGGGAACAATCGAGATGTCTTCCACTACTCGAGCATCCTTCTTCGGCTCCAGGCTGACGATCCCAAAGCGCTCTTCTTTTTCAAGCCGCATATAGAAGTTTGGGCGGTCTTCATGGACGATGAAGTTGGAATGATCGCCTTTGATGACGACAGAGGCTTTTCCGGGCACTAGCGGAATGGGCGATAACACCTGCAGAGTCTTCCGCTTCTTGTTTGTGACGATTTGATATTCAGCGAGCGGGACGGTTTTGATTTTGCCGTTGTCGTTGTAATACGTGCCGGTATCCATTGGGATGGATTCGATTTCGCGCCGCAACTCGCGCTCGGCCTGTTCCTCTTCGTCCTCCTCGCGTGCCTCCTTGACAGCTTTCTGATCTTCGGCCTTTTTCGCCCGCTCCGTTTTGTCGAGATCGACCAGGCTAACCGGCATTTCCTCCCACTGGCTGCGCTCCGTGCTGTAGAACCGGACGCGGTCTCCTTCCACGTGATATTCGCGGACCAAATGATAACCGCCGTCTTTGAGATAGAGCTTGGTGGTTTCGCCAAACAGGAGCAGGGCGGTGAAGAAGAAAAGCAGAAGGACACGCACTTCAATTGCCATTCTACTCGCGTTGAATTCTGTGTTAGTATCAGGCTATCCTTTCGCAAAAAGTTGAAAAGGGCTGGAAAATGCCTTCTCCAGTCCGGCGCGGAATTGCGCTTCCGCTCGCTGCTGTTATTCTTCTCATCCACGCGCTGAGCGCAAGCGCAAAGCCGGTTGTTTTAACGGTTGCGGGGCTTGGGCCGCAAGCCGCCCGGCAGCTTTCCGAAGAGGGCCTCGACGACTTTACGCGTGAGACGGGAATTCAGGTCGAGTTTGTTCCGGCCTGGGGCAATTCGACCGATCAGCTTGCCCTGACTCTGCGTGCGCTGAACGGCCATTTCCCTACTCCCGACATTTATATGATCGATGTCCTGTGGCCCGCGACACTCGCGAGTCATCTCCTCGATTTGAAGCCCTTCCTTGATGCGGGTGCGCACGAGCAATCGGCGGACTTGCTCACGAACGATACGGTGAAAGGCCGGCTGGTAGCGCTTCCTTTCTATTTGAATATCGGCACGCTGTTTTATCGTGCCGATCTTCTCAAAAAATACGGATACAAGCATCCGCCGAATACCTGGGAGGAGATGCAGCACATGGCGGCGCGCATCGAGAAAGGCGAACGGGCAGCGGGCAATCGGGATTTCTGGGGCTATGTGTTCCAGGGCGCTGCTTATGAGGGATTGACGTGCAACGCCCTCGAGTGGCAAATGTCGTTCGGCGGAGGACACATCATTGAGCCCGATGGGACAGTGAGCGTCAATAATGCTCGCACGGCCGAAGCGCTGCGCAAGGTTCGCGGCTGGATACACTCCATTTCTCCTCCGAGCGTTTTGTCGTATACGGAAGCGGACAGTCTGAATGCTTTCCGCTCCGGCAATGCGGCATTTCTGCGGTATTGGAGCAGCGGATACAATTCCGTGGCGAATTCATCCGCCTTGCGCGCGCGTTTTCAGATGAGCGTACTGCCCGCCGGTCCGCGCGGCCGCGCGCAGGCGATGGGCGGCTTTCAATTGGCGGTATCGGCCTATTCGAAGCACCCCCGCGAGGCAGTACAACTCGTGGTATATCTCACTGGCGCGCACGTCCAGAAGTGCCGTGCTCTGCGCGAAGGCTATTTGCCAACTTTGCCGCGCCTCTATGACGATCCCGAACTGCTCAAAGCTGTTTCAGCCGCGAGAGTGCTGAAGACAGTCGGGTTGACGGGCTGGGTGGCGCGGCCCTCCACAACTGCCGGTAGTCATTATGCGCAAGTGTCGCGGATTTACTACCAGGGAGTACACGAGATCTTAAGCGGACAGCGCCGGATCGAGGATGTTCTGTCGGGCGTTGAGGAGCAATTGCTCGCGGTTTCGCCCAACTTCCAGTCGCCGCGGAACTAACTGTGGCCGCCGCTTCGAGAACAGACAGCGTGGAAGCCACAGCGGCCGCACGCAATCACTCTGAGCGATTCGGGTTCGGCTTCCGTTTCGTGTGGCGGTTGCGAGATCTTCCCATCGCCGTGCGTCTGCGGCTGGTGTTTGCCTGCCTGCTGCTACTGATGATGACCGGCGGTGCGGTTGCCCTGTGGCAGTTTCACGCGATTCGCGATCGCGTGCACGAAGTATCTTTGGCGGAGCGGCGCGCGACCGCGGTGATGCGCGTGAATAACAGCATCGTGATGCTGATGAGCCGTTTGCACCGCGCCGCGGAAAACGGGCAGCCGGAGCATTTTGAAGCAGAGGCTCGCCGGCTGCTGCAGAACTTCCAGCGAGACACCACCGACACCGCCGCTGCGCTGCGTGAAATCACACCAGAGACCGGGCGTCAGAAGCTGGTGATGGATAGTCTCGAGAGCATGCTCGATTCCCTGCCCGCCCGAGTCGACTCCCTGATTGATTTCGCGCGGACGGGTGACCGGATCGCGCTGCACGCGCGCCTGACGGACCAAGTGGACCATACGGACGAAGTGGGGGAACAGTTGATGCAGGAGACCGCCGCGGATCTGTTCGAGGCGCGCAACCGCTTGTTTCGAGATATCGAAGCGGCAGAGCGGCGGGCCGTGCAAGCTTTGCTGATTACGAGCTTCCTCAGCCTGGTAGCCGCGGGCGTGCTGGCGGTTCTGGTAACCCGCAGCATCACGCGGCCGCTCAGCGCGCTCGACCGCGGGGCGCTGGCTGTCGCCCGCGGCGATTTCAGTCACCAGGTTCCGGTTACCGGAACGGGTGAACTCGCGCATCTCGCGAGCGCATTCAACCGGATGACGCGTGAAGTGGCTGATCTTTACGCGCGCGAACGCGACGCCCGCGAGACCGCGGAACGCCTGAATCAGACGCTGCGTCGTGCTAACGACGATCTCAGCGTGTTCGCTTATTCGGCCAGCCACGATCTGCAGGAGCCGCTGCGAACGATGACGATTTACAGCCAGATGCTTCAAAGAGACTACGGCGAGCAACTGCCTCCGGACGCGCGCGAGTTCATTGAGTATCTGGTGGAAGGCGCGGGACGGATGTCCGAACTGATCAAGGACCTTCTCGCTTACATGGAGGTATCGAGCGGCGAAGCTGGTGCCGCCCCCCAGGTCCCGGCGGCCGCCGCGGTGGAGGCTTCGCTGTCGAATTTACGCGCGGCGGTTGCGGCGAGCGCAGCCAATATCACCTACACCGGGCTGCCTTCCGTGGCCGTAAAGCCTGTGCATCTTCAACAGCTTTTTCAGAACCTGATCGGTAATGCCATCAAATATCGCACCGAGGAACCGCCCGCTATCCGGATCTCTGCTTGTGAACTAGATGGATACTGGCAGTTTTCGGTGAAGGACAACGGCATTGGCATCGAGCCGCAATACGGCGAGCAGATTTTCCGTGCTTTTCACCGCCTGCATGGCCGCAGCCAATACCCTGGAACCGGCATCGGACTCGCAATTTGTCACAAGATTGTCGAGCGCTACGGTGGGCAGATCTGGCTTGAGCCGCGCTTGGAAAAAGGAAGCGACTTCCGTTTCACGCTGCCGAAATGAGGCGCTCGCCCCTCGGTATGATGGTTCACAACATGAAGGTCGCTCGTTGCGTCTATGTTGTCCCGTTTTTCCTTACGGCAACCCTTCTCCTTGCGGCTGATCCGGGTGACTGGCCGAACTACGGCCGCGATCCAGGCGGCCAGCGCTTCTCGCCGCTCACCCAGGTCAATCGTTCGAACGTGAAATCATTGAAGATTGCCTGGACTTATCGCACGGGCGACGCGTACACTCCGAAAAATGCATCGAAGCCGACGCAATTCGAAGCGACACCGCTCTACGTCGATGGGAAGCTGTATCTTTCGACACCGCTTGGCCGGGTAATTGCGCTCGACCCGGCCACAGGAAACGCAGTTTGGACGTACGATCCGCACGTCAACAAGGATGCTGGCTTTGGCGATTTTGCAAATCGCGGTGTTTCTACGTGGAAAGCTCCAGACGGCAGCCGTCGGATCTATGTTGCAACGATAGACGCGCGGCTGATCTCGCTCGATGCGGCAACGGGCAAACCGTGCCGCGACTTCGGCGATAACGGGGTAATCAACCTCCGCAACGGTTTGCGCATCACACCGCACTGGTTCTCTGAGTACGAAGAGACCTCACCGCCCGCCGTCGTTGGCAGAACGCTTGTCATTGGCTCCGGCATCGCCGACAATAACTGGACTAATGAAGCGAGCGGCGAAGTTCGTGCGTTCGATGCAGGGACGGGCAAGCTGAAATGGACGTGGGATCCGATACCGCAAGGCCCTCACGCTGTCGGAGCCGATACCTGGAAGAACGGCAGCGCCGCGCGAACCGGAGCGGCGAACGCCTGGTCTGTTATTGCGGTCGACCCTGAACGGAATCTGGTGTTTATTCCAACCGGAAGCGCCAGCCCGGATTACTATGGCGGCGAGCGCGTTGGCGATAACCTGTTCGCTAACTCGGTGGTCGCACTGCGTGCCGATACCGGTGAGCGCGTCTGGCACTTTCAGACCGTCCATCACGATCTCTGGGACTACGATATCGCGACGCCTCCGCTGCTCTTTGACATGCACCGTAACGGCAAGACCATTCCCGCTGTTGCGATCGGGTCGAAGACCGGAAACTTGTTCATTCTGAATCGCGAAACGGGCGTGCCTGTGTTCGGGGTGGAAGAACGCCCGGTTCCCCAGAGCGATGTCCCAGGCGAAGTCTCGTCGCCGACGCAACCGTTTCCGGTAAAACCAGCCCCGGTCACGCCGCAGCACATCACCGCGGACGACGCGTTTGGTATCGACGATGCCGACCGCAACTACTGCCGCGACGAAATGAAGAAGCTTCGCACGGGCGGGATTTTCACGCCGCCCTCGCTCCAAGGCACGCTGGTGCTGCCCGGGAATATTGGAGGCCAGAACTGGGGCGGCATGGCGTACGACGCAGAGCATCATCTGTTGATTCTTCCCGAGAATCATCTGGCGGCGGAAGTGCGGCTGATTCCTAAGGCCGATATCGATGGTATGGAAACCGCCCGGCACGAACGAAGAATCGACGGCGACTGGGAGATCGCGCGGCAGCGGGGAACGCCCTACGGCATGATGCGGCGATTTCTACTCAGCCCGAAGCGCACCCCCTGCACCGCTCCGCCATGGGGAACGCTCCTCGCCATTGATACAAACAGCGGAGATAAAAGGTGGGAAGTTCCGCTGGGACAGTTTCATCAGAAGCTACCTGCGAATTGGGGTTCCGTTTCGCTCGGAGGCCCGATTGCGACGGCCGGTGGGCTGGTGTTCGTGGGCGGTACGCTCGTGCCGGAGCTTTATGCCTTCGACGTTCAGACAGGCCAGCAGCTTTGGAAGGCTACGTTACCGGCGAGCGCCCATGCCACGCCCATGACATTCCAGGGACCCGATGGCAAGCAATATGTAGTTGTTACGGCGGGCGGTTTCGGGATTCCGAATCTATCGCCGATTGGAGACTATGTGATTGCGTTCCGGTTATGAGTTCTAGACTCCCACGGCGTCTTCATGCAGTTTCCGCCCATCCGGCAACCCCGCGATCTCGATCACGGGCCGGACTTCGACAGTACCCCAGCGCGCGGCGGGAATGCGAGCAGCTATGCGCTGGGCTTCCTCCATGTCTTTGGCGTCGATCATAAAGAAGCCGCCAAGCTGCTCGCGCGTCTCCGCGAACGGACCGTCTGTTATCAGGCGCTGACCGTCGCGGACGCGGACGCTGGTGGCTGTCGATGTGGGATGCAGCGGAGCCGCAGCGACATAGTTGCCGTTCGCTTCCAGGTCACACGCGAGCTGAGTGGATTCCTGATAACACGCCTCGCGTTCGCTTTGGTTTAATTTGTGCTCATCACCGTAAATCAACAATAGGTATTTCATGCGGATTGGCTCTGCTATTTATCATGCAATAGCTCCCTTCTTCCCCGCCAGCCGGCGCAGCATACCGGCCTGCCCGGTGTGGTAGGCCTGATGGAAGAGAATTAAGCTCACCAGGGAACGGACCGTCTCCGGGCGGCCAGTTGGCGAAAAAGGAGCGGGGGAATCCAGAGTTTCCTCCGAAAGTCCTTGGAGACCAGCATCCACACGGGCGACCGCCTCATCAATACCAGTCAGCAAATAGCTTAGTTCCATGGCTTCCGAAGCGCTTTTTATGGGAGCGCTGCCTCGCTCATAACGCTTGAGCGCGCCAGGCTGCATGACCGAAGCTTGCCCCAGCAGCGGCAGCATCTGGTCGTAGACGCAAAGCAGGTGCCCGGCGACCCAGTTCAGGCAATTGCCGGCCGGCTTCGGCTGGATTAGGCTGTCCTCCTGAGTCAGTCCGTCGACGGTCAGCTTGAAAACGCTGTGCGTCGCGAGTGCAATGTGGCGGAAAACCTCGATTTCGGCCGTGGCTTTCGGTGCGGGTTGTGTGATCGCGCTCATAATCCTCCACTCATGCGTCGAACGAAAAACGCAAAATCGACACGACGGCAGGCTAAAGGAGGTGAAAATCGACCTCCACGGTAACTTTCACCTTCACAGGTTTCCCGGCCTTGGTTCCCGGCTGGAATTTCCACTGTTTGAGAGCGTCGAGGGCCGTCCTGTCCTCTTCGCTGTTCAAGCCGCTCACGATGTGAAACTGGGTCGCGATGCCATCAGTAGTGACTACGGTCGAAATCTTAACGGTCCCCTCGATAAAGGCCTCTTTTGCCGAAGAGGAAAACTGGGGCTCAACGTAATGGACGAGCTTCGGAGGCTTCACATCGCCACCCGGATCGTATACCTTCTCGTCCGGGTCTTTAGAGCTTTGCTTGCTATCATCGGCGGCAAGATCCGCCTTGCAAGCAAGCGCCAAGATCATCAGCTGGCTACAAAATCTTCGTCTGCTCGAGTCTCGATACACTACGACCTCCCAAAGCAAGCGAGTGTTTGTAGGGACGGTCCGGCAAGCTTTCAGGTTTCAGCGGGCAATAAAGATACAGTAGTGATTTGCGAGGTACTATGCAATCCTCGATATCCGCTCTACCCGGCACGTCCGTTCCGCTGAGTTCGAACAAGCACCTGATTCGCTGGGTCGATAAAATGGCCGAGCTTACCAGGCCGGCTGCGGTCCACTGGGTGGACGGCTCGCAGGAGGAATACGACGCGCTTTGCGCGCAGATGGTGGAGAGCGGAACGTTCGTCAAATTGAACGAAGATCTCTGGCCCGGCTGTTACTACGCGCGGTCGGATCCGGGCGATGTGGCGCGATTGGAAGGCCGCACGTTTATCTGCTCGCTTTCCAAAGATTCGGCTGGCCCAACGAACAACTGGGTGAACCCGTTCGAGATGCGGCGCACGTTGAAGGCGCTGTTCCGAGGGTGCATGCGGGGGCGCACCATGTACGTGCTGCCGTTCAGCATGGGGCCAATCGATTCGCCCATGTCACAGATCGGAGTGGAGCTCACCGATTCGCCATACGTCGTGGTGAATATGCGCATCATGGCGAGAATCGGGCTTCCGGTATTCCGCGAGATCGACAAAGACGTGAAGCGGGTTGTCCCCTGCCTCCACAGCGTGGGTATGCCGTTAGGCCCCGGCGACCAGGACGTGCCATGGCCTTGCAATCCGGAGAAGTATATTGTGCATTTTCCGGAAACGCGCGAGATCTGGTCCTATGGCTCGGGTTACGGCGGGAATGCGCTGCTCGGAAAAAAATGCTTTGCGCTTCGCATCGCGTCGAACATCGCGCGCGACGAAGGCTGGATGGCCGAGCACATGCTGATTTTGGGCGTGGAAGACCCTAACGGCCAGAAGACCTACGTAGCCGCCGCCTTCCCGAGCGCGTGTGGAAAAACTAATTTCGCCATGATGATTCCGCCCGCCGGATTTGAGGGTTGGAAGGTCTGGACGGTGGGAGACGACATCGCCTGGATCAAACCGGATGCTGACGGCCAGTTGCGCGCGATCAATCCGGAGGCGGGATTTTTCGGCGTGGCGCCGGGCACTTCGGCCAAGACCAATCCCAACGCGATCGCGACACTGTCAAAGAATAGCATCTTTACGAACGTGGCGTTAACGCCGGATGGCGGTGTGTGGTGGGAAGGATTGACGGATGAACCTCCAGCGGAATGTCTCGATTGGCAAGGCAAACGCTGGACTCCACAGATTGGAAGAGAGACCGGCCGCAAGGCGGCGCACCCGAATGCGCGCTTCACATCGCCGGCGGCGCAGTGCCCCTCGATCGATCCGAATTGGGAAAATCCGGACGGACTCCCGATCAGCGCGTTCATCTTCGGCGGACGGCGCGCCACGACCATGCCGCTGGTCTTCCAGGCGTTCAACTGGAGCACCGGGGTCTACGTGGGCGCCACGATGGGATCGGAAACTACGGCCGCGGCAGCAGGCGCGGTGGGCCGTGTGCGGCGCGATCCGATGGCCATGCTGCCCTTCTGCGGGTATCATATGGGCGATTACTTCCGGCACTGGCTGCGCATGCAGCGCTCGTTTAGCGCGACACCCAAGATTTTCCATGTGAACTGGTTCCGCAAGGATGCGGACGGGAACTTCATCTGGCCGGGTTTCGGGCAAAACATGCGGGTGCTGAAGTGGATTGTGGACCGGTGCCACGGCCGCATCTCGGCGCGCGAAACGCCTATTGGCTGGATGCCTTATTACAAGGACATCGAATGGCGCGGCCTGGATTTTCCGAAAGAAAAGTTCGATGAGCTACAGGCGTTCGATCGCGATGCCTGGCGGGCGGAAGTGATCGGGCACGAAGAACTGTTCATCGACCTGCACGACCATCTTCCGCCGGAACTGGTTTACGAGCGGGAGCTATTGATTTGTAGGTTGTGAGCTACTTGTGCTCCGCGGCTCGATGGGCAAGCCGGTTACACGCGTCGGCAGCGCCGAGCATCTTAATGGCATCGCCGCCCTGTTCGATATAGTCGATCTTGCCGTCCTTGTCGATCACGAATGTCACACGGCCGGCAATTCCGTATTTCGGGATGTATACGCCATATTCCTTCGCTACGTGGCGATCGAGAAAGTCGCTCAGCAGCGGAAATGAGAGGCCCAGGCTCGCGGCGAATGCTTTTTGGGAGGGCGTGTTATCGGTGCTGATCCCAAACACCTTGGCTCCCGATTCCTGAAACTTTTGCATACCAGACTGGTACGCTTTCATCTCAGCCGTTCAACCACCGGTAAACGCGGCGGGGAAGAAGGCGAGTACGACCGTGCTCTTGCCGATGTAATCGGCTAAATGGACGGTTCCTCCCTCAGTGGACGGAAGCGTAAAATCCGGCGGTCTATCGCCGACCTTGAGCGTCGTGGAGGGCGGTTGCGCTTGCGCGAACAGTTGAACCGCAGCCAGCGCTGCCATCCCGAGTAAATTTACAAATCTCATCGATTCTCTCCGGAAAACTGTACGAGCGTACCACGAATCTGTTGAGCGAGGAATGTTACTCTCCTGATGAGACCCATGGCAGCCAGCTACCCCATATCGCGATATTTGCTTTCTGTGATGCGAATCGTAATCGCATTCACGTTCACTTGTCACGGCGCTCAGAAGCTCTTAGGCGCATTCGGTGGAATGGGCCCGCATGGGGGAACAGTCCCGATGTTCTCGCTGTTCTGGTTCGCTGGAATTATTGAAATGGTTTGCGGGACGCTCCTGTTCTTTGGACTTCTGACACGCCCGGTAGCATTGATTCTGTGTGGCGAAATGGCTGTAGCCTATTTCCACGCACATGCGCCCAGAGGGCCCTGGCCCCTTCGGAATGGCGGCGAGTTAGCAGTGGTGTATTGCTTCGTTTTCCTTTATTTGATGGCCGCGGGGCCAGGTCCGATCAGTTTGGATCGAGTGCTGCGGCGGCGAGAGGTGTAGAGCCGGACCCGTGGGCTAAAGCCCACGGCAGCACGCTGAAAGCGTGCGCCACAATCCTAAGCCAAATACTTCAGGCTCTCTTCGACGAGGTGTTTTGTGCCGGTGAACGGATCGCCAGCGCCCGTGTCGAACTCCATTGAGAAATAACCGCGATAGGAATAGTCTTTCGCGAGCCCGAACATCGACTTCAGATCAACCGTATAAACCTGTCCGTCACGTGTCCGCAAGGTATCCTTCACGTGGCACATGTTCCAGGCGTGCTTCAGCATGGCGGAAACGGCCTTCTGGTTGTAGGCGGCATCGTGTCCCCGCAGTGAATTTCCAAAGTCGGGCAAACCGCGCAGATACGGATTATTCACACGCTCAATCACGGCAACCAAAAAGAACGGGTCTTCGGCGACAGGACTATCATTTTCGAGATTGATCACGACCTTGTGGTGTGCTCCGTATTCGGCCAGTTCGCCTAGGCTCTCCGCGGCGAGAGCGACATCCGGCTTTTCGCCTTTTGCGCCTGACACGTGCTGCCGGACGCTGGGAGAGCCGAGAATTCGCGCATTGTCGACCCAGGTGCGGCCATATTCCACTGCGGCTTTGCGCGTTTCGCGGTCGGGTGCATAGAACCTTCTGCCGGACAACCCCAGACCAACCATATGCGAACCGGCCTTGGCGACAGCCGCCCGGAACGATTCCAGGTACGAGGGCTCCGTCGAAGCCAAATGATCGCCCAGCGGATTGATGTTGTAGATCCCGAACTTTTCGATCATGAGCGCCGGAAATTCTTTCAGATCGAATCCCTTTACCTTCGGGTCGCGAGCGCGATTCGACGGGCTCTCGATATAAGCGCGAAACGGATAGGAGGTGACGGCAAGCCTCTGTCGGGGTTCGACAGGAAAGTGGAGACTGGGGCCACTCTGATTCGCGGCGCCGATCAAGGAAGCAGCGCCGGCACCTAACAATAGACTGCGGCGAGAAACAGGCACGCCTCAGTCCAACACAGGAGAATTGCACGTGTCAAGGTTAAAATTCGGATGGCTCCTGACATGCGAATCGCTTGTATCCACGCGCATCCCGACGATGCAGAAATTCTGGCAGGCGGCACGCTGGCGCTGCTTGCACGGGAAGGACATGACATTACGATTGTCACGATGACGGCCGGCGATTGCGGCTCGACCGAGTATGGCCCTGAAGAGATCGCAACCATTCGGAGGGCCGAAGCCGCGGAAGCCGCCGCTTGCATTGGAGCGGAGTATCGCTGCGCGGGATTTCGCGATCTGGCTATTTTCAGTGACGATGCTTCGCGCCGCCTCGTGACGGGGTTGCTGCGCGAGGTTCGCGCCGAAGTTGTGCTCACGGCTGCGCCGAGCGACTATCACTGCGATCACGAAGCGACCAGCCAGCTTGTGAGGGACGCCTGCTTCGGGGCATCCGCTCCGAATTACCAGACGCCCAGCAATGCATCCCCGCTAGCCGCTATACCGCATTTTTATTTTGTCGATCCAATTGAACTAATGGATCGTAATGGATGTCCGATCACACCTGACTTCGTCGTCAACATTGAATCGACCTTCGAGATAAAAAAGGCGATGCTCGCCAAGCATGCCAGCCAGCGCGCCTGGCTGCGGAAACAGCACGGAGTGGACGATTATCTGAACCAGATGGAGCAGTGGACGCGCGCGGCGGGGGCGCGCGCCAGAATCGGGTTCGGCGAAGGGTTCCGGCATTACCGGGTTCATCCGTTTCCAAAGACGCCAGTACTTCAGGATCTGCTCAGTTCATACATGGCCGAGTTATGAAGAAGCTCATCAACCGTCCGGATGCCGTCGTTCGAGAGATGCTGGACGGCTTTTTGCGGATCTACCCGAATCTGCAGAAACTCGCCGACCATCCTGTGCTGCTGCGGTTGGATGCCGAAGAGGTACGGAGCCATCAGGTTGTTGTGATTTCCGGGGGCGGCAGTGGACACGAGCCTGCTCATGCCGGTTATATCGGCTCCGGAATGCTGAGCGCAGCCGTAGCCGGCGAAGTCTTCACTTCCCCGCCCGTCGAGTCCGTTGCGGCGGCAATTCGGGCGGTTGCAGGTCCGCCTGGGGCTTTGCTGATCGTGAAGAACTATACGGGCGATCGTTTGAATTTCGGGTTGGCGGCCGAAATGGTTCGCGGCGAGGGCATCGAAGTCGAAACCGTGATTGTCGCGGACGACATTGCGCTGGCGGAAACGCACGACCGGGCGAGCCGCCGGGGCATTGCGGGTACAGTGCTGGTGCATAAGATTGCCGGAGCGGCCGCAGCGCAAGGCCGAAGCCTGAATGCAGTCGCCGAGGCCGCGCAAGCCGCGGGTGACAATATCGCGACCATGGGTTTGTCGCTCTCGGCTGGAATTATTCCGGCAGTGGGCAAGGCGGGATACACGCTCGGCGAGCAGGAAGTGGAGCTCGGTCTGGGAATTCATGGCGAGCCCGGAGTCCGGCGGCTGAATCTGGAAACTGCCGATGAGCTTGCGGAGCGAATTACGCAAGCGATTATTTCTGCGTACGCATTGAAACGTTCGGACCGAGTGGTGGTTCTGGTGAATAATCTGGGCGCGACGACCCAGATGGAGTTAACCATCTTTGCGCGTAAGGCGTTACTGCTGATCGACGCACATGGGTGCGTGGTGGAGCGGGTGTACGCCGGAACATTCATGACCTCGCTCGAAGCAGCGGGCGTGTCGCTATCGGTTATGCGCGTGAACGATGAGCAACTCGAATTGCTGGACGCACCCACTTCGGCTCCGGCATGGCCGAATGTTGCCGCGGTACGGCCGAGCCCGGCTGAAGAGCGAGTTATTGCCCCGCGTAAGAGACAGGAGAGCATCGCCGAGCATACAGGAGCGGTGCGCATCCCAGCCTTGGAGCGGGCCATCAAAGCCGCGTGCGAGGCATTGATCGAGGCCGAGAGTCGCTTGACGGATATGGACCGGATTGTGGGCGATGGCGATCTCGGAATCAACATGGCTCGGACCGCCAAGGCGATTCAGGATGCATTGCCTGGATATCCGCTCCACAGTCCGGTAGAAACGCTGCGGCGGCTGAGCATGGATGTTCAGCATTTGTTGGGCGGATCTTCCGGACCGTTCTATGGAGTGTTTCTCCTGAGAGTTGCCAATTCGCTCGCGGCGGGCGACTCCTGGGCGAAAGCGGCGCTGGACGGTTGCCAGGCGATCAGTGAACTGGGCGGCGCAGTTCGGGGTGACCGGACGATGCTCGATGCGCTGCTGCCGTTTGCAGAGAGTTTCTTGCGCTCGGCCGACCTGAAAGTTGCCGTCGAGGCGGCCCAGGCAGGAGCGGGAGCCACGGCTCAGATGAGGCCGAAGCGCGGGCGCTCCACGCAACTCGGCGATCGCGCGCTTGGCCATCCGGATCCGGGGGCAATCGCGGTTGCAATCTGGCTGAGCGCGGTGGCTTCTGCACTTTAGAACACGATTCTCGCTCCGAGTTGGACTACTCGTGCGCTGCTCGCCGAAAGAATGCTGCCGAAGTTGGTCGTTCCGAAGTTGACATTGGGATTCGCCAGATTCACGTTGTTAAACGCATTGTTAGCTTCAGCGCGAATCTGAATAAAGCTTTTCTCCCGGAAATAAAAAGCTTTCAGCAATGCGAGATTGGCCTGATGAATGGGCGGTCCGTACACCACACCAATTCCGGAATTTCCAAATTGATACGGTGCCGGGGCGGCAAATGCCTTCGGGCTAAACCAAAGACTCGCGCTGGGATTATCGAGATGCGGATCACCCACCAGATTTGCTCGCGTGTTCCATCCGTTGCCGAGAGTCGCGCCGGGAACCGCGATGCTGAGCGGGGTGCCGGAAACATAGGCGTAATAGCCGCTGAATTCCCAGCCACCTAGTACGGCCTCGAGTGCACGGTTCATGTGAGTCGCCCACAGTCTGCTCCGTCCAAACGGCAGTTCATAAACCCAGGCTAACTTCAGGTTTTGCGGGCTGTTGTTCACGGCCGGGCCGCGCTCATAGTTGACAGGCGCAAAGGGCGTGATCAAGGTCGTCTCGCCAGTCGCGGCAGCGTAATTCTGCATTGATTTAGAAAACGAGTAAGAAGCCATCAGCATGAGACCGTTGTTGAAGCGGCGCTCCCATTGCAACTGCAGCGCGTGGTACCACGTGCTAATTCCGTTCTCAAGCGTATAGACGGTTCCGAACGAGCGAAATGGTTTTGCCGCTTGCAAATTCGTGTAACGTCCCGGAGGAACTTCGTTATAGGCGTGACCGTACGGCTGGCCGTTGATCTTGGTTCCGACATAACCGACGGTCAGTGCGGATTGCCACCACAGCGCCTTCTGGAGAGAAAAATTCCATTCCTGAGTCTCCGCCGTATCGATGCCGAGTCCGGCAGTGTAGTTGACGCTCGGGGTGACAAAGGAGTTCGGACCCGCCGCCCAGATCGAACGCCAATCTACCAGTTGCGATGCCGCGAAGGTCTGCGTTTGTATCGAGAAGAACGGAATGGCGCCGATGGTCGAAGCCGAACGGTTTCCAACCAGCGAATTTTGGAAAATTCCGTAAGCCGACCGGATGACGAGATCCGTGAACCCGAACGGTTGCCAGACGAACCCGACTCTGGGTTCTAGATGTCCCCGCGCCGGATACAGGTCGTTCGGAACACCGGGTACCTGCGATGCCGGCACCCACAGGTTGCTGGTCGCCGCGCCGAGAGCGGCGGCGATTGGCTGATGTGTGAGATTGACTTGGCCGTTCTCCTCGCCGGCGACAACCTTCCCCAACTGCGGGTCGAAGGTGGCCGTATTGCCGGCCACGAACGACATGGAATGCCAGTACTCATAGCGTAGGCCAACGTTAAAGGTGAGGCGCGGTTGAGCACGCCACGAGTCCTCCACGTAGATGCCCGAATAGGGCGCGGCATTCACACCGAACTTTGCAAGCGGAAGGTTGACCGTGCTGGAGGAGGAGTAGCCAAGCAAATAGTCGGCCAACGGGTTGCCCGTGTACTGGCCGTTAAAGTTGAACAGGCCTTGCGAGTAAGTGGAGCCATGCGCACCATAGACCTGCCGGTTCTGCAGTTCATAGCCAAGTCCGATCGAGTGAGTGCCTTTCAGTATCCGCAGCTCCACTGAGCCATCCTGTACGCGGCTCCACAGCGCACCATTCACTCCGAATGGTTCCGTAATGCCCGCAAAGCCGGTAATGGCGATGGCTGGGAGTCCGATGTTGTTTTCCCGGCCGGCTGTGGGAATCCCTTGGATACCGGCTTCCTCAGAGTAGTTAACCTTGCCGATCTGGGGAGACGAAAACTTGTTGTCCGAGTGAATATAACCCGCCGTTGCCGTCAATAGCATGTTCGGCTTAATAGTCCAGCTATAATTCAGGCCGATGTTGTCCTGATCCGTGTTGTTATTCCAGATATAGCTCGGCAGGTATTGTGGCGTCTGTTGCCGGAAATTATCTCGTACCCAGCGAACATAGATGCGTTGAGAGGAGGTCAGGTAGTGATCCAACCGTACGGTGTCTTCGTAGGTATCGACAAAGTTCGAAGCAAGCGCCTGAAATAAGTTGCCGTTATTTGCTTGCGGCAAATACGGCACAAAGAAGCTGGAAGCCGGGTTGATCCGGCTGGCCGGAATAACATTACCCGAAAATTGTTTTCCGTTTAGTGGATCTTTGATAGGCGTTTTGATCGATGAAAGATTGCCCTTTAACATGTCCGGAGTCGCCGCGACCGAGTTGTAAATGGTCTGGCCGGGATTGAGAGTGGCTTGGAAACTGCCGAAGAAGAAAGTCTTATCGTGTTTGATGGGACCGCCAAAATTTCCGCCAAACTGATTGTATCGGAGGCGCGGGCGTGTGGTGGCGAAAGCGTTGCGGGCGTTCAGCACATCGTTCCGAAAATATTCCCAGGCAGAGCCATGGAAATCGTTGGTGCCGGATTTGGTGACAAGCGTGACCTGAATCGGATCGCGGCCGTATTCCGCTGAAAAGCTGGAAGTCTGGACGTTCATTTCGGCGATATCGTCCACAATAGGCATCGTCATGGCGCCCTCATCCATGGCGGCGTTGGAGCTGACGCCATCGAGCTTAAAATTCGCCGCGTTGCTGCGCATTCCATTGCCGTGGACGTAGGCGCCCTGCTCCGGGCCTGAAACGCCGTCGTAGCGCATCCCCGGAACCAGTTCCACTAACGAGACCGGGTTGCGCACCGCTAACGGCCAATTTAGGAATGGGGCGATCTGGATGGTGGTGCTGACTGAGCTGTTCTCGGTCTGCAGGATCTCAGCATTTGCCTCTACCGTGACTCGCTGCTGAACAGCCCCGGGCTGAAGCGTTGGGGCAACGCGCACGCGCGCTCCAACTGTCAAGTCCATGCGGTCCAATACCCAGGTTTGCATTCCGGCGGCCGTCACGGTTACTGAATAAGGGCCAATCGGCAGCGCCACTAGTTCGAAATTCCCTCCCCCGTCCGTCGTGCCGGTTCGCTTGAACCCTGTTTCGAGTTGCACGGCTGTCACCGTTGCGCCGACAATCACGCCGCCGCTCTGATCGACTACGGTACCGACGATGGATCCTTGTGTTCCGACCTGTGCCCCCAGCCGGCAAAGCGCCAGGACTAGCAGTACTGCGATTTTCTTGGACATGCGACGCCCTCACTCGTCTTTGTGTCATTCTGGAGCCGCGCTGTCCGGCCGTCAATCTAAGTTGCGGTTAATACGTGCGGATCGTTCCGTATATTGAACAGAAGTGTGAACCCAGCGGAGGTGTGAAACAATCGGCAGTCTGGGTCACTTGCTTAGGGCGCGGTTCTGTGAGCCGCTCAGCGGAAATGTTTCTCGATTGCATCGAGGATGCGGTGAGGTTCGTCGGAGTGATAGATATCGATGGACGGAACAATTGCCGGCGAGTTGCTATCGAATTTCCAAGCCGATTGGGTTTCAAAGCCGGGATTGGAAATGGTAAGACCCACGGCTTCCAGGTTGTCAAATCCTACATCGACCGGGTAATCGACCGCACTGCTGGCCTCATACAGTCGGAATCGGAGTTGGCATTTCTGTTTGCCATGCAGCCATTCCTTGGGAATCGATACGGGGTGGTTCAACACCCCGCCTTGGAGCCACATATTCCAGATGTATTCGGAAACATCCTCGCTCCACAGCAGATGGTCATCGACGAGAACCTGCTTTAGATGAACGCCGGCTTGCGAATGCCGCGTGTATTGATCGTATTGCCAGAAGGACAGTTCGTATCGCGGAGAATTCGGGTCCACATTGACCGTCTGATAGGCCGCTGCCCAGGTATCTTTCTGGACGTGTACGCGATGACCCACCGCAAAACTCAGCCGCCCGTTTCCCCACCCGGCCAGGTGTTCGCTGGGCAGGTTCGGCGGATCGGCGATGGGCGTTCCATAGCAGATCACACCGTCAATCCGGCCGTCCGCCGCGTACGGTAAAGCCCGGCGGAGAGCCTCATCCACATAAGTAGCCTTGGGAGCTTGTTCTGCGTTGAGATTGCGTCCGCAGTAAATGAGCACAATCAGCCCGAGATGGCGCGGTACCAGTTTGCCTTGAACTTCTTCGATCTGGCGGTTCAAGCTCGATGCGACCTGCGTGTTGTGATTCGGCTCATCGGCAAATGGAAAAACAATCCCATCCACCACCGATTTGTAGGCATCCAGATATGCATCGTTTAAGGCATCGGAATAATAAGTACACACATAAAAAGCGAGATCCGGATTGATCGATTTTGCTAAAGAAGTGAATTCCTTCACGGACTCAGGCGTAACTTGCCTGAAAAAATCGTCAATAGCCCAACCCTTCAGATTCAGGTACCGGCGCGAGAGTTGAGCGATCTCACGCGCCCAAGTCTTGTAGTCGGTTTTGTATGGATACGAGCAGTTCTCTCTGCATTCGGACGGCGGGACTAAATACAGCCAGACATCGATTTTGGCGGACTGAGCAGCCGGGAGAAACTCCTTGCGGAGATCGTCCCAGTCGCTGGCGCTTCCCCATAAGAGATAAAAGAAGGTGTTGGCGTGAAGCTTTTGAAGACTGCGAATGATGGCGGGGGTATCGATGTGGCGGTATCCGTCGCTCCGCACGCGCGCCTCGCGAATCGTACCTCCGATTGTGTTGCCGCCTTCGTATGCCGCTTTGATGCCGCCCGGCGGGACCCACGGCTTACCAGGCGCGGAGCCTCGAGCGAGTCCGGCTGCGGAGATAAACGCAGCCAAGAGAACGTAGCTCTTGAGCATATCAGCGGCTGTTGAGTTCCGTGAAATATTGTTTGAGCCCCGGGAACAACTCGGGCCGATCCCATAGGAATTTCTTTGGAAATTGTCCAGTGATCGGATAAGTTGGACCATTGCCCGGCCGGCGGGAAGGCCATTCCTGGGTGGTGGCCTGATATTCGCCGATACGATAGCCGTACATGTCCAGATGGTCGATGCCCAAAGACAAGGCTGTCTCGCTCACTTTTCGAATCTGGTCTACGGTCGGATAAGTGGCGGGTCCGGGACTCCTTTCCGTAGCCGCATCTGCTATCCAAAAGGTGAAGATGATACGCTTCTTGCTGCCCGCTAGCGCACGCACGGTGTCGATCGAGTGGCGGGTTGCGGCAGCAATCTTTTCGGCTGAGTCTTGCGCGCTGTACGCCGGTGCGATGTAGGCGCATACCGCATCGAACGGCTGCGCCACCTCGCCGAATTTCACGCCCGTACGATTGAGCGTATCCGGGCTGAGGACGCCGGCGCCGTCCTCGAGATAGATGATATGCTGCGGGTTCGAATCGGCGTCGCGGATAAACTTCACCGTATCGGCGGCCCATTCGTCCCACCAGCGTGCGCGCGCATCAATCCATTTCTGCCAGTCCGGATCACTTCTCTTCTTGGGCGGCTCTGAACCGAAGGCCTTGCGCTCTACCTCTCCATAGGAAATATAGCGGTCCTCGGACTTGGAACGCGCACCGCCGAACACTTCAATGGGGCCAATCCCAAACGAATCGTCAAACACGTATCCGGCCATTCCGGGCAGTTTGCCATAGGCGTGCGCCACTTTTTGCAGATAATCGCGCCATGCTGTGCGCCGCCATTGCGGATTAAACGTATCGAAGGTGAACAAGTGATGACCGGCGGCATCGATTTGCACTACGTCGGGATGGCGCTCGAGCGAATTGTGCGTCGGGTGCCAAATGCACATAAAGGAGCCCAAACCCGCGTCATGCGCCCATCGGACCGCATCTTTGGTGTCTTCGATACGAATCCCAAACGCGGCTGAATCGTAGCCCCACGCCAATAGAACATCGGTGAACCCCAAATCCGCCATTTGCCGGAAGTCGCGCTGCCACTCGTTCTTGGGCGCGGAGTTGAGCCAATACCAGGCGCTGATCCGAATGTGCTTTTTCCCCGAGTTCGGCGCAGCCGAGATCAAGCTTGTTGCGAGGAGCGTAAAACAGCAGATTTTCCTAAAAGCAAAGCGCATCAGACGAAAAATACGCTGTAGCGGCAGCCTAGTCAATCCTCGCGGACAAGGATTGCAAGAATGTGTTCAATCTAATGCACGAGTAAGGCGATTAGATGAAAAAGAACCCGTTGCTGACGCGCGGGGTTCTGTAGGTAGTGGCGCTTATTCGCCTGATGACCAGGCCACGCGAAATTCGGGATAGAGCGTGAGACCGCCGCAAGCAAATAACGTCTGGCCCGTAATGTAGGACGACTCGTCGGATGCCAGGAAGAGGAAGACGGTTGCGATCTCTTCGGCTTCGCCGGGGCGGCCCATCGGGATATGGCTGCAAACTTCCTCGCGCGCTTTCGGATCGTTGATCCAGGCGTTGTTAATGGGCGTGACAATGGCGCCCGGGCCGACGGCATTCACCCGGATATTTCGGTCCGCGTATTCCAAAGCCAGAGTTTTCGTCATGTTTTCCATTCCGCCTTTACTGATGGAGTACGGCACATATTTTGGCTTGGGGATGATTTCATGGACGCTGGAGTTATTCACGATCACGCCACCGCCACGAGTCAGAAAATGACGGATGGCTTCGCGGGAACACATAAACGCGCCACGAAGATTCACGCCGATGATGCGGTCGAAATCCGCCATATCGAGTTCATGGCTGGGGACCGGCTTTTGAATTCCGGAGTTGTTGATCAGAATGTCCAGCGATCCGAGTTCTTTCAGCACGTTGGCGAACATGTGTTTCACCTGGCTTTCGTCGGCGATATTGGCCTGGACGGTAATGTGCTTGCCGCGCCCGGCCTGCTGGGCCTTCGCCCTGACACCCTCCGCCCGGTCTTTTCCGCTGTTGTAATTAATAGCGACGTTCGCGCCTTCTTGCGCGAACCGGATCGCGATGGCTTCCCCGATCCCGGAGGAGGCTCCGGTAATCAGTACATTTTTTCCCTTGAGTCTTGGCATAGCGCTTTCCTCACTATACGAAGCGGGCTCAAGAGAAAAGCGCCAGGGGCGCTCGTGCTACTTCTTTTCAGGCTTATTTTCAAAAACGCTCTTCAACTTCGAGCGCCGTTCGGACGGCTGCGCGCGTGCGCGACTGCGGGCGACGACCGTGGCTGGGCGCACCCGGCCGGAGACGGGATCGGTTTCGAGCGGAGCATCGATTTCGCCGATCGGGTTACTGCTTTCATCAAGCCGTTCGATCACGGCTTGTTCCTGGTTCACGGGCACTCTCTGCTGAACCGTTTCCCGTTCTTCGATCTGCGTGAGGTGAATCTCTTCGGTAACCACCCATTGCTTTTCTACACGCAGAACCTCGGAAACCACGGGAATGATGACGGTGTTCCCGGTGCGCTGCACGGGCTGAGGACCGTCGACTATGCGGTTGGTCTTCACACGTTTTATTTCAACGCGTCCCTTGCGAAGCTCCTGTTCCAGGATTTCGTCGTGGGTTTCGGTATGTTTGGTGACGCGGACACCGCCGGTTGGAACCGGAACGGCATCCGCATGCACTTCTTCCTGAACGACGGGAATTACCAGCTCGCTGTCATTCTCATCCATAAATCAACGGTTCGAAGCAGCGCTCTTTGTTTTTCCCGTTACGCGATCCCAACCATAGCGCACGGCGTCTTTCATCTTCTCCCAGGCGCTATTCGGATAACGCCGGCCGTAGTCGCTTCGTAGGTCGGATTCGACTTCACTGAAGTTGCGGCCGCGGTAGCGCGGATCGTTCGCCATCTCGTAGCCGTACTGATAGGCGGGGGCGTAGGTCTCAAAGCGATCACCGCTGCTGCCATATGTACTTGTGAAGTTCCGCCGAAAGTCATCGGTAAGATCTGTTCCTTTGCCTTCGCCCAGTCCCTCCACGCGCACCTCAGTGCGGCGAACGGTATCGCGAACTTGCTCGGTTCGTTCGGTAGCCTCTTTATTGACGCGCACCTCTTCGACAACGCGGGCCTGTTTCGAGACAACGGGCTCTTCGGCGTACTCTTTCACCTCCACAACCTGATCAGTTCCGGCCCGCAGATCAGCTTCATTCACGGGACGATCGACGGGCTGGCGGTCAACGCGGACACGTTCCTCGCGCAACCGGATGTTTTCCTCGACGGGCCGCTCCACAACCCGGGAGTACACCCGAACACCGCCGCGCAGCACGGCCCGCTTTCCAACCTTCAACTCTTCTTCGACAACAGGAATGGCCCGCTGTTCGTTGGCTGCGGCGCGAGTTGCGCCAGCCGCTCCAGCCGCGGTTGCTGCGGCGCGCGGAGCGTTCGCGGTGCTCGTGGAAGCAGCCGTTCCGGTCTGTCCAAATTCGCGGTGTATGTCGACCGGCGAATAACGGTCCAGAATGTCCGCGACTCGATTCAGATCCTGGTTTGCGACATCGACGCTCAGAATGGCGTTACCGCTCTGAATCGCATCTTGGTAACGCCGCCACTCCTCTTCATCATCACTGTGACCACCAAACACCCGCTTGAACAGCCTTTGATGCCACCTTCATGCTCAGCGGTCCCTTCCACGCGGGGTATGTCCGTCGACCCCGTTTCGCTTGAACTGATGTAAATGTCGTTCTGGCTGAATCCGTTCGCCTTTAGTTCGTTTGCAGCGGCTTGCGCATCGGATGCGTTTTGAAAAACCGCCACAACGGTCGAGTCTGCTGTGGTTGCCATAAATTCTCCTTCGTCGGTGTATCCAACGTCACTTTGTGGACCGAGACGGCGAGAGATTTAATACACGCAAAAGGCCGAGGCTTCCCCCGCAACAATTCGGTGGAATCCGCAATCCATGGGTTTGAAAGGAATACTATGGACCGGCTTGAAGAGCTAAAGAACAAATACCACGCGGCACTCGAAACCATTCAAAGGGAAGGCGTTCGCCTGACGCATTTACATGTGCAGGACAACAAATTGTTCATCCAGGGCGCCGCACCTTCTCAGGAAGTAAAGAATGACGTTTGGAATCAGATCAAGGCCGCCGACAGCACCTATAGTGATTTGACCTGCGATCTGACGGTAGACCCCAGCATCGCCCCGCCACAAGCGCAGGCGGCCGCTGCCGGGAGTGGGGCCACTTCCACGCGCACCTATACCGTGCGGTCCGGGGACACGCTGTCCAAGATCGCGAAAGAGTTTTACGGGAATGCGAACGAATACAATCGCATCTTCGAAGCCAACCGCGACAAACTTCAGAATCCGGATAAGATCCAGGTGGGACAGCAACTGGTGATCCCATAGCGGCCGCCGAGCAAGTTCGCTATTATAGAAGAGTTCGAACTGTATTCCAGACACAGGAGTTTGTGTGCCTGCGCGCCCCGACGGCGGCGAATACGCTCTCTCTGGAACGGTAACCTCAACAAAAGGCTAAGTTATGTACGCTGTGATTGAAACAGGCGGTAAGCAGTATCGTGTTGCGCCGGGCCAGACCATTGAAGTCGATACGATCGCCGGGGACGTGGGCGGCGACGTCGAGTTCGACCGTGTTCTAATGCTCTCTAACGATTCGCAAGAGTTGGTTGTCGGCGATGCATTGAAGACGGCACGGGTGCGCGGCAAGATTGCCGGTCATGGCCGCGGCGGTAAAGTACTGGTGTTCAAGTTCAAGCGCAAGAAGCAATATAAGCGCACTATCGGCCATCGCCAGAATTTTACGAGAGTTCAGGTTCAGGAGATTCTAGCCTAGGGCAATCGCGCACAGGAGTTTTGTTGCATGGCACATAAGAAAGGTTTAGGGAGTTCCAAAAACGGCCGCGATTCGAATTCGCAGCGGCTGGGCATTAAAGCATTCTCGGGTGAGTTTGTCACCGGGGGGTCTATTCTGGTACGGCAGCGCGGCACGCGGTACAAGCCCGGAAAGAACGTGGGCGTGGGGAAGGACGACACGCTTTTTGCCAGAATCCCGGGTACGGTCGAGTTTCGGGACCGCGGCAGACTGGGTAAGTTCATCAACATCCTGGCCGAGCAGGCGTGATCTAAAAGGTGGGGCGGCGCCCCGCAGCACCTGTGTTCATCGACGAAGTAACCGTTTCCGTGAAGGCCGGCGATGGCGGTAACGGCTGCCTGGCGTTCCGGCGCGAAAAGTACGTTCCCCGAGGCGGACCTAGTGGCGGCGACGGCGGACGCGGCGGTGACGTTGTTGTCGTATCCAGCGAACACTACAACACACTGCTCCATTTCCGCTTTAATCCGGAACATACGGCCGAACGGGGTAGACACGGAGAGGGGAGCAACCGCACTGGCCGCGATGGGGCGAACGTTGAGTTGCCGGTGCCCGTGGGTACAACGATCTTCAACGCCGATACCGGCGAGGAGCTGTTCGACTTCACTGCGCCCGGACAACGCTTTACCGTAGCGCACGGCGGACGGGGAGGACGCGGAAATGCGCGCTTTGCCACTTCGACGCACCAAGCCCCTACCGAGCATGAAGAAGGCAAGCCGGGCGAATCTTTCAGGCTGCGGCTGGAATTGAAGCTATTGGCGGATGCCGGCCTGGTAGGATTTCCGAATGCCGGAAAGTCGACTCTCATTTCGCGGATCTCCGCCGCAAAGCCCAAAATCGCGGATTACCCTTTCACCACGCTTGAACCCAATCTGGGCGTAGTCCAAGCCGGCGATCACACGTTTGTGGTGGCGGACATTCCCGGGTTGATCGAAGGCGCGCATGAAGGGCATGGACTGGGAGATCAGTTCCTGCGCCATATCGAGCGTACGCGCCTACTGGTGCACTTGGTGGACATCTCCGATTTTTCTGGCCGCGACCCGGCGCACGACTTTGATATCGTTCTCTCCGAACTGCGCAAGTTCAACGAAGCTTTGGCGAGTGAGCCGATGATTGTCGTGGCGAGCAAGATCGATGCCTGCCAGGATTCATCACGCATCGAAGCAGTGCGAACGAAAGCGCAAGAACATGGATTACCATTCTTCGCAATTTCGAGCGTAACCGGCGCGGGAATTGAAGAACTGGTTTACGCCATGAGCTCGCAACTATTCGATGTAAGCGAAAAAGATACAATCGCAGTCGGAAGCTAGACTCTGCCGGTGCAGGGCCCGGTCTTCAAAACCGGAGTGCGGCACTTTTGTTGTCACGGGTGGGTTCGACTCCCATTAGCTTCCGCCAGATTCAATGTAACCTGACCACTTGCCAACAGGCGTGGCTCTGTAGTATTTCTACACAGATATGGAAACAATCGCGCAAACTGGCGATGTTGAGGTCCGGCGGGCAACTATCGAGGACCTGGACACCCTTGTGCCGCTCTTCGATGCGTACCGTCAATTCTATCGCCAGCCAAGCGCACCCACCGAGGCGCGACGGTTTCTGCGGGACCGTTTGGAACAAAACGAGTCGATTGTCTTTTTGGCGCTCGTCGAAGCTGCGGCCGTTGGATTCACTCAGTTGTACCCGAGTTTCTCTTCGGCCGCCATGGCGCGCATTTTCATTCTCAACGATCTGTTTGTCGCGCCCGAAGCGCGCCGCCGCGGTGGAGGCGCTGCACTGCTCCAAGCCGCAACCGAACACGGGCGGCGCGCCGGCGCGGCGCGGCTCGCGCTTTCCACCGAGTTAAACAATAAAGCTGCTCAATCCCTTTACGAAAAAGCCGGGTGGAGGCGCGACACGGTTTTCTGCACGTATCAACTGACGCTCGCAACTAATTGAACCCCAGCAGCTCATTCACAATACGGCGGCTTAGCTGCATTGCGTCGACGCGGTACGTGCCGGATCGAACCGCCTTCATGGTGCGGTTCCAGCGCAATCGAATGGCCCGAGCAGCGGGGCCGAGCTTCGATAACCGTGCGATCTCGCCGTAGTCCGAAATGAGCCGTGTTAAGTGCAAAAGTGTTTGCTTCCGAATGCTCTCCGATTGGATCATGGCTTGTGATTCTTATCGGCGCGCCGGCGGAGTTCAATGACAAAAGATATTCGCGGCGGTTCGGAACGTATTCGCATGCGCATAAACCGTATTCTGAATCGGATCCGAATAGCCGCCGCCCAGCGTGATTACTAGCGGCACTCCCCAAGCGTGTGCCTGCCCGATGACAAGCTGGTCACGGCATCTTAGCCCTTCCGGAGAGAGCGATAGACGTCCCAGCCGGTCCGTAGAGAGCCCGTCTACGCCCGATTGGAAGAGCACTAGGTCCGGCGTAAAATCCCACACCCGGTCCAAACCGGTCTTGAGGACGGCTAAGTAGGCATCGTCGCCAGTTCGATCCGGCAGCTCAATATCGAGCGCGCTCCGTTGTTTGCGAAACGGGAAATTGCGCGCGCCGTGCAGGGAAAACGTAAACACCTCCGGATCGCCCGCAAAGATTGCCGCCGTCCCGTCGCCCTGGTGTACATCCAGATCAATAACTGCGGCACGGCGTATACTTGCGTTCTCGCGGGCGCACTCGATGGCAATCGCGAGATCGTTGAACACACAGAATCCTGCTCCTTCATTCCGGAACGCGTGGTGTGTGCCGCCGGCTAGCGTTCCACCGAATCCACAAGCCAGCGCTGATTCCGTGGCGCGAAGCGTAGCTCCGACACTCGCCAGTGTCCGTTGGACCAACTCTGGAGACCACGGCAGACCAATGCGGCGCAGGGCGGACCCGGGCAATGTTCCCGTCAAGAATTCATTCACGTAGGCCGGCGTATGTATCTTCAAAACCGGCGCGGGCTCGGCGGGCGCGGCGGCCTGCAGCGCAAAACGAGCATCGTTCTCGAGCTCTTCTCGCAGCAGACGGTATTTCGCGAGCGGAAACTTGTGCCCCGGCGTAAGCGGGAAATCGTAATGGTCACAATAAAAGATGTCCAGCACGGCTTCGCGCAATCGATGATAAAATCAGGCCAATTCCCAGCATATTCATAATTGATTCCGTAGGTTCGCCAATCAGGAGGTTTCGTTGAAGAGCCGTAGAGCCGAGTTAATCGAGCAATCGCGCAAACAGCTTGCTGAAGCGCGCAGCAAGTATGACCTGGTGATGCGCGACGGCAACGGTCAGTCGCTCTACGAGCAGGCAGTCAAACTGAAACTAACGCGCAAGATATTATCGCCTCCCAAGACCGTGATTCCCTGTTCGGCTGAATTGAAAGATATTGGTAAGGCGGATCCCTGCTTGATCGTTCCCTCGACGATACCCATCGAACTCCTTCCTCCGCACAAAGGCCTGGCCGTCGGCGGACAAGTGCTGGCGATTAGCCGGACACCGCTGGCGCTCTCCAGCTATTTGATGGATGAATCCTGGCGGGCGCAAGGGTTCTGGAATGGTCAGCCGTTGCCCATTGTGGTGTCGATCCGTGGCGCTTATCGATATCTGGTTCCGCAAAAATCCTGTTTCTTCCGTTTTGAGGAATTTACGGGTTCCGACATCGACGAAGTATCGCCGATACAGCCCGATGAGCGCGATCTCAAATTGGGCCGCTATCGCGCTGGCGCCGACTTCGCCGATGAATTAACGGTAGTCGTAGCGGAATATTAGTCTAAAAGAGCCGTTCTTGTTTTTGCAGACTGCCGAAGGTGCCCAGGTTTGCAACGGAAAAAGAGAACAAGTACTGGTTTTCATCGCGAATACCTATATTGATGCGGCGGATTTGGAAACTGAAACCGCAGCAGTCGGTGTTGTAAGAAGCTTGTATGAATTCATATAGCCGGCGGTTCAATAGCAGATCGTAATCGACAGACATCGCCGCATTCCAGCCTTTCCGGTTGGCGTTGCCATATCCTCCGCCGAACAGTATCTGGTTTGCTTGAGCCACCAGGACCGGGTCGGTCGAAATGGATGTCTCACCCAGCGAGCCGAAGTACTTGCCGTGGCGCACGTTGGCGCTATAAGCGTTGTCGACAAATTTGCCGCGTAAAGGGTCGTAGTCCGCGTGCCACTCCAACGAGAGAAAGGGATACGGATTCATAATGAGCGACGAGACAACGGGCGAATAGTTTCTAGGGCCGTCTAAAAAGGCGAAAGGCGTGATCTCGTCGGTCGCGAGCAGTACGTTTCGGGCGCCTGGGATCACCGCGCTTCCAAATGTCGGGTCGAAGTAGCGAGCCTGTGACAGGCGCCACGTCAACACCTCATTCACATTTCCGTTCTTGTCCTTCCGATACAGCCGGTTCGTCAGCGACAGAGTAAGCTGATTCGTGTTCGAAAGGATGTCCGTGGCATCAAAATGGATAGTCCGCTCGAACTGGTCGATGCCCGTCATGTACTCGTATGTGGCTTCGGCTTCGATGACGTGCTTGAGTTTTGCTCCCAAATGCATCCACTGCGGCGGTGTGAACACACGTTCTATTGAAGGAAGTCGGAGATCCAGCATGAAATCGGCGTCTTTGCGGAACAGATTCGCATTCGCGAGCGATGCAGTAGTCGTGGGGTTGGGAGGACAACTCGGATACCCGCCGCAGCCGCCAACCGGAGTATAGGAAGTGCTGTTGACCGCATACGAATTGCCGTAAGCGGTCGCTCCGAAAGTCACGCTTGGCTCGAGCGAAAAACCCTTGAAATTAAATGCAGTGGCCACTCTGGGACGCAGGTCCAATCGGTTTACGGCGCCCGTCCGGAAAAACTCGCTCGGACTGCCGAGCGTCTCTGTGCCCGTCGGCTCGCTGCGAGTGAGCAGGCCATCGGTGGCATCGAACGAAAACCAGACAGGTAGCGGCCCGCTCACAATCTGCTGATCGCGCCCGAAAAATTCTACCGAGGGAAGGTGCTGGATAATCACCTGATTTTGATTCTGATTGAGTTGCGTAATCGACTCATACAACTGTTCGCGCTCCATATCGATATCCAGCGCGTAGACATCGTGTTTGAAGTGGCGCTGCAGGAAGCCTACGGACGTTAGCTGATTCGAGATGGCGCTCGTGAAGGAATACGAAAAGGCCTGACGGAAGAGTAAGGTGCTCAGGTAATTGTAGTCGAGACGGCTGGTGAAGCCCAGAATTTGCGTCCTGGCCGTGATTTCAAATTCAAGCCCGCCTTGCTTTTGCATCTGTCCGCCGGCGGCTGGAATCCCACGGTCGTTCACGTCGTACAAATTGAAATTGAAATCTGTCACCTCGTTTGGCTTTCCCCGGAAATCGTACGTAAAGGCGGGCCCGCGTTGGGTGAAATACTGAACAACGCCCGTCATATCGTAGCTGCGGCTCACCGCCCAGTAATATCCCGCGCCATACATGTAGCCATAAAACGAGCTGTGCCCGAAATTCGGAGTGAGAAATCCGCTCCGCCGCGGATTCCGTCCAAGCGGACGAAAAAAATAGGGCAGATAGAGTATGGGCACGTGCTTTAGCCGGAAGATGGTGTGCCGCGCGATCGCGCGGTCGCCCGGTATGATGTCAAACGCCGGAGCCTCGAAAGTCCACCACGGCTTTGGCATCTTGCAGTCGGTCACAAACCCGTGGTGCAGGATATAACGGTTCTGAATGCGCTCCGCCCAATCGGCCTTAAAAGAGAACGGATTGGTGGTGGTGAGAACGCCGGGGCTGGTCATAATCTTGGCCGGCGCCGTGCCGTCCACCACGTAGAACTTGCCTTCCTCGGTCCTCAGGTTGTATTCCGCATGATCGGCGTTGATTTTATCTCTTGTGGAAAAGTGCTCCATATGGACGTGGCCGCGAGCGTAGGCCCAATCGGTGTCGGAGTTGTAGTCAATTTGATCCGCGGAAATCAAAATCTCCGAGGTCTCGATTTTGGCGTCGCCGCGAAAATACTTCCATTCACTGTTCGATTCCTGCTTCAGCCCCGACATCCAGATCTCATTTCGCGAGGGAATATTCGCTTGCGCGGGGTGAGCGGCGGTCTGGCAGAACACCGGGATCGCGTGAAGAATCAGCGCCGCAAAGAAAAAGAATGCGACACGCGAGAAATGTTCTGGACAGCGGTCACTGTTTCTGGTAGATAGGAAATCTGGGAGATACGGCAGCGGAGAACGGAGCTTCAACCGAAAACCGTAGCACGCCGCATCATCGGCTCGCAAGGCTTTCGCCAGCGAGCGGTAAATGATCGCGATCAAATACAGATGACTTGCCAGCATTGTCAGACTTGGATTTTAGACGGGGAGCACCGGTGCAGCCGTTGCGGCCGCCGTGTCCGAAGCACGCCTTCTCGCATCTCGCCGGCAAGTTATCCGATTGCCGCCACGGCCACGGCACGGGCCTACGACTTCCAAGCCGAGGTGGACGAGGCGGAAGAGGTCCAGCCAGAGAAGAAGGCGTCCGAAGCAGGCCAACCGCAATTGTTTTCCAATACAGCCGCCGATCCGAGGGTGATTCCCTTCGATTCGCTGACAACGCCGGCGGAGCGGGAATCCATTCGAGCCCGCGCGGCCGACCTGTTGCGGCCCGAACCCGTGAAGAGCGGAAAAGTCGAAGTGCGGCCCACTCGCCGGCGCAAATCCCGGCCCTCTCATCAGGGACAGCTAGAATTTCTGACACCGGAACAGGGAGTCCATCGTCCCCAATCGAGCATTCTGTGCGATGCGCCTGTGGCTCCTTCGGCGCTGCGCGTGGAAGCGGCGGCAATCGACGCGGTTCTTATGGCAATCGGATGCCTGTTCGGAATCGGGCTGTTTGCTTATGCAGGCGGTCACTTCTCTTTCGACAAGCATCTGCTTCCGTTCTTCGCGCTGGCTCTGCTGGCCGTTCCGGTTTTCTATAAGGCGCTCTGGGCTCTGGCTGGTCAAGACACGATCGGTATGAAGTACGCTGGCATCCAATTAGTGGACTTCGACGGCCATCCGCCGTCGCTCGAGCGGCGCTATCAACGTTTGTTCGGGTGCTTTATTAGCCTGCTGGCGGCGGGCATGGGAATGATCTGGTCGCTGGTTGACGAAGACGGGTTGACCTGGCACGACCACATGTCCGGCACGTTCCCGACGATTTTTTAGACCTACCAGGCTCAATTTATCGCGCGCCGTTCTTATCGGCGGGCACCAGCACTGCCGACATCGGCCCCTTCGATTTCGGCATTCTTGGATCGGCTCCGAAGCCGTGAATCTGATCCCGCGCAAATTCGGCTGCCGGGCGCTCGCAGGTAATCACAATCGTGCGTCCGGTAGTATCCACTTCGATTGCGTGCTGAAGTGCGGTTTCTAACGGCAGCAAAAACAGCTTCTGAAGCATCTCAATAACGTAATCGTAAGTGTGCTCGTCATCGTCCAGCAACACCACGTGGAACAGAGACTCGTGTTCGTCCTGCTGGTCGTTTCTGGTTAACGGAGAGGTTGTGGGAACAGCTACCGTGCTCTGCATCAGTGAAGCGAACATCCATGGACCGCCGCCGGTCCAGATACGCTATAATATGAGTGTAAATCCTCTCCATATAGGGGGCGCAACGGCTTCGACGGGATTGAATCGTTGTGTGAAGGCGTGTCGGGTTCCGAGCTCCCGTAAAACGATCGGAAAACCATAACTGCCAATAATCAGCAGTTTGCTTACGCTGCCTAATTCAGTTTAGGTGGCCGCTCCGGCTAATGAGCCTGCGCGTTAGCTAGCGAGCGTCATTTTGCAGGATGGGCCCTGAGCTTCGGTCCGGAGCTTAAGGGCTGAGATCAATCGGACTAGGCAGCTTTCGCTCTTGCCGGTTTTTTAGGGAGCTGCCGAAAACGGCAGAACCGGATACACACGTAGGCTTTGCATGATGGGCTTTCTCGGACGCGGGTTCAACTCCCGCCGCCTCCACCAAGTTACGCCTTTTAGATATCAGTATCCCTACAGATTGACTAAGGTCCCGCGTAAATTTCTAGGTGAGATGCTTAGGCGGTGTACTTCCGTGCTGAACATCTTTCGCCCTGTGTGCCCAAACCGCGGGAAAGGAACCGGTGCCCAATTCACTACGAACGAATCGACGGTGAGGGCGTGCGCTATGGGCCGCAAGCTCTGATCGATCCGCGCTCAACAGGACCCGCGATTGGGCAAGAGTCTGCCAGGTCCTGGGCCTGCATCAACGTGGACTGGATGCTGCAGATGGCTGGCATTGCGGTCGACAGCGTCCACGGCCCTAGGCCCGGTCCGCTTTCTTTTGCATGATCGCGATGCGAAGTTCTGTATCTCGCTCCGAGCGATGCTGCAATTCTGCACTACTAGAACCCTTCATGCTGCCGGCTCGCAGTCGGCCTGAGTGCTTTCGCGGAGCGCTGGGTGCGCTCCGTCACGCGCGAGTGCCGCTCGAAACTGATTCTCTTCGGTGAGGACTCCCTGCGACGCGCGATGAGTGAATTCCTAAAACATTGCCTGCCACGAACGGCCTCGATGGATTATCAAGCTTTATCAATGCGCCGCATCGTTGTTTGGCATACCGGGCACGCCGCCAAGCTACCTGAACCCATGCCGGTGACGCGAACTGATTGTAAGCGTCAAATTGCCGCTATCGGTACCATCGGCGTTAGTGGCGCTCAGGGTCACATTATAGGTTCCAGTGCCGGTGGGCGTGCCTGAAATTAAACCCGAAGACGTGTCAATACTGAGACCTGCCGGCAGGCCAGTCGCATTGAAACTGGTCGGGTTATTCGTAGCCGTAATCTGGTATTGGAAAGCCGTTCCCACCGTACCCGTGGCGGTGTTTGAGCTGGTGATCGTGGGAGATGCAGGCGACCCGGCGCTTCCCGCTGGCCTGAACGCCACCAGGTGGGCTTGATAACTGTTTCCCGACGCAAGAGTGAACGTCGCGGCAACTGGCCCGGCAGTGCCCTGCACCATATCTTCAGACAGCATCGGGTTGTCCGACCCGTTGTTCACCGCCACTCTCGCCGCAAACCCGGTACCGGCGCTAATCGAGTCTGTCCCTGAATCGACCGCCACCACGCCAAAGATAAGATCCCCATTGTTGCTAGTTGCGGCGTTAGTGCTCGTGACGCTGTTCGGGCTTGTGTCGCCATACAGGTTAACGTTAGATGTCATCACGTCGACCGGATTATCGAGAGCGATTCCCGAGTACTCCTGGATCTCCACTCTCCGGTAGCCAGCGGAAGGAGTCAATGTGACCGTGATCGTGTCGGCCCCGCCTTTGATATTCGCCGCATAGAAGACTGCCAGGGCCTGATAGGTGGTGGGATTACTGGTGCTGGTAGCCAGTGAAAATAGATTGCCCTGCGAATCCGAAACACTCGGCTGAGCAGCGCCGCTCGTATCCCAGGAGATCGCCACAACGATCAGGTCTCCCGCCGCGGTGTTGCCGGGGAAGGGCGCCGAAGTGGTGGCCGCAGACGCATCGTTGGCCAACGAAGCGCCTTGAAGATACGCAATTGACCCTGGTGATGCCGCCGGATTGACTGTGAGAGTCAGCGTGGCTGTGCCCGTACCGCTGGCATTCATGGCGCTCAACGTCACGCTGGACGTGCCGGCCGCCGTGGGGGTCCCGGAGATCAAACCTGACGAAGTGTTCACCTTGAGGCCGGCCGGCAAGCCGGATGCATTAAAGCTGGTAGGACTGTTGGTGGCCGTAATCTGATACTGAAACCCCACACCCGCCGTCCCCGTCGCGCTGGCTGAACTCGTGATGGCCGGCACCGCGGCCGGGTTGATCGTAAGGGTCAGCGTGCCCGTCCCCGTACCGCTGCCGTTGGTGGCGCTCAGGGCCACGCTGGACGTTCCGGCGCGGATCGGGGTACCCGAAATTAAACCCGAAGATGTGTCGATTGCGAGCCCCGACGGCAAGCCCGTCGCGTTAAAACTCGTAGGGCTATTTGTAGCCGCAATTTGATATTGAAAGCTCGTTCCGACCGTACCGCTTGCCGTTCCCGCGCTGGTAATTTGCGGAGGGCCGCTGCCCACCGCCGTAAAGAATTCGGTCATGTCCGGGGCGCTCGCAGCACCTCCCGGAAAAACCGAAACTCCCAATTCCTGGAGAGCCAGACGGAGCGTGCTTTGATGTTGATAGACCGTGCTCGACTGCTGCTTGTAACCTTGTTTGACGCCCGCCCCAAAAATTGCCCATTCAATATTTCCCCCGCCGTGAGTATTGTCGTCGCCGGATTCATCCCAAACGAAAATCAGCAGTGTGTCCTGGTAGAAAGTCGGGCTGTTGAGTAACGGACCTATATTGTTTTGTAGCCACTGGTCCGCAACTCCAAGCGAACAGTCGTGGGCGTCGTTGCACATGTTGGGTACAACAAAGGAAAAGTTGGGCAATTGGTTGTTGTTCAGGTCGGTCGCGAATTGCGTGAAGGGAACCACGTTCAGAACCTGCTTCGAGTCGTTCTGAACGTCTGTCAGGTATGGAAAAATGCAATGGTGGACGGCGTAATCGCCGACATCGTCTCCCGTATAGCCGGCGTAAGGAATGCTTTCGCAATACGCTTTCCAGGAGAGACCCGCCGCAAGCAGCTCGCGAACAATGTTATCGTCCGAGACGGGAAACGATGACGGCGTTTGCGAATCATCATTGGTGAGAACTTGCCCTGTTGTGAGTTCGAAATAGTTTCCTATGGACGGATGCGTATTTGCATAGTAGTGTGTACCGAGCGCGCCTTGGGTATTAATAAGGTTTGTCATCCACGGCATGTTGCCGGAGTTGTACGCATCGGCGAAGTTGGTATTCTCGTCGACGACCACTACGACATGTTTGATTTGGCTTGATGCAACCAGGCCGGATTGAGCCAGAAGCCCCAAGAGGAGCCCGCAAAAAATTCTAAAGGGCACGTCGATTCTGTGTCTGATCCGGGGCCGACACGGTTGCTTTTCCATTGATCTCGCCTCCTCGCATTGTTTGGCTTTACTGTGCGTGCCAGACGGCACACATTCGATTCAAATAATTAATGTCAGTATTTGAATTATGAATGATACTATCATTCAGTAATTATGCCGTCAACAACAGAGAGACTAGGCCAGAGAGGTTACGGCTACAGTACTTCTAGTACCTAAACTAGGGAAAAGGGCAGCCTCGTTTGCCCATAGCAGTGTTCGTTGCAGACGAGCTTTAAAAGGTGTCCGCTCCCTTGCGACCGCAGCGCGGAATCAAACTGCAAGGCCGAGCTTACATCCAGCCCCTTCAGATGTACTCCTCGATCCATGTGGGTGTACGTCAGTGCACTCAGCCGACCACGTGTATACACCGGTTGACATCCGGGGACTAGGCATGACCCTTAGCCACTATAAGGATCTTCGACATCCACCTGGTGCGTAAATTGCTAACAGTTAAGCAGTTCAGTCTGACCTTCCCGGAGGGAGGCAAATGGGCGCAGATGCCTTGAACAAGCCAGAAACCGCTTGGATTGACGCGGTTCGAGGTCAAGTCAACAAGATTTTGGAAACCAGCGCATTTGCCGGATCAAGGAAGCTCAGTGACTTGCTAGTCTTTCTTGTCGATCAGGCAATTGACGGCCGCTCTTTTAATGAGTACTCGATTGCGCTGGACGTTTTTCAAAAAGGCGAGAGCTTCGATCCGCGGCTGGATCCTGTGGTGCGCGTTTATGTGCGGCGGCTGCGGGACAAACTAAACCAATACCGTACCAGTGCCGGGTTACAAGATCCGGTTGAAATCGTGCTACCTCCGAGAACGTACGTTCCGACGATCCGGATCCGGCCACGGCCGGTACGAGGTGGCCCTCCGGAGCCGGGAAGCGAAGAGCGAAATATTGCGGTCAGAGCGTTCCGTTCACTTAGCCCGAACAAGGATGATGAGTATTTCTGCGAGGGGTTGGTTGAGGAAGTCATCCATGCTTTAGCCAAGGTAAAGCATTTGCGCGTGATTCCCGTTTCCGCGCTGGAAGAGGGCGGGGTCGTGGGCCCAAGTGCCAGGGAACTACACGATCGGTTCCGGGTGGAGGCGGTGCTGGGAGGCAACGTGCGAAAAGGACCCAGCGCGCTTCGGGTCTCAGCGCATCTGACGAATGCGACTGAAGGAACGCTGATCTGGTCAGAGATATACGAGTGGCCAGCAGGAGATGTTTTCACGCTCGAAACGAAAACCGCGGATGCCATCGTAGAGGCCGTCGTTCGGAAAATCCAGCTGCTGCCAGCGGAAGAACTCGAGCCGATGCGGGCCAGAGGGCAGGGAGAAAAGAAGCACTCGGCGAGGGATTTGATTCTGCTGAGAAGTAAAGCTGGAGAGGCCTAATCTGAGGGACGGATGAGCACTCTCGTACGTTCACCGATACTGGGCCAGAGTACCAATGACGGCAAGAGGACATTCTTCGTTGAAGAGTATGAGAATTTCCCGAGCCGGAAGCGCACAACGGATATCGTACCGAATCACAGACCCAAGTCAGCGTGAATTTCACCTGGAAGAAGGACAGATGGCTTATCGAGCCCATTAAGCAAACATGTACGAACAATTTTTCGGACTGAATCAGAGTCCCTTCACGCTAGTTCCGGATCCACGCTTTCTGTGTCTCACGCCGCAACACCGGGAAGCTTTGACCGGCCTAGCATACTCTGTTAGCCGGAGGAAAGGCTTCGCGGTGGTTACGGGGGACGCCGGTACGGGGAAGACTACGTTGTTGCGTACCCTTCTGCAATCGTTTGGCGACGACATCTGCCAGTTCAGTATGGTGGTGAACCCAACCCTCACCCGCGCGGAGTTCCTGGAGATGATCCTACTGGATTTCGGGTTGAAAGACCTGGCCATCGGGAAGGCGCGGCAACTGGTGCAACTCGGTGATTTTCTCCGCGAGCGATACAACAATGGTATGATCGCAGCGATCCTCGTCGATGAGGCTCACAAGCTCTCGCCAGAGTTATTAGAAGAAATCCGGCTGCTCACAAATTTCGAAGGCTCGGAAGGGAAGCTGCTGCAAATTGTTCTCGCGGGCCAGAACGAGCTGGACGAGGTTCTAGACGCGGCCGAACTTCGGCAATTGAAACAGCGGATCGCTTGCCGGCTGAAGATCTGTCCTCTTCGGCCTCCGCAGCTTCTATCCTACCTACAATTTCGCTGGGCACAAGCAGGAGGGCGAAGCGAATTGCCTTTTGGGGAGGATGCGATCGATTATCTGGGCTTATTCTCGGGCGGAATTCCGCGCGTCATTAACGCGATCTGCGACAACGCGCTGTTAATTGCATTTGTAGAGCGGAGCAACGAAGTCCGCCCCGAACATGTCGTGGAGGCGGCGAAAGACCTCGCCTTGCGCGAGGCGGATTGGGACACCAAGCCGGCGGAGCCGGGCACCGCACAGCCAGAGGAACTTTTGAATCCGGCAGACCTGAAGAGCTACTTACGGGTGTCCTGTTCGCTGGATTCAAAGCGAACAGGCGCCACTCCGCATTCGATAAACTCAAGCGCCAGCGCGAAGCCGGAACGGGTTCGCGAGGTGCAGGAAAAGATGCATGCCAGTAACGAGATTGCCAGAAAAGCTTCACGCTAGCCGCTTCCAACGTTGCGAGCGTATTTGCCGAGCTGACAAAGATTCGGCATGCAAGTTCCGGGCAATCCGATGAACAACTTGAACGCGAATTACAGCGAGATTTTCGACAAGGCAGTCATACATCTCGGCCCATAGTACCGAGCCGTCCGAGGCACTCATTAGCCGAACCGAAATGCGGAGCCGGCCAGCAGCTTTCCGCAGCTTTGCATCTAGCACGGCATCCAGCTTCAACTTCGAACAGATCTCACGCACGGCCGCCTCCTGATCAGCTTCCGAAATGTCGACGATGCGAAGCTGCGTCGTGTCGCATAGGATTTTCAGAAGGTCCGTTTTGAGGTATTCGCAAACTCGACTAGCTTCAGGATCTGAACTTAGGCTGCGAAATTGACGCACGCCGATGAAATATGGTGGAACGGCTTGTTCGGGTTCTCGCCAGCGAATGAGCGGTATGTAGGTCTTGGGAGATAGCTCAATCCGAATGGGATCGTCAATACCAACAGTCTGGTAATATCGTTTAAGCCGGTTTCGGACGCGGCGCGCCTGAACGCGGGCAAGAGGATCAAAACCTGGGTGAAATCCTTGATCTTGATCCGATAGAGCGACTCTGAGCGATTCGGTTTTAACTTCCGAACCCTTCAATATCTCCTGAATTAGGAGTGGGAGGATGCCCATTAGCTCCTCGGATATGGCAAAGCGTTTGCTACTGAGAATGCGTTCCGAATCTTTCTGAACACTCCCGGCTGAATGAACCGTTGCTTGATTAAGCGTATTGTTGCGCGTGCTATCCATGGCTCGCCTTATTTAGTATTCCGCTTCCTGACGGCGCTCTTGACCAAGCCCACGGAAGAGCAAGACAGGCCGTCATTCTCGAAGAAAGTATTAGCTATCTATCTATACATATGAGCGCTGGCAGAATTCACCCAATTAGTCTTAAACAACTAGCGCGGAGCGCACAAACCATTGCTAGCTCGGCATCTGCGATATTAGTTGCAGTGGCTTTGGGCTGGTCTCAACATGTGCCTTCCGGCCCTATTACAATAAGCGGCCAGAGTGGCAAAGTGATTAATAATCTTCACATTACGTCGGCAACTGGAAACTGCATTACAGTTACTAACTCAACGAGCATTACCATCGAGAATTCTGAGATCGGTCCGTGTGGAACAGCAGATCCAATGGCTCCCGGCAATGGGATCAGCCTAAGCGGCAATAACGGCGTCTACATATATGACAACTACATCCATCCCGAAACCGCATCTACCGGGTGCTGCGATCATCACGACGGCATCTTTGGATCGCAAGGCAATCGGAATGTGACGATCCAGGGAAATGTAATCGCCTACGGCGAATCCAATATAGAGTTCACGGGCGCCAACTCAGTAATCGCCGTAGTTGGAAACTTCCTGCTAAATCCGAGAGGGCCGCAACCACGCGGTCAGAATTTTCAATGTTGGGGAGCGGATCCCAGTCATACATGCACAAGTGTGACGGTGCAGAACAACTACGCCCTATCGAGCCGGGACACCACGAGATATCTTTACGCCGAGAACCAGGAAGACAGCGTTAACTTCGGTGTTGCGAATGGAGCCACCGTCCAAAACAACTACATCACCGGAGGGCACAGCCCGAGCGGCTGCGGGGTGATTGCAGACGCTAACGCAAATAATATGCGATTCGAAAACAACCTGCTGTTGAATACCGGCCAGTGTGGGATCGGCATTGCAGACGGGATCAATCAAACGGTGAACGGTAACAAGATCTATAACACCACACCTGTTCCGAAGGGCGGAAATACTGCGATTTATGCCTGGAAGCAGTACCGCAACCCATGCGGGCCCACAACAGTGTCGGGGAATGTCGCCGACATGATCCTCGCCAACGGCCAGCACAATGCGTACTGGGACGGTGGCGGTTGTAGCGTCTCTCTTTCGGGTAACGTGTTTAATGCGGCGGCAGGATCACGGCTAAAACCAATTAGCTTCGCGTTTCCAACTCCCCCGATCCCACCGCAGCCGAAATGGTGTGTTGCGGCTTCTCCGTATACAACCAACAGAACTTCCGGCATGCCGGCGTGTAGTCCGTCGGCCTTGGCGAAATAGCGATTCAGAGAGAGTCCATTAGTTCGCCGTGAAGTTAACTCCGGTGACATTGGCTCCGGTGACAGTCGCAGGTTGAGTAGGAGTAAACGTGAGCCCCGATTTGGTGTGAGTAACGGTATAAGACCCATTGCTCACGTTGTTGAAGGTGTAATTATCGCTGGCGTCGGCGGTTACCGTTTGCGAAGAGGCAGGCGCAAGCGCCACCAACTGGATGGCCCAATCATCGACCGTCCACCCGGGAGCGCTGAGGAACTGACCGTTGCTTTCCAGGTTCCGGCGGCGGCAGCTGTTTCACCCTCCGTCAGATTGGCCCATCCGGGTCCTCTCGTGTGACTCGGATCGCCCGCCGTGTACGATTCATTCGAGTCCCAGGCGGTGACGACTAATTTTGCATTCGCCACCGTGGTGGTGAGGTTGGCTGTGGCTGGGGCGCCATTCTGGGAGAGGTTTCCGGTTCCCACCACCGTCGCATTGATGGGATTGACCGGATCAACGCGCCCGAGTATTCGACTGCGACTGCGTAGATGGGGTGAGTGGAACTTCCGCCCAGATTAACGGTCAGGGTACTACCGCCCGCAATGTTCTTGGCGACGAATGCCTGTGCCCAGCGATCGGTTGGATTGGGAGAGATGCCTCATAGCGCCGCGGCTAGTGCAGAGGTGTAGGTATTAGTGCCTCCGGTTTGGTCGGTAATGGTCGATACCTGATTGCCGCCGGTTTTGGTAAAGACCAGGATTGTATCTCCAGCTCGGAAGCCGCCGTGAAGGAAACCGTTGCGGAACTGGTTCCGGTGGCCGCCGAGCCATGAGCGCTCTGCACCAACACCGGAACCGGCTCCGCTCAGCGCGACCGAAGTCCCGCGGCGAAATGAAAAGGCCATTTAATTGGCGGTGAAGTTCACTCCGGTTACGTTCCCGCTGCTTACGCTGACGGATTGACTGGCCGGCGTGAAAGTGCGGCCTGACTTACTCGGCGTGACCGTGTAGGTCCCGCTGTTGAGGCCAGTGAAGGTGTAATTCCCACTTGCATCGGCAGTTGCTGTCTGGGATGTGGCCGGCGTAAGCACGATCAATTGGATGAGCCAATCGTCGACTTTCCACCCGTTGGCCCCGGACGAACTGGCGGTAGCCTTCCACGTTCCGGAGGTCACGGCTGACTCATCCTCGGTCAGGTTGGCCCATCCAGGCCCTCCCGTGAGACTCGGGTCGCCGGCGGCGCTGTTTGCCGTGTACCCGGTCCCATTGCCGCTTGCATTATAGGATTCGTTAGAGTCCCACGCCGTTGCGACTAACTTCGCGTTCGCCACTTTGGTCGTGACGTTTGCGGTAGTTGGGGCGCCATTCAAGGAGACCTTCCCACTTCCGACGCCGGTCGCATTGATTGGGTTGACCGAGTCGACGCCCGAGTATTCGAGCGCGACCAAGTATAGAGGATGCGATGAAGATCCGGTGAAGTTCACGGTTATGGTAAGTTTCGTGCCGCCTGCAATATTCTTCGCGAGAAACACCTGTCCCCATCGATCGGTGGGGTTTGGCGCGACGCCCCATTGCGTGGGTCCGAGGATAGAGGTGTATGTGTTGCTGCCACCGGCCTGGTTGTCGCTGATAGTAGAGACTTTAACGTTGCCGGATTTCGTGAAGATGAGGATCGCGTTATGCGCTCCAGACGTACTGCCGAACGAGACGGTGGCGGAGCTACTTCCAGTTGCCTTTGAACCATGCGCGCTCTGCACCAGTACCGGGACAGCCCCGCCCAAGGCGACAGTGCTTCCGGCGCCATTTGACGCCGGGGCAATTGCGCCTTGAATCGAGTAAGTCGGCCCTACCGACGCTGATAGCGTGAAGTTCAGGGTCGTAGTGGCGCCGGCGGTAACCGCTGCGCTTTGAGTGGAACTCTGGTAGCCGGTTGCAGTTGCGGTAATGCTCACCGTACCCACAGGCACATTCGACAGCGTATAACTGCCATTACCGGCAGTGCTAGCGGAACCGCCACTATAGGACACCGTAACGCCGGAGATCGCAGTCCCGCTGGAATTTGTGACCGTCCCGGAGACCGTACCTGCGCTAACTGTAGCCGAAAGCGTGAAGTTCAGGGTCGTAGTGGCGCCAGCGCTCACGGTGACGCTTTGAGTGGAACTCTGGTAGCCGGTTGCGCTTGCGGTAACGCTCACCGTGCCCGCCGGGACGTTCGACAGCGTGTAACTGCCATTGCTGAGGGTCGTGGCAGTGCCGCCGCTATAGGAAACCGTAGCGCCGGAAATGGCGGTCCCGCTGGAATTTGTGACCGTGCCGGAAATGGTACCTACGGTAACTGTTGCCGCAAGTGTGAAGTTCAGTGTGGTGGTGGCGCCAGCCGCAACCGTGGCGCTCTGGGTGGAACTCTGATAGCCGGCCGCAGTAGCAGTAACGCTGACTGTACCGACCGGGACATTCGAAAGCGTGTAAGAGCCGTTGGCGGCGGTAGTAGCCGAACCGCCGCCATAGGAAACAGTGGCGCCGGAGATTGCGGCTCCGGTTGCGTTCTTCACGGTGCCCGAGATGGCGCCTGCACTGGTCGAGAGCGTGAAGTTCTGGGTCGTGGTGTTGCCAGCGGTCACTGTTACGTTTTGTGTCGAACTTTGATAGCCGGTGGCGGCCGCAGTTACACTGGCCGCGCCGGCCGGAACATTAGACAAAGTATAGGTACCGTTGGCGCCGGTGGTAACAGAACCGCCGCTATACGAAACCGTAGCACCGGAAATAGCGGTCCCGGCTGAGCTTGTGACGCTACCCGAAATCGTGCCGACGGCGGCCGAAAGCGTGAAGTTCTGGGTCGTTGTGGTACTGGCGGTCACCGTGATCGTTTGCGTTGAACTCTGATACCCTGTTGCGGCCGCGGTCAGGCTTACCGTGCCCGTCGGAACGTTGGACAGAGTGTAAGTACCGTTGCTGGCCGTTGTGGTAGAGCCGCCACTGTAGGAAACAGTAGCGCCGGAGATGGCGGTCCCGCCTGAGTTCGTGACGGTACCCGAGATCGTCCCTACTGCCGTCGATAAAGTGAAATTCTGTGTCGTGGTGGTGTTGGCGGCCACGGTAACCGCTTGCGTCGAACTTTGATAGCCCGCCGCGCTCGCAGTCAGATTTACCGTGCCCACTGGGACATTGGAGAGTGTGTAAGTGCCATTTGCGGCAGTGACGGTCGAGCCACCGGTATAAGACACACTGGCGCCTGAAATCGCAGTCCCGGCCGAGTTCTTTACTGTGCCGGATAAGGTGCCTACGGCAGTTGCGAGCGTGAAGTTCTGGGTCGTTGTCGTGTTGGCGGCAACTGTTACGCTTTGGATTGAGCTTTGATAGCCAGTTGCGCTTGCGGTGAAATTGACTATTCCCGCAGGAACATTCGAGAGAGTATAAGTCCCATTGCTCGCCGTTGTGGTGGAACCGCCACTGTAGGAGACGGTAGCACCGGAAATCGCAGTGCCGCCTGAGTTCGAGACGGTCCCGGACACTGTACCGGCCGCAGCCGTAAGGCTGAAGTTCTGGGTCGTAGTTGCGCCTGTCGTGACTGCTACGCTCTGTGTGGAACTCTGATACCCGGTTGCCGCCGCAGTGAGGCTGACGGTGCCCACCGAAACGTTCGTAAGAGTATAGGTGCCGTCGCTGGCGGTGGTTGTGGAACCGCCGGTATACGAGACGGTAGCTCCCGAGACGGCGGTCCCGCTCGAGTTTGTAACTGTGCCGGAGACAGTGCCGGTGGCGGCCACCGAAGTGAAATTGACTCCGGTGACGTTGCCGCTGGCGACAGTCGCAGCTTGAGTCGCCGGAGTGAAAGTGACGCCCGACTTGCTTGGCGTGATAGTGTACGTGCCATTACTTACGGCGGTAAAAGTGTAGTTGCCGCTGCCATCTGCGGTCACGGTCTGAGACGTACCGGGAGCCGGCGCGAGCGCGATCAATAGAATGGCCCAATCATCGACGCTCCAGCCGTTCGCGCCAGATGAACTGGCGGTAGCTTTCCAGGGCCCCGCCCCGGTAGCCGCACTATCCTCGGTGAGGTTCGCCCATCCCGGTCCTCCTGTTTGGCTCGGCGCGCCGGCCGCTGTATCGGTTGTGTAACCCGTACCGTTTCCGGCGGCATTATAGGATTCGTTGGAATCCCAGCTTGTGGCGACTAACTTTGCATTCCCCACGGTGGTGTTCAGCGTGCTGGTGGTTGGAGCTCCATTTTGTGAAAGCTTCCCGGTCCCCACCGCCGTAGCATTCACGGGATTTGCGGGATCAACGCCCGAGTATTCCAACGCAGCCAAATAAATGGGATGCGTCGAGCCTGTCGCTAACTTGACCGTTACGGTTAGCACGCTGCCGCCTATAACATTTTTCGCTATGAATACCTGCGCCCAGCGGTCGGTAGGATTCGGTGCGACGCCCCAGTTGACGGGACCTAGCACGGACGTATAGTTGTTTGCCCCGCCCGACTGATTGTCGGTCACGCTCGAGATCGTTGTGCCGCCCAACTTCGAGAAAATGACGATCGTGTTTCCAGCTCCCGAAGCCGCTCCGAATGATACCGTCGCGGACGTGCTGCCTGTGGCCGCCGAGCCGTGAGCGCTCTGCACCAATATCGGCGAGGGGGCGCTCAATGCGAGACTGGTACCATTGCCGTTTGATGCCGGACTGATGTTGCCGGAAATCGAATAACTCTGCGCCCCCGCATTGGGCAGCGTGAAGTTCACTGTCGTTGTGGCGCCGTTTTTGACAGTTACACCCATTTGCGTTGCACTTTGAAATCCGGATGCACTCGCGGTGACGCCATACGTACCCACCGGGACGTTTGAAAGCGTGTAAGTACCATCGGCGAGGGTTGTGGTCGAGCTACCGCTGTAGGACACGGTCGCCCCCGGGATTGCTGTGCCGGAAGAATTGACTACGGTTCCGGCAATGCTTCCGGCCGCGGTGAAAGTGAAGTTTACAGTGGCAGCCCCGCCCGCGGCGACGCTCACATTTTGCGCACTGGAAGTCTGAAATCCATTGGCAGAAGCCGTAACGGTGTAAGTGCCAGGCAGAACGTTGCTGAAGGAGTAATTGCCGTTGGAATCCGTTGTCGTACTACCGTCGCTGTACGAAATTGTGACGCCGGGAATCGGCGTACCAGAGGAATCCTTTACCGTTCCGGAAATCGAACCGGGCTGCGTCGTCGAAATGAAATACTTGCTCAGTTCGGGGTACCCTGTCCAGGCATTCACCGTCTGGGAAGTCGGAAAATAGCCACTTGCCTGGACATCCACCGTGTACTGTTGCGGCGTAGGGACACTGAGTGTGAAATTTCCACTCGCATTGCTGGACTGAGAGGCGCCAGTGGTGGATGCCGTAGCTCCAGAAACAGCATTACAACTCGAAACATCTTTCACGATTCCAGAAACCGTTCCCGTGCCGGTCGGATTTGCCCCTGTACTATGCCAGGGAACCGTAAACTGATTGTTGAGATCCGTGAGATTGTTGTTCAGCGTTGGCGAATAGGTGCTTACCGTAATCGTACCGGCTCCTCCGTTCGCCGACGGATTAAACTGCAAAATCCTGAGATAGCCGTTCCCGCCGCCCGGCTGCATCTCCTGGTAATCCGACAATATCTGATTGACGAGGTTTCCATTGATGCCCAGATCAGCTCGCCGGCTCGCTCCATATCCGCCGCCCGCGGTGAAATGTCCACTTAAGACGAGGCTGATGTTGGGGTGCTGGCTGACGAACTTAGTCCATAGATTGTCGCCGTTGTTGTCGGCGCCGACGTTATAGGCTTGAGCGTTAAGGTTATCGCAGCGCGACACAAGAGTGTTGTCGGTGTAAACATAGGCATGGGTAACGACGATGACCTCCGCAGTCGGATATGCAGCGAGTACAGAATTTGCCCAAGCGAGGGCGGAATCACGCGGAAATAATTCCAGCATCAAAAAAAGATAGGTCTTGCCATTGATGGTCAAGACCCCATAGAAATTTTCGTTGCTTCCCGCCGGATATTGGCCCTTGTACCAGGAATAGTTCTGATAGCGCGAAGGACCGAAATAGGTATTGAAATTGGTCAGCTCCGAGGTGCGCCCACTGGCACTGCCGCTGTCGGAATAATCGTGGTTGCCAACGGCCAAAAGATACGGGATATTGGCGCTGTCCAGCAGCTTGATCGACCTGTCTGCGTTTTGGAATTCCGTTACATTGGTGGCGGTGTTGACAACATCTCCCAAACCCAACACCATCTGCACATTCAGCGCAGCCGCATTGCTCACAATCCATTGGGTCTGAGCGGTGAACGTGTCCGGATACGATTCTGAGTAATACTGGGTATCCGGCAGCGCAACGATCGTAAAGTTACCACTCTGCGACCTGGCGGACGGAACGAGAACCGCCAGACTCAGCAGCGTTGCAGCCGCAACAGTGGTTCCGCTAGATCTGAACCAACTCAGATTGTGCGTATTGAGGAGCTTGCTACAAACCCGAGTAACGGACTCGCAGCTGGCCGGGATGTAGTTACGGCATGCGCCGGAACGATTCGAAAACAACATTGACAGACTCCGTCTTAAGAATCCTTCGATGATCAAGTTATTCAATTGGCAACGTTCCCGCGCCGTAGCGATACGGGAAAAAACTTTGTCCAGGCCGGATGGTTGCTTGCCTGTGTAACGGTAAGCCGGTTATCCCAGGTCAAAATATTTCAGGTCGGCAGAAGCTGTTGAGCTCGTTCAAAAAATATTGAAGGAGATGTCAACAGTTCAGGGCGGCTATCGCAAGAAAAGAACGCCGTAAGCGCGCGCTGATCGCGCACAATCAACGGATGCCGCATGAGCTCCCGCATGCTCGGGTGCTCCGGTTTCACGAATTTCCACCGGATTGCATAATCTCTTTCCTGTTCGAACACAAATTGGGGAGCGTAGCCAAATTCTTCCAGGGTCCGAAGATAATCGATTGTTGCGTCAGGGCCGACCAGATCTGGATGAAGCTCAATCAGAAGGTGCGGACGATATAATTCCAAAATTCGTCGCATCCCTTTGATGACTTGAATCTCGTAGCCTTCCAGATCCATACGAATGAAATCCACCGAGTTAAGCTCGAAGCCGGAAAGAAAAGCATCGAGTGTAGAAACGGTCACCGTGCATGTTTTTGAAGATGGCGTCGGCAGTAGCGAATGCCAGTTTGATCGAGCCGAAAGATAGATGGGCAGCGTGCCGTTCCGGTCCGCGATTGCAAGCTGGTTTACATGGACGTTCATCCGGGCGTTATTGCGGATATTCAGCCGTAATTGCTCGAAATTTCGCGGGACTGGTTCGATCGCGATGACTCTCCCGCCCGGCTCAACGAGACGGGATTCGAGTAAGGCATAGTACCCGATATTGCTGCCGACATCGACAGCGGTCATCCCGGGCTTCAGATACTGCTGGAGGAGGAGCGTGGCCAACGGCTCATGAATCCGGTGAACGGCGAGTTCCCGCGAAACCCCCCTATCAGCGCTTAGAACGGTCATCTCGCTGCCCACGACATGGAAAGAGTTGCGCCGGCGTTTCATGTACCAATGCCATAGCGACCACTCATAGACACGCAAAAACGGTTTGAACGCCTGAAACAGGAATTCCCAGATGACCGCCAGAACTCCTTCCTGACGATGAACCCGAGACACGTGTCTGACACGCCTGCCAAGCTGCACTAAAGACCTCCAGAAAAAAAGGTAGAACGGATTTTCAAAGCCGAGATTGGGGAAATGCGACGGGAGAAACTACCAGATTCGAAGACCTCGTCCAAAGATCGCGTATGCTGTCGATGAGGCCGAAACCAGCGGGGGAACCATCAGAAGCCGGACCGTTGCGGAAATCGAACCACGGCGCGCTGTTTGCGCCCACTGCCGGCCATATAGTCGGGAAGCCTCCGGCAACATGGGTATCTTCATGAACTTACCGCGTATCGAAAGGTCCTCAATGCCGAACAGTGCGGATCTCCGCACATTGACGGGAACAGCGAGTGGTTTTCCGGCAAATTTACGATGAAAATCCGAAACGATTGAGAGATAGGTCGCGACGCCGTTCCAAACTCCGCCCAAATCGGCGGCATTCCGTAGGGTCGCATAGTTCAGCACATTCTGCTGAATCAGCTTACCAGTATTCAAGATGTCGCAGATTCGGATATGAAGGTGACGATACATGCGCATCAATGCGGCACCTATAACTCGTTCCTCGGGCGCCGGGACCAGAAAGCTGTATCCATTTGCGGTGATGGTTTGAGCATGGTTAAGAAATCTCTGCGCGACGGTGACTTGCTCTCCTACCTGTCCAAGCCTCTGCATGTGGGCTTCAAAATGAGTTCTTACTCCCGGAATAATGTAAGTTTGTTTGTTGGCTAATCGATCACCCAAGGTTCGCGGTTTACGAGTCGCGCGAAAGTTCCCCATCAGGATGGTTCGAACCAGCTTGTGGTGTGCGTTTGTGTATACGTCTGCGTCGTCGCCGAAGTCCGGCCAATGATCGAGAGATTTAATCACGATCAGCGGATGATCAGCTTCAGTGAACGCCTGGCAAATTCGATGCAGAACGGGCAAAATCTCCTCGATTCGCCTGTGTTCCGCCTCTATCGCGGGCCTGATTCGGCAGAGAACGCGGTCCGGTACGGAATCCGGAGGAAGGTTGAGCAGGGGGGCGAACGCGCGCAAGGTTACGTGGTGCGCTTCGGCGACCTGCAGCAACTCCGGCCAGTGAGTGTCTTCGACCTGGCTTACATAGGATCTTCCGGCGCCGGACTCCGGTGTAAGCGTCAGGGAAAGCAGTGCTTGGATGTGATCTGCTGTTGTCTTCATGTTCGAAGCTCAATCAAGCGCGACTCGCTATTGTGCTGTGCGGTACAGCCTCGTGCAGCAATAGCAGTTCTATAGATATCCATCAACATGGCGTAATTGGTCGCCGACGTGTAATGAGACTCAAATTTAGCTCGACCGGCTCGCCCCATAGCGGCCATCGCTTCAGCATGGTCCCAAGCCCAGGCGATCTTCTGGGCGAGGTCCGCTGCATCGCCGGGCCGGAAGCGCAATCCGGTACAACCGTCGTCGACAATTTCCGCAAGAGATCCTAAATCAGAGGCGATCACGGGTACTCCACAGGCGTATGCCTCAGCAATTGAAAGGCCGAAAGTCTCATAGCATTGGCTGGGCAGCACCAGGAAACGTGATCGCCTCACCAGGTCTAATGCTTCCTTGTGTTCGAGGCGCCCCCGGAAATGAACCGAGGAAAGCTGATCGGAAGCGGCTTGAGCTTCCAAGCTAGCGCGTAGCGGCCCATCTCCGATGAGAACCAAAGGCACACGACCGTTCAGCAACTTGAGCGCCGATAACAGCGTTTTCAAGCCTTTCTCTTCAGATAGTCTCCCCAGATACACGGCAAAGTCCTGCTTTTCGTTGCCGCAGCCAGGATCCGGATAAACGAAATTCGGCTTGATGTGAATTTTTTCGGGAGGCAGGCCAGCTTCAACAAACTGATCACGAGCAAAGTTGCTCAGCGCTATGTAGCGGTCCACACAGGTTGTCCAGGTCTTAAACCACCGGTGAACCAGCAGCATGAGAGCCACGCTCGCTGTCGCTGTACGGGAGTTATGAAAACAGGCGTGGCGCACTCCTCGCCACACTCCGTGCTCCATGCACTCGCGACAGACGTGCGAATCGCGTACGAAGTTGGTGGACGGGCAAAACAAGCGATAGTTATGCAACGTCTGCACTACAGGAATGTCCGCCTCGTGGCACGCCCAATAGATAGAAGGCGAAATCTGCACAAATGTGTTATGGACGTGCACGACGTCGTATTTTTCCTGCCGAAGCATCGCGCGGAGGTCGCGGTTGGAGTCGCGTGCCCATACTGTCGCCTTCGCGGCTACGATTTTGCCGGCGAGCGTCAATTGGTGCAACTCGTCATTGCTGCGGCAGTATTCCGCAACTCGATGCCCCTCGCGCCGAAGCAAATCGCGCTCTAGCTCGAAGACAACGTCTTCGCCGCCGCGGTGCTGATAATAATTGTGAACGAGGAGGATTTTCAAACCGGTGTGCTTCTAGCTCGGATGTGCAAAATCGAGCAGGCCTGAATTAGAGGTGTATAGGATGCCTTCGCGATGAGCGATATAAGTGAACAAATCATTCAGATCGTCCCATAGGTGAAGACTTTCCAGTTCCCAAGAATGCCCGTACAAGTGCCAAATCCCGCCGCGCTGCCGCACAGTATCAAATAACTGTTTGCCCAAATCAACCCAGCTTTTCTGCCTGCAATGCCGGGTGCAGTAGGAGTATAAGCTTCCGAATGCCATACGTCTGGTCAGGTTGCGTATATAGCCCATGGGCCTCGTGGGAAACGCCTGAATAGTGGTCGGCATCTCGTAGCGATGAAAGTTCCGCGGTGTAGCGAGAACCCGGGTAGTGCGGGCTCCACGATATCCTGCCTCCCGGAGGCACGCTACCGTATGCCGATCAAACCGGCCCTTTGGATAACAGAACATGGTTATGGGTTCGCCCAGAGTGTCCTCCAGAACGGCCTTGGAGTCAAAGACTTCGGTTCTGACCCGGGTTTGCGGGATACCAGTCAGAATCGTGTGACAGATTGTATGAGCGCCGATTTCGAATCCAGCGCGGCGTAACGAACGGATTCCGTTCGATTGCAGCGTGGGCTTGCCGTCGGGACCAATCACTGGAACGTAAAAGGTCGCGGGCAAATTATGCCTACTCAGCATTTCGGCTAAGCGCAAATCGGCCGGATGTCCGTCATCCCAGCTTGTCGTTACAATGGCTTTCTGTTTTGTCGTCATATGCTGATTGAAGGTGCGAGCACTGGGACTCGCGATTTCGCCAAGGCCGTATGCAGCATCTTCAACGAGAATCCGACGATGAAATAGAACGGTACAGCGTAATGCGAGAACTCCAGCGCCGGTTGCACCATCGACATGAGCAAAGCCACGATATAGAACATCAGGAGCCAAAGAATCAGCCCATGGAGATAGTGCTCTTGAACCCTTAGCGCCCTAAAAAATCTTTTGAAAAGAAGTACCTGAAGCACCAGCCAAACGGACAGGCCTAATACTCCCAACCGCCCAAATACTCCCATCGCAGCGTTATGCGGCTGGCGGATTGGCATCCCGTCCTCCGCTTCAAAGTCAATGAGAGGTAGTCCGAATCCCTGGCCTACTAGCAGAGTGAATGGGTCCGATGCAGTGCCTTCCCAAACTTGGTGGTACCAATCCAATCGGTCGTCATCCTTAGAAAGGCGGGCGTTCGAATTATCCACGGAAAGAACGCTGAGCGCATATTGGCGCAGGAAATCCGCATTGATCTCGCCGGCACGGCCCTGGAGCTTGATTCCTGAAAGTGAAATGACGACGAGAAGTGCAACGATAGCGATGGATCCGCCTCCCATCGCGCGTAAGGCGAGGCGCAGTTTCCTTCTCTCGCCGAGAACAAAGAGCAAGACAAGGACAATGAAGATGCCGAGATACATCGAACGGCTTTGCTGTACCGCCAATCCGCACATTTGGGCTCCGACCAGAACCCACAAGATCCGGCGGGACCAACCCGCAGCAGCGTCGGCCAGCCAGGCACATAGCAGCGCGCCCGCGACGAGATACGTTCCAATTTCTTCATAGTGTCCGAGGACCGGAGTTGGCTGAAACACGCCGGAAGTTGGAGATATGCTCTGCAGCGTCTCGCCCCAAGGCAATGTGAACGAATACAGCACATTCAGGGTGAATATCACAATCAGGCATTGAACGAATCTTTTCGTGCCGTTCCGTTCGTTAGCCCAGAGATAACCTGCCGGCACAAAAAGTACACCTTCAACATACAGCGATGCATCGCGAAACGCGTAAAGGCCATAGCGCGGGACATTGAAGACTAAATGCAAAGCAGAAAAGGCCATCAGGAATACCAGACAGCGCATGATCGGATCGCGAAATGCCGGCTGCAACTGTCTGATTCCTTGCTTCCGAATGGCTAGCAGCAGCCCCCCGAACATCATGAATTCACCGAACAGGAGCGGCACACCGGCAACACGGCCGAGTATCAGATTTTCGAAGCCGTAGTTGAGAACTACAAAGCCGGCCAAGCTTATCGCCACTATGGCCTGCCACCATTCAAGCCGGGCCGGCACAGCGGAACGAACCGCTAACAGCAGCAGGACCGCGGCCACGGCTATTAGCACGGCAAAAGGGTAAACGACAAACATTGCCGCGGCTAGAATGCAGATAGCGGTCAGAACAATTGCCTGCAAGTCGAGCACGCGGCTCGCAGAGCTTATGCTGTAGTACCTCATTGCAGGACTGCTTCGGGTATCTCAGGTGCGCAACTCTGTCTCATCGACTGACTGTCGCGCGCCAACATCGAGACCACAATCCCGAGCGCCGCCACGCAGGAGACCAAAATCGCCGCTGTGGCCCCCCGTACCCCATAGGCTCGCGTTGCGGGAAGACCCACGGCTAAGCCGGCGAGGCTGGAGACAAAGAAGGCCACACACACGGCCGACGGTTTCTCCAAAGCGCGCAAAGCGCTCACCGGGCCAACAGTTCCGGCACTGGCAATCGAGGCTAGAGCCAACCAGGGCAGGCAAACTGCAATCTCTTCATAACGCCCGGAGTATAGGAAGGCAATCACCGGATCGTGCCAGGCAAGAACAACCAGCCAGTACGCGGCAGCCGCAGCAGCAAACAGGACTCCTACCAGGATTGCTTGACGTTTCGCTCCCCGAACACCTTCGACCTGAACGATCCGCGCAGTGTGCGGCAGCACTAATAACGACAATGCGGCACACGATTGGATTACCGGCATGGCGAGGTTCATCAACGCTTTGAGCGCGCCGGTTCCCGCCAAGCCGGATAAGCTACCTACGATGGTGTACCACGCGTTCCACGAGATCCACGCAAACACCGAACTCCCCAGCGCCCATCGACCATAACGCCAATGCTCATGAGCAATTCTGAACTCCGGCTCGCCGTGGACCCGCACAAGCTTCGGACGGATCCAAATCAACAGCAATAACGAAGTCGCGAGAGCCGCCGCACCCATATCAAGGAAGCAAGTAAACGGCGAAAGAAAGCCCGTTTGATCGAGCAGCCACAAAGCAGAAAACAGCAAAGCACAGTACAGCAGAGCACCGCCTGCCGCGGCGTTCGAGCGATACTCCAGGTACACAGCTCGACGTGTAAAGTACAACAGCAAAATAGAAGGCGTTGCAATTCCCATTCCGAGCAAAGCGAGCGTAAGCTCGCCCGGTTGGCGAACCATGTAAACTCCTGCTGTCGCAATCAGCAACAAGCTCAGGCAGGCGCTGCCCAGGAGTACCTGATATCGCAATAGTTGGCCAACATATCGCCGTACTGCGCCTCCATACTTGGAACCTCCAAAGACGCTCATCGGTTCCAGCACCATCGACTGGTCTACTACCAGCAGCAACGAAAACACTGAAAATGCTACAGCGTATGCGCCATAACTTGCCGGATGCAGACGGCGTGCCAGTTGAATTCCAAGCAAAAAGTTAGACCCCGATATGAGGCCCTGGTCGAGCACGGCAAACAATGCTCGCGCTCCCCATTTGCGTGTCTGCGGCCACCATGCTCCTGAGCGTTCAGCAGATCGAGCGGCTGGTAAATTCATGCGTCCATCAGATCGTGGCATCAAAGTGCAAAAGATCGCCCGCTATCGGCTCGAACCAACCTGCCATTCTGGTCATCGCAAGCGAGAGCACGTTTTGCAAACAAGCCTCAAAGTCGCCTTCATTCGGCACAATATGGGTGTGCGGTAACTCGGCTGCGAGACAGCGATACGCGGAACGTTGCCGCTGCAGCTCGTCAAGAGGAAGCTCCTGCTTGCGGCGCAAAATGACGTTTTCATCCGCATCGAGGACAATTCCCAGAAAGTGGTCCGGAACCGATAAAGAGCGGAGCAATAGGCTTGAAAATCGAGCTGGACCCTGATACCGATATCGCTTGGGATCCACACGGAAATCGTGGAAATAACGATCCCACACGATGAGTGAAGAGCCGCGGAGCTGGTTGCGTGTCAATGTTGCGTGATCGAGGAAGAAGTCCGCAAACGCGCCCGTAAGTTTCGCAACCGACGTCAGCGGCGCATGCAACGAGGCGTCGTGCGGCAGCTTGAATTTGTGAGGCTCTTTCGGGATTCTGCTGCTGATGAACTGCGGACGCCAGCAAACGGTCCGTTGGTGGTCAAAGAAAGGAGCGAGTCCATTCACAACAGCCGAGCCGATTGACGATTTTCCAACACCATCCGGGCCAAAGATTGCGACAAAGAGACCACGCGGGCAGCGCAAAAGCGCATCCGTTTCCGGACAGAACGGCGCCGGAATTCCGATGCTTTCCAGGGCCCCTGCTTCACAGCGAGCAAAAATCACGGAAATTGTGTCCGATACCTGCCGCGCAGTTACGGCTCGATATCCGCACGAGCGAAGAACATGCGCTGCTCTTCTCGTTTCGGCAAGATCGAGATGTCCAAAGTCCGCCCTCCAGTGCTTGGTGGGAAACCAACCGGCGCTCTGCTTGTAACAAACGCCGGAGAGGGAACGTAGAACCTCGATCACATGAGATGTAGAGTCGCTAACCTGCAAAGTTGTCTGGATCATTTTCGGCCAAAAAAAGAGGTTTAAGGCTCATCCCACCAAGATTTCTCGAGATGGCTGGACGCCTTTGGAATCAAATGGAATCCTAAACCGTTGCAGCAGCACGCAAACCAGGTAGGCCGGGTTCAAAAAGACGTAGCGCTTCCACAATCGTCTCGGCTCCTGGAAAAGCCGGTACAGCCATTCCAATCCGTGGTCTTGCATCCATGGCGGTGCCTGTGGCAGCGTGCCCGCGATAAAGGGAAAAGCTGCTCCGATGGCCAGTACCGGGATTCTGAGCAAATCCCGCATTTCATATGCAAAGATCTCCTGCCGGGGACAACCGAGGCCAGCCAGCAGCAGCCGGGCTCCGGAGGCCTGAACGCGCCGTATTAACTGGTCTCGTTCCTCACACGTAAGAGGCCGGAAACGTGATGGTTCGGCGCCCGCGATGTGCAATCGCGGAAAACGTTGAGCAAGAGCGTCCTCAAGATTGTGGACCACTTTCGCAGTGCTGCCGTAGAGGTAGACGGAAAGCCCCTCTTCTGCCATCTTCGATAGCACTCGAAGAGTCAATCGCGGTCCATAGACCCGGTCTTGCAGTCCAGTTTTGTAAAGCCAATTTAGAGCCCAGCGCACGGGCTGTCCATCGGGAACGATCAGATCGCAATTGTTCAAGCGATATCTGAGCTCCGGGTTCAGCACGCCGGTCATTGTTCCGTGCACGGCCAGTGCTGATACCGCATAGGGCCTGCCTTCGCGAGCAGCACACAGGATCTCTTCCGTTGCGATCCCGTAATCGACGGCGTCGATCAGAATGCCCAAAACCGGATGCTTTCGATTGCTGTTCATGCGCGTGCCACCGGGACAAGAGTTGACCAGCGGGAGCAAGTCCTTTCGTAAATCTCCCTCAGAATCGCAGGTACGTTATAGGTAAGGCTCCAGTCCGGATAGTGAGACTCGAATCGCGTCGTATCGCTGATCCACCATATGTGATCGCCTTGCCGGTTCACATCGAAGTATTGCCAATTAAGTTTTCTTCCGGTAATTTCTTCGCACAGGGCGATAGCTTCCAGCATGGAGCAGTTGCTGTATCGACCGCCTCCGATGTTGTAGATCTCGCCTGTGCGAGGCTTGCGGAAAAAGTGCTCAAAAGCGCTGACCAAATCCGCGGAATGAATATTATCGCGGACCTGCTTTCCTTTGTAGCCGAATACACGATATGGCATTCCCGTCGCGCAGCACTTCATCAGGTACGAGAGAAATCCGTGCAGTTCAGTCCCGGAGTGTGACGGGCCGGTAAGGCAGCCGCCCCGAAAGCATGCGGTCTTCATTCCGAAATACCGGCCGTATTCCTGTACCATGAGATCCGCGGCTGCTTTCGAAGCCCCAAATATGCTATGCATCGTCGAGTCAATCGACATAGCTTCGCTAATGCCCTTCTGAAACGGATGGCCTGCTGCAATCTCCCACCGCAACTCCTTCTCGACCAGCGGCAACGAATTCGGCCTATCGCCATACACTTTGTTAGTGGATGTAAAAATGAATGCGGCCTCCGGGCAGAATTGGCGTGTAGCCTCCAGCATGTTTAGAGTTCCTAGCGCATTCACCTCAAAGTCCGTAAACGGCTCCCGTGCTGCCCAGTCATGCGATGGCTGCGCCGCGGTATGGATAACGAGAGAAATGTCGCTCCCGTACTGCTGAAACAACCGAAAGATTGCCTGACGGTCGCGAATGTCGACAGTCTCATGCCGATAACCTGCAATTTCTCGCTGCAGGTGGTCGCGCATCCATCCGGTCGAAGCCTCTGGACCAAAAAAGTAGGCTCTCATGTTGTTGTCGACACCTACAACGTCATGGCCCTGGGCAGCGAACCACTTTGTCGTCTCGGATCCGATCAGACCCGCCGAACCCGTAACAAGGACTACACTCATCTCACCTCTCCTTTTCGAGGGGAAACAAAACTACAGATGATGTTGATTAGAACTGGCGGCTCGTAGCTTGGATTTTGCCGCCGGAAGCGTTAACGACCTTCTCCTCTGAGCACTGCGGGAATGGTTCCGAGAAGAATCCTTATATCCATCCCGAAGCTCCAGTTATGGATATATTCAAGATCCAGTGCCATGTTTTGTTCAAAGGATGGATCCATGCGCGCCTTAATTTGCCACAACCCGGTTAATCCGGGGGTTACTTTCAATCGCAGCCGATGGTCCAGGGCATACTGGTCGTAGTCGTCCAGAGGATGCGGCCGTGGACCCACCAAGCTCATTTCCCCTCGCAGGACGTTCCAGAGCTGGGGCAACTCGTCGAGGCTATATTGGCGCAGCCACTTTCCAACGCGTGTGATTCTTGGATCGTTACTAATCTTGAATGTGGGTCCGACGCGTTGATTTAGTGCCCGCAATTGATCTTTAATCCGATCGGCGTTGATGCTCATCGTGCGGAACTTGACACACTCAAATACGGCGCCCTTTTTGCCCACACGCCTAGATCGGTATAGAACCGGTCCGTGTGAATCGAGTCGGATTAACACGCCAATAATGAACAGGACGGGGAGCAGAATGAATAGCCCGACTAATGCGCCCGTGACATCGAGCATTCGCTTAAGGAATAGGCCTAGGATCGGGATAGGCTCCGAGCGAATGATCATCACCGGCAAATCGCCGACGCATTCCCAGGAGACTGCATATTCGCAAATATCTGGCACTAGTTTTACGTCGATTCCGCAATGTTTCGCTTCCTCGCTCAACTGCTGAATGAGCGCGGGGTCCAGGTTACCGGCGATGAACACGTCGTCAACGAATTCGGATCGAGCGATGCTGGGAAACTCGCTGACAGTTCCTAAAACCGTTGGATTCCCGTCACTGTTATCGTCGAGAAACCCTGTTACCGTGTACCCGAGTGCGCCGTGCGATTTGAGATAAGCGTCTAATTTTCTTCCCGTATTGCCTGCTCCGATGATCAGAGCACGCCGCGTTCTGTGTCCATCGATCGCACGTGACGCGGCGACCTTGTAGCGGAGGAACCTCCAACCCGACAGGCCGGCGGTATCGGTTAAGGCCATGGCCCCCAGGAATAGCCAATACTCAGCTTTTACGTGGAGAGATGGCAGGCATAACGCAAAGAGAGCAGTTGATAATGCAACCGGTGTGGCGATCACGTACGGGGAAAAGTTATCCAGTGCCGGAGTCTGGTCATAGAGATTGGTGGTCGCGCATGTCAGCAGGATCAGGCCTGCATAGGCAAACAGCCCGCCCAGGTGTTGCGCGAAATCGCTTAATAGGAAAGAAGGATCCGCGCCGCTCCGCTGAATACCAGTGTTGAGTCTCTCGCCGAATAACAGCAGCAGCCAAATGCCGTTAAGCAGGATTATGGCGGTGTCCAGAAGAATGCTCGAAAGCACTTCCCCCGACCGAATTGTGCGCGTCCAGGTAAGGACTTCGCCTGCTGCAGGAGTTGTTGCCAGAAGCCTTGCATCCGGCTTAGAAGGCGTTTGTAGTCTTGAAGTGGCGGTCGCCATAGGTGTTACTGACGCAAGCCTCCAATTTTCCGACGAAATCGGAAAGCGTTAACGGGTTTTTGGACTAGAAGGAAAACGGTGAAGCGAGCTTAGATAACTACAGCCATTTTTCGATCGCCTCGGGAATAGGCGAGGCATAATCATTAAGGACCGCCCCGATTAGCTTGACACCGGAAGCTAGTAATTCAGCAGTGAGGCGGCAGGCGGAATCTCGGCGCGTCGAGCTGGCACGCACGACGAGCAGTACTCCATCGGCCAATTGCCCGAGGGCAAGCGCATCATTATACAGACCAACCGGGGGGGCATCTATCAGTACGTATTCGAAAGCAGAGCGGATTTCGGCAATACGGTCGCGCATTCTATCCGATTGCGCCAAACATTCGCTGTCTTCCGGCGTGGAGCCGCCTGGGATCAACCAGAAATCTCGCCCCGCAAGCCGCGTGGCCACCTGTTTGACGTTGAGTGCCGGATCCTTCAGCAAATCTATGAGTCCGCAGCGGTTGGAAACACCCATATAGTCATGCAGGGTGGGCGAGTTGAGGTTGGCGTCCACGAGGCACACGGAACCATCGGTACTGGCGGCCAGTAAGTCGCCGGTGTGGGCACAGATCCAACTAGACCCACCGCCCTGTTCGATGGAGGTGATCACTACGGTTTTACATGCCGCCTCGCCTGAGCCGCGGGATAGCCTATTTACTATTTTTTCGATTTCGCTTCGCGTCCGGCCCTGGATCGGCAGTATGGGTGTCCGGCTGCGCGCGTGCATTTTGACATAAATCGGCTTGCCGAAGAAGCCACTCTCCCTGGCAACGCGGTCGAACAGTTCGGAGTGTCTGCTCATATGCTCGCCATTTGACCTGAGCCGCCGATTTCTCCCGGCTCTCTTGCCGGTAGGGCCGCAATTACCGGGATATCGAGATAGGTCTGAACGTCTTCGGGGCTTCGGAAAAGATTGTCCAGGCGCTCGGAGGCAATACCTGTTCCCATGCTGAGCAGCAGGCCGAAAAAGATGGCTCCGGCCGCTACCATGACAGGCGAGCGAGTCGGCAACGCCGGCAAGCTCGGCTGTTGGGCAATTGATACGTTGACGATTTTGTTTTGGTCCAGAGCGTCGCTGATGCGCGCCTCCTCGCGCCGCCGAAGATAAAGCTGGTACGTGTCCTCCAGCGCCTTAGCGTTGGCGAGCAGTTGCTGCTGCTGAAGGTTGCCATCGCTGAGTACGCGAGCTCGCTCGGTGTACTGAGCCGTATACCTGGCGATGGATGTGGCTCTTGCCTGCAAGGAAATCAGCTCAGTACGGGCCTTCGCGAGTTCCGACCTCATCCACTCGTATGTGGGGTCGCGATCCGTTGTGCGATCCGTAACGGGAGCGCTCTCCGCCGCCGCAATGGCGGTCTTCGTTTGCGCAATCTGCTCGTCTACTTCCCGCACCAGCCGGTACGTCGGCTCGAATTTCTGCAGCAGATCCGTTCGCTTGAGCTCCAGTTCCAGGAGTGTCTTTTTTAATTGCATCAGCAACTCCGGGTTGTCCGCCGTGCGGACCGCCGTAGTCATCCGAGCCGGAGTCGAGCCTAGCTGCTTTTCGAGCGCTGTGATCCGTTTCTCCGTTTCGCCGATCTCCGTGTATGTCTGCTGGAGCGCGAGCCGCTGATCGGCGAGTTTCTGGACCACGAGATCGAGATCCATGGATCCCGCAAACATTTCCGATTTCCTGGCCGAGTCTCGCAACTTCGCCTGCACATCCGACAGATTCCGGCGCGCCTGCTCCACCTGGCGATCAAAGAACTCGAACTGTCCGGGAGGGCGGTGTACGGCTAAGTGTTTCTGCAGATAAAGTTTCGAGAGAGCGGTCAGAACCGCAGCGCTCAACCGGGCATCTTTCGAGCGATAACTGATCCGAATAACATTGCTTTTCTTGGGCAAGGTAATCGATAACGCACTGCTTAGCTGCCGGACCGCTCTTTCTATCCGGACCACTTCGGGAGTGGCTGAGGAACGACTCAATAGACCCGCTTCGAAGCCAGTCTTGACCTTTCGCTGTAAGCCGGTAGCCAGCACAACGTTTCGCAAAACATCGTCGCTTTTTATCAGCTCTACCTCAGAGTTCAAATCTTCTTCGCTGACGTCCCGGGCCGCTCCGGCCATGGTCTGGTCGACGCTGACAAGCGGATCGACACGCTCTCTCGTCACCAGCATCTTCATCACGGATTCGTACTCGGGCGGCACATAAAAGGCCACGAGTATACCGGTGATGGCCGTGACGGCAAAGACCAGCAACATGCGGTAGCGCCAGCGAAAGCCGATCGCCACATAGTCTCTTATACTCGCTGCCCGCGCCGGGACAGAGCTATTGGCTACGATCAGACCCTTATCTTCCACTTTTGGCCCCATCACAATCCTGCGGCCGGACTTAGATAAGTACTGAGAGCCCAGACCGGTAAGAACGGCTTGATTTTCGAGAACCGGTTCTGCGGTACGAACAGGAGGTCTCCCGGGCGGACGTGAATATCTTCTGCTATGCGTCCCTTGTATACGGCCTTCACGTCGACCAGCTTGGTTTCCACCCAATCGTCGGATACACGACGAAAAAGGACAACCTGGGAGTCTTTTGCTTTTTCGGTCAAGCCTCCAGCCATTGCAAGGGCCTCAGTGACGGTCGTATCGGCGCGGAGGTCATATCGCCCCGGGCGTCCTACTTGTCCGGTTGCAGTGAAATGAGGCTTATCGAAATCCTTCAGAAGTATGGTGATTTCCGGATCGTGAAGGATTTTGCTGTACGCAGACGTAATGGCATCCCGCAAGTCCGGGACTGTTTTTCCGCGGACATAAAGGTCTCCAATCTCCCGTAATGTAATGTAGCCGTCCGGTTGCACTGTAACGGTTTGGTTATATTCGACACTTGGCGAAAACGTCAATTCCAGCGCGTCCCCAGGCTCAATTTCATACCGCGGATGCCGATCCGGAAACTTGGGCGCGGTGTCCACCCGCACTCGGGTTTCGCTGGCGCCGATACCGTATTCGGGCGGATGCCTCGGCGCAAGCGCAGCCTGTTGCCCCCATAAGGCGGTGGCACACAGGAACAGCACGATTCTGGTGTTCATTAACATCTTTCCGTGGCAAAACTGTTGTTTGAGCCGCATGGTTCAACCCACTCTCGATCTATTTCAACAGCAATAGACCGCTGGAGGAGAGTCAGAGAGGCCACCAGCCGCCATTGATTTTTGACGGCCAGAATTACACCCTGTGCCCCCGTCAGCGGGCCGCAAACCACCGACACAGACTGGCCGATTCCTATGTAGGAGCACGGCTCGGCGCAAAAGGGAGAGTTTGCAATCACCCGAATTGAGGCGATCTCGGTACTGTCTATTGGCACCGGCTCCTTTCCGATTCCTACGATGTGAAGCACACCAGGGACCATCAGGATCGGTAGCCGCTTGTTCTGATCAAATTTCCCGAAAACATATCCGGGAAACATCGGCTTCTCCGGGCTTCCCGAGCGGCTTAATGTATCCTTTGGGTGCCGGAAGGTCGGGAGGAACTCTTCATAACCATGACCTCGCAGCGCGTCGGCAACTACTCTTTCTCGGTTTGACTTCACCCGCACCGCGAACCACTGCTGCCCATCGTTGGATGCCGGTATACGACTCAAGTGATGTTCCCCGAAATCCCGTTCGCCCATGTCATGATTCGTTATTGACGTTCGGCAGGCTACCGCCCTTTTGCTGTAATTGAGAGATCTGATTTTAAGGCACCTAAAGGCTAGGTGCACTCTCTAAGCTTGCACTTGCCCAGCCGTTCTGATGCGGGCCAGTGAAATTCAGAAGATTAACGAAATACAGAATTAAAGCTAACCGAGTAAGGCTAGAGGTGGCAAGTAACGACAAGTAGCTGAATGTAAAGCGATGTTACACTTCTGCTACAGACAGGTTACAGGAGGAAATTCCGGCAACTCACCGTCGCGATCGAACAGGTTAAGCCCGAGTAATAGCGCCCCTGCCGTTCGATGGGCTGAGAGAGTTGCGTCGAGTTTGCACCAGCCGCCGCCAGGATTTGCTTTGATGCGCGTCGGTCGCGGTGCGTGCCGATTCCCATGCATGGCCTGCAAGTCAGATTGCTGGCGGAAGGCGATATCGGCGGCGTATTCGCATTCATCTCCATTCAGATGAACGAAGCAGTTTAATCAATCCGTGGCCATTTAATTCTGAAGCAATGCACCCCCGGCAGACCCACCTGATAAGTAATCACGATTTGGCATCGCGGTTTAAGAAGCAGCTTGCGGCAACTCTCCGGTCTCAGAAAGTCCTTCCTGGACTCCCTTTCCGTTAGCTTTGGAAAATATGAAACGTGCGCGACCTGGGTGGAGGATCGTGTGAAAAGCCGAGCCAACTAATAGGCGGGACGTAAAGAAGCCGAGCTCTCGGTTCACCCGTCCCAGGCTGCACTTGTTTCACGCCGATCACGAGTGTATTCCTTTACCTGAGCGGTGCTCCAGTTCGACGCCTTAGATGTCGCACGGATCCGCAGTCATCTAACCTTTTGATTGCACGTGGGTACCATCCGAGCCGATACGCGAAATTGACGACATACGCACGAGGGCCTCCCGGAAGGATCAATGGCCGCCATAACGCACTCGCCGTCGTCTCTCCGCGTATCAATCAATCCGGCACCTAGCATAAACCCTAACGCGCTCATCTATTCGTTGACGCCTTCTTCATGTGATGTTATTATTCTATTGACGATTCGTATAGATCCATCAGCCGTTTTAATCGTGAGTTGGCGAATAGCAGCTCGTAAGGATCAGGCTTGCTAGGGCCCGCGAGGTTGCATGTCGGCATGTAGGAAATCCGACAGAAACTTCGCTCCTTACCATCACAATTAAACCACTTATAGTTCAAAAGCACGAACCATGAAAGTTATTGCTAGATTGTTCCTTCTGATTTTGCTCGTTGTTTCGGGGCAAAATGCACATCTTTTTGGAGCCTCGCTAACGGCTTCCGGACCAATTACGATCAGCGGCCAGAACGGTACCGTGATCAGCGGTCTCTCGATTACAAACCCCACTGGGGATTGCGTAACCATCAACAGTTCCAATAACATCACGATTCAGAATTCGGTCATCGGCCCTTGCGGAGGCAATGGAATTCGCATCAGCGGTGGTGGTTCGATCTACATCTACGACAATTATATTCACCCGGAAATCACCTCCTCCACCCGAAAAACTTGCTGCGATAATCATGATGGCCTTTTCGCAGATAGCACATCCAATCTAACCGTACAGGGCAACGTTATTGCTTATGGCGAAGCGAACATTGAAATCGGAAATGTGAATACTGCTACAATCGTCGGGAATTTTCTGCTGAATCCCATTGATTCTGACCCTTCGCAATCGGCGGACGGTCAGTCGCGCGGACAGAATTTCCAGGCTTGGAGCAATAACAGCAATGTCACAATCAGGAACAATTACGCGCTCTCGAGCACTGACACCTCGCTGTATCGATATCCGGAAAACCAGGAAGACTCCATCAACTTCGGTCTTACCAACGGCATCACCGTAAGCGGGAACTATATCCGTGGCGGCCACAGCCCTTCCGGTTGCGGCATCATTGCCGACGATACCGCTAATAACGCTCAGTTTGTGAATAACACGCTCGTCGATACTGGACAATGCGGCATCGGGATCGCTGATGGAACGAACCAGCAGGTCGAAAGCAATCGCGTGCTCAACCGCACTCCTGTTTCCGGAGGGGGCAATGTGGCCATCTACGTCTGGAAACAGTACAACTCCGCTTGTGGCCAAGTGACGGTGTCGAATAACACAGCGGTCGAAGTGCTTTCAGATGGCTCGTATAACTCCTATTGGAACGGCGGCGGCTGTGGCACGGTAACGCTCACCAGCAACACATTCGGCCAGACAGCAGATGCGACACTCGAACCGATCGATTCGAAAGATCCGGCACCGGCAATCCCTCCGCAGCCGTTTGCCTGCGCGGCGGCCTCGCCCTATACCAACAATGCGAGCGTTCCTGCTTGCGGTGGGGGCGGAACCGGTAGTGGGGGTGGCACAACCGGCAACGGAGGTGGAACAACTGGATCCGCGCCGGTGATTACAAGCTCCTCCACCGATTCCGGGAGAGTCGGAGTGGCCCTGAGCTACCAGATCACGGCAACCAACAATCCCACCAACTTCAACGCGATCGGATTGCCCGCAGGACTTACCGTAAACAAGTCTTCCGGATTGATCTCCGGCACGCCGAGCGCGGCAGGGACCTATAAAGTCGCCTTGAGTGCGAGCAATGCCGCTGGCTCAGGCACCGCAACGCTGACCGTCAATGTCTCGAGGCGGTCGCGCCGCTAGGACAGGTTACCCTTCGCGTGGCTCTGCGTTGCGCCGCTGCAAACATTCGAGCGGCGCAACAGAGCTGTGTGGCGCCCTCCGAGCGCGCCGATTCTTTAGTTCATTTCAAGGCAATCTTTATCGAGCGGCGGCGGAAACGGTGCATTCCATCCTGGCCGTGGAACCGGATCTGTTAGATTATTACCCGTGAATTTACGCCGCCGCGAGTTTCTCTCTGCGATGGCCGGCAGCGCCGCTCTCCTTTCCGGATGCAGTGGCCCATCAAATTCCAAACAGGAAGCCTCAACTACAAACACCAAGCCCGATATCACTCTCCGCATCGGTCCGGTGCTCGCCGACATCGCCAAGGACCACACCATCAGCACCATCGCTTACAACGGCTCTGTGCCGGGGCCTCTAATTCGGTTGCGCGAAGGTGTACCGGTCACGGTAGATCTGTTCAATGATACGGATTCCGCGGAGCTGGTCCACTGGCACGGGCAGATCATCCCCGCCGCCGTCGATGGAGCCGCCGAAGAGAAAAGCCTCCAAGTTCCGGCGCATGGTCATCTTCGTTATCAACTAACGCCGCAACCATCCGGCGCGCGATTTGTCCACACACACGTAGAGCCCATGTCCGACCTGAGCCGCGGGACCTATACGGGCCAATTTGCCTTCGTCTATATCGAACCCAAGACCAACCCCGGCCGCTACGATCAGGAGGTCTTTCTCGCAACGCACGAATTCGAGCCTTTCTTCACCACCGAAGAGGAAGAAGACGATACTGACCCGAACACTCCCGCCGAAAAAAAGGAGGAACGCGAATCGGGAGGCAAGCCGAACGGCTGGGAAATCGGCTATCAGCGATTCACCATTAACGGTAAGTGCCTGGGGTTCGGCGAGCCCATTCGCGTCCGGGAAGGCCAGCGCATCCTGTTTCATTTCCTGAACGCCAGCGCAACCGAGATCATTCAGCTTGCCCTGCCCGGACATCGCTTCGAGGTCGTCGCGCTCGATGGAAATCCAGTGCCCCACCCTCAAGCCGTCGATCTGCTGGAACTCGGAACGGCGGAGCGCATCGACGCCATGGTCGAAATGAACCATCCCGGAGTCTGGATTCTTGGCACCCCGAAAGACGATGATCGCGCGAACGGAATGGGCATTGTGGTGGAGTACGCCAACCGCTCCGGGAAGCCTCAATGGATCAAGCCGCCCAAAACCAGATGGGACTATACGCTGTTCGGTGAAAACAGTCCGGCGCAACATCCTGATGACCTGATTCAGTTAGTGTTCGGAAAGATCAACGGAGGCCGGGGCGGCTTCAACCGCTGGACGATTAACGGCAAGAGCTATGCCGAAAGCGATCAGCCGCGCCGTCTCGAAAAGGGCAGACGGTATCGCCTGGTATTCGACAACCAAACGGACGACGCACATCCCGTTCACTTGCACCGCAACAGCTTCGAACTGACCAATGTTTACGGAAAAAGCACGGCGGGAATTCTGAAAGATGTTGTTCTGGTCAAGGGCTTCAAGAAAATCGAGGCTGACTTCACGCCGGCTATGGATGGCCTGACTCTTTTCCACTGCCATCAGCAGCTTCACATGGATTATGGGTTCAAGCTGCTCTTCGACGTAGCATAACATTGTGGCGCTTTATCTGATTGCCGCTGGACTATAATGGCCCTTCGTAATCGATCATCGAAAACGAAAGTCGATTATAGTGACCCGACCGCGGACCGGGATCTTTATTCAGGCTTCATGCGGCTCCATATCTTGCACCACGCGGCGGGAGGGCCGATCTTTGGCCTGGGCATGCTCGAAGAGTTTGGCCGGCATGGCTATCGCATCAGTCCGGGAACACTCTATCCGCTGTTACATGGACTGGAAAAGAAGGGCTATTTACGATCGAAGCAAGAGCGGAAAGGCAAATCGCTGCGCAAAATCTATCGCGCCACGCCCCGCGGCCGCAAAGCCCTGGCTGCAGCTAAAGACAAGATCCGGGAGCTCTTTGGCGAGTTGATCGAAGGCAAATGACGGCTACGCATACACGCTTCATCAGCCTGGTATTCATGGCAGCCGTTGCGGTGAACGCTCAGCAGGCCAGTGATTCCTCGTCCCTGACCATCGGCCAAGCCGTCGAGCAAGCCCTTCAAAACTATCCCGGTATTCGCGTTACCCAGGAGCAGATGAACGCCGCCGCCGCGGGCATACGCCTCGCACGCACCGCTTATCTGCCACGCGCGGAGGGATTGCTGCAAGCAAACCGCGCTACTCGAAACACGTATTACGGCCTGCTGCTCCCCCAGACGATCATCCCGAGCGTAGATGGCGTGCCGGCCCACAACTTCGGCTCGGTGTGGGATAGCGGCGTAGGCTTGTTGGTTACTTGGCAGCCGTTCGATTTCGGCCTACGCCATGCCGCAGTCCTGACGGCCACAGCAGCGGAAGAGCAGGCCCATGCGGCAGTCAGCAAAACGCGCCACGATATTTCTGTCGCGACTGCCGACGCATTTCTCACGCTAATCGCTGCGCAGCAGACCGCGGAGGCCGCGCATGCGGCTGTCGAGAGCTGGCAGGTGCTCCTCAAGAGCATTCACGCTCTGGTGAATGCACAACTGCGGCCCGGAGCCGATGAGTCCCGAGTTCAAGCCGAGCTGGCCCTCGCGCAGACGCAAGAGGCGCAGGCCGACCAAGCCATTGAAGTGGCTAGGGCTACGCTCGCCCAATTTACGGGCGTTTCCTCACCGGCAGTTCAGGCCGGAAAACTCCTGACGCAGTTACCGCGTGAAGAGCCCCAATCGCCACCCAATCTTGCAGCAAATCCAGCGGCCGCTCAGCAGAATGCAACGGTAGCGCTCGAAAGATCCCGGCTTCAGGAGCTCGAGCGAACGTACTACCCACAATTCACGTTAGGCGGAACCGCTTCGGCGCGCGGCACGGGCCTGGAACTGAACGGCCACCGGCTCGGCGGCTGGAACGGACTCGCTCCAACTGTCCCCAATCTGGGCGTCGGCCTGACCGTCACTTTTCCCTTCACGGACCGTTTCGCGCTGCGCGAACAGAAGGCCGCGCAGGCTGCGAATCTCCGGGCCGCCCAGGCGCAATTCGAGGTGATCGCGAAGAATTTACAATCTCAGTTCGATGCCGCGCTCGCCACCCTGCACGGAGCCCGGCGCGTGGCCCAAATCACTCCGGCCGAAGTCGCAGCGGCGCAGACCGCCTTCGATGAGGCGCGAGCGCGTTACCAATCGGGGCTTGCCCCCGTAGACGATCTCGCGCAGGCGCAGCGTGTTCTGGTCAGCGCGCGTATTGACGATGCGTTAGGGCGTTTGAACGTCTGGCGGGCACTCCTGGAGCTGGACGCTGCGCGTGGCAATGTCCAGCCTTTTCTCGATGAGGTCAGCCGGTAATGCGCCTGGTTCTATTTGCTCTTTCGCGTCCGCTCACCATCATCGTGGCCGTGATTGGGGTTGCCCTGGCTGCCATCCTGGCCGTTGCGCGAATGGACGTCGATATCTTTCCGAACGTCGGCGAAAAAGCGATCTATGTGGCCCAGCCCTATAGCGGCATGGACCCGGCGCAGATGGAAGGCTTTCTCAACTACTACTTCGAGTATCATTTCCTCTACATCAACGGCATCCAATACGTTCAGAGCCGGAACGTCCAGGGTAATTCGCTCATGAAGCTCGTATTCCAGCCGGACACTGACATGAGCGATGCCATGGCGCAAACTGTTGGCTACGTCAACCGTGCCCGATCGTTCATGCCGCCCGGCACGGTACCGCCGTTCATCACACGCTTCGATGCCGGAAGCGTTCCGGTGGGACAACTCACGTTTGTGAGTCCCAACCGCACTCAGGGCGAGATTCAAAATTTGGCTCTGAACAGCGTCCGGCCGGTGTTCGCCACGTTGCCGGGCGTTTCCGCTCCCCCGCCCTTCGGAGGCAATCAGCGGACCATCGTCGTCACGCTCAATCCGGACAAGCTGCGTGAATACGGAATATCGCCCGATCAAGCCACGGCGGCGGTGAGCGCAGCCACGTTGGTAATGCCTTCCGGCAACGTGCGGATCGGAAAACTGAATCTGTTTGCAACCACCAACGCAACGCTGGGCGCCGACCTCGATGCGCTCCTCGCCACGCCCCTGCGAACCGTTGCGGGCCCGACCATCTTTCTGCGTGACATCGGAACGGTAGCGGACAGCACGGACATTCTCACCGCCTATGCGCATGTGAATGGCCGCCGCAGCGTTTACATTCCAGTTACCAAGCGCGCTTCGGCTTCCACTCTCTCCGTTATCAACGAGGTGAAAGCCGCGCTCCCCGACCTCAAGAAACTGATTCCGCCCGATATCAATATCCGGCTCGATTTCGATCAATCCCCCTATGTAACCAATTCGCTGAAAGGCTTGATCTTCGAAGCTTCGCTCGGGGCACTGCTCACCGGGCTCATGGTCCTGCTCTTTCTGCATGACTGGCGAAGTTCGATCATTGTCGTCATCAACATTCCCTTCGCTATTCTTACTGCGGTCGTGCTCCTCTGGGCGGCGCGCCAGACGATCAACATCATGACCCTGGGAGGTCTCGCCCTAGCGGTCGGCGTTCTGGTCGATGAGTCCACCGTCGAGATCGAAAACACGCACTCGCACATGGTGAGTGGCGTCTCACGAGCCAGGGTGGTCTTGGATGCCACCCGCCGAACTGCAATCCCCCGGCTCCTCTCCATGCTCTGCATTCTGGCCGTTTTCATGCCCTCCTTTTTCCTGGCGGGCGTAGGACGGCAGTTGTTTGTGCCGCTCTCGCTCGCCGTCGCCTTTGCCATGATCGCGTCCTATCTGCTATCAAGCAGCCTGGTACCTGTACTCTCCACCTGGATCATGAGGCCGAAGCACGAGGGGGAAGAGGGCCGCGGCGCCTTTGGTGCGATTCGCAATTTTTACGGCGGATATCTGAACGCAGCGCTGCGCTTTCGCTGGCCCTTGGCCATTGGATATCTGGCGCTCTCGATCCTTTTTCTCTGGCTCGTGCTCCCTCTCCTCGGGACGGAGATTTTTCCGCAGGTGAACGCTCCGCTATTCCAACTGCGGCTTCGTACTCCCACGGGAACACGCATCGAACAGACGGAGCCGCTGGTTCTGCAGGTCATCAATGTGATCAAAAAAGAAGCCGGTCCTGACAACGTCGTAATCACCAGCGATTACATGGGTACGCAGCCCGCCAGCTATCCGGTGGATCTGATTTACCTGTTCACCGCCGGCCCACAGGACACAGTCTTGAGAGTCGCGCTCAAGCCGGGGATCGGCGTAAATGAAGCCCTGCGCGAACGGATCCGGCAAGCTCTGCATCGCGCGCTTCCCCATCTGCAAGTTGGATTCGAAGCCGGTGACATCATCAGTCAAGTGATGAGCTTCGGCTCGCCGACTCCCGTACAGGTCGATGTGCAAGGCCCGGCGCTCGAAGACGACTACAACTTCGCGCAAAACGTCTATTCGCAACTGAAGGGGCTCGCCTTTCTGCGTGATCTTCAGTTTGCGCAAACCATGGACTATCCAACCGTACACGTCGAGATCGACCGCGCCCGAGTGGGCCAGTTCGGCCTGACTATGTCCAATATCGCGCAATCGTTCGTCGAGGCAACCGGCTCCTCGCGCTTCACCAGCCCGAATTACTGGCGCGATCCGCGCTCCGGAAACGCTTTCCAGATTCAGGTGGAGTATCCCCAACACGAGATGCAAAGCCTCGATCAGCTCCGCGCCGTTCCAGTCATGCCGCTGGGAGAGAATCAACCCTATCTCGGCGACGTCGCTAAGATTACCACGCCGAAAATGCCGGGCGAAATTGATCGTTTTAACGGCCAGCGCGTCATCACCCTAACTGCGAATCTTCACAATCTGCCGCTCGGTAAGGCGATTGCACCCATCCGGCGAGCTATCGCTGGGGCTGGCACGCCGCCCCGCGCGGTAAGCGTTCATATGCGTGGAGAAGCACCCGCGCTGGAACAGACCTTGCAAGGATTGCGCACTGGACTACTACTTGCGGTGGCGGTGATTTTCCTTCTGCTCGCCGCCAATTTTCAGTCATTCCGTTTGTCGCTGATTGTCATTCTGACCATGCCCGCCGTTTTGTGCGGAGTAGCCATTCTGCTGTTAGCCACCGGAACAACGTTAAACGTGCAATCGTTCATCGGTGGAATCATGGCTCTGGGTATCTCGGTGGCGAATTCCATCCTGCTGATCGCCTTCGCCGAACAGAGCAGAGTGGCCGGCCAAGCGGCGCATCCGGCCGCGCATGATGCCGCTTTGGGTCGGTTACGAGCCATTCTGATGACGGCAAGCGCCATGATTTTCGGCATGCTGCCCATGGCGCTCGGCTTGAGCGAGGGCGGAAGCGAAACGGCGCCGTTGGGACTTGCCGTGATTGGCGGCCTGCTGTTCTCTACCTTTGCCACCTTGACCGTGGTTCCAGCCCTGTACTCGATTCTCCAGCAGAGCGCCTCCACGCGATCTCCTTCCCTGAATCCGTCCGATCCGTCGAGCCGCTACTATGAGCCATCGCATTAGGTTCTATTCCCTCGCAATCTGCGCGCTCCTGCCCGCCGTTCTCCCGGCGCAGAAAATTGATTTGGCGCGCGTCGTGTCTCAACGCGTTTCAAGAAACGTGCAACTCCCCGGCGAAATCTATCCTTACGAATCGGTTCAACTGCACGCCAAAGTGCCAAGCTACGTGGAACGCGTTTACGTAGACCGGTCCAGTATCGTCACAAAGGGCGATTTACTCGTTCAGTTAAGCGCTCCGGAAATGAAAGCTCACATCGCGCAGGCCCAGGCGCAGCTTACTGCCGCGCAGGCGGAAGAAGTCCAGGCCGAGGCCCAATTGCAAGCCGCTCAAAGCACGTATGAGCACACACAGGAAGCAGCGAAAACACCGGGCGTCATTGCGGGAAACGATCTCATCCAGGCTGAAAAACAGACCCAAGCCGCGCGTTCTCTGGTGGAAGCGCGGCAGCGCAGCGTGGAATCGGCCAAAGCGAATCTTAAGGCGCTGCAGGATCTCGCCGGCTACTTACAGGTGACGGCGCCATTCGATGGAGTGATCACGACACGTTTTGTGCATCCAGGAGCGCTGGTGGGCCCCGGCGCGGATAGCCCCTTGTTGCAGCTCGATCATATCTCGCGTTTGCGGGTCACGGTGGCTGTACCGGAAGCGGATGTCGGTGGCATCGCGAAAGGCGCACGCGTCCCTTTCACCGTTCCGGCATATCCGGGAAGAACGTTTTCGGGAACCGTGGCCCGCCCGGCTGGAGCGCTCGATCAGAAGACGCGGACCATGCCGGTGGAGCTCGATTTCCCCAACCCGGAGCATCTGATCTCTCCGGGCATGTACCCGTCCGTGCTTTGGCCGGTGCGGGAGCCGGCGCCCGTCCTGCTCGTTCCCGCCTCCAGTATCGTGACCACCACGGAGCGAGTATTTGTTATTCGCGACAATCATGGCCGCGCGCAATGGATAGATGTCCGCCACGGAGCATCCGTAGGGGATAGCGTCGCAGTCTACGGCGATTTGAAGCCGGGCGACGAAGTGGTCCAGCATGGCACGGATGAGATTCGCGATGGGACACAGTTGCGCTAGGAGGTGCTTACCTCACGACAGGCAAAACCAGCGCGGACGGGTGCTGCGCGTCGTGGTAAATCGTGTTCGTGGCCGTCACAAAATGCCTTGCGAACTCGCCAGTCTCCCCGGTATTCAAATTTCGGTCGAAACGCGGAAAATTACTGCTGCTCACTTCCAGCCGCAATCGATGCCCCTGGCGAAAGACGTTGCTCGTTGACCAGAGATCGATGATGAATTTGTAGATCTGTCCGGGGTTCATCAGTTGCGGGGTTTCCTGCGAATCGCGATACCTCGCGCGCACGATGCCCTCGGTCAGATTCTGTGCAAATCCGTTCGGCCAGACATCCACCAGCTTGGCCGAGAAATCCGTGTCCACCGCCGAAGACTTTGCATACACTTCCAGGCGCACCGGACCGGTCACTTCAAAATCATGATCGAATGCGGGCGTTGAATAGACGAGAACGTCTGGACGCGACTCGACCGCGCGCTGATCCCGCGGTCCCGCCGGGAGATGCAGCGGATCGCAACACAGCGGCCCACCGGTGGTCGGAACCGGATTCGCCGGGTCGTAGACGTAATGATCCGCCTCCTCCTGCCCGGGCGCTTCCGTCGAAAGAGCGCCTGGATGCAGGAAGTATTTCGTCGATTGAGCCCGTTTCAGCGGCCAATCGTCTTCGTCGCGCCACTGGTTCAAACCCATGACAAAAATTCGGACGGGCTTGCCGGCGAACTGATTATGCATGCCTCTGAACAGGTAGTCATACCACGCGAGCGTGACAGCCGTGTCATTAAATTCTGCCGCTGCGGGTCCGAAATCGACGTCGCCGATCTTCCGTCCTGATCCGGCATGCCCGCCGATCGTTACCAGCAGATGCTGTCCGCTCTTTGCGGCGTCGCTGCCGCCGTGTTCCTTCATTCCTTCGTAGTTCCGAAGCGAGCCGCCCTGGAAAATGTCATACCAGGCCGCTATCGTCAGCGCCGGCACTTTGATATCGGGATAGTGCTCCTCGATGGACCAGCGCTTCCAGTAATCGTCGTAGTTTGGGTGAGCCAGCCAGTCGACGAAATAGGGAGCCAGTTCCTCCGGTGAATCCAGTTGAAGCGAGCCGCGCGGGGCATTAAACAGCGGATAGCGATTGAGCGGCAGCTCCCAAATTCCCTTCATCGCGTTGGTATCGCGTTCGATCTGGCGATTCAACGTGTCCTGCGCCAGTCCGGATGTCCACGATTCGTTAAACCATTGCTCGAACGCGCCGCCCTGATACGTCCAGTTCGCGTGGTAATTACTGGCGGTGACGAACGGGCAAATCCCCGCCAGATGCGGCGGATGCGCGATCGCGGTAAGCATTTGTGTCGCGCCGACGTAGGAACCGCCGAACATGCCCACCTTCCCGTTTGAATACGGGAGCGCGGCGGCCCACTCCACGGTGTCGTATCCGTCTTCGGACTCATACCGGAACGGATACCAGTCCCCTTCCGACGTATACCGGCCGCGGACATCCTGGATGATAACCACGTAGCCTTCTGCAGCGCCTCGATAGCCGAAATCGGAGCCGCCGCTCTTGTTATACGGCGTGCGCTGCAGGAGAACCGGGAAGCGGCCGTCCTGCTTCGGCCGGTAAATATCGGCCCGCAGGACCACGCCATCCCGCATCGGGACCTTTACGCCGCGCTCAACGATCACCTCGTTCTGAGGCGCAGCCCACAAGGAAGCGCAAAGAGCGATTGCAGTTACGAGTGATGCCGGTCGCACGAAGCGCTACGATATCACACGCCTCCGGGTAGGACTAATCTGTAATGCGTAAATCCCCCAGACTATTACTTACTCTGTGGGGCGAACGGGTAATGGACATTCATCCGGTCAAGAACTTCTTTCTGTACTTGTCGATGATCACCATCGGCATCCTGATAGCGCTGGGGCTCGAAAGCACAGTCGAGACGCTCCATCACAAAGCTCTCGTCCGAGAGGCGCGGCAGAACCTGATCAGCGAAATTGCCGTGAACCGGCAGGAACTCGATCGCGCTCTTGGGAAAGCGCCCTTGGCGAAGGACCGGGTAAAACACATGGCCGAGGCCATCAAGGGCGAGCGAAGATGGCGCGGCGCATCCCGAACGGCTGGCGAATTCAATTTGAGCTTCGACGGGCTTACGCTGCACTCGGCAAGCTGGACAACCGCTCATGAGACCGGCGCGTTGCGATACATGCCGTATCAGGAAGTGAAGCGCTTTGCGGAGCTGTACCGGCTGCAGGATCAATTGCTGAAGCTGCAGGATCACACCCGCTCAAACTGGTCGGATTTGGAGAAGGTCGCCTATTCGCTCGATAAGAACGTCTTTACCCGGTTTACCGACCAGGATCTGGCAACCGTCGAGTACCAGACCATGGGCGCGCTCTGTGCGATAGATGAGGAACTCTCCATGGCCCGGGCGCTCAGCAGCGAATACGCGAAATTCGCCAAATAGGCGATCTATTTACCGGATTCAGCGGCCATTTTGGAGCGGAGTTTCTGTTCCGCATCCGGTCCCCAATATTTACAATCGAGTTGTAAGAACACGGACGTATACGGCAACGCCAGGTTCGTCTTGACGATCAGCACGCGAAACGTGCGGCTCACCTCGTCCAGCTTCGCGATAATGCGTTCGTGCAGCAAGGACTGGGTAGTCCGCCCCTGCAGGATTTCGTGAAGCTGCTCGCGATACTTGCCGATTCCAGGCGCGTCCTCGTCAGTCAGGAATTTGAGTTCCTGGTCTGTATAGATGATGGGAGCGACATGCCGGGAGGAGGAAAGCGCGGCGAGCACCTCCTTCAGCACCTGCAAGTGATCCGCGTTCGAAACAATCGTCTCGATGCCTGGCGCGGATTGGTCCGGGTACGCTGAATCGGCGATCACGATCCAGTTGCGATGGCCATATAACGGAAGCCGCTCCAGCAGAGTTTGCTTCCAACTCGTGCCCGAGTAAACCACCGGAACCACGGGATCTGCTGCGAATAGTGACGGCATAAGCGCGAAAACGAGGGCTAGTCCAGAAACTATCTTCATTTTCTCATTAGAGTACGCGCTTCTAAAGCTTTCTGGCGGAACGGCCGAAATACCCTATGAATGCATTGTCCCCAGTGCAACAGCGAGAGAGTGCAGCGGTTCCGGCGCCGTGGTGTTTGGGATCAGATCCGGGCCTTTTTCGGACGCTGGCCGTACCGTTGCCGGGACTGCGGACGGCGGTTTACGGCAGCTCAGCGCTATGCTCCGCGGCCACAACCAAAGCCGGCCGTTCAACAAGACGCGCAAATGGCCTTCCGGAAACATTCGGAGAAGCCGATCGCGAAGATTGTGGTACAGGCGGACAATCATGAACAGCTCAATCACATCCTGCTGGCGCTGAATCGGGCTGTCTCTTCCTACCAGACACGGAGTTCCGAAACTACGCGAGAGAAATCACCCCAAAATCGATAAAGCAAATGCGTCCGGCCTGGCTATGCCGCGGTTCGGCCGCTAGCTCTTTCGGCGGCTTCCAAGCGCGCGCGGGCTTTGCCGACGGCGCGCAAGGCGGTTTCAGTGTCGGCAGTTTCGTGCGCGGATTTCAAGTTGTTTTCGGCCTCCTCGAGCTCGTGACGGGCGGCGCTGGTATCCACGTCCTGACCGAATTCGGCATAATCTGCCAGGACGCGGACGTCATTGTTGAGGATTTCGAGGAAGCCTCCGGCGACGGCCAGGACGCGCTGCCCGCTACCGCTCGAATACGTCAGAACGCCAGCGCCAAGAGCGCTGAGTAGGGCTGCGTGCCCGGCCAGGATGCCGATATAGCCGTCCTTGCCAGGGACTTCCGCCCAAGTGACTTGCTCGTCAACGAACTGGCGGTCGGGAGTCGCGACTTCTAATCGGAACGTGTCGGCCATGTCGTGGCGCTATTTGTGCTCCGATTTCATCTTTTCGGCAGCTTCCAGCACGTCCTCAATCGAGCCCTGCATGTAGAAAGCCTGCTCGGGCAGGTTGTCGTGTTTACCATCGACGACTTCCTTGAAGCTCCGGATGGTGTCTTCGAGCTTTACGTACTTGCCGGGGCGTCCGGTGAACTGTTCGGCGACATGGAAGGGCTGCGACAAAAAGCGCTGGATGCGGCGAGCACGCGCGACGACTTGCTTATCTTCATCGCTCAGCTCGTCAATTCCGAGAATGGCGATGATGTCCTGCAGGTCCTTATAGCGCTGCAAGGTTTGTTTTACGCGCTGCGCGACGTCATAATGTTCCTGGCCCACGATGTTCGGGTCGAGAATGCGTGAAGTCGAGGAGAGCGGGTCTACTGCGGGGTAGATGCCCAATTCTGAAATAGCACGCGAAAGCTGGGTCGTGGCGTCGAGATGCGCGAAGGTTGTGGCCGGGGCGGGATCGGTGTAATCGTCCGCGGGAACGAAGATGGCTTGCACCGAAGTGATGGAGCCGCGCTTGGTGGAGGTAATTCTCTCCTGTAAATCGCCCATCTCGGTCGCGAGGTTCGGCTGATAACCAACGGCGGAAGGCATGCGGCCCAGCAGCGCGGAAACTTCGGAACCGGCCTGCGTAAAGCGGAAGATGTTGTCGATGAAGAGCAGCACGTCCTGGCCTTCTTCATCGCGGAAATACTCGGCGACCGTGAGCCCGGTCAACCCGACGCGCAGGCGGGCTCCGGGCGGCTCGGTCATCTGGCCATAGACGAGCGCGACCTTGGACTTATGCCAATCGTGCGGGTCGACAATGCCGGCTTCCTGCATTTCGAGCCAGAGATCGTTACCCTCACGCGTACGCTCGCCCACGCCCGCGAACACCGACACACCGCCGTGCTTCATGGCGATGTTGTTGATGAGTTCCTGAATGATGACGGTCTTGCCGACCCCTGCGCCGCCGAACAGCCCGATCTTTCCGCCACGCAGATACGGCTCCAGCAGATCAATAACCTTGATGCCGGTCTCGAACATTTCGAGCTCGGTCGATTGCTCGTCGAAAGCCGGCGCCGGGCGATGGATGGGCGCTCTCTGATCGGTGTGAACGGGACCCATGTTGTCTACCGGTTGGCCGAGCACGTTCAAGACACGTCCGAGAGTTGGCTTGCCAACTGGAATCGTGATCGGCTCGCCGAGATCGTAGGCTTTCATCCCACGGACGAGTCCGTCGGTGGGCTCCATCGAAATGGTCCGGACGCGGCCCTCGCCGATGTGTTGAGCGACTTCGGCGGTGATGTCGATTTTCACCGGCACATCGAAGCCATCGCTCGTGACGTGTACGGCGTTGAAGATCTTGGGCACGTGCCCTTCGGGAAACTGAATGTCGATGGTGGGCCCTGCCACCTGGACAACATGGCCTTCGACAGCAACTTGGGTCGGCATAAAACTCCAGTAACTATAACGCGGCAGTGCCGCTGACAATTTCGATAATCTCTCGCGTGATGCTCGCCTGCCGGACACGGTTCATCTTGAGCGTGAGCGATTGGATCACATCGCCGGCGTTCGATGTGGCGGTATCCATGGCCGTCATGCGCGCGGCCTGCTCGGCGGAATTGGATTCGAGCATGGACCGGTAAATCTCCATTTCGACGTAGCGCGGCAGAAGCACGCGCAGCATTTCCTCAATTGGTTGTTCGTAGATGAAATCGATCTGCTCGCCGCCTTCCGGGACAGTGACCGGAAGCAACTTTCTCATGACAAGGTTTGGCGACATCACATTCTTGAATTCGTTGACGGCGATATACACCGCATCGACCTCGGATTTGCGATACAAATCGATCATCTTATCGGCGATCCCGGCAGCTTGCGTGTAGCTAGGCTTTTCGATGATGTGGATGTGCTCGCCTGTAATGTTGAAGTTGCGCTTGCGAAAATAATCGCGCGCTTTGCGGCCAATAGCTTCAACGCGAATGTCGGCGCCCCGGTGCTCTTCGAGGAAGCGCTGCACCATGCGGAACAGGTTCGAATTGAACGCTCCGGCGAGACCGCGATCACTGCTGATTACGATCAACTGGATGCGCTTTTCCTCGCGCGTTTCGAGCAAGGGCAGCTCGGTCGTGTCTTCAATGGACGACGCGGCGGCGGCGATGTCCGAGAGAACACGCTCCATCATCTTGCCGTACGGCCGGGAGGCGATGGCGCGATCCTGCGCGCGGCGCAGCTTGGCGGCCGAGACCATCTTCATGGCCTTGGTAATCTGCTGCGTGTTCTTGACGCTGCGGATGCGGCGCCGGATGTCGATCAGGCTGGGCATCTAGTTAGATCTGGGCGGGGGCCTTCGCCGTCTCCTGATTCACGGGCGGCTGGGGGCGTTGAGCGCCATTAGCGGAGGGGCCGGCCGGCTGATTTGCCTGGTTTGGAGCCGCTTCGGGCTTCTGGGCTTTTGCAGACTGGAAGCGCTGCTTGAACTCGTTCAGAGCGTTCTTGAGCTGATTCCTGATGTCGTCATTGAGCTCGCGCTTCTCGCGAATCGCTTGCAGCACCTCGGGCTTGCTGTTGTCGAGAAACGAGTAGAGCTCGGCTTCGAACCGGCGCACGTCTTCCACGGCAATATCGTCGAGATAGCCGTTGCCGCCCGCAAAGATGATGGCAACCTGCTTTTCGACCGGGATCGGTGAATAGGGGCCCTGCTTCAACACTTCGACCCAGCGCTTGCCGCGCGCCAACTGCGCCTGCGAGGCTTTATCGAGATCGGAACCAAATTGGGCGAATGCGGCGAGATCGCGATACTGGGCCAATTCGAGACGCAAGGTTCCGGCTACCGCGCGCATGGCTTTGATTTGCGCGCTGCCGCCAACACGGCTCACGGACAAGCCGACGTTGATCGCGGGCCGGATATTGGCGTTGAAGAGATCGCTTTCGAGATAGATCTGCCCGTCGGTGATGGAAATCACGTTGGTCGGGATGTAGGCCGAGACGTCGCCCGCCTGGGTCTCGATAAACGGTAACGCGGTGAGCGATCCCCCGCCCTTCTCTTTATTCAGTTTTGCCGCGCGCTCCAGTAACCGGCTATGGAGATAAAAGACATCGCCCGGATAGGCTTCGCGTCCGGGTGGCCGGCGTAGGAGCAACGAGATTTCACGATACGCCGCGGCATGCTTCGACAGATCGTCGTAAACGCAGAGCGCGTGGCGCTGGGAGTCGCGGAAGTATTCACCAATTGCGCAGCCGGCGTACGGAGCAAGGTACTGCATGGGCGCCGGATCCGACGCGGTAGCGGCCACGACAACGGTGTAGTCCATGGCACCGTGCCGTTCGAGGGTCTTAACCACTTGTGCAACCGTAGAGCGCTTCTGTCCGATCGCCACGTAAACACAGATTACGTTTTGCCCTCTTTGATTGATGATGGTGTCAAGCGCAACGGTGGTCTTACCGGTCTGGCGGTCACCAATGATCAGCTCGCGCTGTCCGCGGCCGATGGGCACCATCGCATCGATGGCCTTGATACCCGTTTGGAGAGGCTCTTTCACGGGCATGCGATCCACAACGCCAGGCGCGAGGCGTTCAATCGGATTGAAACTCGTGGTCGCGATCGGGCCTTTGTCATCGATGGGTCGACCGAGAGCGTCGACCACACGGCCGACCATGGCTTCGCCGACCGGAATCGACATAATGCGGCCGGTCCGCTTCACCTGGTCGCCCTCTTTGATGCCGCTGAAATCGCCGAGTAGAACGACGCCGACTTGATCTTCTTCGAGGTTCAGGGCGATGCCGACAGTTTCGGGCCCGAACTCAACAAGTTCGCCGGCCATGACGTTTTCGAGGCCATAAATGCGCGCAATTCCATCACCTACGGTGATGACCGATCCGGTTTCCGAAACATTGGAAACCGCGTCGAAGTTCTCGATCTCCGACAGGAGTACGCGCGAAATTTCATCTGCTCTGATTTGAGCCATACGTTCCTTAAACTTTCCCTAGAGGTGTGCTACCAAGCGTTGACGCATGCTTTCCAATCTGCCGCGGAGGGTCGCGTCATACTCCTTGGACGCTATCTGAACCCGGGCTCCGGCAAGCAGCGAGGGATCTACTTTATAATGCGCTCGGATCCGCTTCCCATAGCTGGCACCCAGCGTTCGTTCAATTTCTCCGCGCTGCTCGGGATTGAGTTCTTTCGCCGAGGTAATGTCCGCCGGAATCCAGCCCAGGCGTTCATCGACGACGGCTTCAAAATCCTTCCGGATGGCCGGCAGTTCCTTCGTCCTACGATGTGAGACTACCACTAGCAGAAAGTTTCGGAGAATCCGGTGCAGGCCGAGTTCATCGGCCAGCCTGGAAATGACGGCTTTTTTGCGGGTGGTGGGCACCGCGGGCGATAATAACGCGAGTTCGAGGTCTTTCGAGCCTGAGATAAGCGATTCGCTTTCACGGAGCTGCGCAACCGCATCTCTCGGCTCCAGGCCGGACGTAGGTGCAAACACGGCATCGGCCAGCGCCCGGGCGTAATGGGTAGCAAGAGCTCCGGTCATCTCCTTCCTTTATCCTCCTCCACGAGGTGGATCAGATCGGAAAGATAACCGTCCGGCTCAGCCGTGGCCAGCCGGTCCTGTAAACGGCGTTCGGTCAAAGCGAGGGCCATCCGGGCCGTATGCTGGCGAACGCGCGCTGCGCCTTCATTGCGAAAGGCATCGATTTCCGCCGCGGTGTTTTTCCGGATGTGGTCGATATCGGCTTCGGCTTCGCGCAAAAAATTCTGATGCTCGCGTTCCATCTCGCGCGCGGCCTGTTCGCGGAGGCGCTTCACTTCTTCGCCCAGAGTGGCCATTTTGCGGTCGATCTCGGAGTACCGGAAGTCTGCTTCGAGCTTGAGGCCGGTGGCTTCCTGGATAGCGCGCTGGATGTCTGCGCTCCGGGCGTTGAAAAAGCGCGGGGAATACTTGGCGATGAAATAGCCCAGGATAATGACGAAAATCGTGATGTTCGCAATTTTCCATTTGCCCACGCGGTCCAGGGGGGCAGTCTTCTCGTGCGGAGTTTCCTGCGCGAAGGCTGCGGGGGCAGCGGCGAGGAAGAGGATGCCCAGGTGGAGGGAAAGAAGGAGCAGAACGCGGCGGATCATGCGGCTCTCCGTGAGAGAAGGGTCTCGAGCATGCGGTCGCTGAGGGCTTCGACGCGGTTGTCGAGTTCGGCCTGCACGCGCTCCACTTCTTCGGCAATTGCGCGCTTCGCTTCTTCGATCTTTTGGTCCGCTTCGGCGCGTGCCTGCGCCACGCGCTCCTCCTGCTCCTGGGTCCAGCGGCGGCGCATTTCTTCGTGCTCCTGGTGGATCTGCGCCCGAGCCAAGTGGAGGGCGTGCTCAAATTCGGAGGTCTTGCGGTCCGCCGCTTCGAAGGCCTGGCGGGCCAGCTCGCGGACTCCTTCGGTGGCCTTTCTCCGCTCCTCCAGGATTCTGGCGACTGGGCGGAAGAAGACGTACTTCAGGTAGACCGTCAGAATGATGAAAAAAATGATCGTCGGAACTGCTTGCAGCAGCAGGACGCCGAGGGCCTGTAGAGTCTGGTCCATGCAGATCGTTTTCGGACGGGAAAAGCCATAAGCCGGGCTCGTAAACCGAGCACAATACGACCGTTTGCGGGAATCCCTAATTGATTAAGATAACATTGCGTCGCGAAAAACGCAGGCTGGAGGCCTATTCTACTAGGCGGCGACCCCTTGCTTACGCGCGGGGTTCTGTTGCAGGTTGCGGGCGACTTCGGTCAGAGCGTATTTCAGAACGCCTTTGAGTTCGTCGAACGGGATTTGCACGTTGCCGGGAAGCGGCGCTTCGATATAGGAGCGCAGTTCGGTTTCGAATTCCTGGTCAGCGGCCTTGGCGTTGACCAGACGCGCTTTGGCTTGATTCAGCTCTTGTTTGGTGGCTTGCTCAGCCTCCTGGCGCTTTTGCGATTCGAACCCATTTTGCTGTTTTCGCTTTTCGGCTCTGAGCTTTAGGAGCTGATCGAGACATTTGTGGAAAGCGCGATCGTTCGTCGTTTGGTAGCGCAGGAACAGAGAGAACTGCTTTTCGTTGTCCATCGAGAGATCCGCATAACGCTGTGCACGCTGGCTGAGCCAGAAGTGCTGGGCGAGTTTTTCAACCAGAATGCATTCGGTGATGGTATGGGGCTGGTGCTCAGCTTTCAATCCGGCAACGAGAGTGGTGTATTCTTCTTCGCATTCGCCGGGTAACACGGAGAATTGCACGCCCGCAAGGCCGTGGCGGAAGTTGTTCAGACAAGACGTGGCTTTGCCTTCTTCGGTCTTGGGACCGGTGGAATGTTGCGAGTTCGCCTGGTTCGCAGCGATCTGGGCAGAAGTAGACATGAAGTTGGGCTCCTAAAAGAAAACGCCGGAAGAGAGCGGCGTCTCGTCCGGCGTTTTCTA
>DASRGE010000011.1:0-48248 GCA_035651215.1 Bryobacteraceae bacterium
AAATGCCAGTCCCTGGGCGAATCACAACTACATTCCGTCCGATCCTTCGTTTGCAAGCCAGGGCTGGTTTAGCGCCCCCGCTTCGGCATTTAACTCGTTCAAGTCGGGGGATGGTGGGACGAATTTCCGGTTTAGAGCGAAGTACTGCTCCGGTTGCGGTTCTCCGGGAAGCGATCTTCTGGACGTCGGGGCCGATATCGATCGGCTCGAAGCGGCGGAAGGAAAGGTGAGTTTCAGCGGCGTCACAAACATCACCGCCAGCTCGGCTCAAGTGAACTTCGTCGCTCCCGATGCGGCCGGCTGTCCGGTGGACATCTCGACCACGGATCCAAACGTGGTCAGCAGCTTCACGCGGTTTTCCGATGCCGGAGGAGCGCGAGTCCGCAAAATCTCTTTAACTGGCTTGCAAAGTCAGACCCTATATTACGGCCGGGTGGACTGCCAAAGCTTCCAGCCGACGTTCCAGTTCAAAACGAGATGATCCCGAGGGATCATCTCTCAAGGTAAACCTTTTACATTACTCGGATCCGGCTACAGCACGGATTTATGCTGATCGCTGTCCGCCATCCGACTCGAACAGTACGTGTGCGGCATAAATGGGAAACTCGGGAAGCACAACATCCCGGGAGTGGTGCAGGGATCACAATTCTATTTATGTCGTACACGCTACAGCGCATCGAGGGTCGTTCGTGGTAAACTCTTGTCTGTAAGTCGGGACGCTCCTTTCGACGGGACTCGTTCGATTCCCTCGAATCAATAATCAACTCCATGAGGAGAAACGAGCCGCCCCAGACAAGCCGTCTATATCTGAACATCATACGCGTCCGGCAAAGGCCTCAAAACACGAGGGAAAACTCTGTTATATATGACCAAGCCTGACAAAGAACTATCTGTTTCTGTAGTTATACCTACTTACAACGAGCAGGAAACTATCATGGCCGTTGTGCTGCAGGTCTTAACGCTTCCGTGCGTATCGGAAGTCATTATTGTTGATGATTGCTCTACGGATAATACATTTAAGATTGCGTCTGAACTTGCCGCGCAACGCCCCAATGTGACGCTTCTTCGGCAGCCCGTAAACGGCGGCAAAACCAAGGCGGTAAAAGCGGGTTTTGCGCGAACCACGGGCGATATTGTAATTGTTCAGGATGCCGATCTCGAGTATGACCCCGCGGAGATACCGGCCGTTATTGAACCTATTCAGCTCGGACTGGCGGATGTCGTATTCGGCTCGCGGTTTTTGGTCCGTCGCGCCGCGCGCGTCCTCTACTTCTATCATTTCTTAGCGAATAGAGCTTTAACATTTCTAAGTAACGCGCTTACGAACATCAACCTGACGGACGTGGAGACCGGGTATAAAGCCTTTCGCGGCGATATCATCCGGAACATGATTATCACTTCCGAAGGATTTGGATTCGAGATAGAAGTAACCGCCAAAGTCGCTCGTTTAAACGCACGTATTTACGAGGTGCCGATTAGCTATCACGGCCGCACCTACCAGGAGGGCAAAAAAATAGGATTTAAAGACGGTATTGCTGCTATCTGGTACATTCTTCGATTCAACTTGTTCTGTAGCATGCAGTCATCTTTTCAGCGGATGCCTGCTGCGTGCTCATCGAGCGGCGCATGTTGGCCTCAATCTGCTTCGCGTTAGCGTTTGAAAGCGGCAAAACGCGCCCGTTTTCAGAGGATGAAGCAGCACGACGCCATTTGTGAGAACCCAATCGCGCGAGCGGAAGCTGGAAGCCGGCGAAGAGAGCGTATTCATCATGCGCTGATTCTATCTGCGGCGTTCGCCTGCCTTTTCGTTGCGATAGTTCTTGTATTTCTTTCCGCGGTTCCATACCGGATGCTGCTCGGCATAGCGCGGTTAAGCACAGGCAGCGGAAACCCGCTAAGCCGAGAAGAGTATTCGATCCTGTTGCCTCGCCTGTTGCCTGGAGCCTTGTTCTACGGTAGTGTGGGCCTATTATTGCTGCCCCGGCGGAGGTGGGTGGGTTTGCTTGTGGAGATAAGCCGCTCCCTTCGAAGGACGATTGCGCAAGGCGTGGGAGCGGCAATACGAATGGTGCGTTGCGAGAGTCGCTGGCATCTGCTGTGGCTCATGCTGATCGGCGTAATCGGGATCGCGCTGCGCGTCCTCTATATGGGCGAACCGCCCCGGTACGACGAGGCTTTTACGTATATTGAGTTAGCGAAACGATCGTTAGTTCATGTCTTTGCGTATTACCCGGCGCCCAACAATCACATCCTGCATACTGCGCTGGTTTGGATTTCCTGCCGCATTTTTGGAAACTCGCTATGGGCCTTACGCCTCGCTGCCTTTTGCGCCGGCGTCGCGCTCATCCCACTTATGTATGTGGCGGGCCGGCAAATGTGCGGGCGAGATGCCGGGCTTCTCGCGGCTGGTTTAATGGCTGTGTCTGGACCCTTTGTCCTTTATTCGGTCAACGCTCGTGGATACACGTTTCAGGCTGTTTTATTACTCATCATGTTGTATGCAGCCGTACGCATCGTAGCCGGCGCGCCCAACCCCCTGGCGTATTGGGTTCTGTTTTCCATTGGTGCAATCGCGGGTTTTTGGATTGCGCCTTCCATGTTGTATCCATATCTTGTTGCCGCGGGCTTCGTATTGTGGGCCGGTGGAGTGCGGCTGTTCCGGCCTCTGTTCTTTTCCGCGGCGGCAATCGGAGTCGTTGTGGCCGCGCTGTACATGCCGGTCGTGATTATCTCTGGACCGGATCCATTACTCCGAAATCCTTGGATTCAACCACTTCCGGCGCCGGAGTTTCGCGTCGAGGCGCTAAGATTCCCAAGCGACTTGGCGAGACTTCTGCATGGAAGCGATCCGTTGCCATTTGCTGCCGTGGTCGTACTGGGCGCCATACTCAGCTTTGTCTTCATTCCCCGCGCTGGTAAACGTTGGGCACATCCGCTGGTTCTGCTGCTACTTGTAGTGCTCATCCTTCCCGCGGTGCAGCGGGTCGTGCCGTTCCCTCGGGTGCTCCTGCCCCTGTTCACCATTTATTATCTGAGCGCGGCCATAGGATGGTGCGGTCTTGCCCGCCGCGTTCTTGTCTGGCGCGAACGTCCGGCCGTTGTCGTATTCCTCGCGTTGCTCCCTTTCCTGGTTTTCCATTTGATCCGCTCCGGCTATATACAATCCTGGCGGGAGTTCCCAGACGGCCCCGCAGTCGCAAATTATTTAGCAACTCACTTGCGTCCTTCGGACCGTCTCCTCGTGACCCTATCTGCCGGCGCGGAGTTGCTTTGGGAACTCGATCATGCCGGAGTCCTGTATGTCCAATACTCCATGCCCAAGTCCAAGCCCGGGCGCCTAGTCGTCGCGACGGAATACAGTCGAGTTCCGCGAGTCCGGGGAAACGGGCTCATCGATCCGTCGCAGTTAACGGTAGAAGGTACGCTGCGCGAGGCCGGAGTGGATGAGGCAGCATACACACCTCCGCGCCTGATATTTCGCTCCGGCCGCGGCGAAGTGTTTGAGTTGCTACCGCGTCCGGCCACGTCCACAGCGGGTGTGCAAGAGATCTATCCGCCTTGATCCCGGACAGTGTTCTTCAAACCCGCGCTATGCTATTCAGGACGGAATTGCATAATGTAGTGGAGCAGCATCATGTGGAGTGAGCGCAAACAAGACAACCCAACAGGTTCCAGAACATCCCCGGGGCAGACCGGTTCGCCGGAGCGCGGTGCGCCCGAAGGAGTAGGACCCGTCTCGAGTCTGGCAGTGATCGGGAAGGGGATGGTGATCCGAGGTCAGATCACCAGCAAAGAAAGCATGTACGTGGATGGGGAGGTAGATGGCAGTTTCACGCTGCCCGATTGCCGCCTCACCATCGGCCCGAACGGCCGGGTGGACGCCAAAGTCAAGGCCCGCGAAGTCGAGGTGATGGGCAACGTCTCCGGCGATATGGAGGCGAGCAAGAAAATTACCATCCGGAAGGGCGGACGCTTGGTCGGCGACCTGCGCACGCCCGGCATCGTCATCGAAGAGGGTGCCTACTATAAAGGAAAAATCGAAATTCTGAATAGCGAGGAGTATCCGAATCTCACGAATCCCGAACCTCCCCGCGAATCCCGGCTCAAAGCCGTAGCAGGATAAAGGGCCGCCCGAAGGCGGCCTTTTTTTTCAGAACCACGCGCGTAAGCAAGTGGAGCTTTTAACTCGCCAGCGCCAGCGTCTTCACATTCAGCCCCGGAATCACCAGCGAGATCACATCCTCCACGCGGTCCACAAAGTGGAACTGCATCTCCTGGCGCACATGATCCGGCAAATCGCGCAAGTCTTTCTTATTTCCTTGCGGAAGAATCACGCGCCGGATCCCGCTGCGCCGCGCAGCCAGCACTTTCTCCTTCACGCCGCCGATCGGTAGTACCAGTCCGGCCAGCGTGACTTCGCCGGTCATCGCGATATCGCTGCGAGCCGGCAAACCGGTATAGAGCGACGCCATCGCTGAGGTCATGGTGACGCCCGCCGAAGGTCCATCCTTCGGAATGGCGCCCGCGGGCACGTGCACGTGAACTCCGTTGTTCTTGATCACTTCCGGGTCCACGCCGAGGTCAGCCGCATGCGACCAGATGTAACTCTGGGCAATCTTGGCCGACTCCTGCATCACTTCGCCGAGCTGCCCGGTTAAGGTCAAGCCCTTGCCGTTCGGCAGCAGCGCGCTCTCGATGAAGAGCACGTCACCGCCCGCTTCCGTCCAGGCCAAACCGGTGACCACGCCCGGAGGAACCGTTTTCCGCATCTGCTCGGGCAGAAACATCTCCGGCCCTAACAGATCGCTGAGCGATTCCGGAGTAATCACCACCTTCTCCGTCTCGCCTTCGGCAAACTTCAACGTCACTTTACGCGTGACCCGTGCAATCGCCCGCTCCAGCCGGCGCAAACCGGCTTCGCGCGTGTATCCACGAATGATCGCCTGCAGACCTTCATCGGTGAACTCGATCTGCTCGTCCGTCAAGCCCGTCGCTTTCAACTGCTTCGGGATCAGGTAACGGCGCGCGATCTGCTGTTTCTCTTCCTCGCTGTAGCCGGAGAGCCGCAGGATTTCCATACGGTCGAGCAACGGTTGCGGAATGGTGTCGAGCGTATTGGCAGTTGTGATGAACAGCACCTTCGATAAGTCGAACGCCAGATCCAGGTAGTTGTCGCGGAAAGTCTTGTTCTGCTCCGGATCGAGCACTTCAAGCAGCGCCGCTGCCGGGTCGCCCCGGAAATCGCGGCCCAGTTTATCCACCTCGTCCAACAGCAGCACAGGATTCAACGCACCCGCTCGCCGCATCGCTTGCAGCAAACGGCCGGCCATCGCGCCGATATACGTCCGGCGATGTCCGCGCAACTCTGCCTCGTCATGCATGCCGCCCAGACTGAATCGCTCGAATTTACGTCCCAGCGCTCGCGCGATCGATTGGCCTAACGAAGTCTTACCAACGCCCGGTGCGCCCACCAGGCACAGAATGGGAGCCTTTGCGTCCGGATTGCGCTTCAGAACACTGAGCTGCTCCAGAATGCGCTCTTTCACTTCTTTCAAGCCAAAGTGGTCGTCATCCAAAACCTGCCGTGCGTGCGCGATATCCAGGTTGTCTTCGGTCGTGTGATTCCAGGGTAAATCGAGCACGAACTCCAGGTAAGTGCGCGTGACGTGGTAATCCGGCGCTCCGGCGGGGAGCCGCTCCAGGCGGGCCAGTTCGCGCTCAAATTCCTTCTTCGCTTCTTCGGGCAGATTCGCATTCTCATAGCGCTCCCGAAGCATGTCGATCTCGGCCTTGTCGGCGTCCTTCTCGCCCAGTTCCTGCTGAATGGCGCGAAGCTGCTGCCGCAACAAGTACTCGCGCTGCTCTTTCGACATCTCATCGCGAGCCGTGGAGGCGATCTTCTGCCGCAGTTCCAGCACCTGCAGCTCATGAGCGAGATAGGAGTGCATCAGGCGCAAAGCATCGACGCGGGTTTCGGCTTCGAGCAGCTTCTGCTCGCGCGCGACATCCAGGCTGAAGATGCTCGCCAGCAGATACGCCAGCCGCACCGGCTCCTCGTTGCCCGCGAGCATTCTCGTCAACTCCGCGGCCGATTGCGGCTGCGCCAAAGCGATGGCTTTTGACGCCAATTCCAGCAGGGCTCCGGAAAGAGCTTCCACTTCCGAACCGCCGTCCTGCGGCGATTCCAGCACCCGGAACTTCGCGCTCAGGTAAGGCTCGGCGGTCTCCAGTTTGACCAGGACGACACGCTCCATCCCCAGTACCAGAATCTCCAGCATTCCTTCGCCGGGTCGCGAGGATTTCCGGATCACCGCCTTGGTGCCGATCGTGTACAGGTCGTCCTGCCCAGGCGAATCCACCTGCGGGTCGCGTTGAGCCACCAGGATAATCTCTTTTTCTTCTGTATTGAGGGCCGCCTGCACAGCGCGCAGAGAACTATCCCGCCCCACAGAAAGCGGCAGCAACAATCCCGGAAACAGGATCGTGTTTTTCAGCGGCAATACCGGCAAGACCTGATATTCGTTGTTTGCCATTGCGTTGGTCTTCTCTATTCCTTCGATGCAAGGTCTTATCAAAATGATGCTACGATAGCTTGCGCATTAGAGACTCAAGTTCCTCACCCTACAAAAAAGCCCGGGAGGAGCGGCGCTCCCGCCCGGGCTCTGGTTTTACTTCTGCACTTACTTCGGTTGGACTACTACGAATGCAGTACCGCCACCGGGCTGCCCGGTATTGAGCGTGAGCAGCACAGGCTTGTTCGCATCCGCTGCCATCAGGCGTTTGAAATCCTGCACATTCTTGACCGGCTGCCGGTCAATCGCAGTGATCACAATGCCTTTGGCAACTGCGTCCGCGGCCGGGCTGTCGGGATCGACGCTATCGATCACCACGCCCTGCACATTGCCCTGAATTCCAATCTGTTGAGCGATTTCCGGACTCAGGTTCTCTACCGTGATGCCGCGTGCCGAAACTGTTCCGTTCTCGCCATTAGTGGGTTCGTTGCCGTTATCATTTCCGTTGTTTTTCTGTTCCTGCCAGTTGACGCCGCCAGGGCGCGTGCCGAGCGTTGCTTTGATCGTCATCGGCTTTCCGTTGCGCATCACATCGAGCGTTACGGTCGTGCCGGGGGCCTTCGAAATAACGTCCATCGTCAGGTCGTCCGGGCCCTCGACCTGCTTGCCGTCGATTGCGGTGATCACGTCACCGGACTGCAGACCGGCCTTCGCGCCAGGCGCGCCTGCCGTCACGTCGCCGACAATCGCTCCCTTTGCCTCTTTCAGGCCAAAGAACGGGGCCTTATCTGCCGTAACCTCTCCGAGCGTTACGCCCAGATAGCCGCGCGATACCTTGCCAGTCTTCATGATCTGGTCCATCACGCCTTTGGCCAGGTTGGAAGGAACCGCGAAACCGATGCCGATATTGCCAGCCTCGCCGCCGAAGACGCCGTTGCCGCCGCCGGTCAGAATCATGGTGTTCATCCCGATAAGCTGGCCTTTCGCGTTGATCAGCGCGCCGCCCGAGTTGCCCGGGTTGATAGCGGCATCGGTCTGGATAAAGTTCTGGATGTAAGTGCCGCGTTCGAGCGTCCGGTTTTTCGCGCTCACAATGCCCATCGTAACCGTATGATCCTGCCCGAACGGATTGCCGATCGCAAAGCAAAGATCGCCCACGCGCGCCGCATCGGAATTCGCAAAGGGTAGCGTCGGAAGATTGTCGGAGCTGATTTTTACCACCGCGACATCGGTCTGCGGATCGGCGCCCACCAACTTAGCTGGGAAATCACGTCCGTCCGAGAGTGTCACTTTCAGGCTGTTTGCCTTCTCGACGACGTGATTGTTGGTCAGAATGTAGCCGGACGGGCTGACGATAATGCCAGAGCCCAGACCCTCTTCACGCTGGTCGCGCGGCCGGGCATTCGGCCCGCCGAAAAACTGCCGGAAGAACGGATCCGACAAAAAGGGATTGTTCCCTTGCTGCGCATTCGCTTTGATGATGCGCGTCATGCTGATCTTCACCACCGCGGGCGAAGCTTTTTCAATGATGTTCGCGAACGAATCCGATAAGCCCTGCACCTTCTGATTTGCAGTATCGGCGTGCGCCACCACTGCGACTGGCGCGCTTTGATGGCTCGCCACCGCAAATGCGGCAATCAGGCCGCCGCCGATAGACGCCGCCACCAGCGTCAGAATTGCGGTAGAGCGGCGAAACTGGACTGTGTTTGACATGTCCTCCAAAATCCTTTCCCTGAGCGGTTTTGAGCTGAGACTCTCCCCGCATTCGTTAGATATGACGTATTAATTCCCAATTCGATTCACAACCGGAATTTACGCTATGAAACAGTTGCATGTTCCGCTTCGTGAACTGCCGTACGAAATGTCAGCCCGGAACCATCCGGATCGGCGTCGATCCGGACGGTCTGGCCATCCCGCACTTCACCCGCCAGAATTCGCTTGGCGAGCGGTGTTTCGATCTCGCGTTGAATGGCTCGCTTCAAAGGCCGCGCTCCATAATTTGGGTCGTATCCGCTTCGGACTAGACGCGTGCGAGCAGCATCCGTTAGTTCGAGGCGAATATGCCGCTCCTCCAGCCGCGCCCGCAGGCTTGCGAGCTGAATGTCCACGATCTTCTTTAACTGCTCTTCATCGAGCGCGTGGAAGACGATGATCTCGTCCAGCCGGTTCAGAAACTCCGGCCGGAAGGCCTGCCGCAGTTCCGAAAGCACCGCGTCCTTCATACGCCGGTATTCTTCGCCTTCAAAGGCGCCGCGGTATTCCAAAATACGATGGCTGCCGATATTCGACGTCATGATGACGATCGTGTTCTTGAAATCGACCGTACGCCCCTGGCCGTCAGTCAACCGGCCGTCGTCGAGCACCTGGAGCAGCGTATTGAATACATCATGGTGCGCTTTTTCGATCTCGTCGAATAAGACCACCGAATAGGGCCGCCGCCGGATGGCTTCGGTCAACTGCCCGCCTTCGTCGTAGCCGACATACCCGGGAGGCGCTCCAATCAGCCGTGAAACGGTGTGCTTCTCCTGGTATTCGGACATATCGATCCTTACCAGGGCGCGTTCGTCATCGAACAGAAACTCGGCCAACGCCCGCGCCAGCTCGGTTTTTCCGACACCCGTCGGCCCGAGAAAGATGAAGCTGCCGATCGGCCGCTTCGGGTCTTTCAATCCGGAGCGCGCCCGGATGACCGCTTCGGCGACCGCCATCACGGCTTCATCTTGGCCGATCACCCGTTTATGCAGCTCGTCTTCGAGCGCCAGAAGCTTCTTCATCTCGCCTTCCAGCAGCTTCGAAACCGGTACACCCGTCCAGCGGCTGACGACTTCCGCAATGTCCTCCTCGTCCACTTCTTCTTTGAGCAGCCGGTTGGCGCCTTGCTTGCCGGCTGCGCGTTCCTGTTCGGCTTGCAACTGGCGTTCGAGCTCAGTCAGGCGCCCGTATTTCAGCTCGGCCGCTTTGTTCAGGTCATACGCCCGCTCGGCTTGGGCGATTTGGATCTTCACCTGATCGATCTGCTCGCGCAACGCACGCACGCGCTGCACGGCTTCTTTCTCGCTTTGCCACTGTGCTTGCAAGGCCGAAGATTGGGTCTTCAGTTCAGCCAGTTCTTTTTCAATACGCCCCAGCCGCTCCTTCGAAACTGCATCGCTCTCTTTCTTCAGAGCTTCGCGCTCAATCTCAAGCTGCATGGTGCGGCGTAAAATTTCGTCAAGCTCGGCCGGCATCGAATCGATCTCGGTCCGCAGCTTCGCCGCTGCTTCGTCTACCAGGTCAATAGCTTTATCCGGCAAAAACCGGTCGCTGATATAGCGGTTCGACATGACCGCCGCCGCCACCAGCGCCGTGTCTTTGATCCGCACGCCATGATGCAGCTCATACCGCTCCCGTAATCCGCGCAGAATGGAGATCGTGTCTTCTACCGACGGCTGATCCACAAACACGGTCTGGAAGCGCCGTTCCAATGCTGCATCTTTTTCGATGTGCTTGCGATATTCGTCCAGCGTGGTTGCGCCGATGCAATGCAGTTCGCCGCGCGCGAGCATGGGCTTCAGCAGGTTGCCGGCGTCCATCGCGCCTTCTGCCTTGCCCGCGCCTACCACGGTATGGAGCTCGTCAATGAACAAAATGATACGCCCTTCCGACGATTGCACCTCTTTAAGGACCGCCTTCAAGCGCTCCTCGAACTCGCCGCGGAACTTCGCGCCCGCAATCAGAGCGCCCATATCGAGCGCTACCACCTGTTTATCTTTCAGTCCCTCCGGTACATCGCCGCGTACAATGCGCTGCGCCAGACCTTCCACAATGGCCGTTTTACCGACGCCCGGCTCTCCGATGAGCACCGGGTTGTTCTTCGTACGGCGCGACAAAACCTGAATCACACGGCGGATCTCTTCGTCACGCCCGATCACCGGATCGACTTTGCCCTTGGCGGCCATTTCGGTCAGGTCGCGCCCGTACTTCTTCAGCGCCTCGTAGGTCGCCTCCGGATTCTGCGTCGTCACCCGCTGATTCCCGCGTACCTCGACCAGCGCTTTCATCAGGCGGTCGCGGGTCGCGCCAAACTCACGGAGCAGCCGGCCCGCCGGCCCATCGTCTTCGGCGGCCGCTAGTAGCAAATGTTCGATCGAGACGTATTCGTCTTTTAGCCGCTTGGCCTGCTCCTCGGCCCGGTTCAAAAGCTGCGAAAGACGAGTTGTAATGTAAACCTGGTCGGGCCGCGTTCCGGCCCCGCTCACTTTGGGAAGCTTTTCGATTTCCTGGCTCAGGCGCCGGTGCAGACCTTCGAGTTGCACGTCCGCCCGCAACAGAATGGACGGAGCCAGTCCGCCCTCTTGCTCCAGCAGCGCGAGCAACAGATGCTCGACATCGACTTGCTGATTGCCGTGGTCAATCGCTATTGTTTGCGCCTGCCGGATCGCTTCCTGCGACTTCTCGGTCAGTCGATTGAAATCCATAGGTTTTTCACCTTCGTATTCACTGTATCACGTGAGTGTAGCTTAATGCAATAATCTGAGTGTATATTGCTAAAGTTTTCCGGTCTGCTAATTTGGGTTCGTCCCGCAGAGTTCCTATGCCCAAGCTGGGTTCGTTTCGTAAAATCGCCCTAACCTGTTTTATTCTCGTGCCTTTGCCCCTCGGCGCCTGGTGGGAAACCGGACATCAGGCCATTGCCCGGATCGCCGCCAGCCGCTTGACCCCGGCCGCCCGGACGCGCATCGCCCGGATATTAGACGTTCCCGATACCCCCGAATCGGTCGCTGACGCTTTAGCGAGGGCGTCCACCTGGGCAGACGAAACCCGTTCTCAAACGAAGACCGGGGAGTGGCATTACATCGACTTGACGCTCCAGGACCAGAAATCGGACATCCCGGAACGCTGCCCGCACGACAATTGCGCCCCGGTCCGCATCCGGCTTTTTGCGGCCCAGCTCGAATCCCGCACCCAAACGAGCTGGAGCGAGCTGGATGCCCTCCGCTTCCTGGTGCATTTCGTGGGGGACATCCACCAGCCGCTGCACGATATTTCCGACGCCGATCTAGGCGGTAACTGCGAACAGTTGGCCTTCCCGATCGAGAAGGCCAAGAATCTGCATGCCCTGTGGGATGGCGGGATAGTGGCTTCGATCAACCCGAATGATCGCGCCTTAGCGGACGAACTGGAGCATGAGATCGAAGCTCTAAGCCATCGTCGCCAGCGCACTCTCGCCCGCGGTTCCGTCGACGACTGGGTCTGGCAGGGGCACGAAACCGCCCTCAAAAATGTTTATGAGCGTTTGCATATCCCGACCGAGCCGGTCGAGTTCCCGCCCAACTGCAAGGAAGCCCCGGCCGCAGTCGCCGATCTGAAACTGGATATTACGCCCGAGTACGTGAACGAGATGAAGCCGGTCGTTCGCGAGCAGCTCATCAAAGCCGGTTTGCGCCTGGCGAAACTGCTGAATGAGGCGATGTGACCGTTTCGCTCGGAGTCCGCACTACTCCGCCGGGCAGGATTACTTCAAAGCGAGATCCCTTGCCGGGCTCGCTGTCCACCCGAATTTCACCGCCGTGCGCTTTCACGATCGTCGCGACAAAGCTCAATCCCAGCCCCAGGCCCTTCTCCGGATTCGGGTCAGGAACGCGATAGAAGCGGTCGAAGATGTGCGGAAGGTGATCTTTGGGAATGCCGACGCCGGAATCTTCGACCACGATTCGCACATTCGGCCCAACCGCCTTCGCCGACGCCCGGACCCACCCGCCTTCCGGCGTGTACTTAATGGCGTTCGAAAGTAGGTTAGTGATGACGCGCTCGATTTGGGTTCGATCCAGCTCGCCCGGCACCGGGCCAGGGCTCTCCTGCGTCAGCTTAATGCCGTGCGCTTCGGCGGGAATCTGGAACTGGTCCACAAGATCCGCCAGCAGCTCGCCTACATCAACTGTGGTCTTATTCGTCGGAATCTGGCCCGATTCCGATTGCGAGAGCAGCAGCAGCGCGCGTACAAGGTTGGACAAGCGCTCTACATCCTGCAGCGCATTCTCGATCGCCTCCTGCAACTGTTCCTTGCGCGTGGCGGTAAATAGCGCTACTTCGAGTTGGCCTTGAATGGCGGTCAAAGGCGTCCGGAGTTCGTGCGAAACATCGGTCGAAAACTGGCGGATCTGCTCAAAGGAAGCCTTCAGCCGCCCGCTCATGGCATTGAACGAATCAATCAAACGGTCAAGCTCGTCGTCAGCCCCGCGCTTCGGTATCTGCAAGCCTAAATTGGAACCGGTAATGGCCTGAGCCGCCCTTTCCACCGATTGCAGCGAGCGCAACACGGCGCCTGCCAAATACCAGCTCACGATGGCGCACACTAGCCCAGTCAGCGGAAGGAAGATCAGAAACTTGCGCTGGAAGTTCCGCATCACGGATTGATCGTGAGTTAGAGGCCGGCCCTCCGCCACATACCATTTGCGGTCGTGCTCAGGGTCGGTAGTCGTGCTGCTGATGATCTGGTATGTGATTTTGTCCTTCGCAACCACGGTTTTGATGACCGGCTCTTTGGTGGTTTCAATCTGGGCCAGCTCGGATAAAACCCGGCTGCGGTCATCAAGGTAATCGCTCAGATCTGTTGAACCTTCATAGGCCTGGCCCTGATCGTTGGCTATAACGTAAATGCTCCGAAGCCGTGCCACCTCGGCCGCCTCTTCGGGGTCACTCGGATCGGCGAACCAGAAAGGCTTACCGTGATCGAAATGCAGGAAGCCCTTGAGCGCGGCCAATTGCTCCTTCAACGCTTGTTCGCTCTGTTCTGCCAAATTGGACCGCAACGTCGTGGTGGCTACAAACCCCACCGCGGCCAAAGAGATCGCAAGCAGCAGCAGAAATGCGCTTGCTAACCGGAAGCGGAGCGTCCGGAAGAACTTGATCCGATTTCGCTTCAGCCGAAGCATAATCGCAGTTAGCCGGCGGCGCCTTCCGCGGGAGCGGCATGTTGTGCTTCGTGTGTCTCCGGCGCATCCAGCATATACCCGATGCCCCGGACCGTGCGAATCATCTTCGTCTGGAATTTATCGTCGATCTTGCTGCGCAAATGACGGATATAGACATCGACGATGTTCGTCAGCCCGTCATAATCCATATCCCAGACGTGTTCCACAATCATGGTGCGGCTCAACGGACGCCCGCGGTTCCGCATCATGTATTCGAGAATGCTGAACTCCTTCGGTGCGAGCTCGATGTTCTCGTTGCTACGCGTCACTTTACGCCGGATGCAGTCCAGAGTGAGATCGCCTACCTGCAGCTTCTCGGGAGTTGGCTGTCCGCGGCGCAAGAGCACACGCGCGCGTGCGAGCAGTTCGACAAACGCAAACGGCTTGACCAGGTAATCGTCGGCTCCCTGTTCGAGCCCTTTCACTCGGTCGTCGACGGAATCCCGGGCACTCAGGATCAGCACCGGTGGAATGATTTTGCGGTTCTTGATCTTTTGCAGGACTTGCAAGCCGTCGATATCCGGCAAGCCGAGATCCAGAATGACAAGATCGTACTCGGTCGCATGGACCCGTTCAATGGCGTCGCTCCCCGAATTGACTACGTCCACGGCGTAGCCTGCGCTCTGCAGTCCCCGCGACAGGAAGTCTGCTATTCGTTTCTCATCTTCGACAACCAATACACGCATGAGTGCTGAATAAAGTCTAACGAAGTCAATCGCCGGAAGCGCGCGTGGGCTGGGGCAGCGGACTCGGCCGGAAGAACGATCCCATGCTCTTATAGCGTATCCGCAAGACCGAAAGCGCGGTCATCAGCGCGATTAGCAGGACTGTGTAAGTCACAACTTGCGGCACCGTCAAACTCTCCTTCCACACGCCGAACCAGCGGCCATATACCAGCTCGATGTGGACCCAATAGACCAGAAGAGACGTGGTGCCGAGCTGCCGGAACAAGCTCCACCTCTGCACGGGGCCGGCATTGACCCACAGAAACGCGACCCCCAGAATAGCCATTACCGCGCCCACTTTGATCAGCGTCAGGGCAGGACTATTGAGCCAGAACTCGCTCTTGCTATAGAACGAGTAGGGCATGTTGGACAACGTATGCGCTACGTACATCACTCCTAAACCGAGACTGGTCATCCAGAGCATCGTGCGGCCCATGTCCTCGCGCTTCACAGTGCGAAGTACGCTGCCTACCACCATTCCGAAGGCCAAAAATGCTGCCCAGGGAAAAAATCCGAAGTAGTTATAACTGGGGAAGAAATAAGAACGAATGATCCAGGGCACGTTCGTTGGATCGATGGAACTCACCACGGGGGCGAGTCCCGCGATCACCAGTCCGAGAATGGCGCAGAGCCGGATTCGCTCCCGCGTCGTGAAGACCGCCATGGGAGCCATAATTAACATGGCCATTCCCATGCAATTCAAAATGTCCACGCGCAGCAGTTCGCCCGCAGGGCTGGTGGGAAAGCCGAACACGTAAAGCTGAATTCGAAATAGAAACGCAATCAGGAACAGGTAGCGGGAGCGCTTCAGCGCCGCCCAAACCCGCTGTTTCGTGTTGGCGCCCTGCCGTTCCTGGCTGTCCATCAGAAAGGCGAAGGTGATTCCGGTCAAAAGCAGAAAGATGGCTGGGGGCAACCCGCCGAGGAACTGCGACAGCATGTACGGGCCCTGGGTGCGCAGGTCTGTTCGCGTAAATGAATGAAACGTGTGGCCTTGCAGCATAATGACCGCCGCCAGGCCGCGCGTCCAATCGATGAACGCTAAACGCCCCGAGTCTTTCTGTTTTTCACTCATTATTTATCTGAAACGGCCTTATAGCGCCGGCGGTTGCTCTTCAGCTCTGCCTCTTTACACCCTTTGGCAAATTAAGTTCCAGCGTGCGCTGCGGCAGGTGGGGATTGATCTGGACGTCCGTATACGTCACCTCCCGGTAGTTCCCGGACGGCTCGTAAAACTGCTGCCGGACTGGGTAAGCCTTGTCGTTGGGTACCCACATTTCGATCTTGGTGAGGTGGTCTTTCACTTTTGGATCTTTGGGAATGAGCAGCAGTTTGGTGGTGTCCTGCCCTGCAACTTTTTCCTGCCCTTCCATAGTGATGTCGTAACTTTGCGCCAGTTCTCTCCCGGAGGAGCCAAATCCCAGCAGCAAAAATTGGTTCAGGACGTCGCTGTTTTTGCCCACCTCGTAATCCTGATAACTCTTCAGGTTGGGATAGTAGATCCGGACAATCTTTCCCAAAAACGCAATCACGCGGGAATCGGGCTGCTGGGAGAAATCAATAATGGCCCGGACGTCGTTCGGCTTCAAGCGCTGCATTTTGAGCGTCCCGTTCTCGGTCATTTTGTCCCCGATGATGGCCGTGTAGGTGACCATTTGGACGTTGGCGGTCATGTCGTGAAATTTCGGCGCGGCCTGATCCATGCGCGCAAGGACGGCTTGTACGCTTTGCGCGCGAAGGCCGCCGCTGAACGCAACAAGGGAGAGTGCAAGCAGAAAGGGCTTCATAATGTCTGAAAAAGAGACGCGGATTTACGGGGCAGTATAGGCAATAAAGCCCTTGATTTCTTTTTCCGTTTCGTCCCGTATGGGCTCGACCCGGACCACGTGCCACGACTTGCCGGTTCTTTGCCGGATGAGACTCTCCGCTCTGGCGGACCGTTCCGTATCCGGAACATCCTGGAGTAGCTCAGTTGCGATAAACACACGATTGGCGCCGTGCAGCGACGACATCAACACAACGCTTGCGGCTTTCGGCTGATCGTGGAACCAGTCTCGAGGCGTAGCAAAAATGAAGATCAGGATGAGACCGACAGCAATATCGTACTGCCACGAAGCCCTTGGAAAGTCCCAAAAAATCAGCCTTTTGCCGAGGCTTCGAGCCGGGATTGCCTCTCTGTTTGCGGTCTCCGCCACTATTCGGAGTGTAACATTCAAAAGCTATTAGCTCTCAGGGATCAGCTTCAGGCTTCGCTGAATGCTGACGGCTGACGGCTGAAAGCTTTAGTACTTCCGCATGACTGCCAGCACGCGCCCTTGAATCTGAAGGCTCGCCGGGTCGACAAAGATCGGCTCCATCGCAGCGTTAGCCGGTTGCAAACGGATGCGGCCGTCCGGTTCGGCATAGTACCGCTTCAGGGTGGCTTCCGCTCCGTCCACCAGGGCAACCACAATGTCTCCATTCTTCACGGAATCCGACTTCTCCACCAGGACGAAGTCGCCGCTACAAATATGATCGTCGATCATCGATTCGCCGCGCACCTGAAGAGCGAACGTGTTCTCGTTTCCGACAAAATCGGAGAAGTGGAGCGACTCCGGATTCGGAATGGCCTCCACCGGCGCGCCGGCTGCGATCCTGCCCAGTAGCGGAATGACCGCTTCGGAAGGCGCCGGACGCCGGGCCTTTTCTTCTGCGAAGTAGCGCTCTCCGATTTCGAGAGAACGGCTGTGATTGTAGTTCCGGCGCAGGTACTGCTTGGCTTCGAGTGCCTGGACGTGCTTGTGAACTGTCGCGAGCGAAGCCAGGCCGAGTCCGGCCGCGATCTCTTCATAGCTGGGACTGTAGCCGTGCTTCTCGATGAAACTCGCGAGGTAATCCATTACTTCTTTCTGTCTGCGTGTAAGCGCCATCGCACTGCCCCCTCTATAGTGTTGGCGAACAAAGGCCGAAAGTCAATAGCCGAATTGAGAATCGACATTCAGCGCTATCTTGATGGAGCTTCGTTGTATTTCAAGGGTCACGAGATCTGAGCGGGCGCATCTATACGGCATCTGGGTGAATGCCGAAACGGGTCTTACTCTATGTGGAGGACGAGGACGCTGCTGTTTTTCTTCTGGAAACCGCGCTGAAAGAGGCGCACATCCAAGTCGATTTATATCGTGTGTCCGACGGCGAGCAGGCCGTCGCGTTCTTAAAGCACACCCCACCTTATGAATGGGCTCCCAGACCCGATTTGGTTCTGCTCGATTTAAATCTACCCCGCAAAAACGGGCTTGAGGTGCTCGCGGAGATGAAAAAGAGCAAGTCGCTGGCCGACATCGCAACGGTCGTGTTTACTTCTTCGGCTTTGCAAAGCGATCGGAAAAAGTCGCTCGCGCTCGGGGCCCAGAATTACATCACCAAGCCTTCCACCTTCGACGGCTTCATTGAAGCGGTGCGATCGGCTTGCTCGCCGATCGCGCATTGATCACCTAATTCATGTCCATTCCGCACATGCCGCCCTGGCACATGCCGGCTCCGCACATCCCCTCGCCGCATCCGGCCATGGGCGCAGCGTCCTTGGTTTTCCCGGCGTGTGCCGCGAAGGTGGAATATTGCGGCGTCAAATGATCGTGCCCGCAGGAGGGGCAACGGACATCGCCGCTTTCCGCCGCGCGGCGAACGAGCTTTTCAAATTTCGTCCCGCAGTCGTCGCAGGCATACTCGAATATCGGCATACGCTATCAGTATGAAATGCCGCCGCGGCGCTTTTCAACTGCCCGGCCGGCCGTAACTCCGGAAGCTTTCAAGTCGAACTACTATGTAGTTATGCGGCGCCGGGATTTCTTCAAAATTGGTTGTTCGACGATTGTGACGCTGGCTCAGCCGGCTTTCGCCTTTCGATCGAGGAAAATGGTGAAGCTGGTCGATTTCACCGATTCGGGCCAGCGAAAGGGATTCATTGAAGTGGATAAGGTCGAGAAGACGGACGCCGAGTGGCGCCAGCAGCTTACTCCGGAGCAGTACGAAATTACCAGGCGTGGCGGGACCGAGCGCGCCTTTACGGGGAAGTACTGGAACAATCACGAACACGGCATGTATCGCTGTGTTTGCTGCGGAAACGCGTTGTTTTCCTCGGAGACCAAGTTCGATTCCGGTACGGGCTGGCCGAGCTTCTGGGCGCCCATCGCCAAACAAAATGTAGTCAACCGGATCGACAACAGTTACGGAATGATGCGTACCGAAGTCCGCTGCGCCAAATGCGATGCGCATCTGGGACACGTGTTCGATGATGGCCCGCGCCCGACCGGCCTCCGCTATTGCATGAATTCCGCTTCACTCGATTTCATCAAGAGCTAATACCCGGCGCGCAATTTTCAAATAGGAAAAGGGGGAAGTATGGCTTTTTGCACCAATTGTGGAACTCAACTGGGCGATGGGGCGAAGTTCTGCCTGAATTGCGGCCAGTCCGTCGCCGGCGGCACGCCGGCTGCGTACTATCCACCGGCGCCGCCGGTCGCGCCGTTGAAATACGACATCGAGGGTCACAACCTTCAGATTGCCCGCGTGCACTTGCAGCCCGGCCAGGAGATTTATGCCGAAGCGGGCAAGATGATTTACAAATCCGCGAATGTCGATTGGGCCACGCGCATGACCGGCCAATCGATTGGCGATAAGATCCTCGGCGCCATCAAACGCAAGCTGATGGGCGAGTCGCTCTTTTTTACGTTCTTCCATGCGACCAATGTGGAAGGCGAAATCGGCTTCGCGGGCCACTACCCCGGCAAGATTCAGGTGTTCGAACTCGCTCCGGGCCAGACGATCATGGTGCAGCGCGACGGCTTCCTCTTCGCGCAATCCAGTGTGATGCTCGATATCGCCATGGTGAAGCGCCTCGGCGCCGGGCTGCTCGGCGGCGAGGGCTTCATTTTGCAGAAGCTGACCGGACCGGGCGCGGTGTTTGTGCACGCAGGGGGCGATCATGTGGATTTCACTCTGGGACCGGGTGAAACTCTGCAAGTGCAGACCGGACACTTGGTAGCATTCGAGCCTACGGTCAATTACGACGTGCAGCTTGTGGGTAGTATTCGCACCGCAATTTTCGGCGGTGAAGGACTGTTTCTGACGACACTCACCGGTCCGGGTCGAGTGATTTTGCAGAGCATGACGCTGGAACGTCTGCGGCATGAGCTCTCGCCGGCCGAACACCGGCACAACGGAGAGCAAAAGAATCCGCTTGGCGCGCTGGCCAGCGGCGACTTCAGCCCGTTTTTCCGAAGCGACGACTAGTTGGCCACTCCCTGACGGTCGTGGTTCTGACGCGTGTCGGTTAGCAACTTCGTGACCACTTCGGCAACTTCGGCGCGAAACCGGCTCCAAGTGAAATTTTCCGCGCGGCTGCGGGCAGCATCGCCCATCGATTGAACACGGGACGGGTTCCTCAGAAAGTAATCGATTCGACTTGCGACAGCGTCTGTATCGGCGGGCTCGATAATAAATCCTTCCTGCCCGTCTGCAATCAGATCCGGAGTTGCGGTGTGCGTGGTGCCGATGATCGGAAGTCCGCAGGCCATCGCTTCGAGCAGCACATGACCGAATCCTTCGGCAAGCGATGGCAACACGAATACGTGCGCTGCGCGGTAGGTATTTACTAGCTCTTCATCGCTGACGAAACCGCGCACGTGTATGGACTGGCGGCGGTTGCGGAGAAGCCCCGGCTCCTCCACACGCCCGCACATAGTGAGTTCGACCTTCCCGGCGGGAAGCCGGTCGACCGCATCCAGCAGATATTTGATCCCTTTGCGCTGTCCTTTCCCCACGAACAGCAGGCGCAAGGGCCCGCTCTGCCAGCGGTTGCCTCCGGGGGCCGGTGAGAATCTATGGAAATCCGTTCCGTACGGAATTACATGGATGCGCGCGGCCGGAATACCGGCTTCGCACAAAGTATTTCGAGTGAAGGACGAAGCCGTGAGCCAGTGATCGGCCATTTTGGGCTCCGCGGTCAAACGCGCGAAGTCTGGTTCGGGTAGAGCCAACTCCCATTCACGTCTCAGCGATGCCGCGCAGTCGGGATTCCGCCGGCCCTCGTGTTCCAGGATGGCACGAACGGCGGCAGGATGCGGATGAAGCTGAAAGAGAATCTTCGGCTGGTTTCCGCGGAAGTGCGAAAACGCGCTATAGGCGTAATAGCTGTAGCTCAGCAGCGCATCTCCGTTCCGTTCCGCAATTTCAGCCGCGCGGCGGCCCAGCAGATGATCGCACGAGCGGATCGCTGCCCCGCGCCAGGTAAAAGGCAACGGCGATTTCTCCAGAGCGAAGGCGAACAGGCCGCCCGAGAAGCAGGATTCTACAAATTTCGAGGACAATCCAACCGCATTCCGGCGCGCGATTCCTTGCTGGATCCGCGCGGGCAGCACCCGCCCGCTCCAAGCAGCCCAAGTGTGGTCAGCAGGCCAATAAAGGTCGGTGACGAGCGTTCGCAATAAGCCGGCTTCGGCTAAGGCGCTCGATACCTGATAGAAATCGCGGGCCCCGCGATGTACCGTCACGACCTTCATGCGTGCTTTACGGAGCCAGTTCGATCAAAGCGAATTCACTGTTGGCATGCACGGCACGAGCTCGCGGAAATGTCTGCGCAACGCGTGCCGGCCAAGTGGCCCGTGCAGGCAGAATCAGGTCGTCGAGCCGTGCGTTTAACCGCGGCCGTGGATGCGCGGCGCGAAATCGCCGGTACTGTTCGAGAAAAGCCGTGCTCAAGGCGCTGTTATCGATGAGCCGCATGGCGCTTGACGGGATGGCCTGTCCAGCGGACCAGTTCGTTTTACTACCGTCGTACAGCCGTAGAGCGAAAAGTAACTGGGGTTCTGAGGGTGCGTAATGTCTGGGCGCCCGCATGATCCGGGCTAAGTCCGTCTCGGAAATGCCCAGCCACGCGGCGAGTTCATAGTAGCGGCCAACGATTTCATCCGTTGGCGTGAGCGAGCGCAGGCCGCTCGGCGCATATGTGTAGTCGGCCGTTAACGCTGGGATCAGCAGAATAAGATCCGGATCCAGACTGCCCAGCACCCGGCCTGTGGGCAGATGTTCACGTGCCCAATTCAGTATTTCGATCCGTGGATTGGTGGCGCGCTGCACTGGGACGATTTGCGCGGCCGAATAGGATTGCCGCGCCGCGGCGTTGATTACGAGACATACCGTGAGCCCTCCGGCAAGCATTTGGAGTCTGCGGCCGCGAGGCTTCCAAAATTGCTCGATAATCCGGCACGCTATACAAGCGAACAAAAGAAACTCAGCAGGCTTGACCAGCCGTTTCAAAAAGTGCCAGTGCTGAGCGTCGTAGCCGGAAACGATTTGAACGTTCACTCCCCAGATACCGCCGGCGATGAGAAAGGCGAGAACTACGCAACCTGCGTAGCGCGATTGAAGGAGCCGTCTTCCGAAAAGAAAGAGCGCGGCGGAACCCGCGATTGCCAGGAGCAAATATCGGACCTCGGGCGCGTGCGTATAGACGCCCATGCGCTGCAACAAATACGTTTGCCCGCCCTGCCGCTTGCCCTCCAGTACTATGAGCGCGTACGGGAGACCTACCATCGCCATGAGCGCAAAGATAGTCGCGGCTCTCTGCGCCGGCGCTGGACGCTTCCACAAGAGCGTGAATGCAATCAACAGGAATAAGGCCAAAGTCCAGCCGACCGCGTAGAAGTAATAAGAGTAAATCAGCAGGCCGGATGCGAATCCTGCGGCAATCGTCGACGGCCAAGACCCGCTTTGCCGTCGAATAGCGCGCCCCGTGAGTGCGACCGCTCCCATAAGCAACAAAAACGACATCTCCGGTTGAGGAGTACGAGTTGCTTCGAGCGGCGCGACAAATGGATCGTTGCCGAGCCAAAACGCGTTTTTTAATCCGAATGGTAGGAGCAACGTGCTCCAGGCGACGAGCAGCCGCAGCGATTGTCGCTTGATCATGTCCGCCGCGAACCAATAGAAAAACAGGAACAGGCAAGCCGGAAAAATGACATCCGCGGCGATGAACGCTCGATCCAGTCCGCCGAGCAGCCAGCCCATGCTGCCCAAAATGGCAGCGGGGGCAAAGGGAATACCGGCCGTCGAGTTTCGTCTTTCATAGTTATCGACTTCGGCTGGAATGTGACCCGTTAGCAGGAAGTGCTGGGCGGGCGGCGCATAGGCGTGGGTCTCATCCAACGTCAGGGCCGAAACCGCTTCGGATACCGCAAAGGGCGTATAGTGTCCGCGGCTCATCAGCAGCCCTGTCCAGTGGTGCAAGGAGCAGACAAGCGCCGCGAGCACGCAATGCAACAGCAAGCGGCTACGGCGCGCGGTGGCTTGAGATTTTTCGCTTCGCCCGGCACTATCATCCGGTGAGGCCCTTCGGAGTTCTTCGTCGATAGGTGCGACATTCATAGGGAAGGGCTTACGCTAGATTGCAGGCGGTGGTAAGGTCGAGAAATGCATGACGAATTCGTTAAGCCCTTTGATTCCATCGAGAGTGCACTGGAATTCATGACCTTGTTGGAAGGGGTGATCTCCGATGTTTCCGAAGAGCTTCGCGAAACGGCGGAAAAGGCCGCGACGGAACGGTACAAGAACGGCCTGAACCTCGCGCTCTATAAAATGAATCAACTAACGTTCCATGTGCATAAGAGCCGGCGCATCCTGAACGATTTGACACTGATTCGGGGCGTGCTTGTCGGTGACGGCATTGCCCGCAAAGAAGCGGCCGCGGCAAGCGTTCGCGATTGAATTGGGATATCCCCTCCCCCACGGTCGGGGTTCTGTTTGGCCGGCAGAACCGCACGCGTAAGCAAGTGGCCAGTTCAGTACGCGCCATTGGGAATCAACAGCATTTTGATGGTGCGCAACAGAATGTAAAAATCGAGCCACAGCGACCAGTTCCGAATGTAATATGTGTCCTCCTTTTCTTGAACGCTCAGATCGCCATCGCTGCGTGCTGACACCTGCCATAATCCGGTCACTCCGGGCATAACGCTTCTTCTCAAATGGAGAAACACTTCGGAAAAGCTATTCAGGTGATAATGCGGCAGGGGCCGCGGCCCAACCAGGCTCATGTCGCCGCGCAGAACATTCCATAACTGCGGCAGCTCGTCCAAGCTATATTTCCGCAGGAATGTGCCAATCACCGGGAGCACCCGCGGATCGTGCTTTAGTTTGTAACATCGAAGCCATCCTTCTTTATCCTCGGGATGCGCTTCTAAATGCTCCAATAACACAAGCTCCGCATTGGGATACATGGTTCTGAGCTTCATCACGATGATTGGCTTGCCCCCTTTGCCCTCGCGCCGCTGGCGAAAAAAAGCCGGCCCCGGACTTACCGCTTTAATCCAAGCTGCGCAAAGCGCTACAAATGGGATGCTCACGACAAACAGAGGTATAGCGATGGCGTAGTCGAGTATTCGCTTGGTTATCCAGTTACGGGTAACCGGCACATTTTCTCTTACATTCAGATCGAGAATGCCACTCGAACTCATACTCGGGGCTCCTGTGTTATTGCGGGTCTCCACTGCTCTGTAACTGCTGAAGGGCTCCAGTGTATTCCACGGCTCGGTCTAGCGATTTCCGATATATCTCTAGAAGCAACTGATAATTCATTTCGGCCGTATATTCGGCCTCGTATGTGGCACGCGCCGCCCTTCGCATCGCGAGCCGTTTCCCGGTATCGGCCAGAACGCGTTCGACTTTATCGGCCAGGTCCGCCGGATCGTGGGGGTGAAAGTGGAAACCGTTTGCGCCGTCCGAAACAACTTCCCCAAGCGACCCCAGGCGGGACGCAATCACGGGTGTGCCACAGGCAAATGCCTCTACGATGGACAGCGGGCAACCTTCGTACCAACCCGAAGGGACGACGAGCACGGCGGCCTTTTGGAGTAAGTCGCGAATCGTTGCGCGCGAGCACTGGCCCAGGTATTGCGTGTTTGCTAGCCGCTCGCAGCGCGACTGTACATAATGGGCCAACGGTCCGGAACCTGCAATACGGAGCGGCATCCGGCCACCCAGCCGCTCCCACGCATCCAACAAAGTGCCCAGGCCTTTTTCCGGCGCGAGCCTTCCGGCGAAGAGAGCATACCCTTCGCCCCCGTCGCCCTCGCCCGGGTCCTCCGCCAGGACGCACGGCTTCACCGTGATTCGTTCGGAGGGCAATCCACCCTGAATGAATTTGTTGCGGGCGAACTCTGTGAGCGCAATGTAGGTATTGACCTTGCGGGTCCAGGTTCCGGCGATACGGTGAATGGTCAGCATCGAAGCCACTGCGGCGCTCGCAAGCGAACTGTTTCGATAGCAACCATGAATAACAGCCCGGTATGGGGCCAGGGAGCCCACGCACTCTTCGCAAACTGTGCCGTTCCGATACAGTGTCGCGCTCGGGCAAAGCAGGCGGTAATTGTGTAGCGTTTGCACCACTGGAATGCCGGCATGATGGGCGGCATCGTACAGCGACGGAGAAATCAGCGGAAACGTATTGTGCGCGTGCACGATGTCCGGCGCTTCCGTCTTGAGGAGCTGGGTCAGGTTGCGAAAAGAAGTGCTGTTCCAGACAGTTCCGAAGCCGCTGCCGAGGGACGACATCCCGGTAATCGCGTCATTGTGAGCGGTGTACCGCAGAACGGTGTGTCCGTGGCTGGTGAGAAGGTCGCATTCGGTGGCGAAGGCCAGGTCTTCGCCGCCAGGCTGCTGATAAAAGTTATGGACTTGCAGGATCTTCATCCGGCGTACACCATCCGGTTCTTATGAATGAAGCGGCTCAGCATGTTTTGATTGAACCGTGCTTCCCGGCGCCGCCACTCGCGATGAGAAATACTGGCCAGCGCCAGAGCCAGCAGGAACCCCGCGGTTACATCGCTGCCCGCTCCGGCAAGCATGTTTTCGGTCCCGAGCGCCAGCGCGAATGCGGGCAGATAGACCAGCAGAGGCTTCGCGAAGCCTCGGGGATCTCTCCGCACCCCCTGAATGGCGAATATCGTGATCGATGCAAAAAAGACCAACCACAGAGTGAGTCCGATCAGCCCCCATTCGTAGAGAATGCGTAACCACTCATCGTGCATGGTTCGGTTAGGATCCACTCCGGAGTGAATCAGCGACCCGGTAACGGCCGCGCTATTGGAAGTTCCGTGTCCGAAGATGAGTTCGCGAACGGTCGATTCCTGAATGCGCTGGATCGCCGCGTCATCAATCATCCGCCGTAGCTCGAAAGTACCGAGTCCGCTCGCGTTGGTTTCCCCTTCATAGGCCGCGGTGATTGTCGCCGCAATGCGGTTCACGCCGGAAAGGGAGTTGAGTACGCCAATCACTCGATCGCTCAGCCCGATTCCCAGAGCGATCGCGATAATGGTGAGGCCGGACGTGCAGATCTTGATCCAGGGCTTCACTCCGGAAATCAGCAATGCGAAGAGCGTGGCGATGGCCGTGCCCGCGAACCACACCCGGCTGCCATCCAGCAGTAGAGCGGCGAGCAGCACTGGACAGGTTGCTGCGCGCGTAGTGCGGCTCAGTGTCTGGGAGCAAAGCGCGATGCAATAGAGTGCGCATAGGAACGCTGCGAACGCTTGCGCCGAAGAGAAGGCCGTGAACCGGTCCGCTTCTTCCTGGAAGCGCGGCATGAATATGGAACGCAGAGCCCCCATGAGCAAAGCGCCAGCCGCCACCGGGATAACAACGCGGGGTGTCAGATAGCCTGCCTTCGTTGCTCGCACGAAGACCAGGGAGATGATGAACAGGGCCGCCATGTGCCCGACCAGTTTGATGGCAAATGATGGAAAGTACGATCCGGAGATGCACAACGCGGCATATGTGCTAAACAGAATCCAGGCGATGGGCGCCAGGATAACGGGACCGTGCCCGGCGTAAGCGCGAAATCTCCAGAGCAGATAAACCGGCAATAAAATCGCTTTCGCCATATTTAGCAGGCCGATGCTTCCGGTGGGGTTGCCAAAATCGACAGCCGAGAGCAGGAGATAGCACGTGATACTCCAACGCAGCGGCCCGAATGCCGCGCCTGCGAAGAGTACGGCATAGAGCGTGATGGGTAGGAGCAGATGCATATCGAATTACCTAGCTCCCATAGCCATGCACGCGTTCACCGCATTTTCAACGGCGCACGCGAGGTGGTCCGGTGTGAACTGCAACGCCCTTGTGCGCGCGCAATGCCGCATTCGCTGCAATCGCTCGGGTGAAGTATTCAACGTACGATCAATGGCATCGTAAATCTCGTCAGGATCATCGGCGCGAAACACCCAGCCGTTCTCGCCATCTTTGACCATTTCGGAAACAGCTTGGGCGTAGACGCTGCCGAGCACGGGAAGCCCGGCGGCCATGGCCTCGTTTACCACCACACCCCAGCTATCGGCGAGGCTAGGCAGAACGAAAACGCCGGCGTCCGTATACACGCGCGGGAGATCTTCGTATTGGACGGCTCCTGCGAAGGAGACTTCGATGTTCGATGGTTTCTCCAAGCGCTCGATTTGATTCCGTAGCGGACCATCTCCCGCCAACACGAACTCCACTCGCCGGTCCGGATTTGCCCGCGCCCACTTGGAGAGAACATCTAAAAAAGGGAGCAGCCCTTTCCGCTCAATCAGTTGCCCTACGTAGAGCAGATGCCGCTCACAACCTGGTCTGCGCGCTAACGGAGTTGCCGCAAACTTTGACACATCGGCGGTATATGAGATTTTGAAAATCTTCGCCTCATCCACGCCTAGGCTACGCAGGTATTGCACGCCGCTCGTGCCCGTCACCAGGAAGCCATCGGCATTCTTGTGCAGCAAGTGTCGGACCCGGTTCCGTATCCAGCCGCGCGCCTGCTCGGTGGATTCCGCCACTTCGGCCCAGACAATCAGTTTCGATCTGCGCCGTAGCTTGCGGTAGAGAGCAGCGAACAAGGTGCGCGCTCCCATCTCGACGGAAATCGTTACGTCGGGTCCAAAGCGCCGCAGTTGAGCAACGGTATCGATCGGAATATGCAGGAACAACGGTTCTGTGAACCCTCGCGGGTGACGCCACCGGCCACTGAGCGTCAGTGTCTTTTGCGTCACCACGTCCAAACCATCCCACTCCAGCTTCCACGAGCGGTTCGGCTCCATTGGAGTAGACAGCAAAACGCGCATTTCGTGCCGTTTTGCCAGGCAATCCAGGAATGCCTTATGGTAAGGGGGGATCACGTTGGTCAGAAACGCGATCTTGAGCGCGCGGTTATCCATGCGCCGCTCCGGGAGAATTCCGCTGGCCTTCGATCAGCCGCAGAGCAGAAATACGATCGCGCCAATAACGGCAGCGGCCGTTGATGTACTTCCGCAGAGCGGTGGTGGGCGTCATCACAGGGCGCGCTTCGAAATCACAGCCGATGTTCTGCTTTTTATAGAACCGAGCCGCTGACCAGAACCACTCACCGCGTTCGACTACGTGCCGGTAGGGGAGTAATGGCCGGTAACTGCAGAAGAACCCATCCCGGTATAGCCGGCTTCTTGCGGTCGCATTCGATTCAAACTCCCACGGATTTTCGCGGTCGTCTAAAACGTCCAGGAGCCCGGTCCGCTTCCAGATCGCCGCCTGCGCGGACACCCGATAGGGTGCTGAAGGGTGAATTGAGCCGAACGAAGAATAGGCGCTGATCCTTGTATTCGGCGGTGGGTTTGGCACCAGCCGCAGCATGGTCCCGTGTAAAGCGTCAAGTGCGCCCAGGTGCCGGAGTACTTCGCCGGTTTGCACCGCCTTCGACAGGAAAAAATCTTCGAGCAACAGCAGCACATACGTAGAATCGGTCTGATTGAGAAAGGACCGTAGATTACTGCTCCAGGATCGGTCCTCTCCGGCCTGAATCACCCGGACTCGCGCATCGCGATACCGCTCCTGATTGAGGCCAAGATACACCGGAAACGGGCAATCCGGCCAGTAGCGCCAAAATTGAGAGAAAAACGGCTGCCACAGATCGCTGTAGCGATCGCAGGAAACGACCAACACCGAGCAGGTTGGGTCAGGCATACGACTCCGACGATCGGGCCAGAGCAAAAGGATTCAACCGGCGCCGGTGCAGAATAACGAAAATGCCTAGCGCGGTGATTGCTTGCGAGATGACAACGGCAACCGCCATTCCGTTCTGAAGTAATCCGGGTGCGAGCAGGGACGCGAGCAGCACGTTCGTAAACAGAGCGGCCAATGTGATGCGTTGGAATTCCCGCTCCATCGAGAGCGCCAGAAGCCATTGAAAGCCGAGCACGTTGATCCAGGCGGCCATGGGAGCGCGCAGGCTAAGGATTTGGAAAACCGGTTCGGAGGGAGCGAACTTCGATCCCAGGGCGAGCGGAATGATCCAAGCGGCTCCCGCCCACATGCAGATCGTCAGGAGCACGCTTGCCGCACCGGTGATGTAGACGGATACCTCCGTCACGCGCGCCGCTTTTCGCAGCGAGGTCTTCACGAGCCCCGCTGCGCGCGGGTAAAGAACCGTGGTAAATGGCGACAGCAAACCTACCGCCGCCGAGCTGATCTTTTCCGCGCCCGCATAGTATCCGACCACTTGTGGCGAAGCGAACAGGCCGAGAATAAATGCATTGCCCAGCGTGTAGATGTTATGCGCGCTGCGGAACAGGAACATGGGCCAACCTTCGCGGACCATCGCCATTCCATCTGTTAAGCGTGGAAGACGAAGCGAGTAGCGCGAGTAAATCATCAGGTGTGCAACGGCCGCCGCAATCGCCGCTGTAATCCCGTTCAAGGCAAAGAATATCCAGGCATCCTGGGGCCTGTGAATGAAAATGAAAATCCCGGCGGCGCTTGCGGCTCGCGTCACAATTTCCATCAGCGAAGCGATGGCGACGCGTTTAATGCCGTAAAAGTAATAGACCGGGAGCCACGCCTTAATCAACTCCGAGAGAACGGCCGTCCAGAACAGCACCGGGTGGGCGCGGAAAACCGGAACGGAGAACCCCGCGACGGCCGCAATCAAAACCGCGGCTGCCGAGAGTAACACTTTGGCTCCGACCACTCCGGCGAGCGCGCGCTCGAACTCCAAGGCCGTTTCTGCTGTGGCCAGCAGCCGGGTTGCCGAGTAGACGAATCCGTATTCGACAACCACGCTTCCGTACATCGCAAAAGCGTGCGCCATGGCCACGAGTCCCCACATGGACGGCCCCAGAATCCGCGAAAGATACGGTACGGTCACGAGCGGGAGCGCCTGATTGGCAAAGTGAATCCCATAGACCGCGGTCATATCGGTGACCAGTGCGAACCGGTGTTTGAGCTGGGCATGCACCCATTGGATTCGACTTTGCATACGAATCGTCAAATCCGTTCCGGTCAAGCGTTCTCTGGACGATCTTCGGCGTAGTACTTGCGATATTCGCTGTAGTAGTAGTACCCGTTTGTAGAGTGTTTATCGACCTCGTTCAGCACCAGCCCGATCACGTTCGTCTGTAGCCTGCGAAGCGTCGCGAGCGCCGTCCCGACCGCCTTTCTGCTCGTCTGGCCCGCCCGAGCAATCACAATCACTCCATCCACCGCGCTCGCAATCTGCATTGCCTCCGCGAAGCCGAGCACCGGTGGAGCATCCACCAGGATCAAATCGTACTCTTTGGCCGCCTCGTCGAGAATGTCGATCATCATGGAGCCGACCAGATCCGAAGCGCGGCGTGAAGCCATGCCCGCCGGAAGCACATCCAGATCCGGCCAGGTCTTTGTATTAACCAGCGCCTGTTTCCAGGTCATCTCGCCGAGCAACACATTCGACAAGCCCGTTCTCATTTCGAGATTGATCTTTTTGTGAACACTGGGGCGGCGGAGGTCGGCGTCGATAATGAGCGTCCTCTTGCCTTGCTCGGCGTGCGCAATCGCAAGATGAATGACTGAGGTCGACTTGCCCTCGCCCGGTGCGGCGCTCGTGATCAGCAAAGACTTAAGGTTCCGCTCAAAATCCGGCAGCAAAATGGACTGCCGCAGCGTGCGGATGGATTCCTCATACGAGGCGATCCCCTCATACACCGAACTTCCCGGCAGCAACAATCGCGGTGGGGAGCCGTCTTCGGCCTTTGTCAATCCGAGCAAGCCGCGCGGCGTATGACCATTCGGCAGCAGGTTTGGCGGCATCCCGTTCTGCGCCACAGAGTTTCGCAGCCGCTTCATCTGCTTTACTGCCGGCAATGTCCCCAACACCGCCGTATCCAAGGCACGAGCCGCCTGCTCGGGGTCGCGAACCGTATCGTCCAGCACGTCCGACAAGATCGCTCCGCAGATCGCGATCACCGACGAAATGATGAAGGCCAGCAGCAGACTGAGCTTCTTTCTGGGATAGACAGGCGCATCCGGCGGCCGCGCAAAATCCGCGATGCGGATGGAACTGTTCTGAAATCCGGCGTTAATGCCCGCTTCCCGAATGCGCCGCTCCAAATCGCTGTATAGGGCTTTATCCGCGTCCGCATCCCGCTTCAACTGCTGATACTCGAAAGAGCGCCCGTTGAGCTGGTCGTACTCCGCCTTGGTCCGGGCCACCGCCGTCGCCAGCATCTTTTCGCGGTTCACCGCCTCGGTGTAATCCGCCTCGACGCGTTGTGCGACGCTGTGCTGCATCTCGCTGAATTGCCGCTGCAATTCGGCCAAATCGTTGGAGGCTTTCCGGTATTCCGAGTGATTCGGGCCGTAGATACTCGCGACGTCGGCCAAATGCTGTTTGGCCTGATTCACGCGATCCTGCAACTGCTTTAGAGAATCGCCCTGGGTCGAGATTTCGGCCGCCGCCAGCGATCCGCTCTGCATCGCGTTGTGCGCCGCTTCTTTGCGAACCCGGTCGGCCTGCGCGCTGGTGTACTCCGTATTCAACTGAAGCAGGCGCGCGGCGAGAATGTTGGTCTTCTCTTCCGGGTTTAATACATTTAGTTCCCGCTCGAATTTCGCAAGCGCCAGGCTGGAGCGCTCCATCTTCGCCTTCAACTCGTCCAGTTGCTTCACCATGAAGGCGGACAGCGCGCTAGAAGAGCGGATCCGGATCTCAAACGTGTGTTCCAGATAAGATTGCGCGACGGCGTTTGCGACATCCGCCGCAAGCTGCGGGTCAGGGGAGCGGTAGCTGATCCGCAGAATATAAGTGTTCACCGGACGCGTGACTTTTAGCTGTCTCAGATAGACCGGCGCGTCCGTCTTGCGGCGTACCTTATCTTTGGCCAGCTTTTCGAGTTGGCTCTCGCGCTGCAAGAGATTGAACTTTTCCGCCACGGGCCGCACCACGGCATCGGCTTGAATCAATTCCATCTGCGTCGCCATGAATGCGTCCGCATCGTCGCCAGAAGATGCCTGGCTCGCTTCCTGACCGATAATTCCAATCGGTACGCGGCGGTCCACGTCGATCTTGGCGGTTGCTTCGTAGAGCGGAGTCAAACGCGCGCAAACCAGATACGTTGCCAGCAGGCAAACGCCGACAAACCCGAGAATCTTCCATTTGTGACGGAGAATGAGGAACAGGTAATGCGAGGCCGGAAGAGAGGCCTGCGGCGGATCGATTTCCAGGTACGGGGGCAGTGGAAGCGGCTGGGGCATCCGGCGCGTACTGGCCAGCTCGGGTACAAGTCGGTCCGGATGCTTCATGTTATTTCCAGATCAGCAATCCGGATGCCGTCGCGGTCCCAAAACCGGCAATGCGTTCCAGCGTTTGGGCCGTCATCCTTCGCCCCTTACTATCCGGGATGTAGAGAATATCGTTCGCCCGCAAAGCGACATCCGCCGCTTTGTGATCCAGAATGCGACTAAGCTGAACGGGGATCTCGTCCCGGCTGCTCTTGCCCGCTTCACGCCGGTAGATATAGGCTTGTTTGTTCGTGTAAGGCAACAAGCCTTCCGATAAAGCGATGGCTTTGAGCACCGTGGAATCGTTTCCTTGGCTGATGGGAAAAGCGCCCGATTTCTTCACATTCCCCACGACATAGAATTTTCCGGCCGGCGGAACACGGATTTCTTCTCCACCGTGTAAACGAATATTGAATTGTGGATCGGCTTCATCAATCAGCCCTTTCACCGGAACTCGTTGCACTAGCCCCGCCTTGCCATCTGCTGCCGGCTGGCTTACCAGGATCTCCGGCCCCGCATCGTCAGAGAGTCCTTCGGCTCGCGTGATGGCGTCGATCAGCGTCACTGGCCCCACCGCCTGGAAGGTAATGGGATGGTGCACGGCGCCAAACACCGTCACCGGAACACTGCGGTACTGCGCGACCGATACCGTAACCACCGGGCTCACCAGGATTCCCTGATCGACCAACGCCTTCGCAATCTCCTTTCCGATATCGGAAGGATACTTATCGGCCACTTTCATCGGTTCGTTAAGGAGTGGAAGGGCGAGGGTCCCATCCGCGGCCACCCGAAAACTCCGGCTCAACTCCGGGCAATCCGCCACCGCAATCGCCAGCAGATCCCCCGGACCCACCTGTTGGGCAGGCAAATTGGTATCCGGATCGGGAGGCTCCGAAGGCAGAAGGGGGGAGGCGGCCAAGCCAAGGATGGCTGACACCGCAAGAAGCGCCAAAATTTTCACGGCTGTACCTGTAGTGAATATCACAAAAAAGGGCGGCTCGGCAAAGTTTTTCTCGCCAGCCTGTATTTACGATGGAATAGGCGACCAAATGAACTCCTTGCAACTATCGCGCCGTTCGCTTCTGGCCGGCGCGATCGCCTCCAGCCAACTGCCGGTCGTATTGAAAGCTCAACCGCAGAAACCGAACGTCATTGTTATACTTTTCGACGACCTCGGCGAACACGATCTGGGCTATCTGGGCGCCCGCGACCTGAAAACGCCCAATATCGATAAGCTCGCCGCCCGTGGCACGGTTTGCCGGAACTGGTACTCGAACGCCCCCGTCTGCGCGCCCGCCCGTTCGGCTTTAATGACGGGCAGGTATCCGCTTCGCGCCGGCGTAGGCCACAATGGACTATCCCTTCGGCCCTCGGAAAAAACCATTGCCGCCCTCCTGAAAGAAAACGGCTACGCCACCGCTCTCACCGGCAAATGGCATTTGGGGAGCACGCCGGATACGGTTCCCAACGCCCATGGATTCGACTATTTCTACGGCTTTCAAGCGGGTTGCGTCGATTATTTCTCGCACCGCTATTATTGGGGCGATCCAAAAATCGTCAACTACCACGACCTTTGGCGGAACCGCGACGAAATTTTCGAAGACGGCCAGTATTTAACCGAACGAATCGCTGCCGAAGCTTGCGGCTTTATCGAAAAACAACGCGGCACGCCTTTCTTCCTTTACACCGCGTTTAGTGCCGTGCACTATCCGATGCACGCACCCCGCAAATACGTCGAACGCTTTCCGGATCTTGCGCGCGAGCGGCAGATGTATGCCGCCATGCTCTCGGCTGCCGACGACGGCGTGGGTCAGATCATCGCTACCCTGGAGCGCACCGGCCAGCGCGACAACACGCTCATTTTTTTATTGGGAGATAACGGCGCCACAACGGAGCGCCGTGCCGGATTGAATCAGCAGCCGGCCACCGCAGGCAAAAACACCCCTTACCGCGGATATAAATTCAGCACGTTCGACGGCGGCATGCATGTCCCGGCGCTCGTGAACTGGCCGGGTCGCATTCCCGGCGGCAAGACGATTGATCAAATCGTGATGACGGCCGACATTCTTCCCACCGCTTGTCACGTCACAGGAGCCCAGGTACCAGCCGACCGGACCATCGATGGCCGCAATATCTGGCCGGTCCTGACCGAAGCGGCGCAGTCTCCGCACGATGATCTCTGTTGGTCCGAAGGCCCGCAGCTTGCCATTCGTCGCGGAAAGTGGAAACTGGTCTTGAACGGCGTAACGCACGACGGCACTCCCGAGGGAGACCGGCCCTTGCAAGGCGAGGATGCCGTGTTCCTTTCGAACCTCGAACAAGACCCCGGTGAACAAGGCAACTTACGCCGCGAACACCCGGAGATCGTCGATGATCTACAAACCCGCGTGGAAGAGTGGCGCAAGAGCGTGGAATCGAACTAGTCTGGCACAATAAATCTTGAACTCCGAGACGCTCGTCCAGATCGACTCCGCGCGCCCGCGCCTGCCGCTCTGGTTGCGCAAGGGGCAGACGCATTTCGAATCGATTCACGTCTTAAAAACCGGTTTTCGCGAAAAGGGCCTGCACACCGTCTGCGAATCCGCGCGCTGCCCGAATATTCACGAATGCTTTCATCGCGGAACCGCCACGTTCATGATTCTTGGGAATCTCTGTACGCGTGGATGCGGCTTCTGCTCGGTTCCGAAAGGTTCCGCCGCGAAACACGAATTCGTGCTGGATTCGGATGAGCCGGCTCACGTCGCCGAAATGGCGGCTCGGATGAATCTGCGGTACGTGGTGATCACGTCGGTTAATCGCGACGATCTGCTCGATGGTGGCTCACGGCACTTTGCGGAAACGGTGCGCAGAGTCCGCTCGGCGCTTCCAAATGCGCGCTGCGAAGTACTCACACCGGATTTCTGCGGCGATCTGGAGGCCGTCGCACGCGTGCTCGATGCCGGTCCGGACGTGTTCAATCACAACATGGAAACCGTCGGCCGCCTATACCGCCGCGTACGCCCGCAAGCCAGCTATCAACGCTCGCTCGACGTCTTATCCTTCGCCAAACGGTACCGGCCGGACGCGCTGACGAAATCCGGCCTGATGGTCGGCCTTGGCGAATCTGCCGCCGAAGTGCACGAATTGTTGCGCGATATGCGAAGCGCGGATGTGGAGGTTGTCACCCTCGGCCAATACCTCCAACCCACGCGCCGCAATCTTGCGGTTGCCGAATACATCACGCCCGCGCAGTTTGATTCCTACCGCGATTACGGCCTTGCAATCGGCTTCAAAATGGTTTTCAGCGGACCCTTCGTCCGCAGTTCCTACATGGCAGACCGCGTGAGCGATGAGGCCGCCCAGGCCCATGCCTGAATTCCCGGCATATTACCGCCGGATTTTCCTGCACACGGTTCTGGCGCTCCTTTCCGCGATCCTCCTCCTACTCATATTTCCCAAATTCGATCTGCGCTTTCTCGCTCCCGTTGCGCTGACGCCGCTTCTAATCGCGCTCGCCCGCACGCACGACGGGTGGCAGCGCTTCGCCTACGGCTGGGCGGCTGGACTCTTCTACTGGTTTTTTCTCTGTACGTGGATTCAGTTCGTGCTCGAAGTGCACGGCGGCATGGGCCGCTGGGGCGGTTGGGGATCCTTCCTGCTCTTCGCGATCTTGAAAGGGTTGCATCTCGCGTTTTTCAGTTTGCTGGCCGGTCCGCTGATGCGCCGCGCCTACGCCATCCCGGCCGTGGCCGCGCTTTGGACCGGGCTCGAACGGACGCACGGCACGTTCGGCTTCGCCTGGCTCGATTTGGGCAATGCTGGCATCGATATGTCCGTGCCGCTGCGGCTCGCGCCTTGTGTCGGCGTCTACGGCGTCTCGTTCGTCTTCGCGATGCTGGCAGCCGGGCTGGCTTGCGTGATCCTTCGCTATTCCCGCATTCGCCTGCTTCCACTCGCGGCGCTCTTACTGCTGTGGCTGCTGCCTGCGATTCCGGAACGAACTCCCGCTCCCGATTCGGCTCTGATCGTGCAGCCCAATATCAGCACCGATGTGCAATGGACCGGTCTTCTCCAGGAGACGACACAACGTCAGCTTGCGCTGCTATCGAACGCGCTTCCCGCAAAACTCGTTATTTGGCCGGAGCTCCCCGCGCCGCTGTACTATTTCAACGATCCCGAGTTTCACGAAGCAGCGACCAACATCGCCCGCCGGCACGGCTATTTTCTGTTCGGCACGGTCGCTTATAACTCGCAAAATCAGCCGCTGAATTCGGCCGTGTTGCTTGGCCCGAATGGCATGCAGATCGGCCGTTACGACAAAATCGATCTGGTCCCCTTCGGCGAGTTTGTGCCGCGTGCTTTTTCCTTCGTCAACCGCATCACGCAGGAGGTGGGGGATTTCGTTCCTGGTCATGACATCAAGATCCTCCCCGCTGCCGGACACAGGCTCGGTGTCTTCATCTGCTACGAATCCGCCTTCCCGGATCTGGTCCGGCAATTTGCCCGCAAGGGCGCGGATGTTCTGGTGAATCTCTCGAATGACGGCTATTTCGGCCATACGGAAGCACGCGAGCAGCATTTGCTGATTGCGCGCATGCGCGCGGTCGAAAATCGCCGGTTCATCATTCGCGCGACGAACGACGGAATTACGGCCATCATCGATCCCGCCGGGCGAATCCGCAAAGAACTGCCTCCGTTTGAACAGGTTGCCGCATCGATGCAGTACGGAGTGGTTGAGAGCACCACCTTCTATTCGCAACACGGAGATTGGTTCGCCTGGACGTGTCTCGCCACGGGTGTCGGGCTCTCCCTCTTGAGTATGCTAAGGACTAACCGTAACCTTCCGGCAGAACCGCGACCGCGAGGGAGCGGCCATCCAGAGGAGCAATGCACACCAAAGACATAAACCGGCCGCTTGGGTTCAATACGAGGGCCCTTCATGCTGGCTACGATCCGGATCCCGCCACCCATGCTCGCGCCGTGCCCATTTATCAATCGACCTCTTTTACATTCGACGATACGGAGCACGCCGCGCGTCTGTTCGCGCTTCAGGAATTCGGGAATATTTACACACGAATCATGAACCCGACCACTGCGGTGCTCGAAGAGCGCGTGGCGTCGCTCGAAAACGGCGCCGCCGCGCTGGGTCTGTCGAGCGGGCAGGCTGCTCAATTCCTGGCGCTGACCACCATCGCGGCACCCGGCGATCAGGTCGTCTCCGCTAGTACGCTCTACGGCGGAACGTTCACCCAGTTCAACGTGACCATGCGCCGCCTCGGCTATGACTTCATATTTGTCGAGCCGGACGATCCCGAGAATTTCCGCAAGGCCATCACGCCCAAGACAAAACTGCTCTACGGTGAAACGATCTCGAATCCGCGCAGCAATGTCCTCGATATCGCGGCAGTGGCGAACATTGCGCACGAGCACGGGATTCCGCTGGTGATCGATAACACGTTCGCCACGCCCTATGTGACGCGGCCTATCGATCACGGCGCTGACGTCGTCGTCCACTCGCTAACCAAGTTCATGGGCGGTCACGGGAATTCGATTGGCGGCATTATTGTCGATGGCGGTAAATTCCCCTGGAATAACGGAAAATTCCCCCACTTCACCGACCCTTCTCCCGCCTATCACGGCATGAAAATCTGGGACACCTTCGGCAACATCAGTTTCATCATCAAAGCCCGGGTCGAAGGTTTGCGCGATATCGGGCCGTGCGTCAGCCCGTTTAATTCCTTCCTGTTTCTGCAAGGCATCGAAACCTTGACCATGCGCATGGACCGCCACCTTCAAAACACGCTGGCCATCGCGCAACACCTGGAAAACCATGACATGATCGAATGGGTGAAATACGCATCGCTGCCCTCCAGCCCTTATTACAAACTCGCTCAGCGCTACACACCGAAAGGTGCTGGAGCCGTCTTCTCATTCGGAATTAAAGGCGGCTACGACGCGGGAAAGAAGTTCATCAACGATCTGAAAATCTTCTCCCATCTCGCCAATGTCGGTGATGTCCGCAGCCTGGTGATTCATCCCGCTTCCACCACGCACCAGCAGCTCAGTCTGGCCGAGCAAGAGGCGGCCGGAGTCACTCCCGAACTAGTCCGCCTCTCAGTCGGTTTGGAAGATGTTGAGGATTTGATATGGGATATCGACCAAGCCCTGGGTTAGACCTTCACCCAGGCCTGCTTCTCCGCGCTCTCGGCGACTTTCTCCAGCAAAATCATCCCGTGCAGACCATCCTCAAATGTCGGATAATCGAGCGGCGCGGACGGATCGGCCACCCTTGCATAAAAGCGCTTGAACACTTGCTTATGCGAATCGTCGTAACCTTCGCTGTGGCCGCCCGGTAAATCGGCGAAGGTTGCGGCGGCTGGATAGAAAAGCGATGCGTCCTTAATGATGATCTGGTTCGGCTCATTGCGATGGCCGATCCACAACGTGTCGGGCTGCTCCTGGTCCCAAGCCACGCCGGCTTTTGTGCCGAAAATCTCGAAAGCGAACCGGTTCTTGCGTCCCGCCGACATCTGGCTCACGGTAAATGCTCCGCGCGCCCGATCGCCCAAACGCAGCATCACCATCCCAAAATCTTCCGTATCGATCGGCACTTCGTCGTAATCGCCCGGTTGCAATTTCTTGCCCGAAAACGTCTCCACCGAGCCCTTTGGCCGTTTCCGCTTTTCATGAAAGATCGCCAGATCGGCGCACACTGCCGTGATGTTCAGCCCGGTCAGGTGCTGGATCATGTCCATCCAGTGTGAGCCGATATCGCCCATCACGCGGAGCTTGCCGTTTTCCTTCGCATCCAGCCGCCAGTTCCAATCCGTGTCGTAGAGCAGCCAGTCTTGCGAGTACGTGCCTTGCACGATGAGGATATCGCCCAAATCACCGTGCGCAATCATCTGGCGCATCTGCTGCACCACCGGGTAATAACGCAGATTGTGCTGCAAACAATTCACCGCGTTCTTCTGTTTGGCGGCATCTACCAACTGCCGCGCTTGCGCCACGTTCATGGTCATTGGCTTCTCGCACAGCACGGCTTTCCCGGCGTTGATCGCGGCCAGCGACATCGGGAAGTGGTCCACGTTCGGTGTGCAAATGTGAACGGCCTGGATCTCTTTGTTGTTCAGCACATCCTGAAGATTGGCGGTCGCAATGGGAATCGCGAAGCTCTCGGCAAATTGCTGGGCTCTTTCCGGACGGCTGCCCACCACCGCGGCAATTTCCACATTTCCCAGCCGCCGCACGTTTTCGGCGTGTACCTTCCCCATAAAGCCTGTACCCACAATTGCGGTTTTGATCTTCTTCATCCAAATTTCTCCTACGCAAGTATAAGCGAAAGCTTGATAGTCTATGGACAAAGGGTCTCGTTTTATGGTGGTCCGTATTCGCTGGAACTCGCGTCCGGGCGGTGTCCCCCTGGTCCGAACCGCGGCGCTGACACTGGCCTCGCTGCTGATGCCATCCGCGTTGATTGCCTTCACGCTCGCCTTCTGGAGAATCACTGCCGATCTGCACTTGACGAGTGATTTCTTTATTTCGAGCGGTCTCTGGTCGCACTGGCAAGTGTGGCTGATTGGCGCCGCCGTGCTCGTGGTGCTTGCACGGTTGCTCGACCGCTACGCGATATAGCGTGGCGCACGCTTCAGCATCCGACCCCCGGGCCGAGCCGGGGTTGCTGGGACAAGTGCACCGCAAAATCAATGGTGCACTAGAGAGTGTGCCGGCGGGCAGTTCATTGCCCGCATGGCTGTAAATTAAATACATGCCAACCTGGGCAAGCACCTGCCTTCAGGATTTACGCTTCGCACTGCGCATGTTACGCAAGAGCCCGTTGTTTGCCATCTCGGCTCTGCTCACCCTGGCTCTTGGAATCGGCGCAAACACCGCAATTTTCACCCTGCTGGATGATCTGTTGCTGCGCCCTTTACCCGTTGCCGAGCCTGATCGGCTCGTCCAGTTAGTACTCCGGAGCGATCAGACCAGCACCGTCTTTTCCTTCCCAGCGCTCGCCGCCATTCAGCAGCGCACAAAGACTCTGACCGGACTGTTTACCTGGAACAACACCAGCCTGTCGCTCGGTTGGGGCGTGGATGCCAGGCGCGTTAACGCAGCCGTCGCGAGTGGTCAAGCCTACCAAACTCTCGGCATCACGGCACAAGCCGGACGGCTGTTTGGTCGGAACGACGATTCACCAACTGCGACTGCGGTGGCTGTCATCAGCGACCATTTCTGGACCACCGAGTTTCATCGCGATCCGAAAATCATCGGCCGGAACATCACGCTCGACCGCCATACCTTCACCATCGTCGGGGTTACACCGAAAAACTTCACGGGCGTCTTCGTCGGCAGCGCTCCCGATGTCACCATTCCCTTTCACGCCAACGCCGCGCTCCATCCGAAATGGGACATGGAGCACACCACGCGCATCTGGTGGCTCGCCATATTGGGACGCCTGCAGCCCGGCATCTCGATGGCGCAAGCCGAAGCCGAGTCGCACACGATTTCTCAAAACGTATTGCAATCCCTCGTTCCCGCGTCGACGCCAGCCGAAAAAGAATTCCTGCGCCAAACTCTGGGCGTCCGGCCCGGCGGAAGACGCGACGGATTTCTCGCCGCCCGATACACGAAACCGTTATTCGTATTGATTGCCGTATCGGGTTTGGTGCTGCTTATCGCCTGCGTCAATCTGGCGAATCTTATGCTGGCTCGTGCCGCGCAACGGGAAAAAGAATTGTCTGTACGTCTGGCGCTCGGCGCTAGCCGCGCTCGTCTCGTTCGCCAGTTATTAACCGAAAGCCTGCTGCTCTCGTTTGCGGGCGCCATTCTGGGAGCTGGATTTGCCGCCTGGGGATTGCACGTCGCGGCGAAATTCCTGCCCATGACCGTGGACCTCCAGCCTGATACGCGAATGCTGTTCTATCTCGCCGGATTGGCAGTCCTGACCGGCATTCTCTTCGGTATCGCTCCCGCTCTGCGCGGCACGGATCTGAACGCGAACCAAGCCTTGAAGTTTGGCGCAATCGGGCTCCGCGGCGGACGGTGGAACCTGGGACGCGCTCTCGTCAGCATTCAAGTGGCGCTCTCCGTGATGCTGTTACTCGGCGCGCTTTTATTCGTGCGCACGTTAAAGAACCTGCGCTCCCAGAATACTGGCTTCGATCGCGAGAATCTGATGTTCATCTCGTTGGATTCCGAGCGATCGGGTATGAGCGCAGAGCAAACGGCGAGCTTCTACCGTGAACTGCTCGCGAAAACGCGCGCGCTCCCGTTTGTGCGTTCGGCAAGTCTCGCCGCGGTAGTCCCGCTCAGCGGGGAGTATATTTACAACGAGCTTGAGCGCGACCGCTGGCCGAATTTGACCAAGAGCGAGCGTAGAGTCTACGTCGATCGAGTAGCCCCTGGATATTTCAAAACCGTACGCATTCCTCTGCTTGCAGGACGGGATTTCAACGAACGGGACGACGCCACTCAGGAGAAACTCGCGGTCTTGAGTGCCGCAGCCGCTCGAACGTATTTCGGCGCGCGCAATCCGGTAGGACGGTTATTTATAGTGGATACGAAAAACACGTACCGTGTGATTGGTGTGGCCGCCGACGCGAAGTACAACAGCCTGCGCGATCCCGCGCCGCGCACCATGTTTCTTCCAGCCCTGCAAGGGCAAAAGATGTCGCCGAATCCCATGATGGCGGGAACCAATTGGAATCTCATCATCCGGGCAACCGCGGATTCCGGTCCGGTGGCTTCGGCCGTCCGGCAGTTCGTGCGAGCGACAGGTAAGGACGTCGTCCTCCAGCAGGCATTGCCGTTCGATGAACTGGTGAACGCCGGACTCTTCACCGAGCGTATTCTCGCCATGCTGGCTGCCTTCTTTGCCGCGCTGGCAGCCGCCCTGGCCGCGATCGGCTTGTACGGTGTCTTGGGATACACCGTGACACGCCGGACCAGCGAGATCGGCGTACGTCTCGCACTGGGCGCTACCCCGGCCAAAGTGCTGCGACTGATTCTCCGCGAAGCGCTGATGTTGACCGGCATCGGCATCTTGATTGGCCTGGTCGCAGGAGTGGCGTGCGGCCGCTTTATCTCCTCCATGTTGTTTGAAGTGCAGCCAGACGATCCGTTGACCATGGTCACAACGGCAATCTTCATGTTCGCTTTGGCAGGTCTGGCCGGATTTCTGCCGGCCTGGCGCGCCGCATTGCTCGATCCCACGGCAGCCCTCCGCTGCGAATAAAATCTCGACTCCGAGCCATCGCGGGGCGCAGGCCCGCATACACCGGCGGCCCGGAAACCGGAAGCGTTAGCGACCTTGACCTTTATCCAGTTCGCTCCATTTACGCTACCCTAGAGTAAATTTTCGCAGAACAGCGAGGCGCCACAAATGCCATCTGCTTTAACCGCTCAACAACGCGCTGACTTCCTTCGACGCGGTTTTTCCCGTCGGAGCTTTGGAAAAATCACCAGTCTGCTGGCAGCCGGTGCCGCTCTGCCGTTCTATAACGAGCCGGCGCTTGCGCAACTCTCGATGCTGAGAGACATCCCGCCCGATGCGGTGAAGATCAACGCCAATGAAAATCCGATGGGTCCATGCCCGCAAGCCGCCGACGCGATGTACAACATCATTAAAAAGGGCGGCCGGTACATGTACGAACAGACGTTCACGCTGGCCAGAATTCTTGCGGCTCAGCAAGGGGTCAAGTTCAGTTATGATCCTGGGGAGAACTACATCGGCATCTTCGCGGGTTCGAGTGCGCCGCTCCATCAAGCCGTTCTCGCGTTCTGCTCCAAAGACCGCCCCTTCGTCAAAGCCGATCCGGGATACGAAGCCGGCGAGCGCGCCGCGCAATTCATTGGCGCGCAGACCATCAATGTTCCACTGCGCAAAGGAACCTGGGATCACGACCTCCACGCCATGCTCGAAGCCGCGCCGAACGCGGGCCTCTTCTATATCTGCAATCCCAACAACCCCACTGGCACGGTGACCAGCCGTTCGGATATCGAATATCTGGTGGCAAACAAGCCCAAAGGCTCGGTGGTGATGATCGACGAAGCCTATATCCACTTTTCAAACGATGCCGTGCCCTGCAGCGACCTTGTGGCGCAGAATAAAGATGTCATCGTGCTGCGAACGTTCTCAAAACTCTACGGCATGGCCGGTCTGCGCGCCGGAGCCGCCATGGCGCGGCCCGATCTGCTCGAAAAGATCCAAACGTACAGCGCCGGAGCCATGCCGATCACGTCCATGGTAGGCGCCATCGCCAGCTTGCAACTGAATGATCTGGTCCCGCAACGCCGCAAGATCATGTACGATCTGCGTACCGACACGTTTGATTGGCTAACCGCTAGGAACGTCGAATTTGTACCTTCCGAAAGCAACTGTTTCATGGTCAACGTGAAGCGCCCCGGCAAATCGTTCTTCCGGGACATGGCCGCGCAAAACGTCTACATCGGCCGCGTCTGGCCGGTCTGGCCCACCTGGGTCCGCGTCACGGTCGGAAGCAGGGACGATATGGCCAGCTTCAAGCGCGCATTCGAAAAATGCTATAACGCCTGACTCAGAACCGCGACCGTGAGGGAGCGGCCTCCGCAACGCCGCCATTAATCCGTTATATCCTTACTCCAAGTTTCAATAAATCAAGGAAGTTCATGCGTCAGCCATTCATCAGAAAAACCGCCCCGGTATGCGCCGTTCTGGCCGCCATTCTTGGCCTGCATCTCGAAGCCGCCCAACTCCAACCTGTCAAGCAACTCAAGCTTCCGGTTCTGGCCTACGAAAAATACAAATTACCCAACGGCCTCGAAGTCATTCTCTACGAAAACCACCGTCTGCCGCTCGTTGCGATTGATCTCTGGTATCACGTCGGGCCGATGAATGAAAAAGCCGGCCGCACCGGCTTCGCTCATCTCTTCGAGCACATGATGTTTGAAGGTTCCGAACACGTCGGCGAAAAGGCGCATATCCGCTATTTGGAAGGTGCGGGCGCCACCGACATCAACGGCACCACCGATTTCGACCGGACCAACTACTTCGAAACCCTGCCCAGTAATCAACTGGAACTCGGGCTCTGGCTCGAAAGCGATCGCATGGGCTTTTTGCTCGAAACCTTGGATCAGGCCAAGCTGGCCAATCAACGCGATGTCGTCCGCAATGAACGGCGGCAAAGCGTGGAAGGCCGCCCCTACGCGCTTTCGGAAGAGAAAATGTTTCACCTGCTCTTTCCGAAAGACCATCCTTACTATGCCGACGTGATCGGATCGCATGCCGATATCGAGGCCGCGCGCATTCGCGACGTTCGTGATTTCTTCCAGCACTACTATTGCCCGAACAATGCCACCATCGCCATCGCGGGGGATCTCGATCCGGTCAAAATCAAGCCGCTAATCGAAAAATATTTCGGCCCGATCCCGGCCGGCCCGCCGGTCGAAAAAGTCAAACTCACCACACGCTCCATCACAACTGAGTTGCGCGCCGTGGTCCCCGATAGCGTGCAACTCCCGCGCGTGTCGATGGGCTGGCTCACCCCGCCGGCGCTTCAGCCGGGAGATGCCGATGCGGACCTTGCCATTCAAATTTTGGGTGGTGGCAGATCCAGCCGCTTATATCGCAAGCTGGTCTATCAGGATCAGATCGCCCAGAGCGTGAATTGCGAAAACGAATCGCTGGCCTTGGCCTCTGTCGCCGTCTGCAATGTGACCGCCCGGCCCGGTGTGAAGCCGGAACAGTTAGAAACGGCGATGAACAAAGAAATCGATGATCTTCGCGCGAACGGTCCTACCGTGCCCGAAGTGGACCGCGCCCGCAACGTCCTGCTCACCCGGAAAATCGCCGGATTGCAGCGCCTAGGCGGTTTCGGTGGCGTAGCCGACATGCTGAATTACTATAACCAGTACGTCGGCGATCCCGGATGTCTGCCCAAAGACATCGAGCGTTATCAAAACGCGACTGCGGTCTCCGTGCATCAAGCTATGCAGCGCTTCTTCGCGCCGAATCAGCGGGCGGTTGTCTACACCGTTCCCGGAAAGAAAGTGATTGAAGATGTCCCGCGCACTCCCGCCACTGTAGACGCGGATGTAAAACTGACCAATCCCTATTCCGCCGGATTTGAAACCGCGCAGGAGTGGAGAAAGACCGTGCCGGCAGCGGGCGCGCCGCCCAAACTCCATCTTCCCGTGCCCGCGATGTTCACGCTTGGCAATGGCATGAAAGTCTATCTGGTGGAAGATCATGCCTTGCCGCTCATCCACGCCGAGGTCTTGGATTTGGCCGGGTCCGAAGCGAATCCGTCCGGAAAACCCGGTACGGCCGGCTTCACAGCACGCATGTTGACTCAGGGCACCACGCAACGTTCCGCTACGCAGATTGCCGAGGAAGCGGAACGCATTGGCGCGGAGCTGCGCGCGAACGCCACCGATGACGCCGCAGCCGCCGGCATGGGCGCTCTCAGCACCAACACCGATGAGGTATTCAAACTCGTCAGTGATGTGGTAGAGCACCCCGCGTTCCAGGACTCGGAAATCGAACGCATCCGGCGCGAGCGGCTGGCCGCCCTCGTACAGGAAGCCGATCAACCCGTACAGGCATTGCTGCGCGTCGGCGAAAAGACTCTGTACGGCGAAGGCCCCTACGCGTATCCGTCTACCGGCACCACTGAAGCTGTAAAGACAATGACGCGCCAGGATCTGGTGAATTTCTGGACCGCCCATTACGCGCCCCAAAACGCCGCGCTGGTGCTCGCCGGAGATCTTACCGCACCCGAGGCTCGCCGCCTGGCCGAGACCTATTTCGGTTCGTGGTCTGCCAGTGGTGAAGTCGCCCCGGCCCGCATTCCGCAGACGCCGGATGCCCCGCAGCGGCGCATCGTAATCGTCGACAAACCCGGAGCCCCGCAGACCACGCTCGCTGCCTTCGGTGTCGGCCTGTCGCGCAAAACTCCGGACTATGTTCCGGTCGAACTGATGAATAGCATTCTCGGCGGGCTGTTCTCGAGCCGCATCAACATGAATCTCCGCGAAAAGAACGGCTTCACCTACGGAGCGTTTTCCCGCTATCTGTTCCGGCGCGGTGCAGGGCCGTTTCTCGCCGGAGCCCAGGTTCGCACGGACGTGACCGGACCGGCCGCGAGGGAACTCTTTGCGGAACTGAACCGCATCCGAACCGATCCGCCCACGGCCGCCGAACTGAAGCTGGCGCAGGACTATGCGCTTCGCTCTCTGCCGGGGCAATTCGAAACGTTGCGCGCCTCGTCGGACCTGATCGGCGACTTGTTCGTTTACGATCTGCCGGTCGATTACTATCGCAAACTACCCGAGCAGTATAGTTCTGTCGCGCTCGCTGCAATCCGAAAAGCCGCGTTGAAATATGTGCAGCCGAGCAATCTGGTCTTGATCGCTGTAGGCGACCGCGCTAAGATCGAAGGCCCGCTCCAGGCGCTGAATCTTGGTCCCGTGGAACTGCGTGACGCCAACGGCGACCCGGTTGAAAGCCCACAGTGAGCACTTCTCTGGTGGAGCGGGCTTTCTAGCCCGCCATGCCTGCTTTCGAGCGGGCATCTAGCCCCCTCAATGCGGCCACAACCGGCGCATGCGTCGCAACCGCTCTGCCGCTCGAACCTCGCGCTCATTCATTCCAAAATGATGCGCAATTTCGTGCCAGAGCGTTTGCTCCACCAACCGCTCCAGATCTTCCCGGCTGCGCGCTAACCGCTCATGGGGACCTTGGAATACGGTGATTCGGTCGGGCAAGGCGAAGGGCTCAAAGACGCTGCGCTGGCTCAGCGGCCGTCCTTGGTACAGCCCGAGAAGCGTGCCGCCCGGGGACACCCCTCGTTCCCGAAGCAGGCTGGTTGCTGGCTCATCTTCCACCACCACCGCGACGTTATTCATGCGGCTTCGGAATCGCGCCGGGATATTCCGTAACGCTTTCTCCACAATCTCATCGAAATCCGACGTCCGCATTGCGTGCCTATTGTTGCACTGTTTTCACAGTACTCTCATGCCTTGACCCGCCGCAGACCGGTTTGAGACGCTTCTTGAGAACTTCATGGCTGAACTCGATAACCTATCCGCGCTGAGTTGTGCTTCGCGTACGCTAAAGCAGGAGATTCTCGGGTTCGATTTCAACTATCCGCTCGAGATCGACAGCGCGGCAGGTCCTCGCGACTCGCTGCGCTATTACCTCTACAGCGACAAGCTCTCTTGGGAAACCCTGCGCATGGATTCTGCCGGCATCCCGAGAGCCTGGGTTCGAGTCACCGGCACAAACTATTGGCCGGGCTTTATCGCCTGGTATGCGCTCGTCCAGTTGGGCCACTATCTTCGCGGCAAAGGAGCGCAGCACCTCGACTCGTTTTTAAAGCAAATTGACTGGCTGGAGAACCACGCTGTTCTACGCGGCGACGGCGCAGTCGTGTGGCCCATGAACTTCGATAATCCGGAAAACGAAGTTCTCTTGCGTGCGCCATGGATCTCCTCTCACGCACAGGGATTGGCGATCAGTGCCGTCCTTCGCGGTTGGCGGGTGACGAAAAGACCCCATCTGCGGGAACTCCTCGAAAAAGCTTGGCTCCCCTTCGACTTGGATGTATCGCAGGGCGGCATCCGCGCACGCGTAAATGGAGCGAGCTTTTACACCGAGGTTCCAGGTGGTGCCGTGCCCGGCATTCTGGATGGATTTATGACCTCTCTTTTAGGTCTCTATGATCTGTACACGGAATTCGAAGACGAAGAAGTCGGCCGCCTGTTGCGGGCGGGTATTGCGGGTTTGAAGCAACTTTTGCCGTATTGGAATTACCGGCAGAAATGGAGCTGGTATGGTGCCCGCCAATATCTTTGCTCTCCGGCATACCATTGTTTGAATCGCCTGTTATTAGCGACTCTTGGCGCGCTCACGGGAGATCTCGAATTCAAGCAGTGCGCCGAGCGTTGGAATCCGGCGAATCGATCGTTTCTCGAACGGACGGAAATCTATCTGGGCTTTGTGATTACAAAGAACCTTGCACGTATCAGGCACCGCACCTGGCTTCAGAAGACAGCGTGCCCTCCGTCGGCTATCCCCACCTCTGGTGTCCAACACACGTAGGCCCGCATACACCGATGGCCCGGAAACCCGAAGCGTGAGAGCGACTCCAGATCAGAACCCCGCGCGTAAGCAAGGGGCGAGCCCCGCACCTCACTACTCATGAAATCAACAACTTAGCCTATCCGTCCGCTCCGTCGAAAACTGAGTCATCTATGAGGGAGCTGCTTGTCAAGTCCGGAATTTGGAACCCTCGCGGCGCCGGCGAGGCGCCGCTTTCGATACACTCCAAGCATCCGGATACAGGGTAGAGCCACGCTGGAGAGCGACTCGAGCGGGTATCCGGTGCCGGGATGAGACGGAAGCCTGCGAGGGCTTCCCCTCATCGATCAAGAATCAAAACTCTCATCCTGGCCCCAAGCGATAAACTCCGGGGTACGGGGCAGAGCCCCGTGAATGAAAGCAGGCTTGCAAGATTTCGCTAATCGCCTCCTGTTCTGTT
>DASRGE010000012.1:0-384063 GCA_035651215.1 Bryobacteraceae bacterium
AACTTCTGTACGGCCCGTTCTTTGTTGATCTGATACTGTTTCTTCATCAGCGACTCTCCTGTTCTTCTGGAAAACGGTTTTGCCGGCGCCTATCACGGCTCCGGCCCGAGTCGCTGTTTCAACTAAATTCCGGACATCCTCTGGGCCCACCTGCAAAACCCGCCGCGACGGGCGAGAGAACGACGCGCTGTTTTGCCAAGCGAGCATTGTCTGACAGGATTTGAGGCGAGTTCAGGCAAGGTTGTGGATAAAACAGGAATCGAACCGCACGGGGTGCAAAGCCCTGCTGTTTTGAGGGTCGGTTTGGCCGAACTGGGGTTGCCGTCAGTAAGCTAGCCAGTGAGTTTCAGCAACTGATCCACGGTGAGCGCCAGGATGCCGAACATCAGATGCGCCATGATCTTGCTGGCTCCGCGCATGCGGATGATGCGGGCTCCGAACTCATCTTTGAGACGGTTGTAGACTCGTTCCACCATGGCGCGCTCGGCAAGCGCTGTTCTTCCGCAGGGGTGAAGGGAAGTCGTTTGCGATCGTATCGTGTGGGCATTTTGCGCCGTCTGTCATAACGACGTAAGCTTTCCTGCACACGCTTGGGCATGGGCGCCGCGGCGCCATGCGGTGCAATCAGCGGAACGTGTCCCAAGCTCCGGCTATGAGCCTGGATCTGGTGAGCATCCTAGGCGCAATCGATCAGATCGTAAAGCGAGGTGACGCGTTGTGCGGTCATGGTGGCCAGCGGGATAGCCCGCTTGCGAATCGTGCAGGAACCGGCCGTGAGGAGACAGGGGATCGGAATCTGGCCGTCGGCTACATCCAGATGCAGTTTGTAGCCACGCCAGTATTGCTGGTGGCCGCTGCGGCTCTTCTTCACACCCGCCAGCGCAGGCAGACATTGCCGGAGATGCTGGAGGAACTGCCACGCCAGTGCAGCCTGGGCCCAGACGCCACCCCGCGAGGGCGGGCTCGGATTTGCGCGAGCGACCCTGTGTGCGTTTCGAAATCGATTTGTGTTGGGGGCGCCCTGGGAAGCGCTCGCGCACTTCAATCGCCGTGGCATCACGCGCAATGTGACCGATCAACCGATCCTGTTGCGTATGTAGAATCAGCGCTTCATGCAAGCGCTGCGGCAACTCAGTTTCGGCAAACTCTTGGAAGGCCCGCGAAAACGTCGATTCGTGCGGGATCTGAAGCGGGCTCGTCCAGCCGCATAAGCAACGCAGTTGCCGATCGGTGCGCAGCCGCTCTATCAACTGACGCATGGTTTCCAGACCATACACTGACTTGGCCAGAAATGCAGAGGCCAGTGCCTGGCGGTCTTTCGCCGGACGCCCCAGCCAGCCCCGGGCACACGGCAGTTGCCGACTCAGTGGAATCATTTCCAGCACCGCGATCAACAGCCGTGCTTTCTCGCAGAGCGGCCCTCTGGCGGCCTCCAGAACGCTGAACAATGTGCCTTGCAGCAGGTGGCCGTAGTGCACACTCGCTCGCGTCGGGTAATCTGCATAGGTGCTTGTTCCTCGTTTTCTCGTTGCCTGGAAACAACGGATTACAAGGACAAAGCCCGACTTTCAAAACATTTCAACTCTGCTCTGTTTTATTTCTTAATTTTGCAAGCAGCTTGTGTGACCGTGGTTTCCGCAAGTGAAAGATTTCGGGTTTGGCGGGATGCTATATTTGTTCTGGCGGCAATTTGGCGTTGCCGCTGTGTTTCCCACCACGAACGGGCGCGTAGCTCAATTGGCAGAGCAAGTGACTCTTAATCACTAGGTTGTAGGTTCGATTCCTACCGCGCTCACCAAAGAATCACTTACCAATCGATCTTCGGCAACTGACTGTGATAGCCTTGCGCCTATGTCTACTTCAGCGCAACCAGCACTCGAGCGGATTCGACGTGGAATGGCCGAAACAAATGAGCTTTTCAACGCGGAGGTCTTTCGTAAGCGAAATTTTGGCGCATTGGATCAGATCTATACAGCCAATGCTCGTATCCTGCCGCCGGGAGCGCCGCTGATTTCCGGCCGGGACGAGATCAAGCAGTTCTGGTCCAATCTCGTTCAATCCGTCAATGCCACGTCGGCTGTTCTGGAATCCGTAGACGTGATTCCGGCTGGGGATGGCGTGGTCGAAATCGGCCGGGCAACGCTCACGGCTGGAGCAGAAGGCCAGCCGCCGAGTGAAATGCAAGTGAAGTACGTCGTGCATTGGAAGCAAGAGGACGAGCGCTGGAAGTGGAATGTGGATATCTGGAACAGCAACTCGTGATTTTTGAGATCTGGTTCGTGGTTCCCAATAGCTGCCGCGTTTGATATAGAATTCGGCGATATAGGAGACAAGTATGCCCACCTACATCGCAATGCTCAAGTGGACACCGCAGGGACTTGAGAATGTGCAGCAGAGTCCATCCCGCCTGGATGCTGCCCGCAAGGGTTTCGAATCTGCAGGCGTCAAAATGAAGGAATTCTACATGGTTACCGGCAGGCACGACATGATCGCGGTTATAGAAGCGCCGGATGACACGGCTTTGGCGAAAGCGCTTCTCAGCACCGTATCGCAGGGAAGTGTTGTATCCGAGACCTGCCGCGCTTTCACGGAAGATGAATATCGAAAGATCATCGGCGGGCTGGCTTAATGGAGTTGCTGAGGCGCGATATTACGTCAGCGCCTTCTTTTGAACAAGCCCCTGCGTCTGCTGCCACCAGCAGCAGTTTCGCCGCCACCGGCATCAGGCGAAGGGGCAGGATGATTTTGCCAGTCTTTCTGAATCAGGTAAGCGACTTTGGTTGCGGCGACGAGATCAATTGTCGTTAAAGGATCTCTGAGCGCCAAGACTTCCGGAGCGGAGGAAAACACAACTCTGGCCGCCTGTGGGAGCAGTTGGCCGGATGCAGTGAATGGGGCGGTCTGCATTCCAGGAAGAGAATGGCGTCCTTCTTTGATGCCGTGATCGAGCCAATGCTGATACGCCTGGCGGTAGCCGGCCGCGCCGAAGGCCTGCGCGAGGTCGGGATAGGCCGACAAATAGAACTGCACGTCGAAAATCGGCGAACCACTCCTCCCCTCCGCGATACCATTGTTTAGCCAATGGCCCAGTGCAGCCTCGTAGTTGTCTTTGTCGAAGGCATTGATCAAGTCGGGGTAATGGCGAAGATAATAGCGCGGCATGAAGAACGGATTGGGCGATCTCCCCTCCGTAATGCCGTGCTTTCGATAATGCTGGGCAGCGGCCGCAGGGTCCTGCCCGAAAGCGTTTGCAATATCGGGGTACACGCGAAGGTAATACTCGGGGTTGAAAACGTCTGGTCCGCTACTCATTTTGCGGTGTTCATTGTACTGAATCGGCGAATAAAACGGTCCGTCGTAGTTGCGGCGTTGGTGACCTATTGCACGCGGCTTTCGGCGGTTAACACCTGTTGCAGCCGCTCTGCAAAATTCTCGCCGGATTCGGTCTGTAGACTCCTCCGGTCCACCGGAAGCGCCGAATCGAGTTCATGCACGAGGCGCAAAAGACTTCGGATGTTCGACTGAATCATCCGAGCGCTGCCGGGGATTTCCGCACGAGGGAGGTAATTTGTATCGACGCCGAACTCGATCCGGAAATCCTCCTGATCGGCGGGATCGGTTTCCGTGCCATTGTCGAATTCCGGACCAAAGCAGGACAGCACCACGCGGCTGGGCGCAAGTTTCCAATCCTGTTCGAATTGCCAAAGATCCCACCAGCTCTCCAGTTCGTACGCCACGTCGTCGCCGTTGTAATCGCCGAGCGTGCTCATGACGTCGGATATATCGACCGGACCATTCACGGGGCGTTCAAGCAGCGGCGGTTCCGTATTGGCGACTCCATAGATCGAGAGGACCGATGGCGGCTGCTCGCGCTGCGAAAACGGAAAGGTTCGGAGTAGCTTCTCGAAATGGCGCACGCGGTTGACCTTGCTGTGGCGTTTGAGCCAAATCGAGAGGAAGAGCTGATCGGTCACGTCTCCATTATCGGTCCGTCTGGGAGGGCAGCCGAAAAAACATGTTACAAGGAGAATGTTCGTTTCGATTTTTCTTGAGATACTGGAGAAATGACCAGCGACCTGGTGCAGATTAAACGGGTCGGTGAGAAGCAGCGCGGGGAAAACGAGCGGTTTCGAGCCTGGCTGAAGCGTCACAATTTTGTAGAAAAACGTTTCAAGGCGATTGCCCAGGAAACCGAAAACGCGATCGATTGCACGGCCTGCGCGAACTGCTGCAAGGTGGCGACCACCCAGATCGGCGAGCGCGATGTCGAGCGTCTGGCGCGTCACCTTGGGATGAGAATCTCGGATTTCCTGCGGGACTACACAACCGAAAGCGCGGAGGAAGGGCGAATTTTGCGCCGGAACGAAAACGGATGCGTGTTTCTGGCAGGCAATCTTTGTTCGGTTTATGAAGCGCGTCCGCAGACCTGTGAATTATTCCCGCACCTGGTGAAAGGAAGCGGATCGCTGCTGAGCCGGATGTGGCATATGCCCGACCGTGCGGTCTATTGTCCGATTGTGTTCAACACGCTCGAACAGTTCAAGGTGGAATCAGGATTCAAAAAATGAATGTTTTTCTAGCCATTCTGCTGATCGGCTTTTTTGCGGCGTTTGGCTTTGCCGTTTATCAATTCTCCGAAGCGAAGCGCTGGAAACAGGCCGCCGCGGAGGCGCAAGATCGAAATGAAAAGCAACGCGCGGAGCTGGAGAATGCGAAACGCGCGGTGATTCAGCAGGAAGCAGAGAGCGCAAAAAACCGTGAACTAGCCGAAGTCCAACTGCGGTTGTTGACGCAAACCCAGCAGCAGTTGGAAGAGCGCTTTCGCGCGCTGGCCACTGATGCGCTGCAAAAGAACAGCCAGATGTTTCTGGACCGCAGCAGAGAGCAGATGCAGCATCTGGTCGATCCGGTGAATCAGTCGTTGCGGCGATTCGAGGAGCAAGTCCAGGCCATCGAGCAGGCGCGCGCCGGAGCCTATTCGAGTATCACCGCGCAGGTGCAGGCGTTGACCCAATTGCAGGAGCGCGTGCGCCAATCCACCGAGCAGTTAAAAACCGCTCTGCGTTCTCCGATTCAGCGCGGGCGCTGGGGAGAGATGCAGCTTCGCCGCGTCGTGGAGCTGGCCGGGATGCTGGAATACTGCGATTTTGCCGAGCAGAAGACTTTATTTGGCGAGACCAATCAGCGGCCCGATTTGATCGTCCGCCTGCCAAATCAGTGCCACGTGGTAGTGGATTCGAAGGTGTCTCTGGAAGCCTACTTGCGAGCAATTGAAGCACAGGACGAAACGGAACGCCAGCGTCATTTGAAAGATCATGCGAACCAGGTCCGGACCCATCTCAAATCGCTTGGTGAAAAGGCCTATTGGGAGCGGCTGAACGGCTCTCCGGAGTTCGTCATCGCCTTTCTGCCGCTCGAATCGCTGTTTAGCGCCGCCCTGGAGCATGATCCGGCGCTGCTCGATTACGGGATCGAGCGACGCGTACTGCTGGCCACGCCGGTCACGTTGATCACGTTGCTATTGACTATTGCGCATGGCTGGCGCCAACAGGCCCTGGCGGAGAATATCGACCGGATCCGGGAGACGGGACTGGACCTCTACAAGCGGCTGTTAACCATGAGCCAGCACTTTTCAAAGCTGGGCGATGCGATCGAGAAAACAGTGAATACGTACAACGACACGGTAGGTTCGCTCGAACGCCATGTGCTGTCTTCGGCGCGCAAATTCAACGATCTGCGGCCCGCGAATGCGGAACAGTTTGCGGAAGTGGAAGCCATCGATTTGACGCCGCGCCGGCTGGACGGGTCGAAGTGGCAGGTTGTGGACACGGCGAAACGGGCATAAAAAAGCCCGCCGGTCCACTCAGGGTCCGGCGGGCGCGTCGCTGTACCGCAGTCTCTGACTGCTAATCGCCCATGGCGCCAACTTCTTCGCGTTTCTCGGCTTCGGCGGGCTTTGCCGGCGAACCCAGCAGCCCTTCCAGCGGAATGAAGCCTTCGGGCCTCTTCTCGCCCAGGACATGTTCACGATAGAGCCGCATCATGCGCTCGTTCTCCAGCTTCTTCTTCAAAGCTTCGTCGCGAGCGCGAGCCTTTTCCTCGCGGGCGTTCTTCGCGATTCCTTTCAGCTCCAGATCGTGCTGGCGGTCGGCGTTCACGTGCTCTTCCACCAAAACCAGGCTGTGGTCCTTGCTGGATAGCGGAACTTGCTTGTTTCCGGCAAAGATTTCATGGCGGCCGTGTTCCTCATACCACTTGGTCAGAGTGGCCGTCATGTGCATCTTTTCGATGATGTTGCGCCAGCCCACCCCGGTATTATAGGCGCAGAACGAAATCTCGCCCTCTTGCGTCGCGTACGGAATGATGCACTGTTCGGTGCGGCGGAAATCGTAATTAAACAGATCCTGGAACCACATTCCCGCGATGAAAAGGAAGTTCCAGCGGTCGGCGCGGCGTTTCTCGATATCGGCCCGGGTTCGGTCGCCAGTCACCTTGCCGTATTCGCCTGATTGCGCCTTCTTACTCATCCCAAAGCACTTGTCGAACTTGGCAATCAGATCGGTCAGCTTGAAGTGCGTAGGCGCCTTGAACGGGTTGTAGTTGCGAAGCAAGGCCAGGGTAACGCCCACGACTGAGAGTAGCCGTCCGCGCGCTGCGTCATTGATCCGCGCGATATCCTTTGCGAGTTGATCGGCATGCAGGAACGCGGTGACCGGTACGTACTCTTTGGTCTCCTTGTCGCACATCACGGCCATTCCGACGCCGCAGTTCGGGTGGCAGCCGCAGCTCAGCTGGCCCCAGTCCGCATTCGGACCATGCACCAGGTCCGCGAAGTCGGAGAACGTACTCATGAAGCTGATGGGGAACCAGTCGCGAACGGGTTCGCCGATTCCGGTTTGCTTCTTCACGTCGTGCGCCAGATGGGAAAGAGTGTAGCGCTGGGCTTTCCGGCGCTCGTCGGTAATCGCCTCGTCACGTCCGGTAAAGGAGACCGGCTGGAACGAGAGGAACGGAATCTTCTTCGGATTATCGAGCGCGAACTGGACAACGTGACCAACCTGCTCGTTGTTGATACCGTTCAGAATCGTGATGACCGGAACGATGTCGACGCCCGCCGTCCAAAGATTTTCAATGGCCCGCAGCTTTACATCGAACAGGTTGCCTACCGCGCGGTGCGAGTTGGCCGCATTGCCGATTCCATCGAACTGCAAGTACGCGTACCGGAGTCCGGCTTCGGCCGCTTCTTTGCAGAAATCGGGCCGCTTGGCGAATTCGATGCCGTTGGTGGCCGCCTGCACGCTGTTATAGCCGACCTTGCGGGCATAGCGAATGGCATCAATAAAGTAGGGCGAGAGCGTCGGCTCGCCGCCTGAAAACTGCACCGACATCTGGCGGCGTGGCTTGATCGAAATCGCGTTATCGAGCAGCGTCTTGATGTCTTCCCAGCTCAGCTCATGGACGAACCCGACCTGGTTGGCATCCATGAAGCAGGGGTCGCACATCATGTTGCAGCGGTTGGTGAGGTCGATGGTGAGCACCGAACCGCGGCCGTGTGTGATGGTGCTGCTGCCGTGGTTGTGCAGCTTGTCATCATTATGAGCGCGGATGTCGCGGCCCGGGAAAACGTCTTCCAGATGCTTCGAGAACGCCGGATCGATGGACATGACGTCTTCGAAATGCCCGTGCTTGGGACAGTCCTTGACCATAACGATCTGGCCATCGCGTTCGATAATCTTGGCCTTGATTTCGCCAACAGGCTCGTTCAGCAGGATCTTATAATCGATCTCGCCGTCCACAATCTTTTTCCGGATCTCCGGAATGCACCTGGGGCACAGCGAATCCGTTTCGCGCGGCCACCCAAGCGGAGGTTTCACCTTTTGATAGCTCTTTAACAACGGCTTGTCGGACCATTTGGGCGTGAACGACGGGTTCTGGCTGATCTGGTTTAAGCGGTCGAAAATGTGCCAGGCGGCGTTTGCGCCGGCGGTTACCGCTTTTTCTACGTATTTGATGGGTTTGGGCATGCTCGCTAACCTAAGATTCTGGTTCCTGCCAATGCTGACCTCAGTATAGGGTGGGCCACAAACCACTGAAAACCAGTTCAAAGCGAACTGCACGCTTTAACGGTTGTATGGAAGATTAAGAATGCTGAACAGTCTCGCTAAGTAGAAGAAAAAATTAGCGAATTTGTGACTAACGTCACCATGCATGGTAGAACCCGTCGTGCTGCACGATTTGCACCGGAACCCCGAACGTGGACGATAGCCGTTCGGAGGTAAAAAGCTCCGCTTTGGGTCCGTCCAGGTACACTGCTCCATCGCGCAGCAGAATCACCCGGTCGATCTCCGGAATAATGTCATCCAAATGATGCGTCACGAGCAGCAAACCCACGCCGCCTGCCGCGAGCGCCCGCAAATGATCCCGCACCTCGCGCAGGCTCGGCAGGTCGAGACTGGTGGTGGGTTCGTCCAGAAGCAGAGTCTCTGGATTATGGATCAGCGCCCGCGCGATCAGCAGCCGCCGGGCCTCGCCGGAGGATAATTCGTCAAGCCAGCGGTTTGCCAGGTGCAGGACTTCGAGCTGCCGCATCGCTTCTTCCGCCGCGCTCTCCATTTCGGGCGTCACCTGATGGTTCGGCCAAATGCCGATTGATCCGAAGAAGCCGGAAAGTACCAGCTCGCGTCCGGTAATATCGCGTGTGCAGCGGGCCATTAAATCGTTACTGACCACGCCAATATGCGAGCGCAGTTCGAAAATGTTCCAGTTCTCCTGGCCGAGAATGCGCAGCCTGGTCTCCGGACGCATCAGCGGATAACATTCGCGAGTAATGGTTTTAATGAGCGTCGATTTTCCGCTTCCGTTCGGGCCGAGAATCGCTACATGTTCGCCGGCTTGAATCGTGAGTGTGCAGCCGTTGAGCGCGAGCCGGTCCCCACGCTGAACGAATACATTTTTCAGTTCGAGTAGAGGAGGTTGCAAAATAGAAATTAGAGGTTAACAAGCCCCGGATTGAGTATCACCGCGCAGCAAGTGAAAGCGCTCGCGCATGCCTGTGGGTTTGAGCTGGCAGGAATTGCTCCTGCCGAACCGACCGAGGATTTCGAGCGGTTTCAGAACTGGCGGGCCGCCGGGCGCGCCGGCGAAATGTCCTATCTTACGGACCGCCGCGGCGATCTGCGGGCCGACCCCCGCCATCTGCTCCCGAATGCGCGGAGCATTGTTTGCGTAGCCAAACTCTACAACACGCCCTATCCGCGTACTCGCGATGTCGCTGATTCCGAACGCGGCTGGATCTCCCGTTATGCATGGGGCATCGATTATCACGACACTCTTCGTGAAGGTCTACAAAATCTCGTTGCCCGTATTTCAGACGAAGCTCGGGAGCCGTTCGATTGGAAAATTTGCGTCGACACGGCGCCGCTGCTCGAACGCTCTTACGCCCGCCGGGCCGGGCTCGGCTGGATTGGCAAAAACACCTGCCTGATCAACCAGCAGCAGGGTTCCTGGTTCTTCCTAGGTGAGTTGCTGCTATCGCTTGCGCTCGCGCCGGACACTCCGGCACCGGCGCGCTGCGGTACCTGCACGCGCTGTATTGATGCCTGCCCGACGCAGGCGATTGTGCCGTCCGGAAACGGCGAATGGACTCTGGATGCGCGGCTCTGTATTTCCTATCTCACTATCGAGAAGCGCGGACCGATTCCCGTCGAGATTTCTTCGCGAATCGGAACCCATTTGTTCGGCTGCGACATCTGTCAAGATGTATGCCCCTGGAATCGGAAAGCTCCCGTAACCGGGGATGCCACGTTTGGTCCGTCGGAATTTGCTCCTGCTTTGGAGCGAATGGCGGAACTGAGCGAAGAAGAATTTCGTTTGATTTTTAGGAAGTCGGCCGTGTGGCGCTCGAAATATGTGGGTTTCTTGCGGAATGTGGCGATTGCGATGTCGAACAGCGGCAACCCCGATATGCAAAAACCGCTCGAAAAGCTCGCCGCCCATCCTCATGAGCAAGTTGCGCAAGCGGCCCGCCAGGCATTGAAGTACTTATGCAGTTAAGACGTCACGTGGCGCACGCACTCCTGCGTGCCGCGTCGCGACTCTTCGCGACGCTTGGTATCGCTCTTCTGAGTATTCAGGCAGCTCCCGCCCAAGACCCGCTTGCCGATCCCGGATTCGTTCATTTCTACAACAACGAATACGATCGAGCTCTAACGGATTTCCGTCAGGAGCTGAAAGCGCACCCGAACGACCCCGAGATCTACAACCACATTGCGCAAACCCTGCTCTATCGCGAGATGTTCCGCGACGGCGTGCTCGAAAGCCAATTGGTCACTGGCAGTAATCCCTTTCTTCGCCGGCCCAAAATGGAAATGGAACCGGCGGACCGCGCGAACTTACTCGATTGCATTAAGAAGTCGATTCAGTTGAGCCAAGCCCAACTAAAGTCGAATCCGGAAGATGCCGGGGCGCTCTATGCGCTTGCCGTAGCGCACGGTCTGCGGGCGAACTATTTATTCTTGATCGAGCATTCCTGGATGGACGCACTACGGGAAGCGACCGCCGCGCGTAAAGCCGATCAGAGCGTTTTGCGGCTCGATCCGGGCTTTATTGATGGGCAGTTGATCCTTGGTTTGAACGAATACGTGGTCGGATCCTTACCCTTTTATCTGCGCGCGATGGGATTCATTGGCGGCTTCCACGGAGACAAAGAAGCAGGCATCCGTCACTTGCAGAACGTAGCCCGGTTCGGAACCATGAACCGTTACGATGCCAAGATCCTGCTGGCGGTCATTTACCGCCGTGAGCATCGTCCGGCTGAAGCAATTCCGATCCTGCAGGCACTGGCAGGAATCTTTCCACGGAATTATCTCTTCCGCTTCGAACAAGTTCAGATGTATAGCGATCTCGGTGACAAGCGGGCGGCTTTGCGTGTGCTGGATGAAGTGAGTGCCTTACGGCAGAAGAATGCGCCAGGGTACACGCAGATCCCGGCGGAAAAAATCGCGTACCTCCGCGGGAATCTGCTGTTCTGGTACGGAGACCTCGATCCGGCGCTGGCTAACCTGGAAACGGCAACGCGAAACCCCAGTGAGGTCGATCTCAATACGGCTGTGATGGCGTGGCTGCGCCTTGGTCAGGTATACGACTTACGGGGATCTCACGAGCAGGCAGTGCACGCCTACCGGCAAACCATCAAGACTGCTCCCGGCTCCGACATCGCCGCCGAAGCTCGAAATTACATCGCGAACCCCTACCGCCGCAAGCGTATTTCCGGCTGAGACGAGATACACTGGACGCAAAGCATGCAAACGCCGACAAGTACCAACGGTGTCGTGTCAAAGGATGTCCTTTACCAGCAGATCTGCGAGCAGTTGCAGGAGTTGCTCGGAAACGAGAAGAACTTCGTTGCCAATGCGGCGAATACGGCCGCTCTGCTTTTTCAATCGCTGCCTGGGATCAACTGGGCCGGGTTTTATATCGCGGAAGAGAATGAGCTCGTCCTGGGTCCGTTTCAAGGCAAACCAGCTTGCGTCCGCATCCCCTTTGGTAAAGGGGTTTGCGGAACTGCCGCCGCCGAGCGGAAGACCATCGTCGTGCCTGACGTGAGCAAGTTTTCCGGTTACATCGCCTGCGACCCTACCACGCGCTCCGAAATCGCCGTTCCTTTGCTCAACTGGGGCAAGCTGTTAGGTGTTCTGGACATCGACAGCCCCGATCTCAACCGGTTTGAGGACGAGGACCGGGACGGAATCGAATCGATCGCGTCTGTGTTTTTAGCCTCACAGGCTACAAACGACCTGCCCGACTTGAGCGAAGAAGCCGCTACTCCGTAAACTGAACTTTGGCCACATTTTCGCAAACCCAGCAGTTGGAACAGCTTGCGCAGCGGGCGCGCCACTTGGCAACCCTGGGACAACTGCACGCTGCTCGCGAGGTCTGGGCCGCCATTCTGAATGCGCTGCCGGAGGGCTCACCGGAGCGGCGCGGTGTTCTTCGGGAGATTCAAAAGCTCGATGCGCGCATCAATCCTCCGCCTGCGAGCAAAAAAGATTGGACGAAGCGGCTCGGCCCCCTGGGGGTCCTGATCGCTGCGATCCTAAAATACAAGACGCTCGCCCTGGTCTTACTGACCAAAGGCAAATTCCTCATCAGCATCCTCGCCTTTGTCGGCCTCTATTGGAGCCTGTTCGGCTGGTGGTTTGCAGTGGGTCTGACCGCTTCAGTGGTCCTGCATGAAATGGGTCATTATCTGGTGATCCGCCGGCGCGGGTTTGCAGCCGATCTGCCGGTGTTTATTCCCGGATTCTTCGCGTATGTCAAGTGGCGAGGCGGAAACGTCGATCCCGGTGTACGCGCCCAGATTTCCCTTGCCGGGCCGCTCTTCGGATTCCTTTCCGGCCTACTCGCTTATGGCGTTTACTATAAGACGCATCACGGCGTCTGGCTCGCTGTGGCCCAGTTTGCCGGCTGGCTCAATCTTCTGAATCTCATTCCGGTTTCCATCTTCGACGGCGGATCGGCCATGACGGCGCTGGGCAAGTTGGATCGCATCATGATCCTCGTTCTCAGTGTTGCGCTCTGGATGGTGACGGGCGAATTCGTCTTCCTATTTGTCGGTTTGGGAACTGCGTACCGGCTTTGGAAACGCGATTTTCCAGCACAGTCATATCCGGGGTTGGCCTACTATTTTGCGGCGCTCGTAGCGGCGAACGGGCTTTTGAGCTGGTTCTGCATCAACCAGGCCCGCTCCGTATTCGCAGGACATTTCCTGTAAGAGTTTTGGCGCTAATCAGCCTGCTGTGCGTACCGCGGGGGTGGCGGAGTTCAGATCTTTGTACTTCGCCAATCCTGCCGCGTACGTATCCAAAGAATGCTGTAGCGCGAAGTCGTACGGGTCAGGCGCTCCCACGACGCTGATTTCTTGCCCAATGTGCTGATACAGCGGCGGGAGGGGTACCTTCGGAACCAGATCGCTCGGGTTCACGATCCGCACGATGTTTGCAGAAGGCGGTAGTCCCCGGATGGGCGAAAAGACCGCCGGACCTGCGAAAGTCCAGGTCGGGGCCTCGGGATGATGCACGCCCATGATGAGAGCGAGCGCCGCTCCCAAGCTGTGGCCGGTTATGTATACGCGAGCGTTAGCCGAAGACGCAACGGCCCACGCGTTTTGCAAGCTTCCCGCGATGGAATTCCAAACATCGTTAAACCCACGATGAATCCACCACTGTTCGTGAGCTACGGGCTGTGCGATGGCGCGGAAGTCCTCAAGCCATTGATGCTGCGTTTCGGTGCCACGGATCGCGATTACTGAGCTGTCGCCCTTGCGCGCGACGACGCCCCAATCGCAATCTTCGGACACGATGATCTTCGCGAGTCCTGAAGCTGTCTCGCGCTGGATCGTTAACTGGTCTACAGTGACAATGCCAGTCTTTTGCCAGCCTGGAGGAAATCGTAAGTCCTGCCCCCTGGAAAGCTGATAGGCGGTGGTGTTTAGCGGCAGCAGAACGTCATGGGCGAAGGCCGGGTCAAAGGTCATCAAAAGACCTCTACACGAAAATGCGCGCGAATGGACGATTTTCATATCGCGGCTCTTTGCGCTATCATCCATAGACACTCGGTTCAACTTATGCCCGACGTACAGGTCACCGACGAGCTTGACAAGCCGATTTCGTCGATCCAGATAGATCTATCTCATCCATCTTCGCTGCTGAAATATCTCAAGACGCAACTGCTACACCTTACTGTGTTCGATGACTTTCTTCAGCGCAAGGACAAGCTGATTAGCCAGGCCGCTACAACGCCAATTCAGTTCTCCGGTATGATTCAGCACGAATTGGAAATCGGAAACACTCAGCCGGAGATTGAGTTGACTCCGCAAGCCAAAGTTGCGATACGTGCGAATGCCAGCCCTGGAACAAATCTCTTCGCTCAAGATCGTTTTCACCTTCCGGCCCAGGTGCCGCCTTCGACCGGTTACATCGGTGTGGGCTTCACGGGATCGCTTGAACTGGGGGGCAAGGGGAAACAGGGAGATCTGAGCTTCGGGTTCAATGAAAATACAACCATTGCTTTCGAATACTTGAAAGCGTTCCCACTCGGCGAAGACGAGCCTACACTCGGTAACGCGTTCGGCCGCACGCTCTCGTCCTACGTGATCCCCGCCGATGTGTCCGACCTCAGTCTTTTGGGCCTTGATGACATTGCCACTGTATCGGGACAGGGGAGCTTGAAAATATCCGGAAAGCTCAGTATTTCCGGTGTTCCGAACCCGCTGGCTTCCGTCGGATTGCCATTCGGTGCGGGCGCACTGGCTGTAAGCGCCGGCCCCTCAGCGGCATGTAAGGCCAGCTTCGGGATCAGTGGCTCCTACCAAATCCGGGTGTGGCGCATCGGCGCAGACAAAATTCAACTCAGCGTTTCGCCCGAGCGAGGGACCACTTTGAAAGCCGATTTCTCTGCGTCGGCGGGCGTGAGCGTCTCGGTGGGCGACACGGATCTGCTGTCCTTCTTCCTCGAACTGATCAGTGCAAATCCCGCGAAGGATCGGGCCGCACTCGCTGGCTTGAACCCGTCTGAACTTACCACCCTGACCGGTGCAATCAAGGATGGCCTGGATCACAGCGTTCAGGCTTCCATAGGTATCGAACTCTCGACCCTCACTGACGATCAGACCGCATTCCAATACGAAATACAGCTCTCGAAACTAACTCCGGAAGCAAGCCTCGCCGTGCATCGGGCGCTCGACGGAGATTTGAGTCTCCTCACCGCGATGGAGGAGACGATGCAACCTGGGGGTATGCTTGCACCCGGCATCAGGCTCTTAAATAGCGTGTTATCCAGAACGCGCCAGCGAGGCAGCGCTCTTAAAGTCAACTTACTCGGGATTCTCAACTTCCTGAGCGTTTCCGATTTGATTCGCAATGGGGAAGTACTATTCGACGCCAGCTCTGGCGATATTACTATCAAGGAAACCGTAACCGGCAATCGAATCTCTGCCATCGTCAGCCCGCTGGACCGCGGTGAAGCCTTGCGAAAGGCCATCTTCGATTCAGTGCTTGTCACGACGTCCTATCGCGCCAGCAAAGTGATCGAGCTTCCGGAGCTCAGCTGCGAGCAGGTTCACTTCGCCACCAACCAGAACACGAACCGGCAGACCATGCGTGATTATCTCAATTGGTTTTCAGCTTTGCACTTGTTGATGCAGCAAGAGGAAGAGGAGATTCTGACGAACTTCTCCAGTACTGGGCGCTCAGTTTGTGTGCTGCGAACGCAATTCAATGATGCCGCGTGTAGGACGATGTTTTTCAAGCCGGATGGCCAGCTTCGGGATAAGAGCGATTATCTTGAGATTGGCCGCCTCGCCTTGCGGGCGCTGTTGGATCCGCAGGATAATCCGAATGACCAGCTCCGCTATCGCATTCTCGACACGCTCTGGCCCACTGCCGTCGAGACCGGTGCTGACGTGAACCTTGGAGCTCTGGTCGGTCTCAGTACGAGCGACCCGCGGGTCGGTTTTTTGATTGGCGACGTGCTGCTGATTAAATCGTGGTCTGCGGGGATGGCTGAGACCGGCGCGCTGATTGACGATCTGCGGCGTTTTGTCGGTAATGCGGATCCCGGAACTCTCATTGAAAATAATCAATTCAAGAGCAAGCGTGAGGCATTGCAGAAGAGGCTCGCCGCTATGATCCAATCGAGCAAAATGCGCTTCGACGAACCATGGGGCATGGTGTCTCTCTATTGGGCTGCCGGTTCGCCGCAGAGCGCTTACGGAAAGCTCACCTATTCGAATCGGACCATCGAAAAAGGCGTGCAGCCGGCCACTGTGGCCTTCGCTGTGTCTTGAACGCAGAGCTTTTCATCGCGCAGCATATACTCAGATTCATGTTCGGAGGTATCGAAGCAGGTGGCACCAAGTTCGTCTGTGGCATCGGAACCGGGCCCGCGGACCTGCGCATCGCACAATTTCCCACCTCCACTCCCGACATCACCATCGCTAACGCTGTCGCTTTCTTTGAGGAAGCCGGAGCGGATCTGCAGGCGGTAGGGATTGCCTCCTTCGGGCCGGTTGACCTCGATCCGTCATCGTCCACCTTCGGATACATTACGTCGACTCCCAAGCCGGGTTGGGCGAATTGCGATTTGCTTGGCGCTGTCCGCTCGAAGCTGAAGGTTCCGGTCGGCTTCGAAACGGATGTGAACGCCGCCGCGCTTGGCGAGGCGCGGTGGGGCGCTGCGCGGGATGGGAACGGCTTTCTCTCCGATTTCATTTACATGACGATCGGCACCGGCATCGGCGGCGGCATTGTCGCTCACGGCCAAGTAGTACATGGTCTGGTCCATCCGGAAGTGGGTCACCTGCGCCTTCCGCACGATCTGGCGCGCGACCCTTTTCCGGGACTCTGTCCCTATCACGGAGACTGCCTCGAAGGTTTGGCGTGCGGACCGGCGATGCAGGCGCGCTGGGGCATGCCGGCGGGAGTGCTTCCGCCCACACATCCGGGATGGGCGCTCGAAGCACATTATGTGGCGCTTGGACTTGTGAACTTGACTGTGACGCTTTCGCCGCGCCGCTTTCTGCTGGGAGGCGGAATCATGCAGCAGTCGCATTTGTTCGATCTGATCCGGCAGGATTTTGCTCTGCTGCTGAATCAATACGTCCGGAGTCCCGAGATATTGGAGCATCTGGACCGCTACATACAGCCGCCTCAGCTCGGCGCACGAGCCGGTGTGTTGGGCGCCATCGCTTTGGCTCAACAGACCTGCTCTGAGGATAAACATTCATGACCATTACTGGATCGCTCGTAAAGAGTACCGTTGTCGCGGCGCTCGGTGGATTACTGTTTGGCTTCGATACCGCGGTAATCGCGGGCACCACCGCAGGGCTTACCCGAACGTTTGCGCTGTCTCCCTACAGCTTGGGGCTCACGGTAGCCATCGCCTTAATCGGAACCATTATCGGGTCCATGGCGGCCGGTATTCCCGGCGACCGCTATGGACGGCGCGACAGCTTGCGCGTTATGGCGATTCTCTATCTGGTGTCTGCGATCGGCTGCGGCATTGCCTGGAACTGGTACGCCTTGGTCGCCTTCCGCTTCGTCGGAGGTCTGGGAATTGGCGGGTCTTCTGTACTGGGGCCGATGTATATCGCCGAAATCTCTCCCGCGAAATGGCGCGGCCGCCTGGTCGGGTTCTTCCAGTTCAATATTGTAGCGGGCATTCTGCTTGCTTATTTCTCGAATTATGTGATTGGGCTGGCCGCATTCGGCTCAGAAGACTGGCGCTGGATGCTCGGTGTCTCGGGGATTCCGGCTTTGCTGTTTTTCGTGATGCTGTTCACGATTCCGCGCAGCCCGCGCTGGCTGGTGCAAAAGGGCCGCGTGCCGGAAGCCCGTTCGGTGCTCCAAACCATAGGCGAGGAGAACGTTGAAGCCGAACTCGGAGACATTGTGGCTTCGATTGATGTCGAACACGGGCACGGCAGCGAACCGTTGTTCCAGGCCAAATACCGATTGCCGATTTTTCTTGCAGTGTCGGTGGCCATGTTCAACCAGCTCTCCGGGATCAACGCGATTCTTTATTATTTGAACGATATCTTTGCGCGCGCGGGCTTTAGCAAAGTGTCAGGCGATTTGCAAGCGGTCCTCATTGGCTTCACAAATTTGGTGTTCACGATCATTGCTATGTCGGTCATTGATAAGGTAGGCCGTAGGACGCTTTTGTTGATTGGATCGGTGGGTTGCGCCGCGAGTCTCGCGGGAGTAGCGGCGATCTTTTTTTCCGGCACTCACGAGCGCTGGCTGGTCTGGTTGCTCGTGGCGGATATCGCATTCTTTTCCTTCTCGCAAGGCGCTGTGATCTGGGTCTTCATCAGCGAAGTCTTTCCGAATCGTGTGCGGGCCAAGGGTCAGAGCCTCGGCAGCTTCACGCACTGGTTCATGAACGCCATCATCTCGTGGATCTTTCCCGTGATCGCTTCGCATTCGCGCGGCGCGCCGTTTGTGTTTTTCTCGGCCATGATGGTGCTGCAACTCTTCGTCGTGCTCTTTACTTATCCGGAGACCAAGGGATTATCGCTGGAACAAATGCAGAAAAAGATGCAAATCGCCTAAGCTCTGGATGTGTTCCACGGCCACACCGCCGCTCTACGCGCACGCCAGAGGTAGGTCGCGATCCCGAAGATCAGCAGCGCAAAGCCGCTTGCAACATACACGCCACCACTCGATCCCAGGATGAACATCCATCCAGCGAACGCGACAAGCACCGGTACTGGATAAAAGGGCATCTGAAATGGCCGGGCGATGTCTTTGCGAAAGCGCCGGATCAGGATCACCGCGATGCATTGCGCCGCGAATTGCGTCACAATCTGTATCACAATGAGCGCCTTAATCAGCGCCTCTAAAGTTAGAAAGCAGGCGACCGCCGATAGTACGCCCATGAACACGACTGAGAATGACGGAAACCGCCGTACCGGATGCACGCGGGCGAATGCAGAAAAGAAATTTTCTTCGGCTGCCGCGGCAAACGGCACTCGCGTATAGCCGAGCAGCACGCAAAACACGGACGCGAACGCCACCCATAGAATCAGAACGGTCATCAGCGAAGCAGCTCGTGCGCCATAGAGGTGCTCCATGTAATCTGAGACAATTGCATGCGAACCAACTGCTTGCTGCCACGGTAGAACGCCGATAATAGAGAGGCTCATGGCGACGTACAAAACGGCAAGGATGCTGATGGAGAGCAGAATGGTGCGCGGAATCGTGACAGTCGGATTCTTTACTTCGCCGCCGATCAGGCAGACATTGAAGTACCCGCTGTAGTCGTACATGCTAATCAGCGTGGCTCCTCCCAATCCGACAAAGAATCCGGGCGAGAGATGGAACGCATTCGCCGGAAAGTGAAATGCCAATGAGGCATGAAAGTGGCGAATACCGCCCCAAATAATGATTCCCATGGCCAGCATCAGTCCCACCCAGAGAACGCCCGATATCTTGCCGATCGCCTGAATGTCGCGATAGAGCAGCCCAGTAGCCAAAAGACATACTCCGACGGCCAGAATCTTGCCTTCGGCATTGCTCAACGAAGGAATCAGGTACCGGGTATAGTCAGCGAAGCCTACCGCGCCGGAAGCCGCAGTCAATGGTGCAGACAACATGACTTGCCAAAGAAAAAGAAAGCCCATGAGGCGGCCGAGAGAGCGTGGTCCGTAGGCCTGCTGCAGGTAATCATACGACCCGCCGTCGCCGGGCATCGCAGCGCCCAATTCCGCCCAGACCAGGCCGTCGCAGGTGGCGATGATGGCTCCCAGTATCCATCCGAGCAGGGCCTGCGGCCCCTGCATGGTGGACAGAATCAGCGGGATGGTGAGAAACGGCCCAACACCCACCATGTTGAGCATGTTGGAGGCGAGGGCAGGGAACAGGCCCATGCCCCGCTTCAGCTCCGCTCTGGGTGCGGCCATCCGGCTATTCAGTTTTGGCCGAGGATAACGGTTTCACCGCTACTTCTTTGAAGAAGACGATGTCGTGGTCGCTGTGGTTTTGCAGGCCGATGTAGCCGAAGTTCGGACGCCGCCCGCGATCCGGCTCAAAGCTGAGCTTCTTGGGTGGAACCGGCTGGCCTTCGGTGTAGTCGGTTACTTTGACTCCGTTCACAGTCACAATCGTGCGCGGTCCATCCAGAGTGATTTCCATGGTGTTCCACTCCGGTCCCGGCTTTCCAGGGAAAGCCAACGGCTTGGTCAGTGAATACAGAGTGCCGGTGACGTGATACTCGTCTTCGCCGCCTCTCTCCGGGTGGTTATCGATCTGCACCTCGTATCCTTTGTTCACGGGCATCCACGGTTCGGTGGGCGGAGACGGTATGCGGATGAACACGCCGGAGTTGTCGTTCTCGTCTCGCATTTTGTAGACAACCCGGAGCACGCAATCGCCGAGTTTTTCGCGCGTCCAATACAGCAGGCCCATGCCGCCATGCGTCTGGATGAGGCCGCTGTCGACCGTCATGTAGCCTTTACCGACGTGTTTCCAGCCATCCAGATCTTTACCGTCGAATAGCTGCCTCCAGTCTACGGCCGGAAGCAAACCGGCGGCGAGCAGCAAGAGCGCAATTGATTTGTACATAGGAAAGCTATACCAGAATCTGCTTCATCTGATGGTACGCGACGGCCTGTTGCCGCGCCAGGTCTTCTTTTACCAAGTTCAAGCTGTAGACGCACAACTCGAATTGCTCGGACAGTTTGCGGAACAGCGGCGCAGCATTGCGGTACTCGAACTGATCGAACGCGGCCACTACACGATAGCTTTCCTTGCCTGCTTTGAGATAGTCAATCAGCGAATCCATGCGGGCTCCTTTCCGGGCGATGCGAGCTATATATTCGGGAAACAAGCCCGTCAGAAAGAGCGTGTAATCGCCGATGTGCTTGCGGACTTCCCGTTCGTAGTCGAACGACCGGCCTTCGAGTAGCGGGTTCGAAGCAATCAGCATCTCACTCACCTCTTCAAGCCGTTTTCCACGAGCATCGCGGATGCGATAAAGATTATTGACGTGCGTAAATGTCACCAGGATGTCGCCGACATAACCGGCGATTTGCGGATCCTCAAGCCGCGCGGCTCCTACGAGGTGTTTCTGAATGAGTTCGGCGAAGAGCTTTCGTAATGGATGGTTCGCGCTGATTTCGAGAGCCATGTGCGCTCAACCACGATTGTAGCGATCCAGGCTCAAGTGATAATAGTCGACGGCCCGATATGAACCTTCTTCCGCGTGATGGAAAGTTTTTTGACCTGTTTCAACAGCATGTGCGTATCCTATGCCGCGCGTCCGAATTGTTGGTATCCGGATTAAGCGCGGGATACTCTGGCGCGTGCGGCATATCGAAGCAAATGGAAGCGCTGGAACGCGGGGGCGATGAAATCACCCATGAAATATTCCGCAGGTTGCAATCGACCTTTATCACGCCTTTCGATCCAGAAGATATCCAGACGCTCGCGACGACGCTTGACAATGTTTTGGACGCGATGGAAGATGCAACATTCCGAATCGCCTGTTATCGCGTGGATCCTATCCCGCCGGCGGCGGTTGAAATCGGCCGGATGATCGATGCGTCCTGCAAGGCGCTCGCGCGAGCGCTGACCGCCCTTATCGACCGAAATCCAGTGCTCGACGACTGCATCGAAGTAAATCGATTGGAAAACGAAGCAGATGCCATTGAGCGCACGGCTCTGGGTGATCTGTTCAGCGCCCATCCGGATCCGCTGCGGCTGATTAAAGAGAAAGAAGTGATCGAAATTCTGGAGCGCACCACGGATCTGTGCGAGGATGTCGCGGACGTAATTCAGAATCTGGCAGTCAAGAACAGTTAATCGAATGTCTGGCATCCATTTGGTGGAAGCGATTACCTGTATTGCGCTTGCTTTCGATTTTGTAAACGGCTTTCACGATGCGGCGAACTCGGTAGCGACGGTCGTGGCGACGCGCGTCCTGACGCCGGTTCGCGCCGTGGCCATGGCCGCCGTATTCAATTTCATTGCTGCTTATTTTCTCGGGACGGGGGTAGCGGCTACCGTAGGCGAAGGCTTTGTCGATATCCGGATCGTGACACCGTATGTCCTGCTGGCGGGGCTTCTGGGCGCGATTATCTGGAATGTGATGACGTGGTACGTGGGGCTGCCGATCAGCTCCTCACACGCATTGATCGGCGGCTACGCGGGTGCGGCGCTGGCGAAAGCGGGCCTGCGTGGGCTCATTGTAGGCAAATGGCCGAGCACCGTAGCCTTTATCGTGCTGGCGCCGATCATCGGCCTCGTCCTTGGCTACCTTTTCATGGTGGCGGTCTATTGGATTTTTCAAAGGTATTCGCCCGCGCGTCTGGACCGCTTTTTCCGTCACGCACAGATCTTATCAGCGGCTCTGCTGAGCTGCGCACACGGCACAAACGACGCTCAGAAGACGATGGGAATCATCACGGCGGTGCTGGTGGCGGGAGGGTTTCAGCGCGGCTTCCACGTGCCCGGTTGGGTGATTTTCGCGTCAGCCTGCGCCATGGGATTGGGAACCCTGAGCGGCGGCTGGCGCGTGGTGCGTACGATGGGCATGCGGCTCACGCGGCTGCGGCCGCGCAGCGGATTTTGCGCCGAAACAGGCGCGGGCCTTTCGATCCTGTTCGCGACCTGGCTAAAACTGCCCGTCTCCACGACTCACGTAGTGGCCGGCGCCATTGCGGGCGTGGGTTCAATTCAGCGGGTACGAGCCGTACGGTGGAGCTTAGCGGGCGATATCGTGACGGCTTGGCTGCTAACCATTCCGGCGGCCGCCCTGGTATCGGCGGCCGCGTTTGTGATTATCCGGCTCTTCGTGCCGGCGGCGTGACGGCTTAGAACTGGAATCGGAGCTGCAGATCGATGCGTCTCTGGTTGCTGGCTGTCGCTTCCGCGCCGTATCCACCGGTGATGCCGGTCGATTCCAGGAAAAACGGTGACGTGAGTGCGCCGTTGGGCGTATTCAGATTTTCGTGATTCAGAATGTTGCGCGCGTTGAGCGACAGTGTCAGATTATAGCGGTGCTCGCCGCTCTCGCCCATTCCTCTGGGGCCGCCGCCACCGAATCCGCCAAATCCACCGAATCCTCCGCCGTGTCCATGCCCACCGCCACCGCCGGGTCCTCCACCTCCGGCGCGCGCGCCGCCGGACGGGCCTGAGAATTTCGTGGTGCCGAAGCTGAAGGTCTTGCTGAGCCGCATGTTAATGCCGACGAATCCAGGACCGGTCGCGATATTCCGCTCAATCATGTTGCTGGTTCCCGGCGCGGGGACAGTCAACGTTGACGAGAGAAATCCGTAGGGAGTGTCATAAATGCCCTTCCCGCCGGAAGAGACCAGTTCGGGCCGTGCGGTAGGAGTTACGCTGCCCTGCAGAAATAGATCCGTGCCGGTCGTAATGTTGAACGGTGTGCCGGAGTGGACCACGATAAACGGGGAGATGCGGAATCCCTTCGGCAACGCTATAGAACCGCCGACGAAAAGATTGTGCTCGATGCTGAGCGATGAACGGCCCCAGTCCGCGGCGAAATTGTAGGGATCGGCCGGCATGCTTTTAAGCCCATCCGTGTCGCTGTGGGCATTGTTCCAACTGTACCGGCCAAACAAAGTGAGCCAGCGTCCAACCTGCGAATTGATGCCGGCGATCACCATGGTCTGTTTGTAGATGCCATCCGATTGAAAGTCGTACAGATCGCCGACATTGCCGTACGGCCGGCCTAAACTTAGCCCCGATAGAGCCGGCGGCAACTGACCCGGCACTGGATACGGTGCATTAATGTCCGCAGTGCGGAATTCATGCGTGCCGCGCGAGTTCAAATAGTTGACGGTCAGGTTCGTGTGGCCGAATAGCTGCCGTTCAAGGGATACAGCGGTCTGCATCAAACGAGGCGCCTGAAGAGCTCCATCGATCAAGTAGTGCTGCGCCGTGTTGCTGTTCACTAACGTGAGATCGGAAATCGGTATCCGAGTGGAGAACGCCGCATCGAAGATGGTCGGGTTATTCAGCATGTACACCTGCTGATTGTTTGAGTTCAGGCCATAGCGGTATGCGGTGAGGACATTGGTGGAGTTAAAGCGGTCGTAGAAGATGCCCCAGCCTGCTCGAATCACGGTCTTCGCACGCCGGTTGCCTCGCGCGTCCGGAGACCATGCGAAGCTCAAGCGGGGCGCCCAGTCGCTATGGTCGGGAATATTCGTCTGTGCTTCCCAGCGAATGCCATAGCTCAGAGTGAAGTTCGGCTTCACGCGCCAATCGTCCTGGAAAAATGGCCCGAAATCGTATTGGGTGAGCCCGATGTATGGGTTGCCGGTAGTTACGGTGTACTTCGAAGGACCATAGCCCAACGCCGCTACTTGCTGGCTCGTATAGCCCGACCGCAAAAGCTGCATGGTCGTCAGATATTGCTCGATCGAAGTGAGGTGCTCGGTAGCACCGGTCTTGTTGAAGCTGGCATCGAGTACCGGAAGATCTCCGCCCAGGAACGAGTATTCGCCATTGAAGCCTTGCGGGCTCGAATCATATAGCACGCTGCCACGGAAGCGCAGTCCAGTCTTGATTGTGTGAGCGCCATACGTCAGCGAAGTGTAATTCTGCAGCTCGAAATAGTTTTCCAAGTCGTAGCTCCTTGGATAGCCCGGAGCGCTATAGCCTGAGCCGCCGGCGACGAATGACTGCGAAACGTCGAGACCAGGCGCCGTGCTCTTGCTCGTGTCCGACGCATAGGTCCGGTCGAATTCGAAATGCGTTTCGTTTATCACGTGCGCATTGATGACGGCAGTGTCCACGACCTGCGCGGCCTGTTCGTTGGTCGACGAAGTGTAGCCATAACTCGGGAAGCTGGTGTTCCCGATAGTCAAATTGGGCAGGTTGAAAGCGCCGACGCCGGACAAGTTGTGATCGTTCTCAAGGTACTCGTACCGGAAGCTGAGCGTGTTATTCGAGCTCAACTGATAATCGACCCGCGGGCTTAAAGACGTGCGTCTTTGCGGTGTCGGGTAGTAGTTTTGGAAGGGCTGGGCCGAAAGAAAATCGGCAGTGGGGATATTGGCGTTGATGATGCCGTTGTCGTCAATATTGCGCCTCTCCACATCGACAAAAAAGCTGGCGTGCTTTCCGAGCGGGCCGCTGAGGTTACCGCCGAAGAGCTCCGTACGGAATGGCGGATTGACCGTGAGAAACGGATTGCGCGAATTCCACACTCCATCGCTGATATTGAAGTAGCCTTGGCCATGAAAGCGGTCTGAGCCTGGTTTGGTGAAGATCTGAATGCGGCCGTAGCCCAGCTTGTCGAATTCGGCGGAGAATGGATTCGAGTTGATACGGATTTCGCGGATGGATTCTTTCGGAGGCAAACGTCCGCCCGTGAAGCCGTCGATAAAGATCTGATTGCCGCCCGGTCCGGCAGCCGGGCCAGCGAGGGCTTCGAGGTCCGCTTGCATGTCGTCGGGGTCGTCGGGCAATGCGTCGAGGTCTTCCTGCTTCAGCACGAGCGCTGTGGCGTTGTTCGCCGCTTCCGTGCTGACCTCGTTATTACCTGTGTCGGTGACGGTCACTTCTTGGTGCTGCTCCTGGACGGTCATCACGATGTTCCCGGTTGCCGGCCGGCCGGCTGCGACCACCACGGCCGTGGGCTGGTTCTGTTGCAAGCCGGTGTAGGTGGCGGAAACCGTGTAATTGCCCGGCAGCACGCCCCGGAACGTGTATGTCCCGTCCGCGCCGGAGCTGGTAGTTTGAACGGTTCCGGCGGCATTCGACAGCGTGACCGTCGCGCCCGGAATCACGCCTCCCGTATCGTCTTTGACGGTGCCCTGCACCACGCCGCCGCGCACGCTTCGATGCGTTGTTTGCGTCTGGGGCGTGGCCGTGTTCTGCGGGGCGGGCGTTTGTGCCGCGAGAACCGCCGTCACGCTCAAGCCGAGAAGAAATACCGGTACAGTCTTACGATTCATGACACCTCTGAAGCAAAGTTGTGACGAGACTCACGTCGGGGACCTTACTGCTCGGCGGGAGCTTGCATCCCGAGATCCCAATTTAGATTTTGACTCTGACCGTTTCGGGGAGGCGCTGCGCGCAGGATGGCCTCGGCGCCCGCGATCACATTAGTGGCGATCAAGTGAGAGTTGTCCTCGTTCGGAGCGACACCGGCCACAATGACCGCATCCCCGGGTTTCAGATCGGACACGCTGATCGGCGGCACGCGTTCGAGAAAGGCGGCCAGATTTCCGCCGCCTGCCCGAGCGGGGCCGCCCCCCTCGCCGTTGCCGGCACGTTCGCGCCACCCGCCGCCGGAGCCGTTTCCGCCCGGCTGTTCACCGGCTTTGGCTCCGTAAGGCGGAGCGCCCGCCACCTGCGTACCTGGAGCCGGCGCCGCTCCCGGTTGCGTCGCTCTGTATGTCGGATTCAGCCGCATTGCGAGGCGCAAAGCCACGTCGGGTGGCAGTTTTCGGACAGTGGAGTCCGCGTTCAGGCTAACTTCGACGGGCTGGTTTGTGCCGGCTGCTTTTAGCGTGATCTCCTTTCCGTCGGGGGAGACGGACGAAACAGTTCCCCCAATCGTACGGAAGGCGCCCGAATAGATTTTCTGCGCCGTAATCACGGTATTCTCCGGATTCGTTTGCCCAATGATCCGAACCTGATCGCCGGGCTTGATTTCCGACAATTGCGAGGGAACGGGAGTCTTCGGAGTGGCAGGAGAGTAGCGTGTGAACTGTGTTTCTTTCGAAGCATCCACTTCTACCGGTTTCGGCCCTTCCGGCGTCGGGGTGGTGATGGTCAGCTTTCCGGAGGCGGCATCCACCGAATTCACCAATCCGCCTGTGCTGTGTTGCCAAGCGGCCGCTTCGGCCTGGTGGGCTGCTTCGAGATCGCGCGCCGACATCAGCACCACGCTACGCGCCGCAATGGCATTCGGATCGTCAAGGGCTTTGAAACCACGAACGTCGACGCGATCACCCACCGCAAGGTCGTTCGCCGTGATGCGCGTAGCGGATTTCAGGTCCTTGGCGCTGGGAGGAACTTTGAGAAGTGTTCGCGTGTTCGCAAGCTGGATCTTCTGCTCAGCCCCCGTTTTGTCTTCTTTGACGGTAATGGTGTGGGCAGCTTGATCAATCGCGGTCACCGTACCCAGCACGTGTTCGGTCGGCTTAGCGGAAGCCGGTGCTTGTGCATCTTGCGCAGCCAGCATCGCGCAGCAAGACACGACCACCGCCAGGCAGCTTAGAAAATACCTCAGCATCTTTCGATTTCCCCTATCGAATGGACGTAAATCCGTTAACAAGAAGGGGCGTAGAAGTGTAAACCTTAGTTACGCTTCTGGCGTGCGGAAGATCCGGCAATCCGTGTTGCGAAATGTAAAAGACAGAATCCGCTCACGTGCGTGCGCGGTTAAGGGAGGGACAGAGTTGGAACGCATGAATCGGGCGCGCTCTCAAAAGAGGCACGCGCGCCCGATTCGAAGACCGGAGATGAGAGATCAGGCAGCATTGACGAGCATATCGTCGAACGAATCATCGTCCTGGTCCTGATTGCGGTCAGCCTGCTCCTGGCATTGAATACAGTACGGCGTCCACGGCACAGCCGCGATCCGCTTGGGGCTGATTTCTTCCTCGCAATGCAGGCAGATGCCGAACGAGCCATCTTCAATACGGCGAAGCGCCTGACGAACATTGCGCAGCAAGTTCGATTCACGATCTAAATTGCGAATCGCCAGCTCGCGTTCGGAGGCATGTTGCACCTCGTCCAGCGCGTCCGCGCTCTTTTCAATGGTGATTGCCTCGCGATTGCGAACAATCTGCTCGAGTTCGTCCCGTTTGGTTTCCAGGATCTTTTTGTATTTTGCGATTTCGGTCTTCGTCATTTTACTTTCTCCTCTTAACGACCAGCTCTGCTCACTCTCAAAAATTATTCGAAGCAGCCAAGTCTTCCGTTTAGACGTGGGCTTATTCAAAAAGGTTCAACTACCGCAGCATAGTTTTTTACCGGCGGGTAAAAAGTGAACACTCCAGTACCGGCACGGAAAAACAGCGGCGAGTCGCGCTACCGCGGCCCCACGGCGGGAACTCAGACGAGAACTTTCCAGTTCGGACAGTTCCATTCCGAGAAGCGGGTGCTTTTCGGATCTTCGAATCATACCACAGCCTCTGAGCAATTGATTCTCCACTCTTTTATCTCTCGCCCCTTGGGGTCCCTTGACATATCGGACAAAACCGGCAAGACGTTAAAATCCAATGACATTGCCGTGCTACGTCGGGGCAGGAAGCCGCTTGTCCCGGTGTTTCTGCCGGCCGGTTTCAAGCTATCGAGGGGGTCGCAACGGAGCCTCTGATCACTTAAGGTAGCCCGAAGCGGAAGATTCTCTCATCCGGTATGGAAAGAAAGTAAGGCTATAAGTAAAGTCTGGATTGCGGCTGGGCGGCGCCGTTCACAGTACGTGTGAGCAGTACAGCTAGGACTATCAACAATAGCTTTCAGCAACCGGCCGCGGCGGCGACCTCCACCAAACAGCTATAAAAGGTCGGTCCGCCGCCAAAGTCCGTAAGCCGGTCCGATGTGAGCTGGTTTAATCCCAGTCCAGCGGGAGAGCGCTTATTCCAACGAACACTCGGGACTCGCACGACGCCCTTGGGCACATCTTCGGACACGCGCGCCTCAAACCAGCATTCGCCGCGGCCGTTCATGGCCTTGACCAGCATGCCGTTGCGAATGCCGCGGGATTGCGCATCGGTCGGATGGATAAAGAGCATCGCCGTCTGGCAATCGACTGAATCGCGATGCCCGAAGGTGGAATTCATGCTGTCGTCATTTTTTCCTGATATTAATTCGAGCGGATACCGGCGTGCGAGAGCAGGATCTCCGAGCCGGGATTCTACCGCGGGCACGTAATCAAGCTCGCTCGCCCCAAAGCAAAACCGGCCGGAAGGCGTCCGAAATCCACCTGAGGCGAATGGCAGAAAAGGCTCGCCAGCCGGTGAAATGTTTAGCCGAATGGAGCGCTCTGCCTTCAGACGTTCGACTGTGATCCCGCGCAGGAAGGGCGATCCCGTTTCGAGCAAGGCGCGAATCATGTCGTCTTCTGTGTCGTCGAAGCAGCTCTCCTCGAAGCCAAGGCGCTTGGCTAGTGCACGGAACACTTCGACATTGCTTTTCGCTTCGCCAGCCGGCGGGAGTGCGGGTAGCGCCAACTGGAGGTAGTAATGGCCATAGGCTAGGTAGAGATCTGTATGCTCCAGAAACGTGGTTGCCGGCAGCACGAAATCGGCGTAATCTGCGGTGTCGGTTTGGAATTGCTCCAGCACGACCGTAAACAGGTCTTCTCGCCGGAGGCCTTCAAGCACTTTCGTCTGGTTGGGAGCGATTGCGGCCGGGTTCGAGTTGTAGACCACGAGAGCGTGCACGCGCGGATTCTCGAGTTCCGTCAGCGCCTGTCCCAATTGCGCCATATTGATTAGCCGCGCCTCACGCCGGAGCGGAGAAAGCAATTGCAAATCGGGACGCTCAAGCGCCGCCTTGTTGAATTCGAAAGCCCCTGAGGTGGTGAGCTGAAGTCCGCCGCCTATCTCCCGCCAGGCGCCTATTAGGACCGGTAGCGCCGCAATGGCTCGTATAGCCGCGCCGCCGCGCTCCGTACGTTGCACGCCATAGTTAACGCGGATAGCCGCAGGACGAGTGGTGGCATACTCGCGGGCCAGTTGCTCGATCTCCGCGGCCGGAATGCCCGTTAAAGACGCGGTCCGTTCGGGGGAATAGCGGCAGGCGAGAGCCGAAAGCTGCTCAAATCCTTCGGTGTAGTTGGCGATGTAGTCTTGATCGTGTAGTCCCTCGCGCAGGATGACATGCATCATGCCCAGAGCCAGCGCGAGATCGGAACCTGGGTTAATCGCAAAGTGGCGGTCCGCAGCCTTTCCGGTACGGTTTTTCACCGGGTCGATCACATAGAAGCGCGCCCCGTTGCGCCGTGCCTCGACAATCCACGGCCAGAGATGAACGTTCGTGCCCAGAACATTCGCGCCCCACGCAATGATCAGCTTGGACTGCGCGAACTGCTCAGGCTCCATCCCGAGCTTCACGCCTTGCGAGCAAATTAACGCTTCGCTACCAGCGGCGGAACAGATGGTGCGATCGAGGCGCGAAGCTCCGAGCCGGTGAAAGAAGCGGCGATCCATGCCAGAGCCATTCAGCATTCCCATCGTTCCGGCGTAGCTGTACGGCAGAGTGGCTTCGGGGCCATATTGGCGGGAAATGGCCGCCAGCCGCCCGGCGATTTCGTCCAGCGCCTCATCCCAGGTGACACGCTCGAACCGGTCATCGCCTTTCGCGCCGATTCGCCGCAGCGGGTGCAGTAAACGATTCGCATGGTACTCGCGATCGAGATAGCGCGTCACCTTCGCGCACAGAAATCCGCGCGTGATCGGATGGCTGCGGTCGCCGCGCAATTTGGTAGCGCGTCCGCCGTCATCGATATCGACGACGACCGAGCAGGTGTCGGGACAATCAAGAGCGCAGACGGATTTACGGGTGAATGGCACGATGTCCTATTTTCGCGCCTCGCTCAATGCCGATGCCGGAGCGATATCGGCCGGGTGAACGGAATAAATTCCTGCATGAGATTGTATCCCGCGTCCGCACCCAATCCGATCAGGCCGCGCACCAAACCGTCGCCCACCGATCCGGTGCTCTTCGGTTGCCACACGTTCACAAATTGGGCCGCCCCGAAGTTGCTGATCAGCCGCCCATACGCAATGGATGGGTCGCCCGCGTCTGTCTTGCAGATGACCACCTGCTTCAGTGCATTGAGAAGGCGCACCTTCTTTGTTTTGTCTTCCGAGGGGAAGTAGCGTGGGTCCTCGTGAAAGGCCGCTTCAAGAGTAAATTCGAAAGCCTGCCGCGATAGGTTTCCTGCAAAGCTCGATGCGTATCTTTCCGCGTAGGCCCCGAAGCCTTGTCCCCACTCGCGGGGAGCATTGCGCGCTTGCCCGATGGCGGCGCTGAAAAATGGCGGAACGAACCCACGCAGCCCAAAGCTCTGCACCAGGCGGTAATCGAATTTATCAGCAACGGTGAAGGGCGGAGCCGATACCGTGTTCGGCAGTTGCATCTGTTGCGGCAACTGGCCGGGTTGTGGCGGTTGGGATTGAGTCCAGACAGGCGCGCACATACAAAGTAGGCCCATCAGTGGAAAGTATCTCGGCACTTCCTTCAGTATCCGCTAGAGTGCTTATAAGTCCGGATCTTGAAACAAGCGGATTCCCGCGATCCCTTCAGCACCGGCTGCCATGCACTCAGAGGCGTTGTCCCAATTGACACCGCCTAACGCGTACACGGGCTTGCCCAGTCCGCATGCCACTTTTAAGCCGCTCAGCCCGACCGCCGGGCCCTTGCCCGGACTGTCAAACACCGGGCCAAACGTTACAATATCCGCCTTGCTCGACTGAATCTCCTCGAACGTGTGGCAGGAACGCGAAACGAACAAGCCAGGCAGCGTCTCGCGCGGTGCATCCGCCGGCAGATGCACCCCGTCTGCGCCCGTCGCGAGTGCAACATCAGCACGGGAGTTCACCAGTATCTTGGTTACCAATCGTTTGCGCATCTCGTAGTCACGCACCTCGAGCACCGCGAGCGTGAATTCAAAAAGTTCTCGCCCGCTGAGATCTTTTTCGCGGATCTGAATGAAGTCGACGCCCAGATGCAATTGGTCGCGAATCACTTCGAGCAGCGGCCGGAATCCGCCAACGGCCTTTCGATCCGTAATGTAATAACGCTTCATCTGTCGAGAAAGTATATGGCGGATGCCGGAATTTCGATATTAAGTTGCTGATTGCCGCGCAACGGGTCGTATTGCGCCTCGCTGATTATGACGAAGATGCCGTGCTCGAACGCAAGCCGTACTCCGCGTGATGACCAACTCGTTGCGAGCAGGCGCAGCGCTATTTGATTGGGCCCGGAAAGCGGGCCGGGCGGATGTACTTTCATTTCGAATTGCCGGACGCAGAGGAATCCCCGGTCGCCAATCAAATGCCCTGGGAGATACGGCCCCGCAATCTCATTCTCAAACACGCGAAGATGGCTCTGATTGCGCGCCGGGTCGAGTGCCTCAATCGTTGCGGGCAGGATGTTATAGGCGCCGACCAGCCGGGCAATATCGACGGTGGCCGGACGCGCAAACACGGTTCCGGTTGGCCCCGATTGCAGGAGGCGTCCACTGTCAATGAGGCAGACCGCATCAGCGAGTTCGAAGCACTCCTCCAGATCGTGCGTGACCAGCACGACCGGAACTTGCAGCCGCTGGCGGGTCCGGCGCAGGACTTCGTAGAAGCTTTGGCGCAGCCGCGCATCTAAGCCGCGGGTCGGCTCATCCAGCAAGAGCAACTGCGGGTCGCTTACGAGGATACGAGCCAGTGCCGCTCGCTGGCGCTGACCACCTGACAATTGCGCCGGCTTTCGGCCGGCGAGATCGCCGAGCTCGAATGCCTCCAGCAGCTCACTAATTCTTCGATGTCCCGCGAGGCCGCTGGCTTTTTTTGACGGGACGCTCGCGGCCGCAAACCGTAAGTTCTCGCGGACTGTCATGTGCGGAAACAGAGCGTGATCCTGAAAAATGTATCCGCAGCGGCGGTCTTGCGGAGCTAGATGCACGCGGGCGGCCGCATCGAAGAAAAGCTGCCCGTTGACTAAAATGCGGCCCTCGTCCGGGCGGGTGAAGCCCGCCAGAGAATTGAGAATGAGCGTTTTCCCGGCCCCGCTTGGGCCCAATAAGACGGTGGTTCCTAAGCTGGCGCGAAAATGAACGTCCAATTCGAATGGCTGGGAATCGCGTGTGAGCGGCAGGCGCTTGACGATTCGCGCATCCACGATATCCGGGACAGCCGTTTTCAAGCCGCCGCACTCGACCGGGAGGTCCGGGACAAGTAGCTCGCTGGCCAAAGCAGAGCAAGCGCAGCGATCGAGACGACCAGAACCAGGATGCGAGCGAGTTCACCATTTCCGGACTCGACGGCATCGTAAATCGCGACCGAGAGCGTCTGGGTTCGATCCGGTATATTCCCGGCGACCATTATGGTAGCCCCGAAATCGCCGAGCGAGCGGGCGAAGCTCAGGGCCGCCAGCGATGTCAGGCCCCGCCCGGCCAGCGGAAGGGTAACGCGCCAGAAGGTCCGCCATTCGGAAGCGCCCAGACTATGGGCCGCCCATTCGTAGCGGTAGTCGACTCCTTCGAGTACAGCGCGGGCGGCCTTGATATAGATAGGGGCAGAGTGGAGGAAGGCGGCGATGACCGCCGCCTCCCAGGTGAAAACCAGGGGATGGCCGAAAATCCACTCGTACATCCGGCCCAGGGGAGAACCCCGGCCCACCAGCACCAGCAAGTAATACCCGAGAACGGTTGGCGGCAGCACGAGTGGAAGCGTAATGAGCGAATCGGCCAAGTTCTTGCCGCGGAAGCTCTTATGCGAGAGGACATAAGCGGCGAGAGTGCCTAACGTTAGCACGAAAACAGTCGCCAGACCGGCCACTCGTAAACTGAGCCACAACGGGAACCAATCCAAACTGGAGACAGACGCCATAGGCTCAACGGAACCACGATTATAGCGGCCCGGGCAGGGTGTTGAATTCGTTTGCAAACGGGCGTATGATTTCGGCCAGGAAGTCATTGCGCCTGGGTCCACCCCCGGGTGCTGAAGATCTGGTGAAGGAGAAAGGAGCGACTCTTCTGTATGTACACTGTCAACCTGTCTGTGTGCGGGTTCCTAGCGCTGGTTGTGATAGCGCTGTTTCTGTACCGGAGATGGCTGGAAAACCACGATGATCCATACATTCACCTGCATGATGATTCCCACGATTCAGCGATCGTGACGACCCAATCATCCATGGCAAAACGTCTGGATATCGTTGATAAGCTAAAGAATGGCCTACTGGTTGCGGTGATTCTTTATGCGCTTGCAATCGCCGCGTTTGCTATTTATTCGGCCTGGAACAATCCGGGTAGTTAGTTGATCCGGCTAACCGAACTGCGGGTATGAGGGAGTGGGCTCGTCGAGCCCATTCTAAGCTGCGCGTAAACAACCTTCAGGATGGCGATCACCGGGATGGAGAAGAACATCCCGGGGATGCCGGCAATGCGGTCGCCGGCCAGGACGCCGAACAGAACGAGCAGAGGGTGGATTTCCACCCCGGCACCCAGCAGGTGCGGACTGAAGATGTAGTCTTGAAAGACCCGATAACATCCCCAGAAAATTAGAATCCAGATTAGTCCGCCGGCCCCCGTTACGGCGGCAACGATGAGCACTATCGCCAGCGCCGCCAGCGGCCCGAAAACCGGAATGAATTCCAACAGCCCCGCAATTCCTGCCAGCAAGAGCTCGTATTGATAGCCCATGATGCTCAGGAAGATCAGCCAGGCGACAAACGAAGCAATGGCAAGGAGAAGTAACGCCCGGATATAGTTCGTCAGAACGTGATGGATGTCATCGAGGATCTTTTCCATGGTGCTGCGGTCGCGCGCTTCTTCGACGGATCCAACGATGCCGCTGCGGATCTCTCGCCCGTCCTTTAGGAAAAAGAAAGCCAGGATCGGAACCAGAATGATCGGCAGCAACGATCCAAGTCCCGTGAGCAGGTGCGCGGCCTGCTGCTGGATGAACGGGACCACGGCTCCTTCGATGTTGCTGGCGGCGCGATTCGCCATGGTGATCAACTGCGCGCGCATCGGCTCCAGCCAGCCGGGCAAAGGAAACGTTGCCAGGTGTCCATGGCTGAGCTGTGAGGGCAATTGGGTGACTAAATTCGTCGTTTCGGAAGCGATGGTGGGGATAATCGCGAATCCGATTCCGGTCAGCGCTCCAATCAGCAGCACATAAACGATACCCAGCGCCAGAGTCCGCCGGCGGGGCATAAAGCGCTCGACAAGCCCGACGATCGGGGAAAGCATGTAGGCAAAGAAAACGGCTCCGGCAAACACCAGGATGGTGGCGCGAATGTAATACACAATCGCGAGCAGCAGGCCGAATAGAAAGATGGTCCAGACAATCCGAAGCGCCCGGTCATCCATCCCCAACATGACTGTTAGACTAGCAGGTGCTTACTAATGCAGGGTTTCGCACGCGACATGCGGGCTCTCACCGGGGATCTTCATCAGCTTGAAGAAAAGCTTCGCTCCGGCGGCGGCGCAAAGAAAATTGAGAAGCAGCACAAAGAGGGCAAATGGACGGCGCGGGAGCGCATCGCCCGGCTGATTGATAGCGGAACGCGGTTCCTGGAAATCGGGCTGCTCGTCGCCTACGACAAATACAGCGGCCAAGCACCGGCTGCCGGAGTAGTCACTGGGCTGGCGAAAATTGAAAACCGGCCGGCTGTCATTGTGGCCAATGACGCGACCGTGAAAGCCGGCGCGTGGTGGCCGGAAACGATCACCAAGATTCTGCGCGCCCAAGAGATTGCGATGCGGAACCGCACTCCTATCGTCTATCTGGTGGATTCGGCCGGCGTGAACCTGCCCTTGCAGGATGGGATCTTTCCAGGACAGTACGGGGCGGCGCGGATCTTCTATTACAACTCGCTGATGCGCCGACGCATGCACATTCCCCAGATCGCGGCGGTGATGGGGCCGTGCATTGCCGGCGGCGCGTATCTGCCCGCGTTGAGCGACGTGATCATCATGGTCGAAGGCGTCAGTTTCATGGGGCTGGGCGGCCCCAACCTGGTGAAAGGGGCGGTCGGGCAAGTCACCGATGCCGAGACGCTGGGTGGCGCGAAGATGCACACGACAGCGAGCGGGGTTGCGCATTACCGCGCAGCCAACGACGGCGCCTGTTTAGAGCTGATCCGAGAACAGTTCCGCCAGATGCCCGATTCCGCGTCGAGTTGTCGAGGGGGCGAAGCAAAGCTCGATGCGGAAGGTCTCTACGATGTGCTTCCCGCCGATCATCGCCTTCCCTACCGCATGGAAGATCTGCTGGAGCGCATTCTGGACGCTGAGAATTTTCTGGAATTTCAGCCGGAATACGCGCCCGAGTTTCTTTGCGCCACGGCCCGCTTGTGCGGACGCAATATCGGTGTGATTGCGAACCGGCGTGGTTTCCTGAAAGGAGCTTCGGGGCCGCGCATCGGCGGAATCGTCTACACCGAATCGGCGCGCAAGGTTGCCTACTTTGTAGAAAACGCAGAGCGCCACCGCTTGCCGCTGCTCTATATTCAGGACGTTTCCGGATTCATGGTGGGCGTTGAGGCGGAAACCGCGGGGATCATCCGGGCCGGTGCGGAGATGGTGGAGACCATGGCGTGCTCCACGGTGCCGAAGATTGTCCTTACTGTGAATCACGCGAGTGGAGCCGGGTACTATGCGATGGCCGGGCAGGGCTTCGACCCGAATTTCACGTTCAGTTGGCCTTCGGCGCGCATCGGTGTCATGGAAGGAGATGCAGCCGTGCAGGCCATCTATGGGCCGGAGTTGGAAAAGTTAAGGTCAGGAGGCCAACCCATTCCAAAGGAACTGGATGCGAAGATCGAACAGACGCGTGCGGATTACGAGCGGTGGCTCGATGCCAAATATGCCGCGGCACGCGGGCACTGCGATGCGATCATCGATCCAAAAGACACTCGTGACGTGCTGGCGTTTGCCTTCGAAGTTGCATCTGCAAACCGGCAGCCGGAGCATTTGCCGGTAGAGCTATTGAGTTAGACTAACGCGGATGGACATCCTGGTTCACGAGCACTACCGGGTTCTGCACATTGTGCTGAACCGGCCGGACAAGCGCAATGCCCTGACCGCGAGCATGTGTTCGAGCATCGTGGAGGCGATCCGGTCGGCGCAGCAACGCGACGATATCGGTTCGATCCTCATCAGTGCCACCGGCCACGTTTTCTGCGCGGGTATGGACCTGGACGAAGCTGCCGGTCTGAGCAGCGAAGAGTTAGCCGGCGTTCACGACGATCTGTTTACGATCGGCGTGAATTCGGTGAAGCCGATCGTTGTGTCGGTCACGGGCGCCGCTTTGGGCGGCGGCTTGGGCGTGGTGGTGCAAGGTCACGTTGTCATGGCAACCGAAGGTGCAGTGTTCGGGCTTCCGGAGATTCGCGTCGGATTGTGGCCGTTTCTGGTCTATCGTTCCATTGAAGCGGCGATTGGGGCGAACCGTACGCTCGAGTTGAGCCTTACGGGGCGTAACATTCAGGGCGAAGAGGCGCTATCGTGGGGATTGGTCCATCACCTTTCACCTCCTGCGGAAGCGGCGAACCGCGCGAAGGCGATGGCTCGCGAATTAGCAAAGGCGAGCCCGGCGGCAGTTGCGGCGGGCATGCGCTACTTTCGCGAAACGCGCGGCAAGAGCTGGGAAGCCGCTGGAGAACTCGCGCGGAGTATACGTGCGGAGTTGATGGAAAGCGAAGATTTCAAGGAAGGCCGGCTTGCGTTCAAAGAAAAACGCGAGGCTCGTTGGCCAAGCATGCCGCCGGCCTTTTACCGAGAGAAGTACAATTCCGGTCATTAGCCTTCTGGCGCTGCTCCTGGCCGCGCCGACGTTTTACAAAGATGTTCTGCCCATTCTGCAGGCGCATTGCCAAGCCTGTCATCGGCCGGGTGAGATTGCGCCCATGCCGCTCGAAACCTATGCGCAGGCTCGCCCCTATGCGGCCGCGATTCGCGAGCTCACCAGCCAGCGAAAGATGCCGCCGTGGTTTGCCGATCCGTGCTGTGGTCATTTCTCGAACGACCCTTCGCTGACGGCTTCGCAGATCGCCACGCTTGCGGCCTGGGCCCATGCACACGCCCCCGCGGGCGACCCACGCGATGCGCCGCCTCCCGTGCGTTGGACCGACGGGTGGAATATCGATGAGCCGGATGTTGTGCTGCAAATGCCGGTTGCCGAGAAGATACCGGCTTCGGGTGATGTCGCGTATCAGTACATTATTCTGCCGGCGCATTTCCGGGAAGATCGCTGGGTGCGCATGTCGGAGATCCGTCCGAGCAACCGCGCCGTCGTTCATCACGCCGTGGCTTACATTCGCGATCCGAAATCAAACTGGCTGCGCGGCGCACCGGTGGGAGTGCCGTTCAGCGTCGCCAATCACTGGACGACGAGCGATCTGTTGCTGGTCTATGCGCCCGGCAGCGCGCCCGACCGGTGGCCAGAGGGCTTTGCGAAGCTCCTACCGGCCGGCTCCGATATCGTGTTGCAGATGCACTATACGACCAACGGGCACGCGACTGAGGACCGGACCAGCATCGGCTTGGTGTTTTCGAAGAAGCCGCCGGTCAAGCGCGTGCTGACCCTGCAGTTGACGAGCGACCGGTTTCTGATTCCGCCGGGCGACCCGGACCATCGAGTCGAGGTACACGGGACCCTGCCTAACGATGCGCTTCTGCTCAGTTTTTTTCCGCACATGCACCTGCGTGGAAAGAGTTTCGAATACAACATTCTGGAGCCCGGCGGTAAGATGCGCACTTTACTACGCATCCCTCACTACGACTTCTTCTGGCAGTTGAGTTACCGGCTCGCGGAGCCTATTCCGCTGAAAGCCGGTACGATGTTGCAGGCGGTGGCCTATTTCGATAATTCGAAGAACAATCCGCATAATCCCGATCCCGATTCCGCGGTCACTTGGGGAGACCAAACCTGGGCCGAGATGATGGTGGGGTTTTTCGATGTCGCGGTGGACCCGTCGATGGATAAGCAACGGTTTTTTGTGCGGGGGCATTGATTTTTGCGAAACGAAATTTGGGGGGTGCGACGAAGGCGCGATGACAGGATTGCCAAGAATTTTATTCGACCTGGAATCAGCGGCTTAGTTCGTTAGCAGGGGCTTGGGCCGAGTATCTTTGCGCGCACGCTGGGAAATTTGGCTCATGTGGGACGCATTACGCGGCGATTTGTCGATGAGATGTTCTCAGCACCATCATGTCCACGGTTCCTTGCAGCAGATCGAGTTTCGTGTCCTTTTTCGACATGAGTTTTTTCTTACATTATGCTAGCAGAGAATGTGGTAGGCTCCCCATAGGTAGATAGCCCACTATGACGCCTCTCAGTCGGAGATGTTTTCTGTGGTCCGGCATGAGTTTCGGAGCCGCTTCGGCTCTTCCAGCGCGTGTGAAGGACGAGACGGTCTACAATTTCGCCACGCCCGCGTGCAATATCCGGATGACAATCGAGTTCTACGACCGGTATTCGAGCCGCGGCTTCTGGTTCGAGGAGCGCCAGAAGGATACGCATTATTGCCTTTCGGCCAATGGGGAGAAGGAGCGCAATTGTCTTGCCGGGTTTGTCGGTTCCATTGCCATCGCGCGCTACCGCGTTCAGCCGCGTTCCCAGTCCCCCGACACACTGCTTCTGCGGGAATCCGTCCGGACCATTGACCGCGATAGCCGCTTGAAGGAACGTGCTCCCTACCAACGGTCACTTCCGCTTCAGTGTGGGTTGGCCAGCGATATTCAGGCCTTCGGGTACGAAGCCAAGGACCGCTCCGCTGTCACGAGTACGGAATCGCATGAGCCGTGGTGCCTGTTCCGGCAGGACCTCTATTTCGATCAGCAGGGCGAGGCTTTCCTGGTGGTTCACTGGAAGCATACATTGAGCGCGATCCGGGTGCTTGACCTGATTCCAGGACAAAACACGCGGTTGGTGGAGCGGCGATGAAAAGATGGTTTCCACGGCTTAGGCACGTTCGCAGCGATGCAGATCTGAAAGACGAGTTGCGCGTTCACCTGGAGATGCAAGCCGAGGACAATGCCACAACCGGAGTTGCGCCCGAGGAAGCCGAGCGCCGGGCTCACCTTGCCTTGGGCCGCGTGCCCGCCATTGTCGAAGCAGTACACGATCAGGATCCGATCACCATGCTCGAAAGTTGGTATCGCGATTTCCGCCTGGGCTTGCGCGCCCTTCGCAAGAGCCCGGTTTTTTCTCTCACGGCCATTTTGACGATTGCGCTCGGGATTGGGGCGAACACGGCGATTTTCACGCTGCTGTATGGATTGATCTTGCGCAGTCTGCCGGTAAGCAATCCGGGGCAACTCGCCTGGATTAGCGTTATCAGCGGTGCGAAAGGTTCCAACTCGGGAAACTCTGGCATTCCCTATCGAATGCTGGAGCAACTGCAACGAGAGCAGCGCTCGTTCGTTGGGATTTCGGCCTGGCGTGCTGTTGGCGTCACGATGCTCGATTCCGAGGGAACCATGCGTCTGTTCAACGCTGCGCTGGTCAGCGGAAATGGCTTTCCATTGTTAGGCGTCAGGCCTTATCTGGGCCGATTGATTGCGCCCAGTGATGATGTCCGCGGAGGACCCGCCACGGGCTGGCCCGTCGTGATCGATTACGGCTTTTGGACCGAACGCTTCGGTGCCGATCCGGAGATCATTGGAAAACACATACAGGTGTCGGGCATCCCGGTGACCGTGCTGGGCGTGACACCGCCGGAGTTTCATGGCGTTTGGCTCGGCGGCGACAAGAAGATGTATTTCCCATTCCAATTCGTGAACGCGCTGGCAGGAAAGGACGTGCTCGACAGGCCAAACTCTCTCTACATGTCTTATAGCCTTGGCCGCTTGAAGCCGGGCGTTTCTCTGAGCGAGGCGGCGGCCGAGATTGCTTCCTATCAAACAAGATTGCTTCGCGAGTTTATCCCGCTTGAGGAGCAGAGTACCCAATTCTTCGAAAAGGCTCGTTTGAAGGTCGCTTCCGCTCGCAGTGGCTTGCCCGCATACTTCGACGTGATCTATGAGGAACCCTTGTGGATCATGCAGGGATTGGTTTTTGTCGTTCTTATTCTGTGCTGCGTCAATGTGGGCGGAATGATGATGGCCAAGGTACAGGCGCGGCAGCGTGAGTTTGCCGTGCGCACCGCCATTGGGGCGGCGCGCTGGCGGCTGATCCGGCAGTACCTGATCGAAAGTCTTGTCATTGGGTTCGCGGGAGCGGCCCTCGGCGCGCTGGCGGCCTGGTACGGAAGCCCCGCGATGCTTCGGTTCTTCCGCGACCCGATGATGGGCGCCCCCATCTCTGTACATCCCGATTGCATGGTGTTTTGGGTCACGGGCCTGTGTGCCATCGGCACGACCCTGCTTTTCGGCACCTTGCCGGCGTGGCGGGCGGGAAAGTCCGATCCCGCTTCTCTCTTGACGTCCCGGACAGCAACCGGAACTCGCCGCCACGCAAGCGGGCGAACCTTTGTTCCGCTTCAGGTCGCACTCTCTCTTATGCTGGTCGCGCTGGCAACCTTGCTATCGCAAAATCTGCTCCGGCTTCGAACGGAGCGCACGGGGTTTGATGTCGATCATGTCACGATTCAATCACTGCCTTTCGATCTTCTACCTCAAAGGGGAGAAGCGAGGCTCGATGTGTATCGGCGCATAGTGGATCGCGTCGAGCAGATGCCGGGAATCCGCTCGGCTGCCGTGACGTGGTACACGCCGATGACGGGTTTCCAATCGACCGGCCGGTTCGCAGCGATCGCGAATGATCCTAATCCGCCCGAGGATTCGCACATGGCCTATAACGCGGTCGGAGCCGGATACTTTCGCACCATGCAAACGCACATCCTTGCAGGACGTGAGTTTGAAAAAAATGAGCGGAACCTGAACGTCTGCATTTTGAACCAGTCGGCAGCCAATTACCTGTTTCCTCATGAGCCGGCGCTGGGTCGCTACGTCCACGGTGACGATCTCAAGAACTTCGCCGGTGCGGAGAGCGCCTCGTGCCGGGTGATCGGAATCGCGGAAGATGCCAAGTTCGCCAGCGTTCGGGAGCCTCCGCCGCGTACGATTTACTTTCCAGTCTCCACAAAAACAGTCGATTGGCTGGTCGTTCTGATGAATTCGGAGACAAAAGCGCAAGCCATCGCCGGTTATCGCCAAGCATTAAGCGAAATCGCTCCGTCCATGCCCGTGGTGATCTTCGCGACCCTGAGGGAGCAGATGGACGCAGCCCTTGGAAGCGAAGAACTCACCGCTACCCTGAGCGATCTGTTCTCGGGGTTGGCGTTGTTCCTGAGTGCGCTCGGCCTATATGGCTTGTTGGCGTCGAGCGTTGCACAGCGCACGGCCGAAATCGGTGTCCGGATCGCCTTCGGCGCCTCGCGCCTGCAGATCTTGCGGATGATTGTTCTGGAAGCCGCGCGGCCGGTCGCGGCCGGAGCGCTCTTTGGCGGAGTGGCGCTTTTGTTCGCGTTGCGATTTTTGCGAGGCATGTTGTTCGGCATTTCCGCGCTTAATCCAATTGCGCTGGCCGCCTGTGCGATCCTGCTGCTGCTCGTAACGGTGATCGCGGCGGCGCCGCCGGCGCTGCGCGCCGCGTCGGTTGATCCGGTTGAGGCGTTGCGCGCGGAATAGTTCGCACCCGCCCCACAGCGCAGCAGGGCCGCAATCAAGCGTCAAGATGAGTCTCGGCGCGGCACGCAGAAGTGCGTGCGCCACGTGAAACTATTTGCCGGGTGAAAAGAAATGAAGGCGCAAATGGCACGGCATCTTCTCGCGGTCACAGCTCTGAAAAATATTTTTATCTTCCTTTCGCACCAGCAACTTACCGCGGTTTTCCACAGCCGCGCCGATCCGTTTTTCCGATCTCGCGTGCTACTCTCGGGCAGGCTCGCGAAAGCGGGCCATTTTTATTTTCAGGAGAGCCCTTTTCTTATGGCCACCAACTCCCAAATCAACGCAAATCGCGCCAACAGTCAGCTCAGTACGGGTCCGACTTCCGAAGCCGGTAAAGCCAAATCCTCTCTGAACGCCGTCAAAACGGGATTAACCGGCCGCACCGTCCTGCTCCCAACCGACGATGCCGCCGCTTACGAACAACACATCCAGCGCTTCTTTGACACACACAAACCCGGCTCCGATGCCGAACGCACACTGGTCCAGAGTCTCGCCGATACGGAATGGCGTCTCCTCCGCATCCCCTCGTTGGAAGCGGGCATCTACGCTCTCGGCCGCCTCGAATTTGCCGAACTGTTCCCCGAGCAGGAACCGGCCGTCCGCCAGCAACTCATACAAGCCAAAGTTTTCCTCGCGTATCAGCGCCAGCTCAATAATCTCAGCATTCAGGAAGGCCGCCTCCGCAAGCAGCGCGAGAGAGACGAACTTCGCCTCAAAGAACTGAAGGCCAGCCGCATCAAAGCGGCGGATTTAGCGCTGGGCAACGCAGCGAGACGCTATCTCGAAGCCCAGCGGGAAGGCAAACCCTTCGACCCTTCCCAATTTGGGTTCGAATTTTCAATGGACCTAATCGAGCGCCGCGCCGCCGCAATTGACTTCGCTCGCCGCGCCACCTCACTCTCCTCCATGAACGTGGAGCGGGCCTCCAGACCGGCCACGCCCGGTTTCGAGAGGGCGTCTTCCAAAGAAGATGCTGCCTGATTACGCCTTAGACTCCGTCCGCAACGGCAACTGCTCCGCCACAATCTGCGCAATATCCAGCAGCCGCGGCGGGTTGTCGCTGACAGCCGCCAGCGCATCGCGAAACATGCTGTTACAGAACGGGCAAGCCGCCCCTACTGCCTCTGCGCCGGTCGCCACCAGTTCCTGCGCTCGTGTCACGTTCACGCGCCGGCCGGTCTCTTCCCCGAGAAACACCAGTCCCCCGCCCGCGCCGCAGCAGAAGGAACGTTGCCGCGCCCGTGGAGGGTCCAGCACCTGCGCCGTGCGCGCAATCACCTGCCGGGGCTCGTCGTAAATGCCGCGGTATCGTCCCAAATAGCACGGATCATGGAACACCACCCGTCCGCCGTTTGCGCTCGCTGGAAGCTTGTCTGCGTGCCGCGCCAGAAATTCGCTGTGATGCTCAATTTCTACCGCGGCGCCATACTCGCGCCAGTCTTCCTGCATGGTTCGCACGCAATGCGGGCAGATCGAAACCATCTTTTTCACCCGGGCCTGTTGCAGCGCCGCCTGATTCGCCTCCGCCAATTGGCCGAATACCAGGTCGTTGCCCAACCGCCGCGCCGGATCGCCTGTACATCGCTCTTTTTTGAGCACGCCGAAGGACGTCCCCAGGTGCTTCATCACTGCCGCGAACGCCGCGATGATCTCGCGCCCGCGCGGGTCGTACGCTCCCATGCACCCGAGCCAGAGACAGTACTCTTGCGTGCCGTCGAAAATGGGAAGCGCTTCTTTCGCAAGGAACTTGTCGCGCTCCGCCGCGGAAAAACCCATCGCGTTGCCGTGCCGCTCCAGGTTCAGGAACAGCTTCGTCCCATAATCGTCCTCCCACGTGCCGGTGTTCACCGCCCCGCGCCGCAGGCCAATAATCATCGGCAAATGCTGTATCCCGACCGGACACTGGTATTCGCACGCTCCACACGTGGTGCACTGGAACACGGCCTTCTGCGAAACGGTCGCTTCCAAAATCGGCTTTTCATTCGCATTCCCGTATTCGTTCAAATACGCCCGCACGCCGAGCGCGATCAGTTTCGGATTCAACTCTTTGCCCGTGTTGTTCGCTGGACAATGCTCGGTGCACCGTCCGCACTCGACGCACGAATAGGCTTGCAGCGCTGTAATCTTCGAGATGTCTTTGCCCGCCACCAGGCCAAAGTCTTCATCGCCCGCAAGCGGCGGTATGCGGCTGAACCCATCGCGATCCAGAAAAATCGTGAGCGGGCTCAAGACCAAATGCAAATGTTTCGTGTGTGGAATGAGTGGGAGGAAGGCCAGAATCGTGAGTGTGTGAATCCACCACAGCGCTTGGCCTCCCGTGCTCGCCTCGGGCACCCACCATTCGGCCATGTAGGTCGCCATCAGGACGAAAATCAGCAGCGCGATTACACCCGATTCATAAGAAAGCGGCGCGAGCCACATGGGCCGGATCACGAACCTGCGAAAAGCGAGCGCCGCAATCGATACCGCGCAGCACGCAGCGAACGCAAAGGCGAACCAGTAATAAAACGCGCCGAAGCCGCGGTCCCAGTGGAAAAAAGCAGCTCCGAATCCCGCCGCAAAATGATTGATCGTGACCAGCGCGAACGCGCAAAAAGCCCAGAACACGAAAGCATGCGCGATTCCGGGCAGCGGCCGTTCCCGAATCACTTTCGCCTGGCACATCACTTCCCAAAAGAAGCGCCAAACGCGTTTTCCAATGGAACTCAGTCGGAAATCGGCGTCCGGAGGGGCCCGCCGGATCCGCTCCACCACTCTGCCGAAGCGCCGCCAGAACAGCCAGACGGAAAGCACGATCAACGCCAGCAGGACGATCTTGGTATACCAATTACTTTGCATTCCCACTTAAACTTGTACGATAAAAACACGTGAGATACGTCATTTCAGGAGCCGCTGGCTTCATTGGATCACACCTCTGCGATCGCTTGATGCAGGAAGGTCATCAGGTGGTCGCCCTCGATAACCTCATCACCGGGCGCGCGGAAAATATCGCCCATTTCCAGGGCCGCGCGGGATTTCAGTTCATTCGGCAGGACGTCTGTTCGCCGTTGCGCATCGCTGGGCGCGTGGATCGCGTTTTTCACCTCGCCTCGCTCGCAAGTCCTGTCGAGTACCTGAAACACCCCATCGAGACCTTGGAATCCGGCTCCACCGGAACCCGCAACATGCTGGAGCTTGCGCGCGAGCATAAAGCCCGGTTTCTGCTTACGTCCACCTCGGAGTGCTACGGCGATCCGCTCGAACATCCCCAGCGCGAAACCTACTGGGGCAATGTCAATCCGGTCGGAATGCGCTCTTGTTACGACGAGAGCAAACGGTATGCCGAAGCGCTGACCATGGCGTATCACCGCGTCCACGGGCTCGCCACCAACATCGCCCGGATCTTTAATACATACGGCCCGCGGATGGCCTTGAACGATGGGCGCGTTGTTCCCGCCTTCATCGATCAAGCCCTGAAAGGCGCAAACCTCACCGTCTTCGGCGATGGCTCGCAAACCCGTAGCTTCTGCTACGTCTCCGATCTGGTCCAGGGCTTACTGCTCTTGAGCGAATCCGACGAGCGTTATCCCGTGAATCTCGGCAACCCGGTCGAAATGTCCATTCTGGATTTTGCGCGTGAAATTCGCGCCCGCTTTGAGAATTCCGTCGGCATCGAGTACAAGCCGCTGCCTTCGGATGATCCGAAACTCCGCCGCCCTGACATTACGAAAGCCAGGCAGATTCTCGGCTGGGAACCCAAAGTACCGCTGAGCGAGGGCCTGGCTGCCACCATAGACTACTTTCGAACTCTGAAGCCTGAACTCGCTGCCCAATGAAACTAGGACTCCTTGGAACCGGCGCTATCGCCAACAAGCACGCCCAAGCCTACAAGAACATCGGCTTCCAACTGGTCGCCTGCTCGAACAAAACCGAATCGCGCGGCCGCGAATTCGCCGAGCGCTGGGGCGCTGAATTCATACCCGACTCCCGCGAGCTCTGCCGCTATCCCGGTCTTGATTTCATCGACGTTTGCGCCTTCCCCGATTTCCATCTGGAACCGGTTCGCGCCTGCGCGGAAATCAAGCGCCCCATCCAGGTTCAGAAACCCATCGCGACCAATCTGGACGATGCCCGCCAGATGATCGATCTTGCTCGCCGCGCCGGCATCCCGCTCGGCGTCATGAGCCAGCATCGCTTCGACGACGCCACGCTGTTCCTCAAACGGGCCCTGCCCGCCGGCCGTCTCGGCAAACTGCTCCAGGCCGACGCCTACGTCAAGTGGTACCGGAGCGACGAATATTATTCGCGACCCATCAAAGGAAGCTGGCACACGGAAGGCGGCGGCGCTCTGATCAATCAGGCGATCCATCAGGTCGATATTCTGCTGCACCTCATGGGTCCGGTGACAGCCATCAGCGGCATGTGGCAGCTCGGCGCGCGACACAAGATCGAGTCGGAAGATGTGGTCAATGCGCTGCTCGCGTATCAGTCCGGCGCGACGGGAGTGATTCAGGCCGCAACCGCCTTCTGGCCCGGCTATACCGAACGGATTGAAATTCATGGTACGAAAGGGACCGCCATCATCTCGGGCGACCGCCTCACCTCTTGGGACGTGCTCGATGACGAGGCCGCCAACGCCGCAGATCCCGCGCCCGTGGAACACAACGTCGCCTCCGGATCGTCCGATCCCATGGCCATCGCGCTGACTTCGTTCGAACGTCAGTTCCTCGATTTCGCCGACGCCATCCGCACTGGCCGCGAACCGGCCGTGAATGGCGAAGAAGGTTATCGCGCCCTCGAAGTCGTTCTCGGCGTCTATCAATCTTGCCGCACCGGTGGCGAACGGTTCACTCTGCCGCGGACTTCAGCCCACAGGTCCTCAGGGCTATAATCATGGCGGTAGACCCAGTTGTCTAAGCGGCTTTATTCAGGCCGCTCTCCGCGGACTATGCCCGGCTCCGTGAAAGAATCCCCCCGCGTCCAGACGGAACGTGTCACACAGTATCTCTCCGAGTTCCAATCACGCCATCCAGCTCTCTATTCAAAGCTTCAGAAAGACCCCGAGCGCGCCGACTGGCTCGCCCGCATCGCCACTCAAAGCCACTTCCTCTCCGAAGAGCTTTTGCGCCATCCGGAGTGGCTCTGGGACATTCCCGATATCGGAACTCCGCTCTCCACTGCCGATTACAAAGCCCGCCTGGAAGCCTTTCTCGCGCATCGCGGGGTGGCAATGCCTTCGGCCTTGGATCTCGCGCTGTTCCGGCGTCGCGAGCTTGTCCGGCTCGTTCTTCGCGACAGCTTGAGCGCGGACAATCTGGCCGCGCTCACGGAAGAGCTTTCGAACCTTGCCGATGCGATCCTGACCTGCGCTCTGGCTGCGGTCAGCAAAGAACTCGAAGCGCGTTATGGCGTCCCGCTGGCCGAAGGCTTACCCAACAAACGCGCGGTCTTCTCCGTAATCGCCCTGGGCAAACTCGGCGGCCGCGAGCTCAATTACAGCTCCGACATAGATCTGCTGTTTCTCTATAGCGAAAACGGAGAAACCACCGGGCCGCAGAAGATCACCAACCGCGAGTTCTTCAAGAAGGTCGCGAACCACTTCACGAATCTGCTCTGCACCTATACGGAGTCCGGCCTCTGCTATCGCGTGGACCTGCGGCTCCGGCCGGAAGGCGCCCTGGGCGAAGTTTGTCTCTCGCTCGCTGCGGCCAAAGATTACTACGCTAAGCGCGCGCGCGATTGGGAGCTGCAGATGCTTATCAAAGCCCGCATCGCCGCTGGAGACGAAGCCACTGGGCAGGATTTGCTCGATTTCGTCGAACCCCTCATCTATTCGACGAGCACGGATTTTTCCACGATCGAAACCATGTCCGCCACGCGCGAGCGCATTTCCGAAAAGGTTGCGCGCAAGCGGCTCCGGCAATCCGATCTCGATGTGAAACTCGCGCGCGGCGGCATTCGCGATATCGAGTTTCTGGTCCAGTGTTTACAGCGGCTCCACGGCGGGCGGGAAACCTGGGTCCGCCACGGTGGAACGCTGCTTGCCCTGGCTCGCCTGCACGATAAAGATCTTCTTTCGAGTACCGAGTATTCGCGCCTCCAGGACGCCTATCAGTTCTTGCGCCACTTGGAACACCGGCTTCAATTCGAAGATGACCGCCAGACTCATGCCCTGCCTGGAAATCCTGTAGATCTCGAGCGCGTCGCGCAGCGAATGTTCCTGAACGGCCACCCCCAAGGGCCTGGCATCAGCGCCGCTACGCAACTGCTTCACCAGTTGAACCATCACCTCGAAAATGTCCAGACCATTTACGAGCGCATCGTGCATGCACAGCGGCCGCTCTATTACGCTCCCGCTGCCCCCGCTTCCATACCGGATGTCGCCGCCCCGGAACCCGTCCAGCCGCCTGCCCAACCGGGACTCTCCCCGGAGATCGTCCAAATGCTTCAACCCGCCGCTCCGAACTTTGCCGAACTTCTGCGCACACGCGGATTGCAGCGCGGAGCGGCGGCCTTCTCGTCCTTTTTCGAACGCTTACTCGCCGACCGCGACTCTCTCCAGCTCCTCGACGGACATCCCGCGCTCTGTGACGCGGTGCTTCAGATTTTCGAGCTGAGCCCGTTCCTTTCCGAACAATTGATACAGCAACCCGGGCTAGTTGCGGAACTGCGCCGCGCCGTCGATCACCCGGACAAGCGCTGGGCCTTCGAGGGTATGGCAGCGCCGCTCAACGACGTGGACGGCCTCCGGCGCTTCTTCCGCCGTGAAATGTTCCGCATCCAGGCCGGCAGCATCTGCATGCCGGAACCCGTCTTTCAAACGCTCGATCGCACGTCCGCGCTAGCCGAATTCGTCATTGCCCGCGCCTACCGCATCGCCTTGGAACAGGCTCTCGCCCATGCGCGCTCCCACGCTAAACCGTCCAAACCTTTCGTGGAGCCGCAAAGCGAAATGATGGTCGTTGCGCTCGGGCGCCTCGGCATGCGTGAATTCGACCTCGGCTCGGACGCCGACCTGCTCTTCATCATTCCCGATACTGAAGCCGAGCGCCACCGCTTCTGGACGCGTGTCGTCGAGCATCTCATCGAAACCCTTACGGCCTACACCGGCACCGGCCCCATCTTATCTCTCGACACGCGCCTTCGTCCCAATGGCCGCGAAGGTATGCTGGTCCAGACGGAGTCCGCATACGTAGAATACTTCTCAGGTAAAGCGGAAGCCTGGGAAGGCATCGCCTATATGAAAGCCAGGGCCGTTGCGGGCGATACCGATCGCGCCACCAACTTTCTCACAAATTTGCAGCAGGTGGATTGGCGTCGTTACGGGCAGAGCGGCCGTTCAAAGCAGGACCTGCGCCAGATGCGTATGCGCCTCCAGAAAGAGCAAGGCAAGCAGACTCCGCTGAAGGCGGGCGAAGGCGGTTGGTACGACGCCGATTTCATCCTGATGTATCTGCGTCTAAAGGGCGCCGGCATGTTCTTCAAGAGCCTGAACACACCCGAGCGCATCGACATTTTAGAAAAGATGGGACATCTCGAACGTCCCGATGCCGAGTTTCTGCTGCAAGCTGCATCCTTCTTCCGCGCCCTTGACCATGCCCTTCGAACCGTCACCGGACGCGCGGAAGAAAAGGTTCCGGACTCACGCGAACAGCAAGAGATGATCGCCGAGCTGATGCACCGCTGGACCGGACGCCGCCCGAATCCTCAAGCTCTCGATGAGGAACTGGTTGCGGTGCAAGCCAAGACACGCCGCTTGTTCGAATCGATCTTCGCCCAGAAGTAAAACTATTCTTCTTCTTCCACGTGCATGTGGGCCTTGGCGGCTGAGATGATCTTCTCAGCCTGCGGCGCGGGCACGTAGTCGTAGTGATCGAATTCCATGTGGAATGAAGCGCGGCCCTGCGTCTTCGAGATCAGATCGTTTTGGTAATTGAGCATTTCCGACATCGGAACCTGTGCCCGGATCGTCTGCATATTGCCCTTGATCTCCATGCCGGAGATGCGGCCACGGCGGCCGTTGAAATCGCTCATTAAATCGCCCGCGAATTCGGTGGGCGTCTCCACCTCGACCGACATGATCGGTTCGAGCAGCGCGGGTTTGGCCTGCTGCATGGCGGCGCGGAACGCCTTCCGGCCCGCTAATTTGAATGCCATTTCGGAGGAATCGACGTCGTGATACGAGCCGTCGTACAGCGTGACTTTAAAATCCGTGACCGGATACCCGGCGATGAAGCCCTGTTCAGCGGCTTCGAGAATGCCCTTCTCCACCGCGGGAATATACTGCTTTGGAATCGCGCCGCCGAAGATATCGTTCACGAACTGGAACTTCTCGCCGCGCGCGAGCGGCTCCAGCTTGATCCAGCAATCGCCGAATTGACCGTGTCCGCCGGTCTGCTTCTTGTGGCGGCCTTGTACGCTCGCGCTGCCGCGCACCGTCTCGCGATACGGAATCTTGGGAGCTTTCAGCTCGACTTCAACGTTGTAGCGTCGCTTGAGACGGCTGACGACTACTTCCAGATGCTGCTGCCCGTTGCCCGCCAGCAGAAACTCCTTGGTTTGGGGATCGCGATAGAAGCGCAGCGACCGATCCTCTTCCAGGATCTTTGTCAGCGCCGTGCTCAGGCGATCTTCGTCATTGCGCGTCTTCGCAGAAATCGCATATGCAATCGACGGCTCAGGAAATTCGACGCCCTGGTACACCGTGCAATTCGTCTTCTCGCACAGCGTGTCGCCGGTCAACGTCTCCTTCAGCTTCGCGACCATCCCGATATCCCCGGCCCGCAGCTCGGTAACGGGTTGCATCGTTTTACCAAATGGAGTGGCGATATGCGCCAGGCGCTCGTTCACGTTCGAGCGCATGTTGTTCAAGTGCGCATCGTCTTTCACTGTGCCAGACATCACTTTGAAGTAAGTGACACGGCCCGCGAATGGATCGGCCGCAGTTTTGAAGACAAAGATCGAAACGCCTTCGTTCTGTTTTGGAATCGGAGCGGGCAGAATCTCCGCGATGAAGTTCATCAGCAGATCCGACCCGATATTCAACGATGCGGCTCCGCACAGAATCGGGAAAATGCGCCGCTCACGCACTGCCTGCTGCAGTCCGCTAACGATATGCTCGATAGGAAGCGTCCCGGTTTCAAAGAACTCTTCCATCAGTTCGTCGTTGCCCTCGGCGACCATTTCGACGAGCGCCTCATGTCCTGCCGTCGCGGCCTCCTGCGCCGATTCCGGAATATCGCCCTCTCTCGCTTTTCCATTGCCGCCGGCCTCGTAGCTGTAGCAACGCATCCGGATCAGATCGATGACGCCGGTGAAGTTCTTCTCCGAACCCAGCGGCAAGGCGACAGGCACAGCCGCCCGGCCGAACGTCTCGTGAACGCCTTCTACCACGCGCTCGAACGAAGACCGTTCGCGGTCGAGCTTATTCACGAAAATAGCCGCGGGCAGCTTAAAATCTTCTGCGAATTTCCAAACTTTTTCGGTCGACACTTCGATGCCGGCGACCCCATCGAGCAGAACCAGGGCCGAATCCGCGGCAACAAGCGCAGAACGCGTGTCGTTCAGAAAAATGTTGTATCCGGGCGTATCGATCAGATTGAGCTTGGTCTTCTGCCACGAGAAGGCAGCGACGGTGGAAGTGATGCTTAGCTTTCGCGCAACCTCCTCTTCGTCGAAATCCGTGATGGTGTTCCCTTCGTCCACCTTCAGATGCCGGTCGGTAGCTCCTGCCGTGTATAGCAGCGCCGCGCTGAGCGAGGTTTTCCCGCAATGCCCGTGCCCAATCAAAGCCACGTTCCGGATATCGGAACTATCGAAGACTTTCACTAAACACCTCCCAACCAGCTACCGGGCTGGTCGAATTCGTGAGGATAGCAAACTCGTTTTTGAGCGCGCTATTCGAAGATCAAGCTGTTTGTTGCGAAGCCGCCACATCGCTTGCGACATCGACGACCGGATTGTAGGTCAGGATGCGCCCGCAGCTTTCACAAAACATGATCTTATCCCCGCGCCGCAAATCCTGAAAGAATTGCGGCCGCAGCGTGATCTGGCACGCATCGCACCGGCCTTCGGTGGCGTCGGCGATGGGCGTGTTCTTGGTCTTCTTGCGGATGCGCTCGTATTCCGCATAAAATTTCTGGTCCATCTGGGCCGCAACCGATTGGCGCTCAGCCTGTTTTTCGGCGAGCTGCTTCTGATCGAGTGCGGTCCGTTCCTGAGCCCGTTTCTTTTCCGCTTCGACGTGTTGCTGCTGGTTCTTCAACTCCACTTCGGCAGCTTTTACATTCTTTTCGAGCGGCTCGGATTGCTCCATCAAATCGAGAATCTTATCTTCGGCTTTGCGGATCTCGTTTTCCGCATACGAAATTTCGTTCTGAAAGGCGCGATATTGTTCGTTGGTTTTCGCTCCCAACATCTGATCTCTCAACTTCGAGATTTTCTGTTCCTGAATCTGAATGTCGCCCTCCAGCTTTTTCCGGTCGCGCTGGTTGGCGGAAAGCGCGGCACGGTCAGCCTCGAGCCGGCGCGTATGCGTGTCCAGCTTTTTCTCAATCTCGGCGATGTGTTTCGGGAGCGTCGCGATCTCGTTCGCGAGATGCGCGAGCGTGCGGTCGAGCGCCTGAAGGCGCAGCGCAAGAGCCAGGTCCTGCAGCATTTAACTCTACTGTACCGCGCGGGTTCCGTACTCTTCGAGAAATCGCGCGATGGTCGTAATTCCCAAATAATAATTGCTGATCCGGTACTTCTCATTCGGCGAATGGAGTCCGTCATCAGGCAAGCCGAATCCCATCAAAATCGTCGGAATTCCCAGATATTTGGCGAATTCTCCGACAATGGGAATCGATCCGCCGCTGCGAATGAATACCGTCGGTTTTCCGAGGCTTTCGCTGAGCACTTTGGCCGCAATTTGAATCGCGGGATGGCGTGGATTGACCGAAATAGCAGGCCCGGCGCTCAGCACGCGGACTTGGGTTTGAATCCCGCCCGGCGCGTTTGCCTGAACCCACTGCCGCACGGACGCCAGCACTTGCTGCGGGTCCTGTTTTGGAACCAGCCGCAAGCTGACTTTTGCGGTTGCTTTTGCCGGAATCACGGTCTTCGCACCGGTTCCGGTAAACCCGCCCGCGATGCCGTGTACTTCAAACGTCGGCCGCGCCCAGACTCGCGCCAAAACAGATTGCTCCGGTTCCCCGGTCAGTTCCGTCGAACCGACCTCGTTCGTCAGGAACTCCTCTTCGGAGAACGGAAGCCGGACCCAGCTCTCGACCTCTGCCAAATCGGGCGGAACAACATCGTCGTAAATACCGGGGATTTGGATATGGCCGTCGGCGTCTTTGGCCTTCGCCAGCAATTCGATCAAGCCGTAAACTGCATTGGGCGCTGCCCCGCCGTACATACCCGAGTGCAGATCGCGCGCCGGACCGGTCGCCTCAATTTCCAGATAGATCAAGCCGCGCAGCCCGATGCAAAGCGTCGGAATGCCATCGGCGAAGAGTTCGGTATCGGACACCAGCGCAACATCGGCCTTCAACTTATCCGCGTGCTGCGGTACATACGCCGAGATCGATTCGCCGCCGACTTCTTCTTCGCCTTCGATCAGGAATTTCACGTTGACCGGCAGCTTGCTGTCATGTACGGCTCGAAGCGCTTCAATAGCCTTCACGTGCATATACATCTGCCCCTTGTCGTCGCACGCGCCCCGCGCGTAAATGTTGCCGTCGCGAATAGCCGGCTCGAACGGCGGCGATTTCCACAGTTCCAGCGGATCGGGCGGTTGTACATCGTAGTGGCCGTAGCAGAGCACGGTGCGCTTGCCCGGCGCATGCAGCCAGTCCGCGTAGACCAGCGGATGCTTCGCGGTCGGGATCACTTCAACGTGTTCGAGTCCCGCGCGAGAGAGGCTGTCGGCCACGAAACGCGCCGCGCGCGCGACGTCCTCTTTGTGCTCCGGAAGCGTGCTGATGCTCGGAATGCGCAGCAGACCCAAAAGCTCGTTCAAAAAACGAGACTCGTTTTGACGCACATATTCGTCGATGCTGGATGGCATAACGTTTCTTCAGTTGGATGGCCGGATGGAGAAAACCGCTACTTCGGCAAACAGATTAGGAAACCAGCGGACCTTGCGGTTCTTGCGCACGAAGATCTGCCGTTCAATGATCCAGTTCTGCTCGCGGCAGAGCACGATGAAATCGTCAATCGTGAGGAAATGCAGGTTCGGCGATTCGTACCAGTCATAGGGAAACAGCTCAGTACGAGGCGACCGGCCGCTCAAAAGATGAGCCAGCCGCGTGGTCCAGTGGCCGAAGTTCGGGAACGTAATGATCGCGTGCCGTCCGACCCGCAAGATCTCGCGCAGGACCCGCAATGGGTACAGCATCTCCTGCAGCGTCTGGCTCAGAATGACGAAATCGAACGTGCCGTCCGGATAATCGGCCAAGCCCTTATCGATATCGCTCTGATACACGGACACGCCGCGCGCAATCGCGTGGCGGACCTTGTTCGGATCGATCTCGACCCCCGAGGCATCGACGTGTTTGTGATTGCGCAGCCACGCAAGCAACTCGCCTTCTCCGCAGCCCAGATCGAGAACTCGCGAGCCGGGTTCAACGATCTCCGCAATCATGGCGTAATCGAGACGATTGAGAACTTCCGGCGAGGCGGGCGCAACACTCTTCAACGAAGAACTCTGATAGACGCTCTCCAGAAATCCCGCGATCATCTCGCTCTGCTCTTTGGTTTCGAGCAGGAAGGCATCGTGGCCATAAGTGGACCGCAGTTCGCAGAATGCAACATCGATGTTGCGTGTACGAAGCGCGCTTACGGTTTCAAGCGACTGATATGTGGGATAGAGCCAGTCGGACGTAAAGCTCAACACCAGAAAGCGGCATTGGGTTCGATCGAAAGCAGCAGCGAGCGATTGGTGTCCGGCCGAAAGGTCGAAGTAATCCATCGCCTTCGTGATGTACAGATACGAGTTGGCATCGAACCGGTTTACGAACTGGCTGCCGCGATACCGGAGGTAGCTCTCCACTTCGAAATCGACCGAAAAATCGAACCCAAACGCGTCTTTGTCGCGAAGCCGGCGCCCAAACTTCTGGCGCATCGAGCCATCGCTCATATACGTGATGTGACCGACCATGCGCGCCACGGCCAGCCCGCGCGCGGGCGGCTTCGCATCGTAGTAGTTGCCCTCGTTCCAGTCGGGATCGGCCATGATGGCCTGCCGCCCGACTTCATTGAACGCAATCTGCTGAGCGCTATGCCGCGAGGTCGCCGCAATCGGAATTGCGGCCGCCACCGATTCCGGATAGGAGACGGTCCATTCCAGCGCCTGCATGCCGCCCATCGAGCCACCCGCAACTGCGAGAAGCCGGGGAATGCCGAGATGATCGATCAACATGCGCTGGAGCCGGACCATATCGCCAATCGTGATCACAGGAAACCGCATGGCATACGGCTGTCCGCTGCTCGGGTCGATGGAACTGGGGCCAGTCGTACCGCGGCAGCCCCCCAACACGTTCGACGAAATAACAAAGTACCGGTCCGTATCGAATGCCAGCCCGGGCCCGATCATGGCGGACCACCAGCCCGGCTGTCCGGTCTCTTTGCTGATACCCGCGGCGTGCGCGTCACCCGAAAAAGCATGCAGCACGAGAATGGCGTTGCTGCGGGTCGCGTTCAACGTTCCATACGTCTCGTACGCAACGTCGACGTTGAGCAGTGTCACACCGCAGTCGAGTGTCAACGCAGGGAACGTGACAACTTGGGTTTCGACAATGAATTCAGTTTCGGCAGAAGTCGGCATGGTCGCGCGAGCAGCGACAGGTACTAGCAATTGAACAATAACATGCTAAGGCATAATGAGGTCAGTACCTGTGGCTTCGAAACCCTCAAAACAAGCTCAGCCGCCGCGCGATTCGAAACGCGAAGCCCGGATTGCGGAACTCCGGCGGCAGTACCGCGCAGGAACTTACACGGTAAATGCGGAGGAATTGAGCGCAAAGATCGTGGAGAAGCACATCGTTCGTTAATGCGAAGCTTTGCCGAACTGGCCTTTCGTGCCCGGCAGGAGGCCGCTAATCTATGGCTGCTCGCTGCGCCGCCGAAATTCTCAGGCCAACTCCCTTCGTTGCCGTTACCCGATCCAACGGAGGCTCTCCGCGGCTCTGCCTACGCGGCCGGCGTGGAGCAGATTGCGCGTCAGGTCCTGGAGCACAAATTCCCGCTGCTCGGCGTCACGATTGAAACGGGTCCTGAGATTCGCTGGCGGCGCGATTACGCCCACGGCGTTGAATCCGACTTGCGCTATTTCCGGCGCATCCCCTATCTCAACGTCGGCGCGGTGGGCGATCACAAGTTCATCTGGGAGCTAAATCGTCATCAGCATCTGGTGGTACTAGCCCAAGCCTTCCGCTTTACGGGGAACCGGGAGTTCGTGGCCGAAATCGTCCGGCAGCTCGAATGCTGGTTCGAGCAGAATCCCTTTCAGCGCGGGATCAACTGGGCCAGCGCGTTGGAAGTGGCCTTTCGCGCGATTTCCTGGATCTGGGTGCATCGCTTGGTCGGCTCGGAGATGCCGGACAGCTTCCGCCGGCGCTTCCTGACGGAACTGTATCGCCACCGCCGGCATCTGGAAGAGAACCTGTCCATCTACTTTTCGCCCAACACGCATCTGCTCGGGGAAGCCGTTGCGCTCCATGCGCTTGGTGGACAACGCGCAGCGAACATTGTGGAATCCCAACTCACTTTCCAAGTGAAACCGGACGGTTCTCACTTCGAGCAATCGACGTATTATCACGTGTACGCGCTCGATTTCTTCCTGTTTCACTACATCCTTAACGGAAAGCCGGCCGCGTTCCGCCCGACCCTGGAGCGCATGGCCGAGTATCTGCACTGGCTTCTCGGAAAATCGCGTCGAATCACTTTCTTCGGGGATGATGACGGAGGCCGGCTGTTTCATCCGTACGGAGATCGCAGCCAGTTCGGCCGGGCGACGCTCGCGACCTGCGGTCTCTTGTTCGATCGCGAAGAATGGATCGGCACTGAAGACGACATTGCCGAGCAAGCCGCCTGGTGGCTCGGACCCAAGACTCTCGAACGAGCACGCTCGGAGCGCTCGGCTCCCGCAGGCCCGCGGTTATTCTCCGATTCAGGCATGGCGTTTCTGCAATCCAGCGGTCTGGAAGTGCAGATGGATTGCGGTCCGTTCGGATATGGCGGCGCGGGCCACAGTCACTCCGACACGCTCAGTCTGGTAGTAACTCTTGCAGGCGAGCGCGTGCTGAGAGACCCGGGGACATACACATACATCAGCAATCCGGAAGAGCGGAACTGGTTTCGTGGCTCGGGCGCGCACAATACGGTTCGGATTGATGGACTCGATCAAGCCGATCCGGCAGGGCCATTCCGCTGGGCATCAAAGCCGGACGTGGTGCTAAAGACCTGGCGTCCCCATGCAAACGGCGGATATGTAGATGCTGCGTGCCGTTATCGCGGATTTACGCACAGACGCCAGGTTCTGCTCAATTCAGGTCTGCTTTTGGTACTCGATGAGATTGAGGGCCCCGCAGGCGAACACACATGCGAGCAGATCTGGCAGCTCGGCCCGGCGGCTCCCCGCGTTCGCGTGCTGTTTTCGGCTCCCGCCATCGAGGTGCCTTCGAAATCTTCGCCGGCGTACGGAGCGTGCGAACCCGCGCAGTCGCTCGTCGCCAGACTTAGCGGCAAACTACCCGTCAAAATCGCGATGCTGCTCGATACGAACCTGAACGGCTCCACGACCATAGAGCGAGCCTGCGAACTTCTGGAGCAAGAATCATTCGCCGTTTAGCGCGAGTCCTCTGGCACTTCTGCACGGCCGTAGGACTCCTGATGTTGGTCGTCACGTTCACACCGGTTGTTGGATGGTGGACGCAAGCGCTCGCCGGGCCGTGGCCCGACGCGAAAGGCGATACGCTGATTGTGCTCGGCGCGAACAAGGGGATGGGCGGCGTGCTCGGCTTCTCCTCGTACTGGCGCGCGGCCTACGCGGTGGCGGCCTGGAAATCCGGGCACTGGCAGCACGTGATAGCAAGCGGACACGGCGTCGCGGGTCCGATGGACAATTTCCTGGTTACTGGCGGCGTTCCCAGAGAAGACATCATCCAGGAAGACACTTCGATGACAACGCGCGAGAACGCGCTGGAGTGCGCGAAGATCCTGAAAAACATTCCCGGACACAACGTGCTTCTAACCAGCGATTTTCATATGTTCCGCGCCATCCGGACATTCCGCAAAGCAGGAGTAACCGTGGAGCCGCTTCCGATTCCGGATGCCGGCAAACGTGCGGCCGGCGTGGTGATGCGGTGGTCCGCTTTTCTGGATCTAACGATAGAGAGCTGCAAGATTGTCTATTACTTCGCCCGAGGCTGGATTTAATACTTCAATCTCTCCCTTGCCCCAAACCGTCTGCCGTCCGACTCCGGTCCATTTCGCCGCCCTTAAATACGGCACGAATTCCGCGAGGTCGCCTTCATATTCGGCCTCGCCCACAAACCCGCCAATCGGATGCACTTGTCCGGTCCGGCTACTCCGCCGCTTCACATCGAACCTCCGCAACTCGCAATGCGTCATTCGAACGCGGCTCGCACGCTCGCCAAATGCTCGAAAGTCCATATCGAGCGGCCCAGGACCATAGAGTTGCCGGAGTGTGCTGATGCGATCTCGAATGCGGGCTGCCAGAACGCCGAATACCGGTTCGGTGGCGACCTGCTGTCCGCGCTTCAATTCCGTCGGAGTGACGAATCGGACGCACAGCCGGCTAAGCGGCTCTTTCTCCCGCGCCAAGCTTAATTCCAAAGGAGAAGGCAGTTGCAGAACGCGCGCCAACTCTACCGTTCGGCGACCTGGTCCCAGGCCTTCGCGCGCTAGTTCAGCAAACGCTCGGATCAAATAAGCAGTAGCCTGAACGCCGGTGTCGAACAGATTTACATCGAAATGAAACTCCGCGCCTGGGGCCAGCGTGAGGCCATCCAGGTGCCTGGCCCGGAACACAAACGGGCGCGGCCAGTCCGCAAGCCCGCTGGGTCCGCCGGTTATAGCAGCAGGCTCGAACATGCGTGCATATGGGCAACTGAACCGCAACTCGCATTCGCTCGCGCGAATGCAGTCAGGCACGCAGGCAACACGACGAAAGATCGCACCGAACGCGCCCCTGAGAATATTGGCCGATTTACCCTCCGGGAAGTGAATAGATTCCCGCGCGACGAAGCAAAATCGCAGCGGCCGGACTTGAAATTGCAATCCTCATTCTAGAGCGAGCTCAGAAAGGCAATCAAATCCTGCCTCTCCTGTGCGGTCAAACCCATATTGAACCGGCTGTTGTAGAAATCCACCACGTCCCCAACCGTCCGCGCCGAACCATTGTGAAAATATGGCGCGCGGCTCGGCAATCCGCGCAGAACCGGCCCTTTCATCTTGCCGATGTCGTTCCAGGCGCCGGTGATGAGGGCGCGCCCCGGATCGGTGGTTCGCTTGATCTCAAAGGTGGTCTTGTTTTGAAGCGTGAAGATGGGTAGATAACTCAGATCCAACGAACTGTCTACATCGCCCATCCCAACATTCAACGGCGCCGATAGGGAATGATTGCCGGCGTTTGGCGAATCGTGACACGTTCCGCACGTGCCCGGTATCGAGACCAGATTCAGCTCGTCGTTGAGTCCTCCGACGCCGGTAATATTAATCGGCTTGGAATTGAAGATCTGCTCGCCTCGGGCGATGCTTTCCCGCCGCGCCGACCAGCTCGACACCCATTTGCGAAACAACGTGAAGATCTCGGGTGTGAATGAATCCCCACGCGGATTTCCGCCGAGCGGGTCATTAATCCCGACGAAAAACCGCGGCACGACTTGCTGGGCAAGAAATACCGGACCACCCGTCGCGCCATGCCAATTCAGGGGACCAGCCTGGTAATCGAATGCCTGCGCGGTGATCAACGACATTTCGAAATCGACAATCGCGTTTTGCTGATCGGCACTCAGAGGAACTGCTCCTTCGGCATGCCCGCTGGTCGCATCGAGCGCTTGATGCGCCAGGTCGGCCCGCAGGTCCGCAGGATTCGTATCGTAGGCGATCTTTTGGGTGTCTGTCTGGAGAGACGATTCCCGGCCGTCCCACATAACCGCGCTGAGAAACCGCAGATTCGCCGCAGGAAGCGGCCGCCGGTACACGGAGAGATTGGAAGTGTCGTTGCAACCGTACGGATTCTGCACGCTCACAACATCGAATTCGGCGTTGGCAGGTACCGCCAGTTGCACGCGGATGAGACCCCGATCCAACAGGAGACTGTAGGCCTTCCGGCGCCCCGCCATCGTCGACGTATCGACCGTGTCGCCGCAATTCGAACCGTCTACAGTCCGAAAGATAGGGTCCAAGCCTCCAGTAAGCTCGAATCGAAGCCTGACTTCATCGCTCGAAACGCTCCATCCCTCCGCTGGCCGATGGCACGTAGAACAACTTCGGCCGTTGGTTCCAAGCGGTTGGAAAAATGGGCCGGAGAGGCTGATGGGGCCTCCCGCGGCGTTATAGGTTTCCAGGAAGCCGCTGGCATTCGGGAATGGAAAGAGATTGGGAAGAGATTGTCCGCTCACCAAAGGCTGCGTTAACAGACTTCCCATAACGAACACACATACACCGCGAAGGCGGATTGCAAACATGGCACATACTCCCCAGTTCCTCCTGCGGATTCCCGAGCCGAATTTGTCACAGGATCGACAGGTCTTTTACGTAATTTTACGTGTGTAACATTTTCTCCTCAATCCGATTCCCTCTACTCGGAAATTCGCTTCTTGGGGAGAAAAATGCCACGTTTGCGTTGGACGCCTGGGCTACGAGTGTGTTCGTTCGCCGTGTTCAGTTTCTTTCTACTGCCAATTCTTGCAAATTCGCAGGAATTTCGCTCGACTTTGACTGGGACCGTAACCGACCCCAGCGGCGCGGTGATTCCGAACGCCACAGTGCAGGCGGTCAATAACAGCACGCAACAGAAGTACACCGTCACCACAACCGCCAAAGGTGATTATTTCATTCCCTATATGTTGCCGGGCGCCTACACAGTGACGGTCACCGCGCCGGGTTTCCAAAAATTCGTGCAGGCGAACGTGGATCTGCTCGCGGCGAAATCGTTCGGGCTGAATGTCACGCTAAAGGTCGGAGCTGCCACGCAAACCGTGGAAGTGACCGCCGCACCGCCGTTACTCGAAACCGCGAATGCTTCCGGTGGCACTGTTCTCAATGAGCGCGAGTTGGAAAACGTGCCCCTGAACGGCCGCCAGATCTATACGCTTATTGGCACGACGCCCGGTTCGCAGTTCGCGCAAACGCAATTCGGCGCATCCGGCTATTCGGGAACGCGAGGGTGGGATGTTTCCAATAACTATACGATCGGCGGCGGGGTCATCAATTACCAGCAGTTCACTCTGAACGGCACAAACGTGACTATCCAGGAAGGTGGCGGATCTCAAGGCGAAGGAACCTGGGAGATTGCGCCGAACGAAGATGCGCTCCAGGAAGTGAATGTAATGACCACCACCTACGATGCGCGCTATGGACGTACCGGGGGAGGCACGGTCAATATGGTGGTGAAATCCGGGTCAAACCAGTTCCATGGCGATGCTTACGAGTATCTGGAGAACGGTCACCTGAACGCTAATAATTTCGAAAATAACGTCACAGGTAATCCGCGATCTATGATTCACCAGAGTCAATTCGGGGGCACCTTCGGAGGTCCCATCAAGAAGGACAAGATTTTCTTCTTCGGAAGCTTTGAAGGGTATCGGGAAACGATCCCGTTTACCACTGTTTCGAACACCGTTCCGTCGTATCTGCGTCCCACGGCCAATGGCGTGAACTTCAGCAACACCGCTCAAAGCGGCATCACATACCAGGTCTATGACCCGTTGACAACGGTTTGTTTGGCTCCCGGAGGAACGCTTGGCAACTGCGCCAACAATAACTACGCGCGGACGATGTTTCCCAACAACACTATTCCGGTTAGCCGCATCAGTCCGGCGGGAGCAGCCTTATTGCAACTGTATCCCGCGCCTAATAGCGGCGGCAGCGCGCTGAACAACAATTTCGTTACCAATACGCCTGACGTCTACGACTACAACCAGCCCATGGTTCGTGTCGATTACGACACAAGCGATAAGACCCGCTGGTATAGCTTGTTCGCCTTCCAGCATGGCACGGAGACTCGCAACGAGAACGGCTTTTCCGGCGTGGCGGAGCGGTGCAATTGCGCCCATATGCGCCAGGATCTGACGGCCACACAAGACATGACGCATATCTTTACGCCGACTCTGCTGGCGGATTTCAAACTGTCGTTTAGCCGGTTTGTCGAGTATTCCACCAATGGCAACTTGAACGCTGCCGTGCCGGCCAGCAAAATCGGCCTCAATATGCCGCAGATTCCGACTCAGCCAATCCTGTCGCTACCGGAAATCACCATGCAAGGCAACGGCGGTTTCACCGGTATCATCGGCAACAGCATCAGCAGTTGGGTGTACAACAACTTCTACTTCGATAACGACTGGACAAAGAGCATAGGCAATCACACCGTCCATTTCGGCGGCGAGATAGCCGAGTACACACAAGCCAACCCGAACTCTGTCGGCCATCCCGGCGGAGTATTTACATTTAAGTCGTCCTACACGCAATACAATCCAAAACAGGCGAATAAGTGCCCCAATTGCTCCAGTAAGGTGGAGGATGGCTTCGATGTAGCCGACTTGTTGCTCGGGTATCCGGACAGCGGATCCGTGGACGATAACTACACATTGTTCGATTACACGCCAGCTTGGGCCGTTTATGCTCAGGACGATTGGAAAGTCACTCCCCGGCTAACATTGAACATCGGCGTGCGGTATGACGTGCAAGTAGGCACGCGCGAACACCACAATTACTTGAATCGCGGGATTTGCATGACGTGTGTGAATCCCATCACGTACACACCCCAGTTTCAGGCCAATGTAAATAATCCGGCCAATATCGCCGCCTGGCAAGCCGCGGGGATCGACCCCAACAGCCTCAAGGTGGCCTTTGGAGGCTTGGAGTTCACGGGCGTAAATGGTCAGCCTAGAAACGCGTATGCTACCGATTGGTCAAACATCGAACCTAGGTTCGGATTTGCCTGGAGCCTGAATCCGAAGACCGTAATTCGCGGAGGCTACGGTGTCCAATTTGCCGTCGGACTCGAGGGCGGCAATGATTATGGGGCCACTCAGAATACCGGATATGTTACTACTCTGTCGGATGGCGTCACGCCCACCAACTCCTTCGCCAGCGGAAATCCGTATCCAAACGGCTTTCTTACTCCTACCGGCAATAAACTCGGTTTGCTGACAAACATCGGGAATCAACTCGCCGTCGATTTTCCGGAGCGGAGAATTCCACGATCGCAGATCTTCTCTTTCGGCTTCCAGCGCGAGTTGCCCGGGCGCGTTGTCCTGGATGCGCGCTATGTCGGCAATTACACGGACCGTCTGCGCAACGGTACAGCCAGCAGCAGCGGCGGCACCGTTTGGCTGAACGGGACCATGCCTCTTTCCCAATACAAGCTGGCGCTTGCCGATCCGAATTACTTCGCCCGCCAGGTGCCGAATCCTTATTACGGCGTTGAGCCGATCACATCCACCCGAGGCCAGCATCCGACCATTAACGCCGAAGCCTTGATGACGCCTTACTCGGATTTCAATTTGATCGGCCAGTATGATGATCCGATCGGTAAGGAGAGATATAACGCCTTGGAGCTGAAGGTCAACAAGCAATCATCAAACGGCCTCAGCTTCCAGGCATCATACACATATTCGAAGACGATGCAGAAAAACGGCTATATCAACGGCTGGCCGTACCAGGATGCGCATCTCCTGTATCAGCTTGTTCCTACCGATCGTACGCATGTATTCACGATGACAACCGAGTATGCTCTACCGGTCGGCCATGGGAAGAAGTGGATGGCGCACGGCATACTGGGCCAGATTGTGAACGATTGGAATATTAATTGGGTCGCTTCGGTGCAGACGGGATTCCCGCTGGGCATCAGCCAGGGCAACGATTATCAATGCAACCATCCGTATCGTCCCGATGGCGGTCCGACGAATAGCAATTATCTATACAACAACTGGGATTACCGATACAACGGCAAGACTTCTCCTACGGGTTGTTGGATTACGAATTCTACGATTTCCCCGTATTTTTTGAACTATCTGCCGCAGCGCATCGGCCAGGTACGGCAGCCTTCTGTCCCGAACCTGGATGTTTCAGTGATGAAGAATTTTGCGATCTGGGAATCGGTTCGATTGCAGTTTCGCGCGGATGCATTTAATATTACGAACACCGCGCTACGGCAGGGTGTTACAACAGACCCGACGAAGGGCCCGGCAGTCTACCAGGGCGGCGTGTGGAACGGCTTCGGAACGGTGAGCGATTTGCAGTATAACTTTCCGCGGATCATCCAGCTTTCCATGAAGCTGTTTTTCTGAAGCTCAACGGAGCCGGGTGCAAATCGGAAACCGCTCCCTGGCAGTCGCGGCTCTGTTCCGTGGGTCAAATGTTTGCAGCAGCTTACAGAACCACGCGCGCAAGCAAGTGGCCAAAAGTCGATTTTTACGTTTCTCGCTTAGTGGCGTAACGGCACAACTTCACCGAATTTCAGAATCATCCATCAATTGCTCGTAAACAGCATCTTCCGGCAAATAGGCTGCTTCAAACTGCTGGCGGCCCGCGGCGCGCCAAGCCAAGTCGAAATCCGACGATTCCCACATAACCACAACGCGAAGTGGCTCCCCTGCCGGAATTTCGCTCGCAATTTCGGGCGGAAGTGCAATTTGGCCACCCGGGACAACAGTGCTTTCGAATTCGACAGCCTTCATTGCAAACCCACTCTCGTGTCCATGATGTCACATCCGACGGTGCACTTTCATCGTGGCGATTGCCGATCGGGCCGGACAATATCCCAAAACTCCGTGGCCCAATGCTCATATAACCGCGAGGACGTAAATGTCCGCGGCAACATATCGATGTACTTGCCCGTCGTATAGTGCAACCCGGCAATCCCGCCCGTGTAGAACACTTCGTGGCAGGTATGCATTCCGCCGCCGATTAAGTACGCCACGCAGCCCATTAAGTACTGTTTCGTGGACTCGGGATTGTTGAAAAGCGTGGGCTGAAAGATTTTGGCGCTGGTCAGCAGCGTGCTCGTTGTACCCGATGCTGAAGCGGCAAATACAAGGTTATTTTCGCCCAGAATCTGGCGGAATTCCGGACGCATCTGCCGGGCTGCGATGATGAACATGTCAGTGCCGCGATTGCGCGATTCCAGCCGCATATTGCTGAAGTCGATTCCGCTGCGCTCGAGCGACGGCACATACGGTATTGTGAAATCGCTTGTGATCAGGCCGGGCATGGCAGACTGTGTGTAACTCGTGCTCGGCCGGTTCTCACGGCCGCGCGAAGTCCCTTCGTACCAATCCTCCCGGAACCCAAACTTCGTCGCTATTTCCATGGGCTTGCCGGCACCCTTTTCGTTGCTGCAATAAATCTTCAAAAACGTGTCGTGCAGGTTCATGATTTTGGGGAGATCGCCGCTCCTCAGAGAGCTGAGCCACATCTCGATCTTCGCCTTGAACTGATTGACTTCCGAAGGCGAGGGCTTGGCTACCGGCAGGCGTCCGAAGCTCGTGGGATTCGATACATACTTTCCGTCCACCTCGGCGATCTTTTGAAATGCGTCGGAGCCCGACAGCCTCGAGCTGAGCGTTTTCCAGTACGATTCAATACCGTTGCTGACCTGATCCACTGCGGGTTGGGCGAATTTCGGGTTGTCCAGCATCAGTTGCCCGAGCGCCGTATCGCAAGCCAGACGCCGCTGCCGCTCCACCTCATCGTCGTAATACATAAGCTTCGATCCAGCCTTCGCATAGCTCGACCGTCCCGTTTTCGGGTCTCCGAAAATCACCCGGCCATCTGGAGTGAGCGCTACGGCGGCTTCGGTCGCCTTGGGCCTGCCCGGTCTCGCGACGTAGCCGCGCTCATTCAGAAAATCCTGCTGCAGGTAATCTGGCATAGCTGTCAACCTATCACGGGAAGCGCGTGGACAAATTCCGCTGGCCCAGGGCCGAACCCCGCGCGTACGGGACCCCGCGCGTAAGCGAGGGGTTGGCTTTTTCAGGAAATCTCCGCCGACCGATTAAAATTGAGAGGCTTACTCTTTCAAAGGACTTCTGTATTTGAACAGCGTTTTCACCCCCAGCAACGTGGCCGTGGTTGGCCTTGGATACGTCGGCTGTGTCACGGCCGCTTGCCTGAGCAGTCTCGGTCATGAAGTTATCGGTATAGACCGCGACGAACACAAGATCCGCAGCGTTCTGAACGGACAGGCTCCGTTCTATGAGCCCGGTCTCGAAGATCTGGTGCGGCAGGGGACATCCGCCGGCCGGCTGCGCGCCACTTCCTCGCTGGCGGAGGGCATTGCAAGCGCCGATATCGCGCTGGTCTGCGTGGGAACCCCTTCAGAAAAGAACGGAAATCTCGGCCTTGAACAACTACGGCGCGTGGTCGCCGAAATCGCCGAAGCGCTGCCCCATCGTGCGAAGCCACTCATTGTGGCGATTCGCAGCACTGTCTTTCCCGGCACCTGCGAAGAGATTGTCATTCCCGCTGTCGGCCGGAGCGCGTCAGTTGTTTCGAATCCCGAGTTCCTCCGCGAAGGCATCGCGGTGAAGGATTTCATCGAACCGTCGCTGGTGGTGGTCGGCGGGAGCGACCGCGCCGCAATTGAACGGGTCGCGGCACTGTATGAACCGCTGGGTGTTCGGGCCTCGCTCGTCTCGCTGCGCACGGCGGAGATGATCAAGTACGCCTGCAATGCGTTTCACGCCTTGAAAATCGCCTTCGCAAACGAGATCGGCACGCTCAGCGCCAGCCTGGGCGTAGACGGCCAGGAAGTGATGAAAACCGTTTGCGAAGACGTCAAACTGAACGCATCCGCTGCTTACTTGAAGCCTGGCTTTGCGTTTGGCGGCTCCTGTCTTCCGAAGGATTTGCGTGCCCTCGTCTATCGAGCCGGCCGGCTGGACCTCGATCTACCATTGCTCGAAGCGGTACTGCCAAGCAATGAGCAGCATCTGGCCAGAGCCATTTCGTCTGTCCTGGATCTACCGGCCAAGCGAATCGGCGTGGTGGGACTCGCCTTTAAAGAGAACACAGACGACCTGCGCGAGAGCCCGGTCGTTTCGCTTTTAGAGCAGTTGCTGGGCAAGGGGCGAGAGGTACGCGTTTTCGATCCGCATATTCGACTCGACGCCATCTACGGAAGCAACCGCAACTTTTTGCTCGAAATCATTCCGCATATCGGACGATTGATGGATTCGAGCCTGGATCAGCTTTTGAGTTGGTCCGATTATCTGGTGCTCGCGCAGAAGCAAATCGCCTCCGTGATGGAGAAAATTCGCGCTTCTGGCCTGCCGGTTTTGGATCTGGTCGGCAGCACACCGGGGACGCCGGTCACAACTCCGGCTTAATTTTCTTTCTCGCTTTTTTTCAATAGTTTACCTCAAAAACTGAGGGCCGTGCCGAGTGTGTCATCTGGTACCGTTTGGCCGAGTAGCAGCTTACAGCTACGGGACAAATTATGAACGGAACAACTCAAACCAGTGTCAAAACAGCACTGCGCTGGGGATTGATCGCCGCAGCCGCGCTATGCACCCTGAACGGGCAAACGCTGATCAACCTCAGTACGCAGGGGCGCAATGTAGATTTCAGCGGCGCGAACGCAACCAAGCCGGTGCAAACCGGATCGACCCTGCCGGCCACCTGCTCGCAGGGACAGCTATTCTTCAATACGAGCGCTCCCGCCGGCCAGAACTTTTATGGCTGCTCGGCCAACAACACCTGGTCGCTCCAGGGGGGCTCGGCGAATGCCATCAACGATCCAGGCACGAATGGACTGCTGGTGCGGACTGCACCCAATACCGCGACCGTAGTCTCGGCTCCCGCGGGCGCAGTGGTGGGCACCACGGACACGCAAACCTTAACCAACAAGAGCATCGATGCTTCCGAAATCAACTCCGGCACGTTCTCCATTTCCAGAATGCCGGCGCTTTCGGGAGATGTTACGACCGTGGCCGGTAGCACCACAACCACTCTCGCAACGGTCAACGCAAATACCGGCACCTTTGGCGATTCCAGCCACTCGGTGCAGGTGACCGTCGATGGCAAAGGACGAATCACGCAGATTTCCGCGATTCCTGCGGCGGCTTCGGCCCTGGTCAGCGGCGCGCTTGCTTCCCTGCCAAGCACGTGCAGCGCGGGAAGCCTGTATTTTGCAGCCGACCAGCCAGCCGGGCAGCAGATTTACACCTGTTCCTCCGCGAACACCTGGACGCAGTCCATGTCGCTCGGCGGCTCCGGCGCGCTGGCGGTCAATAATGGAGCGCTCGACATCGTTACCAGCGTCGTCCCGCGGCTGGCGGCAGCCAACACTTTCAGCGGATTCAACAGTTTTTCGGCGCTGCAAATCGCCGGAAGCTCCACGAATCCCGGCTGCGCGTCGACTTCGGATGTCGGAAAGATCTGGATCAACACCACGTCTTCCACGAACACGGCGTACCAAGTCTGCCTGGCGGTCTCCGGCACCGTTCAGTGGGTCACGAAGTAGGACAGAGCTGCCACCGCAACGGAGCGGTTTTTATCGGAGCCCCCGAGCGCAAGCAAGGGGGTGACTTCGACCGCTCCACTCTGCCACAATTGCGAATATGGCCGGTACTCGTGAATACCCGTACTTCCACCAGGATTATCGGTATTGATGAGTGCCGGCGCAAGCTTTCCGGCTCGCGGCCGGCATGGGGCATTCATGCCGCTGCTGGCTGGAACGTTCATTATCGCGGGCTGCGCGTTTTTCCCCTTCTATCGCTATGAGCTAACCCCGGACGGTATTTCGTATGTTTCCATTGCCTCGCAGTATGCGGCGGGTTATTGGAAAGAGGCGATTAACTCGTATTGGGGTCCGCTCTATAGTTGGTGTCTCGCGGTGCTTCTATGGCTGCGGATACCGGCCCTCGCCGGCGTGAGGGTACTGGGCCTTGTACTCGGCCTGGCAGTTCTGTTCGCCTTGCGCCGCTTCGCTTCGGTATTCGCCATGGAAGAGCGGATGAAGCGATGCGTTCTCTGGACGTCCGCAGCCGTCGTGCTCGGATTCGCCATGGATTCCACCACGCCCGATCTGCTGTTTACAGCCATTCTTCTGCTGTATTTCGGCCTGATACTCGATCCTGCATATCCAGGCGGCGGGCATAGCGGGGCTTTCTGCGGAATATTAGGCGGATTGGCCTATCTCACGAAAAGCTATGGGCTCGTGTTTTTCGTGATCCATTTTACGCTCATGACCGTGCTGTATCTGCTTCGCCGCGAGAGCGTAGCCAAGCGTTCAGTGATCGTGCGGCATTATGCAGCGGGATTGGTCGTCTTTTGCGCTATCTCGTTCTGCTGGATCGCGGTCTTGCATGGCAAGTATGGCGTATGGATGACGGGAACTACCGGAGATTTCAACGTCCGGCTGGCCGGACCTCAATCCCCGGGATATCCAAATTTAGCTCATCTAATAGCGCCCACGAGCGCGCATGCGATTACCGCGTGGCAGGAGCCTTCCCCCTCCTGGATCGCCCGTTGGAGCGTTTTTGCCAGCCGGAGCAACGTCGCTCACGAAGGCAGGCTCATTTACAGCAATCTGAAGATGGCCGCCAGACTGTCAGTCTTCGCCGCGCCGCTTCTGGTTGTGATCGTACCGGTGTACGTCGCCCTCTGCATCAGGCGCCGCACAAAGGAATGGACTTATCTGTTGCTCACCATCGCACTACTTTGCGGCGGGTATCTGCCGCTCATCATCGTGAACCGCTATTTATGGACGGCCGAGTTGCTGATCGTATGGATGGCGTTCCGAAGCCTGGAATTTCTGACACAAAGCTCTCGAATTCCCCGCGCGGCGATTGTGGCAGCCGCTTTCGTGCTGGTGCTTTCGTTCTTGCGGCAGCCGGTTTTGACAATGCACGCCGACTTTCTGGCGGACGGGAAACTCTACGCCGAAAGCGTTCGGCTCAAACAGTCCGGGGAAATCAAAGGCCGGCTCGCGTCGTGCGCGAACTGGCAGGATTCCGCCTACCTGGCGCTGCGCTTGGGCCTCCCCTACTATGGTGTGCCCGCGCCCGATGCCGAAGCCATGGAGGCGGCACGGGCATTAAACCCCGATTACCAGCCGCCGCCCCCGCAAATTTATGAGCAGAAAGAAGTTCTCAAACGACTATCTGAAGAAAGGATCGATTGGTTTCTGGTTTGGCCGACTTGTCCGCCCTTGCCGTCCGCAGTAGAGCAGGCGGAGGTCCGGGTTGGGGATCTGACACTGGTCAGATTGACCCCAAATAGCGGAAACTGAAAGAGGAATCTGTCGGATGCCCGGAATTCGACGATAAGTATCCTTTAATGAGCACAGAATGCAAGCAATCGGTTTAAGGACGGAAATCGAGCAGGAAACCGGCGCCGCTACGTCCCGAACCGCGGTAACCTACCCTTCTGCCGGAGATACGGCTGGGCCGCGCGGCACGTTTGCCCTTACGATCCTGGCGATCTACGTCTATCTGCTCGTCAGCCGGGTACTGGATGTCTCGCCGATTTGGTTCCTTCACATCCCCCTCCTGCTGCTGATCGTGCTCACGATCATTCTGCTGGCCCGAGGCGGAGTGCAGGAACTGTTTTCCCTCAAGATCGTGAAGTGGTTTGCGGCTTGTACGGTTTGGGTGATAGTGGCCTCTGTATTCAGCATGTGGCGGGGCGCCAGCCTCAACTATGTACAAACCTCGGTGGAAGGCTTCGCCGTCTTCCTGATTGTTCTGCAGATCCCCAGAACGCGGCAAGAATGGCAAAAATTGGCCGGAGCATATGCCTACGCCACCCTGACGGCGAGCATCCTGAGCTTCTATCTCGCCCGCTCGGTCGCCGGGCGGTTGGCCCTGGACAATGGGAGCTTCGCCGATCCCAATGAATTTGCTCTGATTCTTGCCGTAGGGCTGCCCTTCTGGTGGCTTAAAGCCAGTCGCGCAACGGGATTTCGCAAAGCGCTCTTTTTCCTTTGCACGATACCGATATTGATAGCCTTCGCCCGGACTGGATCCCGAGCCGGATTGCTCTGCCTGGCAACTATTTTTGTAGTGGTCCTCTTTTTCGCGAGCATGACGCAGCGCATGCTGATGTGCGTCTTTGCGCTGGCTATGGTCGTCCTCGGAGCAATGTTCCTGCCGAGCTACTTGAAAATGAGGTTCACTACGTTCTTTCAATCGGACAACATTTCGAGTCTCGACGCGAAAACGCAGTTCAAGATTGAAGCCGACCTCAGCTCGACCGCGGCGCGCGAACAACTTCTCAGACAAGGCATCCGGATCTCGCTCCAGCACCCCTTGTTGGGAGTGGGACCCGGTGTCTTTGCTTATGTCGCCTGGGATCAGCGCAAGGCGGAAACCGGAGTCGGCGGATGGGCGCAAGTCAACCACAATACGTACTTGCAGATGTCTAGCGAGACGGGCATTCCCGGGTTGATATTTTTTGCCGGAACGGTTTTTCTCTGTATCCGCTACACGTTAGCCGATTACCGGAGGCTCATTAAATCCAAGCCGGAGTTAGCAACGATACATCTTTACCTGTTCACGACGCTCACAAGTCTGGCGGTCGGGATCTTCTTCTTGAGCGAGGGGTATTCGAATATGCTGGCCATCATGTTCGCGTTAGCGGCTGGTTTGCACCGCATCGCGGAAGCGCGCCAGGAGGAGGGCGTGCTGGAGTCTCCCGTTCCAGCCCAGACACGCTCCGGAATGGCTCCTATAATGCCTCGTGCTGCGGCTCCGGCGCGGGCGCCGAAACGCTCGCCATTCCGCTTTGGACGGCGTAGAGTCTCTGCCCAGAATTCGCCGTCGCGGTTGCTAGATTAGGGGTGCAGTGAAGAGCTATGTGCGGAATCGCCGGTTACATTAACATCCATCAATCGAGCACATCCCCGGCGACTCTGCGCCGCATGATGGATGTTATCGCCCATCGCGGTCCCGATGGCCAGGGCGTGTATGAAGATGAGACCGCGCATCTGGGTCACCGGCGATTGAGCATTATCGATCTCGGCGGCGGACATCAGCCGATGTCCAACGAAACCGGCTCCGTCTGGATTACCTACAACGGCGAAATCTTCAATCATGCCGATCTGCGGCCCGAATTGGAGCGCGCGGGCCATCGCTACACGACGCGCTGCGACACCGAGACCATCGTTCATGCCTATGAAGAATACGGCGTCGATTGCGCAACCAAATTCCGCGGCATGTTTGCGTTTGCTATCTGGGACGCCGAACGCCAGCGGCTGTTTTGCGTGCGCGACCGCTTGGGCGTTAAGCCGTTTTATTATTATTCGAACTCGCGCCTGTTCGCCTTTGCATCCGAAATCAAAGCGCTGTTGCAACATCCCGAAATTAGCGCCGAGTTTGAAGAACAGTTGCTCGCCGAGTATCTCGCGCTGGGATACACCAGCGGAGATCGTACGCTATTTCGCGGCATCCGTAAATTGATGCCGGGCCACACCCTGGTTGTGGATGCACAAACCGGCAGCGTCGAGATCCGGCGCTATTGGGACGTACCCGAAGCCGGCGAACTCGAACACAAGAGCGACGACGAGTGGATACGGGAATGCCGGACGCGCCTGGAAGAAGCCGTACGAACGCGCTTGATGAGCGATGTGCCGCTCGGGATGTTTTTGAGCGGCGGAGTCGATTCCAGCGCAATCGCAGCGCTGATGAAGCGTTTGCGCACGGAGCCGGTCAAAACCTTTGCCGTCGGGTACGAGGAGCGCGTATACAGCGAGCTTTCCTACGCGAGGACGGTCTCGGAAGCGATTGGCACCGATCATCACGAAGTGGTGATCGGCATGGAAGATTTCTTCAACGCGTTGCCGCGCCTGGTGTGGCATGAAGACGAGCCGATCTCCTGGCCTTCAAGCGTTTCCCTGTATTTCGTCTCGCGGCTGGCCTCCGAACATGTGAAAGTGGTGCTGACCGGAGAGGGAAGCGACGAGTTGTTCGCCGGCTATCACCGGTATCAACATTACCTGTTCAATCGCCGCTGGGCGGATGCTTACCGGTTTGTTCCGGGCCCGCTGCGGACTGGACTGCGGAAGTTTCTCGCCGCTTCACGGCTGTTGTCGGCCGATTCGCGCCGCAAACTGCAACACACCTTCTTGGGCCGCGAAGGCACTATCGAATCGTTACAACTCGACAACTTCTACGCGGCGTTTTCGCGAGACGAGTTGCAGACAATGCACGCCAGAGGCGATGCCTACAGCGCTTATGTAAGGTACTGGAACTCGCGCCACGGATCTGTCTTGTCGCAGATGCTCTATGCCGACCAGAAGACCTATCTGGTAGAGCTTCTGATGAAGCAGGATCAGATGAGTATGGCCAGTTCGATCGAGAGCCGCGTGCCGTTTCTCGATCATCCCTTTGTCGAGTTTGCCGCGCGCGTGCCCGATCATCTGAAAATTCGAAATGGCGCAGGTAAGTACATTGTCAAACGAGCAGTCGAGGATGTACTGCCGCACGACATTATCTATCGAAAAAAAATGGGCTTTCCCACCCCGCTGCGGCAGTGGTTGCTCGATGACCGCGCTGAGCCGTTGTTTGCGCTCTTGCTCGACCGGAAGCGCCTGCTCGCTGAATATATCGACCTCGAATTTGTCGCGGACCTCATCGGGCGGCAGCGTAGCGGAATCGAAGATGCAACCGACCGGATCTGGCGTCTATTGAATCTGCAGCTTTGGGGAGACCTGTTTTTCACCGGGCGAGCCCGGGAGCACTCCGAAGGACTGCTTCGCAAGCCCGCGCCGGTCTCTGTATGAAAATACTTTGGGTTAAGACAGATTTTCTACATCCCACGACGCGTGGCGGGCAGATTCGCACGCTCGAAATGCTTCGCCAGTTGCACAAGCGGCACGAAATCCATTACGTCGCTTTCAACGACCCGGCCTTTCCTGAAGGCTTGCGCCGGAGTTCCGAGTACTGCACGCACGCGTACCCGATTGAGCAACGCATCGTTCCCAAACAGTCGTTGCGGTTCGCCGGAACGCTTGTGGCCGGGCTGTTTTCCCCAATTCCGGTCGCGGGCATGCGCTGGCGCTCGGCGGCGATGCGCGAGACCATCGCGCGTCTGCTCTCCGAGCAAAGTTTTGACACGAAGGTTTGCGATTTTCTTTTTCCGAGCATCAACATTCCCGACATGAGGGGTTGGATTTTGTTCCAGCATAATGTCGAGACGATTATCTGGGAGCGTCACGCTTCCGCGGGACGGAGTCCGCTTCATCGCGCTTACTTCGGCATTCAGGCGCGCCGCATGCGCGAATGGGAACGTACAGTCTGCCTCCAGGCCGCGCAGGTCCTGACGGTATCACCCATAGACGAGCAGTTAGTCAGAGAGCGATTCGGAGTGCAGAACACATCCTCGGTGCCAACCGGTGTCGACGTGGAATACTTCGAGCGACCCGCGAACGTAACGCTCTCGCACGACCTGGTGTTTGTGGGTTCCATGGACTGGATGCCGAACATCGATGGCGTCCGCTGGTTCTTCGATGAAATTCTTCCGATCATACGCCGCCGGAAGCCGGAATGCCGGGTGGCCATCGTCGGACGCCGGCCTCCCGCTCACATCGCCGCCGAAGCGAAAAACCCGCTCACCACAATTACCGGAACGGTCCCGGATGTAAGGCCTTTTCTGTGGGAATCGGCAGTGTCGATTGTGCCGCTGCGGGTGGGCGGCGGAACGCGCCTCAAGATTTTCGAAGCCATGGCCGCGGGAACTCCCGTGGTGTCGACAACCATTGGAGCGGAAGGTCTGCCTGTCCGGCATGGCGAGGAGATCCGCATCGCGGACGCGCCGGACCGATTCGCGGAGGAGTGCTTGCGGCTGCTCGAAGACGCCGAAGAGCGCAGAAGAATGTCGGCGGCCGGTCTTGATCTGATTCACTCCAAGTTTTCCTGGGAACAGGTGACACGCCAGTTCGAACAGAGCCTCCGGGCCGTTGACGCATCGGTCTCGCAGACGGCATGAGCGTCGCCGTCATCCTCTTCGCGGCAAGCGTAGTGTTTGTCCTCTACGCCGTGATTGGCTATCCGGTTCTGCTGAGTATCTACGCGCGCTTATTCCCCATCCCCGTCCGCAAGGAATTAATTTACAGGCGCGTTTCGATTGTGATCCCGGTTCGCAATGGCGCATCCTGGATTCGAAACAAGCTGGATTCCCTGCTCGACTCCGATTACCCTGCGGAGTTGATCGACGTTCTCGTCGTTTCGGATGGATCCACAGATGGAACAAACGAATTGGTCGAGGAGTATCTGGACGATAGGGTGCGATTGCTCGCGCTCGCTCCCGGAGGAAAAGCGGTTGCGGTGAGCCGCGGCCTCGAAAATGTATCCGGCGAAATTGTGGTGCTCACAGATGTACGTCAACCATTCGACAAACAGGCACTGTCCAAATTGGTGGCCTGCTTCGCCGATCCTGCCGTAGGCGTCGTTACCGGCGAACTGATCATTCGCGAAGGGCTGAGTTCAGAAGAATACAACACCGGGCTGTATTGGCGGTACGAGAAGTGGATCCGACGGAATCTAAACCGCATTGACGCCATGCTGGGCGCCACCGGATCCATCTATGCAATCCGGCGCGAACTTGCGGCAAGCATTCCTGCGGGGGTTCTGCTCGACGATGTATATCTTCCTTTTAAGGCTGCTTTTCAAGGATTCCGGATTTACTTCGAGGACGAGGCAAAAGCCTACGACTCGCCGACTTCTTTGCGCTCTGAATTCTGGCGGAAAGTTCGCACCCAAGCCGGCGTGTATCAGATTCTGTTTCGCTTCCCTGGCCTGCTTTGGCCGGGCAACCGCCGGTTCATCCATTTCGTATCGCATAAGCTGAGCCGGTTGCTGCTCCCGTTCGCGCTGCTGGCAGCCGCAATCTGCACCTGGTGGTTGCCTGCGCCATGGCGAGATATCGCCGCGGTGCTTCAGATAGTTTTTTATGGCTTCGCGGTTTGCGACCTGTGGGTGCCGGAGCACACAACGCTCAAGCGTTTGTCAGGAACGTGCCGGGCCTTCGTAGTGCTGATCACAGCGGCGTTCTGCGGGCTCACCGTCTTCTTCCTGCCTTCGCAGAAATTGTGGCGAGAAACCCGGGTGGAAAACTCGAAAGCGCCCGAGTCAGTGCTGCGGGCCGGACGCAGAGTTTAGCGCGTAAATCTGAACCTTGCCGCTTGGCTCGGAGAAGGTAGCGATAAGATGCGCCGATGGATATTGCGCCACTGCTTCTCGCAACAGCTTATCGTGCGAGAACTCGACTTCCGGCGGAAACGTGTCGAGCACGACCAGATCGACGCGATGACTTCGCAGATAGTTCAAAACCTGGCTGGGCGTTGTGAAACGGCACCGGTACTCCGTGGCATTCCAGTTCACATCGGCAAGAGCCTTAGTAGCGCGCAGGATTACCTCGCTCGGATGAGGCTCGCGCATGGCGATTTCGGAAATGAGGAGCCCTTCGCCAAGAGAATCCGACGAAACCAGAATCCTGGCGTGATCAAATCTGCTATCAGATGTCAGAAACCGCGCGGCCTCAATATAGCCGTAGTGAGTTGCTCGCGGAATTGCGAACGTCTGAGTCGAGAAGAGAATCGCGACCAGAACCGCTATGAAGGCAGGACGCCATTTGGAAAGAGCTCCCCGTACGGGGATGCGGGACGCCAGCCAGAAGCAGCCGGCGAATAGAAACAGAACCAGGGCCGGTACGGCAGGGATCATTTTGCGATCCTCCACGCCCGCGGGAACAAGAGCATGAAATATCCAGACTGCAAAAAGCAGAGCGCCCATCACGGCGGGTCTGGAAGCGACGGGCCTCCGAAGCGCCGGACCAATCACTGTAACGGCCACGCCGATCAGCGCGAGCACAAAAAGAACGGGACCGAGAATGCCGGCCAGGATTTGCAGATATTCAACCAGATATCTGAAAACGAAGTGCAGCGGCGATTCGCCGGCGTCGTCCCATCCGCGCTCTACGCTTTCGAGCGTCATCAATTGCCACGGCACACACAACAGCGCGACCAGCAAAGCAGAGGCCCAGAACGAACGCTCCCGCAAAAGGCGCAGCTTGCGAGTCAGCAATAGCGCAATCGGCGGGACCAAGGCCAGCAGCCAGCCGTTGCCTTTCGTTAAAACCGCGAGCGAGAAGAACAAACCAAACCATAGACTGTTTTGCCAGCGCTCCGAGTCGATATAGCGCGCGAAATGAATCACACTCCAGAAGCAGAGAAGAACGAGAAGCGTCTCGGCCATCTCTTCATCCGTGTACGTCTGCACGATCGGGAGACAGACAGTCAGCAATCCGGCTAATACGGCAGCAGCGCGCGAATCGAACCAGCGTCTCGCTTCCAGGTAAATGGAGTAGGCAAGCAAGGCGGTGGTGAGAGCGATTTCCAACCGGATGGAAGCGCGCGAAGCCGAGAACAAGAGCATCCAGACGCCTTGCACCAGATAGAAAAGCGGAGGCCAATGGCCAAACGCCACTTTTGGGTAGTGATGATAGTAGAACCTCGCAAATTTAACGGGCGAGAGCGGATCGAAATGCGTCAGATAATCGCGCAGCATCAGCGAGGTTACATAGTGGGCAGGCTCGTCCGGATAAGAACCGAACTCGCTGCGGTAGGCTCCGCTCGCCAGTTGCAGCGCCACCACGGCCACAAAGAAAAGGGCGAATATCCAGAGGTGCCGGCGCAACGCGAAAACGGCAGGCAGAACTCTGCCCGCGCGGCTTTGCATTGGGGGAGCGGTGGAGGGGATGTCCACCTGGCTATCGAGCGTCATCGAGGAGCTAGGCGCGTACGTACTAATCTATTCGTCAATAACTATGATACTTGTGAATTGTTCCTTTTGTACCTATTGTTTTTGAGTGCGTGTTCATGAAATTCATAAATCGACTCTGGTCTTTCGTCCTGCGGCTTAGTCCCATGCGTTTAGGCTTGCTGATTTTCGTTACAGCTTTTCTGGTGCGGCTCGCAATAATCCTGGTGTTTCATCCGTACGATGACATGACGCGTCTCGAACTGGAGCGCACGGCTATTTCTCTTGCGACCACGGGGGTATTCGGCAATCCCTACGCCGTTCCCACCGGTCCAACAGCTCACGTTTCACCTGGTTATCCGCTGATCCTGGCTGGACTGTTTCGCATTTTCGGTACCGGTACCGTGGCACAGATCATGAAAGAGTTGCTGGCGGCGGTAGTAAGTTCCTTGCTGTGCGCGATGGTACCTTGGCTTGCGAGCGTCTTCCGTCTCGATCACCGCGCGGGCCTGGTGGCGGGCTTTGTCTGCGCACTCGGTCCCGCCAAACCACTGGTCGAAATTCAGGGTGACTGGGAAACTCCCTACACGGCGCTGTTTTTAATGCTTATCTCGATCGCAACTGTGCGGCTATGGAGGAAACCGCTACTCTCAGGCAGGAAAGCAGCCGCATATGGCTTCCTTTGGGGTGTGGCGCTGCTTTTTGTGGGAGCTTTCCTCCCGCTATTTTTGATCTTTATGGCAGCGGGCGCTTATTTCTGCCGCGCAGCAGGCCTCTCCAGATACGCGCGTTTCGCAGCCGTCGAGCTTGTAGTAACCGCATTGTGTCTATCGCCATGGATTATCCGCAACTATTACGCCTTAGGCGCTCCAGTAGTTACGCGCACGAATTTTGGATTGGAGATGCGCGTTTCGAATAACGATTTCGCTACTCCTAACGAAAGATTGAATGATGGCCTGGGCGTCTACCGGCGCTATCACCCGTTGCAGAATCCCGAGCAAGCATTGAGAGTACGCCAGATGGGCGAAGTCGCTTACAACAAGCAAGAACTCACTAATGCGAAACAATGGATTCGCACGCACCCCGCCAGGTTCCTGCAATTGTGTCTGGGGCGCGCGCGCGAGTTTTGGTTCTTCCCGGACCGCACGTCTCCGGCCAAGACCGCATATCTAGACTTGATCGGCGCGTTGGGTTTCGTGGGGTTGATTCTCGTACTGCGGCGCCAGTCGCTTAGCGGAATCGTTCTACTGGTTATTCTGCTAGTCTATCCGCTGCCGAATTACGTGGTACACGTCGGCCTGCGGCAGCGATTTCCGCTGGATTGGATGCTGACGCTTCTGAGTGTAACGGCAATTGTCGCCTTTTTGGGGCGAGAGCGCTCGGCGCCGCAACCTTACACCGAAGCGGCGGTCGTTTCCCGTTCTTCTTCGGCCGCGGCCGGCTCCTGAGACGCGACAGGTTCACGCTTCTCTTCGTGATATTCCTGTTCGGTATTCAGGGCCCACAGATTATCGCGGCTGCGTACGTTGTCGATGATATTGTCTACCGCGGTCATCGCGGTGAGCATGGAGTGATCCTGGTTATTGTACTTGTGCATGCCGTTGCGGCCCACCAGGAAGAGATTGTCGAATTCGTTCACCCAGGAGACGACTTCGTTGAACCGGTTATACGAGCCGAAGTAGGCCGGATAGGTCTTCGGCATGCGGATCACTGTGGCATCGAGCACATCTTCCGGATCGAGGATGTTCATCGACTTCAACTCGGATTTGGCTAGGTCGATCATTTCCGCATCGCTTCTGCGCCACAACTGGTCGTTTTCGTTGCAGAAGTACTCGAGACCGATCCAGATATTGTGCGGATCGGCCACCATCGAAGGACTCCAGTTATTGAAGATCTGCAGGCGGCCGACGAGAACGTCCGGTTCTTGTATGTAGATCCAGTTATCCCTGACTAATTCACCGGAGTCTTCGCGCAGCTTCATGCGCTTGCAAAGAACGCCAACCGTGATGAAGTCGCGATAGATGAGGCCGTCGGAAATTTCGCGAATGGCGGGGGGCGCGGCCGGCTCCATGGAAGCGACCAGTTCTTTCACGGGCATCGTGGAGAAGAAATAGTCTCCGCTAAAGCGTCGCGTCTCGCCGGTCAGAGTATTTCGCGCCACGACCGCGGTTACTTGCCCGTGGCCGTTGTGCTCAATTCGTTCGACGGACCAGTGCATGTGGATTTCGCCGCCCAATTGGCGCACGCGGCCCGCTACTTCTTCCCACATCTGGCCGGGACCAAATTTCGGATATAAGAATTGCTCGATGAGCGAAGTCTCGACGTCCTTTTGGGCAATGTCGGCCTTCTTTTTAGGAAGCAGCTTCTTGAGCATGTGGGTGATCGTCTTGAGAATCGACAGACCCTTGATGCGCTGGGCTCCCCATTCGGCGCTGATCTGTTTACACTCGATGCCCCACACCTTTTCGGTATAAGACTTGAAAAACGTCAGATACAGCTCGCGGCCGAACCGGTTAATGAAAAACTCCTCCAGGTTCTTCTCATTGCGAATCGGGAACAAGACCGAACGCAGATAGCTGAGGCCGATGCGCAGAGTCTTGAGAAAACCAAGTTTTTTCAACGTGTCGCCGCTGAGCGTGATGGGATAGGCAAAAAACTTCCGCATGAAATAGATGCGCGACTTGCGGTGACGCACGAGCATGACGCGATCTACTCTCTCGGGATTCAGACGTTCCGGATGCGCGGGAACCATAGTCGACTGCCGCTGATACGTGATCTGAGCGTGGGGGCCATCGACGGCCTGCATGGGAAGGATCTTCAGCCACCACTGCATGACACGGTCGGATTTCGAGAAGAACCGGTGGCCTCCGATGTCGATCCGGTTACCCTTGTAATTCACAGTTCGGGAGATCCCGCCGAGGTACTCACTCTTTTCAAGCACGACGGGCAGTACATCCGTGCGTGTCAGAAACTCATAAGCGGCTGTGAGGCCTGCCGGTCCGGCGCCAATAATGATGGCCTTTTTACGGTCTCCAGGGAATGGCTGCATAATCTCCTTTAATGCTTCAGTCTACCTGAGTAACTCAATTGAACCGTATCGATGTACGGTTCCTCACACAATGGCCACTCCTTCTTCCAGGCATCGACACTCGCAGCCTCCGAATTTCAGAACTTAGCGAGGTCTGAACAGCACGATGGGTTAGAAGGTGACCTACTTGGAGTCTTTCTTATTCCTAGACTTGCGCCGGCTCCAGACGGCTTCGTGAAATTCTCATGACGAAGTACCAGAGTACCGGCAGCGAGCACACAAGAACTCAAAGCAATGTTAGCGCAATTTGACCCGCCAGCGAAATAGGCTATCGGGGGTATGGAGCGCTGGCAACGTGTTCTTCCGCGAGGACCGGCTGCGACCGGAAGTTAAGGTCGCGAGAGCCCGCGAGCGCCAGCAATCCCCAAAACGTAATCACGACGTATTGCACGGCCTGCGCCAGCAGGATGTAGGCGATGGCGTCGGTCTGGCTGAATCCGAAGGGAACGAGTACTGTAACGGCTACAAACTGGTAAATCCCAACATAGCCAGGCGTGGACGGCAGCGCGCTCCCCAGCCCGAGTCCGGCAATGAGCAGGAACGCGACCGGCAGACTGATATGCATACCGAGCGAGTGCATTCCGATCTGTGTGCTTACCGCATCGGTCAGCCAGATGAGGGCGGTGAATCCCACGAATCGCAGGAGGCGGAACGGATTGTGGAGAGCGCGGACCCCGGTGAGAATGTGCTCGAGAATGCTCGAAAGCTTGTCTTTAATTGTGACGGGCACTGGCGCATACCCGAGCAGTTTCCGCCACAGGCGTTCCAGCTTCGGAAGGACAATGATGGCGGTCACACCGCACAATCCGATGATCGCGAAGGGCTTCGCAGCGTGGCTAAACCAGCCGGGGCGTACGGGCAGAGTGAGTAGTACGACAGAACTGATGATGACAAGCGCAATGGCATCGCAGAGGCGTTCGGATAAAGCAGTGGTGAGGACGAAAGCGGTGGACAATCCCGAGCGGCCGCTCACCATGACAGTGCGAACGAGTTCTCCGGCGCGGGCCGGCAAAAAGCTGTTGCCCAAATAGCCCGCCGCCGTGGCCCAGAAAGCCGTGCCGAATCCGACCGCCGCCCGCGAACGCAAGAGAACTCGCCAGCGGAGCGCGCGCAATACCATCGCCACTGTGACGAGAAAAAGCCAGAGCGCGACGAAGGCAATTTTCGCTCGCCGGAGAATGTTCCAGACCTGGCGCCAATCGATACCGCGCAACGAAAAGTACAGCAGCACAATCGCCAGCAGGATGGCAATGAGCCAGTAGATTTTTCGGGGACGCGGCCTGGGAGTGGGAGCAGAGGACATTTGGATTAGGACTGAGATCGGAAGACGATGGTTTCAAAAGCGGCGGCAACGCAGACGATAAGATTATCTGCGCCACCAGGTAGCTTGAATTAGCATACAGGTATGGCAGACGCAACGCTGGGCTTTCCGACCGAATATAGGTCCAAGTTGACGAGCGCTCTGGAGACAATTGACATGGCCGCGGTGGACCGGGCGATCGAGATTCTGCGCGAAGCGCGCGACCACAACCGGCATGTGTTTGTCTGCGGAAATGGCGGCAGTGCTTCGACCGCCTCGCACTTCGTTTGCGACATGGTGAAAGGCGCGAGCTTCAATCGGGAATCGCGGTTCCGAATCATGGCGCTGACCGATTCCTTGCCGACCATCACCGCTTATTCCAACGATGTGAGCTACGACTGCATTTTCGAAGAGCAGATGAAGAACTTCGCGAACAAGGGTGATGTTCTGATTGCGATCAGCGGATCAGGGAATTCGCCGAACGTGGTGCGCGCTACCGAGTACGCGAATTCGATTGGATGCCACACGATTGCGCTGACAGGACGGGACGGCGGGAAGTTGGGAAAAGCCGCGGAGCTGGAAATCCGCGTCTCCGACCATCATATGGGGCGCATTGAGGACGGCCATCTGATTATCTGCCATATGATGGGCTATTACTTCATGGATCATGAAAAACGACGCGAAGCGTGAACTATCCGGAAAGACAGCACTGATTACAGGAGCCAGCAAAGGGCTGGGCAAAGCCATGGCGCTTTCGCTCGCTGAAGCCGGCGCCCACATTGCACTCGTATCACGAGACGCAGAGAAGCTGGGCGAAGTAAAGAGGGAGATCGAGCAGGCCGGCGGAAACGCGGAAGTGTTTACGGCCGATGTGAGCGATGAGCAGAGCGTGAACCGGCTTCAATCGGAACTGGCAGACAAAAAAGTTCAGATCCTGATTAATAATGCCGGGATCAACATCCGCAAACAGCTTCACGAGTTTTCGCTCGAAGAGTGGCAACGCGTAATGAACACGAATCTGACGAGCGTGTTCTTACTGTGCCGGGCGTTTGTGCCGGCGATGAAGGGCACGGGCTACGGGCGGATTATCAATATGACTTCCATCATGAGCCACGTTTCGCTGCCGGGGCGTTCGGCGTATTCGGCGAGCAAGGCGGCGCTGCTCGGTTTAATCCGCGCCCTCGCGCTGGAACTCGCGGCGGAGGGAATCACGGTAAACGGAATCAGTCCGGGCCCGTTCGGAACGGAAATGAATACGGCAGTCATGCAGAACCCGGAAGTGAATGCGCAATTTCTGGCCAGCATACCGCTGGGCCGCTGGGGCAAGGTGGAAGAAATCGGGTCGCTCGCGCGATACCTGTGCTCGGAGGCGGCGGGTTTCATTACGGGAACCGACATCGTGATCGATGGCGGGTGGTTAGCCCGGTGAGCGCAGGCTCCAAACCAACCTACACGCCGGAGTTCGAGAAGGGCGTGTACCGGCGCGTCACCTATCGAATCATTCCCTTCCTGTTCCTTTGCTACATCTTTGCGTACGTCGATCGCGTGAACGTCGGGTTCGCGAAGCTGCAGATGCAGCAGGACCTCGGCATCAGCGACGCGGTTTACGGAACAGCCGCCGGGATTTTCTTCATCGGATATTTCTTCTTCGAGGTGCCGTGTAATATCGCGCTGCAAAAGATCGGGGCAAAGTTCTGGCTGGGCCCAATCATGATCGTGTGGGGCCTGGTTTCGGCCTGCACGATGTTTGTGAAAGGCGAATTCAGTTTTTATGCAGTGCGCCTTTTGCTGGGCGTGGTGGAATCCGGTTTCTTTCCAGGCGTGATTCTCTATCTGACGTTCTGGTATCCGAGCAAATATCGCGCCAAGATGGTTTCGGCGTTCATGACCGCCATTCCTCTTTCGGGCGTCATTGGCGGACCGATTTCGGGATGGCTGCTGGACCGCATGACCTCGGTGGGCGGCCTACGCGGCTGGCAGTGGCTGTTTCTGTGCGAGGCGGTTCCGTCGATTCTGGCGGGATTCGCAGCGATGATCTTTCTGCACGATGCGCCGCAGCGCGCGAAGTGGTTGGACGAGCAGGAACGGTCGCTGCTGGTGCAGCGCCTGGAAGAAGACGAAGTCGCAAAAAGAACCGGAACCGGAGAGCACCACCGCCATGACTTGTCCGGCGCGTTTCGCAGTCCCAAGGTGTGGCTGCTGTGCCTGGTCTATTTCGGCGTAGTGACAGGAAACTACGGCGTGAACTTCTGGCTGCCGCAGATCCTGAAAGATACCTTGACGAAGGATCCGTTCAAGATCGGCCTGCTCACGATGATCCCCTGGGCGTTCGCAGCGGTAGCGATGCTGCTCGTGGGGCAGCACTCCGACGCGACGGGCGAACGGCGGTGGCACGTGGCCCTGGCGGCGATTGCGGGGACGGTGGGGCTCGCTGTATCGTCGATTCCGGGTATTTCGGGCGTGGTGGGACTGGCGGCGCTGACGCTGGCGGCCGGAGGGATCATTTCGTCCTCGTCCACGTTTTGGTCGCTGCCGACTTTGTACCTATCCGGGACGGCGGCTTCGGCGGGCATTGCGTTGATCAATTCTATTGGAAACCTGGGCGGGTTCGTGGGACCGTTTGCGATCGGGAAGATTCATGACGAGACGCATAGCATCACCCTGGCGCTGGTCTTCCTGGCGTGCTGCTGTTTGATGTCGGCGGTCATTGCGGTGGGGTGTTTCAAGAGGAAGAAGACGGGTTAGTCATTTTTGCGAAACGAAATTCGGGGGTGGAAAAAAAACGGCGGTTCCGATGACCGAATAAATTTTTGCCTTATGGAATCAAAACGTTAGGGCGTTTTCAGGACGGCTTCAGCGGGCCGGCTGGTTTATGGTGGTTAACTGTTTGTGTTTTTCGCGTTCGGCTTGCGCGAGGGCGGGTTGGCCCATCCGGTCGTAGACGCGTGCCAGGTGGTAATGCGGCATGGGTTCGTTCGGATTGAGCTCGGCGGCGCGGGTAAGCTGGGTTGCGGCGGCCGGGTAATCGTGCTTGTTTTCGAGAAGAACGCCTAGCTGATAGTGCGACTCCCAGTCGTTTGGGTTGAGTGTAATGGAGCGGCGCAACAGGGATTCGGCGCGCTCGCCTTTGTTGTTTTCCGTCAGAAGGGCTTCGGCTAAAAGGAGCGGGGCTTTCGGGTTGTTCGGATTCCGGGTCAGCCAGGTTTCGTAATCGCGGGTGATTTCGGGAAGAAGCGCCTGAGCCTGATCGAGCATGCGGCCGAGGAAGACGTAGGGCTGTTCGATTTGCGGATCGAGTTGGATGACACGCAGAAAGGCTTTGATGGCGTCTTCAAAGCGCCTTTGACCGTAACGAGCCACGCCCAGCGCGAGCATGAGTTGCACATCGTTCGGATGGGCCGCGAGAGCCGTTTCGATGACTTGGGCGGCGGGCGTGAAGTCGCTGCGACGCAATAAAGCCTGAGCCCAATCAAAGGCGATTTGCGGATCGGTCTTGTCGGTTTGCCAGGCGGATTGTGGATCGCCCGCCTGCAGATAGAGTTCCGCAGCGCGGCTTCGGGCGTTGGCATCGGCGCGCGGGCTTCCCGCATAGCGCTGCTCCAGTTTGGCCGCACGTGCAAACTGGCCGGCTTCCGAATAGTACATGGCGAGGGCATGCCAGATGACGGGATTGTCCTGACCGAGCGATTCAGCGCGCCCGGCGGCGCCGGAAGCTAGGTTCGGTTCCTTCAGGCGCAAATAGACTTGAGCGAGAGAGGCCCATATGTAGGGGTTTTTGGGATCGAGGCGCTCAGCTTGTTCGAGGTCGGTGCGCGCTTCTTGCAAGTTGGCGCGCTGGAGGGCGAGGAGGCCGTGCTGGAGGAGAATCTCAGGCCGCTCCCTCACGGTCGCGGTTCTGAAAGACAGCAGAAAGAGGCAGAGAATGCAGGTCAAGTTACAGCATTACAGAAAGCGAGCGGGGAGGCAGACGGCAAACACCGAACGTCTGCCTCCCTAAAGCGATCAGAACTGCAAACGTAGCTGGAACTGGATATGGCGCTCGGTGCCAGTCTGACTGCTGGTGATTTTACCGAAATTCGCATCCGCCATGCTCACATCGGGCAATCCGAACTGCGGTGTGTTGGCAATATTCGTGCCTTCAGCCCGAAGCTGCACGATCCAGCGCTCCGTAATCGGGAAGCTCTTAAAGATGGAAAAGTCCAGCGTTCGTGTGGGCGGCCCGTAGTTGGTCTGGAGACCGAGATTACCACCTGTTAGGGCAGCGGGCGCCGTGAAGTGGCTGATATCAAACCACTCGCTCGGGGTCCTTCCGCCAGGAGGCGCGGCATTCGGGTCGGTGCCCGCTACGAGTTCCGGCTGGCACCGGTTCCAGACACCCTGGCAGCCACTACCATTAATAGTGACCGGATTTCCGGTATGAAGCGTCAGGATTCCATTTACCTGCCAACTGCCGAGCAGAGCCTGGACGACTGGATGTAAGTTGGCGCCGTAAGCTTTGCCTTTGCCGAACGGAATGTCGTAGTTAAAGCCCGCCGTAAAATTATGCCGAATATCCCAAGCGGCATTCGAATAGGACGAGTTGTAGTTAGTTGGATCCAAAGTGCCGAAGCCGGAGGAACCGCTCAGCGTGGTGCCGCTGTTGGCAAGCGCATGGCCATAGGTATAGGCGGCGATGAACTGCAGCCCGTTTGACATCCGCTTCTCCAACTTAGCCGTCATAGCCTCATAATTGCCAAATCCCCAGGTAGCCGTTCCTGAAATACTGCCAATATCGGGATAACGCCGGAGACCGTTGCAGTTAATGCTCGTGTTGAGAGTGCCGAGGTTGTAACAGTTATTGAAATCCGGCTGGAGAAGCTGGTGCGATTGGTGGTTGCCTTCGTAGCCCACTTCCAGGGCCATTTGCCCTGGTAATTCCTGCTGTATCGCAAGATTCCACTTCTGAATCATGGGATTTTCAAAGTCGGTAGCGACCTCGCGGAACTGGAGAGAGGATACAGGGAATCCATTGAACACGTTAGTCGGGAATCCGATGGTAAGGCCACCGGTTGGAGCTCCATTCGCAAAAAGCGGATCGGGTTGGAAGCTGCTGACACCGGAGGGCCGGTTTAACTGCGGTGATTCGTTGAACGGCGCTGATTCACCGCGATTCGGGTTACCACCCTGATTCTCTTCGCCACCGTAGAAGATGCCGTAAGCCATGCGGATCACAGTTTTGGGGACGATATTGTAGGCGATTCCGATGCGGGGTCCGATGTCCAGCTTGTCCCACGGAATCAGATAGGGACTGACCTTTCCGCGGCTGACCGTAATCGGCGTCGTGAACAGGGGCTTGAAAGTGACGCCGTTGATGGTGACGGGCGAATTGAAGTTTGGAGGTAACGGTGCGTCCTGGTTCGGGCCTTTTGGAATGTAAAGCGTCAGATCCTGCAGCACGAAATTGGACTGGCGGCCGAACTGCTCGCCAATTGGGGAGAACAATTCGTACCGCACACCTAGATTCACCGTCAACTTAGGTGTAACTTTCCAATCATCCTGGAAGTAAGTGGCGTACGCCTGTTTGGTCGAAGAAATAAAGTTAGTTGTTGAAATTTGCCCGGAATCAATTGCACCTAACAGGAACGAAGCCATTTCGTCACCGGTATCGGCGCTGTAGGTGCCGCTGACGCCGCCCGAATCCTTGGCGGCGGAGGGATACGCCGTTTCGGTACGCGCAAAAGTCAAGTTGCCATGGGGATAGGGGACCTGGAAGAACGGAAAATGGAAGGGACGGAACTCGCCGCCGAAGCGCATTGAGTGGGTGCCCTTGGTTAGCGATAAATTCTCGATGAAGTCCCATTCATTGCTATATTCCTTGGTAGGCAACCAGTTGTTATTGTTTTCGCGGTAACGACCTAAAGCAATGTCCGGAAGGCCTCCGTTCGAGGCTGCCGCCGTGGTCGGATCATAGCCCCCGATTCCTACAGCTTTGAACATGTCGGTATTCGCGTTGGCCTGCAGGCGCGTTGTCACGATCCTGGTGAAGCCGACGCGGCTTTCCGAAACAAATGTCGGGCTGAAGATATGAGACCAACTGAGCATCGCGTTCCGCCCTAAATCCTGTTCGGAAACGCCATAGAAACTGCCGCCATCGAACGCTCCGTTGAACGGAGCAACGTTGCCTTTGGCAGTATTGCTCCAACTGAGGGTGCCGAAGATGCTATTTGCATCGTTATAGTGGTAGTCCACTCGAGCGTCGCCCTGGTCCGTGTTCCAGGAGCCGGGCGTTGAGATGAAATAGTCGTTTTGCGGATAATTCCCGTTGGGAACGACCTGATTCGGAGCGGGGAAGGAGTTTATGATCTTCACTGCCGCCGGGTCCATAGCAGATACGGGTATTTTGTTCCCCGGGAATGGATTGCGCGTATACACTGCCGTTGCGCCGGAAGCTGCTGCCAGGCTGCCCGGTACGCAGCCGCTGGTACAGGTTGTTGTGGTTGGGTCAAAAATCTGGTTCTGAATGATGCCATTGCCGATTGCTTTCCCCAACAGCGCCGAGAAGTCCCCATTCTTCATAGCCGTGGTCGGAATGGTTGTGTAGCCGCCGTAGCCCAGGTTTGTAATGACACCGCCAGCGGTGCGGATTCTGGTCCCCTGATAATCACCAAACATGAAAAGCTTGTTCTTGATGATGGGAAAGCCGACGGCTGCGCCGAACTGATTTTGCTTCACGGGAGGCGCCGGTTTGCCCGCCAGATTATTCTCCCAGCGGTTCGCGTTCAGCTTATCGTTCTGGAGAATTTCGAACAGCACACCATGCAGTTCATTCGTGCCCGATTTCAGGTTGACATCCAGAATGCCGCCCGCAGCGCGTCCGTACTCAGCGCTGGCGCCATTGGTGATGATCTGCATCTGCCCGATGGCTTCTACGGAAGGACCGATCACAAAGGCTGTCTGATTGATGAAATCGATGACGTTGACGTTATTGTCCACGCCGTTAAGCAGAAAGTTGTTCTCGCCAGTAGATCGCACTCCTCCGGCCGAAAAACCGCCGCCTGTGGCATCCCGGGCTCCTTGTTCAGCTGGCAGTACGCCCGGCGACAGCCGCGCCAGATACGTAAACGTTCGCTGGCCGCCTAACGGGAGTTCGGTTGCTTGGGACGTGTTCAAATTCGCTCCGATTGCCGGGCTTTCGGTTTGCAGCAGCGGCGCCGTGGCGGTTACCTCGATGGTCTGCGAGGCACTGCCCACTTGCAGCGTCAGGTCGACTGCCGTCGGCTGGCCGGGGTTGACAAGGACTTGCCTTTGTTGTGCTTTTTGAAAGCCGGGGGCCTCCACGGTAACGGTGTAGTTCCCGGGCTTCAATGTGGGAAGGGTGTAATTACCGGACGCATTGGTTTGAGTGTTGTAAGCGACTCCGGTAGCTTCTTCGGTGATGGTTACTTTGGCATTCGGCACCGCGGCGCCCTGCGGGTCCGCAACGGTTCCCGTTATGGTTCCGAGGTCGCGCTGCGCAAACGCGATGACCCCGGTCAGAAAGAAAAGTAGGAAAGCAAACGAAATCCCTCGTAGCCGAGTTGGCATAATATTCCCCTCCGCCCGCTTGCGTACACGGAAAGCGAGCCGAAACAACAAAAGACTGTCTAGAAAAGTAACATATGCAAGCGTTTACTTCAAGAGGTTTTTAGTACCCGAGAACTAAGAAAGTGTCCATCGATGGGTGGAGGAGGCGGACAACGGAGCAAGAAGGCCAAGCGTCCCGATGAGTCGGGACGCGGCAGGCACGAGTGCCCGCGCCACGGAGAGGCATGCAGCCAGTTAGAGGAGAGCAAAGGCAGGGTCGGGCTATAATGGCCAAATTCATGAAGTTGCGCGTCTTAGCCGTCGTGTCGGGCTTGGCGCTGACCGCATTTGCAGTGCCTGCGTTCCGGGCGGAATTTATTGATATTGCGCAGAACGCTGGAGTTACAGAACGTAATATCTATGGCGGGCTCGACCGGAAAGATTACATTCTGGAGACCACCGGCAATGGCGTCGCCATCTTCGATTACGACGGCGATGGCAAGAACGATATTCTGATCGCCAACGGCACGCGGCTGACCGGATCAGCGGACGCACGAAGCCTGCCGCAGCTTTATCATAACGAGGGCCACGGCCACTTCAAAGATGTTTCCGCCGCGGCGGGTTTCAAACCGCTGGGCTGGGGACAAGGCGTGTGCGTGGGCGATTACGACAACGATGGATGGCCGGATGTTTTGTTAACCGCCTACGGCCATAACATGCTCTATCGCAATCGGGGAAACGGGACGTTCGAGGATGTTACGGGAAGGGCGCATCTTCCCACGACAGGTGTTCGCTACGGATCGGGCTGCTCGTTTCTGGATTATGACCGGGATGGATATGTGGATTTGTTTGTCGCCAATTATGTCGACCTGGATTTGAGCAAGACGCCGCATCCGGGTCAGGGCGATTACTGTGTGTGGAAAGGGATTCCGGTAATGTGCGGTCCGCGCGGGCTGCCGCTGGCGCACAACGCGCTTTACCGTAACAACGGTAACGGTACTTTTACCGATGTTTCGGACGCCGCCGAAATTTTGAAGCCGGGGGGGCGTTATGGATTAGGAGTGGTGGCGGCGGATTTCGATAACGACGGATGGCCGGACATTTATGTCGCGTGCGATCAGACGCCGAGCTTGCTTTATCACAATCTGCACAACGGAACGTTTGCGGAGCGCGGGGCGGAGGCCGGGGTGGCGTATAACGCCGATGGCGCGCTCCAGGCGGGTATGGGGATCGCGGTGGGGGATTACGACGGCGACGGACGGCTGGATATTGCGAAGACGAATTTTTCCGGAGATTTGACTTCGCTGTTCCACAACGACGACGGGAAATTCTTTACGGATGTGTCGCGGGAGGCTGGGTTGGGATCGCGGCAGTTGCTCGGGTGGGGCGTGGCGTTTGTGGATGTGGATGACGACGGCTGGCGCGATCTGGTGGTGGCGAACGGGCATGTCTATCCCGAAGTGGAAGGGAAACAGCTTGGCGATACGTATCTGCAGCCGACGGTTCTTTATCAGAATCTGGGGAACGGGAAATTCAAGGACGTGACGGATGAGGCGGGTCCGGCGTTTCGTACACCCCGGCCGGCGCGCGGACTGGCGCTGGGCGATGTGGATGGCGATGGACGGCCAGAGATTGTGATCGTCAATATGAATTCGACTCCGAGTGTGCTGAAGAACCGCGGGCCGCAAGGGCATTTTTTGAATGTGTTGCTCACCGGGACGAAATCGAATCGCAGCGCGATCGGGGCGCGGGTGACGGTTACAGCGGGCGGGCGGAAGCGGATCGACGAAGTGATGAGCGGCGGGAGTTACTATTCGCAGAATTCATTTACGCTGCATTTCGGGCTCGGCGATTGTACGGAGGTAGAGAATGTGGAGATTCGCTGGCCGAGCGGGATTTTGCAGGACATAGGGCGGGTGAAAGCGGATCAGATGTTGAGGGTGAGTGAGGCGGTTTCGAAATAACGAACCGTGGGCTGAAGCCCACGGCGGCACGCTGAAGGCGTGCGCCACAAGGCGGGAGTTTTTGGGGCTAATCGCGGCGGTGGCGGCGTTTGGAGACGAGCCGCGGCATGCTCCGCCGTATTTGGCGCTGCAGAAATTTATTGCGCCGGGAAACGGTGAGTTTCCGGAAGAAAAAGCGGCAGAGCAGATTCGAGCGGCGTTGAGCCGGGCTTTGAGTTCGCGCGAATTGCCAGGTTGCGCAGGATTTTCGCCGTGTCCGCGGTCGTATCGCGCGCTAGCTGAGGATTTGGAAGAAGCGGTTTTCGATTCGTCGGACAAGGATGTTGCCGGTGGATGGCGGCGATGGGTTGCGTCGCTCGGGACGATCCGGCGGGCGAGTTTTTATCCGTTGCCGGGCGGCGTGGTGCGGTATGAAGTGGCGAGCCAGAAAGATGGGAAGCTGCTTTATCGCGTGGGGAAGTGGAAGCAGCAATGGGAAGCGGGCAAGCTGGTTTCGTTTACGCCGCTGGAAGAGCATGTCGCTTCCGCGCGGCGGCCGCTGTTTCGCGATGTGACCGAAGCGGTGTTTCAGAACGCTCCGTCGTTTCGCGAACAGCTTGCGCTTGGGATCCCCTACTGGCGGGCGCGGCTGGATCCGGCAACGGGGATCGACATTTACGGCAGTAACGGAATCGCGGTGGGAGATATCGACGGCGACGGCGCGGATGAGATTTATGTGTGCCAGCCGGGAGGATTGCCGAATCGCCTTTATAAGTTTCGCGAGGATGGAACGCTGGCGGATCTTACCGAGGCGTGGGGCGCGGGGATTCTCGACGATACATCTTCGGCGCTGTTTCTGGATTTGCGCAATAGCGGACGGCAGGACCTGGTAGTGGTGCGCGCGACCGGTCCGGTGCTGCTGCTGAACGAAGGCTCGCGGTTTGCGCTGCACAAGGATGCGTTTCAGTTTGCAAGCTCGCCAAGCGGCGCGTTTACAGGCATGGCGGCGGCGGATTTCGATCGGGACGGAAAGCTCGATTTGTATTTGTGCTGCTACGTGTACTTTCAGAGCGAGGCGCAATACACGTATGCGGTGCCGTATCACGATGCACAGAACGGTCCGCCCAATTTCTTGTTTCGCAACCGGCTGAATGCGGATGGCAGCGGCTTTCTGGAAGATTGCACCGCGGAAACCGGAATGAACGAAAACAATAACCGGTTCAGTTTTGCACCGGCGTGGTGCGATTTCAATGGCGATGGCTGGCCGGATCTGTATGTCGCAAACGATTTCGGCCGCAAGAATTTGTATGTGAACCGGGAAGGCCGCTTTCGCGATTTAGCCCATGAAGCCGGGCTGGAGGATATCGGGCCGGGCATGAGCGCGCACTGGTTCGATTACAACGGCGATGGACTGCCGGATTTGTATGTCGCGAATATGTGGACCGATGCCGGGCAGCGCGTAGTGAACGATCCACATTTTGCTCCGGTGGCCCAAGGCGCACCGGAAGCGGCGTATCGCGGGCACACGATGGGTAATTCGCTGTTTCGCAATCGCGGCGATGGGGCGTTTGAGAATACGACCGAGCAAGAGCAGGTGGCGTTCGGGCGCTGGGCGTGGTCGTCGGGCGGGCACGATCTGGATAATGACGGGCATCCGGAGATTTTCGTCACGTGCGGGATGTTAACGAATGAGTCGCAAACGGACCTGAGCAGCTTTTTCTGGCGGGAGGTGGTGGATAAATCACCGGTGACGGCCCGGCCTTCCGCCGCGTACGAGAACGGATGGAATGCGATCAATCAATTCATCCGGGAAGAATACAGTTGGAACGGGCATGAGCCGAACGTGCTGCATGTGCGGCGCGGCGACCGGTATTTCGATTTTTCGGGCGTGAGCGGGTTGGATTATCCCGAAGACAGCCGCGCGTTTGCCGTGGTGGATTTCGATGGCGACGGGCGGCCGGATGTAATTTTGAAGAGCCGCATGGGCCCGCAGGTGCGGATTTTGCAGAACGATTGCGCCGGGCAGCGGCAGGCGATTGCGTTTCAGTTGAGGGGCACGAAATCGAACCGCGATGCGATTGGGGCGCGCATTCAGGTGGACGGGCAGACGAAGTGGCTGGATGCGGGCTCCGGGTTTCTCTCGCAGCACAGTAAGCGCGTGCTGTTCGGATTGGGGGATGCGAGCTCGGCGGCGCGCGTGCGGATTACGTGGCCCTCGGGGCTGAAGCAGGAATTTTCGAATTTGAGGGCCGGGGCGGTGTACTTCGTTACGGAAGGGGTGGCCGAGATTCGGTCGCAGGCGTTTCGCGAGTCGCGGGCGCTGGCGTCGAGGCCGGTGCAGGCGGACAATGAGATGCGTCTGCACGATACGTGGTTTGTGGATCCGATCCCGCTGCCGGAAAAGCAAACCGGGCCGGGGCTGTTTGTGCTGGACCCGGCAAAGCTGACGCCCGCGCGCCGGGAGCAGTACGAAATTTTCCGGCGGTATCTGTTCGATTGGCGGACGGGGCTGGCGCGGCCGATCGCGTTTTTGCTGAATAGTACGGGGCAAGCGGTGAAGGTGTATAGCAAAGTGCCTACGGCCGAGCAGGTGAAGGCGGACCTGGCGAAGCGCGGCAGTGCCCTGCCCTTCCCGGGCACGTACGTGGGCCACATGCGGCGCGACTTCTTCAAATTTGGCGCAGCGTATTTGTCGTCGGGGTATCCGGATCAGGCGCTGCCGTATTTGGAAGCGGTGCTGCAGCGGAGCCCGGAGAATGCGCGCGTGCTGGTGCTGGTGGGACAGATTCATTTGCAGGCCAACCGGCCGGATGCCGCTGCAAAATATTTTCGGTCGGCCGTTGAGGCGAATGCGGGGTACGCGGAAGCGTGGTCGGGATTGGGCGATTTGGCGAGCGCGCGAAAGGATTTGCCACAGGCGATGACGAATTATGAAAAAGCGCTGGAGCTGAAGCCGGATCTGCTATATACGCTGCTGAATGCGGGGCAAACGGCGGATAAGCTGAACCAGCAGGCCAAGGCCGAGGCGTTTTACCGTCGGGCTTTGGAGATTGATCCGCAATCGGCGGATGCGGCGAACGGGTTGGGGCTGGCGCTGGCGAAGCAGGGCCACGGAGATGACGCGCGGAAGTATTTCGAGCAGGCGATCCGCTTGCGGCGTGATTTTTCGGGGGCGATTAACAACCTGGGCGTGCTGTATATGCAGCAGGGAAAAGTAAACGACGCGATTGCGGCGTTCAATTACGGGATTCGCGTTGCTCCGGATGAAGATATACTTTATCTAAATCTGGGAAGGACTTACACGCGGCTGGGAGACTTTGAAAGAGCACGGCAGGTGATGCAGCAACTACTCGATCGCAAACCGGATAGCGCGACGGCGCGGCACGCGTTGGAGGAGTTGAACGGACGGTAAGAAATGGTGAAGATCGGGCTGGTGCTGCTGGGATTGATGCTGTCCGCTGAAGAGTCCTCGATGATTCAGCAGATTGCCGATTCGGGCCGGTGCGCGGATGTTGCCGAACCTCCCCAGAGTTTGATTGCACCAGGTCCGCCGCCCTTGCTGAGCTTTCGGTATTACGAGGGGAAAACGCATCACCGGTTCGGGAATAACGAGTTGATGTTGGACGATGCTGGGCATTAAGTTGGCCGCTTGCTTGCGCGCGCGGTTCGGTTGCGTTCTGATACCAGTGGTGGCGATGGCGGTGAGCCCATCGGCAAGGGAGGAAGGGATTGCGGCGTTTCGGGATGGGCGTTACTCGGTTGCCCTGGTCAAACTACAAGCCGCTGCTAAAGATCCGCAGGACAGAACGGCGCATGCTTTCCTTGGAATGACCGAAGCGGCACTGGGGCACTGCCAGGCAGCGCTGCCGGAGTTGACGAGAAGTCCGGAACCGGAAGATGCGACCGTCGCGCGGCTGGCGGGTTTAGCGGCGGTGAAATGCTACAGCGCGCTCCGCGATGAGGGTCGCACCTTCTCTTTGTTGCAGAAACTGGAACAACGATTTCCGAATGATGCGGATGTGTTGTACACCGCGGCGAAGCTGCACATGAAGGCGTTCAATGATGCAACGTTTGCGATGTTTCAGCGCACGCCGGCGTCGTATCGGGTGCATGAGCTTTCGGCCGAAATTTTCGAAGTGCAGAACCGGTATGGCGACGCGGTGAGTGAGTATCGCAAAGCGATTGAGTTGAATCCGAACGCTCCCGACTTGCATTACCGGTTGGGGCGCGCGCTGCTGTTGCAAAGCCATGAGCCGGCCTCGCTCGAACAGGCCGCGGCGGAGTTTCGTTCCGAGCTGAAAGTCAATCCAGAGGATGGCGGCTGCGAGTTTCAGCTTGGCCAGATCGCGCAAGTTCAGGGCAAGAACGCCGATGCCAAAGCGCACTTCGAGCGCGCAGTGCAACTGTCGCCCGACTACGTCCAGGCGCTGATTGCGTCGGGCAAGATGAAGGCGCAAGAAAGGCAGTATGGCGCTGCCATCGATCTGCTTGCTCGGGCGACGAAACTGCAGCCCAAGAACGAAGCGGCGCATTATGCGCTGATGACGGCGTATCGGGATGCGGGCCGCATGGATGAGGCCAAGCAGGAGAAAGCGACACTGGACCGGCTGCAAAAGCCGCCCGAGGGCGAGTTTTCGGATTTTCTCAAGAAGCTGGGGGCACAGCAGCCGCAGCAGTGAAGACCGTCAGTTTTTTGGCGATTCTGGCGGTGTTCGTTCCTGATTTCCGCAATATCGCGAAGCAGGCCGGGTTGACCGATGCGTTTCCAAACGGCGGGACCGTTTCGAAACAATACATCATCGAGACGACGGGAAGCGGAATCGGGTTCATCGATTACGACAACGATGGATTGCTCGATCTGTTCGTTCTGTCCGGGCAGGGCGGGACGAACCGGATGTATCACAACGAGGGGCATGACCGGTTCCGCGATGTGACGAAAGAGCTTGGGTTGGAGTCGTCGGGCTGGGCCGAAGGCGTATGCGCCGGTGATTACGACAACGACGGATACACCGATCTGTTTGTCACGTACTGGGGCGCGAATCATCTTTACCGCAACATTCAAGGCCAGCGGTTTGAAGACGTAACGGCTGCCGCACATTTGACGCAGAGCCGGGTGCGGTACAACACGGGCTGCGCATTTACGGATATCGACAACGACGGGCACTTGGACCTGTTTGTCGCGAATTATCTGAAGTTCGATCCGGCGACTACGCCGAAGCCGGGCGCCAATCCCTATTGCTATTACCGCGGCATTGCCGTGAATTGCGGGCCGCGCGGATTACCGTTCGACCGGAATATCCTGTATCGGAACAATGGCGATGGGACGTTCAGCGATGTTTCCGAAGCGTCCGGGATTGCGGAACCGGAGGGGCATTATTCGCTGGGCGTATTGACGGGCGATTTCAACGAAGACGGTCTGACGGATATTTACGTCGCATGCGATCAGACGCCTTCCCTGCTCTATATCAACAAAGGGCACGGGAAGTTTGAAGAGGAAGGCGTGTTGCGAGGTGTTGCCTACGATCAAAACGGGAAAGCCATGTCCGGCATGGGCGTCACGGCAGGCGACTACTTCGGCGACGGGCATCCGAGTATTTTTCGCAGCAATTTTTCCGATGAATTCGAGACGCTGTATCGCAACCGGGGCAAGGGAAATTTCGATGAAGTGACGCTGGAGGCGGGGCTCGGGCAGAATACGCGATATGTCGGGTGGGGCACGGGATTTCTCGATTTCAATAATGATGGCTGGCTGGATTTGCTGCTCGTGAACGGGCATGTTTTCCCGGAGGTGGAATCTCTACACATCGATATCCACTACAAAGATCGGGCGATTTTGTATCAGAACTTAGGGAACGGTAAGTTCCGGGACATTTCGATGCAGGCAGGGCCGGGGTTTCTGGAGAAGCATTCGTCGCGCGGGGTGGCGTTCGGTGATTTGGATAACGATGGGGCAGTGGAAGTCGCCATCAATAACCAGAATGAAGCACCTTCGCTGCTGAAATTATCATCGAACCCACCGGGACATTGGATTTTGCTGAACTTGGTGGGAACGCGCGCGAATCGAAGTGCTATAGGAGCGCGCGTAAAGCTGATTGCAGGTGGCCGGTCGCAGTACCGCGAAGTGCGGAGCGGAGGAAGTTATCTTTCGCAGAGCGATTTGCGGCTGCACTTCGGGTTGGGCCCGGCGACCAAGATAGACCGGATCGAGATCGCGTGGCCTGGCGGACGGAAGCAGGTGGTTTTGAATCAGGCCTGCGATCGGGTGTTAACGATTGAAGAGGAGCGTTGAGGAACAACATGCGAATTGCAGTGATCGGAATGGGAAATGTCGGGGGAACACTTGGGAGGCGTTGGGCGCGAGGCGGGCATCAGGTGATTTTTGGATCGCGCAAGCCGCAAGCGGAGGAGACAAAGGCCGTACTAGCGGAAGCGCCGAATAGCCGAGTGGCTACACCGCGGGAAGCGGCTCAGAGCGCCGAGGTTGTGGTGTTAGCAGTTCCCTGGCCCGCGGTGCGCGAGGCGATCTCAGAACTAGGCGATCTGAGCGGGAAGACTGTAGTGGACGCCACGAACCCGGTGCTGCCGGACCTCTCGGGAATCGAGCTCGGCGCGACGAATTCGGCTGGAGAGAAGGTGGCCGAATGGGCGCGTGGAGCGAAGGTTGTGAAGGCGTTCAACACGATCGGGTTCAATATCATGGCGAACCCGGTGTTCGGGGACAAGCATGCACCGCTGTTTTATTGCGGCGATGATCGTGGAGCAAAGGAGCAAGTGCGCCAGCTCGCGAGCGACCTTGGTTTCGATCCACAGGATGTAGGCGGGTTGCAGCAGGCGCGGTATCTCGAACCGCTGGCATTTCTTTGGATCTCGCTGGCCTTCACCCCGAGCTGGGGACGGGAGTTTGCGTTCGGGTTGTTGCGACGCTAGCGTTCGATCCATACGGTTGCGCCCGCAGGGGGGATGTCGCGCTGACCGACGAGGATCTGGGCGTTGGAAGAGGCCGGGATGCGCTGCATTTTGCTGGTGAAATTCGTAGCGACCCAGAAGCCGCTGCGCCAATCGATGAGGAAATTAGGATCGAGATTGGCAGGAGCGGCGCCGGATGATTGATAAACCTCGTGGATGAGGGCGCGCTCCAGTTCACCATCGAGGGTGTCGACTCCGATGTAGGTGACGCTGCCTTTGCCCAGCTTGTGCGTCACGGCGGCGGGGTGGCCGGCATAGAACTGATCGGCGTAACGGGCGAGCACTTCGGTTCCGGATTGCGGTTCGAGAACGTCGCCCCACGAGCCCCAGGCGTATTGTTTGCCGTTCGCTGACACATGCGCATCGACGCCTACAGGCATTAGGTCATAGAACGGAATGCGCGCGCCGATGAGCGGATAGATAGGCGCAGCCCAGGCCGCTTCCCAGAGATGGCCTTCTGGATTTTTTTGTCCGGTGCGGCAAGTGAGGATGAGATGGCCGCCGTTCTGCACGTACTCGTGGAAGCGATGGATGAGTTCTTCGTCGAGGAGTTGATAGGCGGGAGCAATCACGAACGGGTAATGGCTGAAGTCGCGATCCGCAGTGATGACGTCCACAGGCGCCATCACACTTTTCAACGCGCGGTAGTAGCGCATCCAATGCGCTACGGTGTCCCAGCGAACCGTTTGCGAGTGGTTTGAGATGTCCCACCAATTGTCATAGCTGATCAGAAACGCGGTGCGGCGTTTGGCATAGGACTGCGGCTCGCGCGCATTGGGATCGAAGTGTTGACGAAGCTGGAGGACGTCGTGCATGGCTTGCGAATATTCGCGGCCGCCTACGGATGGGGTCACACCATCCGTTTCGGCGAGGCCTTTGTGATACAGCTCGGAGCCGTAGAGCGGCTCGCGGTAACGATAGGTGCAGACCAATCGCGCGCCCGCGCCGAAAGCCCGCAGCAGCCACATGTGAATCGCGCCAGGTAGCGGCCATGGGTTCGTCTGGCCCCAGTTGACTTGGCCGGGTTGGAGTTCCATGGGGCCGGAGAGGCCATTGAACGCGCGCATGTAGTCGTGCATGAAAGACATCTGCGCAGCGCTGCCGATGCGAAAGCCGAGCGGGCCTTCGTCGGGCTGCAAATCCCCGTGGACAGGATAGTGGGTCCAGGTGAAGACATCGAGCGTTTTGGCGGAATCGGCGGGATCGATGTCTTTGTTCAGCGTCATGAAATTGGTGGTGATCCACTGATTTTGCGTGTACTGGCGGAGGATGCTCGCTTGCATTGCGAGGTAATCGCCGGCTTCGTGCGCGAACCAACGCTGGAAATCGAGAAGGGCGTGCGGGCTGGGATCGGCGACGAGAGTGTCGGGGTTCGGGATGTCGATCTGCTCGAAATTCTGATAAGCAGTGGACCAGAATGCCCCGCCCCAAGCCTGGTTCAGCCGTGCGATGGTTCCGTATTTTTCTTTGAGCCAGTCTCGAAAGCGCGCGGTGGCGGCCCGCGAATAGGAATAGTGGCGGCCGTAATGGCTCAGTTCGTTATCGATCTGCCAGCCCCAGACACGCGGGTCGCGGCCGAAGCGTTTGGCGAGCTCCGTATCGATTTTCCTGACGTACTGGCGGTAAACGGGCGAACTCCAATCGGCATGTTCGCGGCTGCCGTGATCCATGGTGCGGCCCTGCTCGTCGACCATGAGGATTTCGGGGTGCTCGCGGGTGAGCCAGATAGGCGGCGTGGCGCTAGGCGTGCAGAGAACCACCTTCAGCCCGTTCTGAGCGGCGAGGGCGACATTTTTTTCGAGCCAATCGAACTGGTAGTGGCCTTCGGTGGGCTCCATGAAATACCAGGCGAACTCGCCCATGTGCACGAACTCCATCCCGAGTTTGTGGATATTTTGCATGTCGCGCGCCCACTGCGATTCCGGCCAGACTTCGGGGTAGTAGTAGACGCCGATGGTCAGCATGTCTTTAGCAGGGAACCAGTCGGGATTCTGGGCGGGGAATGCGGGCAGAGAGAGAAGTGCAACAAAGGCGATGCGGCGATAGTTGCTCATGCTTGGAACATTAGATCATTCTGAAGATTGAGCTCGTACAATCGAGACCATGCGCCGTGTTGCACTCTTGATCTTTATTGCGCTTGGATTTATGTCGACGGTTTGCGGGCAGAGCATCCAATACGATGCCAGCCGGAAGGTGTGGCTAATCACCACTTCGCACAGTTCCTACGCGATGGGTGTGGATGCGCAAGGAGAATTGCAGCATCTCTATTGGGGTGGGCCGTTGTGGAGGACTGCGGATCTTCCGCAGGCGGTTCAGAAGCGCGATATTTCGTCGTTCGATCCGCACGAGATGATTGAAAACGAGGAGTATCCGGGCTGGGGCGGGCCGCGCTACTACGAGCCTGCGCTGAAGATCACCCGCGCGGATGGGGACCGTGACCTGGTGTTTCGTTATGTATCGCACGAGATTCATGGCGATGAGCTGGACATTGTGCTGAAAGATATCCGGGACGATGTCGAGGCGACATTGCACTATCGCGTGTATCCGGAGACCGGGATTATCAGCCGGTACTCGACGATTCGCAATCGCACGCCGCAATTGGTTACGGTGGAGAGCGCGCAATCCGCTACGTGGTATTTGCCGGCGGGCACAGGATACCGGCTCACGTACCTGAGCGGACGCTGGGCGGCGGAAACGCAAGTGAATCAAGAGCCGATTCATGAAGGGATGAAGGTGCTGGAGAGCCGGCTTGGGCACACGGGGCACAATTTGAATCCGTGGTTCGCGATCGATCAGGGAGATGCAGACGAGCAGCACGGGCGCGTGTGGTTCGGCGCGCTGGCGTGGAGCGGAAACTGGCGGATTACGGTGGAGCAAACGCCATACCGGCAAGTGCGCGTGACGGGCGGATTCAATACTTTCGATTTTTCGTATCCGTTGAAACCGGGCGAATCGCTGGATACGCCGCTGTTTTATGGCGGCTTTGCGGCGGATGGATTCGGCCAAGCATCCCGGCTGCTGGATAATCTGGAGCGCGCAAAGATCGAACCGGGCGGATTGGATGCGCGCGTGAGACCGGTTCTTTATAACTCGTGGGAGGCCACTGAGTTCAATGTCGATGAGGCCGGGCAAAAGAGACTCGCCGAAAAAGCCGCGAAGCTTGGAGTGGAGTTGTTCGTGATGGATGACGGCTGGTTCGGCGCGCGCAACAACGATCGTGCGGGACTGGGCGATTGGTATCCGAATCCGCAGAAATTTCCGCATGGACTGAAGCCGCTGATCGATTACGTGAACAGTCTGGGGATGGATTTCGGGTTGTGGGTGGAGCCGGAAATGGTGAACCCGGATAGTAACTTATATCGTGCGCATCCGGATTGGGTGATGAATTTTCCGGGCCGCCCGCGCAGCGAGCTGCGGCATCAGCTTGTGTTAAATCTGGCGCGCGATGACGTGAAGGAATACATCTTCGGCGTGCTCGACAAGCTGGCGACGGATTACAACATCCGGTATTTCAAATGGGACATGAACCGCACGTTTGCGGAGCCTGGATGGCCGGAGCAACCGCCGGAAGCGCAGCGGGAATTGTGGGTGAAGTATGTGCGGAATTTGTATGACATCCTGACGCGGCTGCGCGCGAAGCATCCGAAGCTGGAGATTGAATCTTGTTCGGGCGGGGGCGGCCGGATCGATCTGGGCATCATGCGGTATGTCGATGAGTTCTGGACGTCGGATAATACAGAGGCTTTCGACCGATTGCGCATCCAGGAAGGCTTTTCGTACGCTTATGCCGCGAAGTTTATGTCGGCGTGGGTCACGGATGTTCCCAACATGAACGGGAGGAGCACGCCTCTGCAGTTCCGGTTTCTGGTGGCGATGCAAGGAGCGCTGGGCATCGGGGCCAATCTGAACAAGTGGACTGAGGCGGATGCCGCGTTTGCAACGAAAATGATAGCGCTCGATAAACGCATCCGGCGCACCGTGCAGTTTGGAGATTTGTACCGGCTACTTTCCCCGCGCGCGAACGATACGACCGCAAACGAATATGTTGCCAAAGATGGAAAGCAGGCCGTGCTGTTCGCGTTCCGGCACTCGCAGGAATATAACACTCCGCCGCCGACTATTTACCTGGAAGGACTGGACCCGCGGGCGATTTACCGGCTGGAATCGATCGATGGCAAGCTAGCCGGTAAAGCGCAAGAGCTGAGTGGAGCCGATCTGATGGAGCGGGGCGTGAACCTGGTGCTGAGAGGCGATTACGACAGCACCCTCGTTATTATCGAGAAGCAGTGAGAGGCCACTCCCTTACGGTCGTGGTTCTGTCAGAACCGCGCACGTGAGTAAGCGGTTGATTACAACACCCAGCCGAGAGTGATTTCGTAATCGCGCGGTGTGACCCAGTGTGTTCCGCTGAACGTCGATAGGAAGTTATACAAAACCGCCTGATTCGTGAGGTTTACAACCGTGAACTTGAGAGTGGTCTTTACCTTCTCTTTGTGGAACAGGTTATCGGTGCCGATGCCAAGATCAAACAGATTGCGTGGCGCGATGCGCGAAGGATTGGTATCCGGATTGTAAGTGCCAGCCTTCGGAATCACAATCCGGGTGGCGCCATAACTGCTCGAGCAGGATGTAATCGGGTTGTAGAGGGTCGCCACCTGGCTACCGCAATGAAAGCCAATCGCGGCTTGCTGATCGCCATCAAGTGCGAGCGCATCCGCGAGATCGGTGACGGAGCCGGCCACCTCTCCACTGTCGAAACGCCAGGTGAGCATGGCCCAGATACCATCTTTTCCGTGCTGGTATCGAAAATAACTGACCTGCTGATACTCCTGATCGTGATCGATGCGGAACACCTGGTTATTCAGCGGCGAATTGAAGATGATTCCTCCGCTTTCCGGAGGGAAAAATCGGGAGCGCGTGTGCCCCAGACTCATATAGGCTCGGAACCCGTGTATGTTTGTCGTGGAGATTCGCGCTGAGACACCGTCGATTTTAGATTTTCGCCACTCGATCGGAAAGGCTACCGGCGTGTTGAACAGGACGTCGTAATCAAAAGCGTTGTTCGTGTATTTCCAGAAATAATCCGCCTGGACTCGCACATACTTGCCAATTCCCTGCTCCAAGCCGACGTCGTATTCGTTGCGGTGACCGGGACGAAGGGGCTGCTCGCCCAAAGCGCCGAATACGTTGGAAGCGAGGCCGCCCGCGCCGGTTGTACTGGAAAGCACTAGATTCTCGTTGTACGGAGTTTCCATGGTGCGGTCATACGAACCGCGGATCACTGTGCCGGTCGCTTTGACGAGATAGGAAAATCCAATTCGAGGCTCGACGAGATGATCTTTCGTGATACCGTCGTAGTTGTCGAAACGCAGTCCCGGGCTTAGGGTCAGATTTCTGATCGTGATCTGATCTTGCGTGTAGACGGCCTGCTCATTGATGTTGGCTGTTCCGCGAAAGGCAAACGCCGAACCGCCGCGGCTCAAATCGAACGGAATCAGGCCGGGCATCAGGTTTGGATTAGCAACATAACCCAATCCGGAGCACGCATCCGGGTTGGCTGTTGTCGCAGTCGTAACCGGGGCTCCAGCCGGTGTGAGACAGACGGGGTTGAATGCAGGATCCGTGATGCCGAGGCTAAAGTTCTCGTTCAGTTTATCCTGTGACAGGTTGGTTCCGACTTTCACATTGTGGATACCGCTGGCCCAGGAGAAATCGATCCGCGTGCCCCAGTTCGTCAGGTGGCGATCCTGACTGAGTGTGGCGGGCGTGTCGTCGAATGGATCCCGGCTGGGGTAGTACTGGATATGGTCCTGACGGAAAAACGGATTGATGGAAAGAAGGCTGGTGGCAGTGAACGCGTGCTGATACCCGAGGGCGAAACTCAACGTGGTGGCCTGTTGGCGCTGATCCTGACTGAGCTGATCGTAAGTATTGGGAATTTGGAACCAGTTCCGGACGGCCCAGAGGTCCAGGTGTAGGGAATCGCGGCTACCCGGCTGAAAATCAATGCGATCGAAGAAGCTCTCGTTGTTGCCCTTATCATGAAAAGGCGTAAATTCCGGCGAATCGAGAAATCTCCCGCTTCTGCTCGAATCAACTAGGAAAAAATTTCCCCATTTCGCTCCGCCGATTCCGAACGTGGCATCTTCACCAAACGTTCCAAACGATCCGTAATAGGTGTCGAGACTGGCAGTCGGCTTTTGGCCCAAGCCCGAGCGTGTGACGGCATTGACAATTAGAGACGTTTTGTCGCCGTACTCGGCATTGGGAGAGCTGGTGACCAGTTCGAGAGACTGAAAGGCGTTGGAGGGCAACTGTGTAGAAAACTGCTTATTCTGCTGGTCGCTGATCGGCTGGCCGTCGACGACGTACGTGGTTTCTCCATGGTCTCCTTGCGGATGGAAAAAACCGTTGGAATCAGCGACTACACCGCCGGACGTCATCGTAATGGCATCGCTAAGGCCCTGTCCAGTGGTCGCGATGGGCAGATTGGCGAGCATGCTTTGATTGACATCGGTGTGCCCGGCCGGTACGTTCTCGATCATTTCCGCCGAAGCTGAAACATTCACGGTTTCCGAAGCGGCTCCCAACGTTAAGGCAGCCTTCACCTGAATGGGTACGGACGTGCGAACGGATACGTGTTGTTGAAAGGTTTGAAACCCCGGTGCGGAGACATCCAAGCGGTACTCATTGGGCGGAACATTCACCAATCGGAATGCTCCATCATTTCCGGATTTCACGGTTTGGGTGTAATTGGTGAGAGGGTTCGTCAACGTGACTTGCGCGTTTGCAACGACTGCTCCACTGGGATCGGTGACGATCCCTTGCACCGTGCCTGCCGTACCGGTAGCTTGCGCTCCAGCTTCGGAATCCGCAGCAGCCACGGTCAGCGCACCCATAAGCACAAGTGCCAAAATGCCTACCGGCTTCCCTAGTCGGTTCAAGATACAACTCCCTTTCTACTTCTAACTACGCACCAAAGCCAGGCAGTGCGTACAAGATGCTGCTGCCGGGCTGAGTTACAGCCGAACGAAAGGGGATGGAGGGGCTCGCGAAGTGTGGCGAGAGCCGGGAACGTCCCTTACGCCTCCGGAATCGAAGGCAACCTCCAAGGAGCCCGAACAGGTAACCAGCGGCTTGCCGGCATCGCAATCGACCGAGACAACGTTGGCGCGCTCCGTCGCATGGCAGATGAGGCAAGCGCCGTCCTGGTTCGCAGCGTGTTTATGGAGTGGAACGGCCAACACAACGACCAGCAGCGCTCCGAGGCAGACGAAGGCCGCCAGTTTGGCGAATTGAAAGCGTGTGCGGCTGCGCGATACCACTTTCTCGAATTATACGCAAACGCAAACAGGCGAGAATGAAGCAGTTTCGCCGTTTTGGTCATCTAATTTAAATTTCCAAATCAAACAATTACTGACAAAGTTGTTTGCAGCGTTTTAAAATAGGCCCATGCAGTCTAACAAAGCTTCGAAAAAGACACGTAAGAACGCGGAAGAAGCCGCCGCCGCGGCGCCCGAAATCGGCGCTGCAGCCGAAAAGACGGCGAAACCCCGCGCTTCGCGGTCTTCCAAGATGAAGAAACCCGAAGTGAGCGACGCTGTTTCAGCGAATCACCATCATAAAGTCAGTTCCTCCGTTGCTCCGGAAGTAGCGAGCGTGGAGACTTCGCCTGTTGCGAGAACGTTTGCTGCCGCTGCTGCCGCAAGTTCGGCTTCTCCCGAAGCTGCCATTATTGATCCCGCGGGCGTTGTGACCCCTGCTGCTGAAACGGCGCCCTCCCATACGCCGGTGACCGATACGACGCCACGTAGCGCCACACGCGAGGAGATCGCGAAATTGGCGCATTCGTACTGGGTGGCGCGCGGTTACGCGCATGGGTTCGCAGAAGAAGATTGGCTGCGTGCCGAGCGCGAGTTGAACGGGAAACGGTAAGGAAGAGCCAGGCGTCGACAGGAGTATCGACGCGGCACGCAGGAGTGCGTGCGCCACGTGAAATCGTTGGGGGTGGAGCTACCGTTTTGATACGGCTCAACGTCTTCCAGCATGGGTACTGTACGTCGGTAATGTGCCCCGGTTAAGCTAGAGATGAAGTTTTGATATGAGCGAGCCTGCTTCCGAAGCCGGTTTGCCTGCGGCGGTGCCCAGTCCCGTTGCAGCCGAACGGCCTCGGTCTGCCTTAATCACGACCATTGCCTGGTTTCGCGACCTGATGCTCTCGGTGCTGATCGCGGTGCTCGTGATTCTGTTCCTGTACCGGCCGGTGAAGGTGGAGGGCACCAGCATGATGCCTAGCCTCTACGACCAGGAGCGGCTCTTCATCAACCAGTTCAGTTACAAGTTCGGACTCGGGGATATTAAGCGCGGCGACACGGTTGTGTTCTGGTACCCCGAAGATACGACGAAATCGTATATTAAACGCGTCATCGGGCTGCCGGGCGATACGGTGGCGGTGCAGGACGGTTATGTGATTGTGAACGGCAAGCGGCTGGTGGAGAATTACATACCGCCCGAGTATCGCGATGATCGGCCGTACCCGCCCACGGTGGTTCCGCCGAACGAGTATTTCGTTCTGGGAGATCACCGGATCTCGTCAAACGATAGCCGGGCCTGGGGTTTTGTTCCGAGGAATTATATCTACGGCAAAGCGGTGTTTGTTTTCTGGCCGCCGGACCGGATCGGGGCCGTGCATTAGCGGCGGTTCAGAAGCCAGAGGATTAGCGAGCCCACAATACTCAGCAGCAGGCACGTGACCCACGGAAAATAGAACGACGTATTCTTGCCGCGCCAGACAACATCGCCCGGCAAGCGGCCCAGGGGAATGTTCAGCCGGCTCAGCGCCGTCACGATAATTCCCAACACGACAAGAACGAGCCCGGCCAGTATTAACAGGCGTCCTGCATGCATGTCTCTACCCTCATGCTACAGCGCCGTCCGAAACGGCGTGCGTTACACTGACCGCTGAACGCACATTGACATGACTGATTCGAAAACGTACGCTCCGAGCGCCGAGTTTGTCGCCCGTGCTCACGTGCGGGGCCTGGAAGGATACCACGAACTATATAACCGCGCCCGCCGCGAACCCGAAAAGTTCTGGGCCGAATTAGCCACGCGCGAACTGACGTGGTTCCGGCCATTCTCTAAAACCTTGGAATGGGATCCGCCGGTAGCGAAGTGGTTTACGGGCGGAAAGCTGAACGCCTGTTACAACTGCCTGGACCGTCATCTCACGACGGCTCGGCGCACCAAACCCGCGCTCATCTGGGAAGGTGAACCGGGCGATCAGCGCATCATTACGTACGAAGAGTTGCACCGGCTGGTGGCGCGATTCGCAACCGTCTTAAAACGGCTGGGCTACAAGACCGGAGACCGGGCCATCATCTACATGCCGATGATTCCGGAACTTCCCATCGCGATGTTGGCGTGCGCGCGGCTGGGAATTATTCACAGCGTCGTGTTCGGCGGCTTTTCGGCAGAAGCGCTGAAGGCGCGCATTCAGGATCTGAACGCGTGGGTGGTGATTACCTCCGATGGAGGGTGGCGGCGCGGGAAAGAGGTCCGGCTGAAAGACGCGGTGGACGAGGCGCTGCTCGAATGCCCCGATGTGCGCAACGTGATTGTCTACAAGCGCACCGGGTCATCGATCGTCATGAAAGAAGGCCGCGACCTGTGGTGGCAAGAGCAGGATGAGTGGTTGACGGATGCTCCGCCGCTCGAACACAAAGCAGAAACGTGCGAGGCGCAGCAGTTGGATTCGGAACATCCGCTATATGTGCTCTATACGTCGGGCACAACCGGAAAACCCAAAGGCATTTTGCACACTACGGCCGGCTATCTGCTGCAGACCTCGATGACGATGAAGTGGGTGTTCGATCTTCAGGAGGACGATGTCTACTGGTGCACGGCCGATATCGGCTGGGTAACGGGGCATAGCTACATCGTTTACGGGCCGCTCGCCGCCGGGGCGACTTCGCTGATGTATGAGGGCGCTCTGGATTTCCCCGCGTTCGACCGTTTCTGGCAGATCGTCGAGAAATATAAGGTCTCGATTTTCTATACCTCGCCGACCGCGATCCGCGCGTTGATACGCCAGGGCGAAAAATGGCCGGACGCGCACGACCTTTCGAGTCTGCGGCTGCTGGGTTCGGTAGGAGAACCGATCAATCCGGCGGCGTGGGAGTGGTATCACCGCGTGATTGGAAAAGGCCGCTGCCCGATTGTCGATACGTGGTGGCAGACCGAAACAGGCGGCATTATGATCGCACCCATACCCGGCGCGGTACCGCTGAAGCCTGGCTCCGCAACATTGCCGCTACCCGGCGTTATCGCAGATACCGTGGATGGGAATGGGAAGGCGGTCGGCGATAACCGCGAAGGATACCTCATTATTCGCGAACCGTGGCCCAGCATGATCCGGGGCATTTGGGGCGATCCCAAACGCTTTCAAGAGCAATACTGGTCGCGCGTGCCTGGCTCGTATTTCACGGGGGACGCGGCTCGGCGCGACTCCGACGGATACTACTGGGTGCTCGGCCGCGTGGACGATGTGATGAATGTGAGTGGGCACCGGCTGAGCACGATGGAGATCGAGTCGGCGCTGGTTCATCATCCGGCGGTTGCGGAAGCGGCCGTGGTCGGCAAGCCGCACGAGATCACGGGGCAGGCGGTTTGTTGTTTTGTCACTTTGAAAAAAGGCGAGTGGGACCACAAACAGCTTGGTCAGGAATTACGGCAGTGGGTGGCGCATGAAATCGGGCCGTTTGCGCGGCCTGAGGATATACGGTTCACCGATGCGCTGCCGAAGACGCGCAGCGGGAAGATTATGCGCAGATTGCTGCGGGAGATTGTAACGACCAATGCGATCACGGGCGATGTCACCACGCTGGAGGATCTGGCGGTGGTGGCGAAGCTTTCGGCGCAGCATGAGGAGGATTAACCGCTCCTTCCGGTCGCGGCTCTGTTACTCGGGTTGCAGTACTTCGAGATCGAGGATGCGACCCATGGCGTTGGTGATGGTGCGCCATCGGCTGGTTTCCTGAGTCAGGCGCTTGCGGCCCTTCGCCGTGAGCGTGTAAAACCGCGCGCGGCGATTATTTGCAGAAACGCCCCATTCGGCGGAAATCCAACCCTGCGCTTCCATGCGCTGGAGAGCAGGATAGAGAGCGCCGTGATCGACGAGTAGTACTTCCTCTGAATTCGTCTGGATGGCGCGCGCGATTCCCTGCCCATGCTGCGGACCGAAAAGCAAAATGCGGAGGATGAGCAGATCGAGCGTGCCTTGTACGAGCGCCAGGCGTTCTTTTTCTTCTCGGGTTGGCATCTTACCTTAGTATGCGGCGCTTTAGGTAAGGCGTCAACCTGAGAGTAACAAACCGCTCCCTGGCGCTCGCGGCTCAGTTGCGGAGCGGTTTTAAGGCAGCACAATAATCAATTCGAGTTGCGGGTTCGGGAAGTCGGCCGGCGCCCAGACGGCGAAGTTGCGCGACCGGCGGATGGCTTCCCAAGCCGGGCCGTCCTGGTTCAGGCTGAAGTATTGGTAATTCAGTTTCACCGGAATCGCATTGGGCGGGATGGAGAGGTGGCGCATCGTAAGCCCCGGCAGCGCATTACGAACGAGGTGCTCCAGGTGATTCGCGGAACAGGCCTTGATCAGTTGCGGCGCCTTGCCGATCAGGTCCGCCTCCGGCATTTCCGCCTGAATCGCCAGATACATTTTAGTGTTCTGGAGATACTTGTCATCGTCGATGGCAGTCGCGTAAATGGAAGGACTGGTCAGGCGAAGAGGCAGTGCGACAAAATTGCTCGGGATAACGGTTTCGAGCAGATAGCGAAGCTTATCGTCGAGATCACCCAAACGACCGCCCAGATCGCGATGATCGTAGAGCGGCAAGTCGCGCGGCAGGATTTTCGTGGAAAACGTGGTGAGCGCGCCGGCGAGCGCATTCATCGCATTGAAAAGCACTTCCGGATGGCCGCGGCGCACCATGAACAGGTGGCGCAACTGCGGCAGGAATGTGTTGACCGTATAGAGCAGCCAGAAATTCGCGATGTCGGAAGCGGAGAAATCGGCTAAGCCCTGGCTCTTTTGGCGACGCATGCCCGAGAGCGTCGCGCTTTTGGCGGTCAGAATTTCGATGAGCCGCCGGAGAATCGACATCAGGTATTCATTCGCTGCAATGTCGAGCAGAGGGGGAACGAAGCTGGGATCCAGTTGGAGGATGCCGCTATCGGTCCGCGTGATGCGGGCAATTTTCATGGCCGGCGTTCCTTCGCGCGCTTCGGTATCCACCAGGAGACGGAAGTTCTTGCGCGCCACCTGGACCGGACGTTCTATCTGCGAGGCGTTCTCGTCACGGAGAAGCGCCACTTCCGCCAGATAACGGGTTCCGGTATCGCCAGCCGAATTCACCGCGACATTCACGTTTCCGTACCGCCAGGCCGGCACGGCTAAATAGACTTCGATCGTGGAATGGACCGGGTCAAAATACGAAGCGAGCGGCTTGGGCGGCGGCGCGGCATCGCTTTCGGGAATATCGAAGACCAAGCCATCCGGAAAAATTCCGGAGGCTTTGTCGAGGGCCAGATTCCCTCCAGCCAGAAGCTCGCGATTCAGGGTGAGGGTGCGAAATCCCCAGGGACAGTAGTTAAGGGCGTCAACGCGGAACTGCAGCAAATCCTCATGAAAGATGTCCTGCGCCTGCAAATGCTGGGGTGAGAGGAACGTTCCCTTCGCCCAGATGACGGGTTGAAGCCTTCTCATACGCGTGTGCGGTCAATGACAGTCTACAGTAGACCGCAAGCGTGAGGTCGATTCAGGAGTTGATCATCACCATGGGCGCGCTGATCGAGATGGAGGCAGGTGTCATCGAAATGCTGCTCGCTCCACAGGAAATCGTCACGCCTTCCAGGCCGCTGATGGTGACGGAAGCCACCGTGGCTTGAACGGTAATGCTGCCCAGATCCGCCTGCACTGAAATGTTTCCCATATTCGCCGTGACCGAGATGTTGCCCATGCTGGCTTGGGTCGAGATGTTGCCCATGTCGGCCTTCGTCGAAATATTTCCCTGGTTGGCGGTGGTGGAAATGTTTCCCTGCTTGACGGTTTCAGTGACATCACCCATCACGGTAATGGTGCGCTTTCCCTGCTGGACATCGATCGTGTCGTTGCCTGTTTCCACAGTGCGCGACTCGTTCACGTGAATCGTTGTGGTGCGGTTGTTCTTCACGGTACGGGTTTCGTCGTGCTTGATCAGCGAATTCATGTCCTTTTCGGCCTGAAGATAAATCTCCTCCGAGCTCATCTTATCTTCGAAGCGGAGCATGTTGTAGTTCGAAGAGCCGCCGCCCGAACTGCTGTGCGTCAAGATCCCGCTCTGCGTTTTGTTGTCCGGCAGAGTGAAGATCGGCATATTCGTAGCGTTGTACAGGCTGCCAACCACAACCGGACAATCCGGGTCGCCTTCGAGAAAGCTGATCGCCACTTCGTCACCGGTGCGTGGTAGCCAGAGCTGTCCCCACGACTTTCCAGCCCACGGTTGAACCACGCGCAGCCAGCAGGCGTATTTCGAATCACGATCCCACGGGAACCGCACGCGCACACGGCCGTATTTATCCGGCCAGATTTCTTCCGAATTGCCCGATGAACTCTCATCCACGACGAGAGCGGTCTGCAGGCCGTAGATCGCTGGTTTTGCCGTTTGGGCCGGAGGCCGGAACGGGACGCTGGCATCGATACCTTTGAAATCGTTCTTGTACGGCTCCGGCACCGTATCGCGATTACGATAGGCCGGCATCTGAAAAGCCTGATGGCTCACTTCGGTGAGAAAATAGGTGCCCGCGGCGCTTCCGCCAGTCACCGTAATCTTATATCCGGGAATAAAGGCGCGAGCGAGCGACGTGCCGCCGAACTCCACGCCGGTGGTCTCTTCCGCCTCAATGCGGCTAGTGTCCAGCTTATTGCCTTCCGGTAAAACATCGCTCAGACGCGAAGCCGGATTATTGAATTTCTTGGAGTACTCGCCGGGAAAGTCGTAGGTCTCGAACTTCTGGACCGGGCTCGCCACGGAGATGGAAGGAGCGGACGCCTCCAGCGTGGAACTGGGCATCTCGTGATGATAGTCGCGCGTGGTCCACTTGCCGGTGTGGACTCTCTCTTGGGATGACCAGGTGCGAATCGTATCTTCCAGGTTTGAAAATCCGGTGACTGGCGAATATTTGAATGCCGATTGATTCGGCAGACTCGAATAGCAGCTTGGAGCATCGCTCAACTTCATTTTGTGCTGCCCGTCGGCATGGTCGAAGTAATAGTAAATCCCTTCGGCCTCCATAAGGCGGCTGATGAAGGCGAAATCGCTCTCGCGATATTGGACGCAATAGTCCCATGCCGTATATGTTTTGGTCAGGCCGGAATCATCAAACGAAGAGCTGAATCCGGCATCGCTTACGACCGCGGAGATGATATCGGGAACGGTCTTGTTCTGGAAGATACGGCAGTTGGAAGATAGCTTCAGAAAAGAAAACCACGGCACGATGACGGCCGAATAATGAGCAAACTCGTCGTCCTGGTCCGCCACGGTAAACGATTCGCACAAGCCGTTCAGGAATCGCTGCTTGTTATCTTCGAGCGCAATACGAATGGTGAACGACTGACCCACCAGGTTATGCGGCTTCACCTTGGCTGGCATGCCATTCACCACATCCGCCATCAGCTTTAGTTCGATGCGGAATGGCCGGGAAACTGCCTCCACGCCCGTAAAACTATGCAACAACAACACATCAGTGCCCGCAGGCGTTTCGACGGCGAGCAGACGGTTGGCTTGTGTGATGGTTTCCGACATGATTTTCCTCGGAGGCGCACGTGTATATGCAAGTGCGCCTCCAAATACGCGACTCCTTAACAAACCACTCCCTTGCGGTCGCGGCTCTGAAAGTCCTACGAGTATTGGAACGACCCGTCGGCGCCGATGCCCACGTGCACGGAGCTGAGCTTGCGGCCCTCCGCAATGCTTGTCAGCACCTGCTGCGACATGTCCGGAAGTAGCGTGTTGGTCAGGATATTGTCGACGTTGCGTGCTCCACTTTCGACCTCGGTGCAACGCTTCGCCACTTCGTCGACTACTTCCGGATCGTAATTTAACTGGATCCGGTGATTCTCGAAAATCCGCCGCTTGATCTTGCCGAGCTTCAGTTCGATGATCTTCTTCATGTTTTCATCGCGGATCGGATGGTACGGAATCACCACCAGGCGTCCCAGGAAAGCCGGCTTGAATATCTTGTTCAGCTCGGGTTTGATCGCCTTTATGATGCCTTCCGGGCTCGGCATGGTCTCCGGATCGGCGGTGAGTTTCGCGAGCTGATCGGTGCAGGCGTTGGTGGTCAGGATGATGATCGTGTTTTTGAAATCAATCTCCCGGCCTTCGCCATCCTCCATCATGCCTTTATCGAAGACCTGATAGAACAGCTCCAGTACGTCGGGATGGGCTTTTTCCACCTCGTCCAGCAGCACAACCGAATAGGGCCTGCGCCGGACGGCTTCGGTCAAAACGCCTCCTTCTCCGTAGCCGACATAGCCCGGAGGCGATCCCTTGAGCGTCGAAACGGTGTGTGCTTCCTGAAACTCCGACATGTTGATGGTGATCACGTTGTGCTCGCCACCGTAGAGCAGATCGGAAAGAGCCAGGGCTGTTTCGGTTTTACCGACTCCACTCGGGCCAACCAGCATAAAAACGCCCAACGGCTTGCCCGGATCGTCGAGGCTGGCCCGACCGGTCTGAATGCGCTGGCTGATGAGCTTCAACGAATGGTCCTGACCAATGACGCGCCGCGATAAGTGCTTAGCCAGTTCAAGCACTACACCGATCTCGTCCTTGATCATCTTGCCGAGGGGAATGCCGGTCCAGCCGGAGATGACCTGCCCGACGATCTGGGCGTCGACGCAGACCTGCATCAAAGCTGTCTCGCCCTGCACCTGGTCCAACTCTTGCGTTAATTGCGCCAGTTTTTGCCGTAGCGCGCTGCCGTCTTCCTCAGCCGCTACTGCCGTGGCTGTACCACCCTGGGCGGCCGGTTCGGTGGCGATGGCCGCTGCTCCGCTGCCATTGCCGGTCGCGGCGGCATGGCTGGCGCCTGCGTGCCTTCTCTGCTCGGCTTGCGTCTCCAATTGCGCGCGAACTTCGCGGATCTGCTCCACCAGCCCCCTCGTTTTCTCCCATTTGCTTTGGAGCTGGTTTAGCGATTCCGTCAAGGCGGCCTTTTGCTTCGCAACTTCTTCTATGCGTTCGCTGTGGTCGGTGCCGGTTGCCAATTCCCGATGCAGCGTGCGCTCCTGTACTTCGAGATCCTGTATTTGACGGGTCAGATCTTCAATGACGGAGGGCGTCGCGTTCTGGCCGAGCGCGAGGCGCGCACAGGCGGTATCCAGCACACTGACCGCCTTATCAGGCAACTGGCGCCCCGCCAGATAACGGTGGGAGAGCTTCACTGCGGCAGACACGCCTTCATCAAGGATGCGAACCTTGTGATGTTTTTCGAGCGCTCCCACAATACCGCGCATCATCACCATGCACTGAGATTCAGTGGGCTCCTCTACTTTGACCACCTGAAAGCGCCGCGCCAGGGCGGGATCTTTTTCAAAATACTTTTTGTATTCGGACCAGGTAGTCGCGGCAATCGTGCGCAGCTCGCCGCGCGCCAGAGCGGGTTTCAGTAGATTGGCCGCATCGTTCTGTCCGGCCTGCCCGCCGGCGCCGATCATGGTGTGCGCCTCATCGATGAACAGGATGATGGGAACCGGGGATTTTTTCACTTCCTCGATGAGCCCCTTGAGGCGGTTCTCAAACTCGCCTTTGATGCCCGCGCCGGCTTGCAGGAGAGCCAGATCCAGCGTTCGAACCACTACGTTGCGAAGCGGCGGAGGAACGTCGCCTTGGGCCACGCGAAGCGCGAATCCTTCCACGACGGCGGTTTTTCCGACGCCCGCTTCGCCCGTCAGGATGGGATTGTTCTGCCGGCGGCGCATCAGGATGTCGATGATCTGACGGATTTCGGAATCGCGCCCCAACACGGTATCGATCTTGCCGGCCTTGGCGTTTTCGGTCAGGTTTACGGTGTATTGGTCAAGGTTCGGGGTCTTGCCGCCCGCCGCCGGTCGAGTTCCGGCGGCAGTAGCTACTTCGGCCGCCGCTGGTCCGGCTTCTTCCGGCGATCCCCCGACAATATTCGCGAAATCCCGCCGCAGAGCCTCCGGCTGGATCAGGGCCAGCTCGCGGCTGAAATCGCGGGCAATCCGGGACAGTTCTTCATCCCCCAGCAAGGCAATGATCGCGAAACCCGAGCGGATCTGGGATGCGCCGTACTCGATGGAACCGACGCTCCAGGCGGCGGTGAACAGCTTCACCAGATGCGGGCTGAAGGCCGGCGTGCGCGCGTTCCCGGTTTTCAACTTATCGAGCGCGCGGCTCAGCTCGGAGGTGAACCGGGATTTATCAACTCCAAAATGTTTCAGGATGTGCGCCAGATCGCTATCCTGCTGGTCCAGCAGCTTCGTCAGGAAGTGCTCGATCTCGATATCGTAGTGGGTTCGCGACAGACACAGCCCCGCCGCCGCCTCCAACGCACCCCGGGTGGTATCGTTCATCTTCGCGATGAGCGATTTCAGATTGACGTTCATTGTGCCTCACTTTCTTCCTCGCCCGCTTGCGCCACGGCGGGGTAAACCTCTACAACTGCAAAATTGTCTCCGAAGGATTGTATTCCATTTCGCGAGTCCTGGACCACGTGACCCAGCCAAGCTGCGGCGCGGTCTCGCCAGTCCCGCCCAGTTCGCAACCAGGTACTTCCTCGCGCTTCAAAATCAGTTGCGCTTCAAAATCCAATTCATCCCCGGCATAAAAGCGCACCAGAGCGCGCAAGGGCCGGTACGCCGTACCGGAGGGCAAAAAATCGAGATACTGGCGGAGCGTAAGCGGCCCCACCACCACGCGCACTCGCGATTGAGGGTCCCAGATTTCATCGCCCACCACCGTTCCGAGGCCAAGTTGCTGGGAATCCCAGAGTGTATCGTCCAGTTTGCATTGCGCGTCCGAATCCAGGCGATACCAGGCGCCAAGGAATTGCTCGATACGGACCGGAACTCCAAAATAATCGCTCAAAATCAGCTCTAAACCTTCGGCGCTCCGTGGCTGCTGCGCGAGTAATCCAGCATAGAAAAGCAAAGAGACATCCGGGATTTCCTGTCTTCTTTGCGCGCCTGGTGTTCCCAGACCAATAATGTCGAGCAGGTATTGCGAAAACTGATCGCCTTCGCCCAACTCGTATCCAACCTGAAAGCGGTATTTCTGCCAGGCGCGGTAAAAGAGCGAGATGGCGCGGTGATGGAACAGATCGAGAAAATCGCGCAGCGTGCGATCGCGCACGTTGGCTCGCGCTTCCACCAGCTCGGTGTAATAGAGCGGCAGAAGACCCGACGGCCCAATCAGGCCCATGAAGTTGACGCGCATCAGCGGCGGGCCACCCGGAACATCTTCCATCTCCTGTATTTCACTGGCCGGAAATGCCAGCGAGGGCCGCGCGCCGAAACGCACCACCTCCGATTGCGGGATATGGAACAGTCCCACCCTGTTTCTGTTCGGATAGAACTGGTGGAGTAACCGTACCGCTTGGACAAATTCGAACGAGTACGGCTCAGCGAAAAGGCGGTCTTCCACGCCGTAGCGAGTTACAGCAAGATCTTCTGTCCTGCTCGCGGTCGCCATACGCGCAGTACCTCCTTTCGCTGCTTGGTGCGAGCCGCAAGCTGGCTAAAACTATTCAGCGAGGTGTACAAACCGAGAAAGTATTCGAGAACAGAGGCAAACAAAAATACACCGCTTCCGACAAACATCTCTTCATCGAATTCCATCTCGACATAGATTCCGCGCGCGAAGCTGATGCCATGCTCGGAAACCACGCGCGCAAAGTGGCGCCGGCTGGTCAAGCTAGTGATTCCCGAAATTTGCCGCTCGAGCGAGGTAGAGTCCGTGAAGTTATACAGCCGCAGGATTTCCTGTAGCGCGCCGCGCCCCTGCTCGACGATCGACAGGTAATTCAACGAAAGATGCGAGATTAGACGCCAGTGGAGGGACTTGCGCGGCGGTGGCCGTAAGGTAGCGGTCGGCTTACGGAGAGACACAATGCGCTTGACCGGGGAACCTCCTTCCAACTCGAAATCGCCCATCTCGTTGCCGAACGGCAAACGCGAGGGCAAGTCGCGGTTGCTGCAAGTGCAGCGCATGGTAAGGGTTTCATTGCCTGTCTTGGCGGGGCGTCCGGACATATCCACGATTGAGATATACATCTCGGTTCCGGAATCGTCCTGGCGCGTGGACTGCCGCCGCGTGGCGTGCCAGAACATCTGATTCTTCGCGGCGCGCCCGTGATGGCTCGAATAGAAGGGCTCGTAATGCACCACCTCGCGGCGGTCCGGGCTGGCGGCCATCACATCGTCGATCGAAAATACTTCCATCGCATTCCGCCGGCGCACGTCTGGAATGATGGGGTATTCGAAGCGCGTCTGGTCCAACAGGATGGGTTCGGCGGTTTGGGGAAACAGGTTGACAACCGGCGTGCAGCCGAGCCGGAAGGTTTTTTCCGAAACGTTCAGCTCGAGCCCCTGCTGGCGGTCCATGCGCTCATAGGACGAAATCAGCAAAACGATTTCGGCCCGGGTCTTGAATCCCGCTGCCTTCAGCAGTTCGAGATTGCCAAGCTCCATGAAGAGAAACTTCTCCGGAAACGAGAAGTATTCCTGCAGCAGGCGGTACCCGCTGAACGACCGGCGCGCGAACGGCAAAATCGCTTCATCCTCGCGGAACCCAACTGCGCGCAGCGAACCGGCAGGCAGTTCCACGGGGGCCTTCCGCAGATCGTCCGGATCGCGCAGCACGATGCGGATGCAATTGTTGAAGAGCAATTCGTACAGCGTGTAGATCAGGTTGCCTTCGCCATTCAGATAAAATCGCAGCGAACTCAACCCGAGGCTCTTGAACTGGACGTCCGGGAAACAGGCCAGTTCGAGCGAGCAGGCGGCCGCGGCGTCCGGAGCCTTCAAGGCGGGCGTCAGCAGATCGGGAGCCCGCCAGCGCGCCTGGGCTACTCGCAGCGGCACGATCGTGGTTTCGTAGCAGGTGCGGAATTTGCAAGCTACGCCTTCCACTGAGCGCGAATACAAAAGCGCGTGACGGGGAACACGCAGACTGGTGGTGAGCTTACCCTGCTCCGGATCGGCATTGAACTCCGCCACCGACATGGAGGGAACCGGCTGCAGAAAATGCGGATATAGCACGTTGAGCAGCGATTCCGTGATTTCCGGAAAATCGTCGTCCAGCTTTAGATGGATGCGGGCGGATAGAAAGGCAAACGCTTCGAGCAGGCGCTCGACGTGTGGATCTTCGCAGGTATTGGGATCGAGCAGCAGGCGGCCGGCGACTTTGGGATAGTTGCCGGCAAACTCCGCACCCATCTGCCGCAGGAACGTCAATTCGCTCTCGTAATACTCTAAGAGCTCATCGCGCACTGGTTTCCCCTTGCACCTTGTACTCCTTGCTTGCCATATCCAGGAGCGTGTCGAAGCGCACCGGCTCAGGACTCGGGTCGAGCCGCAGCAAACCCTCGATCAGAAACCGGAGCACTGGAATGTTTTCGGCGCCCGTCGAGAGCAGCGTGACCCGGACATTGGCGATGCGCGGCTCGAATTTCACTAGCGCCTGCTCGATAGCTTCGGTGAGGCGCTGGCGATCTTTCAGGCTGCTGATGCTCATGGAAGTCACGTCCGGCAGGCCGTAAGAAAACAAGGAGCGTTCGAGCTGGGAGCCTTCCGGCGCCGCCTCCAACGGCTGCCGCGTGTTCAGCAGCCATTCGAGATCGCGCCGCACAGCGGCCTTCATCTCTCGGACGGATTGCGCGCGCGACAGCGGAGCCTCCTCGCTCCGCCGGGGGTCTTCGTCAACAAGCCGGTCGAGCACCGAAAGGACCACCGGAGCATCACTGCGACTGCGGGCCATGCTATTCCACCGCTCCCTGAGGCCGCTTCCTCACGGTCGCGGTTCTGTTGCGATTACAGAACCACGCGCGTAAGCAAGTGGCCAGAACGGTCTGATCGACGCGGATTCGCATGCTACGCGATGAATCCTTCCTGGCGGAGCCAGTTAAGCGTCTCCGGATTCGCAGCGCCGGTATCATCGTTCAGAATTGCGGTCGCGAGAGTTGGGAAATCGGCCAGAAACGCCTTGAGCTCGGACCGGATCGCCTTCGCCGCAAGTGTGTACCCCAGCTCCTCACAAGCCTTAATGGCATAGCGCTGCAAATCGAGCCACGCCCGGCCGCTTGCGCTGCTCATGGCAGCTTCTGCCGTCTCCAGCACGCGCTTCCAGTTGCTGCCCAGAGCCGAATTCTTGAGAGTAACTCTTACTTCAGAGGAAGGCGCCGGCAGATTGCTAATTTCACCATTGTTGGAGCCCCGCAGCTCACCCCAGCGGAGCGCGCGCAGTAACAAATACGGGACCGGACTGGCGGGCGATTTCCGGCGTAGCAATTGGGCGGCGGCGATGACATGCAAAATCGCCTGTTCAGGGCTGGAGATCTCGCTGCTGAGCTGCGATAAATCGATGTCAGCGGCGGCGTATTGCGGTACGGCTTGGCTTTCTTCCGCAGCCTGCCCTTCTGCTTGCACGGCGCCTTCTTCCACGGCGACCGGTTCCGGCGGGTCCGGCTCCTTCTCCAGCTTTTTCAAGAGAAGGATATGGGCCACGTTGGCTACTTCGTCAATCGCGCGTAAAAGCGGCGTGAACGAAGGCGCTACATCGGCGAACTTATCGCGGCAGACCGTATCGAGTTCGCGGATGGCCTCGCGTACCAGTTTGAAATCGCTTTCGAGCTTCTTGTAGAAAGCTTTGGGTGTGGCGTCGAAGTCTTTATCGAACTCCTCAGGTGTGATCTTCTGCTCTTTGATCGCCTGCTGGCGCGCCTTCGTACGCGCCTCGTTTCCTTCGACTTCTCTTTCGTAGCCGATCTTGCGGGATTCCTGATAAACGAAAGAATCGTAGCCGGTCTTGGTGAGCGGGATGCGCCGAAGGGCGAGAATCGGCGAAGATCCCTTGCTCGGATCGAAATACGAGCCCACCCACTCTAAAGGCGCGGCACGCGGCTCGGCATCGCCCTCGTCGAGTTCGGGATACAACGTGTCCCAAAAGCGCTCGATCAGGCCGCGGGCCAGGTTGAGTCCCGAAATCAGGCCCGGCAGACCGCTTCGGTAAATCCAGGCTTCGGTCAGCCAAGCGGCAATCTGCAGATCTTTGCTTTTCTTGAGCAGCGCATCTTCTCCCAGCTTGATGACCTGGGTAAAATCCGCTGTTTTGACCTCGTGCTCCCACAAGCCCTGCGGGCCGGAGTCTTCCTGGCGGCGTGCTTCCCGGATCTGGTCGTACACGGGAGCATATTTCAGATCGGCGCCGCTCGGATTGTCGCCCGGAATCGGTTCCAGGAATTGCTCGATTTCGGCCATGAAGGAGCTAACAATTATACTTGCGGCGCCGCGAGACTACTGGAGGCATAAATTTCCAGCTCGCGAACTTCGAGAAACGGCACCTCTTCGCCGTCCACCAACAACACTTTCTGTCCAAACGGGGCCACCTCCCCCGATTCATCCTCGCACCACTCCGTGACACGGCCCAGACGCACTTCTCCGTCCTCGTGCTGCCAGGAGAGCGGCGAAATAGCGGGAAGCAGAATCTCGCCCAAATCGCGCGATTGAAATGTAGGACCGGTCAACAGCTTGGCCGGGACCCAAAGCAAATCGCGCAAGCGCTTCGGGGGCTCCATGCGTAAGACCGCGATGTCTTGATACGAGATCCACATGTAGTCGCCGGCCGCAAAAACCTCCAGCTTCTCTCCAATGCGTGGATCCGAATCCGAAAGCGTCTGAAACTCTTTGCCGTTCAGCTTGCCTCGCACTGCCGTAGACGCCCCGTTCAGTACCCGTTTCGGATATGTTTTCTTCTCGAACATCTCCTGGCGGGTTCTTTCGGCGCCGAGCGCAGCGCGATAAAGCAGGGTCCCTAGGACCGAGTCCTTGTTGGATTCCTGCTCCAAAATGCTCAGTTGTTTTTCCGCGCGCTCATAGTCTCCTGAGAAACAGAGCAGCTCGAACAGAAAAGTCCTGTTCTTCGAATCCGAGGGATTTTCCCGTAATTGGGAATTCAAGGCCGAGATTGCCTCGGTGAGCTTCCCGGCCTTGAATAGTTCGTATGCGTCCATCTCGAAGCAGATCTTACGACGCAGCGAGAACTTGGTTCGTCGATTGATCCCAACCGGCGGGAATCTTGGTGTCGAGACTGCCGTCCGCCTTTTGCGGCCAGTAAGTGATCTGCAGCGATTTGAACGATACCGAAAGCGACTCGGACGGCTTGCCGCCGCCGGCCGCGCCGCCCCAACTGATGCTGTCGATGAACACTTCCTTCATGTCGTACTGAAAGTACGTCTGAGTCGTGTCTCCACCGGTCGCCTCACGCACAATCATCGTACCCGTGGCGATGTGTGTTCCTTTACAGCAAGCCAGGAACAGCAGCGGAGAAGCTTTATCGAGCTGCTTCTGTAGTGAAATGCTGCTCAAATCCACCTTTCCCGCACCGCTGCCGGTACCGAACGCGACGCTGGAGGGATTGGATGCCCCGTTGCTGAAGCTGAAGATTTCGATCTGATCGACAGCTCCGTTCTTCGTGGACTCGCCCTTAATCCCATCCAATCTCAAGAAAATCTCAACTGCCATATTTGTGCTCCTTTGAATACACCTATACTGCGCGGGTCTCGCGACCCGGTTAATTCGCCAATACCTGCCTGTTCAGTAACTACCGTGTGGGTGGCGGAAGGTCCGCGACGAGACGCAACGAAACAGACAATTCATCTAACTGGAAGTGCGGGCGTAGAAATGCGACCGCACGATAGGCACCTGGCTTGCCGGGGATATCAACCACCTCTACACGGGCCTCGCGCAGAGGGTTCTTCGCCTTAATTGCTGGTGAGACGTCGTCCACCCCAACTGCGTAGGAATTAATCCAGTCGTTGAGGAAGCGTTCACACTGGGAACGGGAGGTAAAACTCCCAATCTTGTCGCGCATCATCGCCTTTAGATAGTGCGCAAAGCGGGACACCGCGAGAATATATGGCAGTTGCGTGGACAGCCTGGCGTTGGCGTTCGCGTCGTCCTTGTTGTAGAGCTTCGGCTTTTGCGCAGATTGAACGCTGAAGAACGCCGCGTAATCGGTACCCTTGCAATGCACCAGCGGGATGAAACCGTAATCGGCCAATTCCTTTTCCCGCCGGTCGGTGATGGCGATCTCGGTGGGGCATTTCAGGGCTACATCGCCCTCATCGGTGCGGAAGTTGTGAGCGGGCAGTCCTTCCACCAGGCCGCCACCTTCCACTCCGCGGATCGCAGCGCACCAGCCGTACAGAGCAAACGAATTGGTCAGCCGCGTGGCCAAGGCATACGCCGCATTGCCCCACAGATATTTGCTGTGATCCGTGCCGTCCACGGCTTCTTCGTAGTTGAAGCCTTCCACTGGCTTGGTGTCCTTGCCGTAAGGCAGGCGCATCAGAATGTGCGGCAGGCAAAGCCCGACATACCGGGAATCTTCGCTCTCGCGGAAGCCCTTCCACTTCGCGAATTCAGTATTGTCGAAAATTCTGCCGATATCGCGCGGTTGGCCCAGGTTGGTGAAGCTATCGAGATTCAGCAGTTCCGGCCCGGCCGCGGTCAGGAATGGCGCGTGCGCCGCAGCCGCTACGTGCGAAATTTTTTCGAGCAGCTCGATGTCTTCCGGATGCTTGCCGAACTCATAGTCACCGACAAGCGCGCCGAACGGCTCGCCGCCAAATACGCCGTATTCCTCTTCGTAAACCTTCTTGAACAGAGCGCTTTGATCGAATTCCGGCGCGCGCTGTAAATCCTTCAGCAGATCTTTCTTCGAGGCATTCAGAATGCGCACCTTCAGCATCGGCGTCAGTTCGCTGCTATCCAGCGTGTACTTCAATCCGCGCCAGGTTGCCTCCAACTTCTGGAACGACGGATGATGCATCACCTCGTTCAACTGAATGGAGACCAGATGATCGATCTGGGCAATGCGCTGATTGATCATTGCCTCGGTATCGCGGGATACCGTAACTTCGCCCTGCAACACCTGAGCGAGGAATTCCTTGATCAGATCCTTGCCGCGTTCCTGAGACGAGCGCTCGGTTCCAAACCGCCCTTCTTCGACAATCTGATCGAGTAGACTGGGTTCGGCCGTAGTGGTGGTGGTTGCCGATGGAGTTGCCTGTTGTACTTCGCTCATTTGCCCTCTCCTTCTTTCTCAGCGCTCAATCCCATTTCGGAGCGGAGTTTCTCCAGCTTTTCCGTGTTGGAGACGGCGTCCATCAACACCTGATCCAGCTTCTCGTTGGTTTGCAGCGTTCCGCGCAAATCGCTCAATTTGCCGCGTAAATCGAGCAACTCGCGCAATGGACGGATCTGGCGCGCTACCTGCTCTGGCTCGAAGTCTTCCATACTGCGAAACTTCAAATCCACTTTCAATTGCGCGTCGCGATCTTCGCTCAGCTTGTTCTCCACCGCAAACGCCAAATGCGGTTTCATGCTTTCCAACACGCTGTCGAAGTTCTCCGGCGTTACGTCGACAAATCGCCGGTCCTTCATCCTTTCGAGCGGTTGTTCAGGCTGTCCGGTGAAGTCACCTAAGACGCCGAGGACAAAGGGAAGTTCCTTTACCTCGATCGCGTCGCCAACCTGAACGTCGTATGAGATTTGCACGCGTGGGGGACGGACGCGCGTGAGTTTCTTTTGAATGCTTTCTCGAGCCATGCTTGTGTGACCTCTACCTACATCTCTCCGGAGGGGCAGTTTTCCGGCTGCTCCGCTCCTGTCTTTCGGCTGTCTGGATTACGTCCCCAGATATTATCAGAATTTTGTCGAGCGCAACAGGAGAATCCGTCTTTTTTACAGAGAAGGATTGCCCTAGGCTCTTGAATGGCCGTTGCATTTGTTGGAACGACAAAGATGCTTGCATTTCGCAGGCCAAAGGCCTACTCCACGGCCAGCCTATGTTGATCGTTCGTGTCGAGTAGGCCTTTGGCCTGCATTCTTCGCCTGGACGCTTCCTCAAGGCGCCCTGAAAATCACAGATACGTTAAGCCGGATAGCGAACCGGATAATTACGTTGCGGAATCAACTTTCGAGTCTGGGGTTCAGCGTGATCTCGGTATCGTAGAGCTTTGATACCGGGCATCCTTCCTTTGCGGCGTTGGCTGCGCGGTTGAACGCGTCGGCCGACGCTCCGGGAATTCTCGCCCGCAGATCCAGATGGCTTCGCTTGATGGCGAATCCGTCGCCCTCTTTTTCGAGCGTGATGGTGCAGGTGGTATCGATGGTGTCCGCGGTCAGGCCTTCGTTTTGCAGCATGAGCGATAAGGCCATGGAAAAGCAGGCCGCGTGCGCCGCCGCGAGCAATTCCTCCGGATTCGTCCCCGTTCCCTGTTCAAAGCGGTCTCGAAATGAGTACTGGGTATTCGAAAGAACACCGCTCGCCGAAGAAATCGTCCCCGTGCCCGATCTCAAATTGCCTTTCCACTGCGCTTTTGCTGTTCGGTCCATGCATCCTCCTTCAGGAAATTCCATCGCGTAGACGAACTTGGCACTGGAAATGGAGCAAAGAAAGGAGGCGGTTTACGCCAGCCGGCAAATGGACGCTACCATCCGGCCCGGATTCTCGGGTTCGCGGCGATAGGAATAGAACTGCCCGGTTTCGCAAGTGGTGCACAGGCGGATGTCGTAAATATGCGCGGCCGGAATTCCGGCGGCCTCCATCTGAAGCTGGTTCGCCTGAGGCAAGTTGAGGAGGTGTTTTGTAGCCCCTGGATCCCAATCCGGAAAATACGATGCGAACTGCTCGGCGAGGTCTTTTCCCACCTCGTAACAACAGCCACGGATACAGGGCCCCATGGCCGCGTGAAGGTCGCCCGGCTCAGTCCCGAAATCGTAACCCATCTTTTCGATAGTTTGCCTGACGACCTGCGCGAGCGTACCGCGCCAGCCTGCGTGCACAGCCGCAACCGCACGCGTGCGGGAGTCAACCAGCAAAATGGGAACGCAATCCGCCGTGCGGACCCCGATGCTTTTCCCGATGTCATCCGTGATCAAGGCATCGCCTTCCCGTTCGCGATCTTTCAGGCCGTGCGCGTTATGTACGCAGTTGGAGTGAACCTGCCGGAGCGTGATATCGGCGCCGGGGCTACCGAGACGTGTGCCGAATCCGTGCTTTTGCCACACGAATTGCTGAAAGGCATCGCACCGGTAAATACCGTCCCTGCCAAGCCGAAATGAATCGTTCACGGGAGTTGCCGCCGGTTCCGCCTGAGGCTACGAGACCAGATTAGCGCCCGTACGGATACCCGGCTGTGTGCGCGCCAGATTCGCGCGATACCAAGCGAGCGTGAGCCGCAGTCCCTGCTCAAATGTGAATCGAGGAGCATGCCCTAATTCCCGGACCGCAGCCGTCGTGTCGGCCTGCGAGTCCCTTACATCGCCCGCGCGCGGCGGCCCGTAGTTCGCCGGCAAGTCAATCCCCTCGATTTGCTGAAGCAATTGCCAGGTCTGGTTCAGCGTGTAGCGGTTTCCATTGCCCGCATTGAAGACTTTCCCGGAGACGCCGCTGGCCTCGGAAGCCTTTAATAGCAGCTCCACGACGTCTTCCACATAGGTGAAATCGCGCGATTGTTCTCCATCTCCGTAGATGGTCGGCGGGCGACGTTCAATCAGACAGGTGAGGAAAATCGAGAGCACGCCCGAGTAAACGCTGGTCGGGTCCTGCCGCGGCCCGAACACGTTGAAAAAGCGCAGGGACACGGTTTCGAGCCCGAAGCACTCCGAAAACACGCTGGCATAGTATTCGCCTAACAGCTTCTGCACGGCATAAGGCGATTTGGGCTTGGGCGACATGGCTTCCACCTTCGGAAGCTCTACCGTATCGCCATAAGCCGAGGAAGACGCCGCGTAAACCACACGCCCTACTTTGCCTTCGGCTGCGGCACGGAACACGTTAAAAGTGCCATCAATATTGGCCTCATGGCTCGGCACCGGATCGAGAATCGATTTCGGAACCGACGGCAGCGCCGCTAGATGGAAAACCCGGTAAGCCCCGGCCAAAACCGGAGCGATGCGGGCGTAATCGCGAATATCGAACTCATGTACCGTGATCTGGTCCGCCACTTCTTCCAAGTTGTCCAGATTGCCGGTCGCCAGATTATCGATCACATGGACGCGATGGCCCCGGGCGAGTAATCCCCTCACCAGAGCGGAACCGATGAACCCGGCGCCGCCCGTTACAACATAGCGATTCATAGAACTGTTTGAGCTGTCTCCGGTAAAGCTGCTTTCAGGTGATCGATGGCGCGCTTGGCAATGTCTTGCGGACTGCGGCTAAAATCGAACGCCTCCACCGATACCCATCCCGAATAATTCAATTCGGCCAGGACCGTCAGCAAAGGGCCAAACGCATAATCCCCCATCCCGGGCTCCTGGCCGTCGATTTCGTTGACATGGACATGCTGGATGTAAGGTAAATACCTTCGAACGAGTTCAGTGTGGGCGTCCTTTTCGTCCACCGCATTGTGCGTATCGAACATGGTCTGCACCGCGGGACTGCCGATCTGCTTGACGATGCATACGGCGTCGGACAGGCAATTCACCACATTCGTTTGATTTGCGGGCAAAGCTTCCACCAGCAGCTTTACACCCCGCAATTCTGCATGAGGTGCCGCATGGGCCAGTTCGTGGGTAAAAATATCCGTCGCTTCGCGGGGCGATATGCCGTCGACGGCGGCACGTTGCTTGGGCGATCCAAACACGAGCACGCCGTGATTCGCAGATTCGGCCCCCGCCAGCTCCGCGCAGAGGTCGATGAATTTATGCACATATTCCCAACTTCGCCTGCGGACTGCTTCGTCTCGCGAGGTGATATGCAACCCTTCGGGAGCCATCAGCAGCCAGTGCAGGCCGACGAATTCCAGCCCTTCTCCCTTCATGATCCTGGCCAATTCCGCCCGCTGGTCCGCAGCGAGTGCGGCGGGATCTTCGCCGAGAGTGAAGGGGGCGATCTCCAGGCCGTCATAGCCTAACGATCGAACCTGCTTGCACGCCTCGGCGAATGGAACTCCTTGGAAGATCTCATTGCAAACCGCAAAGCGGTATGGAACTGCCATCCACACTAGTGTATCCAGAGAAGAAAAAAAGGGGGGCCGCACCCGGGAGAGGAGGCAGTTTCGCCGCCCACTACTCAAACGGAAATGCTACGCGCCAAAACGCGCCTTGGCCACTGCCTGACACTCCGCCGCCGCGGCCATCGCGCTTCCCGTCGTTCTGGGATACTCAAATCTGGTATGTGCCTGGATGAAGTGCTCCTGGAGACCCATCTACCGCTGCCCCTCCGTGCGCGCGGGAAGGTGCGGGACGTTTACGAACTGGACGATTGCCTCCTGTTCGTGGCCTCGGACCGGATTTCGGCTTTCGATTGCATTCTGGGCAGCGGCATTCCCTGTAAGGGGCGAATTCTGACCCAGATGTCACTCTTCTGGTTCGACTTTTTGAAGGATACCGTTCAGTCGCATCTGCTTACAGCGGATTTCAAGGCCTACCCGAGAAAGCTGGCCAAGTATGAAGAAACGCTCGCGGGCCGGTCCATGCTAGTAAAAAAGGCCGACATGATCCCGATCGAGTGTGTGGCTCGGGGATATCTGGCCGGTTCCGGCTGGAAGGAGTACCTTTCGCAGGGCTCGGTCTGCGGTATTCCCCTACCCGACTTCCTGCGTAACGGAGAGCGGCTTTCGGAGCCGCTTTTTACCCCCGCAACAAAAGCCCAGACCGGCCATGACATAAACGTGCCGTTCCGTTACGTGGTGAACCGCCTGGGGCTCGATTTGGCAGGGCGGTTGCGAGATCTGACGTTGACAATTTACCAGCGTGCGGCCGACTACGCTCTGCAGCGCGGCATCATCCTTGCGGACACGAAGTTCGAGTTCGGCTTCGTCAACAACGAACTGGTGCTGGCAGACGAAGTGCTGACTCCCGATTCTTCCCGCTACTGGCCCGCCGATACTTACGAGCCGGGAGGCCCGCAGTTTTCCTTCGATAAGCAATATGTGCGCGATTACCTGGAGACCCTGGATTGGGACAAACGGCCTCCCGCTCCTGCGCTTCCCGAAGAAGTGGTACGAAAAACAAGCGAAAAGTACCAGGAGGCGTATTGGCGGCTGACCGGCCGGACGCTCGCGGAGTCCAGCTCCAATAGCAAGAAAGTATGACGCCTCTGAACTGGTTCGACGTCGCTCTGCTCGTCATTTTGTTTGTGTCGGTCTTCACCGGACTGCGGGCCGGGCTGGCGCGCGTGGTGATCGGCTTGGCCGCGACGGCGTTCGGTTGTGTCCTGGGTTTTTGGTGTTATCGAATCGTGGGCGCAAAACTGATGCCCTACGTCAGCAGCTCCACTGTGGCCAACGTGTTGGGGTTCCTGGCGATTTTCGGCGGAGTCTTAATTTTGGGAAGCCTGCTCTCGGCGCTGCTCTCGGGCCTGTTCCGCCGGATCGGCCTTTCCTGGTTCAATCACTTTCTGGGAGGCGTCGCAGGCTTCGTTCGCGGCGTGCTGGTCATTGCCGCGCTCGCCGATATCCTGGTTGCCTTCTCTCCTTCTCCCAATCCCACCTTCCTGGCGCGCTCTCGCGTTCTGCCTTACGCGAGCGAGTTGTCATTATGGTTAGTGAGCATCGCGCCGCGGGAGTTGCAGGACGCCTACGGCCAGCAGATGCAGAATCTGAAGCACCTGTGGGCCGCGCCTGCCAACCGCCACGAGACCGAAGCCTGACCGCTCGCTAAGGAAATCTATTTGCTGATTATTTTCGACCTGGACGGGACGCTGATCGATTCCAGCGCCGACCTGGCAATTTCGATGAACGCCACGCGCGAATATCTGGGAATGCCTCCACTTGATCCCGGCCTCATTTACTCCTATGTCGGGAACGGAGCGGCGGTGCTGGTGCGCCGGGCGATCGGACAGGAAGCGTCCGAGGAGCTAGCCGCCGAAGCGCTCACGTATTTTCTGAAGTTCTACCGTGTCCATGCGCTAGAGCATACGAAGCTGTATCCCGGGATCGAAGAACTGATCCAAAGTCTCTCGGCCGCTGGGCACAAACTCGCCGTGCTGACCAATAAGCCGGTGCGTATCAGTTCGGACATCATTGCCGCGCTTGGACTGCAATCGCACTTTTTCCGCATTTATGGTGGGGATAGCTTCGCGTGCAAAAAGCCGGACCCGATCGGGCTTATTGCTCTAATGAATGAAGCCAAAGAGCAGGCTTCTGAGACCTTGATGGTGGGCGACAGCGGAGTGGATGTGCAAACAGCGCGCAATGCAGGCGTACGTAGTTGCGGCGTCGCGTGGGGCTTTCAGCCGCAAGCGTTTCAGGTAGACCGGCCGGATCTGCTGATTGCTAGTCCGGAAGAGTTGTTGAACTTCACTAACTTAGAGCCGTTGCGCTCTGCTCGATGAGATGACGGGTTCCGTCATAGGGGTCGCCTAGGCCTTCCCACTCCATCGAGAAATAGCCGCGATATCCCGCGCGTTTGGCGATCGTGAAGATTCTGTCCACATCCACCCGCCAAACCTTTCCTTTCTCACCCGTCTCCATGTCCTTTACATGGCTGATGTCATACGCGTGCGGAAAAAGCGCGGCTAGAGCTTTGTCGTTGTATGCTTCATCGCCTAACTGCCGGGAGTTACAAAAATCCGGCAAAGCGCGAAGGTAGCGACTATTTACGGTTTCGATCACTTTCAGAACGCAGTATGGATTCTCGCTCGCAGGATCGTCGTTTTCAAGATTGATGACGATATTCTTCTGCGCGCCGTATTCCGCCAGGGATTTCAAGCTATCTACAGCACAACTGATGTCATCGCTGATTTTGCCTTGCGGCACGTGGACGCGAATGCTCGGCGAACCAAGCAGGATCGCCACTTCGACCCACTTGTGATACAGTCCAGACCTGCCGTTCGTCCCTCGATGCCCGAGCAGAGCTGTACGTGAACATCGCACGGAATATTCACGACACGCAGCCCGGCCTTCTTGAAAGAGCTGCTCAAGTCGCGCACATAGCCGGGCTCGGTGGATTCGAAATGACGGCTCCAAGGCTCAATTCCGTGCACATTGAACCTTTCCGGGATGCTTTGGGCAAATTGGGCGAGAGACATCTTCGACCCACCGGAGCCGATAATCGAGCGGAAAGGATAAGTCGACACGGCGAGCCGCTCCCGCGGCCTGCTTGGAAAAGTCGCTGAAGGCTCCTGGGCCAGTGCGACAAGGGCCAGGGGTGTTCCGAGGAATTCACGCCGGTTCATCATGGCTTTTGAATGGGCTTGTTCAGTGGGACGGGCGTTCCGAAATTCGGCGTTCCGTCTGTATTCCAGGTGAAGGGTTGAGCGCGGGGCGAGCGATCTCTCCCGCATCCCTCGTGAGGCTCAGGATTGGCGTGATAAATGATCCAATCTTCGGTTCCGTCCGGCGATTTGAAAAATCCGTTATGGCCGGTCCCGTAGGCGTGCGCTGCGGGCGATTCCGAGAAGACCGGGTGGTCGAACTTAGTCCAGGATGAAGGTTTCATTACGTTGCTTGTGGCGGATGCCTCCAGCATGCCGAGCGCGTAATGGTCCGTCCAGCAGCCGCTCGCGGAGTAAATGAGGAACAGCTTACCATCGTGCTTTAGCATTTCGGGCCCTTCATTTACGTTGACATGTGGAGGGTTGCCGTTCCCCAGATCGCCCACTTCTTCCCAGGGATACTGCGGTGTGGATAGCTCGGCCCGTTTTCCTTCGACGGTCCAGGGGTTCTTCAGTCGAGCGATATAGATATTCTGCGTACCATTCTGATCTCCAGGCCAGCCGGACCAAATGACAAACAGCTTTCCATGGTTCTCGAAAACCGATGGATCGATGGCCCACTTATTGGATTTATCTGTAAGTTGTCCTTTGAAGGTCCAGCTTCCGGTGAGCGGGTCGGACGACGAGTTCTCTATTGCCCAGATACGATGCGTTTCATTTGTACCTGAATCGGCGGCGAAATAGATATACCATTTACCCTGGACAAAGTGAATTTCCGGAGCCCAGATATCATGCGAATAAGGGCCGGTAGGTGGAGGAGTCCAGACTATCTTTTTTGCAGCGTCTCGCAGATCGGTGACATCGTGCGTTTTCCAGACAGTCAGATTGACGCCTGTGGTGTTCATGTAGTAGTAATAGCCATCTTTGTACGTCACCCACGGGTCAGCGCCGGAAGGAAGCAGCGGATTCCGGAATGTCGAGGCAGTCTGCGCGCCTGCATACAAGCAAAGCAACGCAGAGAGCAGGATGGCCGAAGCCGTTCTCATACGAGCATGATTTTGGCACAGTAAAATTGGTTCAGCTCACATGAAGAGACGCGCTTTCCTGCTTGCCCTTTGTCCGTTGCTGTTTCTTGCGGTCCGCCCTGCAGCTCCACAGCCTACTCCCAGGCTCTGGACCATGCAAGGAGCCAATCAATGGTATGCCGGCCAGCCATGGCTCGTCGGAAGCAATTATTTGCCGTCCTATGCCGTTAATGAACTGGAAATGTGGCAAGCGGACACGTTCGATCCGAAGCGTATCGATAAGGAATTGGGCTGGGCGCAATGGCTGGGCCTGAATACGATGCGAGTTTTCCTGCACGACCTGCTTTGGAAACAAGACCCGGAAGGATTCAAGCAGCGGATTAACACATTCCTGAATCTCTGCAACAGACACCAGATCCGGCCTATCTTTGTCCTCTTCGATTCCTGCTGGAACCCAAATCCGCATCTCGGCCCGCAACCCAAACCGACGCCAGGCGTTCATAACTCGCAATGGGTGCAGAGCCCCGGTGCGCAGGCGCTGACAGACCCCGCACAGTATCCGCGGCTGAAGAGCTATGTGCAAGGCGTTGTGGGCGCCTTTGGAAAAGACGGCCGCGTGCTTGCCTGGGATATCTGGAACGAGCCGGATAACACCAACGGTGCGCGTTTCAAGGAGCCGGCTAACAAGGTTCAGCTTGTTCTGGCGCTGTTGCCCCAAGCGTTCGCCTGGGCGCGATCGGCGAATCCACGGCAGCCCTTAACCAGCGGTATTTGGCGCGAAAACCCGGCCAAGCCTAATACGCTTTCTCCCATGGCGAAGATACAACTGAATAATTCGGACATTATCTCGTTCCATAACTACGAGCCGGCCGCGCAATTCGAAGCCGAGGTGAAATGGCTACAGCAGTATAACCGCCCGATTATTTGCACCGAGTATATGGCGCGGCCCCTTGGTAGCACTTTCGAGACGATCCTTCCCATTGCGAAGGAGTTCAAAGTTGGCGCGATTAACTGGGGTTTCGTCGCCGGAAAGTCACAAACGTATTTGCCCTGGGATTCGTGGCAGCATCCGTATGTGAATCATCAACCCGCGATGTGGTTCCACGACATTTTCCGCCAGAATGGGGACGCTTATCGCGCCGCAGAGGTCGCGTTTATCCGCGAGATGGCTGGAGTAGCCAAAGCACATCCATGGCCTAAAGTTTCCGGATCTTCTGCTCCTTGACCCGGCTAAGATACCGGCTCACGGGTTCCTTCGTTTCCGGATGCTTCAAATCCGGAGCGATTTCCAACAAGGGTTCGAGGACGAAGCGCCGCTCGAACATGCGCGGATGCGGTATCACCAGCGCCGAAGTCTCCATAACGGCATTGCCGAACAGCAGAATATCGATGTCGATCAATCGAGGGCCGCGGCGCGCCACGCCGTGACGAACCCGGCCCATTTCCCGCTCTACTCTTTGTAAAAGCCCGAGTAACTGGATGGGAAAACACGTTGTTTCGCACAGAACGACAATGTTCAGAAACCACGGCTGGCTTTTCACATCCTGCGGCTCTGTCTCGTAGATGGACGATCGCTGGATCACATGGACTCTTTCTCTCTCCAGAGCTTCTAGCGCGATCTCCAGATTGCCACGCCGGTCCCCTAAGTTTGATCCAAGCGAGAGATACGCCGTGCGCATCTAGTCGAACAGCGGGTTTTGCATTCCGGCGAACCGGCGCCGCGCAATTTTCAGGTAATCGAACGCGCGGTCAGTGGCGACTCTGCCGCGAGGTGTCCGGTCCAAAAAGCCGAGCTGCATCAGATATGGCTCGTAGACTTCCTCTATCGTATCGGCCTGTTCGTCGATGGAGGCAGCAATGGTGCTCAGCCCGACGGGGCCGCCGCCGTACTTCACCGCGATCGTGTTCATGATCTTCTGATCGATTTCATCCAGGCCATAGCGATCGACCTTCAGGAGATCCAGCGCGGCTTGCGCGACCTCATGATCGATCCGGCCGTTTGCCCGCACCTGGGCAAAATCGCGGACTCTGCGAAGCAGTCGGTTTGCAATACGCGGTGTTCCGCGTCCTCTGCGCGCTATCTCGCGCGCCGCCTCGTACGTGGTTTCTATTTCAAGCAGCCGGGCCGAGCGTTCCACGATGGTTGCCAGGGTCCCCTCATCGTACGGATCGAGCCGTAACACGATCCCGAAGCGGCCGCGCAAAGGCGCGCTCAGCAGCCCTTGGCGCGTGGTGGCTCCGACCGCGGTGAAGTGCGGCAACGAAATGGAATGCGTGCGAGCGCCCGGGCCCGTGCCGATCAGGATGTCGAGGCGGAAATCTTCCAGCGCTGAATACAAGATTTCTTCTATGTCCGGGAGCAGGCGATGGATCTCGTCGATGAAGAAGACCTGGCGTTTTCTTACATTGCTTAGAATGCCAGTCAGGTCGAGCTTCTTCTGCAGCACCGGGCCGGCCGTTTGGTCGAGGGCAACGGATAGCTCCTGCGCGATGATGCCCGCGAGCGTCGTTTTTCCCAAACCCGGGGGGCCACAGAGCAGCACGTGATCCATGGCCTCGCCGCGCCGCTTAGCGGCTTCGATCGCAATCGCGAGTTGTTCGCGAACGTGTGGCTGCCCCGCGAAATCGGCCAAGCGCGTGGGTCTTAATGCGGCCTCAAACTGCCGTTCGTCCTCCTGCACTGCCGGCGAGATTACTCCTTCGGGGCGCATCCCAACTCCACGTTAACGCACCAGCGCAAGCGCCGCACGGAAGAAAGGCTCGAACGATTCCGGAGCGCCGCGCTCTTTCACCTTGCGCACAGCCTCTTCGGCGGAAGGCCGCGAACAGCCGAGATTCTGCAAGGCGGAGAGAACGTCGCGATCGAGCCCGCTGAATGCCGGTTCGGCCTCTGCACCCGGCACCGGCTTGCCGGCGGCGTCCACGGCAGCGACTTTATCTTTTAACTCCAGAACGATCCGCTCCGCTGTTTTCTTACCCACACCCGGGATTCGAATCAACCGCTGCACATCGCCATTTCGAATCGCGGTGACCAGATCCGAGCTTGTGACGCCGGAAAGCACGGTCACAGCGAGCTTAGGGCCGATACCGCTGACTGAAATCAAGCGCTCGAACAGCGCCTTTTCTTCCGGCGTCGCAAATCCAAACAAGACGAGCGCATCCTCACGGACATGCGTGTAGATTCGCAGCGCGACTGTGCCGCCGACATCCGGCAGCGAAGTGTACGTCGAAATGGGGATCTGCACATCGTAGCCAACCCCGGCAGTCTCCAAAATTACCTGATTTGGCTGCTTTTCAAGGACCTTTCCCCGCAAATACCCGATCATAATTCTGAAAATTCATTATCGGAGATCCTCAGAATGCAACGCCGACCAAAAATTCGACTTGGTTCTGGTTCGAATAGGCGGGCACGCCGGTGGCGGCAATGGCGCTCGCGTCGCTGTCCCAATGTGTGTATCGGATTTCGGGAGAAACACGGAAGAGCAGAACATGGATACTGACGCCCGCGCCGAAGGCCAGACCTTCGTTTGACAGGTATTTGGTGTTCGCCGTGGTGGTGCGGAAGGAAGGACCGCCTTCGATATAAGGACTCACGATCGGAAATCGGAAGCGATATTGAGCAAGGATGGGAAATTCCCACGTTACGAAGCGCGAGGAAAATCCGTAGTTCAGGTTTGGCAATGTCGTTTTGCTCGCGAAACTAAGAGGCCGATAGAGACCGTCGGCTTCGACAGCGAGGCCCAGGGGCAATCGTAATTGGACAAAAGGCCCCACAATGTAATCCTTCGCATCCGAGAAATAACGAAACGTGCTGCTGCCGAGAAATGGAGTGCTTACGGAATAGCTGTCGTTTTGATATGCGTCCGTCAAACTGACTCCGCCTTTGATGCCAACCGACAGCGGGAATTGCGCGAACGCAGTGGAAGACAGCACACACAAAAAGCTGCACCAACAGAATATGCGAGACATGTTTTTGTAGACGAGGCAAGCAAGGCAGGAGTTTCTCGACAAGACCTTGCTTTATCATGAACATATTCGGACCGACTTTATAGTGGTGGGCGCGGGGATTGCGGGCCTGCGTGCCGCGATTGAGCTTGCTCGCGCGGGACGCGTTTTGGTGATCGCAAAGGACAGCTTGAGCGAGTCTTCATCGGAATACGCACAGGGCGGAATCGCGGCAGCTCTGAGCGACGACGACGAAATCGAGCTGCACGAACAGGACACGCTGCTCGCAGGCGATGGGTTGTGCGACCCCGAAGCGGTCCGGACATTAGTCGAAGAAGCGCCCGGCGCAATCGAGCAGCTTATCGAGTGGGGAACGGCATTCGACCGCGAAGGTCCGAACCTCCTTTTCGCGCGCGAAGGAGCGCACAGCCGCCGCCGCGTTCTGCATGCGCACGGCGATTCGACCGGACGCGAAATCGTCCGGACGCTCCGGCAACGCGCGGCCTCGTTCGAAAACATTACGCTGCATAGTTTCGCAGCGGTCACCGACTTTTTACTGGATGGAAACGGCGCAGCGGCGGGCGTGTTGGCCCTCGATCAGGAGACGCATTCTCCCATTCGAGTACAAGGGCGCGGGGTTTTGTTGGCGACGGGAGGACTGGGACGTGTATTCGAGAACACCACCAATCCCGATGTCGCAACCGGCGACGGAGTCGCCTGTGCGTATCGCGCGGGCGCGGCTATTGCCGATATTGAGTTTGTTCAGTTTCACCCCACGGCGTTGTATGTTCCTTCGGCGCCGCGTTTTCTGCTCAGCGAAGCACTGCGCGGCGAAGGAGCCTATCTGCGGAACGCCAGCGGCGAGCGTTTCATGGAGCGCTATCACCCGATGAAGGAACTTGCCCCGCGCGATGTGGTGGCACGCTCGATTGTGATGGAGATGCGCACCAGCGGAGATTCCAGCGCGTTTCTCGACCTGACTCATCTGCCGCGCGGCTTCGTCCGGGAACGGTTCCCGCGGATCTACGAGACGTGTTTGCATTACGGAGTCGATTTGGAGACGACTCCCGCTCCGGTGCGTCCCGCGGCGCATTACGCCATGGGCGGTGTTCGGACGGACCTGCTCGGTCAGACTAGTATTCCCCGGCTGTATGCGGCGGGCGAAGTGGCCTGTACGGGTGTCCACGGAGCAAACCGGCTGGCGAGTAACTCGCTGCTCGAAGGCGTCGTGTTTGGCGCGCGTGCCGGCCAGGCCATGGCGTCGCTCTCCAAGTTGCAGGCATCCGACAACATGGTTGCTCCGGCTATCTCGTTTCCGGCAATCACGGAGCGAGAGATTCGCGCGCTCGCCTGGAACTCCTGTGGAATTTTGCGCAGTGGCCCCGAATTGTCGGCCGCATATAACAAGCTCCGGTCGCGGATCGGGCGCTCGCTCGAATCGCCCGGACGCGCCGACTTCGAGCTCAGGAATATGTACCAAGTGGGCGGGATGATTTTGCGCGCGGCGCTGGGGCGCGAGGAGAGCCGCGGCGCTCACTACCGGACGGATTTTCCTTGCAAATCGTCCGCCTTTGAAAAGCACTCGGTGATTATTTGCTCTCGCGACGGACTGGATGCTGACCTCACTTTCAATTAACGCACTGGCTCGGGCGGCCAGCCCGGTGGCCGGATTTGCGCTGCTGCTGGCGGCAAACCCAACCTTGCAGCAGTCCAGTCCGTGGGCCGCGCTGTGGACCACGCCGTGCATTCTGCTTGCCTCCGTACTTATCACATGGGGCGCCGAATCCGCGCAGTTCTTTGTTGCGCAGGGATTCGCGCTGGCGATTCTCGCCTGGATGCAGACGCTGCCGGAATTTGCTGTGGAGGCAGTGCTGTCGTGGAGACAGGAGACGACTCTCATGCTCGCGAACCTGACCGGCGCTTTGCGCCTGCTCACCGGACTCGCCTGGCCGCTGATTTATCTGACGGCTGCGATCGTCCATCGGAAACGCACCGGAGAGCCGCTTCGCACCATACGGCTACATCGCAATCACAGTGTCGAAGTGGTCGCGCTGGTATTTCCGCTGCTTTACTCCATTGCGATCTGGTGGAAAGGAACGCTGGAGATTTACGATGCCTGTATTCTGACCGCCTTCTATGTTGCGTACCTATTTTTGCTGACGAAGCTTCCGCCGGAAAAGAACGAAGGCATTGAGGATCTGGAAGTTGTGCCACGGAGCATCGTGCTCGCGCCGCGGCGATGGCGCATCGGAGCCATCACCGCTTGCTTTCTGGTCGGGGGACTGCTGATTTATTTCACAGCGGAACCGTTTCTGGGGAGCTTGGTCGCCGTCGCGACCGCGATCGGCATTCCGAGCTTTCTCTTCATCCAGTGGTTTGCGCCGGTTATTTCTGAATTTCCGGAACTGGCCTCCACGTTCTATTTCGCGCGACAAGAGGAGAATGCTTCCACGGCGCTCATGAATGTTACCTCCAGTAACATCAACCAGTGGACATTATTGGTCTCTGTTCTGCCCGTCGTGTTTTCCATGAGCCGGGGCGCTCCGTCCACGTTTGTCCTCGACCCCGAACAAGACTCCGAACTGCTGCTCACGATCGGACAGAGCCTGGTGGCGCTGACGTTTCTCGTAAATATGGAGTTCGACTGGTGGGAAGCGCTGGCGATGTTTATTTTGTTTTCCGTCCAGTTGGTGTTGCCGGTATTCCTGGGTGAAGGCGTCAGGATTTGGATTGCGGGCGCTTTTCTAGTCTGGACAGTGCTAGCCGTTCTTGGTATTGTGGCGCGCCGGCGCAAGCCGGAAGCTCTGAAGAATTTTCTGGAAACGTGGCAGGCGCACGTCGGGGTTAAGCGTTACCAAAGTTAATCAGGGCGACCCCGAAGATGATCATTACCAAGCCGCCGATCTTCGCGAGGGTAAATGGTTCTTTGAAGAACAAACGCGCCCACAGGATGGCCCAGATATATCCAATGGAGACCATTGGATAAAGCACAGTAAGCTCGCCTTGCGCCACACCCATCATGTAAAAGACCGAGGATAGGAGATACAGTACGATTCCTGTCGCCAGCCAGTAATTATTCAAGAGACGACGGAGACTTCCCTGCATGTGTTCGGCGCCAAGCTTCAAAAATACGGCGCCAAACGAACCAATAAACGACCCGAAGAGGACGAGAATGATAGAACTAAGCGGGGTTTGCATCGCGGCTCCTGGTTACTTCTTCATCCCCAGAATAGAGACGCCCCCAACGATGAAGGCAATCCCGACGGACCGGAAAAAGTTCATATGTTCGCCCGGTAATAAGAACAGCGACAACAGTGTTACCCAGACGTAAGTTAAAGCAATGATCGGGTAAAGACGGGAGAGTTCGCGTCCCTTCAGAGCGAGCGCCATGAGGAAAGTATTCACCCCGTACATGCAGTACCCGATAAACAGCTTCAGATTCGAAATAACCCCGAGGCAGAAGGCGACGATCAGAGTCGGGTGGCGCGCCACTTGACTCAAGGTGAGGTGCGCGCCCAGTTGCGACGTCCCTTCTTTCACAAAGATCTGCGCAAGCGCGCCGATCAAAGTACAGGAAAATACAAGAAGAAAGGAACGCCTGGCTTCGGCCTGGGCATCCATTGTTGGTTCGAGAACAGTTGGAGACGTCAAACGGCAAAATCCTGTCGCAGGCGTGTAGACCTCTTCTATTTTAAGCCATGGGTGGATGAGGAACAAACCCATCCGCATCGAGCCGGGTTACACTTGAACCAAATGTCAGCGCCGCTGGTGCCATCGCCGCTCGACTATATCGGACTCCGCCGATTTTTGTTCTATCCTCCGATTCGAAATGCCGAGCCGAATGAGTGGCTGCTAGGCTCCGGCTCCTGGACCGAGGTTCAAGTGGTTAATTCGCGCACGGGTAACGAGCTTTGGATCCCGCGGCAATACATTGGGGCCGTTTCCGAGACAGATGGCCCTTTGCTGATGGTGGGTCTTACGAAAGAGCTGGAGTACCGGGCTGGCCTGATCGAGCCGCGAGTTAAACGGGTGATCGAGATGCCGCCGCAAGCGGCACAAGCGCCGAAGGACGATTCAGAGCGTCCTCATTCGGGACCGGCGCCGGTGGTCGGCATCCGGTTAGAGGATCAGGAGGGTTCCCATATCAATCGCGCGATGGCGACATTGATGATCGGCGCGGTTGCAGTGTGCCTCCTGGCGGCGGCGATCTCGGTTCTGGCGCGGTTCTGAAGACACACTACTGGCGCGGCAGAAAGAAAAGTTATTCGGATTTCAAAGAGCTCCCGTGGGCTGAAGCCCACGGCGGCACGCTGAAGCGTGCGCTACAGCGCGTCAGGCGGAGTGTTGGAGGGCGGGTTCGGGTTTTTGCGAAACGAAGCCAGAGGGAGCGGCTAGCTCGGCCGCTCCCTGACGGTCGCGGTTCTGTTTTTGCGGAACGGAGCCAGACTGCTCTTTTTGTGGAACGAAGCCACGGTCTTTTTGTAGCCGGCGGAGAGCGGCGAGGGCTTTGTGCAGACCACGCTCGGCGGAGGCGGCTATGCGCTGGACGGCGTCGACATGGGGGATGATGAAGTCACTGCCGTCGAGCAGGTTCGCTTCGAAGGCGCGGGCGCGGCGCAGGCGCCAGAACTGCTCGGCTATTTCGTTGACGAGCATTTCTTCGGTGGTGTTCGCGGGTTGGTGCTCGGCGCGAAGCTCGGCTTTGAGCGCATCGAGCGAAGCGGCGTCCTGGTCGGAACGCGTGAGTTTTCGGGAGGGGAGACTGTACTTAAACGGTTTTAGGCTCATGCGCCCCGAGGCTCGCACGAAGCGTTGCACCGGAATCGAAAATTCGGCTGTATCTTATTGAGGAAAAGGAACGAATTATTTTTCACTTCCCCGGAAACGGAAGCCAACTGCGGGTGATGTAGTCGTTCATGGTGCCCGCGATCAGAATCAGGAACCAGATCACAGCACCGGCAATCACGATCCAGACCACCTTGGATTCGTAGAGCGCGTGCATCCAGAATGCGACAATGAGGGCGGCCATGGTGACCGTTAGTACCACCGCAATTACGGGGCTCCAGATTCCCAGATCGACAAAGGCAATGAGAGTATTGATCAACGTCAGACCGAGCAGACCCACCCAGGTAAATATCAGGCTTTTGAGCGAAGCTCGCGCTGCCGGTTCCTTCATTTGTGCAACCCCGGAAGATAGAAGATCGCGTATAAGAAAATCCAGATGATATCGATGAAATTCCAGTAGATACCGCCCATCATGATCGGGTTGTGGTACTCCGCCGTAAACCGGCCGAGCCAGGCGCGAAACAGCAAGCCTGCCAGGATCAGGATTCCGACGACCATATGGGCCGCGTGAAGCCCGGTCATGATGAAGTAAAACACAAAAAACATCTGGTATCCGCTCTCGCCATGGCCACCATACTCGAACCAGACACCGGGCGCCTTGTGCGCCTGATAATGCTCGACGTATTCGGTGAACTTAATACCGAGGAACAGGCATCCGAGGATCATAGTACCGATGAGCAGCAGGCACATGGCACGTTGGCGGCCTCGTTGAATGCTGTGTTCGGCGAGCGCCAACAGGACGCTACTGCTTAGTAAGACAGCCGTGTTGATGGACCCCAGGACAATATCCATCTCTTCGCTTCCGGCGTGAAATCCGTGGGGGTGGAGAACGCGATACGCGGTATAGGCCATGAACAGCCCGCCAAACATCATGACTTCACTGGCCAGAAACACCCACATGCCGATGCTGGCGGTCTCCCGCTGCTGTTCGGAGGTGGCGAAGTGCTCACGAACTAGAAGACTAGCGGGGTCGGACAAGATTCAGCTCCTCTGCCATGGCTTCGAAATCGTAGGGGCGAGAGTTGACAACCGGGGTCGCTTCAAAGTTGTGCTTGGGCGGCGGTGAGGATGTTTTCCATTCGAGGCCGGTCGCCCGCCAGGGGTTCGGACCCGCGATACGGCCGTATTTCCAGGACCAGAGTAAGTAGCAGAGCGGCAAAACGTAGCCAACACCTAGAATGGAAGCGCCCGCTGTTGAAAATATGTGCAGTAATTGGAACTCGGGCGGATAGGCGGCGTATCTCCGCGGCATCCCGAGGTATCCGAGGACAAACTGGGGGAAGAAGGTCAAGTTAAAGCCGAGAAATACGATGAGAGCGGAGAGCCGGGCCAATCCTTCCGGATACATTTTGCCGCTGATCTTCGGCCACCAATAATGCACCCCGCCCAGAAAGGCCATCACGGTTCCACCCACCATGATGTAATGGAAATGCGCGACGACAAAATAAGTATCGGTAACATGAACGTCGAACCCGAGCGCCGCAACAAACAGTCCCGTCATTCCGCCGATCGTAAATAAACCGATGAAGCCAATTGCATACAGCATGGGCGTATCCCAGGAGACCGATCCCTTGTATATGGTGGCCGTCCAGTTAAAGACCTTAATGGCGGAGGGAATCGCAACGAAGTAACTGAGAAGAGAAAAAGCCATGGCCGATTCGACCGACTCGCCCGCGACGAACATATGATGTCCCCACACGAGAAAGCCGATAACGGCGATGCCCATGCTGGAAAATGCCACGGCCAGATAGCCGAAGAGCGGCTTACGGGAAAAAATGGGAACAATCTCGCTGACCACCGCCATGCCGGGAAGTACCATAATGTAAACCGCCGGATGGGAATAAAACCAGAACATGTGCTGGAACAGAACAGGATCTCCGCCCAGGGCCGGATCGAAAATACCCACCTGAAATATGCGCTCGATGGCGACCATTAGCAGAGTTATGGCCAGTACGGGAGTGGCGAGAACGAGAATGAGGCTGGTTGCATAGTGCGACCAAATGAAGATCGGCAGGCGGAACCAGGTTAACCCCGGCGCCCGCATCCGATGAATGGTTGCAATGAAGTTCAGGCCGGTGATGATGGAGGAGAATCCCGATAAGAACACTCCCATGGCCGCCGTGGTCACGTACGTGGTGGAGTAGGTGGTGCTAAACGGCGTGTAAAATGTCCATCCGGTATCGACTCCGCCGCGGAACAACGCATAAATCGTAACCCCGGCGGCGGCCATGAAGATATACCAACTAAGTAAGTTGAGCTTCGGGAACGCGAGATCTTTGGCACCGATCATCATGGGCACCAGAAAGTTCCCGAGCGTGTTCGGGATGGACGGAATGAGAAAGAACCACACCATGATGATGCCGTGCATGGTGAAGAGCTTGTTATACGTTCCAGCGCTTACCAGCCAGTTGGTAGGCGAGAGCAATTCAAGCCGCATCATCAGGGCGAAGAATCCGCCCAGAAAGAAGAGCGCAGTGATGGAGATTGTATATAGAATGCCGATGCGTTTATGGTCTGTGGTCAGCAGCCAGGAAAGGAGGCCCTGCTCGGCGTTCAGGTAGTTCTTTTTGGGTTCGACGGCGATGGCTTGAATCATGAAAAAGGCTCCAATCTAGGTTGCTTACGCTTCCGACTCGGTTTCATTGCGATTGTGAGATCGAGGTAGCGCCCGGGCCCCCGATTCCTTTTTGCGTTTCGTACCCTTTGGGGGCCGATCCCGAACTCGATGGCTCCTGCGTTCCCGGCTGCGGGCCCAATGCTTTGATATAGGCAATCAGCGCGAGCACCTGATCCTCGGAGACAACTCCCGTGAAATTCGGCATGATGTTGGGGTGAAATCCGTAGACGATTTTTGCGTTGGGGTCGTATATGGATTGGCGGATGTAGGAATCATCCGCCGTGACCGTTTCTCCGGTTGAGATTTGCACGGGCCGCATATAGAGGTTGCGCAGATCCGGGCAGCGCCCCTGACTGCTGAAGTGATGGCAGTTGGCGCAACCGAACTGGTGAAAGTACTTTTCGCCCATGGACGCCAGGGATCCCTCCGGAGCCCCCTGTGTGAGCCAGGTCTGGTAATCTTTCGGAGTCATGGCATATACCCAGCCGATCATGCCCGAGTGCTTTGTGCCGCAGTATTCGGCGCAGAATAAGTGATATTTGCCGGGCCGGGTGGCCTTGAACCAGATGGTGGTGTAGCGGTCCGGGAGGACATCCTGCTTGATTCGAAAGGCGGGGACGAAGAAGCTATGGATGGCGTCTTCCGACGTCATGGTGAGCTTTACGGGTTGCCCCACGGGAACGTGCAGTGTATTGATTTCCCTTTGCCCTTCGGGATGCTGCAATTTCCACATCCATTGTTTGGCGACCACATAAATGTTGATCGCGTTGTCCGGCGGGCGTTCAATATCGAAGTACATCTTGGCGCCATAAATGAACATCCCCATGAAGAGAATGAACGGCACGACGGTCCAAGTAACTTCGACCGGAATGTTATACCGTTTCTGCGACCCCATTTCATTCTCATTTTTCCGGTGGTAGCGGACCGCCGAGTAAATGAGAAACGCCGCAATGCCGATGGCGACTATGCCGCAGACGAAGATCATACAGATGAAAAAGCCGTTCACCTCGCCGGCGACCGAGGAGGCGGAATCGGGCCAGAGGCGGAAGCTTTCGATCATAGCGACCTCTCCTGAAGGGCCGCTCCCTCACGTGCTGAAGCAGGCGTGCCCTGCACGCCTCGGTCGCGGCTCTGTTTGAATTGCCGGCGCAGATCGCGGCGCCAGAGGAAGAACAGGGCCAACCCCATGACGACCAGCGTGCCTACAGCAGCGATGTGAAGGAGCCTGAGCACCATGGCGCTGTACTTGCCGGTCTTGGGGTCGTAGTGATAGCAGAACAGAAGGATTTGGTCGACCGCCGACCCGATGCGGTTGTGCGAAGCTTCGACCAGCGACAGTTTCAGGTCCTTCGGCTCGAACTCGACTCCATAGAGATAGCGGGCGATGCGGCCCTCCGGCGTGAGGACCATGATTCCGCTGGCGTGGATAAACATTTTATTTACCGGATCCCAGCGGTAATGGAACCCGATGGCATTCATGACGGGTTGAATGGAGGGCTGCGAGCCGACCAAAAAGTGCCAACCGGCCATGCCGGCACGGCTCGAATAGCTTTTGGAATAATAGGCGCGCTTTTCGGCTGCGTCCTGCGGCGTTTCGACGGGATTGAAGCTGATGGCGACGATATTGAAATCGCGGCCTGGCTTTAGGGAGAGCGGACGTAAGCCGGCGACCACGCCGCGCAGAATCACGCTGCAAAGTTGAGGACAGCGATAGTAGACGGGAGCGAGGATGACGGGTTTGTCGCCGAAAAAGGCGCGGAGCGGGACTTGGGCTCCGCTTTCGTCGCGGAAGATGGTGTCGAGCGGAACGGCGGCGTTCAGTTTTTGTTCGATGCCGATGCCTTGGAGATTCGGCGGGAGAAAAGCGCGGTTGGCGGCGGGCGAGAGGGTGGAGATGAGGAGGAGGCCGAGCAAAATGGAAAACCGCTCCCTCGCGGTCGCGGCTCGGCTAAAGCGGCGAATCTTGGTCTGGCGCGTCATCGGGGTTCGGGCTCCACTTTGCCTTCAAAGCCGGTTTCGCGGGTTCCGGCTTGGGGTTCCGAGAGTTGTAAATTCGCAGGCTGTTTCTGCGGCGGGATGCCGCGTTGCGCTACAAGCTTCATGGCTTCATCGATGGGAATCGCGACAATGCCCTGCGCCTTGTTGATCCAGTGATAGTGAGTCAGCTCCCAGTTTTCCCGCGCGATATAAGCTTGATAGTCCTTGGGAGGCGAGGCTTGCAAACGCGGCTGCGGTGGTAACGGATTTCCATGGGCCTCTATCGGCAGCGGCGGCGGGCTGGATGCGGCGTGTTGATGCGCCAGAAAGACGAAATAAGGATGCACCAGGAGAATAGAGATGATGGTGCCGACCAGCACTGCCACGCCGGTTAGGAACACAGCACGGATGCTGATGTCGGTGCGCTCGAAATGCACGTCGTCATGGATGTGCTCGGCGCTGCGCTCGATCTCACGGATGGCGCGATCAGTCTCCAGTTCTTCCACGGTGACGCGTCCGGTAACCGTTCCCGCCCAGCGGCCAACCGCACGAAATCCGGGCCGTTCGGAGTTATTCGCCATGGTGCAACGCCTTTTCTAAATTCGGAGCTTGCACGGGTAGCAGCGGACGCTTCGGAAGCTCCCAAAGGAATACCGCGATCCAGAGGCATCCCATCGCGATCGGAACGACGAAATTAAGCCAGGTGATCCGGAATCCCTTGTGATAATACTCCGGCATCACAATCCACATCATGTCCACAAATCGCATGAAAATGAGGAGGCCGACCACGCAACACAGGGCCGTCGCGTTCCGCTTCAGAGGCCGCGATAAAAGCAGCAGGAACGGAACGATGAATTCCAGCAGAATCAAGAGCACTCCGAGGATGCCCCACGAAGTAGCGAAACGGCGCAGATACCAGGGAATCTCGTCGGTCAGGTTGCCGGACCAGACAATCACCAACTGCGAGAAAGCAAAGTAGGCCCAGACCATGACGAAGGTCAGCAGCAGCTTGCCCAAGTCGTGATAGTGCGCCACCTTGACGCGGCTGGCGAAGGGTTCCCGTTTGGCTAAGAGCGCCAAGACCACGATGGCAAAGGCAAATGCTGTTAATCCCTGACGCGCGACGAAAAGAAATCCCCAGATGGTGGAGTACCAATCGGTTTCGAGCGACTCCGCCCAATCGATGGAGGAAAACGTCACGGTAAACACGTAGAGGATGAGGCCGGGGGCGCTGAGCCGGGCCAAGCGTTTTTCGAGACTGTCCCTCGCATCGACATTGTCCACCTGATCCTGTTGCGCGGACCACCGGTTCAGAAGCCAGGCAAACACGATCCAGATAGCGAAGTAAATGATGGATCGCACGATAAACATCGGCGTGTTCAGATAACTCGCGCGATGTTTCAGCGCATATTCGGCCGCCACCAGATTCGGATGGGCCCAATCGTAAAGGACGGGAGTCGCGCAAGCGATCGGGATGAACAGGAGCGCGAGGAACGGCATGGTGCGGGCCGCCGCTTCGAGAGGGCGGCGGGTCATGATGCCCCAGGCTCCGGCGGTGAGATATTGCATCATCACGACTCCCATGGCGCCTAAAGCCAGCCCGAGCCAGAACAAGTAACCCATCAAGTAGGACCGGAAGAAATCGCCCGGGCTCAGGAACCCGCCAATGATGGAGGCGATGGCGAGCAGGATGCCCACGCCCAGCATCGGTTTGAAGAGCCGTTTCAGGTCGCCTTCGAGTTCGGGAGAGATGTTGAACTCGGTGGTCATGGCTGTCCTCCGGCGGGCGGCTGCGTTTGCTCCAGTTCATTGCGACGGTCAGCAGGGACATCGTTGATGGTGGCATTGTGGCTGAGCTGTAGAGCGCGGATATAGGCCACGATGGCCCAGCGATCGCGGAACGGAACCTGATCGCCGTAGTCGCCCATGGCTCCGTAGCCATTCTTGATCACTTCGTAGAGATAGCCAGGCGGCACAGAGCGCAGGCGCGCGGTGTGAAGATTCGCGGGGATGCGAACGCCGCGGCGCGCCACCATGCCATCGCCATCGCCCTGTGGACCATGGCAGGGGCTGCAATAGATGTTGAACCGCGCCTGGCCTCGTTTGAGCAGCGCTTCGTCTACCGGGATCGGGATTCGATCGAGAAAGACGCCATTGGATTCGCCGGTGTGGGCGGGATCGGCATTATTCAATTCATCGCGCGCGATGGTTCCGGCAGGGATGGGACGGGCATCGCGGCCATCGGCGAAAAAGCGGTTCGCGCCGAGGGGTTTGTATTTGGGTTGATCTTGCATGTCTTGACGACAGCCCAGGGACGCGAGCAGGGAGAGGGCGAGGAGGACGCGGGGCCAAACGATAGAGGGCCACTTCCTCGCGGTCGCGGTTCTGTTGCGCTTACTATTCCTCATCGACTTCCCACACTCCGATGGAATCGAGGCTGTCCAGAAATTCGGCCGTCGCACGGCGGTCGAACATCGGATCGCGCCGTTCAATACAAAGAAAGAAGCGCTTGCTGGTGACTTCCCGAAACTCCGGCAAATTGAACAGCGGAAAATGCGGCCGCGGGAAACCGCATAAGGCCAGCGAACCGAAGAACGCAAAAGACCCCGCGCACAAGACGGTCAGCTCAAACAAGATGGGGATGAACGAAGGCCAACTATAAAGCGGGCGGCCGCCGACGTTGATGGGATAATCGATGGCGGCGATGTAGTATTCCATGGTCCAGGCGGTCGCCGCGCCAAGCAATCCACCGATCAGGCAGATCATCGGTACGAAGTTCCTAACCGGAATGACCTCGTGAAGATCTTTGATGGGATACGGCGAGTAAGCTTCCATGCGGCGGTAGCCTTCGCGCCGCGCTGCTTCAGCCGCTTCCAGCAAGCCAGTGGCATCCGCAAATTCCGCGACGATGCCGTATAGCTCGACATCGTTCATTTCTCTGTGCCTCCTCCAGGCCGAGAAAAGGGCAGCAGCTCGCGAACTTCGGCCATCGAGATCATGGGCAGGAAGCGCACGAAGAGCATAAACAACGTGATGAACAAGCCGACGGAGCCGTAGAGTGTGGCGTTATCCCAAAACGTTGCGATGAAATTCGACCACGAAGACGGCAGAAAATCGCGGTTTAGGGCCGTGATGATGATCATGTAACGCTCGACCCACATGCCGATCAGAACGTCCATGGAGACGGCGAAGAGCAGTTTGGGACTCGTGCGGACTTTGTAAAACCACAAAGTCTGGGGGATGAAGACGTTCATCGTCATGGTCAGCCAGAACGTCCAGGCTTGCGGACCGACCGCGCGGTTGTGCACCGTGTACATCTCGAATTGATTGCCGCTGTACCAGGCGGTGAACGGCTCGATGACGTAGGTGTAGGCGAGAATCAACCCAGTGGCAAGCATCAGCTTGGCGCAATTATTCAGGTGCCGCGTGGTTAGTAAGTTGTGGAGACCATACACGGCACGTATGGGAATGCACAAGACGAGCACCATGGCGAATCCCGAGTAGATCGCCCCAGCGACGAAGTAAGGAGGAAAGATGGTCGAGTGCCAGCCGGGCAGAATCGCAATGGTGAAATCGAAGCTGACCACCGTGTGAACCGAGAGCACAAGCGGGGTGGCGAGGCCGCCGAGCAATAAGCAGGCGCTCTGATGAAATTTCCAGTGATGCGACGCGCCGCGCCAGCCAAAGGCCAACACGCCGTAAAAACCTCTGGCAAATTTCCCTTTCGCGCGATCGCGGAGCGTACCGAGATCGGGGAGCATGCCCAGATACCAGAACAGAACCGAAATGGTGAAGTAGGTGGAGACCGCGAAGACGTCCCAGACGAGAGGGCTTCGGAAGTTCGGCTGGGCGGTCATGGTGTTCGGGTACGGCAGTATCCAATAGAAGATCCAGGCCCGGCCCAGGTGCAGCAGTGGAAACATCCCCGCACACATGACGGCGAAGATCGTCATGGCTTCCGCGAAACGATTGATGGAGTTGCGCCAACCTTGATTCAGCAACAGCAAAATGGCGGAGATCAGCGTTCCCGCGTGACCGATTCCGATCCACCAGACGAAGTTGGTAATCGCAAACGCCCACGCGACCGGAATCTCGATGCCCCAAATGCCGACGCCTTTCGCCAGCAGATAAGTGACAGCCACGCAAAACACTCCGAGCAGGAACACACCGAAGAAGAAGGAGCACCACCAGAAGAGCGGCGTGGAGCGGGTCAGAATAATGGAACTGATTTGCTCGCTGACGGTCTCGAAAGTGGTGCCGGGAGCGACGACCGGCAGAGGGTTATTGGGATCGAGCCCCCGCGCGGAGTGCCGTTGCCGTTCCTCGACCGTTAAACCAGTGGTCACGCCGACGTGCCTCCTTTCAGCCCCGGATTCAGGTTCTTGAGTTCCGCGAGATAGGAAGTTCTCGGGCGCGTATTGAGCTCCGAGTACATAGCGTAATTCAAATTTTCGGCCTTGAGCTGGGCCACGCGATTGTCCGGATTGTTTTTATCGCCGAACACGATGGCCTGGGTCGGGCAGGCCTGCTGGCACGCGGTTTGTATTTCGCCGTCGCGAATGAAGCGGCCCTCATCCTGGGAGCGGATTTCGGCCTCGCGAATCCGCTGCACACAGTAAGTGCATTTCTCCATCACGCCGCGGCTGCGCACGGTTACGTCAGGATTGCGCTGCAGCTTCCAGGTCTCGTCGGTCCAATCCTGAAACAGGAGAAAGTTGAAGCGCCGGACCTTCCAGGGGCAGTTATTGGAGCAATAGCGCGTCCCGATGCAGCGGTTATACACCATGTCGTTCAGGCCGTCGCGGCTGTGATTCGTGGCTTGCACCGGGCACACCAGCTCGCAGGGAGCGTTTTCGCACTGCATGCAGGGGATCGGGATGTAGTAGACCGAAGGAGCGTTCCAATCCTCTTCGAAATAGGTGTCGATGCGGAGCCAGTGCATGGCGCGCCGCGCGAGCACCTGCTCTTTTCCCACCACTGCGATGTTGTTTTCCGCCTGACAGGCGATGACGCACGCCTGGCAGTTGACGCAGGCGGTGAGATCAATGGACATGGCCCAGGCGTAGCCGCGGTAATCCCAGTGCGGATACAGCGTCAGATTTTCGGGCGGCTCGTGTTCCTTCTGCTGGGCGAAGTTTGGATTTTGCTTGTACCCTTCGAGGGTGTTCCAGATGACCACGTCGCGGTCGGCCATCGTTTTTTGCATTTGCGTGGTGGCCAGCGGATACGGCTTGCTCAGCTTGCGCAGTTCTACGCCGGTTCCGGTCCAAAGCGCGTCAGACGTGCGGATCGCATAAGCATTAAAGCCCGCGCCGTTCCCCGCTCTGCCAGACTGCCAGCGGCCCCAGCCGAGATCGATGCCGACCGTTCCGTCCGGATGCCCGGGTTGAATCCAAACCGAGCCTTCTACGAAACGATTACCGAAGCGCACCTGCACATGCTGCTGATTGTCCATGTGAAGCCGGCGCGCGGTATTGGGGCTCAGGAGCACGGCGTTGTCCCAAGCCAGTTTGGTCATGGGATGCGGCAGCTCCTGCAGCCATACGTTATTGGCGTACCGGCCGTCGTAAAGATAGACATCCGGGCGGAAGGTGATTTCGAGGCCGTTTGCGGACGCTTGCGGCGCCGGCGGAATCGCGGCGGTGTTCAGATTCGGTGTGATCGCCGGGAGCGCGGAGCCGGCAATGAGACCATCGTGCACCGACTTGCGCCACCACTGCTCGAAATCCGACGCACCGCTCTTGCCCGACCAGTAAGCGCGCACGATTTCATAAGAGGAGCGGCCGGGCAGTTGCAACGTCGCATCCAGCACTTTCAGAAAGGAATGCGAATTGTAGAGCGGCGCAATCAGCGGCTGAATGATGCTGACCGTTCCATCGAAGGCACGCGTATCACCCCAGTCTTCAAGAAAATGCGGCTCGGGGATGTGCCACGTGGTTTTGAGCGAGGTCTCGTCGAAGTGCAATGCCACATGGATGGAATCCTTTACTTTCTGCAAGGCATCGGCGAAGCGAAAGTCCATGGGAGCGTTGTAGACGGGATTGCCGCCGAGGATGAGCAGCAAGTCCACTTTGCCCGCGTGCATGTCGTCGCAGAGTTCGCGGAGCGAAGCCAGTTGATCGATGGGGGAGACTTCGACGGGATCGGTGTAGATTACGGTTTTCCCGACGTTGCCGAGCGCGGCATTCATAGCGTGCGCGAGCGCGTGAATGGCGGGCGTTTGATAATCGCCGGGAATGATTACGGTTGCGCCTTTGTGCGCGAGGAGATCTTGCGCAAGCGCATTCAGCCAGTCCGCATGGGGCACGTTCCCCGGCGCGTTTATGCCGGCGGCGCCCACTGCCGCAGCCAAAGCGCGCGCGAAGCCGTCAATATCGGCATAGCGCATTGCCAGGCGATGATCGGCCTTACCGCCGGTCGGAGTCATCGCGCTCTCGATCGCGTAGAGGCGATTCATATCGAGCCGGTTCCCGCCTCGTTTGCGGCGCGTGGAGAAATCGCGTGCGTAGCGCGTGGAGCCGGGTCCGGAGGCGAGAAAATCCGAATCGAGCGCAACCACGATATCGGCGGAATCGAGTTTGTAGCAGGTGTTCACCGGCCGTCCGAAGATCGTCTGCGCAGCGGCGCGCGCGGAGTGCGGTCCCGCAGGATCGAACTGATGCCACTTCGCCGCGGGAAATTTGCGAAGAACAGCTTGAATCTGCGCGGCCAGCGATGGGGAGGTAACGGTTTCGGTCAAAATGCGGAAACCATCGCCGTGCCTAGGGATCAGAGGATCGATGGTCGAGATCCAAGCGGTTTGAAAAGCTTCCCAGCTTTGTGGCGCACCCAAATAGGTGATGTCTTTGGAGCGATCCGGATCGTAGAGATCCATGAGGCAGGCTTGCGAGAGTACGCAGGTGGAGCCTAAGCTCGCGGGATGATCCGGGTTGCCCTCCACTTTCGTGGGCCGCCCGGTGTGGCTTTCGACGATGACACCCTCAGCAATTCCGTTCACGGGCGCCGCGGTGGCATAGTATTTCGGCCGGCCGGGAATGACGTCCTCGGGCGGGTCCACGTAGGGCATGATGGTCTCGACCGGCTGGCGCGTACAGCCGGTGAGCCCGGCGAGCGCCATGGAACCGGCCATGAGAGTCAGGAACCGGCGCCGGCTGCTTTCGCTCACTTCGTGCGCGAACGGATCCTCGGCCCCGTGTTCTTCCAGTTCCGCGGGAGTCCGCCAATAGCGGCGTTGATGAGCTTTCGCGTCCCTCATTAGGGCTTCTACCGGAATGAGATTGCGATTCGCCATAGTGTTACCTGTGACACGTGGAGCAGCTTGTGAGGCTCCGAACGTGGTACTCCTTCATGAGGCGTTTCCCGAACTCGGCCTGATTGGGCGGCGGCGTGTAGGCCATGTTAAAAACCTGGTCGAGCGGACGGATGTGGTTTTCCGGGTGGCGATGGCAGTCCAGGCACCACTCCATGGTCAGCGGCGCAGCTTGCCAAGTGAGCGGCATTTTATCGACACGGCCATGGCAGCTTTCGCACCCGATGCCTTTGTGAATGTGAATACTGTGATCGAAGTAGACGAACTCCGGCAGATCGTTCACGCGCGTCCACTCGATCGACTTGCCGGTCCGGTAGCTTTCCCGTACGGGCTCGAGCATAGGACTGGTGGTCCACATCTGCGAGTGGCAGTTCATGCAGATTTTCGTGGCGGGGATATTCGCGAACGAAGACTCCTCGACGGTCGTGTGGCAGTAGCGGCAATCGATCCCCAGGCCGCCGACATGATGCTCGTGACTGAATGGGACCGGCTGCTCTCTGGGAGTGTTTTGCATCATTTCATAGGGAGACCGAACGACGAGGTAACTGAGCCACATGAGAAGCGCTAACGCTGACACAATGGCCAGGATCGTGACCCGGGCAAACGTATTCGCACTTCGCCTAAAATATTGGGGCATCCGACGCCTGATGTCTATTCAGCCGCTAGGCGGTCCGCTGCGCTCCCACCAACTTTGTTCCGCGCGATTTAGGGGACTCAGTTCTACGCGCGAATGTTTCGGTGGTGCCCCCACCCGGAGAAATACGGGAAATGCGTCAGATTGCGGGGCGTAAGGAAAGATCGCTATAGCGTATCGTGTAGGAGATGGCAGTGGTATCGGCAATTGTGCCGACATGGAACCGGGCCGATTTGCTGCGCTCCATCCTGGCGAATTTGCGGCAGCAAACGCGCCCGCCTGAGCAGATCGTTGTGGTGGATAACGGCAGCACGGATGCCAGCCACTTGGTCGCGCGCGAATTTGGTGTGGATCTGTCCAGCTTTGCCGAGAATCGCGGATTCGCCGCGGCAGTGAATGAAGGTATCCGGCGGGCGCAAGGCGATTGGCTACTGATCTTGAATAACGATGTGGTTCTGGAGCCGGACTGGCTCGAACGCTTGCTCGCCACCGCCGAACAGGAGGGTGCGCCGTTTGCCGCCGGGAAATTACTGCAGAAGGACGGCTCGCGTGTATTGGATGGAAGCTGGGACCTGGTCTCGCGCGCGGCGTACGCGTGGCGCTGTGGCTGGGGACGGCCGGATGGCGAGATCTGGTCGACTCGCCGGAAAATCTGGTTCGCGCCGATGACCGCGGCCCTGTTCCACCGGAGCGTGTTCGAGCGGATTGGGCTGCTCGAAACGCGCTTCGAATCGTATTATGAGGATGTCGATTTCGGAGTACGGTGCGCGCTGGCGGGGATTGAAGGGGTATACGAGCCTGCGGCTGTGGCGATGCATATCGGCACGGCCAGTTTGGGACGGCATGCCGGACGGGTGCTGTTCCTGACTGCGCGAAACCAGGTGCTGCTGCTGGCGAAACATTACCCCGAGAAGACCTTGTTCCGGTTTGCCTGGCCCATTCTGGTGGGACAGACGCTTTCCGTGATGGCGGCCGCCAAGAAAGGCCACCTTTTCGCGGCGCTGCGCGGCAAGTGGGAAGCGCTCCGGCAGTGGTCCAGCTTCCGGCAGGAGCTGAAGAAAAGTGGAGCTTCGCAGAACGTGGAAGCAGCTTTCGCGCGGAGCGAACGGGAAATCCGGAACTTACAACGCCAGATTGGGTTCGATATTTACTGGCGGCTCTATTTCAGCCTGGTGGGGCGCGCATGACGCGCGGTCTGGTCGCGGTCACGATCGTTACGTTTAATAGCGAGCGGTTTATCCGCCGGTGTCTCCACTATGTGCTTCAGCAAGATTACAAACGGCTGGAAGTGATTGTGGTGGATAATGCTTCGACCGACGGGACGGCGGCAATTTTGAGCGATTTCGCGGATCGTGTCCGGATCGCGCTAAACCGTAAGAACGTGGGCTTCGCGGCGGGGCAGAATCAGGCGATGGGGATGTCGGACGCCGAATGGGTACTCACGCTGAATCCCGACGTGCGATTGACGCCGGATTTTGTTAGTAAGCTGGTTTCGGCCGGGGAGGCCGACCGACAGATAGGCAGCGTGTGCGGCAAATTGCTCGCGATGGAGCCCGGTTTCGAAGTGCCACATGCACCGAAATTCGATTCCACCGGAATCTACATGACTCCGAACTTGCGGCATTTCGACCGCGGCAGCCAAACACCCGATCAGGGCCAGTATGACCGGTTCGAATATGTATTTGGAGGAACCGGAGCAGCCTGTTTGTACCGCCGTGGAATGATTGAGGATATTTCGGTTGGAGGGGAGTTTTTCGATTCGGACTTTTTTGCTTACCGCGAGGACGCCGATGTCGCGTGGCGGGCGCAATTGCTGGGTTGGAAATGCCTTTATACGCCGCTCGCGGTTGCGTACCATGTCCGAAACGTGCTGCCGCGGAACCGGCGGGCAGTGGAAGCCGTCCTCAATATGCACTCGGTCAAGAATCGCTGGCTGCTGCGGATCAAGAACATGACGCCCGATCTGTACCGGCGCTATTGGCGGGCCATTACGTTACGAGACCTGATGGTGGTTGGCGGGTGTTTACTGTGGGAATTCCGGTCGCTGAAAGCCTTTTGGCTGGTATTTCGAGTCTGGGGCCGGACATGGAGGAAGCGCCGCGAAATTATGCGCCGCCGCCGCGCAACGGACGTCGAGATTGCCGCATGGTTCGAGGGCCGATTTGGCAACCGGCCGGGCCCAGAGGGCGCCCTTTTGCAGTCTGCCCCACAGAGCAGTACCGGCTGAATGCGTATCGCACTGCTGGGTACCCGCGGGATTCCGGCCAATTATGGGGGATTTGAGACGTTTGCGGAAGAGATCTCGGTACGGCTGGCCGCGCGCGGGCATTCCGTTACCGTTTATTGCCGCGAGAAGACCTCTTGCCGTGAATACCGCGGCGTGCAGCTTCGCTATTTGCCCACGATTCGTCATAAGTATTTGGACACGCTTGCCCACACGGCTTTTTCCACCATGGATCTGCTGTTCCGATCTTTCGATGCTGTTCTTTATTGCAATGCCGCCAATGCCGTGTTTACGCTCTGGCCGCGGCTTCTGGGGATGCCAGCGGCCCTGAACGTGGATGGACTCGAACGCCATCGGAAGAAATGGAACCGGCTGGCGAAATCCTGGTATGCGGGGTCAGAATGGCTCGCGACCTGGTGTTCTTCCGCGATCGTAACGGATGCGGAGACAATTCGCGGCTATTACTTACAACGATATAAGAAGGACTCAATTTTTATCCCGTATGGGGCGGAAACGGGCAAGGTCCCCGGAACGGATGCCGTCCGAGCCCTGGGCCTGGAACCCGGGCGGTATGTGCTGTACGTGAGCCGGATGGAGCCGGAGAACAACGCGCTGCTGGTCCGGCAAGCATTCGAGCAGGTGAAGACAGATTTCAAACTTGCGCTGGTGGGCGATGCGCCGTATGCTGAAAGCTACATAGCGGAAGTGCGAAATACGCGCGATCCGCGCATCGTGATGCCGGGCGCTATTTACGGCGAAGGATACCGCCAGTTGCAGTCGCACTGTGCGGCCTATCTGCAGGCTACCGAGATCGGCGGCACTCATCCGGCGCTGATCGAGGCGATGGGCCGGGGCGCGTTGGTCTTGTATCTCAATACTCCGGAGAACGCGGAGGCGGCGGGCGATGCGGCGGTTCCGTTTGAAGAAGACGATCTGGTCCAGAAGCTGCAGTGGGCCGTCGATGCGCCGGAAGAGGAACGAAGAATCTGGGGTTGCCGGGCCATGCAGAGGGTTAGAAAGCTTTATAGCTGGGACGCAGTAACGGACGCGTATGAACAGCTATTAGAGAAGTTGGTGTCACGAAAATGAAGGACGAGTCTTTGACCGCCGCGGTGGAGGAGTTTTCCCCGCCTCCGTTTACGAGCAGGTCAATGCCATACAGGTCGTGGGTCGAGATCTCTCTCCCGCAAATCGCTGCCAATTTCCAAGCCATTCGGAAGGCGGTGGGGCCCGGCGTGGAAGTGATGCCGGTGGTGAAGGCGGATGCTTACCGGCATGGGGCCGTAGAAGTTTCGCGCACGCTCGAACAGGAGGGAGTGCGGTGGCTGGCGGTTAGTAATACCGAGGAGGGGATCGCGTTGCGCATGGCCGGCATCCGGGCGCGGATTCTCGTGATGGCGGATTTCCTGCCGTTCATGCGCGAGGCGATGCTCGAATACGATCTCACTCCGGTGATCCACTCATTGGAGGATCTGGCGGCGCTGAATGATTTGGCCATCCGGCGCGAACAGATCTGCCGGTGCCATTTGAAGATCGATACCGGCATGGGCCGGCTTGGGGTGCGCGCAGAAGCGGCCACAGTGGGCACCGCTATTCAAAACGCGAAACACGTGGAAGTGGAAGGCTTGATGACCCATTTCGCTTCCGCCGCAAACTATCAAAGCGGGCAGACAAACCGGCAGATTGCCGCGTTTGACGAGATGGCGGCAACGCTTGCCGCGGCGGGCATCCAGCCGAGGCTGCTGCACCTTTCGAGCACCATTCCGGTGGCGTACGGCCGGAGGCAAGCGTGGCGCGGCATGGTCCGCCCGGGCCATGCGATTTACGGCTATGTCTCGCCGGTTCGTGGTTCGGCGCCCGCTAAAATTTTGGACGTTCGGCCGGCGCTCGCATGGCACGCAACCGTCCTATCGGTCAAGACGGTTCCGGCAGGAGCACTGATCGGATACGGCGGCATGTTTCAGGCTCCGCGGCCCATGCGGCTGGCGGTGCTGGCCGCCGGTTATGCGGACGGGATTCCTCATCGATTGTCGAATCGCGGAAACGTGATTGTCCATGGCAAGCTGGCTCCCATCGTGGGGGCAGTGTCGATGGATTTAACCACGATCGACGTCACGCAGTCACCCGAGATCAAGGTGGGCGAGGCGGTGACTTTGATCGGGTCGGAAGGCGGCGTCAGCATCGATGCGCAGCAGATCGCGAAATGGGCAGGAACTATATCGTATAGCGTGCTCTGCGGAATTCATGCGCGAGTAAAGCGTGTGTATGTGTAAGACAGGACGGTAAATCTGGAACAAAAGGGAACATTGAAGGATCAATTGCCGTCCTCAACCTGGGGGAGCGATCGTCTTTGAAGAAGAAGTGGAAAATTGTAATTCTCCTTGCGCTATTGCTGCTGATTACCGGCGGGATCTTCGCCAGCATCAAAATCGGCCAGCGCGGCGTGGTGGTGGTGCAGACAGGGAAGGTAACCAGGATGGACCTGACCTCCGTAGTTACCGCTTCCGGCGAGGTAAAGCCTCGCAACTATATCAACATAGGCGCCAATACGCAGGGGGCGACTCCGATCCGGGCCATCTACGTCAAGGAAGGCGATCACGTGAAAAAGGGCCAGGTCTTGGCACGCCTGGCCGACGTCCAGCAATCAGCGGCGCTGCACGCACAGGAGGCAGCTCTCAATTCGGCCCTGGCGGATTCCGCAGCCAGCGAGGCGGCCTTGAAATCGGCTGAGGATAATGTCGCGGTGGCGCAGGCGCAGGTCGATCACGATCGAGCCGATCTGGAGCAGAAAAGAGTCGATTTGAGCCGCAGCAAGGAACTATTCGATTCCAAGCTCATCGCCCCGCAGGATTATGAGGCGAAGAAAGCGCTTTACGATCTGGCGGCTGCAACACTCGCTTCTTCCGAGCGCAAGGTGCAGCAGGCTCGCGCGCAACGGGCGCAAACGGCGGCGCAACTCAATTCCGCGCAGCGCAAAGTAGCACAAGCGCGCGCGATGGTTTCTCAATGGAGCGATGTACTCGCCCAATACGACGTGGTTGCTCCGATCAATGGAGTGATCACCAATCTTCCGGTGCGCGTCGGAGAGACGGTGGTGCCCGGTATTCAGAATTCCGCGGCGTCCACAATCATGACTATCGCGGACATGTCGATCATCACGGCCGAAGTGGATGTGGACGAGACCGATATCGTCAGTGTCCGGTTGGATCAACCCGCCGAAGTGACGATTGACGCGATTCCCAACCGAACTTTTCGCGGAAAGGTCATGGAAATCGGCAACACGGCGATCGTGCGCTCCAGCGGTTTGGCCGCTTCGCAGGTTCAGACCTCGAGCCAGGAGGCGAAGGATTTCAAAGTGGTGATCGCGCTCGATATTTCGGAGGATTTGGTCCGCCCCGGTTTGTCTTGTACCGCTAAAATCACGACCGCGACGCGCTCGCATGTGCTTTCGATTCCGATTCAGGCGCTGACGGTCCGGCAGAAAGGGCAACTGGACCAGCCCAAGCCCGGACAAAAGCGCGTGCTCACTCCGGCCACGCAGAAGGCGGAACGCGAAGAACTTCAGGGCGTTTTTGTTGTGAATAACGGAAAGGCGGAGTTCCGGGAAGTGAAGACCGGCATTACCGGCGCCACAGATATAGAAGTTCTGAGCGGGCTGAAGGATGGCGACCAGATTATTACCGGCAGCTACCAGGTGATCCGCACCGTCCGGAACGGGTCGCGCGTTAAGGTGGATAATAAGGTTCCGTTGGCCCCCGCCGGCGCGGTTGCAAGCTGACGCGGACGCGAGCGAGCATCATGGCGAGTTTCCCCACCGCGGTTGAAGAGCTGAGTCCCCAGGAGAGGGAGGCGCGCGGCGCGCAGCTTAAGAGCGAAGGCATCGTCATCCGCACTTATGATCTGTGGAAAACCTACATCATGGGCGACCAGGAGATTCATGCCGTGTCGGGGGTTGACATCGAAATTCGCAGGGGCGAGTACGTGGCAATTATGGGTCCCTCGGGATCCGGCAAATCCACACTGATGAACCTGATTGGATGCCTGGACACACCGACCAAGGGCCTATATTATCTGAACGGCAAGCTCGTCAGCGATATGGAAGACGACGAATTGGCCCGTATCCGGAATAAGGAAATCGGGTTCGTTTTTCAAACCTTCAATTTGCTGGCGCGCGCCTCGGCTCTGCACAACGTGGAATTGCCCCTGATCTATGCGGGCGTCAGTTCGCAGGAGCGCATCGAACGCGCACGGCAGGCCCTCCGGGCCGTGGATCTGGAGCAGCGCATGAATCACAAACCGAACGAGTTGTCCGGCGGGCAGCGCCAGCGCGTCGCCATCGCCAGGGCGCTTGTGAACCGGCCGTCGATTCTGCTCGCCGACGAGCCTACGGGCGCGTTGGATTCCGCAACGGGCAACGAAATTATGGCGTTGTTCGAGCGGCTTTATCAAGAAGGAAACACGATTGTCCTGGTAACGCACGAACAGGACATCGCCCTTCACGCGCATCGCATTATTCACATTCGCGATGGAAAAGTGGAACGCGACGAGGCGGTCCCGCATGCGTGAAGTGTTCGTGATTCAACATTGCTAAATTCGATTTAATAAAAATCAATCTTTTCAATCAGCAAAGCTCAATCAATGCTATTGTTATTACCTGAGATTCCTGTGAGATTGAGAACAATTTCGCGCTACAAGTAAACAAAACAATAAGATCAGTCGTTCGTCCATAAAGTGTCGGCGTTCATATTTTGGATTCAGGAGCGTCCCTCGGTAGATGCCGGATGATTCACCACTCGACCAGCAGCCCACGGTAACCCACAACCATCAGCAGCCGCTGCGCATTTTGATGGCGGAAGATAACCCCATCAATCAGAGAGTGGGAAAGCTGATTCTGCAACGCGCCGGATTCACCATCGATCTGGTTGCGGATGGAAACGAGGCGATTGAGGCACACCGCGCCCATCCCTACGATTTAATTTTGATGGATTGCCAGATGCCTTTGATGGACGGCTTTGAAGCGAGCCGGCAAATCCGGCAGCTCGCGCAGCCGCAGCCGGTGATTATCGCGGTTACGGCAAACGCGTTGGTGGGCGAACGGGAACGGTGCTTGAGCGCGGGGATGGACGATTATCTATCGAAGCCGTTTCAAGCCGAGCAACTGGTCGCGGTGGTCAGGAAATGGGTCGCGAACCGGCGCGGGGAAATGCCGGCCTGATCGTCTGTGGTAGAAGCCGCTACGATTCCCATACAGGCGAAAACGCCTATTCCACTAGCGCCGCCAAGCCACTAGCAACACAAACAACACAACCCACAGAAAATCGAGATAATGCCAGAAAATGGCCACCCCGACGGAAGCAGCGCGCGTGGTCATCTGGTATTTCGGGCCGCTGGCGGGCTCGTGGGTTCTGATCAGTAGATAGCCCAGACCGATCAGCCCGACGAGAATGTGCAAGCCGTGTAGGCCGGTGAATAGAAAGATAAACCACGAGTGGGGATTGCGGGCCAGAATCACGCCCGAATGCAACACCTGAAACCAGGCGGTAATCTGCCCGGCGAGAAACAGCACACCCAGAACAGTGGTGCAGGCCGTCAGTTTAAAAAACCCCCGTTGATCGTTGCGCAATAACCGCTTGCGACCCGCCTCGAAGACCGCGCTGCTTGCGAGCAGGATCGCGGTGGTGGCCCACAATACGGCCGGGACACGAATATGACCCCAAAAGACAGCATCCTGCGACCGGAAGATAAATACCGTGATAATCGCTCCGAACGTCATGGTGACGGTCGCGAGCACGACAATGACAGTCACCAGCGAGAGGGATGTCAGGTCTTTTTCGCGAGCAATGGATTCTGCAGCTTGCACTTCATCTACTATGATGCCAGTCCGATCTGGCAAATTATGGTGTAATCGAGACAATATGCCTGGTTTGGGTTCGTTCCGGAGGTTTCTTAGAGTTGTCCCGCTAATCGCGGCCGCTTGCGTGGTAAGCTCCGCGGCTCCGGACGCACGGCTGCGCGGAGCATTCCGGAAGCCGGCCGAAGCCGGCTGGATTTTCGTACACCTGGAGGGCAACCCTGCCCAGATCGGATTCCAGCACGGGTATCTGCTCACTCCCGAAATAGAAGACGCGAAGAAGGCGATCGAGTTGAGCACCACGCACGAGGTGAGCCACAACTGGGCCGACCTGCGTGCGGTATCCGAAAAGATTTTTGTTCCAAAGCTGCCGAGCGAGTATCGCGAAGAGCTACAAGGGATAGCCGACGGGCTGAAAGCGCATGGCTCCCAACTCGATTTTGTCGACCTGGTGACGATGAACGGCTTTATGGAGTTTCCTTACTACTACGACGACGCTAAAAAACGGGAAGCCCGCGGCGTCCCGGCGAGTATTGGCGAGCATTGCAGCGCGTTTGTCGCAACGGGCAGCTATACGAAAGGCGGGCGCATCGTCATCGGGCACAACAACTGGAGCGATTATTTGAGCGGCAGCCGCTGGGAGATCATTTTCGATATCGCTCCCGCCTCCGGACATCATTTCATCATGGATGGCGTGCCGGGCTTGATCCATAGCGGAGACGATTTCGGAATCAACGACGCCGGCATGATGATCACGGAAACGACCATCTCCAATTTCCATGGGTTCGATCCAAATGGAGTGCCCGAATTTGTCCGCGCGCGCAAGGCGATGCAATATTCGGAGTCAATCGATGATTTTACGCGCATCATGGAGGACGGCAATAACGGCGGTTATGCGAACACGTGGTTGGTCGGGGATCGCAAAACGAACGAGATTGGCCGGCTCGAACTGGGACTAAAGACGATCACGCTCGAGCGGACGAAAGATGGCTATTTCGTTGGTTCGAATTTCCCGATCAATCCTAAACTGATCGCCGAAGAAACGGATTTTCCGTCTGACCCGAACACGCCGAATCAGGTGCGCCACCGGCGATGGGATCAATTGATGGCGGAGAACAAGGGACAGATCGACGTGGAACACGGGAAGCAATTCGAAACCGATCACTACGACGCGTTAACGAAGGAGATCGATCCGAACGAGCGCACGATCTGCGGCCATATCGATAAATCGAGCCGCGGCCTGAAGCCCTGGCAGGATCCGTACGGCCCGGCTGGCGCGGTGGAGGCGAAGGTGGCCGACAGCGCCATGGCGGAAAAACTGTCGTTCGTTGCCGGATCGGGGCACCCCTGCGGATTGCCCTTCCATGCGGCTGAGTTTCTAAAACAGCACAAGGAGTACGCCTGGCAGACCAGTCTGTTGCGGGACATCGACGTACATCCGTGGATTGTGGTCGCGGCAATCAGCGGCGGCGGCCAAGGGCAGCCTACCGATTTGCGGTAAAACTCCTATTTCAAGTTGCCGGCGGTAACTGCGATGCTGGCGGGCTGCACCTGGCGTCGCTCGTTCGTAGTGTTCCGCCAGTTGATCTGAGGCAGGAACATGGCCGGGTCGATCCGATCGCGATAGCGCAGGGCGATGTTCATGAGCGAGTCGAGCAACGCGTCCGAAAGGTAATGCGGCTTGAGCCCGAGATCGATCAGCTTGGAATGCTTAGCGTTGTAATAATGCTCTTCGGCCTCGACGCGCGGGTCGGGGAGGCGCTCGATTTCGACATTCAATCCGAGCTTGGCGCCCGCGGCTTGCACGAGTTCAGCTAATTCCAAGACAGAGAACTGTTCGGTGAATTGGTTGTAGACACGGCATTCGCCCGGAGCAGCCGGATTCAAGCAGGCCAGTTCGATGCAGCGAACGGTATCCCGGATATCGAGAAACGCACGAGTCTGGCCGCCTTTGCCGTAAACCGTGAGCGGATGTCCGGCCGCGGCCTGCGCGCAGAAGCGATTCAGCACGGTTCCAAACACTTCGTCGTAATCGAACCGGTTGATCAGTCCTTCATCGTAGGCCACTTCGTCCGTGACAGTTCCATAGACCACACCCTGGTTTAAATCGGTTGCCCGCAGCCCCCAGATCTTACAGGCAAACATGATGTTGTGGCTATCGTGCACCTTCGAAAGATGGTAAAAAGACCCGGGCTGTTTGGGGAACGGCAGAACATCTTTGCGCCCATTGTGCTCGATCTCGATATAACCCTCTTCGATATCGATGTTAGGCGTACCGTACTCGCCCATGGTGCCCAGCTTGACGAGATGGCAATCCGGCTGCAACTCGCGGAGCGCAAACAGCAGGTTCAGAGTGCCGACCACGTTGTTAACTTGCGTAAACACGGCGTGCTTGCGGTCGATCATCGAATAGGGAGCAGCACGTTGTTCCGCAAAATGCACGACGGCATCCGGCTCGAACGCCTTGATGGCAGAGGAGAGAAATTCGTAATCCGTCATGTCTCCAACGAACAGCTCGATGGAGTTCCCGGTCAGCTCCTGCCAGATCTTGAGGCGATCGGAGAGAGGCCGAATCGGAGTCAGCGTCTGGACGCCAAGTTCGAAGTCCCACTGGCGGCGCAGAAAGTTGTCTACTATGGCAACTGCATGGCCTCGCGCGGACAGATGCAAGGCGGTTGCCCAGCCACAATAGCCATCACCTCCAAGCACGGCAATTTTCATGGTGCTATCGATTATCTCCTCGTTTCGCGTTTTGACAGGGGTCCATTGGGATTGCGGTTGCGACCGCATTTCCAGACGTTGAGCCGACCACTACTGTTCCCAGAAAAATCAATAAGACACCCACCCAGCGCTCGAAGGTTACTTGTTCGCTCAAAAGAAATTTGCCGAGCAGCGCGGATAAGATGTAGCCGGCTGCAGTGAGAGGCAGAACCAGGCTGAGATCGGCGAGACTCAGCAGGGCCATGCGCGTGAGCGTGGCGAGTATGAGCAGCGCAATGCCGAGCGCCACAAACGGGGTTGAGCACGGGGCGGACATACCCGAGAGCGCCCGTGGAGAGAATATTCGAGACATGACGCATGCCCCAGGCCAGCGATAAATTGCCGAATGGCCGCAGGATCAGCACCAAAATCAGCAGGCGATAAGCACGCCCTATCTTCGATTGTCTCTGCTGTGAATTTCTGGTTTCTTTCTGCGGTTCAGTAATAAATGGCCCTGCTAAGCAATTTTCTCCACCCACTGATTCGATTGTAAGCAATCGCCCCTTGCTTACGCGCGGGGTTCCGATTGGGCGCTCGCAGTTGAGAGCGCCGGGACGATAGCGCCGTAACAGCAACCGAGCCCGATGCGCCGGCAACCAGCGCGTTCACAATAGCCTCGCAGAATGACTTCATCTCCGTCCGCCAGGTAAGTTCGTGTGCCGCCGGAAGGTAGAGACAGAGGTTCGCGTCCGTGGCTGGTTAGCTCCAGGAGGCAGCCTCGATTGCTCTTCTCCGGCCCGGAAACTGTTCCGGTACCAAACAGGTCGCCGGGACGTATAGGACAGCCATTTGAGGTTTGGTGAGCCACCATCTGCGCGAGAGTCCAATACAGGCTTGCCGAGCCGGAACGGCTAAGCAGGAACGGCTGTAGTTCTCCGGCGGGTCGCAGCCAAGCTTCTAAGGTGATGGCAAAGCTTGCGGAACGGTGACATTGGAGGTATGGAAGAACGGCGGTGTTATGAGGGGGCGTGTCGACGCGAAAGGGTTCGAGCGCTTCCAAGGTGATGAGCCAAGGTGAAACAGATGTGGCAAAACTCTTCGAGAGAAACGGACCAAGCGGCTGATATTCCCAGCGTTGGATATCACGCGCGGACCAGTCGTTCAGGAGGCAAACTCCGGCGATGTGCTGCTCGGCTTCTTCGATTGGAATAGGATCGCCGAGTTTGTTTCCGGGTCCGAGCCAGACGCCAAGCTCGACTTCGTAATCCAGCTCTGCCGTAGCGCCGAATTGCCCCTCCCCTAATTGCCCGCGCGGACGCCGGACGGGCGTGCCACTCACTACGATGGACGAAGCACGACCGTGATAGGCAATCGGGATGTGGTTGTAGTTCGAAAAAAGAGGATTTTGCGGTCGGAAGATTCGGCCGACGTTAAGAGCGTGGTCGAGGGAAGCGTAGAAATCGGTGTAATCACCGACATCAACGGGCAGCAGCATTTCGCAATCCGACTGGGCGAGGAGATCGCGCTTCCCTGCCCCTTTTTGCAAGGCGCGGCTCAGTTCGCTACGAAAATCCCGGCGTTCGCTCGCAGTCAGTTTCAGATAGCCATTCAGAGTGGCGCCGTCGAGCCAGGGACGGAGGTCCAGAATGTGATCGCCGATCGCGACGCCCAGGCGGGGCTGCGGGTCGAAGGCGGTTTTGAAAACCCCAAGAGGAAGGTTTTGGATGGGGAAATCGCAATCGGGAAGATTGGCGGATTCCACCCAGCTATGGAGGCCAGGGTCGTGGGTTTGGTCGATCATTGATCGAGCCAGGACAAATAGTAATCGCGGTCTTCAATGTCCACAGCTTGCGCACTGACGTGGAGCCCGTGAAAGGTATCCATCATGACGGCTAGCTCGTTCGTCTGCTTTTGTCCGAGTGAAGCTTCGGTCCGCCCGGGCTGCGGTCCATGGGCGAGCCCGTCCGGGTGTAAGGTGATGGATCCATATTCGATGTCTTTGCGGCTCATGAATTCGGAGTTGGCGTAATAGAGCACTTCATCCGACATGACATTCGAGTGATTGTAGGGAGCGGGAACCGCGTCGGGATCAAAATCGAACGGGCGCGGGCAGAACGAGCAGACCACGAAACCATCGCCTTCGAACATCTGGTGTGTTGGCGGCGGAAGGTGAAAGCGGCCGACGCGCGGCTCAAAGTTACGGATATTGATGGCCCAAGGATAGTAGTATCCGTCCCAGCCGACTACATCGAAGGGATGATGGGCCAGAATCATTTCGGTCAGTTGATTGTTCTTCTTGACGACCAGCCTGAATTCGCCTTCCTCATCGCGGGTCTCCAGATTTTGCGGACAGCGGATATCGCGTTCCGAGTACGGGCTCGATTCCATCAACTGGCCGAATTCATTCCGGTACCGCCGCGGCGTGCGCACGTAACCGGCACTCTCGATGATCAAAAGCACGCGATTTTCGGAAGCAAACCGGTAGCGATGCAAGATTCCGCGAGGGATGAGCAAGTAATCGCCAGCGCCAAACACAATACTGCCGAAGGGCGATTCCAGAGCGCCTTCGCCTTCGCTCACAAACACGATTTCGTCGCCTTCCGCATTGCGGTAAAAGACTGTGCTTTCGGCATTGGGCCGAACGACTGACAGGCAAACATCGTGGTTGAACAGCAGCGGGACACGATTAGCAATCGCATCTCCGGTTTCGGTCAACAGTTTCGTGCGGAAATGGCGATGACGCAATGGCTCGGCGGGCGCGGCCTGCCAGGTAGTGTCTTTCAGCTTGTTTAAAGCGCGAACAGCGGTAGGGCGATGAACGTGATAGAGCAGCGAAGAGGGCCCGGTAAAGCCCATGTTGCCGACGAGTTCTTCCGTGTAGAGCGCGCCCGATGGTTTCCGATAGACCTGGTGACGTTTTGAAGGTGTTTCACCTAACCGCTGGTAAATCATATCGATCCTCGACTTGGGCAGCCCGGTACTATGCTACAGGTATACCGCGGCTGGAGGTTGCGTTTATGCCACAAGTAACTGAGCAAACCGGGGCATTGCCGGCGAGCGAAGCCGATTTTCTGCCGATCCAGGGGACCGACCACATTGAATTCTACGTAGGAAATGCGAAGCAGGCCGCCTATTTCTATCGCGCCTGCCTGGGCTTTGCTCTGGCTGCCTATCGAGGACCGGAGACAGGGACACGAGATTGCGCTTCTTATGTTTTGCAGCAAGGCAAGATTCGCTTTGTGTTGACCACTCCGCTGCAGCCGTCCGGTGAAATTGCCGATCATGTGTTCCGTCATGGCGACGGCGTGAAGTCCGTCGCGCTTTGGGTGGACGATGCCGAACAGGCTTGGCGCGAGACAACCGCGCGCGGCGCTCGCAGCGTTCACGGGCCGTTCAGCATGGAAGACGACCAGGGGAGCGCGCGTTTATCATCGATCGGGATTTATGGCGACACGGTTCACACGTTCGTCGAGCGCCGGAATTATACCGGGGCTTTTTTACCGGGATTCGTTCCACTTGGCAGCGACGATGTTGCCCGGCCCGTGGGACTACTGCACATCGATCATGTTGTTGGGAACGTCGGTTGGGGCCAGATGAACACGTGGGTCCGGTTCTATGAAGACGTGATGGGATTCCGGATGTTCAAGCATTTCGACGATCAGGATATTTCGACCGAATACTCGGCTCTGATGTCGAAGGTGATGACGAATGGAAACGAAAGAATCCGTTTTCCGATTAACGAACCGGCGAAAGGGCGCCGCAAATCGCAGATCGAGGAATATCTCGAATTCTACGGCGGGCCGGGTGTGCAGCATATAGCAATGGCGACCTCCGACATTATTACCACTGTCAGTAAATTGAGGGATCAAGGGCTCGAGTTTCTGACCGTGCCGACTACTTACTACGAAGATTTGACCGCACGAGTGGGCCGGATTGACGAGCCGATAGATCAATTGGCCGATCTGGGGATTCTGGTGGACCGGGACGACGAAGGTTACATGCTGCAGATTTTCACTAAGCCGGTTCAAGACCGTCCGACTCTCTTTTACGAGATCATCCAGCGCAAAGGTAGCCGCAGTTTTGGGAAGGGTAATTTCAAGGCGTTGTTTGAAGCCATCGAGCGCGAACAGGCGCGGCGCGGCAATCTATGAGCGGAACTCAGCGCGCACTTCTGGTGCTGTTCCTGCCATTGCTTTCGTTTGCAGCGAATTTCGATCTGAGCCAGCCTGATCCGGATGGAGCTGGCATGAATCGGGAACGCCTGGCGGCCATTCCCGTCCGCATGAAAGAGTTTGTGGACGAGGGGAAGACGTCCGGCGTGGTCACGATTCTAGCGAGGCACGGTAAGCTAGCGAGCTTCGATGCGGTCGGATATCAGAACATCGAAAGCAAGACTCCGATGCGGAAGGATACGATGTTCCGCATCGCTTCGCTCACGAAGCCCGTCACTTGTGCGGCGATCATGATTTTGGCCGACGAAGGGCGGCTAAGTGCGATTGATCCGGTGGAAAAATTCCTACCGGAATACAAGGGATTGAAGCTGAATCCTTGCGGCGCACGCGCCGGGTACAACTGCGAAGCGATTGCACCCGCGCGGCCGATCAATCTCGAAGACCTGATGACACATACGTCCGGCCTTCCTGCATCGGCGCAGGAAGGCGGCGGAGCGCACCCGGGAACATTGGCGGAACTGGTGACGCTTGGGGCGAAACGTCAACTGTTATTCGAGCCGGGCACGCACTGGAGCTACAGCAATCTCGGCATCGACATACTGGGACAGATCGTGGAGGTGGTTTCTAAACAACCTTTTGACACATTTCTAGAAGAGCGGATTTTCAAGCCGCTCGGCATGACCGACACGTGTTTTTGGATTCCGAAGGAAAAGCAAACGCGGCTGGCAACCCTCTATACGTACGAAAACGGCGGGCTGAAGCGCGCGCAGGCCGGACCGAATATTCCGAGCAAGATTCCTTCGCCGGCTGGCGGGCTGATCAGCACCGCGAGCGACATGCTGCGCTTCAATCAGATGATGCGCAACGGCGGCGAGCTGGACGGCAAGCGCATCTTGTCGCCCTGGGCCGTCCACCTGATGACGATCTCGCATACCGGAGATATGAAGGCCGGGTGGGTTCCGGGTGTCGGGCACGGTTATGGATATGAGGTGGTGCGCGATGCGGCGGGCATGTTCCGTTATAACTCGATTGGAACGTTTGTGAAAGGCGGCGCTTACCGGACGTACGAGTGGGTGGATCCCGAGAAAGACATGGTGGGGGTGTTTATGATGCAGCTCACGAACGGCGGAGGCGATGTCGCGGACGAGATCAACAGCTTCATGCAGATGGCGGCGGTCGCCATCGAGCGCTGAGCGGGATTAGAGCATTTCGAGCGGCTTCCGCGTTTTGGGGCGCGGGAAGATCGCATCAATGCGGGCTAAATCATCTTCAGTCAGATTTATGTCCGCCGCCGCGCGATTTTCCTCGACATGCTTCACGAAAGCCGATTTCGGAACAACGATCACTTCCGGTTGCGCCAGGAGCCAGGCAATCGCAAGTTGAGACGGCGTGACAGTGTGCCTTTCGGCGATCTCCCGTAACTTCGGATCTTTCAACAAGCGGCCTTGCTCGACAGGTGAATACGCGATGACGGGGACGTGATGCTCACGGCACCAGGGCAGCAGATCGTATTCCACCCCCCGGCGCTTGAGATTGTAGAGAATCTGATCACAAGCGATCCCCGATCCGAATGGCAAGGCCCACGTTTCTTCCAGGTCCGGCGTGTCGAAGTTGCTTACGCCATAGGAGGCGATGTCGCCACGTTTCAAGAGTTTTTCGAAAGCTTCCAGCGTTTCGGCTAAAGGAACGGAACCTCGCCAGTGAAGCAGATACAGATCGATGGAATCCACCCGCAGACGGCGCAGACTACGCTCACAGGCAGCGATGGTCCCGGCCGCCGTGGCATTGTGCGGATAGACCTTCGTCACAAGGAAAACGTCCGCGCGCCGGCCGTGGATCGCTTCTCCAACGAGTTCTTCAGCCGCGCCTTCGCCGTACATTTCGGCCGTATCGATCACGGTCATTCCCAAATCGATCGCGCGTTGAATGGCGGCGATCTCCTGTTTGCGTTTACGGGAGTGCTCAGCCATTTTCCAGGTACCCAGCCCGAGGGCGGGGACTTCGGTTCCGTTGGGGAGTTTAACGTGTTTCACAGCCAAAGATCAGCGCACGAACTGGTTCACGTAGGATTCGCCCAGACCGGCCTCCACGTAATGTTTGCGGCACATATCGATCTTGATGAACACATCCTCGAAGCCGGTATTACGACCCTGTTCGTCAACGTAGTACATGCAGCCGGAAATGTTGAAAAACGTGATCATCTCTTCGACATCGGCGTCGACCGTCAAAGTGTGCGTCTCACCAGGCGGTTCGAAGACATAATCGCCCGCGCGAGCCACCCAGTCGTGTTCGAGATAACGCCAGGAGCCTTTGATGACATAACCGTGGACGGGCGCCGGGTGGCGGTGGCGGCTGAGAATTCCGGCGCGGCGCACGCGCAGCAGATTGCACCACTGGCCATTCAGCGTGTTCAGCATCAAGGGACGAAACCAGACGTTGGGCGCCTGGGGAACCCAAACACGTTCATCTTCCGGAATGGCAGCGGTCACAATCTGATGGGGCGAGAGAGGATGAGTGGTCTGCATAAGTCCTTGCGGCGGCTACGCGGCGGAGTAGCCGCCGTCCACCGGAATAATAGCGCCGGTAATAAACGAAGCGGCTTCGGAGGATAAGAATAGCACCGGGCCGGCGATTTCTTCAGGCCGCCCCCAACGTCCCAGCGGGGTGCGCGATACAAGCTGCCTGGAACGCTCCGGATCCTTTTGCAGCGCCTCGGTGAGTGGAGTGGCAATCCAACCGGGCGCGACAGCATTGACGCGGATTCCATCCCCCGCCCAAGCGATGGCTAGCGAGCGCGTAAGTTGGGCAATGCCACCTTTGCTAGCGCTGTAAGCCGGGACGCGGCCGCCGCCAAAGAAACTCAACATCGAGGCGATGTTCACGATACAGCCGCTGGTTCGCACTAACTTAGGATGAGCCGCCATGCAGGCGCGCATGGCACCGGTCAGATTTACATCGAGGACTTCCGCAAACACATCCAGATCGAATTCTGCATCGCGGCGAATGATTCCAGCAGCGTTAATCAGCACGTGTAACTGCGGGATGGCTGCAAAGAGCCGGTCAATACGGCTCTGATCGGTGATATCCAGAAGCTCGGTGCGGATCTTAGGAGCTACACATTCTTCCGAAGGTAGTCCCACCGCGAGAACATCGGCTCCCGCAGCACAGAAGGCTTCGGCAATGGCGCGTCCGATGCCGCTGGTACCACCTGTGACAAGAACGGATTTGTGCTCGAACGTGAACACGAGGAATCGACTACTGGTCTTTTTTCTCTATGGGTAGACCTGAAGCTTCGATGGCGCGCCATCCGCCATCCAACGAGATGACATTCGTGTAGCCCATCTTCTGAAGATTATCCGTGGCGAGCGCGGAACGGTATCCGCCTCCGCAATAGAGAACAAGTTTGGTTTGCTTATCGGGAAAGGTCTTCTCGATGTCGCGCTCAATGGTTCCCTTGCTCAGATGAACGGCGCCCGCCGCATGAGCCGCTTCCCATTCGTGATCTTCGCGAACATCCACAAGTTGTCCGGGATCACTTTCGGCACGCAAGCGTTTATATTCCTCGATATCGATCTCGCGAATGCGCGTTTTCGCGTCATGTACCAGCGCCAGAAAGCCCGGGCTGTGGTGCTTGACAGGTGTGCTCATAGCTGGACTATTGGACGCGCTCGATTTTAGCGCCAGCCGCGGCGAGTTTCTCTTCGATTTTTTCGTAACCACGATCGATGTGATACACACGGTCGATGGTCGATTCGCCTTGCGCGACCAAAGCAGCGAGGACAAGGGACGCGCTGGCGCGCAGGTCCGAGGCGATCACCTGAGCTCCGGTGAGCACCTCTCCGCCCGCGACGATCGCCTGGCGGCCCTCGATCCGGATATTCGCGCCCATACGCGCGAGTTCCTGGGTGTGCATGAAGCGGTTCTCGAAAATCGTTTCGGTTACGAAGCTGATGCCGCGTGCGACCGTCATCCAAGCCATGTACTGCGCTTGCAGGTCGGTTGCAAAGCCGGGGTACTCTTCGGTGGTGATATCGACCGCTTTCGGCCGACGGGAGCAGCGGACGCGCAGGGCGTTGGGTTCACTTTCGTCTACGTCGGCGCCAGCCTGCTGCATCTTCACCGTGAGGGCCGCGACGTGCTCCGGATTGCAGTTGGTGATCACGACCTCGCCGCGTGAAATGGCCCCGGCGATCAGGAAAGTGCCGGCCTCGATCCGGTCCGGGATGATGGTGTGCTCGGCGCCGTGAAGCCGCTCGACGCCTTGCACTTTGATGATCGAAGTCCCCGCGCCTTCGATTTTGGCGCCCATCTTGATGAGCAGCTCGGCGAGGTCTTTCACCTCGGGTTCGCGGGCGGCATTGCGGATAACGGTTTCACCACGAGCAAGCACGGCCGCCATCAGAATATCTTCGGTTCCAGTCACGGTGATGCGGTCGAAGTGAACGGCGCCGCCGCGCAACCCCTCCGGAGCCTGCGCTTCGATATAGCCGTGCGCCTGTTCAATGGTGGCGCCCAGGTTTTCCAGCGCCGAAACGTGCAAGTTGATGGGCCGCGCGCCGATCGCGCAGCCGCCCGGCATGGAGACACGGGCGCGGCCGGTGCGAGCCAGCAATGGACCGAGCACAAGGCTGGAAGCACGCATCGTTTTGACGACGTCGTAGGGCGCTTCGGGTTGGTCCAACGATTTTGCCTGCACGCACACCTTGCCGTCGTGCAGTTTCACTTGGGCACCGGTGTGCTGCAGCAGCGACTGCATGGTGAGGATGTCTTTTACCTGCGGGATACGGCGAAGAACAACGGGTTCGCCGGTGAGCAGGCAGGCGGCCAGAACAGGCAGGGCGGAGTTCTTGGAGCCGCTCACGGGCAATTCCCCGTTGAGAGGCGTACCGCCGATGATTTTGAATTTGTCCATGATCCAGAGTTGGAATTCCCGAGTTGGCCGGCCCGGCGCCCGCAGCTATTCGCCCAGCGCGACGCGCAAACGGCCTTTTGCGGCGGCCAGCAGCGCCTCCGCGTCGACCCGCGAGAGATGACGTTTGTGCATCACAATGGCAGTACGCACCGAACCGGCTTCTGCTAACAGCCGCGATGCTTCATCATAAGACACATTCGCGATGGAAGCGATGATGCGCCTGGCGCGATCCACCAGCTTCGTATTGGTCGGCTGGACGTTCACCATGAGATTGCCGTAAACGTAGCCCATGCGGATCATCACCCCGGTGCTAAGCATGTTCAGAACCAGCTTGGTAGCGGTCCCGGCGCGCATCCGGGTGGAGCCAGTGACGATCTCCGGGCCCGGAAGCGGAGTGATGGCGATTTCGGAAGCTTGGGCGACCTCTGACTCCGGCGTGCAACTCAGGCCGATGGTGAGCGCGCCGAGCGAGCGAGCATAGGCGAGTGCCCCGAGCACGTAGGGAGTCCGGCCGCTCGCGGCAATGCCCACGAGCGCATCGCGCCCGGAGAAATTCCGCTCCGCAAGATCGCGCTGGCCTTGAGCTGGATCGTCTTCGGCGCGTTCGATGGAATGGCGCAGAGCCCGGTCGCCGCCGGCAATGAGGCCCTGGACCAGATCCGGCGGCGTGTTAAACGTGGGCGGGCACTCCGAAGCATCAAGCACTCCCAGGCGGCCGGAAGTACCCGCCCCGGCGTAGAAGAGCCGTCCGCCCGATTCCAGCCGCTCCACGACAGCATCGACCGCGGCGGCGATGTTGGGCAGCTCCCGCTCAACCGCGAGAGCCACCTCCTGGTCGGCAGTATTGATGACGCGGAGCATCTCAATAGTAGGGAGCGCGTCTATAGCGGCTGAGGCGGGATTCGGGGTTTCGGTGAGTAGGCTTTCGATCATGAGCGTGGACACAACATCTGAAGACAACAAGGGCCGGAAGAGCAATTTGCCCCTCCGGCCCGGAATTCTCGGCTGGTGCTTGGGTTCGTTTATGCGCTAAATGAGCTGCCGCAGCCGCAAGTCGACTTCACGTGCGGATTGTTGAACTTGAACCCGGAGCCTTCCAGGGTCTCCACGTAGTCTACCTCGGCGCCGTCCAGGTACAGCATGCTGGCCTGGTCGATGAAGACCTTCAAATCGCCGAAATGATAAGTCTTGTCGAGCATGTTGGGCTGGTTCTCGAACGCCATCGAATAGCTGAAGCCCGAGCAACCGCCGCCCACGACGGCGATGCGCAGCCCAGCCGGCTTGGGTTCCTGCATGTTCAAGATCTCATTGACCTTATTAACGGCAGTTTCGGTTAGCTGAATCATCCAAATCTCCTGAAATAATGCTGGCTGCCTTTAGTGTACAACCAATCGAACAATCATTGGATGCGAATTCGCGGCAGAAGGGTTCGCTTCCTAACCCTAACAGAATCTGCCAGAATGAAGATGATTGCCCCGCGGCAAGTTTTTGGAACGGGTTTGTACCCGGGCACGTCGGTCGGGCTATATGAGCGGGCTGAGCGATACTTTGTCATTTCCGGTGGTATCCGGCGAATCAACCCGGGCGAAGACCAAATTGGACCATCGAACGACCGAAGAGTCGCGGCTGGTCCGGCGCGTGCAGGCTCAGGATGAGCTGGCTTTCTGCGAGATCGTAGAGCGCTACCAGGCCAAAGTTTTCTCTATCATTTATGGAATCCTGCGAAACCGGAACGACGCCGAGGACATCGCCCAGCAGGTTTTTGCAAAGATTTACTTTTCCATTAAGAGCTTCGATTTCCGCAGCTCGCTCCTGACCTGGATTTACAAGATTACGGTCAACGAGTGCTACGACTATCTACGGAAGAAGCGCGTCCGCAAGCTGGTGTACGAGAGCGACTTTTCGGCCGACGATTCCCTGCGGATGGAAAATTCGGAAAACGGAGCCGCGCAGTCACCGGCGATTGACCAGCGGCTGGCGCAGCACGACCTGATTTTGAAGCTACTGGCGAAGATTTCAGACGAGGACCGGTCCCTCATTCTGTTGAAGGAAGTGGAGGGGCACTCGGTGGAGGAGCTGTCCGAGATGACCGGAATGAACGAAAATACGATCAAAGTAAAGCTGTTTCGCGCACGCCAGAAGCTGGTGAAAGCGGCGCAGAGACTGGACAGAGGCCCCTTGATGCCGCCCAGTACAGGCGAGTAATGGAAAGTAAGTAGTGAAGAGAGCGGACTTCAGATCCGCACATTCTGGTGGGATTTTTTGAGGGAGATATGCACAGGTCCATTCGGGATCGGTTAGAAGACCTGCTCCGCGCAGAGCCGCCCGCCGTGCGACACGGGGGAATGCCCAACGAACACCTGTCGGCATGCGAGGAATGCGCTTCGGAATTCAGGCTCATGAAGGCCCAAGCCGCGATGGTGCGCTCGCTGCGAGCCGCTGACGATGTGGCGCCCGCGCCCGGCTTTTATGGCCGGGTTATGCAGCGCATTGAGGAACGCGCGAAAGATTCGATCTGGGCGGTGTTCATTTACTCGCCATTCGGCAAGCGGCTGGCGTATGCGTCACTCACGCTGGCGCTCGCGCTCGGCAGTTATGTGATTACGCGCGAGGTCCGGGACGGACACCTGCTTTCCGAGCGAATGGTGGCCCAGGCCGTGCATTACGACGCTCCGGTCATCGGCAGCCAGGCGCAGCAGCGGGACGCGGTGTTAGAGAATTTTGCCACTCATCATTTTGCCCCTGATCAAGGAACGCTCCAATAATCCGTACGCAGCCAAAGGGCGGACCATGCTGAGGCACGCTGACGCTGGTTGGTCAAATCCCAAAGTCCTGGCGATTCTTGCGGTCATTTTCCTGTGCGGCGCGGCGGTCGGGGCGGCGGTGACGCGCTCGTATCTGCATGCGCGGTTATATCCGGCGTCGCAGCAGGGAGTGATGGATGCGGCGCGCAGGGTGGGGTTGCAGCGCCTGAAGACCGAATTAAACCTGACACCCGCGCAGGAATTGATTGTTACGAGAGTTCTTGACGATTACGGAAAGTATTATCAGAACATCGAAGACGAGCGGGAAGACGTGGCGGCGCACGGCAAGCAGCGCATCCTGGATGTCTTGAACGATCAGCAGAAAAAGCGCTTCGATCAGATCTTCGGACCCGTGCCGGTAGCGCAGTGAGCCGACGGCCGGCGGAGCCTAACCGCGGACACACTACGAGCGCAGAGGGCGGGACTTTTATTCGGTTGAAGAACTGTGCCGGGAGGAACGAAGCCAGTGGCACCGCTCGCTTGCGATCGCAACTCGGAGAGGGAATTTGGGGGAACGAAGCCACGCTCGGCAGAGGACATCATGCGCTGGATGGCGGCCAGATGCGGGATCAGGACCTGATCGGAATTGAGCAGTTTCATCCGCCCTTCATTGACTTACCTGCGGAGAGCGAATAGAAAGAGAAGACCTAGACGTCTGCTTTCTTCTGGCCTGCTTTGCACTTCTTTTCCAGGGCGGCCATCAGCCTTGCCTCGATGTCCTTGGGGACGGCCTGCGGCTCCATGCCTTTGAAAACCTTTAAGGTCTTCTCGGTGGTGTCGCAGACAACCCAGCAGTTAGGGCATTCATTCACATGTCTTTGTAGCTCCGCCCGGGTGTTCGGGTCGAGAGTTTCATCGAGGAAGTCGTTTAGCTCCTGCAGAAACTGCTTACAGGTAAGCAAACGCGTCGTCCCCCTTTCGCTTAAATTGCCTGGTGAGCTTCTCGCGAAGCTGCAGCCGCGCCCGCAGCAGACGGCTCTTCACCGCCGAAATCGAAAGTCCCAAGATTTGAGCCGTCTCCTCTATCGACATTTCTTCGATGTCTCTAAGGATAAAAACGGTTCGGTAAGCGGGCTTTAAACTTTGAATCGCCTGGTCAAGGATTTGCGCCAATTCTTCGCGCGAGTAGGTCTCCTCCGGGTTCTCTTCCCAAACGGCGATCTCGCGCGGCATCTCGTCTTCTCCGGTGTCGATCGGTTCGTCGAGCGGAACACTCCGGTCCGAGCGCCGCTTGCGGAGCTTCATGAGCGCTTCGTTCACTGCAATCCGGACCAGCCAGGTGTAAAACTTCGAATTTCCCTGAAAATCGTCGAGGTGCGTGTAGGCTTTTAGAAATGTTTCCTGCAGAACGTCTTCGGCGTCATCGTCGTTCTGCGTGATCTGCTTGGCCATGCGGAACACGCGCCGATCGTAATGTTCAACGAGTTCCGAAAAAGCGGACATATCTCCGGCCTTGGCCCGCGCGACAAGCGCGGACTCATCAAAAGCAGGGGATACGGTGGAAGTGCTCACGAGGAAAGAGTATCTCCAGTCTAGCAGCAGGGCCGCCAATAAGAGTTACGTCGCAGCCGACCAAAAGTTCCGGTGCGCCATGATAAAGGCAGATTTCTGCGTCTGATACGCTCAAATTTACCCCGAAATATGAGCAGTTTGACGATCACACTGCCGGATGGCAGCCAGCAGTCCGCAGCCGTCGGAACGCGCCCTATCGATGTCGCTAAATCGGTCAGCCCGCGACTGGCGGCGGACGCCATTGTTGCGCGCGTGAACGGAGATCTGTGGGATTTGACCCGGCCGCTCGAAGGCGACGCCAAAGTAGAAATCCTGACGACAAAAAACCCAGAAGCGCTCCAGGTCTATCGCCACTCCACGGCGCATCTTCTGGCGGCGGCGGTCCTTGAGCTTTTTCCCGAAACACAGTTGGGGATCGGACCGCCCACGGACTCCGGCTTTTATTACGATTTCCAGCGCGAGACAAAGTTTACGCCCGAAGACCTGGAGAAGATCGAAGCCCGCATGCGTGAGCTGCAATCGAAGAATCTCCCCTTCGAGCGTAAGCTGACTCCCAAGCAGGAAGGGCTCGAGAAGTATCGCGACGACTGGATGAAGCGGGAGCTGATTGAAGAGCGCGCCGGAGACATTTTTTCGGAATACACGCTCGGCCCGAATTTTATCGACTTCTGCCGCGGGCCGCACGTGCCGTCCACGGAAAAACTGAGGGCATTCAAGCTGCTCTCGATTGCCGGGGCCTACTGGAAAGGCAACGAAAAGAACCCGCAGCTCCAGCGCATTTACGGTACCGCGTTCTTCACGCAGAAAGAGCTGGATGAGTACCTGCGGCGGCTCGAAGAAGCGCGCAAGCGCGATCATCGCAAGCTGGGCAAAGAGCTCGAACTGTTCACGATCAGCGACCTGGTCGGGTCCGGTCTGCCGTTGTGGCTTCCCAAAGGCGCGACGGTACGCCGGGTTCTGGAGGAATACATTCTCGAACGGGAACGCGCCACTGGGTACGAGCACGTTTATACTCCGGCGTTAGCCAAGGTCGAGCTCTATCAGAAGTCGGGGCATTGGGAGCACTATCACGAAGATATGTTCCCGCCGATGGATCTCGAAACCGAGCAGATGGTTCTGCGGCCCATGAACTGCCCGCATCACATCCTCATCTTCAAATCGAAGATGCGCAGCTACCGCGATCTTCCCGTGCGCCTTGCGGAACTCGGGACGATGTACCGGTACGAGCGCTCCGGTGTCTTAAGCGGCTTGAGCCGGGTGCGCTGCATGACGCTCAACGACGCGCACATTTTCTGCACGCCGGATCAGATCAAGTCCGAATTCACCGGCGTGATGAAGCTGGTGGAGGAAGCGTATCGAGCGCTCGGGATTATGCAATACAGCTACCGGCTGTCGCTCCGGGATAAGAACAACACCGAGAAGTACGTCGCGAACGACGAAATGTGGGACTTGGCCGAACGCGTGCTCCGCGAAGCCATGGATTCACTCGGCCTGCGGTATACGGAAGCCCCGGGCGAAGCGGCCTTCTACGGTCCGAAGCTCGACATTCAGCTCGCGGATGTGATGGGGCACGAAGAGACGTATTCGACGATTCAGATCGATTTCCATCTGCCGAACCGTTTCGAGCTTGGATACATCGGCGCGGATGGACACTCGCATCGTCCGGTAATGATTCACCGGGCCATTGTCAGCACCATGGAGCGCATGGTTTCCTATTTGATCGAGTTGTACGGCGGTGCATTCCCGGTTTGGCTCGCGCCCGTACAGGCGATTGTGCTTCCGATCGCTGACCGGCAGAATGAATATGCGCGCCAAGTGCACGCCAAATTGACGGCGGCAGGTCTACGCGCCGAAATCGACCAACGCAGCGATAAGATCAACGCGAAGATCCGTGAGGCGCAACTCCAAAAGATACCGTATATGCTGGTGGTGGGGGATAGAGAGATGCACGCCGGACAGGTGTCTGTACGGAACCGCAAGCATGGCGACCAGGGGGCCCGGGGAATCGACGAGTTTGTCGCCCACCTGTCGCGCTTGAACGCCGGCAGAAGTCTCGAAGAGTAGGATTGGCTGTCACCTTCATCGCAGTTCTGCTGTTTCTGAGTTGCTGGGGTTATTGCATCCTCGCCATTATTGCGGCTGAGAAGCATCGCCGTGCCAAGCGATTGAGTGTCGTCCCCAACAGTCCGGGGATCAGTATCTTGAAGCCCCTCGCGGGCCTGGATGACGGGCTGGAAGAAAACCTGCGCAGTTTTCTCGAACAGGACTACCCGGATCTGGAAATCCTGTTCGCGGTTCGCAGCGAGGACGATCCATCTGTGCCCATCGTGCGCCGGCTCATGTCTGAGTATCCGGCAATCCCGTCAAGACTGATCATCACCGGTGAACCACCATACCCGCACGCGAAAGTCTTCAGTCTCCAGTGCATGCTGGAAGAAGCCGGCAACGAACTCATCGCGATGAGCGATAGCGATGTCCGGGTCGGGCGGGATTTTTGCCGAAGCCTGGCTTCGGAATTTGCCAATCAGCAAGTTGGATTGCTGACATGTCCGTATCGCGCCGTTGCAGGCGAGGCGATCTGGTCACGACTCGAGGCCATTGGCATGAATACCGATTTTCACGCCGGGCTGTTCACGGCGGTAATGATGGAAGGCGCGGCGAAGTTCGCAGTAGGGCCCACCATTGTTGCGCGACGCGACGTTCTCCTGCGCATTGGTGGTATCGAGCGAGTGAAGGATTATCTCGGCGCCGAGGATTTCATGCTGGGGCGAATTGCCGCCCAGCTTGGATTTGTCGTTGGTCTGGCCTCGTATGTGGTGGAGCACCGGATTGGAAGCGAATCCATGCTGCAAAACTTTGCGCACCGTATGCGTTGGGGAAGAACGAGCCGCCGGTCCCGGCCGCTTGGGTACATCGGCCAATTTTTCACCTATCCGGTTCCCATCGGCTTCGCGCTGACGCTTCTCCACCCTGCTTATTGGCCGCTATTGGCGGTTACGTTTGCGCTGCGTGCAACGGGCGCGTGGATCGTATCAGATTGTATTTTGAAGGCAAGAGTAGACTGGCTCTTGCTTCCACTGCAAGATTTCCTGGGCTTCGGATTCTGGATCGCCGGATTCTTCGGGAAAGAGATATGCTGGCGTGGCCGCCGCTATATTCTGAACCGGGACGGCACGGTTCAGTTGGCCGGCTGACAGCAGATTAGGGCGCCGAATGACCCTTGCGGCGTTCGCGTAATCTCTCTTCAGTCTCTTTCGCCTCGTCCGCCTCGTTTTCCTTCTGCTCAGGGCTCTTGAATTCATTCATGGCGTAGTAGCCCTCTAGCGTGGCGTTTGAGTCCACCGCGTCCTCCAGGCTGCGGGCGCTGTGTTCCGCCTCGTGCGGGGCCTCGACCAGATTCTCGGGTTTGTCATGTTCCTCTTGGCGTGGCATATTTTGTAGGACTCGACTGGATGGGTGTGAGTTTCTGAGGAGCTCGCACGTTAGTTAAATCGGAGCCTTGTACTAATGTGTGTGTTAGCCGTAAATGCCTGAAAGGAGTACCCGATCCGTGAAGCTTTTTGCGATCCTTCTGTTGGCGCCCTCCTGGGCCATCGCAGCCGTCCACGGCGATTCTCAGTCGTGTGATGTGGGCGGATACAAACCTGTATCCGGATTCGCGTTGAAGCAACAGCAGGGCGCGGTTGAAATCACTTGGCCGGGAGAAAGCGACCAGCAGCTCCGAGCGGTGTTCGGCATTCGAGGTCATCAACCAGTCATTCGAGAACTCGCTGCACGAGAAAGCGGCGGCCGTTGGGTAATTCTGGCGAATGATCTGACACCGGATTTCCAGGTGACTACCGGGAAGCGGCGCCTCTCCTCCGCTCAATTGCATCTGATGAAGCAACTCGGAATCGATACACCCGCTCAAGAGGACGCCCGCAAGTGGAATGCATTTTGGGATGCTCCCCTGCATATTCCAGGTGGAAGCGAGACGACCGACTTGCCTCGAAAACCCGAAGAGATTCAGCGTGCCTCGGTGAGCTATCACACGAACAACTGCCGTGTAACGAGCGACGGCGCGCGCGTCACGGTCACGTTCGATGGGTTGTCGCTTGGAATTTTCTCCGGCGATCTCAGCTTTATTGCGTACAAAGGATCAAACTTGCTCCGCCAGGAGGCGGTTGCCAAGACGGACCGGCCGTCTGTTGCCTATATCTATAAGGCAGGCCTGAAGGGATTCCCGATCCGGAACGACACCAGACTGGTATGGCGCGACACCGCACAACAGTGGCAGCAGGAGGAGTTCGGAGGCGCACCGAACACCGGACCAGTCTGGCTGCGGGCGCGTAATCGCCTGGAGATTCTGGATGCCGGGAGCGGGTCACTGGCGATCTTCCCGGCGCCACACAAGTTCTTTTTCGCGCGTGAGAACGAGGTGAATCTTGGTTATGTTTACTACCGTAAGGACACCCCTGCAGCTTTCTCGCTGGGAGTGATGCAGCCGGAAAAAGGCGAAGGCTACATTCCATGGGGCACCACCGATGCGATCTGGAACAAACGTAGCAACACATCCGAGCGGCAATGGGATAACTTCGCGCTCTATAATGCGCCTCCCGGCACGCTACAGCGCATGGCAGTCTACTATTATCTAAGTCCAAAGGACGACCATGCAACGCAAGCCGCCGTGCTGGCCTACACGCATGACGACACATTCAAGCCTGTACCTGGCTTCAAAGTGCTATCCGGCCATTTTCACCTGGACTTCAACGAAATGTTGCGCGATCGTGGCGACCTGGACTATCGCCCAAGCTGGGTATCGGTGTTTCGAGCGCTCGGAATCAATATCGTCTATCTGGGCGACTTTCACGATGATTCCGATCCGCGAGATCCCGGCCCCAAGCGATTCAAAGAAGAACGCGTCTATTTTGAGGGAGCCGAAAAGCAATCCGATAAGGATTTCCTGGTCATGCCGGCCGAAGAACCGAATGCGTATTTGGGCGGCCACTGGTATCTGTTAACACCCAAGCCGGTTTACTTTTCCCACGCGGTCCCAAGACCTGCGAATCAGCAGTTTCAGGAAAATGATCCGACGTATGGCCACGTCTATCATCTCGGGTCGGCCGAGGACGTCCTGAAAATGGTGAACCAGGAACACGGCATTATCTGGACCACGCATCCGCGGACCAAGAGTTCGGAAGGCTATCCCGAGGCATACAAGGACAAGGACTTTTTTCTAAGCGATCGTTTCATCGGTGCTTCCTGGGAATCGTTACCGGTAGATCTATCGGAAAAGCGTCTGTGCGAGGTACGCTGCTTCGGAACTCTCGACGATATGAGTAACTGGGCGCCAAAGCCGAAATATATGATCGCCGAAGGAGACACTTACACCAAGTGGCCCTCCGATGAAACTTACCCGCAACTCGCCGTAAATTATATAAAGCTGGATAGAGTACCTCGTTACAACGAAAGCTGGGAACCGATTATCGAAAGCTTGCGCAAGGGCGATTTTTATGGCACCACCGGTGAGGTTCTTTTTCATGACTGGGCGGTTGAGGGGTCCGGCGCCAAGCGCACTTACAAAGCTACTGTCGAATATACGTTTCCCCTCGACTTCGCCGAGCTCGTATGGAGTGACGGCGCCAAGGTGGACCGTAAGATCATAAACCTGACCGGCACAACGCCTTTTGGAGAAAAGAAATTCGACATTCCGTTCGACGCAACGGGGAAGAAGTGGGTCCGGTTTGCGGTCTGGGATTCTGCGGGAGACGGGGCGTTTCTTCAACCTGTGGCGCTTCAGTAATTCGCTCGCCTGAAAAACCGCTCCTTGGCGGTCGCGGCTCGGTTTTGGGTTTCGGCGTGTCGTCCAGATAGAGCTCGTTTTGATTAGTCCGCGGGATAGGTAATTTGCTCGCCGTGGACTTTGGCCCACGGCGTCAATTTGTGCGGTTTTGAAGTTGTCTCCCCCATGATGTCCTCCACCTCCACACCGCGGACCAGGAGAGCATCGCCCACCAGAGAGCGATGGCAACGCCAGGGAACGGCTTCCGAGCACATAATCGCGGTCCGCTGCTTCGCTGCAAGCGAGATCAAGTTCTGAACGGCATCTTCAAATTCGCGTGTTTGCATGTAATCGGCATAGCCGCGGAACGATAGATTTTTCCAAGCTGTATTCACCGAGTCTTTCTTTGCATGCCGCAATCCGCCCAAAGCAGCCAAATGAACGTACTCGATGTGGGCCGCTGCCAAGAGCTTCCGAAGTTCGGACTGATCGTACTGCGGATTATGACGCGATCGCGGAATAGTTCGTATGTCAGCCAGCAGTTCGATTCCGAACGACTTTAGAATGCGAATGAACTCCGCGGCGGGACGCGTAGAATGGCCAATTGTGTAGAGAGTCACTTCCAGCGGCCGGACAAGGCCGTTGGCGGTTCGGCAATGGAGCGGAAGCCGGCGAGGCGCAGGGAATCGCGATCCTTAAAGGCACGGAAAGCCATCAGGCCCTGCTGCCCCAGCAACTCACAATCGTTATCGCTGAGGAGCACCTCGGCAGGCGGTTGCGCGCGCGTTTCGCCACCTATTTTGAAGGTATGGAACGGCAGATCGTCAATTTGATAGCTTGTGCCCGGTAGCGCTTCCCAACCGGACTCGCAAAAAGCCCTCGCAAGTAAGAAGGTGCAAGCGAAGGCAGGATTGCCCCAAAGATAGTCCTGGTGCTTCGGTTCGCCCGGCATCTCTTCGAATGCGAAGCTTTCCACGCGGCACGTGTCTTTTCCGTACGGCAGGCGCAGCAAGATGCGTGGAAGCGCCAGACCAATCCAGGCCGCATTCGCAGATTTCCGAAGCGCGTCCCAGGAGGCGGACTCTTTTTCTTCCGAGGGAAGGCACTCGGCCAGGAAGGGAGCGCCTGCCGCTCGCGCGAGTAGACCTATTCTTTCGAGAAGTTCAACGTCATCCGCGTTGCTGCGGTCAAAGGCGTAATTGCCGGCAATCGCGGCCCACGGCCGGGGTTCCCCAGCTTGGATACTGTCTTGAATGATGATTTTGTAAATGTTGCTCGACCGGAAATTCTTCGTCTTCAGAAGACTGGTAATTAGTTCTTCTTTAGGCACGTCGGCAATATACAGCTTCAGATGTTCGCCGGTTTCAAGATGCCGCACGAGAAAATCGAGCCAGCGCCAGATAGACTCGAGCGCCTGGAATTGCGGATGATGCAGGATGGCACGCGCCAAAACACTCGCCCGCAGCTCCCGGTCGGCGGTGATCTGCAAACTGTCCGTGCTTTCGCGCGGGACCAGGTCCGGCTTGACGATGCGCTCGACAATCTGATCGAGCTGATCGTGCTTTTCTACAATTTGATCGAGGAGCCCGCCCGAAACAAGCCGGCTCACGTCGTCACCCGGATCTGCAGTTCGCGACGCCGTTTTCGGTTGTGGCGCGGACGCTCGCGGAGCGCCGGATTCTATTCCGTTACGCAAGAGCTCGCAGCGTTCGAAAATGCTGTCCGGCTCGAAATCGCTAAGCTGCCGGAATTCGAGAGTGAGCGGCGGAGTTCCGGCGATCCCCAGAGCCAGATTCACGCTCGGCGCGAGGCGGCTGAGCAGTTCGTCGAAATTATCTACATCCACCTGAAGCGCTCTGGCGGCCGCGCTGGAGCGTCCGCTAAAGTCACCCAGGATCAGGATGCGAAAGGGCTCACTGGGCTCCACGTGCAAAGGCGCCGGTTCGGCTTCGGGCAACATGCTCGGACTTTCGGCGCTAAGGGCAACGTCAACCTTGCTTGGGGTCATCGGCATTCCTATGGCTCTCCCGGTCTCACTCGCAGCACGTCCTCGGCATGGACCTGGTCGAATTCCATGGGAAAGCTCTTCCCCATATAGTACGCGGGCCACTGGTCCTTGTAATGCCCGGAAGCCACAAAGCCCGATTCCCCCAGAACCAGATTCTGGACTGAGTTATCGAGATTGCCCAGATCCACCACCATTCGCTCCGATGGACCAAGCGTCGACGTTGTTTGCTTCACCGTAGTTCCGGAGCCGCTCATTTCCACCGGGCCGAGATCGAAGAAGCCCGCGACAAGAGGCAACTGCTTGCCCACCGGGTGAAGAAAATGCCATTGCAGCATCCGTCCCCATCGCCAGCCCGACACCGGAGTTCCCTGACGTTTGCGGCCATCTTGCAACGCCGCGCTCAGGTTGCGAACCAGCCAGGCGTGCCAATCGTTCTTGGGAACCCATCCGTTCGGGCGTTCGCATAAGAGGGCCTGGATCACAAACGGACGCGGGCGCATCTCGGGGATTGCGCTCAGGCCCGTCTTGTGAATAGCGGCTGACACGAGACTAACGCCGAGCTCGTTGCTCAGCAGTTCGGTGATCATCGGAGCGGCTTCATCCTTATCCATCTGGCCGTTCCAGCGCCGCAACACATCCGCAGCCGCACGGAGCATCGGATCGCCGGAGCGATCGTTTTCAATTGCATGGACTGCTTGCCGGGCCAGAAAGAAGTCGTACGCCGAGTATACGTCCTTCTGAACCGCAAGCATATCGTTTACAGTCAGCTTTGGTTTGGACGAGAGCAGCGCCCGGACTTGCCGGACTCGGTACGGATCGGCGAAACTGCCTGTGACCCGATACGGAAAATCAAGCGGAAACGTGTCCTGGTTCGATGTAGCGACAATGCCTGAAGGGGGATTATAGAAGCTCGGCAACTGTTCGAAAGGAATGTAGCCATCCCACTCGTACTTGCCGGATGCGCCGTCCAGCGGAACATCGCCATCGAACCCGCGCCGGATTGGCACAGCGCCTGCTGCCTGATAGCCAATGTTGCCCGCACGATCCGCATAAATGAAGTTCTGACCAGGACCCCAGAAGCGGCGCAAAGCAGTGCGGAATTGCTGCCAGTTCTGGGCGCGATCGATATCGAAAAACGGGAATCCAAAACCCTCGGCCGCGCTCCAACGCATCGTATACGTCTTGCCGTTTTCGTGCGCGAGCACGGGCCCATGGCGTGTGATCCAGACGTCCAACTGAACGGGCCTATGGTCTCGCACTGCAACGATCTGCCGGTCGAGTTGTGCCTGATTCACCTTGCCCTGGAACAGATACTGCCCTGTGCGCTCGTCCATCTGCTCCACATACAGATCCATCACATCGGCCTGTAAATTTGTGACTCCCCAGGCGATCTGGCGGTTGTGCCCACTGATCACGCCGGGAACCCCAGGCAAGGAGGCGCCGGAAACGTCGAGCCCGGGCGCTTTGAGATGCACCAGATACCAGGTGCCGGGAATTCCATAACTCAAGTGCGGATCATTCGCTGCCATCGGCACTCCATCTGCGGAGTGTGCGCCCGAAACCGCCCAGGCGTTCGACCCAGGGCTCACATAGGCGCCCTGAGCGGCTGGGAAAAGCGTTCTCACCTTGACTGGATCGGCCGCTTGGGCAAGCAGAGATGCCTTATCGAACTCGAATTTCGAGGAGTCCGTCAGATCGCGGAACATCACTAAGCCCACCACAATGGAGTCGGCCAGCGTCCACGGCCGGGGATCGTAGCGGTGGCCTGGCAACGAAAATTCCAGTGAATAATCTCCGCGATGCGTGTCGATGAAATAATTGACTCCCCGCGCATAGGCCACCATGGCGGCGCGATCCTCGGGCGGGAGGCGCTGTACATCGTCCTCGGCCATCTCTTTCATGCGCATCCGGCGAGAACGCTCGTCGGAGGCGATGGCGGCCGGTCCAAAGACTTCGGCCAGCTCGCCTGCTCCAAACCTCCGCAGGCCATCCATTTGCCACAATCGGTCTTGGGCCGTGACGTAGCCTTGAAGAAAGACGGCATCTTGCCAGGACGCGGCCTCGATGTGGGGGATGCCGCGAGCGTCGCGCTTGACGGTGGCGGCACTGGCGATAGGAGCGGTCATCTCGCCCGATTCCTTCGGTAAGGGACGCACCGCGTACCAATAGATGGCCACTGCGGCGAGCACGAGCAGAACCGCTATGCTCACATTAAAAATGCGCACGATGCGGGAGAGCACGGACCGATTGTACTCTGCCCGGAAACACCGCTCGCTTTGGTGGCGGCTCTGCCAGGGCGTGCTGATATGAGCCTGCGCTTCGTACTGCTGATTATTATTCTGGCCACGAATGGTTTTTTCGCGGCAGCGGAGGTCTCGCTTGTATCCGTGCGGCAGTCTCGTCTGCGCGAGCTGGCGGAGCGCGGACAGGCGGGCGCGCAAAGCGCTCTCAGTCTGCTGGCGAATCCAGGCCGGCTGCTCTCGGTAACGCAGGTAGGCGTGACACTAGCCAGCCTGGGCCTCGGCTGGGCCGGCGAAGACACCGTCTATAAGCTACTGAGCGGAGCCCTGGAACCGCTAGGCATGCACGTCTCGCCAGTATTGCTGCGCGGGGTGGCCTTCGTGCTGGCCTTCCTCATTATCAGCTATGGCCACGTCATTATCGGCGAGGTGGTGCCGAAGAATCTCGCAATTGAGAAAGCCGATCGCGTCGCGGTATTAGCCGCTCCTGTGCTGCTTGTCTTTTACCGGATTTCGCAGCCGTTCGTGGTCGTCATCGAGAGATCCTCGGCATTGATTCTCCGCGTGTTGGGACTGGGCGCCGGACATGCGCGCGGCGGCCATACACCCGAGGAACTGAAATATATTATTCAATCCAGCCGGCACGAGGGACATTTGCAGCAGTTCGAACAGGACGCGATTCAGCACCTGATCGAGCTCTCGAATTATTCAGCGCGCGAAATTATGACGCCGCGGCACAGCATCATTTCGCTTTCCGTGGACGCCGATTTGGAACAGGTTCTCGGAGTGATGGCTGAGCACAAATTCTCGCGCATTCCCGTTTATGAAGACCGGCCCGAGCAGATCATCGGCATCGTGCACTATAAAGATCTGATGCGGGTCTGGGATGAGCGCCGGTTTGCGCATGACCGTCGCCGGACGGCTCGCCCGTTTCGCTTGCGGCGCTTCGTACGCAAGCCGCTCGTTGTGCCCGAAACCAAGCCGGTGAATCAGCTCATCGACGAGTTTCGCGTCGCCCATACACATATGGCGCTGGTGGTGGACGAGTTCGGCACGGTCACGGGACTCGTCACACTTGTGGATGTCCTGGAACAGATCATCGGAGACATTTCGGACGAACACGACATCGTCCGGCCCGCTCCGTCGTATCAGGAAAGAGTGCTGCAGGTCGACGGCACCACCACCATCCGCGATCTCGAAACGCGCTACAGTCTCGCGCTGCCTGGCGAAGCAGGCTTCGAAACGCTGGCAGGGTTTTTGTTGTTTCAGTTCGGGTACATTCCGAAGGTGAAAGATTCCGTCGATTACGGGGGACGGCGATTCACAGTGACGCGGATGGATCGTAACCGGATCGCCACGGTGCTCATCGAGAAACTCGATCCGAAAGAGCAGCCGGACCCGGTGAATGAGGGATAGCGCCGGACCCGCGGAATACAAAATCGGCATAGAATTCAACCTGGAGGTTTTCTTATGCCGGAAGACATGCAGCACATTGTTGATCTCGTGGCCAAACTCTGGAACACGGGCAAGGCGGAGATTGCTACCCAACTTTATGACGACCGATCCGAGCGGCGCGCGCCTAACGGAACGGCTCGCGGCGCACAAGGCATCGGAAACTACGTGACCGAGGTGCACACCGCCTTTCCCGATTTCAAACTGGAGATCACCCAAACCCTTTCACAGGGAAATCAGGTCGCCGTCCAGTGGACCGCTACGGGAACCCAGAAAGGCGAGTTCATGGGCATTCCGCCCACCGGCAAGCGGGTGGAAGTTAACGGCATCTCGCTGGAGCGGATTGAGAACGGACGCGTATTGGAAGAGCTCGTCTATTTCGATCAATTGATGCTGCTGCAGCAGTTAGGTGTTGCTCCGGCCGGGGTGGAAGCCGCAGCGCGGTAAATTGCCGCTAAGCGACGCGGTCCGCCAGGCGCATGGGAACGACTTCCCGCAACGGTACGGAGGCGGGTCGATTTTCGAGCAGGACGGTGCGTAACACTTCGCGAAGCGTTAATCCCGCTTCGCATCCCGCGTAGAATTCTCTTGTCTCGTGGTCGAAACCGAGGGCCAAGTCCAAAAAGTCGGGTTTGCACAGAAGCTTCTCGATGGAATCGAGCAACTCCGTATCTGAAAGCGCATTCACTTCTTTCAACTCACATTCCGACATTTTCGACCTCGCCAAACAAAACGAGACACTTTGATCGAAGTTTACGCTTGGTTGGCCGGAAATGCAAAGAAATAAAAACAATACAGGCATAAACTGTAATAGGCCTGGGGAGGTGTATCGGATACTGGTCATTTGTACTTGGAATCCATTCACATGACTGAACTCAATGAACAGCAATGGGGCAGCACTCCCGAAGGCGAACCGGTTCAGCTTTACACGCTGCGCTCCGACAGCGGAATCGAAGCAGCAATTACGAGTTACGGCGGCCGGCTGGTTACTTTGAAAACACCGGACCGGCACGGCAGATTTGGGGATATCGTGCTCGGATTCGACACGCTGGGGGGCTATTTACAGAAAAACCCTTATTTTGGAGCTTTAGTAGGCCGCTACGCCAACCGCATTGCCAATGGACGTTTCAGTTTGAACGGGCGCACTTACACGCTTCCTCAAAACAACGGGACAAACTCGCTGCACGGCGGATACAAGGGCTTTGACAAGGTTGTCTGGAGGGCATCGGCAGCCCAGCGAAACGAAGCCATGGGGCTCGAATTGCGGTATTTCAGCCGGGATGGTGAAGAGGGCTATCCGGGAAACCTGGATGTCACCGTGACTTATAGCCTCTCCAACAACACGCTGCAAATTGACTACGAGGCCAAAAGCGATCAAGATACTGTAATCAATCTCACCAATCATTCTTATTTCGATCTTTCAGGCAGCCAAGCCGGGAAAATCCTGGGTTATGAGGTGACGATCAACGCGGACCGGTTTACCCCGGTGAGCGCCAACTTGATTCCCACGGGCGAGTTGCGCAAAGTGGAGGGCACTGCATTCGATTTCAGGCGGCCAATGCCGATCGGAAGCCGGATTGACGAAAGAGACCAGCAGCTTCAATACGGGATCGGCTACGATCACAATTTTGTTCTTAACCGGACCGGGGACGGGCCCACGCTGGCCGCGCGAGCGGTAGATCCGGAATCGGGGCGCTTCATCGAGGTGCTGACTACCGAACCCGGCGTGCAATTCTACACCGGCAATCATCTGGATGGAAGCGTGACCGGAAAAAACGGGCAAGTGTATGGATTCCGCTCCGGCTTTTGCCTGGAAACGCAGCATTTCCCCGATTCCCCGAATCAGCCCGCGTTTCCATCGACAAAGCTATCACCCGATCAGCGCTATCGTTCAACCACCATCTTCCGGTTTGGCGTGGTGTAAACCAACCGCTCCCTGGCGGTCGCGGCTCAGTAGGCTATTAAAACAGCAGAGCGCTTTCCGAGCTACGACCGCAAAGGAGTGGTAGCGACGCAAGTTTTTTCATCGGTATGCTTCGAGAATCAGAACTGCATCGGCTGGAACCTTAGCTCTGGCCACCGTCAGACCCTCTTGGAAGCTGGTTTCGAATGGTTTGCGGCTCAGGGCATCCACCACGTTAAATTGCCCGCGGAATCCGATTGCCAGTTCATGGGCATCGCCCCAGTTCGAGAGGAGCGCGAAAGCTCCTCTTGAATGAACCAAGCCCCGAAATTGGAATTCGGAAGATCCCTTGAGAAGTTGGACCGATAATCTCGATTGAAATTGCCGTGCCGGCTGAATGATCCACTCCTGGATCTGCGGGTTGCCGCTCTTTGCGTAGGCCAGACTCAACGCCGACTCGAAATAGATCGCCTCTCCCCGTCCAAACCGGTTTTTTACCGCAAACGGCTTCCCTTCCGTATCTCGGAGAAACGGCTGTGCGCTTTTCAACTGGAGGGGCAATTTCCAGAGCTCTCCAGCTTGCTCATGTCGGGCAGTAATCGAATACGGTTGGTCCTGCTTGACCGGGTAGATGTCATGGGCCTCTACGCCGAAAACATCGGAAAGCTCTCCGGGAATGCCGGGGCGGATTCGGCCCATTTCGTTTTTCCAGGCGATCAGCCCGTCGGCCCAGAGAGTCCCACCGCCTCGGACGTACTCGCGCAACGCGTCCACGCCTTGATCATCGATCGCGTAGCAATAGGGAATATAGAGAATGTCGAAGTCCTTCACTGCTCCTTGCTTCAGTTGATCGAGATCCAGAAATTGGACAGGAATGTGCGTGCGGCACAACGCAAAATAGCAGCCATCAATGGATTGCTCCCATTCGTCGCCGCGGTGTTGAAACCGGCTGCCTTCCAGGTTGCCGAGAATGGCTGTTTCGCGGTTATAGAGAAGGGCTACGGCTGGTTTCTGAGGCTGGGCTTCGGCCAGTAAGGGAATCTTTTTCAGCGCTTCCGCAACCGCGCGCACGGCTGGAAGCCTAATGCTCGGCTCGCCACGAGGGCCGACCAGTCCCCACTCGCCACCCTCCTGTCCGCCTTCCCTCGGATTCCAGAGCCAAAAGATCACGGCGCGGCTACCGGCACCATACGCATCCCACATCCAGCGGGTTATATCGGCCGGACTCGGATTGAAAGGGAAATGTCCCGTAAACACCGTGGGACCGCCTTGGAACTCCGTCACCCACCACGGTTTGGTCCTGCTCGGTCCTGCTATTACGTCGAGCCGCCGGGCAATCAGCTCGCCATAGGCGCTGTGGGGCGCGGACGGATTCAAGATCCAGGCCGGATGTATGGATGCCCCAAGAATGTCGACGATCTTCTCTTCCTTCCAGACATCCTGGCCGCGCGGGCCGCCCAGCGGTTGGGTTACGTTCAGATGGGTCGCGTGCGAGGTGTCATAAAGTAGAACCTGGCTCTTAATCCAGAGCAACTGGTTCACGAGATTGTCGATGTTGAACTCCCGCCAATCGATGATTGGCGGGTAATCCAGCCAGCCATAATTGCCGCCCGCCAGCATTTCATCGGTGACGACCACATCGGAAAAGCTTTTGACTTTGTGGAACCAATGCCGGTTGAGATTTTCCAGAGTGCCGTATTTGCGGCGAAGCCATTCTCCGAAGGCGCGTAGTGTGGCCGGCTCGCGGTCGTACTTCGACGGCTCATTCATCAGCAGCCAAACACCTTGCGCCGGGTGTTCCTTGTAGCGGTTTACGACACGCCGGATGTATTCGGCGGCCCGGCTCCGAACGTGTGGATCGTTGAGATTCGTCCGATTGTGATAGAACGGAGTCTCACCGGTCCAACCCGGCGGGTCTTCTGAGCAGAGCGTAGTAACCATCTTGATTCCGTTCTCCGCGGCGGCGTCGAAGAGCCAGTCGTAGCGATCGAAATTCCAAACGCCGGGCTCCGGTTCGACGTCTTCCCAGATCACGAAGATGCGCGCCAGCGTCAGGCCGGAATCTCGCATAAGCCTGAAGTGGCGCCATATGCCGTCGTGCGTTTCCGAGCGATTCAGGAAGAATTCTGTCCCGATCCGGAGTTGATCCGTCAGTGCAGCTTGAGGCACAGGCTGTGGCTGGCCGGCAACGGTACCGGCCGATAATGCACTCAATGAAAGCAGCTTTAACGTTTCACGACGACTTGGAGTTCGTGCGGTCATTCCTGGTTATCAGGATGCCGCAAGACTACCGGCGCAGATTCCACCAACTAGTAACCTTTCAGATGAACAGAATCCGAAACATGGCGGCGCTCTGGTACTTCAACTTGGTATGAGCGATCAAAAGAAAGGTCAAACGTCGCAACCGGATAAGAACCTGGCGGCCGAGCAGCGCCCGGTTCCCTCTCAAGCCGAAGGCGATCTGGAGACCGTGGAGGAGGATCTGGAAGCCAGGGAGGAAAAAGGGAAATCCGCAGGCCAGAAGGCGGGCCAATAAGGCTCGTTGCAACGGAGCACTGTTACATTCGCAGCACGAGATTCTTCTTGTTCAAGAGATCCATTTCGAACTGGATGGCTTCGAGAACGCCATCGTCGCCCACGCCGGTATTGATCATGAGATGGTAAAGCTCGCGTTTGGGCCAGATCTGTCCGTAATAGCGTTTCACAAAGGTGGCTCGTTCGCGATCGACCCGCTCAAGCAATTCTTCGGCTTCCTCTTCGCTTGTGCCTAGCGCCGTGAGGCGGCGCATCTTTTCTTCATAACCCGCGTACAAGAAGACGCGTAGTGCGTCTTCGCGCTCGCGCAGGAAATACGGAGAGCCACGGCCGACAATCACGCAGTTGCCGCGGCTAGCGATGTTTTGAATCACCTTTTCAAATAGCCTGGCAAGTTGTTCGGCATCCAGCAGTTCGAGACTGCCGCCCGTGTAACTATCCTCATAGCTGCCGCGCATAAAGGCTTTGACCAGCCGGTAAAAGGCCGGGTCAGGCCTTTCTTCGCGTTGCTCGACGGATCGCACATCGCACTTGAGGCGGCGGGCTATTTCCGAAGTGATCTCGCGATCCCAGAGAGTCCATCCGAGCTTCGCGGCAATTTGCTTCGCGATGGTCCCAGCCCCGCAGCCATATTCGCGCTCAATCGTGATCACATTGACCATACCGCCCCCGTCGGGTTTATTGTATGCGTTTTTTTGCGCGAGTATGGCCGACAGTAAAACCGCTCCCTAGCGCGCTAAAGCGGGCGTGCTCTGCGCGCCTGGTCGCGGCTCGGTAAAGGGATCAGCGCGCACACAGGCTGGCCGGCCAGGATTTGGTTCCCATGAGAGCAAGCGCCGCTCCGAGCAGCGCCATATTTTTGCTGAAGTGAACCATGTCGCCCATGCGCTGCTGCGGATCTTCATGCGACCAGAAATCATGCATAACAGGCGACACAGTGGCGAGAAACGCTACAATCGCAGCGGCGCCCAGTTTCGGCTTAAGGCCCAGCATTATGCTTGTGCCCCCGACTGCCAGCGCAACCCCGGATGCCTTCACCGCTACTTCCGGATTCGGAACGTTCTTCGCGCCCGCATAGTGCGCGAGCCCGGCGGTTTGTTTGAGGTGGTTGATTCCGTTATACAGAAAGAATCCGCCAAAGATCAGGCGGCCGATTACAAAAAGAGCCTTCATCTTGTTTCCTGCCGTGAATTGGATTCAGATCTTGAGGAAGTGTTACAGCTTCGAGGAATTACGAAACGCCTTGGTTCATAATTGGTGTATCGAATGTTTTCGTAATCGCTTTCGTGGCGACTATAGTTCTGCTCACCGGAATCCCCTAGGGAGATAAATATATGTGGATCGTTCGCCTGGCGTTGCGGCGACCGTACACGTTTGTAGTTCTGTCGTTGATGCTGTTCATTCTCGCGCCCGTCGTGATTTCGCGGACGCCGGTGGACATTTTCCCGAATATCGACATCCCCGTCGTCAGTGTGGTGTGGGGATACGACGGCCTCTCGGCGCAGGATTTGGCGGAGCGCATCGTTTATGTCAACGAACGGTCTCTGACGACTACCGTAAACAATATCGAGCACATCGAATCGGAGTCGCTCGATGGGATCGCGGTCATCAAGGTGTTTTTTCAGCCCCACGCGAATATCAATGCAGCCATCGCGCAGGTTACCGCGATCTGCCAAACTCAGTTGAAACACTTGCCGCCGGGAACGACCCCGCCGCTCATTATCAGTTACAACGCCTCAACGGTCCCTATTCTTCAGCTCGCCCTCTCGGGGCAGGGGCTAAGTGAGCAGCAGTTGAACGATTTCGGGCAGAACTTTATCCGCACTCAGCTTGTCACCGTGCCGGGAACCGCCATTCCTTACTCCTACGGCGGCAAACAGCGCGAGGTGATGGTCGATTTGAACACACAGGCGCTGCAGGCCAAGGGCCTTGGCCCGCAGGATGTCGTCGATACCATCGCGAATCAAAATCTGATTCTGCCGGGCGGTACGTCCAAGATCGGCCGGCTTGAATACGATGTTGAGATTAAGGGCAGCCCAACCAGAGTGGCTGAGCTGAACAATCTGCCGATCAAAACGCAGAATGGCGCCACCATTTACATCCGCGACGTGGCGCACGTTCGCGATGGATATCCGCCGCAAACCAACATCGTGCGGTCCGACGGGCTGCGCGGCTCGCTGATGACGATTCTGAAGAACGGCGATGTTTCGACGCTGGACGTCATTGCGGGCGTCCGCCATTTGCTTCCCACCATCGCCGCGACGCTGCCGCCGCAATTGAAAATCACTCCGATCGCCGATCAATCCGTGTTCGTTCGCGCTTCCATCAGCGCCGTCGTTCGCGAAGCGCTGATCGCGGCCTGTCTGACCGCGATTATGATTCTGGTGTTTCTCGGAAGCTGGCGGAGCACGTTGATCATCGCGATCTCCATTCCGCTTTCGATTCTCTGCTCGATCTTCGCGCTGAGCGCCCTCGGCGAAACCATCAACATCATGACGCTCGGCGGGTTGGCGCTCGCCGTCGGCATTCTGGTGGACGATGCAACCGTCGAAATCGAAAACATCAATCGCAATTTCGAGATGGGCAAGGAGATTGAGCAGGCCATTTTGGATGGCGCGGCGCAAATCGCCATCCCTGCGTTTGTTTCTACCTTAAGCATCTGTATTGTCTTCGTGCCCATGTTCTTTCTCACGGGCGTTGCACGGTATCTGTTCGTGCCACTGGCGGAAGCTGTTTCTTTCGCCATGCTCGCCTCCTACGTGCTTTCGCGAACGATCGTCCCCACTATGGCGAAATATCTGCTCAAGGGGCATTCGCATCACGAAGCGCTGGGGCATGCGAACCGGCGGAACCCGTTCGTTCGCTTGCAGATGGCTTTTGAATCGGGATTCGAACGGGTCCGGGTGAGCTATCGCGGTCTGCTCCAGCGCTGCATTCGGCATCGCGCAATGTTCACGGTCTGTTTTTTTGCTGCCTGTCTGGCATCTTTCGCGTTGCTGCCCTGGCTCGGAGAAGATTTCTTCCCCTCCGTGGATAGCGGCCAATTCAGAATGCACGTCCGCGCGCAGACCGGTACGCGTATCGAGGAGACGGCCCGGCTTTGCGACTTGATCGAACGCCGCATCCGCGAGATCATTCCGCCGCAGGAAGTCACCAACATTCTCGACAACATCGGACGGCCGTACAGCGGAATCAACACGTCGTATAGCAACAACGGAACCATCGGGCCGGCCGATGCCGATGTCCTGGTCTCGCTCTCCGAGCGCCACCATCCAACGGACACCTATATCGCTCAGCTCCGCCGCACCCTGCCGGCGGACTTTCCCGGCACAACGTTTTACTTCTTGCCCGCCGATATGGTGAGCCAGATTCTTAATTTCGGTCTTCCTGCGCCCATTGATGTGCAGGTGATCGGTAGGGATGTGGACGCAAACAGAGAACTGGCCTACAGGCTGCTAGAGCAAATCAAGTACATTCCGGGCGCGACGGATCTGCGGATCCAGCAGCCGTTCGATATGCCGAAGCTGTACGTCAACATTGACCGGACCAAGGCGCAGCAGGTCGGCTATAACGCACGAGATGTGGCGGCGAACATTCTCATTTCACTGAGCGGAAGTTTTCAGACCTCTCCCACATTCTGGCTGGATCCGCGCAATGGAGTCAGCTACAACATCGCTGCGGAATCGCCGCAATACGACATGTCCTCTCTCCAGGACCTGCGAAACATTCCCATTGCCGGCGGAGGGAATGCGCCGCCGCAGCTTCTAGCGAGCGTGGCCCGTATCCAGCGTGGACAGGGAGCGGGTTCGGTGTCTCATTACAATATCGCGCCGGTCATCGATATTTACGGAGCAGTGGAGGGAACGGATCTTGGCAGCGTGTCGCGCGCGCTGGATAACGTGGTCGCCCAAAACGAAGAGAAGCTGCCCCGCGGATCGAGCCTCGTGGTGCGTGGCCAGATCGCAACCATGAAATCCTCCTTCAGCGGTTTGATTGCGGGCCTGGCGTTTTCGATCATTTTGGTGTACATGCTGATTGTCATTAACTTCCAGTCCTGGCTGGACCCCTTCATCATTATTTCGGCGCTTCCCGCGGCATTGGCAGGAATCGTCTGGTTCCTGTTCTTGAGTCATACAACCATCAGCGTTCCGGCCTTGACGGGTTCCATTATGTGCATGGGCGTTGCTACCGCCAACAGCATTCTGGTCGTGAGCTTTGCTAAGGAACAATTGCCGGATGCGGACAGCGCCGCCGACGCCGCTCTCTTGGCTGGATTTACCCGGTTCCGGCCGGTTTTGATGACGGCTCTGGCAATGATCATCGGCATGCTGCCGATGTCGTTGGGTATCGGCGAAGGAGGCGAGCAGAACGCTCCTTTGGGGCGGGCGGTGATCGGCGGGCTGGTGTTCGCTACGGCAGCAACTCTGTTGTTTGTACCGGTCTTTTTCAGCCTTCTGCACGACAGGCGGAAGTCCGCATGAAACGCACAGGCAGCCGGATTCGTGCTCTTCTCGTTTTAGCTGCCGCACTCGGTCTGGTTGCGGTGGCTGTGGCTTCGGGTATTCTTCCACGTTTGCGTGCAAGGCAGGCCTTACGCCAGCAAACCACCGAGTTCGCGGCGCCCCCCGTCACCACATTGCATCCAAAACTCGAGAGCACGACGGAAGAAGTCATTCTGCCCGGCAACATGCAGGCGTTCATCGAAGCTCCCCTCTATGCACGGACGAGCGGGTATCTCAAGAGCTGGAATTACGACATCGGCGCGCACGTAAAAAAAGGGCAACTGTTAGCGGTGATTGAGAGTCCCGAGGTGGACCGGCAACTACAGCAAGCGAAAGAGGACCTCGCCACCGCCGAGGCGAATCTGAAACTCGCGCAAATTACGGCGCGGCGCTATGTGGATCTTTATAAGACGGATTCCGTGGCCAAGCAGGATGTGGATAACGCTGTTCAGGACGAGGCAGCCAAAACTGCCAGCGTGAAAGCTGCTCAGGCGAACGTGAGCCGGCTGCAGCAGATGGTGGATTTCGAGAAAGTCTATGCTCCGTTCGATGGCGTAATCACGGCGAGGAATACGGACATCGGGCAATTGATCGACTCCGGTTCGGCGGGCGGCCCTACGCGCGAGCTTTTTCACATGGCTGCGATTCACGTTTTGCGCGTCTTTGTGAATGTTCCGCAGATCTATTCGCATGAGACCAGGCCCGGACTGAAAGCCGACCTGACGTTGCCGGAACTTCCGGGACACCGCTTCCCCGGCACGCTCGTACGTACGGCCGATGCTCTCGATCCCGCGACGCGCACCTTGCTTGTCGAGGTGGACGTCACCAATTCCACCGGCCTGCTTTTTCCGGGAGCCTACACGGAAGTTCATTTCAACATCAAGCCGCGTGCTCCAACCCTCATCATTCCTTCCACTTCGCTCATGTTCCGTTCCGAAGGCTTACGCGTACCCGTGGTAGTGCATTCGAATTGCGTATCGCTGGTTCCCGTGACCGTCGGTCGGGATTTCGGGAACACTATCGAGGTGCTGACCGGCCTCGCCCCGGACGCGACCGTGATCGCCAATCCGCCCGATTCGCTAGTGGACGGGGAAACGGTGAGGGTGGTGCATTCCAGGGCGGCGGAATAGAGCGGTTACAAAAACGAGGCCAGATGCCGCGAGCCGGCGGAAGTCACCCGGACCAGACGGCTGTGAGGATCGCGGACGATCCAGCGAAACTCGATCAATTTGTGGTAAATCGCTGCTCCTAGCGCACCCGCTATGTGGTCGCGCCGCTCGGTCCAATCCAGACATCGGCGCGCGAAACTTCTTCGAATACCACGAAGCGCCGTGATATTGATCTGCCAACCGGCTAAGAACTGTTCGCCGCGCGGGGTGACCTCATACTCGCGCCCAGGTTCGGCGAGCAAAATCCCGCTGCGCTCGAATCCTTCCGCCAGACGCACTGCGAGTTGGCCGGCCAGGTGATCGTAGCAGGTCCGCGCATAACAGATTGCGTCATCCTCTCCTATCGGCTTGCGCTTGCGTGGGGTGGAGATGGCTCCGAGCGCCTCAATCGCGTGTGCCACTTCGGGAGAAGCGATGCGGTAATAACGGTGGCGGCCTTCCTGAGCGACCTGCACGAATCCGCCATCAAGCAATTGCGATAGATGCATGCTCGCGGACTGCGCGGAGACATTAGCAGCGCGCGCCAGCTCGCCCGCTGCAAGTGCCCGGCCATCCACCAGAGCCATCAACATGGAAGCACGCGCTGGATCGGCAAGCAGCGCGGCGGCCGTAGCAAGCGGAAATCTGGCGTTCACATTTTTAACATAACGGCAGAGTGGGCAGCGATAGTTCATGCGCAGATGAAATCTGGCCGGAAATCTTTCGTCGATCTGTCGATTTCGGGAATCCCGAGCGACATCAGTTTGAAGGGAAAGTTATGAAATACGTCTGCCTTGGATACATCGCACCGAACAAGTTTGAAACTTTGCCGGAGAGTGAGCGCAATACGATGCTGGATTCGTGCTTCAACTATGACGACGACCTGCGAAAGGCGGGCCACTTCCTGGCGGGGGAGGCGTTACAGGGTCCGAAGACCGCCGCGACATTGCGTTGGACGGACGGCAAGGTGGCGGTTACCGACGGTCCGTACGCCGAGACGAAGGAACAGTTGGGCGGGATTCTGGTGTTGGAAGCACGCGATCTGAATCACGCCATCGAATTGATGTCCAAACATCCGGGCGTGAAGATGGGACCGTTCGAGATCCGACCCGCCGCGGACCTGACCGGAATGATGCGCGAAAGTGAGCGGCGACGGGCGAACCGTACCTAATCTCGTTCGCTACCATAAACAATCTGCTATATACGGTTTCGCCCACAATGTGAGATGCAGCAGCATCGACTTCGTCCAAGCGTCTTCAATGTGTTGGATTTCGCTATTGCTGTAGCCACCTCCTTCAAGAAACGGCCGGACTGTCGTACATACAACGGCGGAGAACGCGATTAAATAACGTAGAGGCACCAGCGGAGCCGTGTTCGCGCCATCTGTCTGGTTCTTTCCTGCGAGCGTATGGCGCTTGCCGATTTCTTCCTGATAATCCAGCCATGCCTGATCGTGCTCGCGCTCACACGTATCAGCAATCCACTGTACGAATCGTTTCTTCACCGCTGCTTTGTACGCCTCGTCTGGTTGGCCGTTAGGCCCCAAGAACGCAAGCGCCATCTCGGGATGTGCTGCAATCAATGCGCGCCACCCGTCCACAATCTCCTCAGCGCGCGGCACGAGCACTCGCGCTGCTTTGCGCAACCACTGCCTGTCCTCATCGGCAAAGCCGGAGGCCTTTTCGATTGCGCGCAGTTGCTCCAGCGATACAGAGGACCTTGGAAGTGCTGGAGAGCCGAGCCTATAGCCGGGAATTTGGATAGCAGTATCCATGTGTCCTTTCCCTCCTCAGCGGCGGTAAGCGTCGGACAGGATCACGGAGACGCCTTTCCAACCCCAATACACCGAATGGTGCTGGATCAGCCCTTCATTATTCAGCTCCATTGCTTCTACAAAATCCATCTGTTCGCCATCCGGTTTGGCGCGCGGATATTCCCAGATCAACTTCTTTCCGTCCGTTAGATATCCAGCGCGGTAATACTTCCGGAGGCTTGGTTTTCGCCGGCCCACCTCGCGAAAAAATGGCCGCATCTCGTCGTGCCCTCGACAGATGCCGCGCTCTACTTTCATCAGGTGCGGAATCAATGGACTCTCAATGACTGCATCTTTGGCGTATAGCGCCAGCAGAGCATCCACTCCTTCTTCCAAACGGTCGGGTGGTAGTTCTTCGAGGCGCGCCAGCGCCGCGTCCCATTCGCGGTAAATTCGCTCGACGTTTTCATTGGCGCGTTCGGGGTTTAACGCATCGGTGGTTTTCAATTTTTCGTTGCTCATAACCGCAGAATAGATGCGGTCCGAGCGTGAAAGTTTAAGCGAAGACTGAAGAGTGCTTTTTCTCCCCGACTATCCTTCTCCTAATGGAAGACGTCATACAATTCAAGTGACAGGACGTCCTCATGCTGCTTCAGTTTCCCTCGAATAACCCGGAAGTCGACCTCAACACCACGTACGATGCAGTCGTTGTCGGATCTGGAGCTGCGGGCGGCATGGCCGCACATGTGCTTACCTCGCACGGTCTCAAAGTGCTTCTGCTCGAAGCCGGCAAATATCAGGACACCAGCAAGATTCTGCATTCGATGCAGTGGCCCTACGATCACCCGCGCCGGGGACGAATGCCGCCGCAATACCACGCGCTCACCAAGAATGAATACACTATCCGCCAGCCGCCTTACGCAGCCAACTCCAAATTTCCGAAAGTAGAGTCCTACGTTCAAGGCTGGGGCTTTAGCGATTACAGCAAGACGCTGGTCGTCAACGAAAAAGACCATCCCTACACGGGAACGCGCTACGCCTGGGTTCGTTCGCGCGTGGTGGGGGGCAAGACAAACATCTGGGGCCGCTTGGCATTGCGGTTGTCGGATTACGATTTCAAAGCTGCCAGCCATGACGGTTACGGAATGGATTGGCCTATTTCGTATGCGGATCTGGCGCCCTACTACGACCGGGTCGACCGCTATCTGGGCGTATCCGGCTTCCCGGAACATCTTCCGCAAATGCCTGACGGGCAATTTATGCGCCCGCTCAAGCTCAACTATTCGGAGCTGCATCTTCGCGAAACGCTAAAGGGCATGGATCGCGTGCTGACACCGTATCGCGCGGGCGTCGCGACCGATACTCTGAAGCACAACAAATACCGGAGCCACTGTTACGGCCGCGGCGCTTGCAACCGCCACGTGGGCGGCTGCGATATTCACGCAGCATTCGATTCGCCCACCGGCCTGATTCGCCCCGCCATGGACACCGGGAATCTCACACTCCGACCGAATTCGACCGTGTACGAAGTTACGGTCGATAAGAACACCGGTAAAGCGACCGGCGTTGCGTTTCTGGACAGCGAGAGCAAAAAGAGCTATCAGGCGAAGGCGAAGGTAGTTATCCTGGCGGCATCCACGCTCGAATCCGCGCGCCTGATGCTGCTCTCCAAATCAAGCACGTATCCGAACGGCATCGGTAATTCGAGCGGGCACGTGGGCCACAATTTCTGCGAACACATTATGGGTCCCTCGGTCGCGGGAATCATGCCCGAGCTGATTGGCAAGCCGCGCACGCTCGACGACGGGCGTCCGGGCGGATTTTACATACCGCGCTTCCGGAACATCAATTCGCGCCAGCCGAGTTTCATCCGGGGCTATGGCTTCGAGGGCGGGGGCGGCTGTGGCATGATTCCCGGCACCGCGTATACGTCGCCCGGCTTCGGCGAAGAGTATAAGAAACACGTGCGCGATTACGCCGGCGCCACCATCGAGATGGGCGCTTTTGGCGAAGTACTGCCGCGCTACGAAAACTACGTCGAGATCGATCCCGATACTAAAGATGCCTGGGGCATCCCGGTACTGCGCTTTCAGTATCGCTTTGGCGAGAACGAAATGAACATGGCTAAGGACATGTGGACGACTGCGCGCGAAATGTTCGAGGCCGCGAAATTTGAGATCGTTTCTGTAACCAAGGAGCCGCTGCCCGAAGGGTGGTCGATCCACGAGCTCGGTACATCTCGCATGGGAAATGATCCGAAGACATCGGTGTTGAACCAGTTTCAGCAGTCGCACGACGTTCCCAATTTGCTGGTCGTGGATGGTAGCAGCCATGTGACGGCATCCGCGCAAAACCCGACGTGGACCATCATGGCGCTGTGCTGGAGATCCTGCGATCATCTAGCCGATGAGATGCGGAAAGGAGAGATTTAGATGGTAGCGGAACTGAACCGGCGCGATTTATTCAAAGTCCTGGCCGGAGCGGCATTCACGACGCTTCAACTCCCCGCCGCCGAGCCGAATGCGCCGCTTTTTTTCAGCAAAGAAGAGTTCGCCACGCTCGATACGCTGACGGATCTGCTAATTCCTACCGACGATCACTCGCCCGGCGCGCACGAAGCAGGAGTGGCGCCCTATATCGACCGGAGCGTGGCCGAAGATTTCCTTCCGGAAAACAAGACCTCCTGGCGCAAAGGGTTAGCCGCAATCGACATGCTCTCCAATTCTGCTTATGGCACTCCGTTCATGAAAGCTAAGAAGGAGCAACAGATCGATCTTCTGAAAAAGCTCGCGGACAAAGAAGCGGACCCTGAAACCGAACCGGAAAAATTCTTCACACAGCTAAAACAGACCACCGCGTTCGCCTATTATTCCTCCTCGATCGGCATTCACCAGGACATCAACTATAAAGGCAACGTGATCCTGGAGCAATTTGTCGGCTACGCGCCATAGCCGCAGCGGCGTTCGCCCAATGTATCTCATTCTGCTGCTCGCGGCCTCGCTCCTGTTCGCCATCGGAGGTCTGTTTATGAAGTATTCGGAAGGCTTAACGCGGCTTTGGCCCAGCGCGGCGGTTTTCGCGCTATTCTCTGCGGGTGCGGCCTGTCAGGCCATTGCAATGAAGCGAACGGAAATGGGAATCGCATACATCTTCGTGCTCGGATTGGAAGCGATCCTGGCTTTTCTCCTGAGCATTTTCCTGCTGAGCGAGCGTGCCAGCGTCAGCCGGATCTGCGCGGTCGCGCTGATTGTCCTCGGCATCGCCCTCCTGGAACGTACCTGAGGCAGATCGGATGAGGCGGACATCGACCCCAGTTTATGGCCCTGAAGATCTGGCGGGGTTCGATCCCGCCCGCGATCTCGGCTGGCCCGGCGAGTTCCCGTACGCGCGAGGCATTCATCCGGACATGTACCGCGGCAAGCTTTGGACCATGCGCCAGTTTTCCGGCTTCGCCACTCCGGAAGAGACAAACCGGCGCTATCGATATCTACTCAGCCAGGGGCAAACCGGGCTTTCGGTTGCATTCGACCTGCCGACTCTGATGGGTTACGACGCCGATCACGCATTGGCGCAGGGCGAGGTAGGCAAATGCGGCGTGTCCATTTCATCGCTCGAAGATATGGAGATCCTGTTCCGTGATGTTCCGCTGGCAAACATCACAGTCTCCATGACCATCAACTCCCCGGCAGCGGTGTTATGGGCGATGTACCTGGTGGTTGCCGAACAACAGGGCGCTGATTGGAAGCGGATTTCCGGAACCATTCAGAATGACATTCTGAAAGAGTACATCGCGCAAAAAGAGTATATTTTCCCGCCGCGACCCTCCATGCGGCTGGTTACCGATACCATCGAATTCAGCACTCGGCATACCCCGCGGTTCCATCCGATTTCAATCAGCGGTTATCATATTCGCGAGGCAGGATCGACTGCGGTGCAGGAGCTGGCGTTTACGCTACGCGACGGCATCGAATATGTCGATTGGGCGTTAAAGCGCGGCCTACATGTCGATGAATTCGCTCCCCGGCTCAGCTTCTTCTTCAATGCCCATAATGACTTCTTCGAAGAGATTGCCAAGTATCGCGCGGCCCGTAAGATCTGGGCGTATACCATGCGGGACCGTTACGGGGCAAGAGACGAGCGATCCTGGAAACTACGTTTCCATGCCCAAACGGCAGGCTGCTCGCTGACTTGGCAGCAACCGTACAACAACGTGGTTCGGACCGCGTTGCAGGCAATGGCCGCGGTGCTGGGCGGAGCGCAATCGCTACATACGAATTCGCTCGATGAAGCCTATGCCCTACCCAGCGAAGAAGCAGTGACACTCGCGCTGCGCACGCAACAAATTCTTGCCTATGAGACAGGAGTTGTGGAGACGCCCGATCCGTTAGGCGGCTCCTATTTCCTGGAACGCAAGACGCTGGAAATGGAAGCGGGCGCGAATGGCTATATTGATCGTATTGACAAGCTGGGCGGGATGATTTTTGCGATCGAGGCCGGCTTTCCACAACGAGAGATAGCGGCCGCCAGTTTCCGCTATCAGCGCGAGATTGAGCAGGGAGAGCGCGTGATTGTAGGCGTGAACCGTTTTCAATCGGACGATCAGCCCATTGAAGTACTGCAAATCGATCAAACCGCTCAGGCCCGTCAGGAAGAGAAGCTGGCAAAACTACGTCAACAACGCGACAAAAGCGCGGTCCAGAGGGCGCTCGATACTCTATCGAAAGCCGCGGAAGGCCAGGAGAATACCATGCCCTACATTCTGGATGCGGTGCGCGCTTACGCAACTTTGGGTGAAACCGTCGACGCTCTGAAGAGAGTCTTTGGTACTTATACGGAAACCACGCATCTATAGATGAGGAGGATCTATGAAAGACAGCTCAAAATCGGGAATCGTCGGCGCCGGGTTAATTGGACTCGGCTGCGCGTTAACGGCGGTTGGGATTGCGTTGGTCATCCCGGCGTGCACCAACTGGTCCCTTTCGCTGATGGACCAAACCATCAAGCGAGGCAGGGAGGGATTCGAGAGCGCGGCAACCTTGTTGGGCGAATTTGCCGGAAGGGCGCAACACCGGTTCGACGAAGCAGCCAAAGCGGCGAGGACCGGAGCGGCCAAAGCAGCGGGCGCGGTAGAGACCGCGGCGCGGCACGTCCGGGAATACGCATCTTAAGCAATGGCAACGAACCGGCTCGAAATCTTGAAACAAATGGTCGGGCAGGACCCCAACAACACTTTCGCGCGCTACGGCCTCGCCATGGAGTACTCCAATAGCGGAAATCTCGACGAGGCCGTAGTGGAGTTTCGCGCCCTGCTCGAACGCGACGAAAATTACTGCGCTGCCTACTATCACGGCGGGCAGGCGCTCGAAAAACTCGGTCAGGTAGAAGAAGCCCGCAGGTTATATGAAAAAGGCATTGAAGCTTGCATGCGCAAAGGCGACCTCCATACGCGCTCGGAGATCGAAGCAGCGTTGAACTTACTGCCGATATAACCCGTTCACCAGCCAGACGTTGCTCGACACAATATCTTCCGGGAATACCAAGTGCCGTCCATCCGGCGAGGGCACTACGAAACTCGGCCGCGCCGATGTGAGTAACTCCCGCGTCTGCCCTTGAAAATTGGCGTACAGCAACGCTATCGCCGAGCCAACCCGAGCCGAGACATACCATCCTTTTCCGTCCGCGCTCCAGGAAATACTGCTGAGATTTTTCGGCCCGCCTAGCGTGATGGTTTTCTCTTTCTGCCCCGCTGTACGGCCGTGTAGCGACAGGAGCCGGATTCTCGCGTCGTGCGGATCATGGTTGGGAATCGCTACCTGGGAGCCGTCCGGCGACAGGTCCCAATCTCCGGTTAGCGTGGGGCTCCAGGCCGTTCTTGCAAGCTCGCGGCGTTCGCCACGAACCGGATCCAATTCGTGGAAAATAAATTGCCCATTTGCCGTCGTACGAAGGACGCAGCCGGCTCCAGACTGGGCTGCACAACGGAACTCGTCAAGCTTGCCTTGTATCGGAACGGGTTTCGAATCTCCCCCATTTACTCCGACCCGCATCAACACGCGGCCCTTTTCAGGCTCATCCCAACGGTAAAGAATCCACTTTCCATCCGACGACAACTGCGGCAGGAAATGATCGCCCTGCGATGCGGTGAGGGGTTCGGGATCTGTTTGAGTTAATTCCTGTCGATAGAGCTGATAAATACCGGTCCGGTTCGATTCGAAGATGACTCCCAGACTGTCATGCGTCCACGCATGAGGAAAATCGTCAGCATCACTAAAGCTGAAGCGCCGGACACCGAACAAGCTCGGAACCGGTCTGCCCGTTAGGAGATCAGCGATGTATAAATTGCGCTGTAAAGTCTTGCGGACCACGACAACTTGCTTCCCGCTATTGGAGGCCGAGACGCCGAGAAGTTCGGTATCCAAAGGTTCAACCGTGTGGGTTAGCCGGCGCGGTGAGCCGAGTATCCGGCGGAGCGCGGGTCTGTCCGGAGTTCCCATAACTGATGTTTGAATGGGGCCATCCACTGCAAGAAGAGGATACGCCCGTCCGACAAGCCGCAAGCGGAAGTCATGAATATATGCTTAGCGGAGGCGATGAGCCGGCCCGTCAAGATCGGATCGGGGTTCGGGCCGGCGCGGCCATTGGTCGGCGCATAATCCTGCCGCTCATACGCGATCCGTTTGCTATCCGGCGACCATAGCAGCGCAGAGAACAAGCATTCAGTGCTGGACGCGGCTCGAAGCGGACGGGGCTCCGGCTCCATCTGCGTCCGTAACCCAAATCGTTGAGCCGTCTATGTTGGTAAACGCAATCCGGGTTCCATCCGGAGAGGGAACCGTATCCTTGCCCTCCGGCACGATCAGGCGTGGAGGTTCGCCGTTGATGGGTACCACCCAGACTGCACCGCCCTGATTGGCACGCGTACCGCTCAACAAGAGCCGGGAGCCATGCGGGAACCAGGCGATGCGTTCCACCTGGAGTTCGTCTAGTGTATGGAGAGTCCGGGTGAAGCCGTCGCTCACGCGCCGCAAGTGGACTGTTCCGTCAAACGTCGCGAAGGCGAGACTGGTTCCGTCGGGAGATAGCGCCGCTGCTGTGACCCGGTTCTCGCTCGCCTGCCTTGTCAGTTGGATCAGGACCGGCTCTTTCGGGGCCCAGATTCGCCCGTGCATTAGCACGAGAATCACAGCAACGATGATGCAAGCTGCCAAGGCAGCCACGAGCCAGGAGAATCCGCGCGGATGTGGTTCGATACTCGCCTGTTCCATTGCGGCAAGTTTCCGGTCCACCTCCGCGGCGGGCGGGCGATCGCGCGGGAGCTTGGCGAGCATGGCTAGTAACGGTTAAGACGGCTTTGCTGGCCGCATTCTGTGTGAGCAAAAAAATTGAGGACCGTTACAACGCCCAAGGGAGCTGGAAGCCCGGTGCAAGGCACAGGGAAGAAACATATATTCCGAATACGAACGAGGGAACCGTCCTTCGGAAGGCTTACGACAACCCTGCGTTCGCGCGTTATAAGGGATCTACGAACAGTGAGAGAGTTAAAAGTTATCTTGCCAGTACCGGCGGCTTAGTGTCGGCGAGTCTAAGCAAGGCCATAACTTGGGGGGATCGAAGCCGAGAAGGATCGGAGGGACGTGCGGGATTATCGGAAAGAAATCGAAGAGGGAATTCGGGCTCTCCAGACAGAACCACAAGGCAACCCGTTCAAGACGAACGATGCGCTGGCGTTCCTACAACGCAATCTCATGCGCGCCGACAGCCTCTTGCGCATGCTGGACTCATTTAAATAGACGGAAAACAGGAAAATGGAGACGTGGGTGGGTTTCAACGCCGGTAAACCACGCCGCCCTTCATCACGAACTTCACCTGTTGCACGGCGCTGATGTCTTTCAGCGGATCACCATTAACCGCGATGACATCGGCGAAGTATCCAGGCTTCAACTCGCCGATCTGACCATCCCAGCCGAGTAGTTTCGCGCCGTTCAGCAGATCTGCTTGCAAAGCGGCCAGCGGGGTCATCCCGTATTTCACCATCAGCACTAATTCGCGAGCTTGCGTTCCGTGCGGGAACGGCCCGACGTCAGAGCCGGCCGCCATCGGCACTCCGGCACTCAACTGCCTGCGAAATTCCTTCGCGTGATAGTCGAGCATTTCGCGTAAGCGCTGGGCGGCCGCGGGTGAAGCGGCATGCTCCGCGAAGTACTCCGAAATGGTGAACGTGGGCACTGCGTAGATATGCTTTTCGCGCATGATGCGCATGGTCTCATCACTGAGCTGATCCGCGTGATCCACTGAAACCACGCCCGCACGCGCCGCAAACAGCGTTCCCGGTTCGCCGGTCGCGTGCACCGCCACATGCTTCCCCACACGCGCCGCTTCCACGACGGCGGCTCGTAATTGCTCCTCGGTGTACTGATAAGGAGTCGAGAATTTCCCGTCGTGAATGGAATCGGGTCCGGTTTCGTACATCTTGACGAAATCGGAGCCTTCCTTGAACTGCTCGCGGATCACTGTAATGATCTGGTCGATGTTGTTGGCGTAGGTAGCATTCGACAGAACGTGCTGTTCCGGATTGAAATGAATGGCGTCCTCATGCCCGCCTAGAATGTCGACGGCGTTTCCGCTGACGCACATGCGCGGGCCGGGAATCCGGCCTTGATCAATCGCGTTGCGAACAGCGGAATCGGCCGATCCCGCACCTTCGGTGCCCATATCGCGTTCGGCTGTATAGCCGGCCATCAGGTCCGCGCGCGCCGCGAGCGTCGCCAGAATGGTGCGCTGCGGCACTGACTCTTCCACCGTCTGCAGGTCCTCCGCGCCGGGATGCAGGAACAGGTGAACGTGCGCATCAATCAAGCCAGGCATCAACGTCGTATCGCCGAGATCGATGGTTTCGGCATCGGACGGATGCTTCACCGCGGTACCCGCCTCGGTGATGTGTTCTCGTTCGATGAGAACTTCCCCGGGAGCGATGATCCGTCCCGCCGTAATATCGAGCAGGCGGGCGGCGTGCAGCACAATCGGATGGGGAGGCTGCGCGGCCGCAAGCGCGACAAAGAAAAAGATGGCGAAGCGGTGCATAAAGATCACGGCGTTGTCGGAATGGCCTCTACCAATTTCTGTATCGCGGGCGCAATTTGAATGAGCATGTCGGCCTGCGGCTTTGAAGCACTCTCAACCTCCGTACCGTCGTGCTGTTTCATCGCGCCCAAATCCGTCCCGGCAGGAGGCGCGCTGCTATTGGCCGATGGAATCGCCGAAAGCGCTTCGTCTCCAATACGGCAAAGTGTCACAACGGCATCCGCTACCGGAATATCTTCGTTCAGAAGAGATTCCTGCTCGAGCATCGGGCGTACAGCGGCGGCTTCACGGGACCACTTAGCCAGATCGTTGCGAAGGGCTTCGGGATTCCGCTGCGCGGCCGGAGCCGCGAGATACGCATCCACCGCATCGCGAAACTCACGAGCAGAGTTGCTCTCCGGCGGAATGGAATCTACCAGCCGGTTCAGCGGCGTAAACATCGAATATCGCTCGGCGTGGCGCGAATACCCTTTTACCGGTTCGAGAATCGCGGAGAACTCATCCAAAGGTTGGTAGGGCAGGGGTCCCGCGAGCCGCTGGCGCATACGCTCCAGATTCGATCGCTGTTTCAGATCGAGCCATTCCAGCCGGCGATTCGTCACCGCCAGGCGCTGATACATGGAAGCAGTATCCGTGATGGCTTCCGAAGACCAGAAGCGCTCCGCGATGGCGGCAAGACGGGGCCAAAGTTTCGCATCCAGATTCTCCGGCGACGCCAGCTCTTCCCACATTGCGGCTTCCCCGCCAAGAATCAGCTTCTGCTGCTCGGGCGTTAAATCAGCCGGAGTGCCGGGCGGCGGACCTTGCACGTTCTGATTCCGGCGGTTGGGCGCCGGCGGCGGGATCTTCATTGGATCGACGGAGTAGTGATAGGACGCCGGATACATCAGGTCGAGATAATAGCCGGCCGAAAGAATCCCTTGATATCCTTCGCGCGCCGCTTGCCACAAAGATTGCTGTCCGCGCCAGGATTGAATCACGGTGGTTTTGGGCAGCCCCGGCGCTAACACTTCGTCCCAGCCCTCCATGTGCTTGTGGTGTTTCGCCACAATCTTGAGCAGCCGCTGATTGAAGTAAGTTTGCAGCGCCTTGGCGTCCGCGAGGTGATGTTTGCGCATAAACGCCTGGACATGCGGGCTGTCCTTCCAAGCTGCCGGATTGACTTCGTCTCCGCCGATATGGAAATACTCATCCGGGAAAAGCTTCGCCATCTCTCCCACAAAGCCGTCGAGGAAGCGGTAGGTGGATTCTTTCGTGGGATCCATAAGCGCCGGGAGAATGCCGCTCCCCCGCACGATTTGGTAAGGACCTTTTGCAGTCCCAAGATTCGGATAGCCAACCAGCCAGCTCGTGGCGTGACCCGGCATATCGAACTCCGGCACAATTCGAATGCCGCGATCGCGCGCATAAGCGATCACATCGCGCACTTCGGCCTGTGTGTAGTAGAGACCATCGGAGCCATACTTCTGTAGCCGCGGGTATCGCTTGCTTTCGATACGGAAGCCCTGGTCATCCGACAGGTGCCAGTGAAGGACATCCAGTTTTACGGCGGCCATCCCGTCGAGCGTTCGTTCCACACCATCCATGGGAATGAAGTGGCGCGAAACATCGAGCGACAAACCACGCCACCCAAACCGCGGATTATCGAAGATAGCAACCGCGGGAACAGAAAAACCGGGAGCAGCCGGAGCGCCACCAGCACTCGCGGTGTTCTGCTGCACCAATTGAAGCAGCGTTTCCATTCCACGCAGCACACCCAGTGGAGCATCGGCCGCCAACCGGATCTGCCCGTTTGCAACGTGCAATGAGTAGCGCTCGTTATCGCCTAATCGCTGCGCCCCCTTATGGTCCCTTTGCTCGACGACAATAGCCAAAGTTGCGGGGTTGCCGGGTGGAACGATGTGCGGCAGAATTAGCGCTCCCACTTGGCGCGACAACCGAGGAAAGAGCCGTTGAACGGCATTTTTCACGCGCGCATCACTAGCTGCAGAGCCCGACACAGAGACGGAGAAATTCGTATCGATAACCACCGCGCCGGGACGCAGACTCACGCTGGCCGGCCAGGGCATCAGCGGCAGCCCGCGAACGTCAAGCTGGCTTTGTTGGGAAGAGATGAGCGGCGCGGTGAGGACGACGGCCGCAATAAGCCGGAGAATCTTCGCTTGGTGACGGTTCAAACCTCTTAGAATACCGGGTTCATAAACAGGCAGAACGGTACTGAAATGTACTGAGATGTGCTTGCAAAGTCTTGTTGCTTGAAATATGCTTGAACCCACGTACCAGGTGGAGTTATGCCAAGACTATCCACGCCGATTTTGGTTTCCTTTCTACTCGGGCTTGCGTTGCACCTGCCCGGGCAGACAATTACGGGTTCGATAGCGGGCCGTGTTCTCGATCAGCAAGGCGCCGCCGTCGCAAACGCCACGGTTACGGCGAGCGAACCCGATAAAAACATCACGCAGATTACGAAATCCGGCGATCAGGGCGATTTCGTTTTCTCCGCATTGCAGCCGGGCAACTACACGGTTTCGGTAGAAGCGCCGGGATTCAAGAAGCTGGACCGGACGGGTCTGGCGTTGCACGCCAACGACAAGCTGGCGCTGGGCGATCTCAATCTGGAAGTCGGCGCCGTAACGGAAACCATCGAAGTGTCCGCACAGGCGGCGCTGCTCCAGACCGATAGCGTGGAGCGGTCCGCCACCATTACGGGCAAGCAGATGGAAAATATCGAGGTGAACGGCCGGAATCCGCTGGAAATGACGAAACTGGTTCCGGGCGTGGTGGAAAATACGAACTTTCAGGTCGGTGGCCCTGGGGGAATCGGCAACATTCAGGCGAATGGGAACCGCGGCTCGGCAAACATGCTGACCATCAACGGCATTGATAACCTCGATACGGGTTCGAACGGATCGCAAAACGTGACGGTCAGCCTGGATTCCACTCAGGAATTCAAGGTTTTGACCGGAATTTATCAAGCTGAGTATGGCCGTAATGCGGGAGCGCAGATCTCGATTGTTACCAAGAGCGGTACAGATCAGTTTCACGGTAGCGGCTATTGGTATCACCGCCATGACGACCTCAACGCGAATAGCTGGCTGAACAACGCGAAAGGCCTGCCTCGCAGCCTCTTCCGCTACAACGATCCCGGTTACACGATCGGCGGTCCAATTTTCATCCCCAAGCTGCTGCCGCAAACCAAGAACAGGCTTTTCTTCTTCCTAAGTGAAGAGTGGCAGGAGCAACTGGCGCCCAACAGCGTCCGGAACGTGGAAGTGCCGACCGCGCTCGAACGGCAGGGCAATTACTCCAAGAGCGTCGATAGCAGCGGCAAGGCCGTCGTGATTAAGGATCCGCTGACCGGAGCGGCGTTCCCAGGCAACATCATTCCGGCCAGCCGGCTGTATGCCCCCGGCCAGGCATTGCTCAATCTGTTTCCGCAGCCGAACGTGAGCGGACAGGTGGGCTATAACTATTCATCCCAGATCTCAAATACCCAAAGCCGGCGCGAGGATCTGGTCCGCGTGGATTACAATCTGAAGGACAACTTACGCCTGTTTGGCCATTACATCTATAACTCCCAGCCATTTGTCTATCCGTACGGCTCCTTCGTGCTCGGCATAAACGTTCCGGTGGTACCAATCCATTACCTGAACCCTGGTTACAGCTTTGCGACGGGCGGTACCTGGCTCGTCAGCCCCACCATGACCAATGAGTTCAATTTCGGCATAACGCATAACTCGATCGATATCGATGAAGTCGGAAACACGCTGACTCGAACCGCTTCCGGCATCAATCTGCCCCTGTTCTATCCAAGCGCCGTTCAGAAGGATTACATCCCAGGCTTCAGTTTCTCCGGCACACACATTACGAGCGCCTTCGCGCCTACCTTCACATCCGTGGGCGACGCGCCGTTCGTGAATTTCAACACGGTGATCAACTGGAGCGATAACCTGACCAAGGTTGTGGGCACCCACACCTTCAAAACTGGCGCTTTCTTCGAGCGCAGCCGTAAAGATCAGACCTCTTTCGGCAATAATAACGGTCAATACAATTTTGGCGATACGTCCGCCAATCCCTACGACACTGGCTATGGATTTTCCAACGCAGCGCTTGGAGTTTTTCAAACCTTCGATCAGGCGCAAAACTACATCAATGGCCTGTACCGGTATTGGAACATCGAAGGCTTTGTGCAAGACACCTGGAAAATCACACCGCGCGTTACTCTCGATTACGGTCTGCGCATTCAGTGGTATCAGCCGCAATACGATTCGTCGCTACAGGCTTCGACATTTGTCTTAAGTAAATGGAATCCGGCCGCAGCGCCGCGGCTCTATCAGCCCGCGCTGGTTGGGGGAAAGAGGTCCGCTTACGACCCGGTCACTGGACAGGTTCTCCCGTCCTATGACATCGGCTTGGAGGTTCCCAATTCCGGCGATCCGTTTAACGGCGTGCTGCAAGCCGAACGAGGTATCAATCAGTATCTGCAGGACGACCGAGGCCCGCAGTGGGGCCCCCGCTTCGGCATCGCTTGGGACGTCACCGGCAAACAGGACATCGTCATCCGGACCGGCGGTGGCATCTATTACGACCGCTACCAAGGCAATCGCGTATTCGATATGGTACGCAATCCTCCCGAGGGCCTCGATCCTCAGCTTGTCTACGGGTTTGCCCAAAACATCAATCCCAACAACATTCTGCTGGCTCCGCCGAACCTCTACGCTGCAGATCCTACAGGGAAGTTGCCGACAACTTACGATTACCAGTTCGATATCCAGACGCGACTGCCGTGGAGCATGATGCTCGATACTGCATATGTAGGCGGGCAGAGCCGGCACTTACAGGACAATCGCAACTTGAATCCAGTGCCGTATGGGGCCACATTCCTGCCGCAAAATCAAGATCCAACGCTGGTGGCCACACAACCCAATGCGCTGCTGGGCAACAATGCTCTTTCGCGTAATTTCCTGCGCCCCCTGCGCGGCTACGGCCAGATTCAACTATATGAGAGCGCCGCGATTTCGAACTACAATGCCCTTCAGATCAGCCTGAGTCGGCGTGCCGCAACGGGTTTATATCTGGGGATTGCGTACACATACAGTAAGACCTTAACGGATGCGACCTCCGATACCGCGCAGGTCCGTGCCGATAATCTGACCCGGCTTGCAGATTACGGCCCGGCCAATTTCGACCGGCGGCAGGTATTCGCCGCGAATTATGTTTATAGCCTTCCAAACCTGCACGGCGGCAATCGTTTTACCCGCGCCCTTACAAACGGCTGGCAGTATTCCGGCGTAATCTCGGCGGCGACTGGTTCGCCGTTTACTCCCATGTTCAGCATCTCCGGGGTCTCGAACGAGAACATTACGGGTAATACAGTCGCCTCCACACCGTTTGAGAGCGCCCGCGTCGGCTACGTGCTCGGATGTAATCCCTATACCGGCAAGAGCGATCCTTGGAACCGGCTGAACTCGTCCTGTTTTACGGCACCTCAACCCGGCAGTCTCGGGCTGGAATCCGGCCTGAACTGGCTGTATTATCCCGGCTATATCGATTTCGATATGTCGCTCCAGAAGCAGTTTGCAATCAAGGAGAAGCTCCACCTGCAATTCCGAGTGGACGCGTTCAACGTTTTCAATCACGCGAATTTCATTTATCTGAACAACACCGTGAACTTCTCCGGAGCCTACCCGGGCGGTGAGACGATCGCGAACAATCCTTACAATGCCGCAGGCGTATTGGTGAATCAAAACGGCTTCGGCGCCGTTGCGGCACCCGCGGGAACATCCAACACTAACGGCGCGGGAACGCCCAGCGTCGCCAACCCGCGCATTTTACAGACGGTGATTCGGATCACGTTTTAGACATGAGAAACGCCTCAGAAAACATATTTCAAAGCAAACTGTAGAATGCGGGGATCATTCGCTGAAAGAATTCGTCCGAAATTCTGACTGGAGAGCGTTGTGCCGGGATTTTGAAACACCGTGTGATTCAACACGTTAAACGCCTCGGCCCGCAACTCAAAATGCGTTTTCTCCCCAAGCATAATGTTCCGCATAAGCGCGGTATCTATGTCGAAGCCGCCTGGACCTGCGAGCGAATCTCTTCCTGCATCTCCGTAAGTGCCTGGAGCGTTCACCGCAAAGGCGCCAGTATCGAACCATTTCGAGATTGTGGGATTCGCGAGAGTTGGATCACGGATAATATTCGGCCGGTCTGCACCCACCCCAGTGAGCGAGCTGTCGGTTCCTGTGCCGGGCGTCAGCCAGAAGCCCGTACGCTTTGTGGCAATAATCGACAATTGCCAGTCGCTCACGATCTGCTTCATCCAGTTGCGGCCTTGCAAATGCGGTCCGTCTGCGACCAGCGATAGATTGAACAACTGGCGGACATCGGTGTAGCAATTGCCGCGGCTGCCATGCCGGTTAGACGGGTCCTGATAACCGCCTGTGATTTCCGATTGGACGTCTCCATCGTCGATGCAGTGCGACCAGGTGTAATTTGCTAAAACACTGAAGTGGTTGGCCATGCGATGGTTCACGGAGAGCAGCATCGCGTTGTAAGAGGAAGTTCCGCCATCGTCGACTTGCACCAGACTGCTAAACGCCGCTCCTGCACTCGGATTCAAGCGCGCGAAAACGCGCCTGCTGTTTGTATTCGCAACCGTCGAGCAGGAACTCTTGCCGCATGTCCCAGGTATGTATGCTGCCGGATCCAACTGGGTCGTAAGCCACACGTGGGTTGCTTGGTTTCCCATATAGCCCGCAGATACCAGCCAGCTTGCACCTATCTGTTGCTGTAAGTTGAAGTTCCATTGCTGGAGGTAGGTGGGATGAACAAACAGGGGAAAGTTCACGTATTGCGCCGCGCTGGGAAACACGACATCGTGCGGCGGAGGGACTGGTTGTGGAAAAGGGTTGCCGCCCGGATACCCGAGATACGGATCGCCGAACCCGCCCACCGGGTTATTAAGGGTAATAGCACTGGCCCACGGAGGACCGAAGCCGAAGCGATCATAATACTGCATTGGCGCAATGTCATAGAGGATGCCGTAGCCGCTGCGAATCACCGAATGGCCATCGCCGCGTAGGTCCCACACAAAACCGGTGCGAGGCGCAAAATTCGCGATCTGGCGATGAGTACCGCCTTGCGGAAATCCAGGATCGCCGGGGAACGTCACACCGGGAGGGGCATTCTGGAATACCGTTGTGTGCGCGCCGGCGATGTACGAATTCAGATCGAAATGCGTTGCGCGTCCGTGTGTGTCATGAACCGGGAAGTACGGCTCCCATCGAAGCCCTAAGTTCAAGCTAATTCGCGAGTTGATGCGGATTTTGTCGGCCGCGTACAGCCCGATGTAGTCCTGCACCATTTGAACTTGCGTCAGATTGCCTTGCGTGAAGGAACTCGGGAGTCCCAAAAGGAAATCACTTAATGCGAATCCGGTGATCTGGCCGGTGAAGCTGTAGGCCGGATCCTGCTGAGTAGACGTGTGATAGTCGAGGTTGCGATGGATGTATTCGCCGCCGATCGAGAGTTGATGGCGGGACATAATCACTGAAAAATCATCGGCTATCTGCTTGCTTCCGGAGTAAACGCTCGCCTTTGAGCAAGTTCCGCAGAACGTGCTGATAAATCAGGTCACGGATAACTGAGGGAAGTTGCCCTGAGATGGCGCAACATTGAGACCAAGAGAGGAAATTGACGGCAGATTTGGCGCTCCCCCTCGATTGACTCGCCCGCGAGTCCATGTCAGATGCAAGCTGTTGATGGCGTTCGACGAGAAGGAATACGTATCGCCCAGCACGGCGGATTGCACAGTGTCGCTCGTTCCGGCGCGCGTGGTCAGCAGGGCGTTGTTGTTATCGAATACAGCCGGATTGTCGGCGCCTGCATAGAAATACCGGCCGAACACCGAATTGCGCGTGGATTGAATCCAATCTGCCCTGCCCAGATATTGATTCTCGGTCGAGTTGTTGGGAATTGAATAGATCGTCTTTCCGCACGGGTCATTGCTGACCGGAATGTATTTCAGAACCGCCAATGCCTGCGGGCTAAAGCGCGAGGGCGAAATCTGGCCGTTCGGGAACGGCTGATTCGTTAACGGATCAAGAACCGTACGCTTGGGGCCGCAAGGCGCGGAAGCCAGCGCGCTCAAGTCGCCCGCGAGCGCCTGTGCCGTGGGAACAAACGATGTCGCGGTTGGGGGAGCAGTGTGAATAATCGTCCCCTGATATCCGCCGAAAAAGAAGAGCTTGTTGCGAACCATCGGACCACCAGCCGTCCCTCCGAACTGATTCCGCTTTAGCTGATCCACTGTCGAGGCAAAATAGTTTCGCGCATTCGTCGCGCCGTTCCGCAGGAACTCAAACAGGTCGCCATGGAAGGAGTTTGAGCCGGATGCAGTCACAATGTTCACGACTCCGCCTGCTCGTACCCCATACGTCGCTGGAATGGAATTCGTCTGCACGCTAAATTCCTGCAACGCATCTGGAAATGGGATGGGTAGGTTAATGGCCCCAAAAGCGTCCAGATGGTCCGCGCCATCCAGCAGATAGTAAGTTCCATTGGCCTGCCCCCCCGGCCACTGAAATGGTGGTGGATGAAGGATAATTCTTGCTGCTCGCCAAATCCGAGGGAGGTGAAACCACAGCGGCCCCGGAGAGCAGCACGAGTTGCGTTGGTTGTCTCCCGTTCAATGGCAGGTCCACCACTCGCCGCTGGTCGATCACCTGCGAGATTCCGCTGGTCTGGGTTTCCGCCATTTCCGCCGCCGCATGCACCTCTACCGATTGCGAGAGTGGTCCCACTTGAAGCACCACGTTGATCGTTGGATTCGTATTCACCTGGAGCACGATCCCTTGCTGGTCGTAGCTCCTGAAGCCCGGCGCCGATGCTTCCAGGCGATAAGGACCCACCGGAAGATTACTCAGCACATACCCGCCATTGGGTCCACTGGTCGTCTCGCGCGTAAAGCCGGTGGCGGTTTGCGTGACGATGATTTTGGCGTTCGGGATCGCTCCGCCGCTCGAGTCCTGCACGGAGCCGCTAATCTGCACCACCGCGGTCGCCTGCGAGAAAAGCAATGATGCGAGAAGGAAAAGCAACAGCAGCGCCATGGCTGCGCGGCGGGAGTAGCGCACGGAAGGACCTCCTGTCCGGCAGAATTACGAACCATTATGTATCATCAGATATCCTTGTGGCTGCTAAATCTTTATGCCGTATCCCTCGTTGGCTCTGTTTTTGCGCAATAATGCTCGTGTCGCAAATAGCGCTCGGCGCGGACAAGCTTCCGGCTATCCCGGTCGGAATGGACGCGTACCGGTTCTGGAATCAATGGCCCAACCAGCGTATCGGCATGCGCGCTTATATGCGCAGCACTTACGATCGGCGCGGGGGAAACGAGGGAGCCGATGCCTCACATTTTCTCTATCAGCTTTCCGACACGTTCAATGTCACGCTTGATCTCGAAAGTCCCGGTCTGCTGCTGTTCAGCCGTTACAATCACTGGCACGGCAGCCCCTGGCACTATGTCGTGGATAGAACCGATCACATCGTGCAAGAGACCAGTACACGAGATCCCCTGCATCCCGCGCCCGGCTCTACGTTTCTGCCCCTTGCTCCATTTCCACAACCGCTGAACTGGACGTGGGCGGCGACGAAAGGAGCCGATCTTGTTTGGACGCCAATTCCATTCGAACGCAGCTTCCAGATGGCTTACACCCGAACGCATTATGGAACCGGCTATTACATCTACGACCGCTTCGTGCCCGGGACGCTGCTGTCCCATCCCTTTCGCAGTTGGACTGAGAACGACGTCCCCGCTCAGGACGTGCTCGATCTGATCTCCAGGTCCGGCACAGATATTTCGCCGAAAACGGGGTGCAAACTACTCTCCGGATCAACCGCCTTGCTGGCTCATCGCAACGTCACGTTAGCGCGCCTAAAAGGCAAGGCCGCCGTTCGCTTCCTCGAATTTTCCATTCCCCGCGAGGAGGCTTCTGCTTTTGAGAACATTCATCTCCGTGTCACTTGGGACGGACGTCGGGAGCCGTCCATCGACGCACCAATCGCTCTCTTCTTTGGAACCGGAGCGCTCTACAACCGCGACAACCGTGAGTATCTGGTAAAAGCATTTCCTGTTAGTGTCCGTTTCAGCAAGGACCACATTTTTCTGAATTGCTATTTCCCCATGCCCTTTTTCAGATCGGCACGTATCGAGTTAGCAGGAGGCGACGAGGAGATCCATGGCATCGATTGGAACATCCGCTACCAGCCGTTGCATGAGCCCGCGAATCAGCTCTCATATTTTCACGCAACCTACCGCGATTTTGCCCAGCCGGCACTTGGCCAAGATTTAGTGCTTCTCGAGACGCGAAAGACAGAGGGCGGCGGCGACTGGTCGGGGCAACTCGTCGGTACCTCTTTCATCTTTTCGCATAACGCTAACCTCCGGACGCTGGAGGGCGATCCGCGCTTCTTCTTTGATGACAGCTTGACGCCGCAGGCCCAGGGCACGGGCACGGAAGAGTGGGGCGGCGGCGGGGACTATTGGGGCGGCCTCAATATGACTCTACCCTTTGTTGGACATCCGGTTGGAGCGCGATCGCCGCAATTAGCACTCAATGACAAAGATAAGATCGAGTCGGCCTACCGCTTCCTGCTCGCAGACTTAATGCCGTTTGGCAAAAATGCAGTCATTCATCTGGAACACGGTGGGACCGACGAATCAACTGAACATTATGAGACGGTCACCTACTGGTACGGCCTTCCATTCCCGTCCCTGATCCAAACCGACGTGCTTCAAATCGGCGACACCGTCGGTGAAAAGAAGCACGGATACTCATCGCCGCAGGCCTCCGCTCCTTATACGATTACGTCCCGCTACGAATGGGGCGTCGATACGCTAAATGGCAAAGAGATTTACCCGGCGGAAACGGACCGCGGCCGCACTACTAAAGGCACTTCGGAGTTCCGGCTTCACCTCCGTCCCGATAATTTCGGCGTTCTGCTCCGGCGCAAATTAGACTATTCGTTCCCGAATCAGAGAGCCGAACTCTACGTTGCTGATGAATCGAAATCCGATTGGAAGCTTGCTGGCATTTGGTATCTCGCGGGCTCGAATACGTGTGTGTATTCCAATCCCAAGGAAGAACTCGGTGCGACCCAGCACATTGTTGAACCTTCGAACCGTCGCTTTCGCGACGACGAATTCCTCATATCCAGCGATCTCACCCGCGGCCGCAAAACGATTTGGCTACGAGTAAAATTTACTCCCGTCAACCGTCCGCTGTTCCCAGGCTATCCGTTGGGCGAGCGAGCCTGGAGCGAAATTCGATACACCGCTTACTGCTTTGTGCTGCCGCACAAGCGCGGGTGAACCTGTTATTTCGGTGACCAGGGTTCGTCTGCCGAGGGGCCATACAAGCCGGGTACTGCGACGTTGTTTAGCCGGAGATACACGCCGAGCTGCGCGACGTGATGAATAAGGTGATCGAAAAACATCGATCGAAACGTTCTGGAACGCGATTCCTCGGAAATGAGGTGTTCGCCCCAACTAAACCGCCATCGCTCTCTCATCCGCTCGTCGCTGGCTGACACTATCGCAGCGCGGCACTTAGCGGCGCTTTCCTCGAAAGCTGCGAGACACTCGGCGCGTGACTTAAATGTAAGATCCGAATGAGGACGCTTCGGAGCAGCTAAATCCATCGAGTCGTCCTCCACAATGTAATAGCCGAAGAGCGGAAGCGTCGCGCAGTGCATGGCGAGACGACCCATCGGCATCGATTTTTCGTGCGGCTTGTAGTCGCCCTTGTCATCCGGGACGCGCTCAAGCGTACGCCGCGTATTCGACATTTCAACATCGAAGTCTTCGAGTAATACTTCGGCAATGGTCAATGCTTTATTTCCCTCTGCGAAATTGTAGCGCCCTCGCGTCTATTGACGGCTTCGAGATCTTCCGGACGCCCGATATCACGCCAGGTTCCCGCTACTTCGGAAATTCGCAGCTCCCGCCGTTCTGTAAGCATCAGGTCGAACGCCGAAGTTAATTCATACTCGTTCCTTGCGGACGGTTGAATGCGGCGCAAGTAATTGAACAGCACCGGACGAAACGCATAGAACCCGGCGCTGTTCCATTGTGTCGTGGAGGTGCCTTTCGGCGGCTTCTCGATGATCCGCGAAATACGCCCACCTGTCTCATAAACAGCCGCTCCCTGCCACGGGTCATCGACGCGCTTCACCGCAACAGCCGCGGCGCATTTTCGATTCTTTTCCAGGACTGAAATGCACCGGCGATACTCATCCGGTTCCACCAGAATATCGCCATAGGTAAGCAGAAACGGCTTCCCGGCTACAAACTCTTTCGCCAGCAGCGCCGCCGACCCCGTCCCATTCACCGGCTCTTGCCGCCGGAACTCCATCGCAAACCGGGAGTTGCGGAAATGGTCTTCAATCAGTTCGTGATGATACCCGACAACGACGAAAAACCGCTTTATACCCGCTGCAGCAAGCCGCCCGACAATATGCTCGAGCAGCGGCTTGCCCTGCACAGGCAGCATCGGCTTGGGCATTTCACGCGTCAGTTCGCCCATCCGCGTCCCACGGCCGGCAGCAAGAATGACGGCGCCATCCAGGGAAAGCTCAGACATTTCTGCTCTGTTGAACAAACATTATCGAAAGCATAGGTAATATTTCTCTTGACTCCACAAATCTTTCGGCTCTAAAGTAATCCCACCGCAAATCGCTGAAAGGAGATTCGCGCATGTTCAAACTGAATTCGAGCACCGTTCGGAGTATATTTCCTGCAATCTCGCTCCTATTTCTCGGGGGAGCCCTGGCAGCCACCCGGCTGGCCGCGCAGCAAGCCCCGTGGACCCCAAATCCAGCTTCCCGCTTGCACCATCCCGGCAAAGGGGAGCAAGGCGAGCCATACACGGTCTTCAAGCCGGCCAGTTCGGTCGCCGTGAACGAAGCACTCCGCCAAAGTCTGCCGGGGCGCCTTTCCACGGATGCTGCGGCCTCGTCGACTCTTCCCTTATGGTTCTATAACGTGACCTCGTCCCGGGACGGCAACGGATATTTCGGCATTATGGTCGGGAACGATCCTTTCAATACCGGCGGTACTGCAAACGTGCCCACTTACGTCATTCCGCTGATGATCACCACCAACACCGTCGGAGTAGCCTACACCTCCAGTACCGGACTTATCACGACCGCTCCCGGAACGACGGTTTTCGACCCGACTGCTCCCGATACCGCCTGTCTGGCCGATCCCAATAACAATGTGCCGGCGACCATTTTTGCACAATCGCCCATCTTCCAGAATGCGAGCTTCAATTTCGGCGGAACGGATCTCGGGTACACGCAATACCTGGATGCGTTTCAACGCGCAAATTTCTGGGGAGCCTGGCAGAATTCGTCCGATTATCACGTCTTGCTGAACCCAATGACCGTTCTGCCGGCCGTTTCCGTTAACGTTCCGGCTGCCTACGGGACCACCCGGCCCGTCTCGTCCACCAGTCGTACACCTTGCGGACCGCTCGGAATCGTGGACATAAATTGGCTGGATAATTACCTTACTTCGGTGGTGCTTCCAAGCCTGGCGTCGCAGGGGGTCAGCGCCGCCAGCCTGCCGGTTTTTCAACTCTATAACGTAGTGGAAGCTTCACCGGTAACCAATCTGCGCTCCTGCTGCATTCTCGGCTATCACGGTTGGGTTGCTCCTCCACTTCAGACCTATGCCGTTGCCGACTTCGATACCTCCAACTTCTACCCGCCGAGCGCTCAGGACACGGCCGTTCTGTCCCATGAAATTGGAGAATGGATCAACGATCCGGTCGGTTACAACTTCACTCCCTTATGGGGCCATACCGGCCAAGTGAGCGGTTGCCAGGCAAACCTGGAGGTGGGCGATCCGCTCACGGGCACTTTAGCTCCTTCCGTGTTCTTGAACGGCTTTACCTATCACCTGCAAGAGATGGCCTTTTACTCCTGGTTTCTGGGAGGACCGTCCATTGGCGTAAACGGCTGGTATTCCAACAACGCCTCGTTTATCAGAGACGCCGGCCCGCCCTGCCATTAGCGGCGGCCGCAATCACGAGCATCGTGGGTGGCTAGTTTGTAGTGGCTCCAATGGGCCTGCGTCATTCCACCGTGCGGGAAACAAGTTCTACGGCTTTGGCCATCGCCGGGTCTTTGCCGGCACGCACATCGCCGTTGGCGAACACGGGTATCTGAATGTCAGGCGGGATGCCTGTGACATCAAAGGACTTCCCCTCGGGCGTTCGATAAACGGCATTGGGAAGGCCGAATGTCCACCCGTTAGGCAAATGCCGGTCCAGGATGTCGCAAAAAACACCTTGAGTACTCTCTCCAATACGGATTACACGCGGATTACGGGACATGAGCGCCTCCGTGAATGTCTCGGCGGCGCTCATCGTAATGGGGCCTGTCAGTTCCACAACCAGGCCATGGAAACCAGGCCGCGAACTCGGCTCAACCATGACGGGTTGGGCTGAAGTCCACTGCTCGGCGTTAACTGGATTCGACCTCGCCTGGACAAGATAAGCAACGTATCGTCTGGTCGTCAACCGGCTTGCGATCGCCAGCCCGAGTTCATCCGAGCCGCCGAACGACAAGCGCATGTCGATCACAAGACCTTTCAGCTTGGAGTCCGAAAAGATGGCATCCAATGCAGATTCCAAGGCTTTTGAGTCGCTGCTTCTGGAGTAGCCGCCGAACGATAGGAGCCTGAGATATCCCAGTGAATTGTTTATGTGCCCGAACTGAAGCTGACGTCTGCAGAACATCCGGGGTCGGACTTGAAGGTAGTCTCGATTCGTGATCGCAAACAGCTTCCACCTGCCTCGCTTGGCAAACTCGTCGGTGCCGCTCTTAATGATGCGCGCTGTTCCTGGTCTCCAAAATTCAGGCGTGGAGCGCTTTAGGGCACGCGCCGCTATGTACGTGTGAATGTCACCCAGCGGCTTAATCATCGACTCGAAAATATCGAACAGTTGCTCCGGCGTGGTTTCCGCTGTCACCCGTTTGCGGTACTCAGCGACGGTGCTATCCCAGTCCACGTGCCGGCGTTCAAACGATATGTAATTCTCAGCCCAAGTTCGTACGAACACCTCGAAGTTCCCCATCGGGGTGTTCTCCGCCCGCTGCGCGCACACGGCCGGCATCTTGGATTTGCGCTCGATGGACATATCCGCGACCGAATCCTCGGGATGCAGGACGCCGCGACCGCCGGCAGTAACCCGAAAGAAGAGCTTCCCTTCTTGCTTAGAGTTGAATACTGCGTCAAATCCTTGAATGACATTCGGATCACGTCTGGCTGTTATTCCTTGGACACACGTAGTTGTGGTGGTCTCAAATCCCGTCAGAGATGGTCCAGCAATGACAAAGATGTAGCCGTACCCCTGCGTCTGCCATACACCATCAAGCGCCGGGTTGGCGAAAGAGACCTGGGCCAATACATAGGTGAGCAGCAACGGCATTTGGACACGGCAGCGCCTGATTTTCCACAGAAGCATGATGGCGCCCTATTTTCTCAGGCAGATGTCGTAGACGCGCAAATCCTCACGGCAATCGCTCCAGGGCCACCGCCGCTGCCCCCAATACCCCGCCAAAATACCCCAACGCAGACTGCCGGACCGCAATCCCGCGCTCCCGGCAAAGCGGAACCAGTGTTGCCAGTGCCAACTCAAGCTCAGCTACAAGCAGAGGATTTCGCTCGGCCAAACCACCTGAGACCACGATGAGTTCCGGGTCCATCAACTCAATAACCAGGGCGCAGCCGCGCGCCAGATAACCAGCCAGCGTGCGGATTGCTTGCCGCGCATTTTCATCTCCGCGGTGCGCACCGGCAATTACATCCGCGGCAGAAGAATAATGCTCCGCGCCTGCATAACGTAGAAGAGCAGTAGAATTGGCGTACTGTTCCAGGCATCCTCTCCGCCCGCACGTGCAGAGCAGACCTCCGGGCTCGATGACCAAATGTCCCAGCGCGTTCGCCATCGAGTGCGCTCCCCGGTTCAGTTCGCCGCGAACATAACAGCCGGCGCCGACACCCGTACCCAGCGTGATGCAGACAAAATCCCGCGCCGCGCGAGCCACACCGAAGCGCTTTTCGGCAATCGCGGCGGCATTCGCGTCGTTCTCCACGAAGACCGGTATCCCGAGTTCGGCTGCCAGCGAATCTGCCACCGGAGTGCCTGTCCAATCGGGCAGGTTCGCTGTGCCATAAACCACACGCCCCGTTTGAGCGTCGACCCACCCGGCGGAAGCAATACCAACCGCATCTGGCCGCTCATGCGCAGTTATGAGAGCGCGTCCGATATCGATGAGCCGCTTCAACACCTCCGCGCGGTTGTGCGAAACTCGCGTGGGCGCCACAGATTTCCCACTCAGTTGTCCGTTCGCCGAAACCAGCCCGGACTTGATATTCGTACCTCCTAAATCGATACCCGCAATGCAGCGCTCATTCGCAGGATTCCAGCTCCGGATGGCCGCGGCAAAACGCGCCGTAATCTCCCGCGGCCGCGTTATCGCCGACCCGATCACCACGGCAAATGCGCCCGCCGCAAATGCCGCGCGCGCCTCTTCACGCGTCCAGATACGCCCTTCCGCAATTACCGGAACCGGCACAGCGCGGACAAGCTCTGCAATGAAACCGGGATCGAATGCCGTAGCATGCGCAGTCTCCGCCGTGTAACCGCGCATGGTAGATAGAACAAAATCAGCACCCACCTCAGCAGCGGCCCGGGCCTCTTCTAAAGTGGCGATATCCGCGGCAACGGGCGTCTTCATCTCGCTCTTGATCCGTCGCACTCGCTCCAGTGCCCCGTAATTCTGCCCGCGCACTGTGCAGTCCAGCGCGACCATATCGGCCCCGGCAGCGTTCAACTGCGCTGCATCCTCCATCTTCGGGGTAATCAGAGTTTGCCCGTCAGGCATGGTGCGCTTTTGGATTCCGATGATCGGCACGTCCACAGCAGCGCGGATGGCCCGTACATCGTCCGGCCCATTCGCGCGAATTCCTGCGGCGCCGCCCTCCACGGCTGCTCTTGCGAATCGCGCCATGTTCTCTGGCCCGTGAAACGCATCCTGCTCCCGGGCTTGGCAGGAAACGATCAGCCTGCCGCGAAGGCGCTCCAACAGTTCTGAAATACGTTCCATCAGGCTCGCGCTTCAATTGCAGCGTGTGTGCGGACCTGCGGAATGCGGGAAGCCCACAACCACACGGCGCCCAGCATGAGCATCGCAGCTGAGATTTGCAGCGCTCCCCCCAAGCCGATGCTATCTTTCAAAACGCCGCCGGCAGCGGCCATGGCGCCGCCCGCCAAACAAGACGTGAAGTTCAACAATCCATACGCCGTCGCTCGCAGCTTCGGCGAAACAATCTGGCACACCACCGGCATCAGGTTGCAATCGAAGAATCCCCGTCCCAGTCCGAACAACACCAGGCACGGGAGCAAAGTCCAGCGCGAACCGGTCGTGCCCGCGAGAAACAGAAAGGGTCCCGCGGCGCCCAGTCCAATGCACTGCGTCAACGCTCTTCCGCGCGGATTGGACTGTGCCCAGGAGTCCGCAAGCCACCCGCCCAGTAGAACGCCCGCAAACGACGCTACTTGAATGTAAAATGTCGACGAAAAGCCTGCCACCGTCAGGCTCATTCGGAATCGCTCATACAGATAAAGAGCCAGCCAGGTATAGACGCACCAATACGCGACAGAGGCCAGGCAGTTAACTCCCACCACGATCAGGAATTCGCGCGAATAAACCAGCTCACGACACGACCATGCAAACGGCGTCTCATCAGAAGTACGAGGCCGGTCATCTTTCTTGCTCGTACTCTCCTTCAATCCGAAGAAAAGAACTGCCCCGTACGCCACGCCAATTATGCCCAGAATCAGAAACGCGCTGCGCCAGCCGAATTGACTGCCCATCCAACCGCCGCCAATCCCTCCCAGAGCGATTCCCGCGTAAAGTCCGCTCTGATGTAAACCGATGGCGCGCGACCGGGTTCCCGGCCCGTGGTAGTCCGCAATGAGCGCCAGCGCCGCCGGTAGATAACAGGCTTCGCTGATCCCCATCAATCCGCGCGCTCCAAGCAGTTCCGGGTAACTGGATGCCCCTGCCGTGAGCCAAGTGATCGCCGACCATCCGATCAGGCTCGCGAGGATGATGCGCCGCCGGCCGAAGCGGTCGGCTAGATAGCCACCGAATGGGCTCAGAATTCCATAGACCCAGAGAAATGACGTGCCCAGTAATCCCAATTGAATGCTGGAAACGCGTAAGTCGGCCTGTAACAGCGGGAACACCGCGAAAATAACTTGCCGGTCCAGATAGTTCAGCAGCGCCACCACCCAAAGCAGCGCAACCAACCACCATTTATATCGGCCGATCATCGGGAAATGGGAACCGCAGTTAGAAACTGTTCGCCCAGTTGCGTATTCGCGAGGCGCTCACGCAATTCGCTCTCCTCGGTCTCTGTCAATCGCCGCCGCGGCGCGATGCAATATCCACAATCGAAGCCCTTCCAACGCAGCAGCGTCTTGATAGCGGAATGAACAGGCGCTCGCAGCAACGGCGCAATAAAACGGTTGATCTCGTTTTGCACAGCTCGCGCCTGTTCCCAGCGTTGTTGCGATATCAGCGAATAGAGTTTGACGAACGCCTCAGGAATCAGGTTGTAGGTACTGCCGATCCCGCCGTTCGCGCCCATAATCAATCCGGCCAGCAGCATCTCATCGCTTCCGTTAAAAACAACATGTCCGGCTTGCCGGAACGCCCAAAGCTGGAAGAAATCCGAATCCGTAAATTTGAGCCCGATGACGTTCGGAATCGCGCAGAGCTCCAGAATCTGGTCTGTAGTCCGGAGCGAGGGCGACAGCGAGGGGAAATAGTAAATCAACAGCGGCACGTCGGATACTGACGCCAGCTCCGAATAATACGCTCGAATCTCTTTAAACGAGTAATTAGGGGCCGGAGGGAGGCTGCTGATCGCGGAGGCTCCAATACGGGAAGCATGGCGTGCGAGCGCAAACGCATCTTTCGCCGCGGCCGCGCCCACATGCACGATGACTGCTTTCCCGGCGGGCGAGCTGCGTACCGCGATTTCCGCCGCCTTCTTGCGCTCTTCCGGAGATAACTGGAGACCCTCTCCCGTCTGCCCGCAAACATACAAACCGTGGACGCCCGCGGAATACAAGTGTTCACTCAATCGCTCAAAGGCCGCGGGCTGAAAATGTTCGTTCTCGTCCACCGGCGTCACAATAGCCGGAATAATTCCCTCAAATTGAATCATTCAAATTCCCTCTTTACCTTCTAATCGCGAAGCCTCGAAACCGAGCCATCGCGGGGCTCGCCCCGCATACACCGGTGGCCCGGAAACCGGAACCGTAAGCGAGCCTAATCACCAACTGTCTCCTTTGCATCTCCATTAACCAGCGCATTCAAGCTGGGCAATCCGGTATCGAAAAACTCCTGATACGAGCCTTCGATGTGTTTGTGAATTTCCCTCCGGATGTTCGCGGCCTTGCGCGTTTCAAGCGCTTCCACAATGGGCTCGTGCGGTTTGGCGTTGCGAAGATCCACCATACCCTTCTTGTGCAGAACACTCAGGAATGCGAACAATGGCGTCGTAAGCTGTGTCAAAGTCTTCTCCAAAACCGCGCTTCCCGAAGCCATCCAAACCGTTCGATGAAACTGCACGTCGGCTTGCGTCACGGCAAAATGATCCTTCCCTCGCACCAGCTCGGAAATGGAACGTGCAAGCTCCCATAGCTCGGCAAGTTCCTCCTCATTCAACTTCTCGCCTGCCTTCACCGCGGCCATCTCTTCCAGAACAAGCCGCATCGCGAGCCGATCCCGGATCTCCTCGCGGCTAAAGCTGGTCACCGTGATCCGCCTGGTTGCCGAACGGACCACCAAGCCGGTTTGCTCCAGTTGCGCCAGCGCCTCGCGCACGGTTGCCTGACTCACGCTGAAGCTTTTCGCAAGCTGCATCTCGCGCAAGGCCTGGCCTGGGAGCAAACGCCCTTGAAAAATCGCATCCTTGATGATGTCGAAAGTCTGCGTCGCCAGCGGATCCAGCCGCACCGGCCGCCGCAGGCGCCCTAGTTTATCTGCCATACAATCCCGTGCCTGCGCCCGGAGTGATCAAAACGCGTATCGAAGCGAGATCTGCATGATGCGGGGCGGATTCGTCGTTGTGATCGTTCCAAATGCAGGAGATTCCAGATTCGCGCTCGGAGCCCCAAACTGCGTGTGGTTCAAAGCATTGAACATTTCCCCACGGAATTCCAGCGATTGGCGTTCCGTAATCGGCGTGTTTTTGAAGGCTCCTATGTCGAAGTTATTAACACCCGGCGGAATGAGTATGTTGCGTCCCGCATCGCCGACCCGTCCGGCCGCCCCTCCACTCGGCAGCAATTGAAACGCAGTCACATCGAAGTAGCGGTCAATGCTTCGCTCGTCCGCGGGCAGGTTACCATTGCCGATGCGGTCCGGCCGCGCTGTACACGCGGTGGCACAGGTTCCAATTCGCGAGAGATTCATACTCGGCGATAGTGGCAGGCCGCTTTGCAACGTGACAATGCCGCGAATGCCCCAGCCGGAAACCAGTCGATCTTCCCATCCGCTCGCGTTGCTCAAAAACTTTTGCCCGCGGCCGAACGGAAGCGTATATTGATAAGCCGCCGTGAATCGCTGCGGTACGTTGAAATCGGATGGGCCTTTGCCGTCGTGCTTATCCAGCGGGTTCGTCCAGGCGCGGTTCTCGATGAATTGGGAGCCGTTGTCGATTGATTTTGAATAAGTGTACGAAATCAGATACGACAGCCCGCTCCAGGTCCTCTGCTCCAGTTTAATGGACCCACCCTCAAACGAAGAATGCCCGGTAATGTCGAAGTTCTGAATCCGTGCGAACTGCGGATAAGGGAGTAGTTGTTGGACATTCCCGGGCCCTGGAGGCCGCGCGTCGATGTTATCGAATAACAACAGGCGCACGCCCGCGGTGCCCTGATAGGAAACATCCAACACCAGAGTTGATGTCAACTGACGCTGGATATCGAAGTTCCATTGATGAACTTGCCCGTACGGGAAGTTGCGCGAGATAAACGGGAAAATGGTCAAAGGAGCCGTCGCTAGCGCCTGCTCGGGAGAAAGCGTGCCTTCGGGATTGTAGCTGAGATTAGGCCTTTTCGGATCCGCGGTCCAGACGGGGCGAAGCGTATTCGGCGCAAAATCGTTCGAGGAGGCGAGCGATTGAATCGGCGGAGCCGCATAATAGAGCCCATATGCGGACCGGATCGCCCAGTCCTTCGCCAACTGGTAAGCGAATCCAACACGCGGACCGAAGTTATTCATATCTGTGTTGTACGGCGTGCTCTCATTCACGAACTGCACTTTGATGTCTGGGCGGACCGTACTGTAAAAGTTCTGAATAAACTGCCGGTTCCTTATCGAGCTTGATAGCAGCATGGCGCCGGCGGACGTATTCCAATCGACCCAATTGTCCCCCGCTTGCCGGAGAGCGCCTTCCACTTCATATCGCAACCCGAGATTCAACGTGAGCCTGGGAGTAACCTTCCAGTCGTCTTGTACGTACGCCCCCACATACGGAACGCGCGAGTTCCAGTCCGTGGCGCGAGCGGTCTTATTTACGCTCGAAGCATAGCCGAGGAGAAAATCGGCTACATTATTGCCGGTATAGGCATTCGCAAAACTTGTGCCGCCATTGCCGCCCGTGTAGAACATGTATTCGCGGATATCGCGCGCATCGATGCCGAACTTCAGCGTGTGCCGCCCCGTGTTCCATACCACGCCTTCCAACAACTGATAATTGTTGTTCGTTCGAAAGCTCGGCGTTGCTTCGGACGGCATCAGATAGCCCGGAATCGAGATCGATGGCGCCGCCCAAAACAGCGGATCGGTATCTGCCAGCGTACCCGTAATTCCGGAAGGGGTGATCTGATTGTTCGAATATGAATTCAGCGTCGCCAACAGATTGGTATAGCGGTCATATCCCAGGCTGAATGTATTCAGAAGGTTTGGACTGAAAATATGGTTCCAGTTGATGCCCGCGTTTTGCGCCCGCAGAAATAAGCTCGTGCCGCCCGAGTTGGCCGGAGCCGGAAGCCCTGGCGGAGTCGCCGCTTGCTCGTTGTTGATCAGATAACGGGCGTAGAGTGTGTCTTTGTCGCTGAGATTGTAATCGACACGGCCGACGCCGTCGTCGCGAACTGTATGTCCGGAGGGCACCGCATTGTAAATAAAGTTCCGGGCCGTGTTTCCCGGATTGTCGGGTTGTGGTACAAGTTTTAGAATGTACTGCGAAATGGGGCTGATTCTGCTCGCCGGAATCGTATTATTCGGAAACTGCGCTCCGTTCGCCAGCGGATCCGCAATCTTCGAGCTGAAGATACCGCTACGCTGCGCCGCCGTAAATACCTGTCCCACCGGCGGATTTCCCGTGGCCGCGTCTCGATATCCTTCGTAATTTGCAAAGAAGAACAACTTATCTTTCTTGATCGGCCCTCCCAACGCCGCGCCAAACTGGTTTCGCTTCAACGGACTCTTCGCGGCCGAAAAAAACGGCCGCGCATCGAGCTTGTCATTCCGCAGAAACTCGTACAGAGAACCGTGGAAGTCATTGGTGCCTGATTTGGTCGCAACATTGATAACAATCGCACCCCCGCGTCCGAATTCGGCCGACGCATTTCCCGTCTGCACGCGAAACTCAGCAATCGAATCGACCGGCGGGCTCACGGCAAAGCTGTTTCGCCCATCCTCGCGATTGTCCAGCCCGTCAATCTGATAGTTGTTATCTTCCGGCCGCGCTCCCGCGCCCGCCGGCACAGACGTTCCTCGATTAATCTCCGTGCTGTTGAAATCGCTCGTGGCAGGCACCGTCATGGGAGCCAGATAGGCGAGTTGCATAAATTGACGAACGTTCAGCGGCAGCTTGGCCACCTGCTCGCCAGTGATAATCTGCCCTGTTTCCGTCGTCTGCGTATCCAGCAGAGGCGCTGCGGTGCTCACCGAAACTGTTTGCGAAGCCGTCCCCAGTTCCATGGTGAACGCGAGTTTGCGGATCTGCAAAATGTCAAGTTTGATATCCTTCTGGACCCCGTGCCGGAAGCCGGTCTTCTCGACATCCACCGAGTAGGTCCCCACCGGTAGCGCAGAAAAGCTGAATTCTCCCAGATTGTTTGTCTCGGCTTGGCGTGAAAAGCCAGTCTCCTGATTAGTTACTTTGACACTGGCATCCGGTATACTGGCGCCGGTCGGATCGTGCACTATGCCGCCAATACCTCCGGTTGAATTTTGCGCCAAGGCAACGGGGCCGGCTATCAATGAAATCAGCGCGACGAATGTAATTAGCCGCATTGAGTACTCCTTAACAGTACTTAGCTGCATACGCGAACAGAACCCCGACCGTAAGGGAGGGGACTAGTGCGTATCTGTTTCCTGACTAACCCACTCCAAATTGAAGCGGGCAAATGTGATTCTTTCGGTCGAGCGCGCAATGCCTCGCTCGTACAAAACGGCAATCGTCCCATCGCCAAGAGCAATGGTGCTGGAATAGGCGGCCTTACCTGCCCACAGGATTCGGCTCTGCGGCCATGTGTGGCCGTTATCGGAGCTCAGCCGGACGGTCATTCTCTCGCGCACGTGGCTGGCGGGATTCGTGAAGATCAGAACGTCTTTTCCGGCACGCGTATCGCGCGCGAGTCCCGCATTGCACCCCGGCTCGATGAGCACCGGATCCGGATGCAGATTATCGACCGTAATGCCGCCATCTTTCGATAGCCCTACCAATCGAGTCTGGCTATCACGGAAATTCTGTAAGATCGTTCCGTCCTTCAACTCGACCGCATGGCTCTCGTCTGTGCCCGCGCCAAGCGGCTGTCCAACGTGCCAGGTTTTGCCGCGATCGTCGCTGTAGGCGTTGCGCGCGGAAACGATATTTCCCGGATAGCGCACCACCAGCGGCAGCAAAAACCGGCCTTTGCTTGTTTCCATATGCGTTCCCGAAGTGACAAAAGCTGCCTCCCACCCCGGATCTTTGATTTGTGGACTCAGATCCTGCGGCGCCGACCAGGTTTGCCCATCGTCATCGCTGTGCATTGCATGAATTTGGAACGTCGTAGGCCCCGTCCGCGCTCCCGCGTGCGCCGTTCTGAATCCGATTCCCGGCGGGCCATACGAGAAGAAACACCAGACCCGGCCCGTCTCGCGTTCCAATAGCAAGGAGGCATCCCCTACACCGCCTTCCGCCGGTTGAACGATCGTCCGCGGCGGCGTCCAGGTGCGCCCGCTATTGAAGCTCCTGCGCATCACGAGTGCAATACGCGCCGGCAAATCGCTCGCGCTGCCTCGGCGCGCATCCACAATGGCGATCAGTCTCCCGCGCTTAGTCTGGACAAGAGCCGGAATGCGATACGTGTGAACCCCCTCCTCGCCTTGAACGAACAGGTCGGTTGTCTCGAACAAAGGTGGCGCCGCGACACAGAGGCGCGCAGCCAATAAAGCCGCCAGCCAAGCTCGTAGCATATTATCGATAATTATTAACGATATGAGTCACCCCTGTCAAGTGAGCCGGCGCCCCCCGCCTGCAGCCGGTCCCCTGGCCGGCTTTTTTGCTACCCTCGTCTTTCATGCTTTTCCCCATTGCCGCCCTCCTCGCCGCCTCCATCACGCCCACGCCCTCATTCAGCGATCCCGCCCTTTCACCGGATCACTCTGAAATCGCCTTTGTCTCCGGCGGCGATATCTGGACTGTGCCCGCCAAAGGCGGCGTAGCGCGTCTGCTTGTCTCTCATCCCGCCACCGAATCCCGTCCTCTCTATTCGCCCGATGGCACGCAGCTCGCCTTCACTTCCACGCGCACCGGCAATGGCGATATCTATGTCCTCACACTCGCTACCGGACAACTCGCGCGCCTCACTTACAGCGATACGCTCGATCTGCTCGATGGGTGGTCGCGCGACGGTAAGTGGCTCTATTTCAGCTCGTCCGTAAATGACATCGGTTTCTCGAATGACATCTTCCGCGTAAGCGTCGATGGCGGGACCCCGCTCGAAGTCACGCGTGAACGCTTCTATAACGAATTTCGCGGAGCCCCGTCTCCCGACGGCACACAGCTCGCTTTCGTCGCCAAAGGAATGAGCTCGGCTCAATGGTGGCGGCACGGCCACGCCCATATAGACGAGGCGGAGATCTGGATCAAAGGCATCGCTGAAGGCGGCCCTTATAAACGTGTCGTCACCGAAGATGCCAAACAGGGCTGGCCTATGTGGTCCGACGATGGCCGCGCGCTCTTCTATACGTCGGACCGCACCGGCGCCGAAAATATCTTCCGTCAATCTCTCGACAATTCACCCCTTCGGCAGCTCACCCGTTTTACTGACGGCCGCCTGCTCTGGCCATCGATCAGCTACGACGGCCGCGAAATTGTCTTCGAACGGGACCTCGCCATCTGGACGCTCGACACTAAGACGGGAAAAACCGCCAAGGTCCCGATCGTGCTCCACGGTTCCACCTCGACTCCGGCCGTTACCCACCAGCAGGTCACTTCGTTTACAGATCTCGCTCTTTCACCCGACGGAAAAAAAGTGGCTGTCATCGCGCATGGAGACGTATTCGCCGCATCGGCTGCGGATGGCGGCGAAGCCATCCGTCTGACCCGCACACCGGCCCCCGAAACGGGTCTGCAATGGTCCCCTGACAGCAAGCAGGTTGTGTATGTCTCGCTGCGTAACGGCCACGAGCAGCTCTTTGAATACGATCTCGTCAAGAACTCCGAACGCCAATTGACGAATACAAATCAGGATGACGAAGCGCCGCGTTTCTCACCGGATGGCAAGCTGCTGGCCTTTGTGCGCGGCGAACAGGAACTGCGCGTCCTGGAGCTCGCTAATAATAAGGATCGGGCGTTGGCGACGGGCTTTATCGGCCTGCTCGGGCAGCCAGCGCTGGCCTGGTCGCCGGACAATAAATTTCTAGCCTATGCCAGTATGGGCGCTAAATCCTTCCGCAACGTCAACGTGGTCCCTGCGGCTGGAGGCGCAAGCCAGCCGGTGAGCTTTTTAGCGAATGGCGAAACCGCCAGTCAGATCGCCTGGTCGCCCGACGGCAAGTATCTCCTGTTCGATACCGCCCAGCGCAGCGAACAATCGCACATGGCGCGGGTCGATCTCATTCCGCACCTGCCTAAGTTCCGCGAAGATCAATTCCGCGACCTCTTCAAAACCAATCCACCGGAGAACACGCCGGCCAAACCGGCTGAAACAACTGCCGCGAAGAGTCCCGCGAAGAATGAGACGCCCGCCCCGGCCAGCAAGACGGAACCCGTGCGCATCGATTTTGCGGGTATCCGCGACCGGCTCACACTGATGCCGCTCGGCTACACCGTCGAACACCCCATCATCAGTCCCGACGGGAAGCAACTCGTCTTCGCGGCAATCACTGGAACACAGACCAATCTCTACAGCTACCCGCTCGATGAATTGGCCACTACCCCGCCCTCCGTCCATCAGCTCACTTCAACATCGACTCCCAAGAGCCATTACCAGTTCACGCCCGATTCGAAATCGATTTACTTCCTGGATGCTGGGCATGTCGTCTCAATTCCGCTCGACACTCACACACCGAAAACAATCGCCGTTACTGCTTCGCTCGACGTCGATTTCGATGCCGAGAAAATGGCCGCCTTCGAGCAGGGTTGGGACATACTTAACAACCATTTCTACGACCCCAAGTTCAACGGGCACGACTGGTCGCAGCTTCGCGACACGTATACACCCTATATCGAAGGTAGCCGGACCCCGGACGAGATGCGCCGTGTCATGAGCCTCATGATCGGCGAACTCAACTCATCGCATTCCGGCGTTAGCGGGCCCCGCCCCACGCCGCAAAATGCGACCCCGTTTTCGCCAATGCCCACCCCGGTTGGCCGTTTGGGCCTTCGCTTTGAGCGCGAGCCGTACGAAGCTGGCAAAGGACTCGTGATCCGAGAAGTGATTCCGCTCGGGCCCGCCGCCCTGGAAGGCAGCATCAAGGCCGGCGAGATCCTGTTGGCCGTCGATGGCGAACTCGTAGGTCCGCGCACAAACCTCGATCATTTGCTGGAGAACAAGGTCGATCGCCGCGTTGTGCTGCAGATTGGCGATGCTGCGAACCCGGCCCATAAACGGGATGCAATTGTCCGCCCTGTGCAGGATACTACAGAGGCTGGCTTGCTGTACCGCTCCTGGGTGGAGGCGAACCGCGCGTACGTGGAGCGCATCAGCGGAGGCAAGCTCGGCTATGTGCATCTCGCCGACATGTCTCAGCAATCCCTAACCCAGCTTTATATCGATCTCGATGTACAGAACCAGACCAAACAGGGCGTGGTCATCGATCTTCGCGATAATTATGGCGGGTTCGTGAATGAGTATGCGTTGGACGTGTTTACGCGGAAGAACTACCTGACTATGACGCCTCGCGGCGGCAGCGCCGCCCCGGCTCGCCCGTTCCTGGGACAGCGCTCTCTCGGCCTTCCGACTATTCTTGTCACCAACCAGGATTCGCTTTCGGACGCGGAAGACTTCACCGAAGGATATCGCGCGCTGAAACTCGGCAAAGTGGTCGGCGAGCCCACGGCGGGCTGGATTATTTACACCGGCGGCACACAACTCATCGATGGCACGCTGCTTCGCATCCCAATGATCCGCGTCCAGGACCACAACGGCGAAAACATGGAAATGCATCCCCGGCCGGTCGACATTCCGGTCGAGCGCTTGCCGGGCGAGTGCCTGCATGGCAAGGATCACCAACTCGACCGCGCAGTCGAAGAACTGCTCTCCCAAGTCTCGCACCCGGGCGGCGTATGAGACTCGTCGTTGCCATTACCGGAGCCTCTGGAGCCATCTTCGGAATCCGCGCCCTCGAGTCGCTGAAAGCGCTGGGCGTCGAAACGCACCTGGTAGTCAGCCGCTGGTCCCGCACCACCATCCGGCATGAGACTGACTACACGCTCCCACAAGTCGAGCAGTTGGCTTCGTTTGTCCATCACGAACACAATCAGTCCGCCCCGATTTCGAGCGGATCGTTCAAAACGGACGGCATGATCATCGCTCCGTGCAGCATGAAGACCCTCTCGGCTATCCGAATCGGCTACAGCGACACGCTCATCTGCCGCGCCGCGGACGTCACACTGAAAGAAAGGCGAAAGCTGGTGCTGCTGACCCGCGAGAGCCCGTTCAGCGAAATCCACCTGGAGAACATGCTGGCCCTGACCCGAATGGGCGCCGTCATCTCCCCACCCGTCCCGGCCTTTTACACTCTGCACAAGAACATCGACGACATGGTCTGCCAGATCGTCGGCCGACTGCTCGATCAGTTCGGCCTCGATATGCCCGGCGTCTCTCGCTGGTCCGGCTTCGACCCCGACGCCTGAGTCATGCCACACTCCCCACATAATTTTGCCCCAATCCCGTCAACAACCTGCAAACCCTTCCGCCCACATCGCCCACATACCCGCGTTACTCTCCGAACAGAGCCGCGACCGCCAGGGAGCGGTTTTCGCGTGGCTTCCATCCCAATTGGGTTCGAATCGCAAAATGCCTCGCAAGCCGGATAACCCATTGGCTTGGCTAGGCAAATACTTGTCCCTGGCCCTGACCCTTCCGGCCTCAGTTGCGGCCGGTTACATCCTGGGAGCCGCCGCCGATCACTGGCTTCACGTCCCGCTCCTCCGGGCGTTAGGCATCCTATTAGGTATGGCGGCTGGTCTCATCCAGATCTTTCGGGAACTGACTCGCGAAAAGCAATGAGTATTCAAGGTCTTGCCGTTTCGCTACGGCTCCTCTACTGGCTTACGGCCTTCTACGGCGTACTTGGGTTCGTTTCGTATTTTGCGGTCCAGGGTCCACGCCCGGCCGTCGGGTTTGCCATCGGGGCTTTGGGTTCGTTTGGTAATTTGTGGCTGTTCAACTGGTTATCGCGGTCGATCGAGCCCGGCGACCGGCAAAAGAAGCCCTGGCAGGCTGGCACTTTCATCGGCCGCTATCTGATCTTGTTTTTGATCGGCTATGCTACAGTAAAAGCTCTAGACGTCAACCCTTTGCCGGTGGTTCTGGGACTGTTTAGCAGCACTGCGGCTGTCCTGACGTCGATCATTGTCGAATTAATTCAAAGCCTGCGCGGAAGGCAGCCCTCGAACTGAATGGTACACGAACTCTGGATCACTGCCCTGTTCAACCGGTATCTCGCTGGCCCGGCTGACGGCCTGCTCAACGCCATCCACTTTCCCGCTGCGGACCCGAAGAATCCCTGGACCGACTGGCTGGTCTGCGAAATTCTCATTTTCGTGTTCATGCTGGTGTTCTTCGGCCTGATGCGCCGCCGTTTCTCGGTGGACCGGCCCGGCAAGACCCAACACGTGCTCGAACTGACTTACGAGTTCATCCGTTCGTCGGCGGAAGAAATTGCCGGCCATGGCGGCCCGAAATACACCGCATATTTCGGGACCATCTTCCTGTTCATCCTCTTTATGAACCTGATCGGGCTGATTCCTGGGTTCGATTCGCCCACCATGTATCCCATGGTTCCGCTGGGCTTGGCTGTCACGACATTCCTTTTCTACCACTACACCGGCGTGCGAGAGCACGGCCCCGGCTACATCAAGCAGTTCCTGGGACCCATGCTCGCTTTAGCCTGGCTCATGCTGCCCATCGAGATCATCAGTCATCTGGCGCGCCCGCTCTCGCTCACCGTCCGTCTTTACGCCAACATGTTCGCGGGCGAACAGGTCTATTTAACCTTCATTGCGCTGACCAAAATCGTTATTCCGGCCGTCTTCTTAGGCCTGCACATGTTCGTTTCCTTCCTGCAGGCATATATATTTATGTTGCTTGCAATGGTTTACGTCGGCGGGGCCATTTCGCACGAGCATTAGGCTTTATCCTGCTTCCAGTGTGAGCGCCCGGCGTCCCAACGCACGGTGTCGAACCACCTCCTGGGAGCAACTTTATTAGGAGAAACAATGAAGCAGAAACTGATTTTCCTCGCCATTACCTTGCTGGCACTGGCGAGCCCCGTATTTGCACAAGGAGGGCCGGCGCCCGTCCATTCGCCTTCCGAGGTGAACCGCTTGGCGGCAGCCTATATTGCGATGGGCATCGCATCCGGCCTTTGCGGTCTCGGACAGGGACGAGCTACTGCGTCCGCAGCGGAAGCCATGGCGCGTAATCCAGGAGCGATTGCAGCCATCCGAGTCGCGCTGATTCTAGGCTTGGTGCTGATCGAATCACTCGCCCTGTACACACTCGTCATCACGTTCGTAGCCAGCTAATATCTTTCAACTGCCGAAAGGGCCTGCCGGTACGATAGTGCTGGCAGGCCCTTTCTATTTTGGATATGAAATTTCAAGGAATCTTTCCCGCGCTCACCAGTTGTTTCGATCATGAAGGCAATCTCTACAAAGCCAAGGTTTTCCATAACATCGAAAAACTGAACCACATTGCTTTGGGCGGTTACGTCGTTTGCGGCTCGACGGGCGAAACGCCCCTGCTGAGCGCCGACGAACGCCTGCAGGAAATGGAATGGGTACGCGAAGCGAGCGCGGATGGCAAGGTACTAATCGCTGGTGTCGGCGCGGAGAGCGTTCATGAGACGGTTCGCATGGCTGATCGCGCGGCGAAAATCGGTTTTCACGCCGCTCTCGTGCTCACGCCGTTTTACTATCGCAACCAGATGCACCGTCCTGACACGCAAGCTCTGTTCTTCCGCGCGGTGGCGGACCGGTCGAAAATCCCCGTGCTGATCTACAACATCCCGCAGGTCACCGGTTATCATCTGCCGGTCGATACCATCGCGGAATTGTCGCATCACCCGAACATCGTCGGAATGAAAGACAGCTCGGGCGATTTGGAAAAACTTGGCCAGACCGTGCGCGCGGTGAAACCAACCTTCCAAGTGATGTCGGGAGCAGGCGTCAGCTTCTGGGATGCCTTTCAGCTCGGAGCCACCGGCGCGATTCTCGCGATTGCCAATGCCCTGCCCTATGCCTGCGTCACCATCTGGGAAGCGTTCCGCACGCGCGAGTTCGATGCCGGGAAGGACTGGCAGACCCGTATCACTCCGCCCGGCCGCATGATCGCCAGCAAATACGGAATTCCAGGCTTGAAGTATGCAATGGACCTGAACGGCTATTACGGCGGGCCGCCACGCTTGCCGTTTATTCCGCCGTCCGCCGAAGCCAAAGCCGAAATCGAACAGGCGTTCGACGGTTTACGGAGCTGATCACTTCGAATGATCGCGGACCGATACATCGCCGCTTACCGGCACCTTCGAGAGGGCCCGGTTTGGAGGCTGCTTGCCTCGCGTCACGCTCCGGTCATCATTGGTCTGCTGCAAACGCATCTGCTGGAAGGTGAGCACCGGCTTCCGGCCTCCGTATTTCAGGAGCGAATCGCGCGCGATGTAGAAGAGCTACGGGTCCGAGGCGAAGATTTCCCGCAGCCGTCGGCAGTTTACATTGCAGAGTGGCTTCGGGAGGGCTATCTGGAGCGCCGCTTCCCGGCGGGAGCGGCGGAAGAGGAGTATGAACTCTCCGCGGCGGCAGCCAGCGCGATTCGATTCATTACTGGGCTCGCAGAGCCGCGCTCGGCCGCGACCGAGAGCCGGCTGGCGATTGTGATTCAGCAACTGGTCAAGCTCGCGGAGGAAACGGACACGAACCCGGAATCGCGATCGCAGCTCTGCTTGCCGAACGCGAACGCCTGGACCGGGAGATCGAAAAAGTTCAGAGCGGACGCGTTGAGGCGCTGAGCGAGGCGCAAGCACTGGAACGCATTCGCGATGCAATTGCTCTGGCCGACAGTCTCGCCGGAGATTTCCGCCGGGTTCGGGACGATTTCGAGCGTTTGAACCGCGAGCTTCGGGAGCGGCTCCTGGACGACGACGCTAATCGCGGCGAAGTTCTGGAACGGCTGTTCGCCGGAGTCGATGTGATTGCGGAGAGCGAAGCCGGCCGCACATTCTCGGCATTTTGGCGCCTCTTGACTGATCCGGAACAGAGCGCCACGCTCGAACAGGCTCTCGAACAAGTCCTGTCGCGCGGGTTTGCAGGCCAGTTACAGACCAAGGAGCGCCGTTTTCTGCTAATGCTGACGCGCACGCTGCTGACCGAAGGCGGTACTGTACATGAAGCGCTGCAACATTTTGCCAGCAGCTTGCGAAGTTTTGTGCAAAGCCGGCAATATCTGGAACAACGCCGTGTTAATCAAGTACTGAAAGAGGCGCAACGGTCCGCGCTGGCGCTCAAGGATGAGATCCGCGTGACCGAAACGCTGGCCTATAATCTTCCGTTGACGAGCAGCCGGCTAAGCTCGCTTTCGCAATGGTCGCTGTACGATCCTTCACTCGCGGCCTCCGCGGGCGCGATGCGCGATGCCGAAACTCCGGCGATCGATTTGGAGTCTGTTGCCGAATTAGTAGGACAATCGGAAATCGATTTCCGCGGGTTAAAAGCAAATATCCGGGCGGTTTTACACGAGCAAGCAAAGGCCTCGATCGCGGAAGTGCTCGATTACTTCCCCGCTGCGCAAGGGCTCGGCAGCGTGGTGGGCTATTTAGCGCTGGGCAGCCGGCATGGCGTCCAGGCGGGTTATCAGGAAATTGTGGAATGGCAGGGCAGCGACAACCACCTTCGTAAAGCCAGAATCCCGGCCATCTATTTTTTGAGCGAGCGAATTCATGAACTTGCCTGAGAACGAAATAGCAAGCGCCGAGCTTTTCCCGGGCGATAGCGGCGAACTGCCGCTCGATACGCGCCGGGTACTGGCGCAACTGCTGGCCGGGCCCTCTCTGGACGGGCGGCGCCACTCAAAGCTCTGGCCGGCTCTGCTCCGCGATGAGCCGGTGATTCGCGCGCGCTTGTGCGAACTGTTTCTCGAACTCGTGATCGACCGCGATCTTCAGGTTGCATTTACGCGGCGGGCCGAGGTGGGTGACCTGGATGCACCGGTTCTGCTGCGTTCAGCGCAACTCACCTTTATCGATTCCGTCCTGCTGCTGTTTCTGCGGCAGCGCTTGACCGAAGCCGATACACAAGGGCAGCGGGCAGTGGTTTCGATGGACGAGATAACCCAGTATCTTTCGGTATACGAACGCGCGGCCAACACCGACCGCGCCGGCTTTAACCGCCGGATGCAGGCGTCCGTCGAAAAAATCAAGAAGCATAGTATCCTGCAAAAGATTCGCTCCACCGAGGATCGTTTCGAAATTTCGCCGACGCTCAAGTTGTTGTTTTCCGCCGAAGAGATTGTGGCTTTGCACCAGCTTTACCAGCGGATGGCGGCTGGCGAGACGCTTCCTGTCTTATCCAGCGAGCCGCAGGAAAATGAGATGGAAGCATGACAAGCGCCGGGCAGTTCCGAATTTCCAAACTTCAGGTTTTTAACTGGGGCACGTTCTCCGGCGTTCACGATATCCCCATTGCCGGGCGTGGATTTCTGTTCGTCGGCCGCTCCGGCACTGGAAAGACAACTCTGCTGGATGCCATTTCCGCGCTACTTGTGCCGCCCAAGTGGGTGGATTTCAATGCCGCCGCGCGCGAAGGGGAACGCCGTGGCTGCGACCGCAGTCTGGTGAGCTATGTCCGCGGCGCCTGGGCCGAGCAGCAGGAGGGTGATTCGGGTCTGATCGCAACTCAGTATCTGCGTACCGGCACGACCTGGTCCGCGCTGGCCCTCACCTACCGCAGTTCCGCGGGAGAAACGGTTGTACTGGTGCAGCTTTTCTGGATTCGCGGCAAGTCGAATAGCCGGGAGGATCTGCGCCGCTATTTCTTGATTTTCGACCGCGAATTCGATCTGCGGGAGCTGAGCGATTTCCAGCTTGATGTCCGCCGGCTCAAGCTGAAGTTTCCGGAGGCGTTTGCCCGCGAGGATTTTTCTCCGTACGCGGAGCGCTTTCGCCGCAAGCTCGGCATCGATACCGAACTCGCGTTGAAGCTGCTGCATAAGACGCAATCCGCGAAGAACCTGGGCGATCTGAACACGTTCCTCCGCGATTTCATGCTCGATGTGCCGGAGACATTCGAGGCAGCGGACCGGCTGGCGGCCGAATTTGCGGAACTCGATGCCGCGCATCAGGCGGTGGTCACGGCGCGCGAACAGGTCCAGATCCTGGGGAACGCTCGTAAGGAGCATCAGGAACTGCAATCGGTGCTGGCCGAAGAGCGCAAGCTGCAGGAGCTGCGCGGCGGACTCGATACTTACAAGCAAACACTCCGGCTGGCGCTGATCCAGAAACGATTGGTCGAGCTTGACGCCGAGGCCGCTGAGAAGAAAGCCGAGGAACAGCGGAGACAGGCAACGCTCGAGAATGAGCGTGCGTCGCTGGACGATTTGCAGCGCCAGCACCGGGCGGCGGGCGGCCAACAAATAGAAGATCTGCAGAAAGAGAGACAGCGAACCGAAGAATTGCAGGAGGGACGCTTGCGCAAGCGGGGAGAAGTACAGGCCGCCTGCCGCAAGCTTGTCTGGCCTCTGCCTGCGACGCCTTCCGAATTCGCCGGAATGACAACGGCCGCCGCGCGCGAGGTGGAAGCCTGGCCGGAGTGGCAGGAGGAATCTCGCGAGAAACACGCAGTTCTTTCGACTCAACTTGCCAAATTGCAGAAAGACTTCGCCGAGGCAAAGGAAGAAGTGGAGTCGCTTCGCCGGCAGTCCTCAAACGTGCCCGCGCGAATGCTGCAGTTGCGTGCGCGGCTTGCCGGAGAACTGGGCATTGCCGAAACTGCGCTGCCCTTCACCGCGGAGTTGATTGAGGTGCTGCCACGCGAAGAAGCGTGGCGCGGCGCGGTGGAACGCCTGCTGCGCGGATTTGCCCTTTCGCTACTCGTCGAGGAACGGTATTATTCGGCGGTGTCCGACCTGGTGAATCGCGCATCTCTCGGAGATAGGCTCGCGTACAATCGTGTGGCCCGCGAACAGTCCCTGCTGCCGCGGCGCACGCAACCGAATGCGCTGATTCACAAGCTGCAGATTAAGGATGGTCCGTTTTCGAGTTACTTGCACAGCACGTTGATGCACCGCTTCGACTATGCCTGTGTTGAATCCATGCAGGCGTTCCGCAATGCAGAAAGGGCGCTGACACGCGAGGGACAAATCCGCCATGGCAAGGACCGGCATGAAAAAGACGACCGGTTCGATTTGAACGATCGTAGCCGGTGGGTGCTGGGCTTTGACAATCGGGCTAAGCTCGCGCTCTTTGAACAAAGAGCGATAGAGGCCGCGCGCGCCTTGGAAGAGTGCAATCGCAACCTCCGCGAGCTGCGGCAATCAGACGAACAGCGCAGTCACCGCCTGTTAGCCTGTCAGACGCTCAGCAATATTCAATGGCAGGAGATCGACATCGCTCCACTGGCGGATCGCATCGGGGCCATCGATCGGATGCTGCGCGATCTTGAACAGGGCAACACGGTTCTCCGGGAGCTCGACCGGCGCCTGAAGGCGCAGAAAAAAGCGCTTGATAAGGCCGAACAGTCTCTCATCGAAATCAAAGGCGAGTCTGAGGCGATTTCGAGACAGATGCGCGAACTCCGTACCCGGTTGGGCGTGGTTAGCGAGCTGGTTCACAATGCGCTAGTTACGGAACTGCAAAGCGCGGAGCTTCCAAAGTATTTCGACCGGTTTCAGCAACCGATCACGCTGGACAATCTCGATTCACTGGCCCACGAAGTAGATCGCAGGCTAACTGACGAGCAAAAGACACAAGCGGATACGCGGCATAAACTGACGCACTCCATTGAAAATCACTTCGCCGAATTTAAGCGCCGCTGGCCGATGGAAGCAGGCGATCTCGATAATAATCTTGCTTCCGCGCCGGACTATTTGGCCAAGCTGAAACGTCTGGAAACCGACCGGCTGCCGGATTACGAGCACAGGTTTTTCGATCTGCTGCGCAATCAGAGCTATCAAAATCTGGCCGCCCTCTCCACTCATATTTCGCAAGCGCGAAAAACGATTTTTGATCGTTTGGAGTTGGTCAATCAAAGTTTGCGCCAGGCGGAGTTCGGCTCCGGGACGTATCTGCAAATCGAGGCCAGCGATCGCAATCTGGACGAAGTTCGCGACTTCAAGCTGGAGATCCAGCAGGTCCTCAGTCACGCCTGGACAGACGAACGCGAACCGGCCGAAGAGCGCTTTCTAATCCTGCGGGGCATTGTCGAGCGCCTGGCGAGCCAGGAAAGCAATCACCGCCGCTGGCGTGCGCTGGTGCTCGACGTCCGCCAGCACGTGGAGTTCATCGGCCGCGAACTCGACATCGAAGGACAGCAGGTGGAGGTCTATCGCGGCGGTGCGGCGAAGTCGGGAGGGCAGCGGCAAAAGCTCGCGACAACATGTCTGGCTGCGGCCTTGCGCTATCAGTTGGGCGGCGATGAAGATGGCCTTCCACGTTACGCGCCGGTCGTGCTGGACGAGGCGTTTGATAAAGCCGATAACGAATTCACCGCGCTCGTGATGAAAATCTTCGAGAAGTTCGGATTTCAAATGATCGTGGCCACGCCGCTGAAGTCGGTCATGACCTTGGAGCCGTTTATTGGAGGCGCCTGCTTCGTCGATATCACGGAGCGCCGGCAATCGAGCGTTTTGATGATCGAGTATGACCTGGAGCCGCAGCGCCTGAAACTTCCCGAACGGACGCATGACGAGATCAGTGCTGCGCTTTCCTGAAGACGTCAGAGCGGCGCTCGCCCGGAGGTACAAAAATCAGCATCGTGAGTGGTTGACAGGAGGCGGTACTTGGCCATTGATCACGCCTCTGGGGGCTCCCACCGAAGCAGAAGCGCGATTACAACTCGACGCAGTGCGCGATTGGGTTGCGGCGTGGCGGAAGTGGCAGGCAGCCGGGCAGGTTGTCTGGTGTGATCGGCGCTGGCGGAATTTGGGGCTGCATAGCTTGCCCGAGAAACTCGCCTTGGACGACGCCAACAGCGTCGCTTCCTGGATTGGAGAAGAGCAACGCTGGGAACGCGCGTTGTCGCGCTATCAACACTGGGTCTCGCGCTGGCCCACGACGGCTGCGCGCTTGCCGCGCTATTTTGACGAGCTGGCCGGCTATTCGGACCAGGACATGCTTCGTCTGAAAGCACTAGTGGGGTGGCTCGAGGCGAATCCCCGCTCGCATCTCTATCCACGCCAGATTCCGATTTCCGGAATGGACAGCAAGTGGCTGGAAGCTCGAAGTCCGATGGTGGCCGATCTGGTTGGGGCGATTCAACGAGACGACCGGGCGCGTCCGTTTTACGAACGATGCGGCTTGCGGCAACCACCACATACCGTCAGACTGCGTCTGCTGGATACATCGCTGCGGGAGCAGACCGGTGGACTGGGTGATATCACGGCTCCGATTGAGCAGATCGCCAATCTGCCGCTTTCGGTTTCGAAAGTATATATCGTCGAAAACGTGCAGACGGGTCTCTGTTTCGAGGAGCGGCCCGGCTCGGTGGTCTTTATGGGGCTCGGCTACGGTATCCGGGCGCTCGCGCGAGCGCCGTGGCTTGCTGGCGCGGAGTGCTTCTATTGGGGAGATCTCGATACGCACGGCTTTGCCATTCTGAATGGCGCGCGCAGTTGCTTGCCGAATGTGGCTTCAGTCCTCATGGACGAAGCGACATTGCTCCGGAACCGCGATCTATGGGTGGAGGAGAAGGAGCAATACGGTGCTACGGAGCTGCCTTTGCTTACGTCTGCCGAACAGCGCGTATACCAGGGTCTCAAGCAACAGCGCTGGGGACTGAACGTGCGGTTGGAACAGGAGCGGATCGCCTGGAACGAAGCGTGGGAGGTGTTGGCGAGATAGGACGGCGCGAACTTGGCTCCCCGACATGGATTCGAACCACGATTAACGGCTCCAAAGGCCGCTGTCCTACCATTAGACGATCGGGGAGCAACCGATTAAAACAGCGCGATCTTCATTAGTTTAACAAGCAGGGTGGGATCACCAATCCGAGTAGGCGGTTCCGTCGAGAGCGATTTTATCGGACCCGCTATGCACGTCGAAGATGCCGGGCGTGCTGGTGCTGCCGCCGATGGGCGTATCTTCCATTTCGAGCTTCCAGGTCTGATTGGAGCCCGTCATCGGGTCTTGCGGAACCTGCCGGAGATAGCCTTCCGAGACTAGATCATCCAGAGTCTCCGGCGCTTTCTGCTTGTCGATGGTGTACTCGTCGATCATCGTTCGGAGCGTAAAGAGATTGTTGCGAAGCACGCTTTCTTTCGCCCGCGTGATCGACTTCTGATAAATCGGCAACGCAATGGCGAGCAGCACCGAGATGATCGCCATCACAACCATCAACTCGATGAGAGTGAAACCGCGAATCGCGCGTCTGAGCTTGGACATACTGCTTACCATTCCGAATAGCGAGTTCCATCGCTCGCCTTGTCGAGCGATTTTGAGTAAACGTCGAAGACGTTTTGGCCGCCCCAGGAAGAAGAGGTCGGCTCATCCTGCATGCTCCGCTTGCCCCAATCGGTGTCGCCGGTCATCGGGTCTTTGGGAATGCGCCGCAAGAACCGCATTTTGCCGGTGTCCTTCCCGCTGCTAATGGTGTTGTTCATTTTGACGCCCTCAACAAGGGATTCGAGCGTCGGCGGATAGCAGTAAGCGTCCGGACTGGCGGACTGGACCTTGCCCGTGTCGCACATGTCCTTGTATTTGTCGATCGCCGCGCGCATTTCATCCAGATCCCGGCGAAGTTCTTTTTCGCGTTCTCGCCGCACCTGATAGCGCGCCATGGGCACGGCCATGGTGCTCAGAATCATCAGAATGGTGAAGGCGACGATCAACTCGACCAACGTCAGACCGGCTTGGCCTCTGCGCCTTCTCCGCAAGCCGGGCGAATCACAGCTACGCAACATCGACTGCTATATCTCCATTTTAGGGAGTCGACCCCGGCGGCCTAATAATTGGCGGATTGACCGGACGCGAAGGCGGATTCGGCTGTTGCGGATTCGTAATCGGCGGATACGTGGACGGTGCAGGCTGCCGCTGTATCGGTTGGGGAGGAACCCCAGGCCGGGTACCCGGCGCCGGGAAGTTGCCGTTCACAGGCATCCGGCGTTCAACTCTTCCTTCCTGCTCCGTGCCCGCAAGCACCGCGGGCTCGGCTTGCACGCTGAGATTCGGACCTCGCACAATGTGCGGAATCAGAGCGATCAGGATCTGGTCATTCGTGTTGGTCCTGGTTTTGGATCCAAACAGATAACCGAGCGCCGGAATGTTGGTGACACCCGGAATGCCAGTCGAAGTGTTGGTTCCCTCTACATCCGACAGTCCGCCCAGAACGCTGGTTTCTCCGTCGTGCATCCGAACATTGGCCTCGTTCACACGCTGGACGATGATCGGCTCTTGAATGCCGCCGATCGTCACATTTCCATTCGTGTTCGAGACCTCCACCTTGATGTGCATGCTGATGTCGTTGGGACCATTCACATGCGGCTCCAGGTCTATATTGACACCGACATCCACCTGTTGGAATTGGGTTGTGGCGTAAGGAATGGCTCCAGGCGTTGCTACTGCCGAGTTCAGCGAACCGGAAACGTAAGGAATCTTCTCGCCGAACTTGATGGACGCTTTCCCGCCGTCTGTAGCCCGTATCTGTGGACGCTGCAGAACGCGCGAAGTGGAATCACTGAGCAGAGCCTGAATCAGAGCACCCGGTAACGTAGTAGACCAGTCAGCGCTCGAAAGACGGTGTAGAGAATTCAATCCCACCGCGGCAGTGCTGCTGCCTGTTGTGGTTGAAGATGTGCCGCCGGTAGTAGTCCCCGTCGTGCTGGTGATGGATCCGGTAGTGGCGGTGGTAGATCCAGTCGAAGTCGTACTGGAACCGGTACTCGACGATCCAGTGGTGTTGACCGTAATCGAAGACCTGGGCGTGAAATTAATCGGGATGTTTAATCCGCCGGTCTGACCCGCGAGCGCTGCTCCCAGAGTCGTGGTCTTGCTTTTGTTGACCTCCATCACAATCACGTCCACCACAACTTCCGGTTTGGGCTGGTCCAGGTCGTGAACGAGTTTCTCAACGATCGCGATCTGGTCGGGCGTGCCGCGAACCACGATCGCATTCTGGCTGGCAACCTGAAAAATTCCAGTGCTCAACTTCGAGCCGATCCGAAGGGCGTTAAAGATTTCGGTGAATTCCTGGGGCGTGGTGGTGTTCTGAATGTAAAAAACCTTAACGACCTCGTCCTGGTACTCCTGGCGTTTCGGCTGGGTCTCCTGGGTCACGAAGATTGCGTTGTGGCTAACGGCTTTCCAGAAGGTGTGCGTCACCAGAGCGACGTAATTCAGGGCGTCTTCCAAGGTGACGTTATTCAGATCGAGGTTGAAGTTCCGCGAACCCGTGCCAATGGGCTCAATGCCTTGTGGATCGAAGAGGACATTAATCCCGGCCAGCTTCGCCACGCTTTCATAAAGAACCCGCGCAGGCTGGTTGTTCATTTTCAGGCTGCTGATTTGGTTGTTCAGGGGACGGAGCGTCGGCGGACCCTCGAGCGAATTGATGCGCTCTTCCGTTTCCCGCTGTACCTTTTCCGCCGGAGTCAAGACAGGAACGCCCGGAGGCCCTTGGGCTTTCTCCTTGATCATTTCGGTGGTTTGCCGGATTTCCTGGAGAGCTATTTGGGAACCGGGATCAGCCAGCAGCGCGCGCTGAAAATCGACCAGCGCCTCGTCCAATTTCTGCTGTTTCTGGAGAGCCCGGCCCTGACTAATGAGTTGGTCCGCCGCCTGGCCGCGAACCCGTTGATCGGCAATCATGTAACTCGGATCGCGCGAATCGGTCGCAAGCGCCTGATCGTACAGGTCGAGAGCCTTGACGTAATCCTTCTGCTCCTCGGCTTTTTGGCCGGCCCGATAGAGTTTGTCGCCTTTACGCGTGCCGGCGTTGATGGGCGGGAGCACTAGGGCGGCGGCGCAGAAAAGCGCGGCCCAGTAGCGCAATCTATTGAAAAGACTCACCTTACAAGCATCCCAGTCAAATGTAAACTACTCCTTCGGGGCCTTCCAGAGCACTCCTATCCCCAAAAGGATTACACAAATAGTGTCCTTCCGGGAGTATATTCCTCTCGTCTTCTAGTGAAAGACGGCTCCAGAGTGTCTGCCGTGCAGGAACTCAAATCCGCTGTAAGCGACACTGAAGGACAGGAAGTGACGAACGAAGGTGGCCCAGCAAACCGAAGCGATAAAGATTTTGAGCGATAACCGCTCGGCTGGTCACAATTATCACCTCTTGGACCGGTACGAAGCGGGCTTGGTGCTGACCGGAACCGAAGTCAAGGCGGCCAAGGCGGGCAAAGTCCAGCTTAAGGACAGCTATGCGGAGATCGACCGGAACGAGGCTTGGCTGATGAACGCCCATATCAGCGAATACTCGCACGGCAACATCATGAACCACGAACCGGTTCGCAAACGGAAGCTGCTGTTGCATCGTGCGGAGATTGAAAAACTGCGAGGCGAGACGCGAGAGCGCGGGCTGACAGTGGTTCCGACCAAGCTCTATCTGAAAGGAGGAAAGGTCAAAGTGGAAATCGCCGTGGCGAAAGGTAAGAAGCTGCACGACAAGCGCGAAGCGATCAAAGCGAAGGAGATGCAGGCGGAGGCAAAGGCGGCACTCGGGAGACGCCACCGGCAGTAGAAGACGCCATGCGAATTATGCAAATAGAGATTGAAACATCCGCTGTCGAGGCGGTTTCAGCCGATGCACTGGGGGTGATTTGCTTTGAATTGGAAGCCCAGCAGGAGACGGGATCGGTGGCGGCGATTTCGCCCACCAGCCCGGACCCGGAGGTGGCGAATCCCTCCGGCTGGCTGGCCGAGTTGCGCTCCGTAGGCGAGTTTACGGGGAAGCCCTACGAGACCGCGATTCTTTACCGGCCAGAAGGGCTTGCGGCTAAGCGCCTGGTGGTGATTGGGGGCGGTAAGCGCGAGAAGTTTTCGGCCTTCGAGGCGAGGCGTGTCGCTGGAGCGTTGACGCGCACGTTGAAAGGACGCGGCGTGCGGAGCCTCGCGCTGATGCTGGAACCGGCCGAAGCAGCCGATCTGGCCGAAGCCTTGGTGGAAGGCGCAGTGCTCGGAGCGTGGGAAGCGGATAAATATAAATCAGACCCCAAAAAGAATGAAAAACAGATTGATACCTTCACGCTGGTAGCGCCGGGAGGCGATGAAAAGAAACTGCAGGAAGCCGTGGAGCGCGCCCGGATCATTGCCCAAGCGCAGAATCTGACACGAGACTTGGTGAATGAGCCGGCGAACCGGCTGACACCGGCTTTATTGGCGGAAGCGGCCAGGCAGATGGCGGGCGAGACAGGGATCGAATGCGAAGTGCTGGACGAAGAGGCGATGCGTCAGCTTGGGATGGGCAGTTTGCTCGGCGTGGCGCAAGGCAGCAGCAATCCGCCATTTCTGATTGTGCTGAAGTACCGGCCGTCGGTTCAGACGGGCGATTCCCATCTAGCCCTGGTGGGCAAAGGCGTGACATTCGATACTGGCGGCATCTCCATCAAACCGGCGGACGGAATGGAGAAGATGAAGTACGACATGGCAGGCGCGGCTGCGGTGATTGGGGCCATGCGGGCCATTGCTCAACTGAAGCCCGCACTTCCGGTTACCGGCTACATTCCCACGGTAGAGAATATGCTCGGCGGCAATGCGCAGAGGCCGGGCGACATCGTGACGTCTCTTTCGGGCAAAACGGTGGAGGTGCTGAATACGGATGCGGAAGGGCGATTGATTCTGGCGGACACGCTTACGTACGCCAACCGGAACGGAGCCACCCATATGGTGGATGCGGCCACGCTGACCGGAGCGATCGGCGTGGCGCTGGGACACCACTACATGGGCGCCTTTACGAATAATCAGGAGTTCCTGGAGCGCTTTCTCCTGGCGTCGAGGTCGGCAGGCGAGAAGGTTTGGCAATTGCCGCTCGAAGAGGAATACAAAGACTATTTGAAATCCGTGTTCGCCGACTTGCCGAATATTGGCGGGCGATATGGCGGCTCTATTACCGCGGCCTGGTTTCTACGCGAATTTGCCGATCCGACTCCGTGGGTCCATCTCGATATTGCATCGACAGCGTGGCTGGATGATGGGAAGCCTTGGATGTCGAAAGGACCGACGGGTGTGGCTGTGCGGTCGTTTGTTCAGCTTGCGATGGATTGGAATCATCGCGAGGGCGCGACGAGGCTGTGAGCGCTGTAAACGGGAACAACGAAGGTCACTTACAATCGTAGACATGGCGGAGACCAACGGTACGAGACGATTGGACCGCATTGAGGACACATTGGAGCGCGTGGCCGGGCGGTTAGAACGGCTCTCCGCGCTGCAAGAGCGCGATCACGAAGAGTTCAAGCAGGACCACAAACAACTGATGACCTGGCAAGTGCTGATGCAGGAGAAGATGGACCGCATGACTGCCACTCAGCAAGCGGAGCAGCAGCGCCTGAATGCGCTTTCCGAAAAAACCGATCAGCGTATCGCCGAATTGGTGTCGGCCATTGGCGAACTGATCCGGAACAGACCTCCCGATGCGAAAACTGTTTAGAGCGCTCCATCTCTTCGAATCATGACCGTTACCGAACACAGACACAAGAAACAGATTCTCGATCAATTTACGCGTCAGGCACAGCCGTTTGCGGCTGCACCGGCGCACTCCGACGAGGATTCCCTTCGCATTCTCGCTGAAGCCGTCGATGTGATGCCAGAGGACAGAGTGCTTGATGTAGCCTGCGGACCGGGCATTGTGGCCTGCATGCTCGCGGCGCGGGCGCAACATGTTACCGGAATCGACATGGTTCCCGCGATGCTCGAGGAAGCACGAAACTTGCAGGCGCGCAAGGGCCTCGAAAATTTGAGCTGGAAATTGGGCGAAGCTATGAATCTGCCCTTCGAAGATGAGTCCTTTTCGTTGGTAATCTCGCGCTATTCGTTTCATCATCTTCTGGAACCGGCGCAGGTCCTGAAAGAGATGACGCGCGTGTGCCGGCGGGGCGGGCGCGTCGCCGTAGCGGATGTCACGCCGGATGCGGATAAGGCGCAGGCTTATGACGAACTGGAGAAGTTACGAGATCCGTCCCACACGCAGGTAGTACCCGTGGAGCGCTTCCAAGCGTTGGGAGAGGAGCAAGGTCTGGAGTTGCGCAAACTCACCAGCTACCGGCTGGAAGTCGGGCTGGACGAGTTGCTGGCTGCATCCTTTCCGCCCGAGGGCAATGCAGACCGGATACGGCAGAAGATTCGCGCGGACATCGGATCGAACCGGCTCTCCACCAATGCACGCTGGGAGGGCGACAAGTTAGTTTTGGGAATCCCGATCTCGGTGCTGGTGTGGAGGAAGCCGGCCGCTGAATAAAGCTGGCGCTCTACTTGGTAGCAGCCCCAGGTTGAGCGCCATCAAGGCAACCAGGTTGACCTAAGCTGTTGGGGTAACCCTTACCGTTTCTGTACGCCTGGTTCGACCACTCCCCCTGGATTTTCCACTGCGTGCCGTTGCTGAAGGTGACCAGTGGCACGTTAAAGGTCCAGGCACACTTGTCGCCGTTCTCCTCGCCTTTCGAGTCATACCAGGCCCCCGGGGTAGCAGGATCGGTTCGCGCCTCCGATAGCTCGTGCCCGCTGACGTTCGCGATCGCAGCCAAGCCCTGCGAGTGCAGTCCCGAGGCGTCCTCCGGATCGCAGCCTGCATCTCCATCGAGGTTGAAAAAGTAGGCGAACTGGACGGGCGTGCCGCCGCATGTACCGTAACTGTGATAAGCGCAATAGCTGGCATGACCTCGCGGCGTGTCGGCATAGACTGCGTAGTAACCGTTTCCGCTCGGATCGGGAGTAATCGATTTGCAGACTTCCGCCAGAATCGCAGAAGTCCTGCCGCCGGCGGTGGAGGCAGTGGAATCGAGGACGTGGCCCAGATACGTGACACCAGAGGTCACTCGGCCATTCGATCCGGTGTATTCATTGGAGGTTGCGGCGTAATCGGACTCACCGAACCCTGAATACCAGTCGTCCATGCCAGTTATCTTGTCCCCTGTATAGCCGGCCCAACTCGTCCCCCAAAAGATACTCTGCGTAATCACCGAAGGCAAAATCTTCCCGCCGTGATATGTCATGAGCGGGCTCTGCTGTGTCCTAGCGGTCCTGCTCGCTTCGCGGGCGCGGGCATCTGGCTCCATTCCGCGGGCCCAGTGAATGCCCAGCATGGGCGGCTCATTCGTCTTTGAAAGATCCTGAGGGGCGGAGTGCGAGGACTGCGCTGCCTGCGCAAAGCCGATGATTGGGAGGAAACAAATTAAGATTAGAAGAGCTGACTTCTTCATACACGACATACCTTCCAGGGACACTTTGGTATCAGGGATACCGTGCTAGCAGAGTCCTACATTTCAGGAAAGAATGTCAACGTGTAATTTCCTTGCCGCATGCTCGTTAAATTGCTGGCTTCTGGCGCGCCGGCTTGGCAGATGAAGAAATCCCTTAAAAGCTCAGCCTCAGTCCTAACCGGAATTGCCGCTGATCCGTGTTCGCCGCTGTGATCTGAAGGAAGCTCCCGGCCGACACGTTCGCATTGATAAACGAAGTGCCCTGCGATCCGGCGTTGAAGTGCGGCGTGTTTGTGAAATTGTACGATTCCGCTCGGAACTCCAGATTCAACCGTTCCCGAATCGGAAACGTGCGGAACAGGCTGAGATTCGTGTTGAACACTCCGGGACCGCGAAGGATGTTGCGGCCCGACGTCCCGAACCGCACTCCCGTTACAGGTGCGAATGCCTTTGGATCATAGTACGGATGGCCGGGACCGATTCCTCCCAGCAGAGCAACCGTGGGCAAAACCTGATCTGCGGTTTGCGAGTTATTGGGCGCGTTCAGGGAAGCGGACGAAGCGGTGACCGTAAACGGTGCGCCGTTGAACGCGCTCACTGTCCCATTGAGCTGCCAGCCTCCCAATATTGCGCTGGCAACACCGGATTGCGCGTAAGACCTGCCTCTGCCAAACGGTAGATCGTAAACGAAGCCGACTTGAAAATTATTGGGTATATCGAACCCCGCCAACGCTTCATTCCGGCTGAGCATGGGGGGCCAATTGAAGAGTAGACCGACGCGGCCGTCGTCATCCGCCATGTCGATCGCCTTCGAGCGGGTATACGCGCCCTTGAGCAGTAGCCCTTGTGTCAACCGGCGATTGAAGCTGACCTGCAGGGAATGGTAATGAGAGCTGAGCCAGCCATCTTCAAACAAGGTGGAAACAGTCCGGCCGAACAATCGATAGAGCGGCAGACCTGCCGTGCCGCTGCCGGGATAACCCGCATTCAATTCATGATCGACAAACTGGTGCGTCGTCTCGGTACCCACATACGCAACGCTCGCAACGATGGCTCCGGGAAGCTGGCGCTCAATAGTGAAATTCCAGGATTGGATATAGCCTCGATGTAACAAGCCTGCGAACGGGCTCCGGCTGATGACTTCCGTCGTTGGGACAGGCACAAATCCCGAACTGACATTCGGAATAAAGAGCGCCGGAATGCCTGTGGACAGCGAGCCAAACGGTGTGTAGCTGTTCCCCCCGACAAAGTTTTGCACAACGGTCAGCGGATACGGGTCGCGGAACACGCGCGACATGGGTAGTGGATCGTAGCTAATCCCGTATCCGGCCCGGATTACGGTGGCGCTTCCAAGGCGATACGCGAGCCCCAGGCGTGGCGCAAACATTTTGTGACTTACTGTAATGCCCGCGTTCTCCGGGTTCCCGCCGATCCCGCCAATGATCATCTGATTGGTGTTTAGGTCGTAACGGCCCAGCCCGGAATGATCTCGATGCACCAACGGATAGAGTTCGTATCGCAAACCGAGATTCAGCGTCAGGTTACGAGTCAACTGCATGCGGTCTCGTCCGTACCACGCAAATTGCCATTCGCGGCCAGTCAGCGGCAGGTTCTGCAGACTCTTGCCGACCGACTGATCTAATCCGAGCAGAAAAGCAGCGTAGGCGTTGAATTGATTGGGCGATGCGCCTCCACTCAGGGCAGTAATGGCGCCATCGAATGAAAGCAATCCGCGCGGTCCATAGGAACCCGCTTCCGGTTGCCACTGGTTCAAATGATAATGAATCAAATCGAATCCGAACCGGAATTCATGCGAGCCGTGCGTCCAACTCAAATTATGGCTCGTCGTCCAGCTTTCATCGTGGCGCCAGAACGGCATCCAGTTCGCTGTTTGTCCCAAGCTGGTGTAGCCGGTGATGTTAAAAATCGGAAAACCGCTCTGCCGGATATCCGGGCCGTTAGTTCCCGGGATGCCGAGATTCAGTCCCACGTTCTGGCCGTAAAAACTGTCTGTGCCGTGCTGCCCCATGCGGTTGAACCCAAGCACGCCATCGAGCAGCAGGTTAGGAGTAATCACCAGGCTGTGGCCAAGAGTGGGCACTTGCACCAAAGTGGGCGCAGTGCCGGGTCCACCGTTGCACAGCCCGGGGCCACCCGCCGCGCCCAAACCGAACGAGCATTGGACAAGCGCTTTCATCGCGCTGTATTTCGCGAAAATGTGATGCGTGGAAGTTCGGTTCCAATCGACTTTCACGTCGAAGTTATTTCGATTGAGAACCTGCGTGCCGGAACTGAAATAATTTGATGACGTGCCGGGCTGATTGGGCAATGGAATCAGAGATTGAAGCTGCTGCGCAATCGGGCTGATGGAGCTCGCCGGGACGATGTTATTGGGGAAAGGTGTTCTGCCCTTTCCCGCGGAGTTACCCGAGGACGGATTGTAAATCGTGGTCGAGTACCCGCTGAAATCTCCCAACCTTTGGGCTGCTGTGGGAACAGTAAAGAGGCTGGAATAATTTTCCCGTTCCCACGTCCCTTCCCAGCTTCCGAAATAGAACAGCTTGTCTTTTACAATGGGTCCGCTAATCGTGCCGCCCTCGATATTGTGCAGACTGAAAGGCGTCCCTTTGCCGTAATAGAAAAAATTCCGCGCCTCCAGCCGGTTATCATCCCAGTAAGCAAAGCCCAATCCGTGCATCTGGTTTGTACCGGATTTCGTGATAACGGTGACGGAAGCGCCTCCCGCCATTCCCTGCTCCGCATCGAAGCTATCCGTGGCAATGTTTACGGTTTCAATCGTTTCCTCCGGGGGAACGTAGACGGTGTTATGAGGCAGCCACACAAATACATCCCCGGCTCCGTCTATGCGGGTCGTGTTGTTATTGCGATTCGTTCCGTTGACGTTCGTGGTTAGCGAACGCTGCGGCGTGTCTGTTACCGAGTTCTGGAATTGCGTAGGCGTGGCGCCCGGCACCAGGTTAAACAAACTCTGATAATTCCGATAGTTCGGCAGCGGAAGATTACTCAATTCCTGCGGGTTGAGGTCTGTATGGACGTCCGCCTTGTCGGTCTGCAGCATTGTCGCCGAACTTTCCACGGTCACCTGTTGCGTTTGGGAGCCAAGCTCGAGCTGTACATCCACACGGGAAACCGTATTTGCAGTTGCGGCAACTCCGGTTTTTGTGTGCATCCGAAAGCCGGACTTTGCCACCGTGACGTTGTATGTTCCCGGTACGACATTGCCGATGATGTACGTACCGGCGTTGTCGGTTGAGACCTCTCGTCCCTCCCCCGTCGAAGGATTGATGATTCGCACACGAGCGTCCGGAACCACTGCGCCACTTTGATCCGTAACAGTGCCGACAATCGAGCCGTACAATACCTGGGCGCTGAGCTGTGAACCGCTTAGCAAAACCCAGAGTGCGGATACGAATAACGCAACGAATCTTCGAAGCATCGCAGAACTCCTTTTACTGGCGCGCAAGCGAACGTACTGAATACTTATCACTGAGTTGCGAATGTGTCAACAGATTGGGGCCATGAAAGTGAGCCCCTCGCTAACGTTCGGAGTTCTGTAGATTGCTTTCGGATACGATTTGTTTTGAATAAGCCGATGCTTCGAATACTGAGTTTTTGCGCCGCCGGACTTTGCCTGACACTCGGCATATTCCGGACCACTGCCGCGCCGCCAGACGACCGCTCCAAGCTGCTGAGGGACTTTGCCGCTATCGAGCCCATCGACACTCACGTACACGCCTATCCCTCGGACCCCGGCTTTTTCGCCATGCTGGAGCGATTACATTTGCATGTCTTGGATATTGTGACGCCGTATAAGCACGATCCGGAGTTTGCCGATATCCCTTCGAAAATTGCGGCTGAACGGGCCTTTGTGAAAAACAGCAATGGCCATGCGGCGCTCTGCACAACGTTCGATCCGTTCCAATTTTCCAATCCGCAATTTGCGGAGCAAGCGATCCGGCAGCTCAATCGGGATTTCGCCCAGGGAGCCGTTGCCGTGAAGATCTGGAAGAACATCGGGATGGAATTGCAGAACGCGAATGGTCAATTCGTGCTGCCGGACGACCCTCGTTTTGAGCCCATTTATAAAGATGTGGAAGCGCATGGGAAAACGTTGATCGCTCACATCGCCGACCCCGATTCCTGCTGGCAGCCGCCGAACCCGGCCTCTCCGGACTACCGATATTTCCAGCAGCACCCGGAATGGTACATGTACAACAAACCGGACCATCCTTCGAAAGCCGCGATTATCCGCGCACGTGACCATATGCTGGAAGAGAATCCGAAGCTCCGCGTGGTGGGCGCGCATTTGGGCAGCCTCGAAGCGGATGTGGATGCGGTAGCGAAGCGGCTCGACCGGTATCCGAATTTTGCCGTCGATCTGGCGGCCCGGGTGGTTTATCTTGCGATGCAGCCGCGCGATAAAGTCCGGCGGTTTTTGATCCAATACCAGGACCGCGTGCTATACGGAACCGATCTCGGCTTTCATAAGAACAGCAACCCCAAGGAAACCGAAAATGCCTTCGAGAAACGCTATGCGCTGGACTGGGAATTTTTCGCTTCTACGGACACCATGAATTATCAAAGGCATCAGACGCAGGGACTCGGTTTGCCGAAGGAAGTTCTTCGGAAAATCTTTCATGAAAATGCCGTGAGGTGGATTCCGGGAATTATTTCAGAATCTGGAACTCACTAGGATTGCTTTAGCGGCACTAAGTCTGGACGCCGCAACCAGAACACATCCGCCCAATATATACACGCCGGCCGTTAGTCCCAAAGACGCGGCCAATCCAATTCTTTCCGCGCATGCACCGATCGCTACAGGCGCCAATCCGCCGCCCCCGAGCCACCCGACCATGTTCATCACCCCTGCTCCCGTTCCACGCGACTCAGCGGGGATGACGTCGTACAGGGACGCAAAAATATTCGCGTCATAGATACCCTTGAATAATCCCCAAATGACGAGCGCGAAGCTGAGCAAGGCCATTGAGTGCGCGCGGCTACAGATGAAAACGAACGGCGCTCCACAGAAAAGAGCCGCGGCTTGAACCACCATCCGGCCGCCCGTGTATTTTGCGCGCATGCGATCCGCGAGCCAGCCGCCGAGCGGTGACCCGCACATGCTTGCGAACTGCACAAACACAGTTGCCGAAAGTCCTGCCAGCGCGACGCTCATCCCGAATCGGTCATAGAGAAATTTCGGCATCCAGGACAATAGGACCATCGCGACAAAGTTTGCGCAGCAGAATCCGGCGAGCAACAAGAGAGCCGCTGGCGTGTGGCTGAGATTGCCAAGAAAACGCGCTAGCGAAGGCTTAGATACCGCAGTTCCCTCGACGTCCTGTGTGCGCTGCGGCTCCCGGAGCGCTTTCAGCAAAGGCAAAACGAGAAGCAAACCGAACCCGCCGAAGACCACAAAGGACCATCGCCATCCGAACCGTTCGCCAATCAAACCTGAAAAAAACGCGCCCGCGACCGTGCCCACATAAACGCTGGTTTGATGCAGGCCCATGGCGCGCGACCGGGTTTGCGTGCCATGATAATCGCTGATCATCGACATGGAGGCGGGGTAGTACAGGCTCTCTCCAACTCCTTCTGCCGTTGTAAATGAGAGTAACTGGCCAAACCCGCGGGCAAGCGACGTACAGGACGCGATCAGGCTCCAGGCGCACAAGCCGCCAAGAACCGCTTTCTTTCGCTGGATGCGATCGACAAGGCTGCCGGAAAAGGGCGCCAGCAATCCGTACATCCAGGCGAACGAAGATCCGAGCAGGCCCAGTTGCAGGGTGGACAGATGCATCTCACGCTCCAGTAGCGGAAACAGAGCAAATAGTGCGGATCGATCCGCGTAGTTAAAGAACGACACGGACCAAAGCATGCCGACCACCCACCACTTGTACTGTTTGAGAGGAGATGGCACGAATACTCTAATACATCGGTCGGGGGCCGACCGAAGGACGCCATTTGTTCAGCGGCTTGAGATACGCTTCAGCGCCCGCAGCCAGCAGATTGATCTCCGTTTGTGCCTGGAAAAACGAGAATCCTTCTTCGACATACTGCCCGTACTGCGATGCATTTACGAGCGGCCGGCCAACGGCTTTGCCTGCGTGGCGGGCAGCGATGACAACTTTCTTTACCGCATCCCGAAGCAAAGGATGATTCTGCTCGCCGCGCAGGCCCAAAGAGAAAGAGAGATCGCTGGTACCGATGAAGAGGACATCGATGCCGGGCGTCGCTGCAATCGCCTCTATGTTTTCCACGGCCGCGGCTTCCTCGATATTTGTGACGACCATGACGTTCTTGTCGGCGAAGTCGTAATAGCCGCCGGGGGCAGGCCAGCGAAAGGTCGCTAAGCCGGCGCCGGACCCGCGCAAACCGGCGGGCGGATATTTACAGGCGTCCGCGGCGCGCTTGGCTCCTTCCGCCGAATTGACGAACGGAAAAATCACGCCGAGCGCGCCCATGTCCATCACGCGCTTGGCGGTCCATAGCTCATTCACGGGCACACGAACGAATGGCATCGTCCGGCTGCCACGCGTCGCAAGAATAATGTTACGGACCGTTTCAAGCGTGATGGGAGAATGCTCCATCTCGATCCATAAGAAGTCGAACCCCATTTCGGCCAATTGCGCGGCGATCTCCACACTCGGAACTGATACGGTCACTCCCACGACCGGCGTTCCGCTCTGCAGCGACTTCCGCACCGGATTTTCCCACGGCGCGACGTTAGACGATTCGGTCATTTTCGAATGAGCCACACTTCCGATACCTGGCACCCGCGCCCATTGCCGCCCAGGCCCTGTTCGCGCGTCCAGGATAATTCGAGTTGACCTCCACGCATCGCTTCGCTGGGAATATCGAACTCCAGCGGCTTTGGCGGCCACGGGCGAGTCAGCAACGGATGAATCTCGTATTTGTTATTCGCCATCAGCTTGATCTGGATCCGTCGTGCATCGCCGGCATAGACCACCCGCACGCGATAGGCCGCATTGGGATCGAGATTGTCGTACCGCATCGTCAGGGGCTGATCGTATAAGGTCTCTGCCCATCGTTTCCATTGGATCGGCGTTTCCGGCCCGAGGCGGTCGGGATAGCTGAACCCTGTCAGCACGGATTTGCGGAATTCGGGATCGAGCACAGGACCCGGCCCTAAAACCAAATGCGGGCGATTTGCAGGATCGCCGAGATCGTCATAAAATCCGCCGGGCCCCGGATCTGTACGAGCGAGCAGTTGTTTGATGGCCTCCACCTGAGCACTCGGCCCTATTTTGGAAATCGCACTAATCTGATTCCGGAACCAGGGAATGCTCGTAACCGGATAATCCAAGGTCTCCAGGTTCGTGCCGCGGACGACCGCTTCCCCTTGGTAGCGATTCACCGCCAATTGCATCTGTATGCTCTGGAACAGCGCTTCCCCTAACTGCCGCACTCGCGCACGCTTTGAATTGCTTGCGTAAGAATCATTGCCTGCCAGCGCGCGCGCAGCCTGTTCCAGAAGCAAATTTGGATCGCGCCCGTTGGGTGGCGCTGCGCTGGGCTGCGCGCCGATTTCAAGCGGCTCGGCCGTCCAGCCGATCTCATGTACCGTGCTCAGTATGTTGCGGGCGTGTTCGATTCGCGCCGTTTCCTCGATGAGGCGGGCACGAACATAATCATCATAGTAAGCGCGATAAAGCGCCTGCTGAAACCGCCAGTTTTCGAGCACGGCCGGCGACGCCTTGCTCTCCAAATCCTGGAATTGGGCCAGCGTCACCGCAACGCCCTCATTCGTTGCCAGGGGCCCGGCCCAGTTGCGCTCCAGACTCAGTAACCCGTGAGCAAATCCTTCTGCATAGCTGCTTCCCAGAAAATAATGTCCGAAATTCCGAAGCGCCTCGATGACGGGCACCTCAGGATTCCATCCCAGTGAGCTCCAGACAAACTTGTTTACATCGTCGTTGCAGCCTTCCGAGTAAGTCAGGAAGCCGATCGTATACGGAGACATTCGGCGCATGATGTTCGCTTCGCCCTCCGGCCGCGGATTGATAGACTCGCGGCCTTCGGTGAGCGCGTATGCCACATCCCAGTTCGGAACCGGGTACTGGCAGGACGTGCTATGCGTGATATCGGGATAGAAGCGAATCGGGTAATGTTTTGGAACGCGCTCGCGGAACTGTGGGAGGCTAAAACGATTCTGCGGCCCGAATACAACGCCGTCCAACCACGTCGCCGTGTGCGGCTGTTCGAGAATCTCGAAAAATTCGTTCATCCACTCTTCGCGAAAACCCTGCGGCGACATCCACATCTGTGCTTTCGGATGAAAGCGGCGCAAACTGGCCTTCTGTTTCTCCAGAAACGCGAACATCGGCTTCGGAGCCGTATGCCCCGGATCGCCGCCCGGCACAAAGATCGCGTCAATGCGCGGCAGGACTTGATAAATGTGCGCCCACTCTTTCAGAGCCGCTTCGACCGTTGCCGGATCGGCATAGTCGGGGTCCATCGCCGGATACCAGATCCAAACATCCAGACCGTACTCGTCGCAGATGCGCGACATCGCAATCATCATCCGCTCCGGCGGCAGCGGAAAATGCGGGCTGTCCGCAAGATCGTCAGAACGCGGCGGAATCAGCTCGATTGCGTTCGCGCCGAACATCGCCAGTTCGCGGATGTATTGATCCCACGTGGGCACGTTCCAAGCGTCGTATGCATTGGTCTTCGGGCGATACCCAAGCTGATGGCCGCGCAAGGGGTACTTCGGTGCCGTGGTGACATTCGCATGGCGCGGATCAAGAGTAACGCTTTGGCTTCCACAAACCAGGCATTGCAGTAATTTGCCCACACCGAACAAGACCCCACGCTCATCGCTTCCTGTGATCGAAATCCGGTTCCCCTGCGCGCGAATTGAAAATCCTTCCCGCGGCTGCCCGCCCGAAGAGGCAATGGCTAAATGAATGGCCGGTTCTGCGCCGCTTGTCCGGATGGGCCAGCGAAGCCCACTGCGCTTTTGTACTTCCTCCACCAAAACGGTCGCGGCTTTCTTTACGCGTGCAGAAGCGTCTTCAGGCGTGATGACGGCGCAACTCTTCAGATCAATGAGCGCCTGTGGCGATTGCGCGGGCAGCCAGCGCGAAATCCCCACCGTAGCGCCCGTCTGTTTGAGAAATGTTCTTCTGTTCATCGGCTTCAATGGAGCAACCGGTTACGCAACGCAGAACTGGTAAAGCCGGGTTGGCGGACGAAGTCAAGCAGCGCCTTTTCTTTATCCAGCATCTGCCGGACTGCATCCGGCAGTAACTCGCGATTTTTTTTGGGAATGGCCACAATTCCGTTTTCGTCGCCATGCAGAAGATCCCCCGGGCACACCGTCATACCGTGAATTTCAACCGGCACGTTCGATCGCACGATGCGAAAATGCGCGTGGCTTGACACCGACCCGCGGGCAAAATAGTGAAACCGCAGATTTCGTACTGCCGCGAGATCGCGAACGGCGCAGTCGCTCACCAAACCAATGGCGCCTAACGTCGAAAAGATGGTACACATAATTTCCCCGCTGTGAGCCGCGCGTTCGCGGTCGCCTCCGATATCCTGCATCACGACCACGGCTGGTTTGGCCGATTCTTCGACAGCCGCGAAGAGATCAATAAATGCGCTCTCGAGCAAAGGATTAGCGCTCGTCACCGTCTCCACTTGCGCGGTGACGGCATAGCCGCACATCACGCCTAGCTCCGGAAAAAGGCAGCGCAACTGCACGGACGGGAACCCTTCCGCCCTCGATCGAAGTTTCAAAAGCTCAATGGCATTCGCGACTGTCGGGGTATCAATGGTTCGCAAAAATTCGAGCAGCGCGTCTGAGTTCATTTCCTGGTCTTTTACCAATGAAGCCTCAGTGCAAATTGAATCTGCCGCGCGTTTGTGATGACGGAAGTGATCGTTCCCGCCGCTGGCGAGCCGATGCCGCCGCTCGGCAAACCGAAATTCGCATGATTCAGAACATTGAAGAACTCGGACCGGAACTGGAGTCCAAATCGCTCGGTCAAACGAAAATCCTTGTCGGCGCCCAGATCCCAGGTGGCAAGCCCAGGCCCGATGAGAACGTTCCGGCCCGTGTTGCCGAACGTATAGGGAGGCGGCGCAACGAAGCATTTTATGTCATACCACTCGCTGATGGACTGCTGCGAGGAGGGCAGATTTCCGTCGCAGACACGATTTGGGCGTGTAAATGTGCCCGTGTTCGCCGTGGGTGTTGCGAGCGAAACGGAAAACGGCGCGCCGGATTGAAGCGTCACGATGCTGGTTGCTCGCCACCCGCCCGCCAAAGCGTTTTCGAACGCGTTCGCATTGCTCAGGAACCTGCGGCCATGTCCAAACGGAAGGTCATAGATGGCGCTCAACGTGAACCGGTGTCTGTAATCGAAATTCGAAAGGCCATAATCGGCGGTTAGATTGCGAGGATTTTGTATGTTGATTCTCGATTCGCCGCTCGAAGAGTTTCCGCCCGCTCCTTCATCCAGGCTTTTGCTGTATGTATACGCGCCGAGAAACGAGAACCCGGCGGAGAAGCGTTTCTCGGCCGAGAGTTGCAGACCGTTGTACCTCGATGGCCCGCGCGGTTCCCAAGCCGAAATGGATGCTACGGTCGGATACGGTTCGCGCGAGATCACCGATCCAGGGCCCGGAAACGCGACATCTTCGTTGATGTTGAGGTTCAGGTGATTGCCCCGGCTGCCCACATATGCAGCCCGTAGGACTGTGGAAGAACTCAACTGGCGCTCAATAGTGACGTTCCACTGCTGCATGTTCGGCGTCAGATTGGGTGTTGGCTGGTACACGACAGTAGGCAGGTTCGAAGCGCTGGGCGTGTTCGGTATCCCGGCATTCGTGTGCAGGCAGGGCGCTGTGGAACTGCAATTCACTGCGTACTGCGCGGCGAAAGGATTGTTGATGAAGAGCCGCGTCGATCCCCCTGTGCCTTCCTCATCGAAATAGAACAGGCCGTAAGCGGCGCGCACCACGATTTTCTCGCCAACCCGATAAGCAACTCCAATTCGCGGGCTGAAATCGTGCTTTTGAATACCAAGGATCGTGTCCGATATTCCGTTCTGTCCCGCAATCGCCAATCCGCTCCCTGGTCCGAGGAAGAAATCGGACTGACGATTGTGCCTCTCCTTCACCGGAGTGAACAGATCGTATCGAAGTCCCAGGTTAACCGTCAGACGCGAGTTGACCCGCCATTGATCCTGTACGAATGCTCCGTATTCGCTATAGCTTTCGTACGGCACTCCATAAGGAGCCGCGGATTTCGACGAACTGGCGGGTAGGCCGAGCAAAAAGTCGGCAAATCCGTTTCCGCCCGAAGAAGCCGCCGGATTGTTCGTATAAACGCCGCTAAACGACAACGAACCGGAAGGAGCCGTTAATTGGAAGAACCCGAATCCGTTATGAATCACATCGAAGCCGAACCGCAGCGAGTGCGCGCCATGGATGTAAGTCAGCGTATCGTTCGCTTGCCAGGTGTTTTGCGGAACCACTTCCGGAAGGTTACTCGAGCTATAGCCTTGATATCCGGAAATACTGAGCGATGACATCGCTCCGGACTCCGCCCCCGTGTTTGCGCCCTGCAGTCCAAATTTTTGCGCGACATTGTAGGACTCATCGAGCGGAGTCACCCTCAGCGCAAATCGCGTGTACCCGAGCGCGAGCTGGTTCGTAATCGTAGGCGAGAAGATATGAATTTCCTGTAGGGTCGCCTGATTACTGGGAGCATGGTTCAGACGCAAAGAGCCGGCGGTGGCGCTTCCCTGCGCAAAGGCTAGCGGATTGACCGCCCCGTTGATAAAGACCGGGGTTGTTGGATATGTAATATCCGCGCCGCCGTGCGTGACACGGCCGAACATGCTGTCTCTATCCGAAAACACCTGGTCCACGCGGACGTCATATTGATCTTGCGTTTGCACCGCCAGATCATTGAGCCGCAAATTATTTTTGTTGCCGGGCAAGTTGGGCAGCGGAATGATCGCCAGCAGATTGAGCGCTACCGGATCCATCTGGCTTGCGGGAATCGTATTCTGCGCGAATTGACTACGCCGGTTCGCCGCCGAACTGTAGGTGGCCGGATCGTAAATGTTCGCGACTCCATTGAAATTGCCCGCGCGCATCGCCGCGGTCGGTTCTGTCACAATCGAGGTGCTCGATTCGTGAATGCGCAAGCCCTGATAATCGCCAAAATAGAAGGTCTTGTTCTTGCGAATCGGCCCGCCAATCGCAAATCCGAACTGATTCTGCTGGAACGGCGGTTTCCGGGCATCGAAAAATTGGCGCGCGTCTAAATCGTAATTGCGGAGGAACTCAAAAGCCGATCCATGAATATCATTGCCTCCCGATCGCGTAACCACATTCACTACAGCGCCGCCGCTTGCAAACTGCGCATCGTAGTTGCCTACCTGAACTTTGAACTCCTCGATGCTTTCGAGATTCGGAAAGACCTTCAAGGTGCCGACTGACTGATCTTCATCATCAACGCCGTCAATCATGAAGGTATTGAAGCTTCCCCTGGAACCGTCAGCGACGATCTCCGCGCCGGCGCGCTGAGTTTCATTTCCATTGCCCTGGGTACGAATGCCCCCGACCGGACCGGGATTCGTTCCCGGCACCAGCAACCCCAGTTGCGAGAAGTTCCGCCCATTTAACGGAAGCTGCTGGGTCGATTGCTGCGAGATGACATTGCCTACTTCGGTCGATTCGGTGTTCAGCAGTGGAGCCGCTCCCTCGACAGTAATCTGCTGCTTGACATCGCCCACCTGCAGCTTGAAATCTTCCTGACCCACCTGTTGGATCTGCAGGACAATGTTCTTGCGAACTTCCGTGTTAAACCCCGGAGCGGCGACTTCAATCGTGTAGGTTCCGGCCTTCAGCAACGGCACAGTGTAATTGCCGTCTTGCGCGGTCTGCTTCGTCACCGAAACACCGGTCTCCTGCTGGGTTACTTTGACCTGCGCGCCGGCAATCGGGGACCCGCTGGGATCCACTACCCGTCCTGAAAAACTTCCAGTGGCGTTGACCTGAGCTCCCAGATTTGCTGCAGAAACTGCCATCAACATCGCGGACCAAACGACCGCACCAAGCCACCTCATCACGAATTCCTCTCTATTGGGAAACTAAGATGATCATCCACCTTAAATTCCCCCGTCACCTCTTCCACCAGTCTCCTCAAGCGGTCTTCCAGTTCGGCACGTTGCAACGTGTCAAACTGCTGCAACGGCTCAGCCATGCCGCTGTCGATCAGCGTCATAAACGAGAGCGCATATTTCAGGCCACGAAGATAGCTCGTTTCCCGTGGGCCGACTGTATAAACTACCTTTGACACTCTAAGAATCAGATCTTGAATTCTCTCGGCGTCCGCGTCGTTGCCGTTTTTGGCTGCGTCAAAAAGCTGCACGAATAGACGTGGAAACATATTCGCGCCGCCGCACACACCGCCGTCCGCTCCTGCGCGCAACGCCGGTAGGAGAATTTCTTCATTGCCGACCAGCAGGGTAAAGTCGCTTCGATGCGATACACCGCTGCGAACGGTTTCCAGATATTGCACGCTTCCGTCGCTGTTCTTAATGCCGATCACGTTCGGCAAATACGAGAGTTCGCGCACTGTTTCGGCCTCGTAGCGGTTGTGCGCATATTGCGGCACATTGTACAGAAATACCGGGAGTGATGAATTTTCGCAAAAATTTCGTATGTACTCGAACAATTGACGCTGGTCGACTGGGTAATAGCATGGCGGCGATAGCGCCGCCGCGGAAGCGCCCGCCCGCGCTGCGTCCTCACAGAGTTGTACACAGTGCGTCACGGCAGTATCGGAAACATTCACGATTACCGGCACGCGATCCAATGCTGTGCGTGTTACGGCGCGGATCACATCGCGCCGCGCGTCCATGCTCAGTGAAGGTCCTTCGCCTGTGCTGCCCAGCACAAACAGGCCATGCACTCCACCGCTGACGACATGTTCGACGAGATGCTCCAACGCGCTGCTGTCCAATTCCCCCGAACTGTTGAGAGGTGTGACCAGCGGCGTAATGATCCCCTGGAGTTTCGTTGTTGAAGAAGCCACCTTGGATGAACTATATACAATTGTCGACAGATTGTCTACGGGAAAAATGACCGGAGCTCCACTTGCTGTGTATACTTGAGCCGTGAAAAAACGCGCATCTTCCGCCGGCTCCACTCCCGGAAGTAGGTCTATTCGCGAAAGAGCCTACCTGTTGATTCAGCAAAAGATAGCCCGCGGCGAGCTGAGCCCCGGCACTGCCGTTTCCGAAATTGCGCTCGCGAAAGAGCTCGGCAGTAGCCGGACGCCGATCCGGGAAGCGCTTGGGCAACTCGTCGCCGAGGGACTTCTGGAGCAAACGCCCAACCGTGGCGCGGTGGTGGTCCAGCTTAAGCGGCAGGACATTATCGACCTCTATGAGCTGCGCGAAGCGTTGGAGGTTTACGCAGTGGGCAAAGTAGCGCAAAAAACAAACTCCGAGCAGGAGATAGCGCGCCTAAATACCCTTGTCGAGGATATCTCGACACTCGAAAAAGAGCTGGTTGCGTCGCGAAAAGCTGAATTAGATGAACAGCAGATGCAGCGGTTCATCGCCTGCGATCTTGGCTTTCATGCCCTGCTTGTGCGGATGAGTTCGAACGCGAGGATCTTGAAACTGGTTCAGGAGACTCGTCTGCTAATCCGCATCTTTGCCATTCACCGGCGCGGGCACAATGCCGAAATGCTCCGGAAGATTCATGATCAACACAGCGATATGCTTAGGGCCGTCATCGATCGGAATCCGAAGCGCGCCATGCAGTTGCTCTCGACGCACATCCAGACGAGCCTGCAGGAGCGTCTTGAAGATTTCGATACCTGGGAGCATGAAGCGGCGCTACGCAGCAGTTTTCCCGTGTTCTTCGATGTGCATCCGGCGAGCGAGTAAGTTGTACTTACTCTTCCCGTAAGAGCTTCGATGGATCGACGGTAAGCGCCCGCCGCGCTGGTAGTGCGGACGCCGCAATACCCAGCAGAGCCATCGTCAACACCGCGCCGCCAACCACGGCCGGATCGCTTGGGTCCGCCTGATACACGATATGCCCTAGCAAACGGGTCGCCGAAAATCCTGCCAGCAGGCCCAGCGCCGATCCAACGCCCAGCAGCACCATCGGCCGGGCCAGTGCCGCAGTCATCACTTGAGTCTTGCGCGCACCCAGTGCCATGCGGATGCCCAGTTCCTTCATGCGCTTACTCACGCTATACGCAGCCATTCCGAAGATGCCCGTCACCGCCAGCATCGCGGCCAGCAGGCCCATGACGCCCAGCGCCACCGTCGCGGCTCGTGCCGGGAACAGCTCAGAGGCCAGCGCATCGGACCAGTTCTGAACCGTAATCGGCACGTTCGGCTCGATGGCGTGCAGCGCGCGTGCGAGCGCTGCCGCCAACTCCCTCGGCGACAATTGCGATCGGACTACGAAAATCGTTTCACCGGGCTCGCTTTGCGATAAAGCCAGGTAGACAACGGGCTGCGGCGACTCTTCCAGATCGTGGTATTTGCCGCCCTCCGCCACACCAACCACCTCTGTCAGGTAGCCCGACACAAGAAAGTGTTGTCCGATTGCCGGCATTTCGCCCCACATTTTCCGCGCGAAGGTTTCGTTCACAACCGCCACATGGGGTGTCTGCGCGGTGTCATGCCACGATACATCCCGCCCACGTAGAAGCCGGGTACCGGCTGCCTCCAGGTATCCCGGCGACATCTGAAACACATAGGCTGTCAGCGCGGAATTCTTCAGCTTGAATTCTGTAGTGCCCGGCCGGAAAATCGGAACCCCATGCAGCCCGCCGGTGAAGGGCGTCCGGTTCACGGTGCCCACGGCTGTCACACCGGGGATACTCCGCATCGCGTGAATCATCGCGTCTGCTTTCCCGACCGCCACATCGCCGGTCCAACCCAGTTGGCTCAAGTCCAAATCTGCCAATATCGCGCCCTGCGGCCGGAACCCTAGAGGCGTGTGGAGTGCCCGCTCCATGCTGCGCATAGCAACCAGCGAGGCCATCACCAGCAGCGTGCAAATTGCAATTTGTGCACCTAACAACAGGTCGCGCAGAGCAAACCGGCGCAGGTGCATTCCGCCGTCCGGGCTGTTCTTCATCATCTGCAACGGACTGCTCTGCCATGCCTGCCGCGCCGGAAGCATCCCAAACAGCAGCGCGCTGGTCAGCGTCAATGCAACACCTGCCAGGTACACGCGTGCGTCCACACTGGCGGCCAGGTGCGCTTCTGCCGCCCGAGGCCACCGGTTCAGGACGTCGAGCAGCAAGTCCGCCGTGACCAGTCCCGCTGCTCCGCCAATTAGCGAGATCAGCACCGCTTCGGTCAGGAGTTGCCTCGCGAGCCGTCGCCGGCTCGATCCAAGCGCAACGCGGACTGCCAGTTCACGGCTGCGATCCGCCACACGCGAAGCGAACAAACCTGCCAGGTTCGCGCATGCCGCCGCCAGCACCAGCAGTGCCAGCGCGGTCACGCCGTAAAGAAATCCGCGAATGACATCGCCTTCGTCACCCCAGAGTCCGGGATGGATTAGCCGGAGCGGCTGTCCGTCGTCGGTCCCCGGGTATTCCCTTCCTAACTCGGCCCCAATCGCATTGAGATTTTCCGTCGCTTGCGGAGGCGTCACCCCCGGCTTCAGCCGGCCAATCATCGTAACGGCTACGGATGTCCGGTTATACAGGTAGTTCCGCCCTTCCACCTGCCCTTCGTTCGCCATCGGTATCCAGTAGTCCGGCCAGACGAAACGCTCCGTGCCGTGGAATTGGGCAGGCGCTACGCCAATCACCGTAAACGGATGTTTGTGGAGTTCCACCGTTTTCCCGATGATGCCCCGATCGGCTTGAAACGCGCTTCGCCACACGCCATCGCTCAACACCAGATAGGGCGCTGAATCCTGGCCATGCTCATCTACCGCGTGAAAGAATCTCCCGGCCTCCGGCTGTACTCCCAGCAAATCGAAATAATTGCCGGTGACTTCATCGCCGGAGACATGCTTCACCGCGTTACCCCAGCGCAGCGTCGCATACGAATACCCATAAATGGCGGCCATCCCGCTGAAGGTGGTGTTGCGCTGCCGAAAATCTTCAAATGCCGGGTACGAAGTAGTCAGCAGTTTTCCGACCGTCCACTGCTTGTGTCGAACCTGGTACAGGCTCTGCGGATCGCTTACGCCCAGCGGGCGAAGCAGGACCGCATTCAGCACTCCCAACACCACTACGTTCGCGCCAATCCCCAGCATCAGAGTGAGTAAAGCGACGACCGCGAACACGGGAGATTTGCGCAGCACGCGCAGCGCATAACGAATATCCAGCAACACGCTATCCATTTAGATATCGATTCGCTGATCTTTGTGAGTCCTCAAATACCAGCACGGTTGATCGCCCAGATGCGGAAATAGCGAGTGGACACAGGTCTCGTCTTGCGGCTCGTCAAAGAGAAATTCCGTCTTATGATTCTTCTGAGGGACAGCATAATAAGGCCGCACGGTCACGGTGCCGAACGGCGCTCCGTTTGTTGCGATGCGGTACCGGAGTAGCAGGAAATCGCCCGCATAGATAAGAACCAACAGTAACAGCGCACCGAGCAAAGTACGTTGCACCCATCGCATTATTAGTTCGCGGTTGGTCATCCGTTCAAGATAAACGCGGCCAGTTCCGGCGAGTGCAGGTGGATAATGCCGCGGCGAAGCGCAATCGTGACAGCGTGCGTTCGGTCCCGCGCGCCAAGTTTCGAAAGAATGCTTTGCACGTGCGCTTTCACGGTCCCGGGCGCAGTGCCCAGCATATCGCCGACTTCCTTATTGCCGAGTCCGCGAGCTACCAGGCCGAGGACTTCCACTTCGCGCGGCGTCAACGCGACTTCCGGAAAGAAATCGCTCAATTGCTGGGTGACTTCGAACGGGATAAAACGCTTCCCGCCGTGCACGATGCGGATCGCGCGAATCACTTCGGTGTGGACCATGTCTTTCAGCAGATAGCCGCGCACGCCTGCTTCGAGCGCGCGATAAATATCCTGATCGCCATCATAAGAAGTCAGGGCGATGATCTTCGCGGTGGGGAATTCTTTGCGAATCTGTTTGCTCGCGTCAATTCCGTCCTGATCCGGTAACCGGAGATCCATCAACGTAACATCCGGCACGTGTTGATGGAACAGTTGTATGGCCTCCACGGCAGTCTTGGCTTCGGCAACCAGGTCGAGATCGGGTTCGGTCGACAGAATCGCGGCGATTCCCTTCCGGACCAGGTCATGGTCGTCGACCGAGAGGATTCGAATGGGCGCCGGTGTGTCCAAGAACGTTCCCTACTTGATCTGATGTTCCAGAGTACCGGGAAGGTTACGCGTCTGGGCGGCTTCGTCCGGCAAGGAGATGGAAATTCTGGTGCCGCGGCCCGGCGAGCTTTCGATCCTGAGATTAGCGCCGATTTCGCGGGCGCGCTCGCGCATGCCGACGAGGCCATAGTGCCCGAACCCGGAGTGCTGCGTTTCCGGAAAAAAGCCGATACCGTCATCCTCAATCGTAAGATCGAGAGCCCCCAGGCGGACGCGAATGCTTTTGGCATGAGCGTGCTGGACGGCGTTCGAGATCGCCTCCTGGGCTACGCGAAGCATCTGATATTCGATATCGCGGGGAACTCGAATGCGTTGCAGATCGAGCGACAGCGATATGCGTTTCCCGGTAACGGCCCGGCGGGCAAGCTGCTCGAGCTTCCCGGTGAACCCCACCCTGTCCAGCGAATTAGCGCGTAGCCCCCAGAGCGACTGACGCGCTTCGCTGGCGGCGCGTCCGGCGTCCCCGATGATCTGCGCCAGCGTCTGTTTTTCCTTCGATGAGGGCAGGCGTGTCCAGAGCGCCTGCAACTGCATTGTTATGCCGGCCAGCCCTTGCAGCAATGTATCGTGCAACTCACGCGCGATGCGGCTGCGTTCCACCAGAACCAGATCGAAGCGCCGTTGAAGTTGGCGGATCCGCATGCGATACGCAAGTACGCCGGCGATTCCCAGCAGCAGCGCGAGCGCCGGGAAAAACCAGGACCGCTGATACAGGCGCGGCTCCACCGTGAAGCTGAGCGAAGCAGGCTGCGTGCTCCACAGCCCGTCGGCGTTGCGCGCCATTACTTTGAAATGAAAATCGCCCGGAGGCAGATTCGTGAAGAAGGCTTCGCGCCGCGTTCCGGCGTCGGTCCAGCCTTTGTCGTATCCATCCAGAATGTAGCGGAACGAGACTTTCTCCGGCGAAATGAAGCTAAGGCCGGAATAGCGGATATCGATGTTCTTCTCGGACGGCTTCAGCCGCAGCGGGCGATTCGGTTCAAGCCGCGCGCCATTTATGATCACCGTCGTGATCGCCACCGGCGGCGGGATGCGATTGTTGGTCAGATGATCGGGATCGACTACGACTAAGCCGTTTGTCGTGGAGAACCAGAGGCGCCCATCACTGGTTTGGCTCGCGGCGGGTTGCACACCGGAGCGGCATTCGAAATGAAGCTGGCCGGTGGTGAACGGAATGCTCGCGACAAATTGTGTTTTTCCGTCGGCAAAATCTTCCAGCTCCTGCTGGCTCACCCGGAAAATCCCTTTGCTCGACGCCAGCCAGAAATTGGAGTTTCTGTCGCGCAGAATGCTGTAGATGCGGTTATCGTAAAGGCCGTCTTTCACGCGGATGTGCGTGAGGGTTCCGTTTTTCCAGCGCAGTAAACCGGACCCGAGCGTGCCCATCCAGGCCGAATGCCGGACGTGGTCGAAGAAGAAGCAGTCGACCGAATGGAGAACGTTCAGCGGGACGCTGCGGGTCGCATCGTTCTTGAGCGCAAAGAAACCGGGCGCATCGGTACTGAGGAAGAGCCGCACGGATTGCGCGCCCGACAACGCGACAATGCCGCTGCGCTCGGAAGGCGGCAGTAGACCCGAGTTCACGAAGCGGTCGCTTTTGAGCCGGTCGAGGCCGCGATCGGTTCCGGCCCACAGCGTGCCTTGCGCGTCCTCAAACAGCGCGTGGACCTCGCGGCCGGAGAGGCCGTTTTTTGTACTGAAGGATGCAGCGACGCGTCCGTTTGCCAGCCGGTTCAGGCCATTTCTTGTTCCCACCCAAAGGCTCCCGTCGCGGCTTACTTCCAGGCTGAGAATTCCGTTGTCGACAAGTCCATCGCGCGCGGTAAGCAAGCGAAAAACACGGCCATCGAAGCAGCTCAGGCCGTGATGCAGAGTCCCGATCCAGAGCCGTCCCGCTGTGTCTTCCACAATAGGTCCGGCATCGTTGCTGGGCAAACCATCGCTCGTGGTGTACGGGGTGACTTTGCCGTCTGTAAATTGATCGAGGCCGTCCTTGGTACCGGCCCAGAGACTGCCTTCGCGGTCTATATATAAGGACAAAACGACGCTGTGGGAAAGTCCGTCGCGGGTGCGGTAGACGCTGATCTCGCCGTTGCGGATACGGCTGATCCCGTCATCGGTGCCGATCCAGATGCTGCCGTCCGGGCCTTCTGCAATGGAGGAAACCGCGTTATCGGGAAGGCCATCACGCGAGGAGAAGGTCCGGGAAGCAGATCCATGGATTTGTGTGACGCCAGTCGATCGCCCGATCCAAACGCTTCCATCACTTGCGCAAGCGAGTGCGGTGATGTTTTCGCGGGGCCCGTGGGTCTCGAAACGTGAGCCGTTCGAGCGGCTCAAGCCGAAATCCAGACCCGCGACCCAGCGCGTGCCATCCGGAGACTGACAGGTCGCGCGGATCTGATTCGAGGGCAAGCCATAGGCGGTTGTAAAAATCTGAAAACGGCCATTCCGGAGATGCGCCAGGCCGCTATTCGTGCAGACCCAAACGTCGTTTTCCGAAGCTGCCGTGATGCAGAAGGCATTGTCGCTGGGCAGACCTTGTTTTGTGGTGTAGCGTTTGACTGCGCCGGCTGGCGTAATTTCGGCGATGCCGCTTCCAATCGAGCCCACCCAGAGATCGCCGGCGTTGTCTTCCGCGAGTGCATGAATCAGACTGCGATGGAAGACGGACTGGCCGGCTTCGTCCAGTTCGCGGAAGTGCATGCCGTCAAAGCGGATCAAGCTATCTTGCGTACCCAGCCAGAGAAAGCCGTTGCGGGTTTGCAGGATGGAGTAAATGGTCGGCTGAAAGAGCCCTTCTTCCTGGCCCCAGATGCGGTGTGCATATTGAGTGAGGGTTTTACCGGGGTCGAGCGCGAAGGCGGTGACCGCAAACAACAAGAACAGAACGGATCTTTTCACCGGGTCCAACCTTCATACTATGCCGAATGGCGTAGAGCCAAGTAGCTCTTTCGGCAGTCGCAAATGCGAGTGCAAGCAGCAATAGTCGAGTGTAGATGAAGACGCATTCGCGATGGCGCGTGTGGATTGCGCCGGTATTGATCCTTCTGATGGGCGCCGGATACCTGCTGTCGCAACGTGCGACCGCTCCACAAGGCAGACGCGGCAGGCAGGGCTTGGGCGGTGCAATTCCCGTGGCGGTTGCCGAAGTGACCAAAGGCAACATGGGCGAGTACATCTACGCGCTGGGGACTGTGACGTCGGTCTACACGGTTTCGCTCACCAGCCGCGTGGCGGGCGAATTGGTAGAGATTCACTACAAAGAAGGCCAGCTTGTCAAAAAAGGCGACCTCCTCGCCGTAATCGACCCACGGCCCTACATGGCTACCTACACTCAGGCGCAAGGGCAACTACAGCGCGATCAGGCGCTGCTGCAAAATGCTCGGACCGACTTGCAGCGCTACCAGATGGCGTACACGACCCACGCGATTCCGGAGCAAACAGTTGTCACGCAACAGGCCACCGTGAACCAGGAAGAAGGCACGGTGAAGGTGGACGAAGGGAGTCTGGAGGCGGCGAAAATAAACCTCGACTACACGCGCATCACCTCGCCGATTGACGGACGCGTAGGATTGCGCGGCGTGGATTTGGGCAACATCGTTCAAGCCAACGGCGCGACGCCGCTGGTGACGATTACGCAGCTCCAGCCGATCACCGTGATCTTTACGATGGCCGAGAACTACGTGGACGAAGTGTACAACCAGATGCGCACAGGCCACAAGCTGCGGGTGGATGCGCTCAACCGGGACGATCAGAGCGAACTAGCACAAGGCAGCGTGCTGGCGCTCGATAGCCAGATCGATACGACGACGGGAACTGTTCGGGTGCGCGCCATTTTTCCCAACAAGAACAACAGGCTGTTTCCGAATGAGTTTGTGAACGCGAGATTGCTGGTGCGAACGCTGATGGGCGTAAACATCATCCCGAACGCAGCCATTCAGCGAAACAACGAAGTGGCCTACGTGTACGTGGTGAATCCGGACAGCACAGTGAAATCCCAGAACGTCACTGTGGCGACAACCGACGGCACATCTTCGGCAGTGACCGGAGTGACGCCGGGGCAGCGCGTCGTGACCGACGGCTTCGACAAGCTGCAGGACGGGGCCAAGATCACCGTGCGCGGGCAATACACGCCGACCGGAGAGGCGCCGGGAGGAAAGAAGTGAATCCTTCGCGGCCGTTTATTCAGCGGCCGATCGCGACCTCTTTGCTGATGGCCGCGATACTGCTGGTTGGCATCGTCGCCTACAAGCAACTGCCGGTTTCGGCGCTACCCGAGGTCGATTATCCAACGATGCAGGTGACGACGTTCTATCCGGGTTCGAGCCCGGAGGTAACTGCATCTGCGATTACGGCTCCTCTGGAGCGGCAGCTTGGCGAAGTTCCCGGGCTGAACCAGATGCTCTCAACGAGTTCGCAGGGCGTCTCGGTGATCACTCTGCAATTTGTGCTCAGTCTGAACATCGATGTGGCCGAGCAGGAAGTGCAGGAGGCGATTAACGCCGCGCAAACTTATCTTCCGGCCGGACTGCCGATGCCGCCGGTTTACACCAAAACAAATCCGGCGGATGCGCCGATCCTGACGCTGGCGCTGACTTCAAAATCGATGGCGCTGCAGGACGTGGAGGATTACGCCGATACGCGCCTGGCGCAGAAGATTTCCCAACTCTCCGGCGTAGGCGCGGTGACGATCAGCGGCGGCCAGAAGAAGGCCGTGCGGATTCTGGCGAATCCGACCCAGATGGCTTCTTTTGGTTTGAATCTGGAGGACCTGCATGCCGCGATTACCAGCACCAGTTTGAATGCGGCGAAAGGGAGCTTCGACGGCCCGCACCAGGATTATCAGATCAACGACAACGATCAATTGCTGAGCGCGAAAGATTTTGAGGACGTCATTGTCGCTTACAAGAACGGCGCCCCGGTACTGCTGAAAGACATCGCGAAAGCGGTGGACAGTGTGGAGAACGTAAGCCAGGCGGCGTGGATCAATACCCAGTCCGCGGTAATCGTCAACATCCAGCGCCAGCCCGGCGCCAACATCATTCAGGTGGTGGACCGCGTGAAGGCGCTGCTGCCGAAACTCCGGGCCACAATTCCCTCTTCGATTCAGATTCAGAACCTATCCGACCGGACGATTACAGTGCGCGCCTCGGTGGCCGACGTGGAGTTTGAGCTGCTGCTCTGCATCGCGCTGGTTGTGATGGTGATCTTCGTTTTCCTGCGCAACGTGGCGGCAACGTTCATTCCGAGCGCCGCAGTGCCGCTCTCGATTGTAGGCACTTTCGCCGCCATGTACGCGCTGGGCTACAGTCTCAACAATTTGACCTTGATGGCATTGACGATTTCCACCGGCTTCGTGGTGGACGACGCGATCGTGATGATCGAGAACATCATGCGCTATGTGGAGGAAGGCGTGGCGCCGCTCGAAGCCGCGCTACGCGGGGCCGAGCAGATCGGATTCACCATCATGTCGCTGACGATCTCGCTGATCGCAGTGCTGATCCCGCTGCTGTTCATGGGAGATATCACGGGCCGGTTGTTCCGCGAGTTTGCGATAACACTGGCCGTGACGATCATCATCTCGGCGTTCGTTTCGCTGACCTTGACGCCCATGCTGTGCGCGCGCCTGCTGCGGCATAAGGCCGATGCCGCGCAGAGCCGTTTTTACAGATGGTCTGAAAGGGCCTTCCAGAAGACAATTGATTTCTACGGGCGCACGCTCAAAGTGGTGCTCGATCACCGGAACCTTACGCTACTGGTGGCGGCGGCAACGCTGGTGCTGACGGTGCTGCTCTATATTGCGATTCCGAAGGGATTTTTCCCGGTTCAGGACACCGGGGCGATTCAGGGCGTTTCGGAAGCCGACCAAAGCATCTCGTTCGAGGAGATGGCGAAGCTACAACAGCAGCTCAATACCGTGATTCTGAAAGACTCGGCGGTGGACAATCTTTCCTCCTTCATCGGAGTGGACGGCACGAACACGACGGTCAACTCCGGCCGCATTCTGATCAACCTGAAGCCGCTGGAACAGCGGAAGATCAGCGCGTCGGATGTAATCCGGCGGTTGCAGAAGGATCTCGTAAAGCTGAATGGCATCACGCTCTACATGCAGCCGATTCAGGATCTCACGGTGGAGGATATCGTCAGCAGAACGCAATATCAGTACACGCTGGAAGATCCGGACCTGAACGAACTGTCGTCGTATACCGCAAGATTTGTAAACAGGTTAAAAGAACTGCCCGACCTGGCCGATGTCGCGAGCGATTTGCAAACGCGCGGCCTGGGCACCGCGATTACGTTCAATCGCGAGACAGCGATGCGGCTGGGTATTACGGCGCAGAACATCGACGACGCGCTCTACGATGCCTATGGCCAGCGGCAAGTCACGACGCTCTTCACGCAACTGAATCAATATCACGTGATTCTGGAAGTGCTGCCGCAATTCCGGCAGCACCCGGGCAACCTGAGCCACCTTTATATTAAGTCGGCGGCAGGAACGCCGGTGCCGCTGGGGACGTTTGCGGCGACCGCAAACCGGTCGATGCCGATTTTGATCAGCCATATCGGCCAGTTCCCGGCCACAACCGTATCGTTCAATCTGGCTCAGGGGGCGGCGCTGGGAGCAGCCGTGAAGGCGATTCAAAAAGTGCAGCAGGAGATGCCCGCTCCGGCCGCGATGCAGACGTCTTTCCAAGGAACGGCGGAAGCTTTCGTCGCTTCGCTCACCAATGAGCCGCTGCTGATTCTCGCTGCGCTCGTCACCGTGTACATCGTTCTTGGCGTGCTGTACGAAAGCTACATCCATCCGGTGACAATTCTTTCCACCTTGCCGTCGGCGGGAGTGGGGGCTCTGCTGGCGCTAATGATCTGCCATCAGGAACTGACGGTCGTGGCGATTATCGGAATCGTACTCCTGATCGGCATTGTGGAAAAGAACGCGATCATGATGATCGACTTCGCGCTGGATGCCGAGCGCAAGGAAAGCAAGCCGCCCTACGACGCCATCTTCCAAGCCTCGCTGCTGCGTTTCCGGCCCATCCTGATGACCACCATGGCGGCGCTGCTGGGCGCGGTTCCCCTGGCGCTTGGAACCGGAGTTGGCTCGGAACTGCGGCGCCCGCTGGGAATCACGATTATTGGCGGCTTGCTGCTGAGCCAGCTTCTCACGCTGTATACGACACCAGTCATCTATCTGTTCTTCGACCAGTGGGCGCATAAGTTGAGCGCGTGGCGCATTCGACATCGCCAGCATGCCGCGCCGGCGCTCGAGCCTACGCCGCATCCGGAAGCCCAGCAATGAGCCTGTCTTCTCCATTCATCGCGAGACCTGTTGGGACGGCGCTCTTAACGATCGCCCTCGGCTTATCCGGCGTGGTGGCGTTCCGGCTGCTTCCGGTGTCGCCACTGCCGCAGGTGGACTTTCCAACGATTTCGGTGGATGCGTCGCTGCCGGGAGCGAGTCCGCAGACGATGGCGTCTTCGGTAGCGACGCCGCTCGAACGGCAATTCGGCCGTATCTCGGCCGTGACCGAAATGACGTCTTCGAGTTCGCTGGGACAGACCAGGATCACGCTGCAATTCGATCTGAATCGCAACATCGACGCCGCGGCGCGCGATGTAGAGGCCGCGATCAATGCAGCGCGCACGTACCTGCCGAGCAATCTGCCCGGAAATCCAACGTACCGGAAAGTGAATCCGTCGGATTCGCCGATCATGATCGTGGCTCTGACCTCCGACCGGCTCCCACCCTCGGCACTATACGACGCGGGCTCCACGATTCTGATGCAGCGGATTTCGCAGATTCGCGGCGTGGGCCAGGTGATCGTGGGCGGCAGCTCCGCTCCGGCCGTGCGCATCGATTTGAATCCGACGCTGATCAACCATTTCGGCCTGAGCCTGGATAACGTACGGACGGCGATCGCCTCCCAGACGGCGAACGAAGCAAAGGGCTGGTTCTCCAACGGCAAGCGGACCTGGATGATTCAGGCCAATGATCAATTGCTGCACGCGGTGGATTACCGGCCCCTGATTGTGGCGTACCGCGGCGGCGCGCCGGTGCGGCTGGCGGACGTCGGAGACGTTTCGGATTCGGTGCAGACCGTCCGCTCGATGGGATTAGCGAACGGGAAGCGGTCGGCGCTGCTGATCATCTTCCGGCAGCCCGGGGCGAACATCATCGACACGGTGGACGGCATTAAAGCCGCTCTGCCGCTCTTGCACGCCTCCATTAATCAAGCCATCGAAATGACGACGGTGCTGGATCAGACGGTCACCATCCGCGCGTCGGTACACGACATCGAAGTGACCCTGAGCATCTCGATCTGCCTGGTTGTGCTGGTGGTCTTCGTATTTTTGCGCGATGTGCGCTCGACCATGATCCCGAGCGTGGCAGTTCCGGTTTCGCTGATCGGGACTTGCGGCGTGATGTATCTGCTCGGGTACAGCATTGACAACCTGTCGCTGATGGCGCTGACGATTTCGACCGGGTTCGTGGTGGACGACGCGATCGTGGTGCTCGAAAACATCTCGCGCTACCGGGAACAGGGCATGAATGCGATGCAGGCCGCCTATAAAGGCGCGGCAGAGATTGGCTCCACGGTGTTTTCGATCAGCGTTTCGCTGGTGGCCGTGTTCATTCCGATTCTGCTGATGGGCGGCATCGTAGGCCGCCTGTTCCGGGAGTTCGCGGTGACGCTCTCGATCACGATTCTCGTGTCGATGGTGATTTCGCTCACCACGACGCCCACGATGTGTTCGCGGCTGCTGAGCGATGAGCACGGGCATAGCTGGTTCTACCGAGTCACCGAACGGTTTTTCAATTTCATTCTGAACGTGTATGAACACAGCTTGGCGTGGGTGTTGCGCAATTCGTTTCTGGTGCTGTTGATCACCATTGCGACGCTGGCTCTGAATGTATACCTCTACGTGATTGTCCCGAAGGGCTTCTTTCCGCAGGAAGACACCGGGCGCATGAATGGGAATTTTATCGCCGACCAGGACACGTCGTTCCAGGCCATGCAAAGCAAGATTGCGCGGCTCAGCCGTATTGTGCAAGAGGACCCCGGTGTCGCGACGGTACAGGCGTTTACGGGAGGAGGCGGCGGCACCACAACCAATACCGGCCGCGCGTTCATCGCGCTCAAGCCCCTGGATGAGCGAAAGGCCACGGCGGACCAGATCATCAACCGGCTGCGGCCGAAATTGAACGCGGTTCCTGGCGTAACGCTGTTTCTTCAGTCTTCACAAGACGTCCGGGTCGGCGGGAGATCTTCCGCGGCCCAGTATCAGTACACGCTGCAGAGCGACAACCTGCAGGAACTGGTGACGTGGGCGCCGCGGCTGATGAACGCGATGAGGAAAATACACGAGCTGACCGATCTGAACAGCGACCAGCAGAATAACGGGCTTTCGGCAAATCTCCTCATCAACCGGCAGACGGCGCGGCGCCTGGGCATTACGCCTCAAACAATCGATAACACCCTCTACGACGCTTTCGGGGAACGCGAGATTGCGCGTACGTACACGTCCATGAACCAGTATTTCGTGGTGATGGAGGTGAATCCCTTCTTTTGGCAGAATCCATCGCGTCTTAGCGACATTTATGTACCTTCCACGACCGGCGGTCCGGTTCCGCTTTCCGCATTTACAGTACACCAGCCCACCACGGCGGCGCTGACGGTGAACCACTCGGGCGCTTTTCCGTCGGTGACCATCTCGTTTAACCTCGCGCCGGGTGTGGCGCTGGGACAAGCAGTCGATGCAATCGACACGACCGAGCGGCAGATCGGAATGCCGACCACGATCAACACCAACTTCACCGGAACGGCGCAGGCGTTTCAATCATCGCTCGCGAACGAACCGCTGCTGATTGGGGCGGCGCTCACGGCGGTCTACATTGTGCTCGGCATTCTTTACGAGAGCTATATTCATCCGGTGACGATTCTTTCGACACTGCCTTCAGCGGGCGTGGGCGCACTGCTGGCGCTGCTGATTACGCATACCGAGCTGAGCGTGATTGCGCTTATCGGAATCATTCTGCTGATTGGAATCGTAAAGAAGAACGCGATCATGATGATCGATTTCGCGCTCGAAGTGGAACGGCGCGACCGCAAGACGCCGAAAGAAGCGGTATTCGAAGCCTGTCTGCTGCGGTTCCGCCCGATCATGATGACAACTCTGGCGGCGATGCTGGGCGGACTTCCGCTGGCGCTGGGGAGCGGAATGGGTTCGGAGCTGCGGCGGCCGCTGGGCATCACGATTGTCGGCGGATTGATCGTGAGCCAGGCGCTGACCTTGTATACGACGCCCGTGATTTATCTCTACATGGATCGATTCAGTTTATGGCTTCAGAGATTGCGGGGACGGCAGGGCTGAGATGGAGACGTACTACAAGATAACGGCGGAACGATCGGTCACGTTCGTGTTGAACGGCAAGGTCGGCGAGGAGGCCATTCCGGAGTTGCGGGAATCGATTTCGGAGGCGCGGCAAGCAGACCGGCACGTGTATATCGATCTGAGCGAGGTGACGCTGATGGACCGGAAAGCGGTGCAATATTTTTCCGAGCAAGCGGAGCGCGATGTGACGCTGGTGAATTGTCCCATTTATCTGAAGCATTGGATCAGGCGAGGTGAACGATGAGGTGTGGTATCGCTGTATGCCTCTTAGCGGTGTTATGCGGGTGCAATCCTGCGCCGAAGTATACGCGGCCGCCCACGCCGGCACCGGCGGCGTTCAAAGAAAGCGCAGGCTGGGTAGTGGCCAAGCCGGGCGATGACAAGATCCGCAGCAAGTGGTGGGAGATCTACAACGACCCGCAACTGAACGCGCTGGAAGAGCAGGTTCAGATCTCGAATCAGACCATCAAAGTGGCGGAAGCCAACTTCCGCGGTTCCCGCGCGCTGGTCGCAGAGGCGCGGTCCGCACTGTTTCCGGCGCTAACCGGTTCGGGATCGTATACCAATTCGCGCTTTTCGAGCACGGCGCGAACAGCGGCGGTTATTCCAGGAGCTAACTCGGGCACAACCGGATTTTCGGGATCGAGCAGTCTGGTCAACACGTTCTCTTTGCCCTTTGACCTCTCCTATACGGTGGATTTGTGGCATCGAGTGCGGAACACGATTGCGGCCGATGCATTCCAAGCCCAGGCGAGCGCGGCCGATGTGGCGACGGCGCTGTTGAGCACGCAGGCCGAGCTCGCACACGATTATTTCGAAGTGCGGGCGCTCGATACGCAGCGAGCCATTTTGAGAGACACGTTGGAGAACTACCGGAGAAGCCTGGACCTCACCAAGACACTGTACAAGGCCGGCTTGGATTCGGATGAAGAAGTGGCGCAGGCGCAGACCCAGTTGGATATAGCCACCGCGCAAGCAACGGACCTGGGGGTGGCGCGCGCGCAGTTCGAACATGCGATCGCCATGTTGACCGGCAAGCCGCCCGCGGAGTTCACGCTGGCGGTAGCACCGTTCGTTCCGAAGCCGCCGGCTGTTCCGGTCGCCGTGCCATCCGAGTTGTTGCAACGGAGGCCGGACATCGCGGCCGCCGAGCGGCACGTAGCGGCAGCGAATGCGCAAATCGGAATCGCGCGGGCAGCGTACTATCCGAACCTGCTGCTGAATGCGACAGGAGGACTCGAGACCGCGCATTTCACACAATGGTTCAACTGGCCGAGCCGTTTCTGGTCGGTGGGGCCGCAGCTTGCGGAAACGTTGTTCGATGCGGGCGCGCGGCGCGCTTTGAATCAGCAGGTACGAGCATCGTACGATGCCGCGGTAGCGAGCTACCGGCAAACGGTGCTGGGCGCGTTTCAAGCGACGGAGGATAACTTGTCCGCGCTACGTATTCTGGCGCAAGAGGCGGAGCAACAGCACACGGCGGTGGCTTCTTCGAGCCATTATCTGGATCTTTCGATGACGCGTTTCCGGGCGGGCGTGGATAGTTATCTGAACGTGATCACGGCGCAAAACGCGGTGCTGACGGGCCGCGAAACGGAGGTGCAGATTGCGCTGCGGCGAATGACAGCCAGTGTTTCGCTCGTGATGGCGCTAGGAGGGGGCTGGGACGATACGCAGCTTCCGCAGATGAAAGACCTTCTGTCCAAGCGGTAAAAAGGGCTTATGAGCGACCGTCAACATGCCTTTCTGCGCAAACAACTGGTGGATGCGATGCAGGGCCACCAGGCGCACATCGATTTCGATTCGGCCATCGGCGATTTTCCAGCGGAGCTGCGGGGCGTAAAGATTCCGGGCGCTCCGCACACGGCGTGGCAGCTTCTGGAGCACATGCGGATTGCGCAATGGGACATTCTGGAGTTCAGCCGCAATCCGAAGCATGAATCGCCGAAGTGGCCGGAAGGGTATTGGCCGAAAACGGAAGCTCCGCCGGATGCAAAGGCGTGGGATGCGAGCGTCCGGGCGTTCCAGAAAGACGCGCGGGCGCTGGAAGATCTGGTGAGCGATGCGAAGCAGGACTTATTCCGGCCTTTCGAGCATGGCGAGGGACAGACGCTGCTGCGGGAAGCGCTGCTGATTGCGAATCATAATTCGTATCACCTGGGGCAGCTCGTGTACTTGAAGAAGGCGTTGGTCAAGCAGGGCTGACCGTTGACCCCTTGCTTACGCGCGGGGTTCTGACGCGGCTCCGATCAGCAGGGCGATTTTTGCGAAACGAAATTTGCGGGGGTGGGCGGAGGGGCGGTGGCAAAAGTCAAAAATATTTTATCTGGCTTAGAATCAGCTACTTAGATACGTTGGCCGGGCGCCGAGCAATAGCCGTATGGGACATGCTGGGGCGAAATGAACAAGTCCCGTCTGAATGCAACGAAGCACGGCTGCTGTGCGAAAACGCCGGTTCTGCCGAACGAGTCTCAGGAAGATTTCAACCGGGTGTGGAGCGGATGGATGGCGGAGTTCGAGCCCGAGGGCCATCAGGAAGTGCGGCTGGTGGAGATCCTGATTTTGAATGACTGGCACTTGCAGCGCGCGCAACGGCGGTTGTGGGAGGCGGAAGCGGCGCTGTGTGCCGGGCCTACGGAGCCGCTGCAGGGCGACGACCTGGAGCTGTGGGAGGCACAGATGCAGCACAATTTGGAGCTGAAGCAGCGCTATAAGACTTCGTGCGAGCGGGCCTTTTACCGGGCGTGGAGTGTGCTGCACGGACTGCGGAAGGATATGGAGAGGCGCGAGCTGGCGCTGGCGCGGCTGGAGGCCGTGAAGCAGAAGCTGGAGAGGCAGTTAGCGGCGTGGAAGAAGAAGAATGGCGTGGAGAGCGAGCCGGAGCGCGAGGAGCCGCGGCCGGAAGCGCGGCGGCATGATACCGGACGGGGGCGTTCAACGCGGAGCAGGGGGGCCGCGCGCATGCGCATTAGCTGATTTAGAGGCTCTCCACATGCGCTCAGCCGGTGTCCGAGCCGTCGCTTTCGGACCAGGCCTGAATCGATAGGTTTCGAGTTGAGTTGCTCGATTGTTTGAGATATCGATTTCTACGCAGTATTAGCGCAACGGCAGCGGCTAACCACCACAATGCTTGCACCGCTCCCAACGCTGTCACTGGATCAGGAAGTGTCAGCGTCAGCATATAAAGTGCTCCAAACGCGAAGAACAGAATCGCCAGCGCAATGGCCAAATGGCCGAAGAGCCTCGGAAGCACATCAGAGCCTTCAAGGATTATCCCAAGGGGTAGGAAGACGGCTGGCGCAGCAATCACAAAGTAGAGGTGCTGAACAGCGGAGATCACAGCGAGACTTGTGGCTCCCATCGCCGGCGGCTGCTGATGCAGGGCGCTGATGTAAAACGTGACCTCAATGAGGCTCACAGTCATCAGGCTCGCTGTGCCGAAGAACGTCATCCAGCCAGCCAAGCGACGTTCCGCGCCGGCCATATGAACAAGCGAGAAAGCGAATAGCGCAATCAATGCGGGTCCAACGGCCTGCAACCAGGCGCCCCACAACACCTGAGAGTAGTTGTGCTGTGCGAACTCGAGCAGTTGGGCATCGTTAGCTCCTGTGGGTGCGCCGGTATTGATCGCGAATGATAGACCGAGCAATAGCACCCCACAGATTCCACTAATTCCGGCGAGGATGCAACTTCGGCTAGACCTGATACCGTTCGTCACAATCTCACCCCTAGAGGTAGCGCATGATGATTTCAACATTCATGGAGGCGCCGGAGTACTGAAACTCGGCTGGCGCAAACTTCGGCGGACCCATTCTAGCTTTCGGATTGTTGGATGCGCCGACCCCCTCGCGCGGAATGCCCAGCCAATTCGTGTCCAATCTGCCGTTCAAATTCTCATCATGAAATACCGATACGGCATAGACTCCGGCCGGGACCCTGGGGAATTCACAGGTTGCACGCCCTGAGGCGATATGGACAGCCGTACGCGCGAAAGCCCGGTTTATCCTCTTGGGAAAATCATTAGCGGCGTCAAACAGGGCGCATACGACCTGACCCCGGTCGCTGCGCAGCCCTTCGATATGCGCGCGGATTGCGTTTTCCGATTCCTGGGGCGATGCGGTTCGCGCCATGACTGCGAACAGCAAGACCGATCTCACAACAGCACAACGTGTCTTCATACGGCGGCTTCCATTCGGCCTGGACATTTAATCTCCCCGACTAACGGCTTCATCCCGCCGCCCCGGCAGACGCAGCGCTTTTCGCATTTGACGGAGCTCAGGCCTGAATTCGTTCGCAAGGTTTCCAGCCACGATAAAGCCGAATTGGATCCCCATTCGCGTGACGGCATGCGATGTATCGGCGTACCCACGAGGCAAATACGCATTGCCGAGGAAGCCGCTGGCGGCCGCGCTGAAGAGATTCGATGCTGCCAGTGTCGTCCTGCCCGAATCGGATCGATCAAGGACCGCAAACGTAATCGCGTAAAGCGCTCGACGAAATGGATTTCGACTGGCGGCTGGGGAATATCGAAGATCTTCGCGGAGCCCCAGTCCGATAAGAAACCTGCTGGTTTGCTGAACCGTTTCGAGGGCGAGTGCGTCTCCGTAGAGCCGTCCAAACGCCGCCGGTCCTTTGCGCCACTGTGCCGGATAACCGGCGGGCGGTCTTACAAATTCCGGAACCGCCATGAACAGTGGACCGACGAACGTGCCGACGGTAAGCGAGCGATGCACGAAACAGTCAGCCTTCCGTCTGCTATCCAGATGGCCTCCACAGGGATCTTTGTCTTTGGGGGCCTCGATGGCAGGGTTTGACCGGTTGGTAGATGCGAATGGATCTGCCGGCGCGGATTGCGCCTGAGAGCTTGCTACCGCAAATCCGAGTGCGGCCAAAGAGATGATGACGAGCCGATGGTTCATGTTACGAGAGTCTCCAATGAGCATATGCTCATTCGTAATGAGCATATGCTCAGTCTAGAATATGGCGATGGATTTGGCAAGCTCTTTTTTAGCATGAAAAACATGTGGTAGACTCCAAGAGCAAGGTGAGCGTCTGTTCACTTAAAGAGGAGATTGCGTCTGCGGAAAACCAAGGTACAGAAGTCGAAGCCAAGCGCAAAGGCGGAAACGCGACAGCTCATTCTGGATGGCGCAAAGAAAGTGATGCGGGAAAAAGGGCTGGCGGGTGCGACTACCCGGGAGATCGCCCGAAAGGCCGGTTGCGCCGATGGAACTCTGTACGTTCACTTCGCGGACCGAATTGAATTATTCCTGGCGCTCTTGAGGCAGAGTCTTCCACCCATGACAGGCGCGCTTCGCGAGCTCGAATACCTTGCCGGACGGGGGACGGTTCGATCCAACCTGGAGACCGTTGTTCGGGGCGCCCTGGAGTTTATGCGTGAATTCGTGCCTCTGGCGGCGTCGCTCTTTGCTGAGCCAGAGCTTTTGCGCGCGCACCAGGAGGAACTCCGAAAACACAACGAGGGTCCCCATCTATCACTAGCCGCAGTGGAAGCCTACCTTCGGGCGGAGCAGCGGCTAGGCCGGGTGGATAAGCATGTGAACCCAAAAGTGGTTTACGCGCTTTTGTTCGGCGCATGCCTGCATCGCGTTTTCCTCTCCCACTTCCTGGGGCAATCGTTCGGTCCTTCGGATGAGATGTTTGTCAAAGAAGTAGTCGGCGCTGCGTTCGCCGGTATGCGTCCGGCGCCCGTCAACGGCAATTCGAGTAATGGATAAAAATCAGTGATCCGAGCGGAATTAGTTTAGGAAAGGCGCGATTTGGCGCTGGCGCGGGCAAGCCGCGCGATGCTATTGCAGTCCTCAAGCACGGATTGTCTGCCAATGCGGCGGGCGCGAATGCTCTACTCCTGGAGTCGCTGTCGCGAAACGAAGGGATTCTCAGCGGTTCCGACGCCAAGGAGTTGGAGCAGCAGATGAACGATCCGATTCTCCTCGCCGAGTTCTATACATCCTTTGGTGAGCAAGGGAAAGCTTTCAACCTATTGGAAGACGCGGCCGACATGCGAGCGGCAGACGTTCTCTGAACGCGGCCACGTGGATCGTTTGCTGTGCGGCTGCGGTTAAAGTGTTTTCAGGGAGGCGGCGCGAGAGCCAAATTGGGCCGCGCGGGAGCGGCCGATTTGTTCGATAGCGGATTCGTATTCATCGAGCGCGTCGCGGAAGAAGTGATCTTCGGCATCGACCCAGGTTAGAGATTTCGGTTCGGGCAGCGATTCAAAAAATTCCGCAAGCTGGGGGCGCGGGCCGAATTCGTCGTTCGTGCTTTGCACGAAAAATTTGGGAACTCGAACGCGATAGACGAAATCGCGCTCGGCTACTTTGGTGGGAAATCCGACCGCGATGACCCGCTGCGGCCGGGCGTCGCGAGAGGCCAGCCGGAGAGCGACCCGGGAGCCGAATGAAAAACCTGCCACGGCAAGGGGCAAGCCAGGATAGCGGCGCTGGAGTTCGTCGAGGGCGACTTCGGCATCATCGGTTTCTCCAAAGCCGCCGTCGTACGCTCCTTCGCTCAGGTTCACGCCGCGATAGTTGAAGCGCAGGACCACGCAGCCGGTCTTGCGCAGCCCGCGCGCCAAACGATACACCACTTTGTTGTGCATGGTTCCGCCGTGCTGGGGATGGGGATGGCAGACCGCCGCGGCTTCGACAGGCGCGTCGTGCTCGGGTTCTTCGAGAAGAGCTTCCAGCTTGCCTGCCGGGCCGGGCAGGAAGAGCGTTTCGATGCGCCGCGGCATCAGACCGTCCGGTAATTCGTGAACTGCATATCGATGCCGAAATCCTTGTTCCGCAGCATCGCGATGACCTGCTGCAGCGTATCGCGATCCTTGCCGCTGACGCGCACGAGATCGCCCTGGATGCTGGCCTGCACTTTGAGTTTGCTGTCCTTTATAAATTTGACAATTTCCTTGGCTTTTTCGGTGGCGATGCCTTGCTGGAGCGTAATTTCCTGGCGGACACTCGAGTGCGATGCCGGAACCACGGAGCCGTACTGCAGACCTTTGAGCGGCACGTTGCGCTTGACGAGCTTCTGGCCGAGGATCTCGTTCACGGCCTTGAGCTTGTACTCATCGGAGCTGGCGAGCAGGATTTTGCGGTCTTTTTCGTTTAACTCGACAAACGATTTACTGTCTTTCAGGTCATAGCGCGTTTGCACTTCTTTCGAGGTTTGCTGGACGGCATTTAAGACTTCATTCAGATCGATTTTCGAGACAATGTCGAACGTGTTTTCGGGCATGAGCTGCTGTTAATAGGGTATTGCATGGCTGCCCCCTCCCTGACGGTCGGGGTTCTGTTCCGCCGCTGCCCCTCCCTGACGGTCGGGGTTCTGTTCCGCCGTTGCCCCTCTCTGACGGTCGGGGTTCTGTTCCGCCGCTGCCCCTCTCTGACGGTCGGGGTTCTGTTCCGCGGTTGCCCCTCCCTGACGGTCGGGGTTCTGTTCCGCCGTTGCCCTCCTCCCTGACGGTCGGGGTTCTGTTCCGCCGCTGCCCCTCCCTGACGGTCGGGGTTCTGTTCCGCCGCTGCCCCTCCCTGACGGTCGGGGTTCTGTTCCGCCGTTGCCCCTCCCTGACGGTCGGGGTTCTGTTCCGCCGTTGCCTCCTCCCTGACGGTCGGGGTTCTGTACTGCTCAAAGCAGAACCCTGAGCGTCAGCGAGGGGGAGGCATCTCGAACACTGCCATGCATTCGCCCTGTTCCCTGATGACGTATTCTATTGCCGCACAAACGGCATCTCCCGTCCACAGGTAACGCGTGCTGCCATGACGCGCCCAGCGGCGGCGATTCAGATCGCCGAGCGCATACTCGTTCAAAGCGCGGCTGCTGTATGCTTTCATCGCGTTCATGATCCGTTCCGCCTGCAGTTTGCAGTGATTATTACGTGGACATGGTTGGTGCGAACGTGAGCAGCCCAAAGCATCCATCCGCGGCAAAGGCACACCTGTTTCAGGCTCTGCAATACAGCTTGCCTGCGGAGGGCATCCAGCAGATACGGCGGCTGAGGCATGTGGTTTGTAGATTGCCGCTCTGTGCTCGCGTCAGGCTTTTGAAGAGGAGCACCGTATTGATTCTGTTTCCGCGAAATGATACCGCTTTGGCCAGGCAGCCACGCACCATAGCAAACCCAGGTGATGAGGTACGCCGCGACCCCTCCCTGACGGTCGGGGTTCTGTTCAAGCATCATCTCCTAGTACGTGGTGAACACGCCACAAAACTCTTGCAATGAACAGGTTCCTGCTGTATTATCTACTACAACTCGACTAGCCAGTTGTCTTTCGAAAAAGGGGAGGTTAGTGTGACTTCTTTCTACAAAAGAATCCTGAGCGGTACCTGTTCGGCTCTTTTCCTGGCCATCGCATTTCTCGGCCTGCAAACGCAACTTTACAGCCAAGTTCTATACGGCTCACTGGTCGGTACTGTCACTGACCCGAGCGGCGCCGTCATTCCGAGCGCGACCGTAACCGCAACGAACGTCGGCACACAGCAGACACGCACGGACGTCACAGACTCCGGCGGCCGCTATAACTTAACCAATCTGCTGCCTGGAACGTATTCCGTGAAAATCGAGGCCAAAGGGTTCCGGGCGCGCGAGCAAGCAGGTGTGAATATTACGCCGAATACCGTGGCGCGCATCGACGCTCAGCTCGAAGTCGGGCAAGCCACCGAGCAGGTGGAAGTTTCGGCAACCGCGGTCCAATTGCAGACGGACAAGGCCGACACCCACACCGAAATTACTTCGAAGCAGGTGACGAACATGCCGCTGGGCGGGTACCGGAACTACCAGACGTTGATCAATCTGACGCCTGGCGCCACACCGGGGAATTTCTTTAATTCACTTACCGATGTTCCTGGTCAGGCGCTGAATAACCATATCAATGGAGGAAGCGCCCAGACCAACGTGACGCGCATCGACGGCGCCGAGAGCATCAACGTCTGGCTTCCGCAATACACCGGTTACGTGGTACCGGCCGAAACGGTGGACGTGGTGAACGTGACGACCAGCGCGGCCGAGGCAGACCAAGGCTTAGCCGGCGCTTCGGCGATTACTGTCGTTACGAAGTCCGGAACCAACGAACTCCACGGAAGCGCTTACGAGTTCCATAACAACCAGCATTTGAACGCGCGGAATTTCTTCCTGCAACCAGGGGTCAACAAGCCGGTCTCTATTTACAACAATTATGGCGCGACGCTCGGCGGGCCAATCATTAAAAACAAACTGTTTTATTTCGGGAGCTTCGATGGCCTGAATCTGAAGCAAACTGGTAACGGCATTTACAGCGTACCGACAGCGGATCAACGGGCCGGCAATTTTAGTGCTTACAGCACCAAAATTTACGATCCAACCTCCACGACCAACACGGATGGCACCGGACGCACGCAGTTTCCCGGCAATATTATCCCGACTTCGATGATCAGCCCCGCCGCGCAAAAGATCCAAACCTATTTTCCGCTCCCTAATCTGCCGGGCACCTCGAACAATTTCGCCGTCACGAGCCCGCTCACGAACGATAAATACCAGTACGATACGAAGATCAACTGGAACCGGACTGATAAACACAGCATCTGGGGCAAGTATGACCTGATGAAAGCCGTGGTTGGCGGATCGGGCATTTTTGGCGCGGCGGGCGGACCCGCTACGATCGGAAGTCCCGGTACGGGCCACACGACGATCCAGGTCGGATCGATCGGCCACACCTATATCTTTTCGCCCACGGTGTTGCTGGACGGAAACGTCGGATACGAGCGGCAGAAGCAGAACGTGACCGGTACGGACTTCGGCACCAATTATGGCAGCGTGCTCGGTATTCCGGGCATGAACGGGCCGGATATCCGGCAGAGCGGATTTCCAGATCTCGCGTGGCTGACCTACACAGGGATGGGCGTACCCAACTGGATGCCGCTGTTCCGCACCGACGAAACCTACACCACGAGCCACAATCTCACCTGGACCAAAGGGGCGCATGAGCTGCGCTTCGGGTTCGATATGGTGCGCCACCACCTGAACCACTGGCAGCCGGAGCTGAGTTTCGGCGGACCTCGGGGTTACTTCGATTTCAGCGGACAGGTGACCGCGCTCAAAGGCGGGGCTTCTCCGAACCAGTACAACTCCTACGCACAATTTCTGCTCGGCTACGCCGATGACGTGCAGAAAGGGCTGCAGTACATCCTGATGACCGGGCGCGAATGGCAATTCGGCTGGTATGCGCAGGATCGCTGGCAGGTATCGCGGAAGCTCACGGTAGACTTGGGCCTCCGGTATGAGCTCTATCCGTTAATGACGCGCTGCTGCGGGAAAGGGATTGAGCGCTACGATCCCAGCAACAACAATGTGTACATGGGCGGTCGCGGCAATGTACCCGAGGATGTAGGCATTACGGTGAGTCACAAGATGTTTGCTCCGCGGTTGGGAATCGCTTATCGCCTGGGCGAAAAGACCGTCATCCGGACGGGCTACGGTCTGAACTACGATCCACTGCCGTTCTCACGACCTCTACGCGGATACTATCCGCTGACCGTCAATGCCGACACCACCGCCCCCAATGGTTTTGCGTATGCGCGCACGCTGGCTCAGGGCATCCCCCCAGTGGTCGGGCCCGATCTCTCCACCGGCATCATTCCCTTGCCGGGTAACGCCAGTGAACGCAGCCCCTGGGGCGGCGAGATCCATCGCGGTTACGTCCAATCCTGGAACTTCACGATTGAGCGAGAGCTGCCTCTGAATCTGGTGACCTCGGTCGGGTATGTGGGCCAGCACTCGGTCCACCTCATGGCGGATTACGATATCAACGCCGGCTACCCCGGCTCCGGCACGACGGGCCTGCCGTATTACGCCGCTTACAAGCGCACGATCGCCACGCAGATGTGGGATGGCTACCTCAGCTCCGAGTACAACTCCTTGCAGGTTGCTGTAAGCCGGCAATTCTCGAAAGGACTGATGCTGAAGGGCGCTTACACGTGGTCTCACGCCATCGACTACACAGACGACGACGGCTGGGCCAGCGTGGGTTGGAACTGGGCTCCGATGTTCCAGCGCAACCGCGCCACGGCGGGTTTCGACCGGACACACGTCTTCCAGCTTGGGTGGGTTTACGATCTGCCCGTCGGCAAAGGCAAGCAGTTTGTGAACTCCGGGGTAGCTTCGACGATCCTGGGTGGTTGGGAGTTCTCGGGAATCGAATCTATGTACACCGGGACGCCGTTCACCGTGACGGCACCGGGAACTTCTTTGAATGCGCCGGACAACACGCAAACGGCAGATCTGATTGCACCGGTGCAGTTTACGGGCGCAGTGGGACCCGGGACTCACTACTATAACCCGGCATCCTTCGCCGCAGTCACTACCCAGCGCTTCGGAAACATGGGGCGGAATGTTCTGCGGAATCCCGGGCTCTGGAATACCGATATGACCATCTCGCGTATTTTCCCGATCAAGGAAAGAACGCAGCTTCAGTTCCGGGCCGAATTCTACAACTTGCCGAACACGTCTCACTTTGGCAGCACTAGCGCACCCTGGACCACACAGAACGTAAGTTCCGGAAGCTTCATGACAGTTACCAGCGCGTACGGCGAGCGCAATGTCCGCTTCGCCTTACGCCTGCAATGGTAAACATGCAGTAGTGCTGGTATTTCGTAGTTCCCGAGGGCGGCTGCTGGCATCAGCCGCCCTTTTGTTTTGGCCCCTCCCTTACGGTCGGGGTTCTGAAGCGGCGCTACCCCTCCCTTACGGTCGGGGTTCTGAAGCGCTACCGCTCCCTCGCGGTCGCGGCTCGGAAGTGGTGCAGGCGCAAACGGACGCGCTGGCCGAGCAGTCGCATCGCGCTAAAGAGCTGATGGCGGAGCATCGCTATGCCGAGGCGATCCCGATTTACGAACAGCTCGTCAAAGCGGTGCCGGGGAATCCCGGATTGATTTTGGATCTTGGCCTGGCCGAACACATGGCGGGCCAGCCAGGGAAAGCGATCCGACAATTCCAGGCCGTCTTGCAGTTACAGCCGGACAATGTTCCGGCGCTGACTTCGCTCGCAATGGCGGCACTCGAAACGAATCAGCCGCGGCTCGCTATTGCGCCGCTTGAAAAATTGATCCGGCTGGAGCCGAACGATAATAATGTCCGCGGCATGCTGGCCGGCGCGGAAATGAGCCTGGGGCAATTTGAGGCGGCTGCCGCGCAGTATCGCAAACTGACGGGGATCGATGCATCCGATCCAAAGGCTTGGTATGGGCTCGGGAAAGCCTACGAATCGCTCGCCAGCCGGACATTTAACCGGCTTTCCAAGTTGGCGCCACAATCGCCGTACATTGCGGTCTTGCTGGCGGATACTCGATTGCAGCGCAAACAGTACCGGAGCGCGTTCTTCTTTTACAGGCAGGCTGCGGCGCAACTGCCGGCGCTTCCCGGCGTGCACACGGGGCTCGCGCTGGTGTACGAGAACACGAATCATCCGGACTGGGCCACCGCCGAGCGAAGCGCCGAGCAGCGGGTTGCGCCGGATTGCAAAACGAGCAGTCCGGAATGCAAGTTTCTGAATGGGGATTTGCTGGGGGCTGCGACTGCTGGCGCTGCGAGCGGCCGAGCGGCCGGACTGTTTTGGGCGACGCGGGCGTACAACCGGCTGGCGGTGGACGCGTTCGACCATCTTGGCCGGCTTCCGGAATCGGTGGAGATTCACGCTTTGAAGGCGCAGATCTTTCACGATCACCGGCAGGATCCAGAAGCGGTGGCGGAGTGGCGCGCGGCTTTGGTGCTGGCGCCGGGAGATCCGAATCTGGAAACGGAACTAGCCACTGCGCTCTTTACTGCCCACAAGTACGATGACGCGATGCCGCTCTTGCAGAAGTTGTTGGCACAGCGGCCGGAGGCACCGGATCTGAACTTCATGTTGGGCGAGAGTCTTTGGCGCATGCAGCAGCCCGAGAAGGCGGTGGCGTATTTGACTACGGCATTGCGGGGCGACCCGAATTTGCTACCGGCACATGCTGCCCTGGGAATGGTTTATGCGCTGTTAAATCGAAATGCCGAAGCAGTGCCGCATCTTGAAAAAGCGCTGAGCCTGGATGACGATGGCAGTTTGCATTACAGCCTCGCGCGCGCCTATCAAGCCGCTGGGGATGCGGCGAAAGCACGGAAGGCGATGCAGGAGTATCAGCAAATCCGGCAGAAGAATGAAGAGATTAATGGAGAGCTGGCGAAAGAGGCGGAGATTACGGCTCCGTAAGCGGCTCCTTCTACTTACCTCGCAGAGTTTTTTCAGTTCCGAAATATTTTCATATCCTTCTTCCGGAATGGAGCTATAATCGCTCTGATCCACCGGCGACATAAGGGAGGTTAACTTATGACATGCGCTCGTCTGCGCTTGACCCGCCTTGTTTTCCTACTCACAGGAGCCCTGTCGATAACTGTTCTTTTGACGGCCAGTCCGGGGTTTGGCCGCCTGCGAAGGAAAAACCTGGAGCTCAAAACTCGCCAACCGGCTCTGGTCCGGCTGGCTAATACGTCCATCGCTTTCAAAGGAACCTACACAAACCAAGAGTACGCACCTGTCCTCAACAGTTTACTCACTACTTTAGGAACGGAACTGATCAGCAATGAAAAGAGCCTGTTGGTTAAGGAGAAACCTGCCGAAGCCTCATGGGCGTTAGGAATGTCTGTCACCGGCTTCTCGGTTTCACCTCCTCAGCGACGAACCGAAGGTAGCGGAAATGCAACCATGACGTATATTCGCTGGAATGGCTCTCTGAATGTCGCCTACCAGGTGCTGGATAACTCCGGCCGGGTTTACGACGCAGGAAATGTTAGCAGCGATTACAACAAAGAGTTCTCGTCGTCCGCCTTAGGGAGAACCAGTAAGTCGACCTGGGGCATCCCGATGATCGGAAAACGGCCGAGCCAATCTGAAAAGGTGCCAAGCACGGAGGAGGATGTCAAGCAGGAACTGATCCGGGATGTCGTCGTACAGATTGCGTCTAAGCTCGGCAACACGACCCGAAGTATCGAGGTTCAGGTGGCGACGGGCGATTCCCATCTTGATCGCGCGGGCGAGTTTTTTGACCAGCAATTGTGGTCACGCGGCCTGGATGAACTAGAGAAGACCCCAGCGTTCCCCAAACCTGAAGAGGAATCCTATCGACAATACGACCTCGGCTTGGCATACGAGGCAATCTCCTATAACTCGTCAAATGCTAACGATCAAAGGGAAAACATTTTCAAAGCGGCAGAATACTATGACAAGGCCTTGGAGCTAAACCCAAAGGAAAAGTATTTTGTTGCCACTGTCGCTAGAACCCGCGATGCCTTGGCGCGCTACAAGGAACTGGAGCAAATGGCGCGCGAGGATAAGAAACAAAAGGCAGCGACATCACCCAAGGCCGTGGCAGTAGAAAACACAAGCACCCAGACATCCGGATCCAGCGCTAAAACATCTACGCCTCAGAATGCTACCAAGGCACTGAGTGTCGACGATGTGATTGAAATGTACAACAGCAAGGTTTCCGAGGACCAGATCACCGGGGTTATCCAGAGTTCTTCCGTCGAGTTCAAACCGTACGACAAAGATACGGTGATAAAAATAGCTAAGGCGAAGCTACCGGTTAGCCTTCAAAATGCACTCAGGTCCAAGGTGGGAGCTCCCTTGCTGAAGGTAGCTAGCACGAGAGCGGCGTCGTCCGGGAAATCGCAGTGACCCGCCGCAGTTTCGTGTCCTTGGCTGCCGCGAGCCTGGTTCGGCAAGCTCGAGCCCAGTCATCGTCTGCACAATTAGGCGCGGCACAAGATCTGCTCTATCAAGGGCTGGAGCTCCTCTCCGCGCGCTCTTCTCCGACACAAATTACGCGTGCGGAGGGATTCTTCAGCCGCGCTCTGGACGAGTATCCGAGTTTCGGGGATGCCCATTACTATCGCTATTTGTGTCTGAAGAAGCTAAGCCAGGAAAAATCGCTGCAATCCAGTGCGTTCGAGAAAGCACAGCGCTATCGATCCCAGGCGCTTGCCGACCAGAGGGATCCTTTTGCCCTGGCCGTTCCGAAAATCTACGACAATCTCGCCTCAGTTGGACAAAAATGGGCGTTGGTGGTGGGCATCAGCCGCTTTCAACCCGATGTCGGCGCCGAGTCGCTGAGATGCGCTGCGAAAGATGCGAGCGCCTTGGCCGCTTTGTTGCGAGATCCCAACCTGGGACGCTTTCCTCCTAAGCAGGTTTTCGACCTGCTCGACGAACGAGCCACGACTTCCGCTATCAAGGCGCGACTGAATACGATCGCGTCGAAAGCCAAGTCGGACGACATCGTTTTGATTTACGTTTCGACTCACGGGTCGTCGCGATCGGATGACATCCGGCAAGTAAGCTACCTATACACCTACGACACGGATATCTCGTCGCGCGACCAGATTTTCGGGAGTGCCCTGGCTATGGTCGAGATATCGGGAATCGTCCGAACCCGTTGCCTCGCGCAACGCACGGTTTTGATTTTCGATACCTGTCACAGCGGGGCGAGCATTACGGGAGAGACCTTATCTACCGATGAAGTCGATCAATTGCGTGAGGGAGCCGGGCGCTTTATTCTCAGTTCCTGCAACGCGAACCAGGTAGCTTATGAAGGTTCGGAACATGGTTACTTTACAGCCAGCCTGCTCGACCATTTACGTGACCGCCAAGGCTGTATCCGGCTTTCGGAGCTGTTTGTTCAGGTCCAGAAGGATGTAAGCGAGCGAGTACAGGCACAACTGAAGAAAGTGCAGCAACCAGTCATGTTCCGAAGCCAGGATGCCAATGAGATTGTGCTTGGGGCGGCTCCCGGCGGAAGCACGGATCAATGCGTGGTTACTTCGGCCTCCGGGTAATTATTCGTTCGTAGAGCCACACCCTGACCCCTGAACGAATGACAGCGCTTCCACGTGAGGTTCGAGGTCGTTTCCCCTTGCTCTCGCCATTGTTGCGCCATAGTCTCCAGGCTTTGTCCAGGAGTACACCTGTCCCCTCACCAGCAAAGCCGAGAAGGTATCTTCCTCCGGCGACATACCGGGACAGAATACATACGCTCAAAACCACTAAAATACCGGTTATAAATTCCTGCTGTTGGTCGGATATTCTTGGCAGCTGAACTTGCGAGTTAAACAGATTTTTGAAGGGGTGTAATTCGCAAATCCAGATAATAAAAACGCCCAGGCCCAAATCAAGCAACAATGTCCAAGGTTGTGGAACTGTTTTTAGGCCATTGCCCTCCAGTTCAGCTTTAACCGCATAGGCGTTGATCATCAAACCAGGGAGCTCCCCAGCGGGAGTTTGGTAGAAATCGCGTGAGCTGTGAAATGTTCCCCCAACCAGAACGATTTTGCCCTTTGCCAGATATTGGAAGGTGTCCCAGGAATGGCGATTGCCGATAACCTCGTCGGAACTGCTCGGGCAGCTAAAAAGATCCATCATCTCAAAAGATCGAGGCATGATCCCGGCGTATGAGATATAGATCTCCTCGGCCTTTTCATTTGTACAGGGCCGGTCAGTACAGAAAGATTCTGCGACTTTACTGGCCCAGCTATCAACCGTCTTTGGTGGTTTGGATACGTTTAGTTTTATGGATCGGGGGAAGCGACGGATTACTAAATCCTCGTCTCGCGGAAAGATGGTGGGTCCCCATTTCTTCTGTGGAACATCCGGGAGCTTTTCAGGTTCCTCCCCCAGCACCTTTGTCGGTGTAAGAGAGCCCTCGCCCTCATACCCAAACAGCCATCCCAGAAAGGATGTGGACGCGATCGGGTCGCCAGTATAGCCTGAAGCCCAGACAGCCGCGGAGTCTTGCACGTCCAATGATTGGGAGAGATACCGATGGTCCTCCGTGAGGATATCGATCCCGATGACCCCCGGTTTAGCCTTTGCGATTTCCCTCACCAGGTTGACCACGCGAGTCGGGTTCATGGGAGATGTTGAATGAAAACATTCCTCATAAGCCTGATCATTTATCTCAACCGTGAAGATGGCGCGCGAGGCCGCAGAATCCGATTTCGGCGAGCTATTTATGAGAATCCAATTGAATATACGTCCGTTTAGGCTCCCGAACCAGCCGTGGTAATCCAGCCACTGTAGAAAGAACGCCAGGAACAAAGCCCAGAGCAGGTCTGTGCGCTTTCTACGGACGAACTTCATCTATGACATCCTGTATGTGAAGCCCTACTTCTCTTCGATCGAATCGGCTAAATGCGCCAGAATCGCATGGCGCACCGTGAGCAAGATGCCAGGGCTTGCTCCGGAACGCTCTATCTCACGTAATTGGGCAGTGTAGTCCTTCCACTGCGGTTCGATACCAGAAAAATCAGCGTCTGAGGTCACAAGTGCCCATGCTTTGACAGCATCTATATCGAAAACGCAGTTCCCGCTATCCCCCGGCGTCGATTTCTCCAGTACGTAGAGACCAGGCCGAAAATTTGGAATCGAAACAATGCCTTCGCTCTCAACGCTCCGGTCCCAATCCATCTTGACTGTCCGCGTCGCGTCAGGATTGCCTGGAGGAAGGGGCGTAAATCGAAAACAGTAGCGGCCTTCCAGAACTCGATTGAGGGCCGGCGCAAGATGAACTTCTGTACCTGTTTGTCGCACGACTGCGTCGGTCAGATTGCCACCGGCACGAACCCCCAGCACAGCAAGTGGCGTGGGTTCCCGCTTTACGAGGGAGGCGAACAACCCTACGATACTAGAACCGCCGCGGGTTACGGGATCCACGCGTTTGCCGTTCCCAGCGGCACACGCCGCAACATGGCAGGGCTTTTCGCAATAGTACGAAAGCCAGCCATCTTTGCCACAGTCGAGCACCAAATCGCTTGCCTCCGACCCGCTTTCTATCAGATCTGCGCTGCGTCGAAGAGTGTCTTTTTCAGCAATGGGTCGGCCTTCGAAAGACCAGCCCTTTACCGGCAGCACCACCGTTACGCGTGACCCTTTGTCCTCCTGCGCGGAGCCTTGGACAACCCACAAAACTGCCAGGAAGAGAGCCACAGATACGCGCATGAAACACCGCCGGGATAATAACTATACATCGAGATTTGCCGAATTGAAAGCGTAAGTTTACGAAAACTTCTATTCTTCCCGAACGGTTAGCACCTGATCGGCTTTGATATCCCGCAGTACCCGTCGTTTGCCGTCGGGCCAAGTGATTTCGATGCGTTCGATTATTTTGGTTCCACCCAGGCCGAAATGAACACCGTCGAGCGAAGAGGAAGCGTAACTCACCGCGCTGGTCATATCGTTCCACTGATTGCCGATCCGGACGTGCGCGCCGATCGCAGGGAGCTTCAGCGAGATCCAGTGATTTGCGTTCGGGCTCACGTTATGCCATAACTCGACCGGCCCTTCCAGCGAGGACACAACAACATCGATTTTCCCGTCCCCGTCGAAATCCGCGTACGCGCTGCCGCGGTGCGCCTTCGCGCCGGTCAGGCCCGCTTCGGCGGAAACGTCCGCGAAGGTCCCATTGCCCAGGTTGACGAACACAGTGTCTGGCTCCTTGTAGACCGCCGATTCAAACAACTCGACTCGATCGTTCACATGCGAATTGGAAGTGAAGATGTCCTTCCAACCGTCGTTATTGAAATCGAACAGGCCGGTACCCCAGCCGCTGTGATGCAGACTCAGTTGACCGATGTGGCTGGGATAGGTTGCGTCCGCGAAGTTGCCCTTGCCCAGATTGCGAAAGAGCGGAAAAGTCTCACCTGCGAGCGCGGTGACGGCGATGTCGGGCAGACCGTCATTATCGTAATCGCGGAAATCGGCGCCCATGCTTGCGACCGGCTTGCCGTCTTCGCGCATCGCCACTCCCGCGAGTAACCCGACCTCTTCGAACGTGCCATTGCCTTTGTTGTGAAACAGAAAATTCGGCATGTTGTCGTTGGTGACAAAGACGTCGGGGTAACCGTCCTGATCGTAATCCGCAAACGCAACGCTCATCCCGCGGCCAGGGTAACCCGCGATACCCGCCTTTTTTGAAACATCCTCAAACGTGCCATCGCCGCGATTGCGATACAGCGTGCTGGCGATACCTTGGAAGTATTTCGGATGGCAGTAAATGCGGATGCCGCGCGTTTTATCGCCGCAGTAACGGTCGTCATCCGCGGACCATTTGGCGTAATGCACGACCCAGAGGTCCAGTTTGCCGTCGCGATCGAAATCGAACCAGCCCGCCGCTACGGCCCATTCTCCGCTTTTGATGCCCGCCTTTTGCGTGGCGTCTTCGAAACGGCCGTTGCCGAGATTGTGATAGAGGATGTTGCGGTTCACACCTGCGACGAAGAGATCGGGGTGGCCGTCGTTATCGTAATCGCCTACCGCGGCGCCCATGGAATAGCCTTCGCCGACGACTCCGGCTTCGGCGGTTACATCGCGGAATTTCAGATTGCCTTCGTTGTGATAGAGGCGGTTCCAATATTGCGGTCCGGTCTTGGTGAGGGACGGAAGCTCGGCGCCATTGGTGAAGAAGATATCCGGACGGCCGTCGCCATCGTAATCGAAAACTGCCAGCCCGCCCGCCATGGTTTCGATCATGTGCTTCTGAGGAGTCGGGCAGTTATGCAGGATGAAATCGATGCCGCTCTGCGGGGCGACGTCCTCGAAGCGAATCGGAGTGGCCGCGGTACAAAGCATCCCAGCAGCGCACAGAACGAGGAATTTCACGACTTCAACTGCAAGGCGATCTTCACAGCTTCGGCGGATTCGCGCGGCGGACACTGCTCGGGCTGCGCGTTCTTGCGACAGCAATCGGCAAAGTAGGCAAGCTCGGCTTCATAAGCATCACGGCCACTCACGTCTAGTTTCTGCTGATGTCCGTCCTGCCGGAGCATCAGGCCCTCTGGGGTAAGTGCGAGTTCGGCCTTTTCGGCTTTGACGCGGAATCCGCTCGAAAAGGGCGTTCCCGGCGCGAGCCAGCCGCCCTCGATATTTACTTCGAGACCTCGCGAGTAATGGAGAGTTCGTCCCGCAACGGTTTGCGGGGTGCCGAAGAGATGTAACGCCTGATCGATATCGTGAATGAGCAGATCGAGGACAGCTCCGCCGCTCTTGGATTCGTTTGGAAGCCAACGGCTCCAATCGGGAAGGCCGGTGCTGCGCGAAAAGGTAGCGGATTGGATGGGCCCGTACTGGGCATCACGAACGAATTTCTGGAGATACAGGTATTCGGGCCAGAAGCGCAGCACGTGGCCGATCATGAGAACGCGATGGGCTTCGCGGGCAGCGGCGATCATTCCTTCGCAATCGGCAAAATTCAGCGCCATCGGTTTTTCGCAGAGCACGTGCTTGCCGGCCTGGAGCGCCAGCACGGAAACCGGCGCGTGCAGATCAGTGGGCAGGCAGATATCCACTGCATCGAGCGACGGATCGGAAACCAGTTCGCGCCAGTCCTGGTGGTTGCGCACTTGCGAGAAATCGTGGACCCCGGCATTGCGGCCGAGATTTCCGCCGATGTGGCGAAAATCACCCGCTGCGGCGCGTGCATCTCGCGTGCACACAGCAGACACTTGCACGCCGTCCAGCTTTGAGAAGGCATCCACATGGGTGGCGCCCATGAAACCCAAACCAATCACGCCGATCTTCACGGCTGCACCTCAGATTTCCAAACTCGCTTGCCGGCGACGATGATGGCGGATGCGCCTGGCGTGCGGTTTACCAAATCCAGACCCCGTTCTGCGCCAAGCACCGTAAGTGCGGTCGCCAGGCCGTCGGCTTCGGTTCCGCTTCGCGCGATGACTGTGGCCGTGATATCGCTAGTGAGTCCCATTCCGGTTTTCGGATCGATGATATGCGAATAGCGCTTTCCGTTGGCATCGAGATGCTGTTCCTCCGGCCCCGAAGTGGAGACCGCCCGGTTTGCCAGCATTAGGACACGGGTAAACGGAGCCTCGGGGTTATCGAGAGAATCGACCCCAATCTTCCATCCGATGCGACCGGGCGGCGCATCGCTAAAGGCGAGATCGCCGCTGGCAGCGACCAGCGCACTACGAATGCCGCATTTCGAGAGAACTCGCAGCGCCTCATCGGCTGCATACCCTTTGGCGATTCCGCCGGCATCGAGTTGCATCCCGGATTGGTCGAGTTCTAGCGTGTGCGCCGCCGCATTCAGATGCACTTTGTGAAAGCCGCAATGGCCGGCTGCTTCGGAAATGGCCGTACTCTCGGGGACATGGCCTGCCTTGCGCGCTTGACGCCAAAGATGGGTGAGCGGCCCAATGGTGATGTCAAACGCGCCGCCGCTCTGTTCGGAGAGCGTTTCAGAAGCGCTCACCACGCGGAACAGATCGTCGCTGACTGGAACCGGATGGTGAACGGCGGTGCGGCAGAGCCGGTTGATTTCGCTGTCGGATTTGTAATCCGAAAGGATATCGTCCAGTTCTGAAATGCGTGTGAAAGCGGCATGAAACGCCGCTTGCGCCTGGTCCCGATTTGCAGCGTAAAGTTTGATGCGGAAGAGCGTGCCCATGTGCGGCTCGACTGCTTCAAAGGGCTGGAGGGCAGTGAGAGCCGATAAGGCCATGCCGGCCAGAAGCAGGCTACTGCTGCTCATCGTGTTCCACGCCGTTGTTCCAGTAGCGGTACATTTCTTCCGCGGTAGGCACCTTCGCCGGGCGCACGAGACGGAAGCCGAGCCATTGCGCGTCGGTTTCCCACCAGATGCTCTTCGGCAATTGCGGATCCTGCTGCTTCCACGAAGGGTCCGAGCCAACGCGGGCTGTGCAGGTCACATCGCTCGCCGGATCGTTCCATGATCCGCCGCGCGCAACGATCGGATAAGGCTTGGCCGGCTTCACCCACGGGTTCACGGCATTGCCAGGCTGGTACGGCGCATATTGATCGAGCGTCCATTCCATGACGTTGCCGAGCATGTCGAACAGGCCCCACGCGTTCGGCTTCTTCGTGGCCACTTTTTGATACTTGCCGCTGCTATCAGCTTTAAACCAGGCGTATTCGGGAAGCTGCGAGGCATCGCTGCCGAAATAGTAATCGGTGGTGGCGCCGGCGCGGCAAGCGTACTCCCATTCGGCTTCGGTTGGCAAGCGATAAAATTCGCCAGTTTTCGCGCTCAGCCACTCGGCATATTTGTTCGCGGCGTGCTGCGTCATGCTGATGGCCGGAAATCCATTGATGCCCATGCCGAAGCTCATCTCGACATAGGGGCGCGTGGGCCGGCTCACCGCGTCCACTGTTTCATCCTTGCGCGCCCCCGCCCCACCCTGCCCTTCAAACATAAACAGCCGGAATTCGTCCCAGGTCACTTCGTGCGCCTGCATCCAGAAGGCATCCACCTGGACATGGTGCGGCGGCTGCTCGTCCTTTTTTGCGTTGGAGCCCATGGTGAAGGAGCCCGCCGGGATGGGAACCATATCGTAGGAAACCGTAGTCTCCGGAATGGTGAGCTTGTACTGCTTGGTGCCCGGTCCGTTCTTCTGATTCGCCAGAATACGCTCGCGAATACGCTCCACTTCGGCCAGGGCAGGACCTGCTGTAGTTGGGGTAGCCGAGGGTTGGTTCGCCGGGGCCTCCACTTTGGCGTTGGCGGGCCAGGGCGCTCCCTCTTGAATCCATTTGCGGATTTTGGCAATTTCTTCCTGCGGGGCTTTTGCCTCCGGCGGCATCAGGCCGTCACGCATGCTCGTATAGAGCGAGCTTTCACTGGGCTTCCCGGGAACAATGAGCCGCTTCTGGATCATCAGGCTGCGCGAGGTGACATCCAGTTCGGAACCGGCATGATGGCACTCCACGCAGCCTTTGGCGAGGATCGGCGCGATCTCGCTTTGGAAATCGATTTTTTGGGCAAACAGCGGCGATGGGGCTAAGGAAATCAGCACCGCTGCGATTGCGGAAAATCGCCCGCTTACGCTCAGGGTTCTGATCGGTCCCATAGGATCAGATAAATTTGGTAATGCCGGGCTGCGCAAGCGGAGCAACGGGCAAGCTGCCGTTCCATTCGAGGTGATCGGGGAACAGTTTTTCCTGGGAGTTCATGGCCTGATCCCAGGTGATCTCCTGACCGGTGTACGCAGCCATGCGGCCCATCATCGCCAGCAGCGTGCTGGTGGCCATACGATGGCCGTCGTTCACCGGCTGATGTTTGCGGATGGAAGCGAACAGCACATCGTGCTCGCGCTGATACATGTCATATTTTTCGCCGCTCCAGGTCCAATTGGTCTTGCCCTGGATGCTTGGGGTCGGCGAGCGGCCAATCGTGCAGGTCCCGTCGGTGCCCAGGATGTAGTCGGCGTTTTCGTTGTAGCAGTACTGGATCTGACGATTCGCCAGGAACGCGCGCACGCCGTTCGGGTAGAGGTAGTTGACCTCGAAATGATCGTAAATGTTGCCGCCATTGGCGGGAATGTCGCGGCCTCCGACTCCTACGCAGCTCACGGGCGGCTGATCGTGCTGGGACCAGGCAATTTTGTCCACGCTGTGCACGGCTTGTTCGACAATGCTGTCCCCGCAGGTCCAGACGAAGTTGTACCAGTTGGCGATCTGCCATTGCACATCACTCATACCGGGGGCACGAGTGTCGGGCGGCGGCATGGGTTTTACCGGATTTGTGTAGTAGGTCGCGTAATAGGCGACGATCCGCCCGACGGCGCCGTCGTCAATCTGCTTAAACGTGTCGATGATCATGCTGTTGTAGCGCCAGCAGAAGCCCGCGACCAGGGAGAGGTTCTTCTCCTTTGCTTTGTCCGATGTTTGGAGGACCCAGCGAACTCCCGGAGCATCGGTCGAGATCGGTTTTTCACAAAAGACGTGCTTATTCGCGTCGATGCAGGCAGCCAGATGAGTCGGACGGAAGCCCGGAGGCGTGGCAAGCAGGACCACATCGACGCCTGAATCAATGACCTTCTGGTAAGCGTCCAGCCCAAGAAACTGGTGCTCCTTATCCACCTGAACACGATCGCCGATCTTCGGGATCATTTTCAAGATGCCCAGCGATTTGTCGATTTGCGACTGGCTCACGTCGGCTACTGCCGTGAGCTCGTTCATATCGTCGGCATGCAGCGCCTGGGATGCAGCGCCGGTGCCACGGCCGCCACAACCGACCAAGCCGACCTTAATGGCATTCGTCACGGTCTGCGCGGAAATGATGGCAGGAAACCCGAGCGCGAGTGCGCTACCGACGGCTCCTGTTGCCGTCTTGATGAAATCGCGCCGGTCGGGCTGCCCATCTTGTTTGTTCATGATTAACCCCAGTCGTGAATTGTGATCTTATTAGAAGTTGTATCACCCGATAATAGAACACACATTATGACTCGCCGAAGTTTTCTCGAAACCACTGGCGGCCTTGCGGCCACCGCAGGCTGGGCGCCTGCCCCACGTACAGAGGCGAATGACATGCTGCCGATCCACGAGGCTGTGGAGTACAACATGCTGCCCGAAAGTGCAACCATCCCGGAGCGCTTCCAAATGGCCCGCGACGCCGGTTTTGAGCGCATCGAGTGTCCGACGACGCCGGATCAAAAAGTAGCGGAAGAGATGAAGAATGCGGCCGAGAAAGCGGGGATCAAAATTCACTCCGTGATGAATATGGCTCATTGGAAATATCCGCTCTCCTCGCCCGATCCGGCTGTCGTGGAGAGGAGTTTGGAGGGCGCCCGGACTTCCTTGCATAACGCGCACTTCTGGGGCGCGGATACGGTCTTGATTGTTCCGGCAGTGGTCGACGCACACACGACGTACCACGATGCGTATACGCGTTCGCAAGCCGCCATCCGCAAATTGATTCCGCTCGCCGAAGAGCTGAAGGTGATCATCGCCATTGAGGAGGTTTGGAACAAATTCCTGCTGAGCCCGATCGAGTTTGCGAACTACATCGATCAGTTCGGCACACCGTGGGTACGCGCTTACTTCGATGTGGGCAACGTGGTGATCTACGGGTATCCGCAGGATTGGATTTTGACGCTCGGCAAGCGGATCGTGAAGTTGCATATCAAGGATTTTTATTTTCACCGGAACACGAAACCGATGACGGCGGAGTTTGTTCCGCTGCTTGAAGGCGATATCGACTGGAAAGCGGTTTACAATGCGCTGAAGCAGATCGATTTTCGCGGCACGGCTACGACCGAACTGCCGCCAGGAAACGAAGATTATTTAAAAGAAGTGCACCGGCGGCTGACGCTGATATTGAGGGGCCAGGGGAATTCGATGGCTCATTCGTAATCACCGACCCCTCCCTTACGGTCGGGGTTCCGCTCGCAGACACGCTTCGAAATCGGCGAGCGGTTTGGTATTCATTACATCGCGAGCTTCGAGCCAGCCGCGGCGGGCGGTGATAACGCCGTAACGCATGTTCTGCAGATGCGTGGTGCGATGCGCATCGGTTGAAATCGTGAACCGGCAGCCCTTTTGCTTCGCAACACGAACCAGGTGGCCGGGCAAATCGAGGCGCTCCGGGCTGGCATTGATTTCCAGAAAGATGCCGCGCGCAGCGGCCTTAGCGGCGATCCGGTCAAAATCGAACGGGTACGACTCACGCTGCAACAGCATGCGTCCGGTCCCGTGGCCGAGAATGCGCAGCGACGGAGATTCCAGCGCGCGCAAGAGTCGGTCCGTCATCTCTTGCGGCTCGAGCTTCATGTGGCTATGGACGCTGCCGACCACAAGGTCGAGTTCCGCCAAAGCATCTTCAGCAATGTCCATCGCGCCGTCGCGCAAGATGTCGCATTCGAGCCCCGAAAACACGCACAGGGGCAGACCGTCGCGATTCAGCTCGCGAACTTGCCGTGCAAAAGCGACCACGCGCTGTTCATCCAAACCATTGGCCATCGCGAGCGCCTTCGAATGATCCGTTATGGCAATGTATTCGTAACCGAGCGCTGCCGCGGCGTCCGCCATTTCGCGCAGCGATGCCTTACCATCCGTCTCGGTGGTATGCATATGCAAGTCGCCGCGCATGTCTCCGAGCTCGACCAGATGAGGCAAGGCGTTGGCGTGCGCTGCTTCAAGCTCGCCGGAGTTTTCGCGCAGCTCGGGTGGAATCCAGGCATACCCGAGGCGGCTGTAGACTTCCTCCTCGCTCTCGCCTGCTACACGCTGGTTGTTTTCCAGAGTGAAGAGCCCGTACTCATTGAGCGTGAGCCCCTGCTTGATGGCATTCGTCCGGAGCGCGACGTTGTGCTCTTTGCTGCCCGTAAAGTATTGCATGGCAGCGCCAAAGCTTTCGTGTGGAAGCGCGCGGACATCCACCTGAAGGCGTTCGAGCCCGAATGTCACGCTGGCTTTATTGACCCCTTGCCCGAGGACCTGCTGGGTTTTGGGATGGGCCACGATCCGGCTCAGCGCTTCGGCAGCACCCGATCCGGTCACGAGAATATCCAGATCGCCAATCGTCTCGCGCCCGCGCCGCAAGCTGCCCGCGGCCTGTACGTTTTCAATGCCGGGCAGCGCAGCGAAATCCGCGATGAGCTCATCGGCGGTGCGCCGCCCAAAACTGAGGAGAAACCGGCCCGCGCTCTGGCGATAGGATTCGATGGACCGCAATACTTTTTCTTCCAGCTTGGCGCCCATGCGCGGCAATTCGCGCAGCTTGCGCTCGCGGCAGATCCGCTCCAGGTCATCCACGGTTCGAACGTTGTAGTGCTCATAAAGCAGCGCAATGCTCTTAGGGCCGAGCCCCTGAATTTTGAGCAATTCGAGCGCGGAGGCGGGATACTTCGCGAGCATCTGGTCGCGCCGCTCGAAGGAGCCGCGCTGGCAGATTTCTGCAAGAACCGCCGCGAGTCCCTTGCCGATCCCTGCGATCTCCGTGACTTTGCGTTCCGGATTGCAGACGATGGCCGCCACGGATTCGGGATAGCTGGCGATCACGGCGGCGGCATTCCGGTAACTGCGAATCCGGAATCCGTCTTCGCCCGCAACTTCCATCAAGTCCGCAGTCTCGTGCAGCAGGCCGGCAATTTCCTTATTTTCCATGAGCCCGCCCTGCTATAGCGCTACGACTGTGTCCGGCATCGTCCGAAAGCGTATTGGCGGGCTCGACGTGGACCAGCACATCCGCCACCCATTCCAAACGTTCCTTGATGGCGTGTTTGACACTCGTGGCGATTTCGTGAGACTCGCGAACGGTCATTTCCGGATCGACCTCGAGGTGCAGGTCGACGTGGTAACGCATCCCTGTGCGGCGCGCAAAACACTTTTCGATGCCCATGGCTCCGCGAACGCTCAGGGCAGCCTCGCGAATCTCGGCCATTTTCGCGGGCTCGGGCATCGTGTCAAGCAGTTGTCCGATGGTCCGGCGCACCACCTGCATGGAGAGGGAAAAGATGATGATGCCGATGGCCATGCCACCGATCCGGTCCGCTGCTCCAAAACGGATGGGATCGATCAGCGTCAACCCGACCGCGAGCATGGCGACAAACGTGGAGAACAGGTCGGTGAGATCGTGCCAGGCGTCGGCCTGAAGTGAGGAGCTGCGGATCCTTGTCCCGACGCGGAATTTCACTGCAGCAAGCGTGGTTTTCAGAACAACCGCCGCAAACAATGGATACAGCGCATACGGCGCGATTTGCTCCGGTTTGCCTTCAGCGGTGAGCCCGTGCCAAAAGATCCCAATACCCGCCAGCAGCAGCAGGGCGCCGACCGCGAGGCCGGCCAGAGTTTCATAGCGGCCGTGGCCATAAGGATGCTCGTAATCGGGGGGCTTGCTGGCGAGCCATAACCCGGCATACACAATCGCGGACGACAGCGCGTCGCCCGCTGCTTCCAAACCGTCCGAGACTACGGAAGTGGAGCCAACATGGACGCCCACCAGGATTTTGGCGAGCGCCAGGAGCACGCCCAGCGTGATACTGATGAGCGCGATGCGGCGTCCAAACAGTTCCTGCTTCTCCAATTCGGACAGAGCCGAGTGATTCTGCATCTGCACCAAAGACGCCGGAGATGCGCCTCCGGCGACTATACGATTTGAGGATATCGCGGAGAATGAACTGAGGAGCGAAGGATGCGAGGATAATCCGCCGGGCCGGACTGACCCGGCGGATTTGCAGAAGAATTACTGTTCGCCGGTTATGGCAACGTTGGAGGACGCAGCCGTATCCGTCGTGCTGGCACTGTAAACGGAGTTGACACCCCACATCGCGCGATCAGCGCTTGTTGTGGTGGATACGCCCCACATCGAACGATCGGCGCTTGTGGTAGTGGAGACACCCCACATACAGCGGTTACCCTGTAGAACCGAAGAATCCCAGACGCTATTCACACCCCACATTGAGCGGTTGCCGAAAAGCGATTGATTCACCCATATGCTGGTCGGATCGAGAGAAATGGTGACCTCGCCAGTCATTGGATTGTAGTTGGCAATCGGCGATAGTGCAGTTCCTGTGGCAGGCACCGAATTCACCAAGTTGAGCGCCGCAGCCACGTCCAGATAACCCGCGCCAACCGTAAAAATATCGTAGTACGCCGTATAGGTGATTCCGCTCGCAAGATCGGTCACGGCGCTCGATTGCGGGAAGCTCTTATAGGCGGTTTGCATCAGCAGCGCCTTCACCTGATCCGGAGTGAGGCTTGGATTCGCTTGCACCAGGTCAGCCGCCGCGCCGCTGACCACGGGAGCGGCCATACTCGTGCCGCTCAGAGTGAAGTACGTGTTCGATTTGGCGCCTCTATCGTGAATGTCCTGGTAGTAAGAGGTATAGACAGAATTCTGCGGATAGTTTTTGGGAAGAGTGGACCCGGCGGCCAGCAATGAGACAACAAGATTTCCCGGCGCGACCAGGTCCGGCTTCACCACATGATCGACTTGCGTCGGACCCTTGGAACTGTAGCTCGCAACCAGATCGTCGGTGCGCGTGTAAGTCCCTTCGGTCTTCATTGCGCCGACGGTGATCACATACGGATCGTTTCCCGGGGCGTTAATTGTCCCGTATCCTTGTTGCCCGTTCGTGTTGTCACGTCCGTCGTTGCCGGCAGCGACCACCACCACGATACCCGCTTTCCAGGCGGCTTCTACAGCCTGACAGAGTGGGTCCTGCCTATAACTCTCATACACCGGACGGCCCAAAGAGAGATTAATCACCCGGATGTTGTAAACGTTTTTGAGAGCAATGGCCGTTTCAATCGCCAGAATGGCATTGCTGTCCGTACCCTCGCCATTTGCATCAAGCACCTTCAAATCGATCAGAGAAACACCCGGCGCCATGCCACTGAATTCCCTGATGCAATTTCGACACCTCGCCCCTTGAGGTCTCGCCGCGATAATCCCTGCAACGTGCTGACCGTGACCGAATTGATCGTTTGCGGTCATGCTCTTGAAAGGCAAATTGCCAACATCGACCGGACCACTCAGAGTTGATAACGCGGCACCGGCCACCGCCGCGGCCTTAGGATCTGTGAAGTCGTAGCTGAATACAACGGGATTCTTATTGGAGCCCAGATTGGGATCGGAATTGATGCCACTATCAATCACGGCAATGCCGATTCCCGAACCCGTGAAACCAGCTTCCCAAACCGCCGCAACATTCACGGCAGCAGCGGAATTATCCAGGTTGGTTTTCAGAGGGCGATCGAGCGAGATGTACTTCACGGCGGGGTTGTCCGCGAGCTGCTCCAAACTGGAACCCTGCATCGTATACACGCCTCCGTGAACTGCCTTGAACTTCGAAACCGCAACGCCACCGGCATTCTGAATGCTTTGCTCCGCAGCCGCAGCCGTCGCCTTATGCCATTGGACAATCACTCTTACTGTGGATTGCGGTGAAACATGGGCCAAGTCACCGGATATTTTCTTTGAATGTGCCCCGGCCCAACAGGAGAACGCCGTAACGAGAAAGATCGAGAGCGTTTTCTTCATTGTGATGTTCCTCACGTTACATATCGGGAGCAGGCGGGAATTCTTGATAGCTGAAACAAGAAAAAAAGTCCCGTGTTCGCCGTAGACGCGAAAGGACTAAAGGTTCTACGCCAAAGAGCCGATTAGAAATGGGGAGTAGGCATTGTCGCCCGGGGCTAGTGCGGCTATGCACCGCGCGCAGATTCGCGCATGCGGGAGCCGATAAATGCAAAATAGGCGATGAATCCATAACAGGCCAGCGGAATCAGCATCGCCTTCGCCATGCTCATGGTCGCCTGGGAAAGTAATCCCATCAGCGGCGTGAACACCGCGCCTCCGATGATCGCCATCACCAGAAGGGAGCCACCCAGCTTCGTATTCGGACCCAGGCCCTTCAATCCCAGCGCGAAGATGGTGGGGAACATCAGGGACATGAAAAAGCTGGTCAGGAAAACCGCCCACATGCCGAGCCATCCGGGATGCAGCGCGCCAATCCCAGCGAGCACCACATTAATCACGCTGTAAATGCCCATCAGCAGGTTCGGCCGGACAAACTGCATCAAATATGTTGCGACGAACCGCCCTACTGCAAACGCCACCAGTGTTCCGCTCAGGAAATAGCCGGCTGCTTTTTCCGACTGGTGCGTGTACTCCTGAACGTATTGAATGAAGTAGCTCCAGGTCCCCACCTGCGCGCCCACATAGAAGAATTGCGCAATGACAGCCTGGATGAAATGCGGGTAGTGGAACAGATCGGCAAATCTGCCATGGTTGGCGCCGCCCGTATGTTCTTCGCCGGTGACGTGCGGGAATTTTGTGCGGATGATCAGAATGGCCCAAAGCAGGACCACCGCTCCCAAGCCGAGATAGGGCATGATCACGCGCACGGTCTCGTGCTGAAGGTACGGCCGGTATTGGCCCGCCGCTTTCATGGCTGTCACCTGGGCCGGAGTCAGCTCAATTCCCGAGAAGATGAAAACCGTCCCGATAATCACTCCCGTGATGGAACCAAGCGGATTGAAAGACTGCGAAAAATTTAACCGCTGCTCGGAAGTGGCGGGATCTCCCAATTGCGCGATGAACGGACTCGATCCGGTCTCTAGAAACGAAAGCCCAGTGGCGATGACAAACAATGCAAATAGAAAAAAGCCGTAACTCTGCACAATGGCCGCGGGCCAAAAGAGCACGGTTCCGGCGCTGTATAAAAACAGACCGATCACCAGGCCAGTCTTGTATCCATAGCGCCGCATGATCAGCGCGGCTGGCATGGACAGGCAGAAGTATCCAAAGTAAAAGGCCGATTGCACCAATCCCGCTTTGAAGCGTGTGATCTCGAACGACTTCATGAACTGCCGGATCAGCACATCATTCAAGTTGTTGGGAATGCCCCAAAGGAAGAACAGCACCGTCACCAGGACGAACGGTACCATCGCTTCCCGGGGAAAGAGGCTATGCCCGGCCCGGTCCGCGCGTGTAGGGGTCGCCTCTCCGGCAGGTCGATTGATCATCATGGCGGCTATGCTGATTCCAGAATTATATTTGCGTATTGGGTCGTATCTCCGGTCCGGATCAGGCCCACTGCCTGCGGAACCCGCTTCTTGAAGTCTATATGAGGTTCCCAGAAGAGCGGGATGTCCTGCAAGACAAGCTCGAATTCGCGGCGTTTCCCGGGACTGTTCGCCGATTTGAACTCTTCCGCCATGAATGCCCTTCCGATGGAGAAATTGGCCCGGATCGCTCGCAGAACATCAACCACGCCCGGAATATCGTCCACGAGCGAAATGTCGATGGTTTCGATCTGGGGCCAGAAGGGGAACCCGCGATCAGCAATCACCAGGGTGTTGGTGTGCCGGACGCGGCTCAACAGCGAGTTGATGGATGGATTGAGAATGCCGGCTTTCAACATGGACGCGTTTTCGATATCACAGCAACTTCAACATCGGTCACGGCAATGATCCCGCCGGCCATCATCGATTGCAACTCCGGCACTGCCAAACGCGTCTTCTCCTCCGTTTCGACGATCGTGATCACGATAGGGCAGTCGCCGCCGAACAAGCCGGCACGGTGCAGCTCGGCCGTTTCGCCGAAACCTTCCAGTCCCCGAAATACCGTGACTCCAGCCAACTCCAACTCACGGCACCGCGCGACGATGGCTTCGTAGAGCGGCTTGCCGCGAAATTTGTCGCTTTCATTGACGAAGATGCGTATCAGCTTACCAGGCTTCAACTCCATGGGGTCCGCTCCTCCATTGTGGCCCTAACGCCGCGCCATCAGGGCGAATCGATCCGGGTTGCGTAGGAAGTGATACAAAAGGAGTGATGCAGGTGCAAAATGAGGCACCTCGGCTGAACGCTGGCAGGAGCAGGAGCATGGGAAGCAACCTCCCGGACCTGGGTGACTTGCTCTTCGGGATAGCGATTGTGTTCGCGGTTCTCATCGGCATTTTTGAATGCGTTGAGCGGCGCCGGGAAAGCCGGCGGGAGCAGCGGGTACTTGACGCGATTGAGCGCGAGTATCAGGCCTTTTGCCGCGCTGGACGGCTCTGACGCTGAAGCGGATATGAAGAGTTAGCGCCCTGCTCAGATTGTCGACCGGAACCGATATGATCAGTATCCGGGCGGTTCATGAAATCGCACACCCGACTCAGAAGCTCTAACTGCAGCGTAATACCGCAGCTCTCGGCGGGGCTCCCAACACGGTGCGCCATGTGTTGTGCGTTCTTGCTTGCCCTGCTTGCTGCCAGCGCCGCCGCACAGGCAACCGACGCAACCCATTTGGGCAGCCCTGTGGCGATCCGCACATGGCGGATTCAGGGAGGTGACGATCCACGTTGGGCGGCGACGGATTTCGACGACTCGTCCTGGAAAGTCATCTCGGCCGACAAGCAATGGGACGAGCTGGGAATCGGAAATCTGCGCGGCTATCTTTGGTTCCGCACGCGCGTTCTGATTCCTGAAAACAGCGGTCCTCTCGGCTTAACCATGTCGCTGATCGGTCCACATGAAATCTTCGCCAACGGAAAGCGGATCGGAGCCGCCGGCGAATTTCCGCCAAACGGGTTGCTCTATGAGGAGGCACCAAGGTTTTATCGCTTCGACGTCTCGAAGAGCCGCTCCGTTCAACTGGCGATCCGGCTTTGGTTGTGGCCGGAGCTGAATCGCATCGGCAGAGCGCCGGGCACGGTGTTCATCGGCCCGGCGGAAGCGATGCGTAGCGTACACGAATTGGACCTCCGCCGAATTCTTGGCGATCAGATCGCCTCCTATGTTCTGGAACTTCTTTACAGCGTGCTCGCAGGCGGGCTGATTGTGCTGTTCGTTTTGCAGCGCAGACAAACTGAATACCTTTGGCTTTCGATGGCCATTATCCCGGTGGCCCTGATGGGAATCGTGGATGCACATGCTGCGATGACCGGCTCAGATGTCCGTTGGAAAGACTATTTCGACGCAGTGGGATCGGCGGTTAGCGCCGTTTGCCTGTTGGAATTCGTCTTTCGTTTTTTGAAAGAAGCCACACCGACATGGGTGCGTATTTACCAGTTCGCCTTCACATTGAACGTGGTGAGAGGGTATGCAGCGTGGCACGGCTGGATCTCAATTCCCCATACAAACCTTATACATTTGCTGTTCTATATCCCGTTTTGGTTTGCAATTCCGGCCATCGTGCTTTGGCGCTACATCCGCGGCAACAAGGAAGCCGGGCTGCTCGCAATCCCTCTGTTTCTAATGTTTGGGATCGACATGTCCAATTCGCTGCACTGGGTTCTGTGGCTCCTGCGCATCCGGCAAACGGCAACGCCTTTCTTTCGGGATCTGAATTTGGGTCTCGTGAGCATCGCGCCGGACTCGATCACTCATTTTCTGTTCTTCCTGAGCATCGCCGCGCTCATTCTGTACCGGTTCCAGAAGGTTCGCTCCGAACAAGCGCAAGCCAAGGCGGAACTCGAAGCCGCTCGCAGCATGCAAGAGGTCATGGTGCCGAGCTCGGTCACTGCCGCTGGCTTTCACATCGAGTGCGCATATCTCCCGGCGCAGGAAGTCGGCGGCGATTTCTTCCAACTTTTTCCCCGGGACGACGGGTCCGTGCTGATCGTAATTGGCGATGTGAGCGGCAAAGGTTTAAAAGCTGCCATGCTGGTGAGCCTCATCCTGGGTCTGCTGCGCCGTAGTGTGAAGGAGACGAGCGAGCCGGCGAAACTGCTGGCCGATTTGAACGATTTACTCGCGGGCCAGATTGATGGTCGCTTTGCAACGTGTTGTTGCGCGCTGATCCACCAGAATGGCCGGATGTCGATTGCCAATGCCGGCCATCTTTCGCCCTACTGCGCCGGAGTTGAGATTCAAACGCCGGGCAGCATTCCCTTGGGCGTGACGCTCGGAATCGAATACGGGCAGGTGGAGTTTTGCATTCCACCGGGCCAGCGCGTGGTCTTCCTTTCCGACGGCGTGGTGGAAGCGCGCAGCAAGTCCGGTGAACTATACGGATTCGATCGTACACGGGTGATCAGCATCGAGCCGGCGTCGCAGATCGCGCAGGCCGCTCAACAGTTCGGACAGGAGGATGACATCACGGTAGTCGGCGTTCAGCCGATGCCGGCATTCGGGTAAGTGAACGCGCGCACCGGCATTACTCCGAGCTCATTCATATCGCAGCGCTACTATCGGATCTACTCGTAACGCCCGAATTACGGGTAAGAGCGTAGCGGCCATCGCGACCAGAAGCAGCGTTGCGAAGACTGCTATCAGAGAAACCGGATCGTGCGGGCTCAGTTCCGGGACCAGAAACAACGCGAGCGGGTTTACGGCGAAATAGCTAAGCACTCCACCCGCCGTGAGTCCGGCTCCGACCAGCAATAGGCTGCTTCGGAGAACCATGTATCCGATTGCAATCGGCTTAGCACCCAAAGCCACACGAATTCCGATCTCGCGAATCCGCGAGGTAACGGAGTACATCAATACGCCATAGAGCCCCACCGAAGCAAGCAACAATCCAAGCAGACCCATGCTTCCAAGTAATCCGGCACCCACCCGGCTCGGCAATAGGGCCAATCCAAGTGCCCGAGTCATCGGCTTGACCTCAATAGCGGCTGTGGAATCTAGTTTTCCGAGCGCACGGTTTACCTCTTTGAGAATACTCTCCGGGTGCTGGCTCCGTACCAGGAAATTCAAGTTCACGGCTGCACGCGAAGATTGAGCGTACGGCCAAAACACGGCCGGCAGATCTTTTTCACCGAGCGAAAAGTATTTGCTGTCGCTCACCACCCCCACAACGCTTGCAGGCGGATCGTCATGAAAGCGCAACGTGTGGCCAACAGGATTCTGTGCACCGAAGAGTCGGCGCGCCATGGCCTGGTTCAAAACCACGACGCGTGGAGCGCCGTCCCGGTCGCCCGGAAGAAAGTCGCGCCCGGAGAGCAGAGGAATGCCCATGGTCTTGAAATACTCGGCGCTGATCCAATTGCCGGTGTAAAAGAGCCGTTGCAGTTGAGTCCTACTGTCGATGAGTACATCTCCACCAAACTTGAGGTTGTCATTGAGAGGCACAATTGCAGCGGCGGCAGCACTCTCAACCGCAGGCAAAGCCCGAAGCTGCTCCAACGCTCGATACGAAACACTTCCAATTTTGTTTTTTGATACACCTGGATCTTTCGACGCATACCGCTCCGGAACCAGCCGCATATAGGCCCAAACCGTGTGATCAATATCGAATCCCGGACTCAAAGAATTCGCGAGCAGCAGATTTCGCAGGAACAAGAACCCGGTGAGCAGGAGCATAACTGACGCCGTTAGCTGCGCGATCACCAGAACGCGGCGGAAGCCCAGCCGCGCGGCAATGCTTCGTTCTCCCAGCTTCAAAGCTGCTTGTATGTCTCGTCGCGTTGCCTTCAGGGCCGGCATGAAGCCGCACACAAGCGCACTAGCCATGGCCAGACTGGCCGCATAGCATAAGACCCGCCAGTCCGGCTGAATTTGTAAACGTATCGGCACGGGGAGCGGCAGGCGAATTCGATTGGCGAGGGCAGAGATGGCGAGATTTAGCGCAAGCGCCGCCGCCGTTCCGAGAATCGCCATGAGCAGGCTCTCGGCCAGGAGCTGGCGTACGATGCGCCACCGGCTTGCTCCGATGGATTGGCGGATGGCGAGCTCGTGGTGGCGGCTCGCAGCGCGAGCAAGCAGCAAGCTGGCGACATTGGCGCAGGCGATTAAAAAGACGATCCCAACAACTGCCATCAGCACTGCAAAGAATGCGGCGATGGGCATTCCCGACAGGAGTTTCAGCCGTTCTAGTCCGGCGACTCCTCTCATTTCGGTGTTATTCGACCACTCGCCCTCTGCCCGCGGAAATACCCTGTCGAGGTCCCTGCACACGGCGAGCAAGCGCGGATAAAGAGACTCCCGCGTCGCGTACGCGGGGAGGCGGGCATACAACATGACAGTCGTTTCCTTCCCGCCAGTTGCCGGATTGATCGTCAGATAGAGATCGGGCGAAAAGCCGAAGCCAATCAGCGTCCGGTGTTCGGGCGGCAAAACGCCAACGACCGTATAGAGCCCGCCGTCGAAGGCGAGGCTCCGGCCTAGGATTCTTGGATCACCCCCGAGGCGCCCTTTCCAAAAACCATAGCTGAGGACGGCTTCCCACTGATCTCCCGTATGGATCGGCCGGCCCAGCGCAACCCGCACCCCAGTAACATCGAAGAAGTTGTCCGTCACTCGCGTGCCCCAGACGCGATGAGTATCCTCGCCATAGCGCCAGTTTGTTTCCGTTTCCGGATTCATACCAGCCACTCCTTCAAAAAGATGAGCGTCTCTCAGGAACCTGTATTGTGCAGGCGCGGCATTGCTGTTCCCGCCCAAGATCACATACGTAAGGCTCTGCGCGTCACGAACGGACGGCGGGCTAAACAGAAATTCCGTTGTCAGGCTGAAGATCGCCAGGTTTGCGCCAATCCCCAATGTGAGCGAAAGCACAGCAGCCCCTGCAAATGCCGGATTTCTTAGTAGCGCTCGACCCGCGTACTTCAGGTCTGCCAGGAAATCTTCCAGCAGAATGAATTGCCAGGCGGCCCGGCTATCTTCGCGAAGACGAGTCTGCGGTCCAAATTCGCGCTGCGCCTGTGCTCTTGCATCGCGTTCCGGGAGACCGGCCTCCACAAGCTCTTCGGTACGCGTTTGGATGTGAAAGCGGATCTCTTCGGCAAGTTCTAAGTCAAATTGCCGGCGCCGCCATAAATAACCCCATCGCCGCTTCAGTTCTTTCCACATCATCATACTGCCTTCAAGCCGTACGCATTACCTGAAAAATAGCCTTGACCAGGCTCTGGAACTGCTTCTCTTCCAATCGAAGAGCAGCCCGGCCCTCGGCTGTAAGTTGATAGAATCGCGCCCTGCGGTTGTTCTCGGAGACTCCCCACTTTGCGGTGAGCCATCCCTTTACCAACATCCGGTTCAGAGCGGGATAAAGCGATCCTTCTTCGATGGTGAGCGCGTCGCTCGATGATTCCTTGATCCTCCGTGCGATCGCATAGCCGTGCATTGGGCCGCCGATCAGAGTGCGAAGAATCAGCATATAGAGAGTGCCGGGCAGCAGTTCTAACGGTTCAGCGGGCATTTCCCTTGTCTCTACTATGTATAGTTCGGACAAGGGAAAATAGCAAGCGATTTCTCTGCACGATCCATAAGTGCTGGTACCCATGCGATAAACGACGTTATGAGTAAGCCTTTGCTGAGCTTTGCAGGCGTAGAACTCTACTTCGAAGAACTCGACCGTGCAAGGGAGTTCCACCAAAAGATACTTGGGCTTGAAGTGACCGGCGAGGAACAAGGACACTATGCAAAATTCGACACCGGAACTGGCTTCATTTGTTTGGAACGGAAGGGATCTGAGTCGTATCCTTCCTCTGATAAGGCCGTGCTGTTCTTCGAGGTTGCCGATTTGAAAGCCTCAGTGGATGCGATTGGACGCGAACGGTTCGTCTATGCAACCACAAGCTGGGCCGTACTGCACGACCCGGAAGGCCACAATCTGTTGCTGATTCAAAGTAGAAATTCAGCAAAAGACCAGGGTTAACAGTCTGTTCAGTGTGCTTGGAGGCAGGGCCGCTATATCCCCGTCAACTTCACGAATCCCGCCGCAATCATCCCGCCACAAATCGGCCCCAGAATCGGCACCCACGCATAACTCCAATCGGAATCGCCCTTCCCGGCAATCGGCAGAAAGCTGTGCGCCAGCCGCGGACCTAAATCGCGCGCCGGATTGATCGCGTATCCGGTGGTCCCGCCCAGCGAAAGCCCGATACTCCACACCACGCCGCCCACCAACACGGGTCCTAATCCCGGAGCCACGCCGCCCGGCGCGAGCCTGCGCGAAACGAGCGCCGCAGCCGCCACCACCAGCACAAACGTCCCGATCAGCTCGCTCAAAAAATTGCTCGCGGGATGCCGGATCGCCGGACGGGTCGAAAAGCACGACAATTTTTTCGAGGGATCTTTCGTGGGCGCCCAGTGCGGCAGATAGAAGAGCCAGACGAGCACTGCGCCCGCAATCGCGCCCAGGATTTGCGCCGGAATATACGTGAACAACCGCTCCGCATGGCCCGTCATCAACACCGAGGCCACCGTAAACGCCGGATTCAGATGCGCGTCGGCATCGCCGATTGCGATGCTCACCGCCACACCCGCAAACACGGCCAGTGCCCAGCCGGTCGCAATGGTCAACCACCCGGCGCCCTCGGCTTTCGATCCGGCGAGCAACACACCCCCCACCACGCCATTGCCCAAAAGAATGAGGACCATGGTCCCCACGAATTCACCCATCACCGCTGCATCCAAATGCATCAGGCGCTATGCCACCTTTCTCGACAAAATGTGTTCGTGCTGCTATTCACTCCAGAGGTATCTCTCCGCTACTCGACGGAATGCCGCAACCTGATTCTGTCCCCAGGCGGCATCGCGGCCGAGTTCGCGCGCCAGCAAATGCGCGGCCGCCGGAGCGGCTTCGATGCTCGCCCGCGCATCCAGAAACAGCGCCCGCGTGCGCCGCGCGAGTATGTCTTCCAGCGTACGCGCCATCTCATGCCGCGCCGCCCAAACCACTTCGCAACGGCGAAACGGCAGTTCGGGATGCAGCGGCCCGTCCAGTTCCGGATCTTCCGCCAGCCCGTCCAGCAGCGGCAAGTCGGCTCCATAGACGCGCTGCCATTCGTTCTGCGCTTCCGGCTTCTCCGTCCATCCGTGCAACCGCAATTCCGCGGTTTGCGACGACTTCTTCGACAACCCGCACAGCGGGGCCGCGCGGTCGATCACGTCCTCGGCCATTTTGCGATAGGTGGTCCACTTGCCGCCAGTGATCGTCAGAAGCTTCGATTCCGAAATAAGAATGGTATGGTCGCGCGACAGCGCCGCTGTGCTCTTCGCATCGGAACTACGCACGAGTGGCCGTTGGCCGGACCACATGCTACGGATGTCCCGTTCTGCGGGCCGCCGGCCCAGATATCGCTCGATGTGAGCCAGCAGGAATTTCCGCTCGTCCGGCATGGCGCGCGGTTCATAGGCAGGCTCTGGGACCGGATCGTCCGTAGTTCCCACCACCACGCGATCGTGCCACGGAATCGCGAACAACACGCGCCCATCCGAAGTGCGTGGAATCATCATCGCGGCATCGCCGGGCAGAAAATCGCGCGGCAGCACAAGGTGGCTTCCCTGGCTCACCGCGATGATAGGCTTGGCCCCCGGATCGTCCATCCGGCGCAGCGCATCGGAGAAGATTCCGGTGGCATTGACGACAACTCGCGCCGCGCAGTCGAATGGCGTTCCCGTTTCGCAATCCTCCGCGGCTACGCCACAGACAGTACCATTTCGTTTGCGCAGTCCGGTGACCCGCGCATAATTCAGCGCCACGCCGCCTAAATCGAATAGCGTCCGCAAGAGCGCAATCGCAAAGCGTGCATCATCGAACTGGCCATCGTAATAAACAATTCCGCCTTTTAAGCCTTCCCGCCGGACGGCCGGAAGCTCCTGCAGCGCCCGTGCTCGCGAGAGAATGCGCGAACGGCCGATGCGCTCGCGCCCCGCCAGCAGGTCATAGATTGTCAGGCCGATTCCATAAAACGGCAACTGCCACCATCGATACGCAGGAATTACAAACGCTCTGCGATGAGCCAAATGCGGCGCATTTCGGAGAATCCGGCCGCGCTCCCGCAGCGCTTCGAGCACGAGCTTGATATTGCCCTGCTGCAAATAACGGACGCCGCCGTGTACCAGCTTGGTGCTGCGGCTCGATGTCGCTTTTGCGAAATCGCTCGCTTCGAGCAGCAGCGTGCGATAACCGCGCGAAGCAGCGTCCACCGCTGTACCCAAGCCGGTCGCTCCGCCGCCCACCACTAGAACATCCCATTCGCCGCCTCTGCCGATTTCGCGCAGGACCTCTTCCCGCGTCACGACGTCTCCCAGGCCCTGGCCCGGTCCAAAGCGCGCTGCCAACCAGTCAACCGATCACATCGCTCTCGTGGCTCAATCGCAGGCGTAAATTGCCGGTCCGCTTCCCAATGTTTGGCGATAGCCGCTTGATCCGGCCAGTACCCCACCGCCAATCCGGCCAGATAAATGGCTCCCAACACAGTCGTTTCCGGATTCGAGGGCCGCGTAACAGTCACTCCCAGTAAGTCGGCCTGGATCTGCATCAACAAATTGTTGCGCGCCGCTCCGCCATCCACTCGAAGCTCGCGCAACGGCATTCCGGCATCGCTCTCCATCGCGTGAATCACATCGGCCACCTGAAATGCGATTCCTTCCAGCGCGGCCCTTGCAACATGAGCGCGATTGGCGCCGCGTGTCAATCCCACCAGCGCTCCCCGCGCATATTGATCCCAGTGCGGAGCGCCCAGACCAGAAAACGCAGGCACCAGATAGACGCCGGCTGTGTCCGGTACGCTGGCCGCGAGGCTTTCAATCTCTTCGGCGCTGCGAATGATTTGCAGTTCATCTCGCAACCACTGCACCACCGCGCCCGCAATGAAAATGCTTCCTTCCAGCGCGTACTGCGTACGGCCGTTCACACGCCAGGCGATCGTGGTCACGAGTTTGTTCTTCGAAGGAACCGGCTGCTCGCCTGTGTTCAGCAGCATGAAACTCCCGGTGCCGTAGGTGCACTTCACCATGCCGGGCTCCACGCACATCTGCCCGAACAGCGCGGCTTGCTGGTCTCCCGCAATCCCCGCGATCGGAATGCCTTCGAGCATGCCCACGGTTTTCCCGCAGACTTCACTCGAGCTGACCACTTCGGGTAACAGCGATGCCGGGATCCGGAGCAAATCGAGCAGCTCGCCGTCCCAGCGTTGCGTGTATATGTTAAAGAGCATCGTGCGCGACGCGTTCGTGACATCGGTTACGTGCCGCGCGCCCGCGGTAAGTTTCCAGATAAGCCAGCTATCGACAGTGCCGAACGCCAGCTCGCCGCGTTCCGCCCGCTCCCGCGCGCCCGGCAGGTTGTCGAGAATCCAACGAATCTTGCTGCCGGAAAAATAGGCATCGATCACCAGGCCGGTTTTCTGCTGGATCTTTGCTTCATGGCCGTCGTTCCGGAGCTGGTCGCAAAAGCCCGAGGTGCGCCGGTCCTGCCAGACGATCGCGCTGTAGACCGGTTCGCCCGTCTTGCGATCCCAGACAACCGTGGTCTCGCGCTGGTTCGTAATTCCGATGGCCGCAATCGATTCGCGCCGGACATTCGCCTGCGCGATGGCCTCCATCGCCACGCCGAACTGCGTGGACCAGATCTCGTTCGGATCGTGTTCTACCCAGCCGGGCTTGGGAAAAATCTGTTTGAAGGGCGCTTGCGCCAGCCCCTGAACGCGGCCATCCTTCCCTAACAGAACTGCTCGTGAACTGGTCGTGCCTTGGTCCAGCGCAAGAATGGTATCCATCATCAAACGAGAGTATCAGCCGGGTTGTGGAGCAGGCATTTAGCCTGCAACCCGCTCACATTCTCGCTGCGGCCATTCCGGCCCCGGCGTACGCTTCCGCTACTCTCGCCGTATCTGCGAATCCCACCCAGCGTGCAATCTTGCCATCCCGGACCGTAAACAAGTGCGCCACCGGCACATCGATGCGCTTACCTGTCTCTTTCACGGTTGCGCTGAAGCGGCCAATGGAGACTACCTTGTCGCCCTCCGCAATCCACTCCGTTGGCGTCACGCGTCCCCCCTCGAGTGTGCTGCCAAGCCCTTGGAAGAATTGCTGCACCTGTTCCGGACCCTTAAACGTGCCTGCATACGGAATAGACTCCGGTCCTTCGTTGATCCAATCCACATCCTCGGTGACCCGATCCAGAATGTACTGAATATCGCCCTTTGCAAACGCAGCGTACGCGTCCTCTATCAGACGCACATTATTGTTTTGTGCCATGAGCACCTCCAGTCACTTATACGGACCCGGAGTGTAGTTTGGATTGGCTGCATACACTGAGTAATGTGGCGCGAACTTTCAGTCTGCCGCGCCCCGACTCCTCGGGACGCTTGGGTTTCCTGTCATCGGACCGGGTCTTCTCACACCAACGTATCCACCGCCGCTGATTCTTTCGCGCTCTTTGCCTGATCGCTCGGCACGCTCATCGATTCCGCGAACGGCACCGCAAACCCCACATTCAACTTCGCCGCAGCCTCCAAAATCTTCAACAGCAGCTCGGACTGCACCTTCAAATATTGATTTCCGTCGGCAGTCAGCACATACGCGAAAACTTCCAGCTCGAACGACAACTGCGTAATTTTGGTGAACCGCACCGGAACGCCGGAAGCGTCCACCATCGGGTGCTCCCTCAAAATCGTCGCGACGGCGTCCATCATGGCCTGAATATCTCCCGGGCTGGTATCGCGGCGCAAACTGAGCGTCGGGTGAAACCACATCCGGTCCCGCCGGGAGAAGTTCTCCAGGTTCATGGTCGAAAACTGCGAATTGGGAATCGTGACCACGGTCCGGTCATTCGTGCGAATGCGCGTCGACCGCAGCCCGATGTCCTCCACGGTTCCCGCCTGCCCGCCAAACTGGCAGTAATCGCCCACCAGAACCGGACGGTCGAAAATCACCGAAATCCCGCCGAACAAATTCTCAATCGTCTTTTGCGCGGCCAGCGCCACCGCCAACCCACCGACACCGAGTCCCGCGAGAATCGTCGTGGTGTTGTATCCCCACGCCGTCAATACCCACAAGGCCGCCAGGCAGAATACGCAGATCTTGATGAACCGCGAGCTAAGACTGATCACCGAATAGGAGATCGCCCGTTGCCTGGTATCCAGGCGCGTTAGCACCTGGTCGAAAATGACATCCACAATTCTCATCGCGAGCGACGCCCCGCCCGCGATGAAGAGAAACGCGATCAGCTTCAGCAGGTAATCGCGCAGCAGCGCCGACGGCGGGATCGCCTCCATGCAAGCGCGAAAGACAATCACCGCCACCAGTAACCGGAGCGGCTCTATGAATGTTTGCAGCCGGTAATTCTGTAAAGATGTGGCATACCGCTTCGCCACTGGAGTGATCGCCGCCAGCAGCAGCCGCGACAGCCATTTGGAAACCGCCGAGAGGATCAACGCAATCAATACGAGCGCGATCCAGATCCATATCGGGGTCCCAATAAACTTGATGCGGACCAGCGGAGCCGGCAGCTTCTTCTCAATGGGGGATTCGCCCGCCAATGCGCGCAATTCCGGAATGCGCTGAACACTGTCCTGCGATACCAGCCAGATCGAAACTCCTCGCTGCGTTTCGCGCTGGAGCTGCAACGTTACTGGTTCTTCGTTCAGTTCGAAGGTCGCCAGATTGTCGCGGTTCGGATTCAGCCCGTCGCTGAGATCTCCTTCCGGGTCGTTGCTGAGCCGTGTTACTTCAAAGGCCGGATTTCGATTGAGCAGTTCCCCGAGCTCTCTGGCCAGTTCCGGCCCCTCCACCGCCCGCTCGCTCGCGCTGATCTTCGAGAGGTCCAGATACTGGGAAGCTCGCAGAAAGTTATCGGCATGACACGCTTCGAGAAACGCGTAAATCGCGCCGCGTGGCGTTTCGCGGTGCAACGGATCGGCGGGCGCGGCTGTCGAACTCTTCGCCCCCGATTGGGCCAACAGGCTCGATAACCCCTGCGGGCAGGCAAGCTGCGCGAACAGAACCGCGACCGCGAGGGAGCGGCTATGAATTGACATATCTCCCATCCAGATTAAAGAACTCCGCATTCAGTCACAAGCCTTCCAAAGAAATTCCAAATCACGCAAGATATTCATCTCCAATTACTTAGCCCCGCTCCCCCAACCCGAACCTCCACCTGAACAGCCAAACCGAACGCTACTCTCTGCGCGGAGGAGTAGAACTGTATGTCTCGTGACGAAATCGTCACCCTTACTCTGGTGCTCCGGCGGCGCGAACAAGCGCCCGATCCCTCGAATGCGGATCGGCGCTATACGCACGCCGAATTAGCCGAACTTCACGGCGCTGACCCGGCCGATATTGCAACGGTCGAGAGATTCGCGTCGGAACACAATTTTTCCATCGTCAACATCAATCCGGCTGCTCGCTCGATGAGTATTTCCGGGCGGCTTTCGGAACTCTCGGCAGCTTTCGAAGCGCATGTGCCGGAATCGCTTGCTTCGTGCGTAATCTCCGTGCTCGGCTTCGATCAGCGGCCGGCGGTTGGCACGTATCATCGGGTGCGCCCGCATGCGGCGCAGGCTCTTTCTTACACACCCCGGCAGTTAGCGGAAATCTACAACTTTCCGCAGAACACCGGGAAAAACCAAACCATCGCTCTCATCGAACTAGGCGGCGGCTTTAACAACTCCGATCTCGCCAGCTACTGGCAGCAGATCGGCCTATCAAACAACGTTTCCGTGACCGCCATCTCCGTCGATGGCGCGCAGAACGCGCCGACCGGCGACCCGAACGGGCCGGACGGCGAAGTCGTTCTCGACATCGAAGTCGCCGGAGCTGTTGCGCCGGATGCGCAGATTGCCGTGTATTTCGCTCCCAATACCGATCAGGGCTTTTTGGATGCGATTAATGCGGCGATTCACGACACCGTCCGCAAGCCGTCCGTCATCTCCATAAGCTGGGGAGCGCCCGAGCGCGAATGGACCGCGCAGACGATGAATGCCTTCAATGCGGCGTTCCATGACGCGGCGCTGCTCGGCATTTCCGTCTGCGTCGCTTCCGGCGACAACGGCTCGTCCGACGGCGAAAGTGACGGAAAAAATCACGTCGACTTCCCTGCTTCGAGTCCGTGGGTGCTCGCTTGCGGCGGCACGCGTCTCATCGCCAAAGACGGCAAAATCGAATCCGAAACCGTCTGGAACGATGGAACCAATGGCGGGGCAACGGGCGGCGGCATCAGCAGCCATTTCTCGAAACCCGCTTATCAATCGGCGCTCAAAATTGCAGGCCGTGGCGTTCCCGATGTAGCTGGCGTCGCGGATCCCGAAACCGGATATCAGATTCTGGTCGATGGCGCGCAAGGCGTCATCGGCGGTACCAGCGCGGTGGCTCCTTTGTGGGCGGGCTTAATCGCGTTATGCAATGAGCAGCTTGGGAAAAATCTCGGCTGGTTCCATCCGGTGCTCTACGGAACCCTCGCGCATCATAAAGCCTTGAACGACGTCACCTCAGGCACCAACGGCGGATTCAAAGCCGGCCTGAACTGGGATGCTTGCACCGGCCTCGGCTCCCCCAACGGCCAAGCCATCCTCAACCTCTTAAAGAACTGAGCCGCGACCGCCAGGGAGCGGTCTTTCACCCAAGGGGCACGCCCTGCCGTGCCCCTTCAACTTCTCTTAAAATCTCCTCGCACGCCTTTCGCGGATCGGCCGCCCGCGTCACCTGTCGTCCAATCACCAGATAATCCGCCCCGTCCCGAATCGCATCCGCCGGAGTCGCCACGCGCTTCTGATCACCTTTTTTCACGCCCGCCGAACGCACGCCCGGCGTCACCAGCTTGAGTTGCGGTCCCCCGATCTGCCGCACGCGCTTCACTTCGAGCGGTGAGCAGACAATTCCGTCGATTCCGCTCTCGACCGCTTTCTTGACCCGCAGCTCCACCAAATTCGAAATCGGGACGCTATATCCGAGGTCCGCCAGATCCTGCTGATCGAAACTGGTCAGCACGGTCACCGCCAGCAGTTTTGTTTCAGCGGCTCCCCGGCCCTCCACCGCCGCCTTCATAACCGGCCCGCTGCCGTGCACCGTCAGAAACTGCGGTGGGTTCGTTTCGCAAATTCGCCTTGTCGCCCGCTTGACCGTTTCGCTGATGTCGTACAGCTTCAGATCGAGGAAAACCCTTTTATGAAACCCGGCCAGTTGCGCCACGAATTCCATGCCGCCTGCGGCGTAAAGCTCCATCCCGACTTTATAGAACTCGGCGCTCGGGCCTATCTTTTCAATGAGGCGCAGGGCCTCAGTCGTCGTGTCGACATCCAGCGCAACAATAATTGGGTTCGTTTCGTAATTCAGAGTTGTACCTCGATTGGCTTCGTTCCGCAATTTTTCACTTGCCCGATGACGTATGCTTCCGGCCGGAGTTCCAGCAAATTCTTCGCTTCGTCTTCGCCAAGCGAGATGAGCAGACCGCCCGAAGTCTGCGGATCGTACAACAAGGCTTCAATCTCAGCCGGAGTGCCTTCTGGCATCCGCACGCAGCTTTCGACGAAATCCCGGTTGTTATGCAACCCGCCCGAATGCGCCCCCGCTTTCGAATATTCAATGGCTCCCGGCAGAAACCGCACGGCGCTCGCCGAAATTTCAAGCGTCACGTCGCTCGCAAGCGCCATTTCCCGCGCATGCCCGAGCAGCCCGAACCCGGTCACATCGGTGCAACTATGAACCTCCAGCGTCAGCATCGCATCGCAAATGTCCCGGTTCAGGGTGAGCATCTGCTCAATGGATCCCGCAATGTGGGTTCGTTCCGCAATTCCCTTCTTCAGGGCCGTCGAGATCACCCCGGTACCGATTCGTTTCGTAAAAACGAGCACATCGCCCGGCCGCGCGCCGGCGTTCGTCAGAATCCGGTTCGGATCGATCAGCCCGGTCACTGCATAACCGAACTTCACTTCGTCTTCCGAAATACTGTGCCCGCCCAGGATCACGCAGCCGGATTCGTGAATCTTCTCGGCGCCGCCTTTCAGAATCGCTTCCAGGTCTTCCAGATTGCCTTTGGCCGGAAACACCACCAGCGAGAGCGCCGTCACGGGCCGCCCGCCCATGGCGTAAATGTCGCTCAAAGCGTTCGCCGCGGCGATTCCCCCGAACGTGTGCGGATCGTCCACAATCGGCGTAAAGAAATCGACCGTCTGCACCATCGCCAGCGGCTTGCCGCCGGCTTCCGTCAAATCGTAAACACCGGCATCGTCCGCCGTGTCGTAGCCGACCAAAATCCGTTCGTTCGTGACGCGGGGTACCGTTCTGAGTGCGCGGTCGAGAATTTTAGGACTGAGCTTGGAAGCACAACCACCCGCCTTTACATTGGCCGTCAGCCTCGTCGCCATTCTCTTCAGTGTAGAAGCCGCATCTCGTGGGGTCAGCCAATCTTGGCTGCCGCCGCCATTTTTGGCGGCGCTCAGTTGCACCTACAGAACCCCGCGCGTAAGCAAGGGGCTCTTCAGAGTTGTCATAATAGAGAGATAGCTATGAAAGTTTTGTGCGTTGCCGCGCTAGCGTTCGCTCCAGTGTGCCTCGCCGCCGATAATCCGACTCCCCATTTCACGGTGGTTGACCAGATTGTGGCCAAGGTAAACGGCGATATCGTCAGTCAGGACGAGCTGCAACGCCTGTCGCGGGAGATAGCGCAGGAGCTTCGCGCTCAGGGCGAAAACGGGGAGCAGCTCCAGCACGATTATCAGGCTCGCGAAAAGAATGTACTGCGGGACCGCATCGATGAGTTGCTGCTCATTCAAAAGGGCAAAGAACTCAACATTAACGTCGATTCCGAAGTCAGCAAGTACATGGCGAACTTGCAGCGCCAGTCCGGCATCACCGACCAGGACAAGTTCCATGACTACATCCGGCAGCAGTCCGGTATGAGCTACGAGGATTTCCTCAACGAGACCAAGAACCAGTTTCTGACCCGTCAGGTAATCGGCGAAGAAGTCGGCCGCCACATTAATATCACCGACAAAGAAGTCGCCGATTATTACAACGCTCACAAAAAGGATTTCATTCGCGATGAGAAAGTTTATTTGAGCGAGATCCTGATTTCGACCGAAGGGAAGGACGCCGCCGGTATCGCTGCCGCGCAGAAGAAGGCCGAGCAGCTTGCCTCCGATGCCGCCAAAGGGGAGCGCTTCTCCGATCTGGCCCGCGACAATTCCGACGCGACCACTGCCAAGGACGGCGGAGTTCTAGGCGCTTATAAGAAGGGCGATCTGTCGAAAGTATTTGAAGAAGCCGTCTGGAATCTCCCGAAGGGCGGCGTCACCAAGCCAATCCGCATTCCGACCGGTTTCGAAATCTTAAAAGTAGACGACCACACCAAAGCGGGTCTCGAATCGCTCGCCGACGCTAAACCTGAGATCGAAAACATTCTTTACGGGCCGAAGATGCAGCCCAAGATTCGCGAATACCTGACGCAGTTACGCGAGCAGGCCTTCTTGCAAATCAAGCCCGGATTTACGGATACCGGCGCGGCGCCGGGCCAGGACACCAAATGGCAGGATCCCGCGCAGTTGAAACCGGAAACCGTCACCAAGGCTGAGGTCGAGCAAAAGATGCGGCATAAGAAGCTTCTGTGGGTGATCCCGATCCCAGGCACGCAGACCGAAGTTACCGGAAAGAGCAGTTCACGCTAACCGCCTTATGAAATCGCCGTACATCGGCAACCTCGTTCCGAACGAGGTTGTGACAGGCCAGTTTCTTGTCATCTCGAAGGAAATACGCCAGAAGAAGACAGGCGAGCCGTATCTCTCGCTGCACTTGGCGGACCGCACGGGCGAGATTGAAGCCAAAATGTGGGACAACGTCACGGAGGTGATGCACACCTTCGAGCGTGATGATTTCATCAAGATCAAGGGGTTGGTCCAGGTCTACCAAAACCGGTCGCAGTTTACTGTGCACAAGCTGCGCCGCCTCGAAGAACACGAGGTCGATTTATCGGACTACTTCCCTTGCTCCGACCGCGACCCGGAGGAGATGTTCGCCGAGCTGAAGGGCATCATTGCCGGGTTGGGCAATCCGCATCTTCGTTCTCTGCTCGAACTTTTGTTCTCCGATCTGGAGATCGCTACGCTGTACAAAACAGCGCCCGCGGCCAAGAACATTCATCACGCCTGCCGCGGCGGCCTGCTGGAGCATGTGCTCTCGCTCTGTTCTTTGAGCCGTCTGGTTACCTCGCATTACAAGGAGATCGACGCGGATCTGCTGATCGCAGGCGTCATTCTGCACGATATCGGCAAGCTCGAAGAGCTTTCGTATGCGCGCAGCTTTGGCTACACGGCGGAAGGCCAGTTGCTCGGCCACATCATCATTGGTCTGCGTATCCTCGGCGCGAAGCTGAGTCAGATTCCCGATTTCCCGCCGAAACTGCGTACGCTGATCGAGCATATGATCATCAGCCATCACGGTGAACTGGAGTTCGGCTCCCCGAAGCTGCCGGCGTTCCCGGAAGCTTTGCTGCTGCATCATCTCGACAATCTCGATTCGAAAATGGATGCCGTGCGCAGCGCCCTGAAACGAGACAATCACATCGACGGCGAATTCACCGGCTGGATCGCGCCGCTGGAGCGTATGCTGCTCAAGAAAGAACGTTACCTGGACGGCATCAAGCCTGCTCCGGAGCCCGCGGAAGCAACGCCGGCTGAACCCGCACCGGCTCCGAAGCCGCCAGAACGGAAGCCGGAGAACCGGCCCGCGCCTACCACGGCCTTCGGCGAAAAATTGCAGGCTGTTTTGGGCCCGCGAAATTAATCGCGGATGCTACCATGATGAGTTGTCAGGCCTCGGGCTTCGTGCAATGGGCGGTCGTAAACCCCGCCAGGTCCGGAAGGAAGCAACGGTAGCGATTTAGCCCGTGTGCCGCGGATCACCCGGGGTCTGGCAAACGCTCTCCCCCTTACGAGTTCCGGGCTTTGTTAATCCATGTACCAGGTTATTGCGAGGAAGTATCGTCCGCAGAATTTCGGCGAGCTCATTGGGCAGGAGCATGTTCAAAAAACCCTCACCAACGCTATCGAGAGCAACCGCCTCGCCCACGGGTACATCTTCTCGGGCCAGCGCGGAACCGGCAAAACGACCGTCGCTCGCATCCTGGCCCGCTGTCTGAATTGTGTCCAAGGCCCGACCGCTATCCCCTGTGGGGTGTGCTCGAGCTGCACGGAGATCAGCGCAGGCAACTCCGTCGACGTGATCGAGATCGATGCGGCCTCGAATCGCGGCATCAACGAAATGCGCGAGATCCGCGAGAACGTGCGCTATCGCCCGGCGCGTGATCGCTATAAGGTCTTCATCATTGATGAAGCGCACCAGATTACGAAAGAGGCGTTCAACGCGCTCCTGAAGACGCTCGAAGAACCGCCCGAGTGGGTCGTGTTCATCCTGTGCACGACCGAAGCGTACGAGATCCCGAATACCATCTCCTCGCGCTGCCAGCACTTCAGCTTCCGCTCGGTGGATTTCGCCGAAATCATGAACCGCATGCGGTTCATCTGTGAGCAGGAAGGCATAGAAGCAAGCGATGAAGTGCTCTCGGTGGTGGCGCAAGCCGGCGAGGGCAGCGTGCGCGATTCGCTCTCGGCGCTCGACCAGGCAATCGCCTGCTGTGGCAAAACGCTAGAAGTCGAAGCAGTACGCGCTTTGCTCGGCATGTTCGGCGTGGAGTCTCTGCGCGCCGTGGCGGAAGCGGTCGATAAGCAGGATGCCCAGCGCATGCTCGAGATCGTGCAGGAGCTCGAACGCAATGGCCAAAGTCTACAGCATTTTTGCCGCGAGCTTAGCCGGTACTGGCGCAATCTGCTGGTGGCCAAAATCGCGGGGAAGCCCTCGCGTCTGATCGCCGCGTCCGAGCCCGAGCAACAGGCGTTGCTCGAAACCGCCGGATTGTTTTCCGAAGAGGATTTGACCCGGTATCTGAATCTCACGCTGGACCTTTACAAAACCCTCCAAACCTCGCTGCAACCGCGGCTGCATCTGGAACTCGGGCTGGTGAAGCTGGTGCAGGCAGGCAAGCTGCAATCCATCGAAGAAGCGCTCGCCGGTCTCGAAAAGACCGAACCGTCCCGGCCCGCATCTCCTGTTTTGAGCGCTTCCTCACGAGCGGCCGCGCCGCGCCCGCCGGCCTTTCAGGCGCCCGTGAAACCCGCGCCACAAAACGGCGATCTGCGCCAGAGCTTTTACGATGCGCTTTGTGCGGCTGGCATGAATCACAGCGCGGACGCGATCCAGCGGTCGGAAGTACGGCTGGACGGAGCCGACTTCATCATTCGCTGCCCGAAGCCGATGACGCTGTATTTGAAAGATCCCGCCGTACAGAAAGTCGCTTCGCAGATTGCCGGGAAGCCCGTCCGGCTGAAACTCGAAATCGCGGATAATGTCGCTGCGGCACCCGTGGTGGCAGAAGCCGCAAAGCCGCCGGGCGACGATCAGGAACTCCGCGAGCGGGCGCTCTCGCATCCCGGCGTCAAGCGTTTTCAGGAGCTTTTCCCCGATGCGCACGTCCGCACCGTGCGAAATTTGAATGAGTGAGAGGAACCATCGATCATGAAAGTGCCCGGTAACATGCAGGCCATGATGAAGCAGGCCCAGCAGATGCAGCAGAAGCTGCAAGAGGAGATCGCCGCCATTCGCGTGGAAGCCGGGGCAGGCGGCGGGATGGTCAGCGTCAAGATGGACGGGCACAAGAACGTGCTCGCGGTGAAAATCGATCCCGAAGTCGCGGGCGATGTCGAAATGCTTCAGGATATGATGATGGCCGCCTTTAACGAAGCAGCAAAGAAAGTGGATGAAGAGGCGCAAGGCAAGATGGGCGGCATGTTAGGCGGCCTCGGGCTCCCGCCTGGCCTCTTCTAGGCCCGCAGACAAATGGCGGAATTCGCGGAGCCGCTCGCGCGGCTTATTCAAGAGTGTAAACGGCTGCCGGGCATCGGCCAGAAATCCGCTCAGCGTATCGCCTTTCATCTGCTGCGAGCTTCCCGCGACGATGTTCAAAACCTCGCCCAGGCGCTTCTCGACGTCAAAGACAAGCTCGGCATTTGCCCGCAGTGCAACAACATTAGTGAAGGCGACTTGTGCCTCTACTGCCGCGACCCGCATCGCGAGCACAATCAGATCTGCGTGGTGGAAGAGCCGCATAATATCCTGCCGATCGAGACCACACACTCCTTCCGCGGGCTCTATCACGTATTGCACGGAGCGCTCTCTCCGCTGCGCGGGATCGGCCCCGAGCAGTTGCGAATTAAGAGTCTGGTCGATCGCTTACATCAGAACGACATTCAGGAAGTGATTCTCGCGACGAACCCGACGGCGGAAGGAGAAGCCACCGCAGTGTATCTCTCGCGATTGCTCAAACCGCTTGGGCCGCGCGTCACGCGCATCGCAATGGGCATTCCGGTCGGAAGCGATCTGGAGTTCGCCGACGAAGTGACCATGTCGCGCTCGCTCGAAAACCGGCGCGAGATGTAACTGGCCGCCATGCATCCGGACCTCGAATTCTTCGTGGAAGAGACGTTCAAAACGGTCGAGCCGACCGCGGCGTACATCGGGCGTGTTGTGGTGGAACCGGATTACGAAGCGGACGTCGATTTGGAAGAGTCCAGCACGCTACGACAGGAATTGGTTGAGTGTCTCGTTGCGCAGTCTCCCCTGCCCGGCCAGTTGAAAGCCCCGGACGGTTACGAAGTGAAGATACCCAGCAAATATCCTGTACTTGCGAAGTACATCCGGCGAATCACACTTCATGGGGATCCGGTAGAAGGTCCGTGGGTGGAAATAGCTCCGCCCGGAAACTGGATTTAATAAAAAAGGCCGCTCCAGCCCGGTCAGGCGAGCCGGAGCGGCTGAGGGAAGAAAACTCTATCTAGCGGTGGTGGCCGCCACCGCCATGCCCGCCGCCACCCGAGCGTCCGCCTCCACCACCGCCTCCGTGCCAACCTCCACCACCGCCTCCGCCGCCACGAAAAGCGGGCGCGCTGTAGTGAGGCGCACTGTTGTATCGAGGCGCACTGTAACGTGGCGCTGCAGGCGCACTATAGCGCGGCGCTGATGGGGCGCTGTAGCGCGGAGCGCTATATCCCGGATACGAGGGCCGAGCGCCAAAGCTGCCCCTGCCGTTGTACCCGTTTCCGTAATAACCTTGCCGCTGAGGCGAGGGCGCTTGCGGCTGTCCGAACCGGTGCCAGCCGCTATCTCCGGGAGTCGATCGAAACGATTGTCCATTACCTGGCACTCGTCCAGGATCGCCGAAGCGCTGCCAACCGCCGCTTGCGTATCCGTTCGAATAGCCGCGCTGAGCCGGCGCGCTGTAGCGCGGCCCCGCGGCAAAGCCCGCTTGCCGCGACGGGGTGTACCGGAAGAACTGGCGATTGGCGGCACTCGCGAGCCGCGGATTCGCGAAAGCGGCCCGGTTGGTAAATTGATAGCTCGCGCGGGTGGGAGTTATGGGAAGCCGGCCGCTCACCAGGCTTGCATTTGTTAGCTCGGCGCGAGTCGCCCGACCAAATCGCTGGCCATAATGACCAAAGCCGTTATAGGGCGCGGTCATCACACCGCCGCGAACGCCCGCGTTACGATACATGCGATAGACGTCGGCGTTGCGGCCCCAGCCATAGTAGCCGCCGTATCCGAAGCCGCGGCCCACGAGTCCATGGCCCCACCACGGGTGGAAAACCTCATACGGAGCTAGTGGGACCCAGCCGAGCCGGCCGAACCCGCCCCATCCAAAGAAGCCGACGAGCGCCGGGCTCCAGTAAACCGAGGCTACGCGCGGACCCGGCCACCAGCACCAGCCATAGCCGCCGTTCCAGAACCAGCGCCCGTAATGATAAGGAGCCCAGCCCCACGGGGCGTTATCGACCCAGCTCCAGCCGTAATAATCGGTCCAGGCCCAATTGCCGTAACTGTAAGGGGACCAATCCGGTGCAGGAGGCTGAGGTTCCCACACTTGCCCATACTGCGACGGCACCCAATTGCCGTATTTGTCGAGGTCGTCCGCGCCGGGCACATCGGGGCTGACGTAGTTGTAGCTCTGGGAAGCCAGCAGTTGCTGGTCGCGATTCTCGCTCCAATCGTCAAACTGATCGCGCGCGATCTCGAATCCGGTTTGGAACTCCGGATCGGAGGGGTTTCCTCGAACCAGGGTCGTGTGCCCGGCAACCAGTTGCTCGGTGCCGCGCGGTCCATAAATTTCACCCTGGCCAGAGCGCACCGTGATCTGGGTGGTTCCATCCTCCAGCACGGAAATCCGGTACTCGCCGGGGCCTTGGGGCCGGAAGGCAACGCTGGGCGTGTCTACTTCGGCTTGAGAATTCGAATTGCGCAGGACGCGGTAAATGATAGTACCCGCGCCAAGCTGGACCTGATAGCGATGGTATTCGAGATCGGCAAAGTTCAGCTCCGTATTGGGCGCGAGCCGGATCAGATTGCCGGCATCCAACTCCACTTCAGCTCTGGATCCCTGTGAGGTTTGAAGCTGGTCTTTTACGGTGAGCGGCGCATTAGTCACCGCAGCGACCAGCTCGCCATTATCGCCGCGCCGAACATTCACATCACCTTGTACTATGCTCAAGCGCGTGACTCCGTGCTGCTGGTCGCCTTGGTCCGGCTGGGCCGCAGGATACCCGTCTTGCGGATACGAACTCTGCGGATATTGCTGTGCGGGCGGATACTGCTGCGCATCCTGCGCGAGGAGAACGCCGCCCGCTACCAAGGCGCACAACCCAGCGCCCAGCAATACCGTCCTGTAATTGCGGCCCATACTTCGCACCTCTTTATTACAGGTTGAGGGCCAACCGGCAAATTATTGAAAACAGGACAAAGCGCCGAAACAATGATGGTTGAAAACCACCAGGGGCGATTGGTTTTAGGCGGGCAGGGTGAATCTAAAGTTCGACCCGGCCTTGCCGTCGCTCTCGACCCAGATACGGCCGCCGTGCGCCTGCACGATTTTGCGGCAGATCGCTAAGCCGAGACCAGTGCCGGGAATGTTCTTGCCGTGCAGCCGCTTAAACGGGAGGAAGACCTGGTCGTGAAAGCGGGGATCGACGCCGACACCGTTGTCGCGCACGGATATCGTGTAACCGTCGCCGTTTTCTTCAGCAGAGATTTCCACCACCGGTGGCGCTTCGCTGCGGAATTTAATGGCATTGCTCAGCAGGTTCTCAAATAGCATGGCGATTTGAGCATCGTCAATCTCGGCGTCGGGAAGGTCGTGGTGCGTGATGCTGGCGCCCGTCTCCTTGATCGGCGTGGCGAGTTTAAACAGTGCCCACTGGACCGGCGCGGAAAGATTCACGGAGCTGCGCCGGCCGGGGTTGCCGGTCCGCGAATATGTCAGCAGATCGCGGATCAGGGCGTTCATTTGCATAACGCCGTCGTTTACAAAGCCCGCGAACTCGCCGGCTTGTTTGTCTTTGGCGTAGTCGCGATGTAAGAGCTGGGTGTAAGTCGAGATGGAGCGCAAGGGCTCCTGTAAGTCGTGGCTGGCAGCGTAGACGAAGTGCTGTAGCTCAGCCGTCGCGTTTTGAGCGGCAATCAAATTTCGTTCAGCCTCTTGCTGGGCCTTCTTCAGAGCCGCCGTAGACTCGGCGAGCGATTGCCGGAGCTGTTCATTTTCGCGAAGAACTTTCGTCAGCTCGTCCTCCGCGGGCATCGGTGAAACACTCATTTAAGCTGCTTGAAGCAGTCCCAAGCGTTCGAAGAGCGCATTCGCGTCGGGGTCCCTCCCCATGAAGCCGCGATAGAGCCGCGCCGGATCGTCGCTATCTCCAAGCTCAAGAATATGACGCCGGTAGTCCTTGCCGGTTTCCGAGTTAAAGATACCTTCGCGCTGAAAACGTGTGAATGCGTCGGCATCCAGAACCTCCGCCCATTTATACGAGTAATAGCCAGCCCCGTATCCCACCGGATTCGCGAATAGATGAGTAAAACTTGCCACCATGCCGTAATCGGGCGTCAGGGGAGCAGGAGCAAATCGACCCAGAATGTCGCGCGCATAGGACATCACGTCTGGTTGGCCGAAGGGATCGAATTCACGGTGAAGCTTGAGATCGAGAATGCCGAACCCAAGCTGGCGCATCTGATCGTTGGCGCTGCGAAATGTGCGCGCGCGCTTCATTTTTTGAAACAATTCTTCGGGTATCGGTTCCCCGGTCTGGTAATGGCGCGCAAACAGGTTCAGGGCATCGTGCTCCATGCACCAGTTCTCCATGATTTGTGACGGAAGCTCGACAAAGTCCCACGGTACGTTAGTACCAGCCAGCGTGCGAACGGGAACACGGCTGAGTACGTGATGCAGAAGATGGCCAAATTCGTGAAAGATGGTTTCAACTTCGCGGTGGGTGAGCAGCGAAGGCGTATCTTCCACCGGGGGTGTCAGGTTGCCGCAGATCAGCCCAATATGGGGCTGGCCCTGTCCAGGATTGCCGGTTATGAGTACATCCATCCAGGCGCCGCCGCGTTTGTTCTCGCGCGGGAACCAATCGGTATAGAAGCCGCCGAGAAGCTCGCCGGACTCGGCATCCTCTACCCGGTAGTACTTGACCGCGGGATCCCAACCGGGAATGCCGGGCTCTTCAATGACGTGAATGCCGAGAACCCGGCTGAAGATTTCGAACATACCCGCGACAACGCGATTTAGTTCGAAATAAGGCCGCAACTCTTCTTCGTCAAACTCGTAGAGAGCTTGCCGCTGCTTCTCCGCCAGATAACTGACGTCCCAGGGATGGATCTCCCGGTATCCTAACTGGCGGCCCATCTCCGCCAGGCTTTGATTTTCTTTTTGGAAGAACGGCTCGGTTTTGCGGCGCAGGTCTTCCAGAAAGGTTTGAGCGCTCTGGCCGGTATGGGCCATGCGCTCTTCGAGAACCAGATCGGCGAAATCGCGGTAGCCGAGCAGCTTCGCCTTCTCACGGCGAAGCCGGAGAATTTCGAGAATGAGCCCGGTGTTATCGTATTGGCCGCCCGCCGAACGCGTGTTGGATGCATGCCAGAGTTGTTCGCGAATGGACCGGTCATCGAGGTATGTCATCGCTGGAACATAGCTGGGAGCCTGCAAGGTGAGCCGCCAGCCTTCCCTGCCCTTCGACTTCGCGCTTTCGCGCGCAGCCATGCGCGCCGAATGTGGCAGGCCCGCGAGTTTGCTTTCGTCTTCGATCACCAAGTCGTAGGCGTTGGTCGCGTCGAGAACATTCTCGGCGTACTTTGTCGTCGCTTTGGCAAGAGCTACGTCCAGTTCTTCGAGCTTTTCTTTGCCGGCCGGGTCGAGATCGGCGCCGGCGCGGCGGAATCCCGTTACCGTCTTCTGTAGATAGCGTTGGTGAACCGGCGCGAGACTCGCGGCGTGCGGGCTTCCCGCAACCGTCTTGATGGCACTCCACAGAGTGGCATTCAAGGGAATGGATGTATAGAACGCGCTGACCGGCTCCTGGATGGCGTTATAGGCGGCGCGCAGCTCCGGCGTGGTGACAACGGATTCGAGATGGCGAACCACGGCAACCGCAAAATCGAGCGGTTCGGTCATTTTGTCGAGAGCGAGCAAAACGTCTTCATACGTGCGCGGGACTTCCGGGGCGCTCAGGCTGGTGAGGCGATGGCGCATCTGCTCGAGCAGCAGATGAACGCCGGGTTCGACGTGCTGCGGCTTCACCGCATCGAACTGGATCGGGAAGCGCTCGACCAGGAGCGGGTTGTCTTTGAGTTGATCCGTCATAGAGTTACCAGACGCGGCAGCCTCCTTGCCCGGGGGCGACATACATCTTGTCGCCGGGTTTGCAGCCAAAGGCCTCGTCAAATTGCGGCATGTTCCGGACAACGCCGTTTGTTCTAAATCGGCCGGGCGAGTGGGGATCCGTCTGCGCGCGCAGGCGGGCCTCTTCGGGGCGCTCGTTCTCGCACCACATTTGCGCGTATGCCAGGAAGAACTGTTGCGGCTGTGTATACCCGTCCGCCTTCTGCGAAAGCGCAATGGATTTCTTGGCGAGATCGTCCATCAATGCGAAATAGGCCAGGCGGATGCCTCCGTTATCGGCCGTGTTCTCACCGAGAGTCAGTTTCCCGTTCAACTCGATACCCGGCGTCGGGCTGAAGCCTCCGTATTCATTGACAAAACAATCGGCGAGTTTCTGGAAGTGTTCGGCATCGCTCTTCTGCCACCAGTCCTTTAGATTGCCGTCGGCGTCGAATTTGCGGCCCTGGTCGTCGAAACCATGCGTGAGTTCATGGCCCACGACAACACCCACCGCGCCATAGTTCACTGCATCGTCCGCTTTATTGGAATAGAACGGAGGCTGCAGAATGCCGGCCGGGAAATTAATATTGTTTTCAGTTGGGTCGTAATAAGCGTTAACGGTCGGGGGAGTCATCTCCCATTCCTTGCGATCGACAGGCTTGCCGATTTTGTCGCGTTCGCGCTTGCTTTCGAATTCGTTGGCGCGATACCAGTTGCCGAAATAATCGTTGTCGATGATTTGCACGGACGAATAATCGCGCCACTTATCGGGATAGCCAATCTTGTTGGTCACGGCCTGCAGCTTAATCAACGCCTGCTTCTTGGTTTCGGGGGACATCCAGGTGAGCGACTGAATATCTTTGGCCATTTGCGCTTCGATCTCGTGAACCATCTCGAGCGTGCGCTGTTTGCCCTGTTCGCCGAAGGTCTTCTCGACAAATTTGCGGCCGAGCGCCTCGCCGAGCTCATCGTCCGTCGCTGAAACACAACGCTTCCAGCGCGGCCTCAGTTGCGTGACCCCGGACAGCGTTTTGCCGTAGAAATCGAAATTGGCATCGACGAAAGGCTTGGGAAGCAGGCGCGCGCTGGCGTTGATGTAGTGCCAGGCCATGTAGTCCTTCAGGTCGCTCATCTTCTCGGTAGCGAGGAGGTGGTTGAAGGCTTTGACGAAATCCGGAACGGCGACATTCAGCTTGGAAAAAGCCGGGGTGTTCAGTTGGACAAAGAACTGGCGGAAATCGAACTTGGGAGCAAGCTGGGCGAGTTCGGATTCCGGCATCTCATGAACCAGCAGTTGCGGATCGCGCCGGGCAGTAACGCTGAGTGAGGCTTTCGCCAGATCGGTCTCAATGGACATGACTGTCTGGGCTTTCTTTTCCGCTTCAGCAGCGGGCGTACCCGCCAGCTCGAACATTTTGGCTACGTGCACCACGTATTTCTTCCGAATCTCCTGGGAACGCGGGCCGTTCCGAAAATAGAAATCCCGCTCGGGCAAGCCGAGGCCGCCCTGGTCAATATCGGCAATCATCATCTCGGCGTTCTTCGGGTCGGGTGAAGAATCGAAGCGAAAGAAGACGCCGACCTGGCGCGCGTGCAGACGAGCGACTTCCTGCATCAACTGCGTCAGATTTGATATCTGTGAGATGCGATCAAGCTCCGGTTTCAGCGGCGCAGTGCCGCGGTCCGCAATGACCTGCTCGTTCATACAGGATTGATAAAAGCCGCCGATTTTCTGATCGATGGAGGAGGCGTTCTGGTGCTTTTCGGAGTCTTCCAGAATGCCGCGCAGGATCTCCTGATTGCGTTGTTGGAGCTCGTTAAAGCGGCCCCAACTCGCTTCGTCGGCCGGAATGGGGTGGGTCTTCAGCCAATTCCCGCAGGCGTATTGATAGAAGTCGTTACAGGGATTCGCCGATTTGTCGATAGCGTTCAGATCGAGGCCGCTCTGGGCCAACGCGCTAAAAGCCAGGGTCAGACAGGCCAATACGCCTAAGCCGAATTTTGAAAGAACCATTCATAATCAGTGTAATCGGGGACCCGTGGGCTGAAGCCCACGGCGGCACGCTAAAGGCGTGCGCCACAAACCGGTGTCACCAGACGCGGCAGCCGTTGGCGGCGACCATCGGCTGTCCGGCGGAGCAGCCGAAGGCTTTAGCGAATTCCGGACTATTCTGAACCACGCCGATGACACGAAATTCACCGGGAGAGTGGGGGTTCGTACGAACGCTGCTCCTCAGAGCCTCCGGACGTTCGTTCTGACACCAGATCTGAGCGTAGCCGAGGAAGAAACGCTGCTCGGGCGTGTAGCCGTCCAACTTCTGTTTATCGACCGTTCCGTTTTCGAGACCGCCGAGCAGCGCCATGTAGGCGAGGCGCACTCCGGCGTTATCGGCGCCATTTTCGCCGAGCGTGAGGCGGCCGTTCAGGTTGACGCCTTCGACCGGGCTGAACTTGGAATATTCGTTGGCAATACAGTCGACGCGCTTCTTGAACTCGGCAGCGTCCTGCTGCGTCCACCAGTCGCGCAGATTGCCGTCCGCATCGAACTGGCGGCCTTCGTCGTCGAAGCCGTGCGTTAATTCATGACCGATGACCGCGCCGATGCCGCCGAAATTCACGGCCATATCGGCGCTGTTTTGATAGAACGGCGGCTGCAGAATTCCGGCCGGGAAGTTGATGTTGTTCTGGAGCGGATTGTAATAGGCATTCACGGTAGGCGGCGTCATGCCGAATTCTTTGCGATCGACGGGCTTGCCGATTTTATTGAGATTGCGGCGCGTTTCAAACTCGCGCGCATTCCGGACATCGGCGACCAGGTTATCTGCCGAGACATTCACACTGGAATAATCCCGCCACTTCTCCGGATAGCCGATCTTATTGGTAACGCCCTTGAGCTTGGCGATAGCCTGCTGCTTGGTCGCGCTGGTCATCCAAGTGAGCGAATCGATGTCCACCTCCATTTCCTTTTCGATGATGTTGACAAGCTGCTGCGTCTTTTCTTTGGATTGTCCGGCAAAGGCGCGCTCGACATACTTCTGGCCGAGCGCCTCGCCGAGATTGCGATCCGTAAGCTGCACACAGCGCTTCCAGCGCGGTTGCAGTTCCTTCGCGCCGGTCAGGTAACGATCGTAGAAATCGAAATTGGCCTCGACGAATGGCTTGCTCAACTGCGGCGCATAGGCAGAGACATAGTGCCAGATCATGTAATTCTTCAGGTCATCCAGAGTGGTGGAGGACAGCTCCTGGTTCAGGCTTTTGAAGAAATCGGGAACGGAAACGTTGAGCGAAGTAAAGCTGGGAGCGCCACGATCCGTGAAGTATTGCTTGAAGTCGAAATCGGGAGAGAGCGCCTGCAGTTGCTCGACGGTCATTTTGTGGTGCGTGAGGTGCGGGTCACGGCGGGCGGTGCGATCGAGAGAAGCTTTGGCGAGCGCGGTTTCGAGCGCCAGGATCTTATTGGCCGCAGTCGAGGCATCGGCGGAAGAGTACCCAGCGAGCGAAAGAATCGTAGTGACGTGCTCGACGTAGCGGCGGCGCGTTTGTTCGTCTTTTGGCTGCAAATAATAGCTCCGGTCGGGCAGGCCGAGCCCACCTTGATCGATATCCGCGATCGTCATGCGGGCGTCATCGGGATCGGGAGTGGAGGCGAAGCGAAAGAAGACGGAGACGTCCTGGTTGTGAAGACGCGCGACCTCGGCGGCGAGTTCGGCTTTCTGTTTGAGTGCGCGAATGCGCTCGATGCCGGGAACAACCGGTGTATCTCCTGCCTTGTCGACAGCCTCTTCGTTCATGCAGGTACTATAGAAAGCGCCGATTTTCTGATCGATAGGCGAACGGTCCTGATGCTGGACGGAGTCTTCAAGGATTTGGCGAAGAATCTCCTGGTTATGATCCTGCAGCTCGTTGAACCGGCCCCAGCGCGAATATTGCGGAGGAACCGGGTTGTTCTTCATCCAGTTGCCGCAAGCGTACCGATAGAAGTTTTGGCAAGGATCGACGGATGTATCGATGGCCTTCAAATCAATGCCGCTATGCGGCGTGGATTGGCCGGAGACAAGGGCAGAAACAATAAACAGAGAGCAGAGGGCCCACAAACCGCGAGGCGATTGCATGTTCAAGGAATAGCAGATTTCGGGCATGGAGGGCCCCTTGCTTACGCGCGGGGTTCTGTCGCACAGTTCTTGCGCGCGATCATGGAAATGCGAAATGCAGGCCGGTGCACGTGGAACTCGGCATGGGTTAGTCCTGCTGAGGCAGCAATCGATTGCAACTCCTGGCGACGAAACGCGGCACGGACCGAAAGCTTGCCATCGTGAATCGTAATGTCGTTCCAGCCGAATATCGGCTTGGTCACCGGCAGAAACAAATACGGGACGATATGCCGCTCCAGATCGCTGACCAGACATGCTCGCGCGGCAGTCTTATAGAGCACGCTCAGCAGTTCAGCAACCTGGTCATTCGTGAAATGATGCAGAAATAACGACGATGAGACGAAGTCGAAACTGGCGGGTGGAAACGGCAGAGCGAAGGCGTCCGCAATAACTTTCGGCCGGGGCGCGGCTTCCAAATTGGTGAAGTTGTAGTCGAGACTGAATACACGCGCTGCAGGATACCAGCTCTGGATCAGGCGGGCGCTATCGCCGGAAGCGGCTCCCACGTCCAACAACGTGAACTCCTCGCCCGGTTGAACCAGTTTTTGTAGCATGCTGCGCAAGATCGAGTGCCCTCCGAAGTAGCGATTGATGCGGATGAGATCGGCCAGGTTCGGGCGCGCCACTTCGGGAGGAACATGGTCCAGGAGTTCCGGTTGGATCAGCCGTGCGGAAAACAATGATAAAAAGATGATTGCATATGAAAAAGCCATTGCTCTCCCGACGCAACCTATTAAAAGCCGCAGGCGCAACTGCCGCCTTCTTTCCCGCTAAAGTTGAGAGCCAGACACAGCGGCCCCCGGAACCTGCCGGACCGACCACATCGACAGTTGCCGACCGAGACCGGCGCGAACAGTGGTGGCACCAAGCGCGCTTCGGGATGTTCATCCACTTCGGCTTGTATAGCGTCCTGGGACGTCACGAGTGGGCGATGGAAAACGAAGGCATTCCCGTGGCCGAGTACGAACAATTGGCCAAGCGATTTAATCCGAAGCCGCATGCGGCGCGCGCCTGGGCGCGGCTGGCGAAGGCGGCCGGAATGAAGTACATGGTGATGACGACGAAGCACCATGAAGGCTTCTGTTTGTTCAACACCAAACTCACGAACTACTGCGCGCCGAAGCAGGCAGCCGGACGCGATCTTGTAGCCGAGTATGTGGAAGCGGCACGCGGCGAAGGCATGCACGTCGGTTTTTACTATTCGCTGATGGACTGGCATCATCCCGACGGAGCCCGCTGCGCCACGGACGAAGCGGCCCGCCGGCGGTTTGTCGATTACACGCATGGCCTGGTGCGGGAGCTCTGTACGAATTACGGCAAGCTCGACATTCTCTGGTACGACGTGAACTGGCCACTCACGCCGGAAGGTTGGGAATCGGTCAAGATGAACGAAATGGTGCGGAAGCTGCAGCCCGACATTCTGATCAACAACCGTTCGGGCATCCCGGAAGATTTCACCACACCGGAGCAGCACATTCAGGCGTTTTCGCAGCCATGGGAAGCGTGCATGACGATGAACGACAGTTGGGGATACCAGCGCGCTGACGACGATTGGAAGTCGCCGAAGACCATCGTTCGCAATCTGTTGACCTGCACGCGCGACGGCGGGAACTATCTGCTCAACATCGGACCCAAAGGCGATGGCTCGATTCCGGAGCCGTCGACACAGATTCTGACAGCAGTCGGCCAGTGGATGGATAAGCACGGCGACCTCATTCATAAGGCGGACCGGTGCCAGATGAAACGCTCCGATTTTGCGCTCTTCACACGGCAAGGGAATACGCTATACATGCATGTGTATTTCTGGCCGGGCAGCACGGTGGCCTTGGGCGGCTTGCAGCAGAAAGTGCTCTCAGCGAAGCTCTACCCGACGGGCGAGCCAGTGAAGTTCGACCAGGAGCAGTGGCGCGTGCGATTAACGGGATTGCCAGAAACGGCGCCCGATCCGATTGCGACCGTTCTGCAAGTGGAGTGCGACGGCGAACCGACGCAGGATATGCTGGCCATTCGGAAATACCGGAAGCGTGATGGCGTGTAGGAACCAGGGTGCTCACAACAGCTTGAACACACGATTCCAGCGTATGTGGGTCCGTGTGTCCTTGACATTTCCGAGTTCCAGTTCCGCGGCGGTCCCGGCCTCCGAGTCGTAAATGAGGAACGGCTTTCCAATCAGGTCCGAGTCCTGCACGAACCCCCAATACCGGCTGTCCAGCGAATTGTCGCGGTTATCGCCCAGCACGAAATAGTTCCCTGCCGGAACGACCAGTTCGCCATTCACCACATGCCGCAACATCTCCGTCCTGGCCGCCAGCAAGTCCGGCTGACTTTCCACAGCGACGTTCCTTACGCCGCTGGGCAGGTTGTCCCGATACACATCAGCCGGAAACCGGTGAATGACGTACGGCTCCCTGAGCGCTGCGCCATTCAAATAGACCACGCGATCTTTCATTCGTATCCGATCACCCGCCACGCCAATCACTCGCTTGATGAAGACCTGCTTCCGGTCCACCGGGTAATGAAACACGATCAAATCGCCTCGCTTGGGAGCCGGGCGCGGAACAGTGCGCACCAGCAAGTGATCACCAATCAGAAGCGTGTTCTCCATGCTACCCGTCGGCATCACGTAAGCCCGCACGAACAGAAGCGGCACGCTGGACACCGCTGCGAGCGCGATCCATGGCCAACGCGCGCCGGCTTTTGCTCCGGCCCGGCTCAGCGCCCTTCCAGCGAAAAAGAACAACAACGCAAACCCCGCCTCGAAGATCGTCGCCAGCCACGTCTGCCTCGCCGAGATTGAGGACTTGCCCACCAGCAACGCTGGAATGATGAAAGCCTGCGCCAGCGCTATCAGGGCAAATCCATATCCACCCCACGCGCGCCGCCGCAGAATCGTCACGGCCGCAGCAATCGGTAGTACCGCCGCGATCAGATAGCTCGCATGCACCGTCGCAGCGACCAGCGTAAGTGCGGCCATAAGAAACGCCACCACCACCGCGGCAATTGCTACGCCCGGCAATCTTGGGCGAAGCTGGGAAGTTTCCACTGCCATCGTGTTCTCTCTCGACCGGAAAGCCAGATTACCAGACTTTCCTCCGCATTCCAAAGTGCCATATCGCCTAGTACAACCGGCTGTCCTAACCTAAGAAGTTGTGAAAAAATCAGAGCTACTTGAAAAGCGCAGGCGAAAACGCCTACTCCACACGAGAGCAAGGTAGCCTGGGTATAGAGCCATTCTCTGCATGGAAGTCGAGATTAAACGCTGCTTCTTTTGAGCTGACCTGAAAGCTGAGGCCGTGAGCCTCAAGGACCATATCGAACGGGAGATCAAGAGTCCAGTTCGGCTGCGTGCCGGGGCGCCCGGGTCGTTCAATGTTTTCCTGAATGGGAAGTTGATCTATTCCAGGAAGCAGACAGGCCGTTCACCGCATCCAGAGGAAATCATTCAAATGATCCGCGAGAGACTTTAGACTTGTAGCGGATGCACTTGTTTTCGTTCCGGTATCTGTTCCTGCGGCACGGCTATCTGTTTCTGTTCTTCTACATTCTGGCCGTGACGGCAGGCCTGCCGATTCCCGCCGACCCAGTGCTTTTGCTGATGGGTGCCATGGTGGGGAATCATCGCTATTTTCTGATTCCGGCGCTCGCGGCCGTGGTGGTTCCCGCGCTGCTGGGGGACACGCTATGGTATCAACTCGGGCGTCATAAGGGCCGGTCCATTCTGGGACTGCTGTGCAGACTGTCGCTGGAGCCAGATACGTGTGTGAGGAAGACGGAAGCGACATTCGTGAAGCGCGGCGCGGGCGCCTTGTTGTTTGCAAGATTTCTTCCCGCCATGGGCCTCCTTTCCGCATCGCTCGCGGGGGTCAGTAAAATGCAATACTGGCGCTTTTTACTCGCCGACGCTGCGGGCTGCACGCTCTGGGCAGGCGCTTATCTTTTGGCCGGCCGTATCTTTTATCGCCAGATCGATTCCCTCATCAGGCTGCTCGGATTGTTTGGGCGCAGAGCGGGCTTTGTCATTCTGACGCTCATCGCGCTATATGTTTTGGCGAAGTACCTCCAGCGGTGGCGATTTTTGCGAAAGCTGCGAATCAGCCGCGTGACTCCTCAGGAAGCTCGCGCACTGCTTGACGGCGACGAACCCATCAGCGTCATCGATCTGCGTCATCCCGCCGAAATCGAGCGCGAGGGAATGAAGATCGCCGGAGCAGTGGTTGTCCGTCCGGATGACCTGCGGTCGCTCTCGCACGAGATTCCCGAGAACCAGCAGATTATCCTTTATTGCAGTTGACCGAACGAAGCCACGAGCGCCCGTGTGGCGCTACTGCTAAAACGCGCGGGGATTCCGCGGGTGCGGCCGCTGGCGGGCGGTTTCGAGGCCTGGCGGGACTTGGGTTTTCCGACAGAACCGACGGGCGAGGTCTTTATGCCGGACAGATTTGAGCCCGCCCGGCGCACCTAACGCGCTCCCAACGGCATCACTAGCGGTAGCTGAAACACTAGAGGAGGAGAATACTGTGGCGTCGCCTACGAAAGGGGATCTGGAACTCTCGAAACTGCTGTTGCCCATCCAGCCCGACGATCACGTGCAGGGTTCTCCCGAGGCACTTTACACACTCGTCGAATACGGCGATTACGAGTGCCCGGATTGCGGGCGTTTGTTCGTAACGATCCGCGACCTGCATGCCGAGTTCGGAGAGGATCTCCGGCTTGCGTTCCGTCATTACCCGCGCTCCGGGATTCACCCGCATGCACAACAAGCGGCCGAGGCAGCCGAAGCGGCAGGCGCACAAGGCCGGTTCTGGGAGATGCATGATGTGCTATTTGCAAACCAGAGTGCCCTCAGGACGAAGGATCTATACAGATACGCCGAGCAGTTGTCGCTCGATACGCGCCGATTTCGCGACGAACTGAAGGGCCGGACTTATGAAGAGCGCGTGCGCCAGGATTTCCGGCGTGGTGTAGAGAATGGAGTATACGGAACTCCGTCTCTGTTCATCAATGGGATCCGGTATGAGGGCGGGCTGAATCTTAATTCACTGCGCGGCAGGATTAAAGAAAGCTGAGTTGGCCACTTGCTTACGCGCGCGGTTCTGTAGACCGCGCTTGTCCGCCAGTTCCGCTCTTTCGAGCAAGGCCTGGGAAGCGTCCACTGAGGACATCTTTTCCGCTACGTTTTCGGCTTTGCCATAGCCGCCGCCCAGGACTACCGGCGTGTTCAGGTAGTAGTTGAAGAGATCCGAGAGCGCTTGGACGTTTTTTGCATTCAACTGCACGGCGCGCTCGAACGCCTTCCGCGCTTTTAAATTCAGCTCGACCGCGTGCAGAGCGTTGGAAGTTTCGGCGCGCTTCGTGTATGCGCGACCCAACCAGTCGGCGTAGCCGCTATTTCCCGGCGCTGTGGCTACCGCTTTTTTCAGGTAACCGGTGGCTTTTTTGAAATCGGCGAGCATGTAGTAGTCGCGGCCGATCAAGAAGAGCGCCGCCGGGTCCGTTGCATGCAGATCGAGACGCGAAAGCGACGCATCGTATTGGAGGCGGTTGAATAGCTCTTCCGCTTCGCGCAGGTCACTTTGGAAGATCGCATGGCTCTTCTTAGCAAAGGCCGGAATTGCGGCGGCCCAGACACTACATAGGAGCGCGATGATTGCCTTTCTGAACATACCTGTTCTGCGATTCTTTTAATTCGATGCCGATGGGTTCTGAAGGATGCAAGATCGGGTATAAGATAAGCCGATATGTGCGATCAGGATCATTTCGAGAACGACCGGCTGGAGTACGAAAGACTCGGCAAAGTGACACGAAAACAGTTCGGCATACTGTTGGGTGCAGGCGTGGCTATGATGTTGCCAAAAGTTGCGAATGCGATGGAAGTTACAGAATCCGACGTGAATGTGACCACGCCGGACGGCGTGGCAGACTGCTACTTTGTGCACCCGGCAACGGGGACAGCACCCGGCGTTCTGATGTGGCCGGACATTTTCGGCTTACGGCCGGCATTCCGGCAAATGGGCAAACGGCTCGCGCAATCGCGGTACGCGGTGCTTGTCGTCAACCCGTTCTACCGGACCAAGAAAGCTCCGACCGCGGAAGCCGGCGCAGCCACACCGATTGCAGAGTTACGACCGCTGGCTCAAACTCTGAATGAACGAACCCACATGACGGATGCGAAAGCGTTCATCGGGTGGCTCGACCAGCAAGCCTCGGTCGCCAAGAATCGCAAGATGGGAGTACAAGGTTACTGCATGGGGGGTCCGATCGCGTTCCGGACGGCGGCCGCGGCGCCCGACCGCATTGGAGCGGTGGCGTCGTTCCATGGCGGCGGACTTGTCACCAATCAGCCGAACAGCCCGCATCTGGAAGCAGCGAAAAGCCACGCGCAGTTTCTGATTGCGATTGCGGCGAATGACGATGCGCGATCACCGAACGACAAGAACGTGCTGAGAGAGACGTTCGCGAAAGCGAATCTGCCCGCGGAGATTGAAGTGTATGAAGGCGCCGCGCATGGCTGGTGCCCGCCGGACTCACACGTCTATAACGAGGCACAGGCCGAGAAGGCGTGGAGCCGGTTGCTGGTGTTGTACGGCAGAGCGCTGGCGTGAAGGGTGGCAGAGAACGGTTGTGAAAATTTTGTAAACACTCCCGTTTCCGCTTGCGCGATTCGGCCCCACCTCAAAGAATGATTTTTGAAAGGACGGGACCATGCAGACATTTCACGCAGCGTGCCTTTTAGCTGCTGTGGCAGCGATCCAGGGAGGTCTACTAGCGCAAACTGTGAACATTACGCCAGTGGGCGCCCGCACCGGAGAGTTCTGTGCGCCGGACCGCGCGCTCATCTTTGAAGATCCAACCGGTGTTCGTATCCTGTACGATCCGGCAACGACCGTAGCCGGCGGTTCGGATGCGCGGCTTGGGAGAATTGACGTTCTCCTCGTTAGTCATGCCCATGGGGACCATCTGGGAAGCGCAAAGCTGAATCAGGATCCCAACGCTTCCGATGCCGCGTGCGGCTCCCAGATCCCCACCGTGCCAACACCCGATTCCAATGCAGCCGAGATTGCCGCTGCAAAGGGCGCAGCGGTGATCGGTTCGGGAGAGCTCACTGCGTTCATCGGGACCAAGATCCAACACCTAGCCGGCATGGCGGCACCCGGATGCCCGACGGCAGGTCCAACAAATGAAACGATTGTGCCGGTCGGGCAAGCGTGCCTCGGCAACCTGGGATACGGCGCAAAACGTACTGTGCGAGCCGGCAATGCGGGCGAGGGGGTCCAAATCTCTCTGGTCACCGCCTTGCATGGCAACGGCCTTTCGAATAACATGATCTCCGATCCATTAGCGTCCGAGCTTGCCAGCAATGGACTGACGTTCGCGCCGGGGTCAGCAAGCGGCTTCGTCCTCATATTCACGAACGGGCTTCGCGTGTATCTGTCGGGGGACACGGGCCTGACGAGCGACATGCTCACCATCGTGAGAGGTTTCTATCGCGCCCACCTGGTTGTGTTCAACATCGGCGACATTTTTACAACCGGGCCGGAAGAGGCGGCGTTTGCGGTGAATGAGCTTATTCGACCGGCGGCCGTGATTCCTTCCCATGTCAACGAGGCTACAACGACCAATGGCGTTGTCAACCCCGGAACCAAGACGGCACGCTTTATCCAACTTGTGAATGAGGCTGCCGTGTTCCCTCCGTTGAGCGGCGTCACGATGGAGTTTGACCGCCATGCCCGCTGCGTGGCGGGCTGCAGTACGCAGGATACGGGACGGCACTGAACGGCGGCAGTTGCCGTACCGATACACTGCGGCCGCACAGGGCGGGAACTTTTATTCGGTTGTCGAAGAACTGTGCCGGGAGTGAAGTCCCGCGCTGTACCCGCTTGCTTACGCGCGCGGTTCTGCTATTCGGTTGTGGAGTTCGTGACGCGTTTTGAAGGCGCGAGCCCAGTCCGCGGGGTCGATCTGTTCATCTTCGGGGCAAGGTGGAGGAACGAAGCCAAGCGCTGAAGCGGACTCGCTACGCGAGCCAGAGCCAGTCGACAGCGAACAGCCGTCAGCAGTCAGCCCGGCCGCTCCTTCGCAGTCGCGGTTCTGTTCCTGCGGAACGAAGCCACGGTCCTTTTGTAATTGGCGCAGAGCGGCGAGCGCTTTGTGGAAACCGCGTTCGGCGGAGGACATCATGCGCTGAACGAGGTTGAGATGCGGGATCAGTACTTCCCCGGAATCGAGCATGCTTGCTTCGTAAATCCGGGAGCGGCGGAGGCGCCAACGCTCGGCCAATTCGTTGACCAGGATTTCTTCGGTTTCGTTGATTGGTTGATGTTCGGCGCGCAGCTTGGTTTTGAGTGCGTCGAGTTCGGCGGCTTCTTCGGCTCCGACTACCAGTTGTTTGGAGTAGAGGCCGTGCTTAAAGGAGTTGCGGCTGGAATTGGTTTTGCCCTCGGGACTGATCGGCCCGGTGCTTTTTTGCGCGTTGGCGCGGTTGGCGTCTAATTTCGCTTGGGTCATCATAACGACCCGAGCCTCGCACGAGGGGCGTGCGGCGGGATTGAAAAATCGAATGTAAGTTGTTCAGGGGATTGAGAAAGATTGAATTTTCAAATTTGTGACTGGGGTTCGTTCTTGTAGCCGGTCACTGTTTCAGGAATGTTATGCTCTCACCATGACCGATCGAACCACAATCGAGGCAGGCAAGCGCTCTGGCCAGCCGTGTGTTCGCGGTCTGCGCGTAACTGTTTGGATGTTCTCGGTTGGCTTGCTGCAGGGATGACCGAGGAAGAGATCCTGGACGATTATCCTGAGTTGGAGCCAGCGGACTTTCGCGCGGGTTTATGAGTTCGCCGCCCGCGTGGGCAGGCGAGTGGCTCAGTGAAGTTGCTGCTTTACGAGAATCTCTCGCGCAAACTCGTTTCGCGGCTTGGTGAACTGTATCTTGATTCCGCGCATGTCGCGGATTCAACCTACCGCAGCAATCGGATCGTAAGATCTGGAGTTTGCTCAGCACGAAAAGTTCATAATCGTGAGCACTGATGCCGATTTCTACGAGCTTGCAATGGTATTCCCGTTGGATCCAGCATAGTGCTGGAAGCGGTCGCGGCTCGGTTAGGGCATGTGTCCATCTCGGAGCCGGATTTAGAGTGGATTGAGAGAGGGAATTTCACTGAGGAAGTGAAATTCCCATTTCCCTAACTACACCCGCTGGTCCCGCCGCAGTTCTCGCACTTATAGCAAGAACCGTTGCGGGTCATGATGCTGCCGCATTCCGAGCACAGCGGGGCATCGCTCACCACGTTCGCTTCAAAGGGCAAGGACTGCTGGGGTTCCGGTTCGGTTGGCCGAAGGGTCAGTGTTTCGCCGGCCTCGTTCCCGTCTGTAATGCCTAGGAAGCGAGCGCCCAGCCACCGGAACAGGTAATCGACGATCGACTTCGCATAGGGCACTTGCGGGTTGCCGGTCCAGCCGCTCGGCTCGAAGCGTACATGGCTGAATTTGTCGACGAAGAATTTCAGCGGTACGCCGTACTGCAAGCCGTAGCTGATGGAGGTGGCGAGCGTATCCATTAGGCCGGAAATGGTAGAGCCTTCCTTGGCCATCGTAATGAACACTTCGCCCGGCGTGCCGTCTTCGTACAGGCCCACCGTGATGTACCCTTCGTGTCCTGCAATCGAGAACTTGTGCGTCACCGATTGCCGCTCGTCGGGAAGCTTGCGCCGCACTGGCCGGTAGACCACTTTTTCGATGGTCTGCGGCTCGGCGGCTAGAGGGGTGGACTTCTTCTCCCCTTTCGCAGAACCAGAACTCAGGGGCTGAACGCGCTTCGAGTTGTCGCGATAAATGGCCACGGCTTTGAGGCCGAGACGCCAGCTCTCAAAGTATGCCTCCATGATGTCCTCGACCGTGGACTCTTCGGGCATATTGATGGTCTTCGAGATGGCTCCCGAAATAAACGGCTGCACCGCCGCCATCATGCGGACATGGCCCATGTGATGGATGAAGCGCGTGCCGTTCTGCGGGCGGAAGCTGCAATCGAATACCGCCAGATGCTCCGGCTTGATGTAAGGAGCGCCTTCAATGGTGCCTGTGGAGTCGATATGCGCAACAATCGCTTCGGTCTGCTCGGGTGTATAGCCGAGCTTGATAAGCGCCTGCGGGACCGTGTTGTTGACGATCTTGATGACGCCACCGCCGACCAGTTTCTTGTACTTGACCAGCGCCAGGTCGGGCTCAATGCCGGTGGTGTCGCAATCCATCATGAAGCCGATGGTTCCAGTAGGGGCGATCACGGTGGTCTGGGCATTCCGATAGCCCACGCGCGCGCCGAGTTCATAGGCATGCTGCCAGCACTCTTCCGCCGCTTTGAACATTTCGGGCGGAACGCGCTTGCTGTCGATGCCGTTCACGGCATTCCAGTGCATGCGGATCACTTCGAGAAACGAATCTTCGTTCTCCGGATATCCGGGGCAGGGTCCCACAGCCTCGGCAATACGTGCGCTCGTCAAATAGGCCTGGCCGCACATAATAGCGGTGATAGCGCCGGCGAAGTCGCGGCCCTGATCGCTGTCATAGGGAATACCCAAAGACATAAGCAGCGCGCCGAGATTCGCAAAGCCAAGCCCGAGCGGCCGGAAATCGTGTGAGTTCTTTGCAATCTTTTCCGTCGGGTAACTGGCGTTATCGACGATGATCTCCTGGGCGAGAGTGATCGTGTCCACCGCGTGCCGGAAAGCTTCGACATCGAAGCTGCCATTCGGCCCGACGAACTTCATCAAATTGAGAGAGGCCAGGTTGCACGCCGAATCGTCGAGGAACATGTATTCCGAGCAGGGATTCGAGGCGTTGATGCGGCCCGTGTGCTTCGAGGTGTGCCAGCGATTGATGGTGCTGTCGAACTGCATGCCGGGATCGCCGCACTGGTGCGTAGCCTCGGCGATCTGCCGCATGAGTTCACGGGCCTTGTAGCGCTTCACGCGCTGCCCGGTGACCACGCTGCGGGTCCACCAATCCGCGTCATCCGCGGCGGCCTGCATGAATTCATCCGTCGCGCGGACTGAATTATTGGCGTTCTGGAAAAAGATGGAGCTGTAGGCTTCGCCGTCGAGCGACGAATCGTAGCCGGCGTCGACGAGCGTGTGGGCTTTCTTTTCTTCTTTGGCCTTGCACCAGATGAACGGCTCGATATCCGGGTGATCGGCATTCAGAATGACCATCTTGGCCGCCCGGCGCGTTTTACCGCCGGACTTGATGACGCCTGCGAAGGCATCGAAACCTTTCATGAAGCTAAGCGGTCCGGAAGCGCGGCCGCCGCCCCAGAGATGGGCATTTTCTTCGCGAATGGGCGAGAGATTCGTGCCAGTACCCGATCCCCATTTGAAAAGCATGCCTTCGGTCTTCGCCAGATCCAGAATGGATTCGAGGGTGTCGCCAACGGAATTGATGAAGCAGGCGGAGCACTGCGGGCGGTTGTCGCCGGGGATCAGCTTTTGAGTGACCTGCTCGGCTTCATCGAAGTAAAAACCGTATCCGCGCGCTTCGCGTACGCCGACGTTAAACCAGACGGGAGAGTTGAAGCAGGCTTTTTGGGTGAGCATCAGGTGCGCGAGCTCGAGCCGGAAGTTCTCTCCATCCTCTTTGGTTTTGAAGTAGTTGCCTGCGAGGCCCCAATCCGCAATGGTGTCGACGACCCGGTGGACCAGTTGGGCGACGCTCGATTCCCGCTCGGGCGAACCCATACGACCGTGAAAATACTTGCTGGCAACGATGTTCGTGGCGGTCTGCGACCATTCGGCAGGGACTTCCACATCGCGTTGCTCAAAGATGACCGAGCCTTTGTCGTTGCCGATGGTGGCGGTGCGCAACTCCCAGGCGACCTGATCGTACGGCGTGGCGCCGGACTCCAGCTTGGCAGTAAAGAAGCGTGGAAACGCTACGCCGGTGCGCTCTTCCCGTTTCAGGGAACGATGCAACTCTTTCACCTTGCTGGCTAAATTGACACTGAGCTGTCCCATTATGCTGTGTTGAGTAGGACCTTTCTTCGGGGGAGGGTAAGGAAACTGGCCTGCATCTCCTATTCAACACCCGAATTCTCAGGCAGTCAATTCGTTTAATGGAGGTGCAGTTCTATATCTTGTGGATTACCTGTGGAGAACTACAATATAGTGTGGCCTAGTACCCCCATAGGGTTTTTCTGACCCGGCTTTCCGACGCTTGGTGGGGGTGGTGTTTTGAGGCTTGGACTACACTGCGGGCCATTCAAAAAATCTGCGAAAAATTTTACACCTACCCCTTGAAACTTTCCACAAAATTGTCGCATCCTAGTGTCCTGTACGCGGCCACATATTCTTTGTGGTTCCCAAATCCTAGTTCCGATCGATTAGGTTTGTGGTGTCTACGGCCGGAAGGCCAAATGTGGCTGGACGTTGGAGGACGTAATGTCGAACATCAATATAAACGAATTCCGGAAGGTGCTGGAGACCAAGCAGCGTGAACTGCTGGCGGGCACTTCCGACCGCGACGAAATTCTGATTCAGAATGCCGCGGAAGACTTTGACCGGCTGCAGCAGCAGCTCAACCGGGAAGTCGCGATTCGCAATCTCGACCGGGAATCGAAGCTTTTGAAGGATGTCCGGGCCGCTCTGGCGCGGATTGAAGACGGGAGCTTCGGAATCTGCCTGCGTTGCGAAGAGGAAATCCCGAACAAGCGCTTGAAAGCGGTGCCCTGGGCGGCGTACTGTGTGCCTTGCCAGGAGTCAATTGACCGGCAACGCGAAGCTGGAGAGGACGATTCCGACGAAGCGGTCGATCTGGCCGCATGATGAGCGGCTTCGGTTCGGTCACGGCCCGAATGCGAGGAGACCGCGGGTTTCTCGCTGAGTTCCCTTCCGCACTCGGGCCAGGTTAGAGCCGTTCCGAATTCACCTCACATAATTCTTACCTGCGGGAGCTAACGCCCCGCGGGAATTTGGCTAAACTTCGCCTCCGGAACTGCCGATTCAATTCTGTAGCCGCGGAACTCACCCGGCTGGCTCAGATTTACACGCATGTCGAATCGGATCCGCCGGCGCCATACTTGGCTTGTCCCTATACTTGCCGTTGCCTGGTTCGTATTCGTTGGGAAGCCGGCAGAAGCACAAACTTTCCTTGCCGGCCCCACAGCACAGCGGTTCGGGCAATTGGCCGCAAATGGAGCGGCTTCGGCGCCCCAGACGTTAGGGTACACGTTCTCGGGCAGCTCGTCTCCTTCTTTTTCCCTGGCGTACGGCTCTGATTTCAATTTGGGAACCCCGCAGTGCGCGAACTCGGGGGGCGTGAACTGCACAGTGCCGGTGAGTTTCCAACCGCGCTGGCCGGGTCTGCGGAAAGACGCGATTCTGGTCAAGGACACATCCGGAAACCTGATTGCCACAACTTTTCTTTACGGAACTGGCCTCGGTCCGCAGGTGGCGCTGTATCCGGGAGTTATTTCCACAGTTGCAGGCAGCCTGTCGTATCCGCAAGGCATAGCCATCGATAACTCTGGAGATTTGTATATTGCCGATTCGGTAAATCAGGCAGTTCGCAAAGTGAGCGGGGGAGTGATGACGACGGTTGCGGGGACCGGGACTCCGGTAGCGGTTGCGCTCGATGGAGCCGGGAACCTCTATATTGCGGATCACGACAACAACGTGATCCGGAAACTGGATGCGGTGAGCCACCAAATGACCATCGCGGCTGGCGGCGGCCTGCTTAACGGACCCAGCGATCTTGCGGTGGATGGCGCCGGGAATCTTTATATCGCTGATTCGTACAATGGCGTGATCCGGAAAGTCGATCGCGCTTCGGGAAACATAACCGTCGTGGCCGGCGGCGGAAATGGCGGCGCCGATGGCGTCGGGAACGGTGGATTAGCAATAAACGCGAGATTAGATAATCCGTCGGGAGTTGCCGTTGACCCTGCGGGAAACGTATACATCGCGGATGCTGGAAACAGCATGATTCGCCGGGTGGACGCGTCCTCCGGGATGATTACCGCAGTAGCCGGCAATGGAACTTACGGAAATGCGGGCGATGGGGGAGCAGCGGTCAACGCCCAGCTAGAGAAGCCTGTGTGTGTCCGGCTGGATGCCGCCGGAGATCTTTATATTGCCGATCAAGCCAGCAACGTGATCCGGCGTGTGAGCGCGCAGTCGGGTGTGAGCACTACGATTGCGGGCAATGGAGTTCCGGCCGGAGCGACCCTGAATGCCCCCAGCGGACTTGCTTTGGATTCCGCTGGGAATCTTTACATTGCCGACTATGCAAACAATGCGGTACGAGAACTGGCAAGCCTGAGCGGGTTGTCGTTTCCCAGCACGGTTATAGGCGAGGCGAGCCAATCGCAGACGCTGACCGTTTTAAACGCAGGCAATCAAGCCCTGAATTTCACGGCCCTAACAATCGGTCCCAATTTCACGCAACAGTCTCTCGGCGTGGCAGATTGCTCGCCTGTGACCGTTCTGGCGGCAGGCGGGACCTGCTCGCTCGCTCTCGCATTTACGCCCCCCGTGAGCGGAAATCTGAGTGGCGCTCTGGTGCTCGGTGATAACAGTCTGAACGTTTCGACAACTCAATCGTTGGCTTTAACCGGGACGGGTATGGCGGGAGCGATCCCGCATGTCTCGCTAGCGGCTACGAGCATCCTATTTGCAGCACAGCCGGTCGGCACTTCGAGCGGGATCCAGACGGTAACGCTTTCGAACACCGGAGCCGCCGCGCTGAATATCTCGAGCATTCAGTTGGGCGGAGTGAACGCGGCGGATTTCCGCATGACGAGCAATTGCCAGAGTGTGCTAGCTGTTCAGGCGAGTTGTTCGATTTCGATCGTCTTTTGGCCGTCGGCTGGGGGATCCCGGAGCGCGTCTCTCGTCATCGCCGACAATCTGGCGAACTCGCCCCAGACCGTAACGATTGCGGGGACGGGCATTGCGGCCAGCGTTGTCGCGGCTGGGCAGGCGCATTATTATGCGGGTACCGATCAGCACGTTCATGAGCTGTATTTCACAGGCGGCGCTTGGCAGGACGCCGATCTCACAGTGATCGCTCAAGGGCCGAATATCTCCGGTACTGCCATCGCGACCGTAAATGACACGATCGAGAATGCGTTTAAGCTGCACTATGTCGGGACCGATCAGCATGTGCATCAAATTTATGCTGCCGGAGGAGGGTGGCAGGATGTCGATTTGACATCCGCGACGAGCGGGACGAATGCGGCCGCGGGGTCGGAGATTGCTAGTTTCGTCGATACGACTCAGAACGAATTAAATGTTGACTACACGGGCATCGATCAGCACGTTCATCAACTTTATCAAGCTGGGGGTGTCTGGCACGATTTGGATCTGACCGCGCTGACCGGCGGTCCGGCCGCTTCGACCGGTTCGGCGATCGCCAATTTCGTCGACACCACTCAGAACGTGCTGCGGATCAACTATATCGGCATGGACCAACACGTGCACGAGTTCTATACTGCCGGCAGAGCCTGGCACGATTTCGACCTCACGGCGGCTACGGGCGGACCAAAGGCAGCGGCCGGTGCCGCGCTTGCTAATTTTATCGATACAACGCAAAACGTTGTGCGGATCAACTACACCGCAGTTGATCAGCACGTGCATGAGTTCTACATTGAGGGCGGCGCCTGGCACGATTTCGATCTCACATCCGCGACGGGTGGGCCAAGTACCTCGGCTAGGTGCTCGATCGCGAATCTCGTTGACACGATTCAAAATGTTGTGCGAATCAACTATACGGCTATTGACCAACACGTCCACGAGTTCTACATTGCCGGCGGTGCTTGGCACGATTTTGACTTGACCGCCGCTACAGGTGGACCAAATGTGGCCTCCGGCTCGGTAATTGCCAATTCAGTTGACCCACCGCAAGACTCAGTGGGCATAAAGTATGCCGGAATAGATAGACACGTGCATCGCTTCTACATTTCCGGTAATGCATGGCACGATGCTGATCTGAGTGCGATAACTGGTGGGCCGAATATCAGTGCCCACTCGGCGATCGCCAATTTTCTCGACTCCGCTCAGAGCGCAGTAAGGATCAACTACACAGGCATCGATCAGCACGTCCATGAATTCTACTATCCAGGAGATGGCTGGCACGGGCTCGATCTGACCGGTGCGACAGGCGGACCGAACATCACGCCTGACTCAACAATCGCCAACTTTGTCGATAGCACTCAAAACGTGATGAGGATTAATTACATTGGAACCGACAGACATGTTCATGAATTCTATAACCCTGGAGACGCGTGGCATGATTTTGACCTGACCGCCGCGACTAGTGGACCGAATGCCGCTGCCGGTACATCGATAGCCAACTTTGTCGATAGTACTCAAAAGGTGGTGAGAATCAACTATGCCGGTATCGACCGGCACGTGCACGAGTTCTATCTGTCAGGTAACGCATGGCATGATTTCGATCTTACGAGCGCAACAGGGGGACCGAATGTTGCCACTGACTCGTCAATCTCTAATTTTGTCGATACCACTCAAAACGTGGTGAGGATCAACTATACCGGTGTCGATCGGCACGTGCACGAATTTTACATTGCCGGTAACGCTTGGCATGATTTCGACCTCACCGCGGCCACGGGGGGACCGAATATTGCTGTCGGCTCGCCGATCGCCAATTTCGTCGATAGCACCCAAAATGTGGTGAAGATCAATTATGCCGGTGTCGATCGGCACATGCATCAGTTCTACATCGCAGGTAATGCTTGGCATGATTTCGATCTCACCGCTGCTACAGGTGCGCCGAGTGTTGCGGCGGGATCCTCAATTGCTAATGTTGTCGACACCGCCCAACATACAGTGAACATCAACTATACCGGTGTCGATCAACATGTTCACGATTTCCATATTAGCGGAGGGACATGGCATGATGAAGATCTCACGGTGGCAGGCAACGGATTGAGTGTAGCCGCGGATTCGCCCATTGTCAGCCTCTTTGACACCAATCAAAACACAGTAGAGATCGAGTACACGGGAACTGACCGTCACGTGCATGAGCTCCGTTTTGCGGGAAGCTGGCAAGATTACGACCTCAGCTCAACGGTTGCGGGAGCCGTCAGCCAATAGTGGATCTATGCAGTTCCTATTCCGATCCATCTGTGTGCTATCCTCACAAGTCGGCGGTATTGAGTCCGGCCTAAGCCAGGATTTTGCCTTCGGCCTTTAGTTCATCCCAATTTCAGTTGAGCAGGTGACAGAATGCTGCGGTTTGGCGAAAGGATAACGCTTTTTTTCTTCCGCCCCCTTTACCGCACCTTTGTCGAGAGACTCCTCTGGTGGTTTCTCACCAAGGTGAAGATTTTCTTTATCGCCGATTTGGCTGCGCAAATAGATAGCATCGACCGTCGCCTTCGGGAAGATGATGAGGAACGCTGGATAGCGGCAATCGACCAGCGATTGCGAAAGCTGGAGGCCAGCAATGCGGCGCAATGGCACGCGATGGAGGAATTGCTCCTTGCCCTGTTCCGGGCGTCGGAGTTGCCAGCTATGGACTCGGAGGGGAAAGGTATCGCTGCACCGCATGCCGCTGTCCCTATGCCGAACCCAGCCGAGTTGAAACGAGTAGATGGATCCAATCATATACGCTGATCTTCGCTGCCTTCAGGATTGCGGGTATCGCGTCCGTGGTATTGGTCATCACGTTTCGGCCTTGGTACGAACACGCAGGCAAAGTGCATTTTGCAACTGCAAGCTAATTGGCCTGACCGATCCGGCAGCACCGCAACTGCCCGATGAGTATGCGCAGTTTGTGGATGAGGTCACCTGTTCCGTAAATCCTGTCTGCCATGACACGCCGGCGGTATTCATTGACGGCACGCCAATGACGCACGATACCCGCTTCAGTCTACGCTTCATGGCTCATCCCGCCTTTCTGACCGCGGCTGTGGTTCATGATTTCATTCCCCTGGATTGGCCTGGATATTTGCCGACTCTACAAAGCCGGATTGACTACCTCGCCAAAATGGCCCGGCTGCGAAAATTCAAATTATTTCTGCCTGTATCGGAATACACGGCCTGGCGAACCTCCCAACTTTTGGGAGTTGCTCGTGATCGCATGTATGTGACCGGCTCTTCTGTGCGGCGTTCGCTGTACGAGCTTCGAGATCGTTGGTCCAATTCGCCTTCTCCCTACAACGCAAATGAGCCTTATTTCGTGATCGTGATTGCTTCGGATCCCCGCAAGAATCCGCAGGTCGCAGTACAAGCAGTTCGGCATTTGAATCTGCTCCATTCACGGCGTATCGGGCTGAAGGTTATAGGTCACTACGATCCCGACTACCGCGCCAGTCTACTGCGATTGGCGGGTCATGCTGCAGGCGAAGGATTCCTGGAGTTTTGTCCCGCCATTTCCGATGAAGCGCTCGTTTCGGTGCTCACGGGAGCGGTGGCGACAATCGTTCCTTCGCATATAGAAGGGTTCTCTTTGCCGGTTGTTGAGGCATCTGTGTGTGGATGTCCGGTAATCGCTTCCACCTGCGCTGCACATCTAGAATTAATTGAGCAACCCGAGGCTCTTTTCCAGTCCGATGACGTTGCTGGTTTGTGTGAAAAGCTCGATGCGCTACTAAGGAGCCCGGAGCTGAGGGAGTATCTGATTGACTCGCAAGCCCATCTCCCCGCGAAATTTCATGAAAAGTCAGTAGGCAGACGGTTCTGGGGCGCGATCGAGGCTGCGCTGGAGCAGAGCCGGAACATTGGCGTGATCACCACTGTTCAAAAGCCTCGGCTCGCATTCCTGAGCCCATATCCCCCGGACCGGTCCGCAGCCGCTTGGTACACGGCCATGATGATCCACGGGAGCGAGAAATTCTTCCACTCCGATCTTTATAGCGATGCCCCCCGTCCGCTCACATTTGAGGCTCGCTTTCGGGATGGCGGTCCAGTTAGCGTTGCGCCCCTGCTGCAGGGGCGATATGCCGGTATCATTTCCGTCCTTGGAAACGATGCCGGGGATTCGGGCATTTTCAAAGTATTGCAACAGTACGGTGGGCCTTGCATTCTGCACGATCTCCAACTGGTTGACGTGCTCCTTCCCGGTTTAGGACAGGAAAAATTCTTGCAGCTTGCCGCCGAACGTTTACATCGCCCGGTGTCCTTCGAGGAGGCAAATACCTGGCTGCTTGGCGGAACGCCGCCCTCGCTATTTCTCGATCCAATTCTCCGGCATGCTTCCCCGCTCATTGTACACACGGCAATGCAGCAGAGTTTAATTAAACAACAGTACGGAGTGGAGGCACAGGTCCTTACATCCTGTCCGACGGTTTTCTTCGAAGAACATGAATTGACGGCGGCAGCAAAGCTTTTAGCCCGGGAGCGCTACGGCATTCCCGCCTGTGTGTTTTTGATAGCAAGCTTTGGAAGCGTGGATCGGCTGAACGGGCTAGACTCCTGCAGTCTGGCAATCGAGCTTCTTCAAAGCTGGAACATTCCTGCCCAGCTATATTTCGTGGGCACTGCAGCGCCTCGGAAACCAGAGGTGGACCGGATCGCAGCTCTTTACGGCGCGAAAGATATCCACGCAGGCCCTGAATTTGCGACCGAAGCGGCGTACCGCAGTTTTTTGATTGCCTCCGATGCCGCGGTGCAACTGCGGAATGACGGATTCGGCCGGCCCTCCCCTGCCCTATCCGATTGCATCGCTGCGGGCCTTTCTTCCGTTGCAAACCTAGAGTTGGCCCGGTCGTGTGATGCACCCGAGTATGTCTTAACGGTACCGGACTGGTCCTCTCCTCTCCAAGTTGCGGAACAACTTGCGCGAATCTGGGAGTCGCGTTCGGAAGCTGCTTCTAACGCGGATGCCCGCGCTGCATACCTGGAAACGCACAACTTTGGATATTACGTAAAGCGACTCACGGAGATTCTTGGAATCGCATGAGTCTCTACCTTGACCTGACTGAGTTTCTGACTAACCCAATCACTACGGGAATACAGAGGATTGCTGGTGAAATCTGCAGATATGGCGACCGGAATGCGATGATTCCGGTTCGCCTGAACGGAGATCACTTCGTTGCGTTTCCATCATCCCTGATTGAGGCAATTGGCAACTATTTCCGAGGCGGTAGTCATTCGGGAACAGAGGAAATTCGGCACCTGGGCGCGATCGAACGGGGCTCTCGAATAGAAGTTTCCCAGCTCGATACCGTCCTTGTACCAGAAGTGTTTCTCAATCACCAGCGATTCACTTTCTTTCGCGCAATGCCGGACCCCGAACTGCGACGCTACCGTTTCATTGTGTTTGATCTGCTCCCGCTTACTCACCCCGAGTACTTCGGTCCAGATCACCGATATCTCTTTTGCGCTTACGCGCAGATCATCAGGCGAGCAAGCGATTGCGGCTTCATCTCAGAATACACGCGTGACATTTACTACAGCCGACTTAGGCGAACAAACGTCCGAGGTGGAGTGGTATTGCCGCTCGGCTGTGACGCGCTGGGCGACCGTCCGTTCCAGCTCACTCTGAATCGACCATTAAATTTCAGCGTTCTCGGAACTGTTGAGCCGCGTAAGAATCATCCGTTAATACTCGAAGCATTCGAACCGTTGCTCCGGCACGTGAAGGGATTGACTCTGTCTTTTGTTGGCAAGTTGGGATGGATTGATCCTCAATTTGCCGAGAAAGTTCTGACTCTTGCCTCCGACGAAAATTCAGGACTCCGGTTTATCCCGGCTCCCGGCGATGATGAAATCCGGAATTGCTTCGAGCGATCCCGTGCAACCATCTATGTGAGCGCTGCTGAGGGTTACGGATTGCCGCCCGTCGAAAGTCTGTGGGCGGGTACTCCGGTCATCGCTTCACGTACAATCCCCAGCCTGGAGCGCCTGGGCTCGGCGGGCGTTCACTACGTCGACCCCTTATCAGTCCTGAATCTCCGCAAAGCTGTACTCGCATTCCTGGATGATGCGTATGCCAATCGAAAGGCAGAGGAAGCGATGCGTCTGAATCTGCCGACTTGGCGCTCATTTACCGAGGAAGTGATGGACTGGTGTAAGCGGGAATAATAGGACTCGACTAAATAGAGCCGCCAGCCGTCGCGGATGCGTCTGCGACAAACGTAGCTAGCTCCAATATTAATGCGATTCAGTCCCATTCGGATCGTGAGGCCGCACAGCAACGGCAATGATTGAGGTCGGGTTCCAGGGAAGATAACGGTCAATCCTGCGCCATAACCAAACGAGCCGATCGAAAAGAAAGATTTGAAAACGACTAAAAGTGCGCTGTTTTCGGATTCGTCCATTAATAAACCAACCCGGTCGCGTGATCCGATTGAAGCTTAGAACTGTTTCCACTTGGAATCCGGCCTGATGCAGTTTGGCACGCAGTTCGGTCTCAGAGTATCGTCGATAATGACCTAAGACCTCATCGAGTGTGCCATATACGCTCATACCTTCGGGCACTAGTATGACTGCCTTACCGCCCGGTCGAAGCACTCCGAAAATATTCAACAGGCCAGCTGAATCATCGCGAACATGTTCGAGCACATTTAGACAGACGACCGAATCGATTGAGTTGCGAAACGGCACGAAATGTTCTGGAACCTCAAGATCGGCAAATACTATTTCAAAGCGACGCTTGTGTTGGTATCGTCTTCGTAAATACGCGAGATGCTCGAAATCGATGTCCGACGCGACGTAACGATCTCGCCCACGCATCAGGAGAGCGGATAGGTTGCCTATACCGGCGCCTATTTCCAGAACTCGTCTCGAAAGAAAAGGGTTAACGGTATCGGCCATCCATTGATTGAAGCGTGGAGCCGCCGCCAGGATGTCGAGGATTTCCGGGCCACTCTCGTTGTAAATGTCCCGTTTAAGGATACCGTAACACAGGATCACTGCAACTGCTTGAAACGCATCTTTAAGGCCGATCTTTTTACCTTCTTGATAGGTGCGGCCATGATAGGTGATGGACGTCTCATAAATCCTTGCGCGCCGTTGCGCGAGCTTGATAGTAAGTTCAGGCTCAATGCCGAACCGTTCGGAGCGCAGCGGGATACTTTTCACCAGACTGGTGCGAAACGCCTTGTAGCACGTTTCCATATCCGTGAGGTTCAGGTCCGCAAACATATTGCAGAGTAGAGTAAGGGCCCGGTTCGCAACCGAGTGCCAGAAATAGAGCACCCGACGTTCAGCAGTGGCGGCAAAGCGAGATCCGAAGACGGCATCCGCTTCGCCCGAAAGGAGCGGACTCAAGAGCTTCGAGTAGTCATTGGGCGAATACTCGAGATCCGCGTCCTGAATAATGCAGAACTCGCCGGAGGCATGCGCGAGGGCAGTCCTGATGGCAGCTCCCTTGCCTCGGTTTTGCGCATGCCGGAAAAGCCGTATCTTTTCTGGCCAAGTCTCCGCTAATTCGCGTATTGCGTCTGCAGAGCGGTCCGTTGAAGCATCGTCTACCACCAGCACTTCAAAGGCGCAGCCTTCCAGGGTCTCCGCAGCCAGAATTCGCTTTAGACACTCCTCGATCGTGTCCTCTTCATTAAAGAAGGGTACCAGGATAGAGACCAGTGTTTTCGGGGGAGCCGACGTGGCCACTTTAGGTTGCGACGAAGTCTCCGTCCATATTCCTTTGTCCGTTGCAGATACAGCAGTCATGTGGGTCGTTTAGAGCGCTAACTAGCTACGCATTCGATGAGAAGCCTGGTTGCCAACACAACTCATCATCTTTAGGAATCTTAGCAGGTGGAGAGGCATCAGGCGGACCGTTTGAGTCTTCTGTAGGGCGGCTAAGGCGCGCGCCTCGGCAGGCGCAGTGAGGAACGGCGTCGTGAGCCGGATCAAATGAAACTCTCCCGGTCTACCGAAGTCCTGTTGGTGATTCCATCAATTTTCGAACTCCAGGAATCCAATCTCCATTATGGAGGTCAAGTCCGCACAGCCCCGTTAGGACACGCTGGGTCCGAGCCCAATCACCGACGTGCCGAAGATATGTGTTGTCGAAGGAGGAGAGATCCCAGCCCGGAGGCGACCAACCGCTGTAGCCGTTTAACGTCGGTATGTTGTACCTTCTGGCAATCAACATTGCATCCACTTGATTCGCGAACCCAGGCCTATCTGGGGTTGCTGGCGAAACTATGAAAAATGATGCGCAAGCGGATGGCGGACGCTTCACGCGCCTAAGGATCGCGTCCTCGCTGCCCCGCTGTATCAGATGTGTCGCGGCGGTGTTCGTCTGTTCTACCAGAAGCCAGAGCGAGAGGGCCCAAAAAATGGATGTCCAAACGCGGCCACTGCGCTTGTGAAATTCGTCTAATACGAGGCAAACTACGACGACTACAAGAATATTAAGCACAAGATCAAAGCGCGCAGGCACACGAATTCCGGAACCACCCGGGACCATTTTGAAAACTACCCACCAAAACGAATGATCGTGAAATTTTACCGACACCCCCCAACCAATAATGAATGAGGCGCCGAGTGCCACCATCAGAAAACACGGTTTGTTTTTTCGCGAAGTCGCTCCGTTGCGGCTGAAGCCCAGGATAATTCCAAATGCCAACGTTGCCAGCGTCAACGGCGGCCAACCCGTTTCGGTTTCAGACGGCGTCATCGGCAAGTAGCCCAAGTGAATCCGAGCCTTATCCAACAAACGGCCCCATATCAAATTCGAAGTTCCGACGTTAACTACATCAATCGGCTGAGCGCTGTATAGAAGACATTCGCCAAAGGACCGGCCGCCTGTTTGTTGAAGCGCCGGCGCATAGGTCATGATAAACGGGATGATGGCGATCACAAAACACAATGCGGCTGTCCCAAGGGCAGACCCTGTGAGAGCTGTTGGACAAACCGACCGGCGGAACGCCAAAAGTGTCCGTCTTCGAAATACGTAGCACACTAAAGCGCTAACAATCGAAATTCCGCCGGCCAGCACCGCAAACCATCCTATATAGAAAGACGTGTACAGAATCAACGCCAAAAGGAGGCCCGAAGATGCACTGTAGATATAGGTTGGAATTGTCCGTTCCTCGCGAGACGCGCGCCATGCAGCACAACTGAATGCCAGCAAAAGAGGAACAAAAACTACCGCTACGAGTTGAGAGTGATTTACAGTAACGAAATATAGATTCGAAATCGTGAATAGAGCCGACCCTACGAGAGCAACCGTGCGACTTACTCCGATAAAAGATCGAAGCAGCCACAGCATGGAAAAAAATCCAATGGCCTTTAAGAAGATCAGAGTCAACTCGAAGGCGGTGTAAACGTCCAGACCGGCGGCCCGCCCAACCTGATACGGCAATGTATCCAGAAAAAATGCTTCGCTGTAGCCTAATACACCTATTTGTGGCCAATAGAAATTCGGCGAGGTAAAGAAGGCTCGGCCGTGTGTAACAGCGCGCCAGTGCTCAAGCATGGCAATAACCAGCCGGTTGTCCCCCAGATCTCCGGCGATGAGGTTAAAACCTGAATCCAGGAACTGACGGAAGAAGAGGGCGAGACTTAGAACGCAGACGGCAAGCGCGATCCAGAGGAACTTATCGCGAATCAGTCGCGCATCGCCATGCCTCGTACTTCGAGCGCCCGGCTGGCAATCGGCAATTGCCCTTAGGAATAAGTGCAAAGAAGAATTATAGCCCAAGTGGGGTTCATCAGGATTGATCAGAGCAAGGCATGCTGGCCAATGGTCATCCCTGTCTTCACGTTCCTGGGAGCGGGCCGAACACTTGAGCCCTCAGGGTTGAGCCCGCGGTTGAGCTCTGCTAGCCGCAAGTTCCTGCGAAAGCTGGCCAACCCACAAGCGGGTTTTCAGTAACTTGTCATCCAGTTGCAAAGCGAGCGCTTTGGCGGCTGCCAGATCGCTGCGCAAGCGCTCGATCTCATCGTTGTCTGACCGAATCCTTTCCTCAAGTTCAGTTATCTGCGCTTGCAAGCGCTCCCGGTCCTGCTGGAGCACCTGATTGGTCTGCTGTAGAGCTTCATTGACGCGCTTTAAGTCCCCATTGGCCTGTTCCGCCGCCACCGTAGCGTAAAATCGAAAATCGTCGTGAACATTGGGCGGCAACTCAAAATGAGAACGTTGATCTGCGGCTTCGCGGCTGAGATAATAACGGTTTAAGCCGTCGAAGTACACCATATCGTAACGGGCACCGTCCATGAGGAACGGCTCCCATTCTCCCCAGGCGGAATTCGCTGTCCCAGGTTCAGTCGCCTCAATAATCAGCACCGTCGGTCGAAATCGATCCCAATCGGCGCCTTTGACGACAAACTTTTCCCAACCTTCGCAATCGATCTTGAGAAAGTCAATGGGACCGGACACATACTGCTCGCAGATGTTGGCGAGGGTAGTAACTTTCACCATGACAGGTTTTGTCTCGAACCCGCTTTCAATGTACCGATCGCGGCTAGCTTCTTCGAATGTGGAGTTCCCGATGCGCTCGAAGAGGTATAACTCTTTCTCCTCCTCTCGCTCGCCTAATGCCACATTTAAGTTGATATCGCGCGGCCGGTCCCGAACGAGCTTGTTGTAAAACCATTCATTCGGCTCGATATTAATCCCGGACCAGCCCTCATCGTAAAAAAACTTGGTCACCGAATCGACAACCGGATCCGCCGCGCCGACATCGATATAGAATCCCTCATCCCGATCTCGAAAAACGCGGTTCAAAATAACATCTTCAAAGTTCTGGGCGTATGAAATCATCTGGATTGGCGGAAAGAGCGCGCATCCCGTCTAAGCCGAAGGGGGCCCATCCACAATTATCCACTTACAGGCATTCTGCAGCTTCCATCCCATGCTAGACTGTCAACTTCATGGCTCGCAGGGCACTGATAACCGGAATCACCGGCCAAGACGGCTCCTACCTCGCTGAGTTATTGGTTTCGAAGGGCTACGAGGTCCACGGCATCATCCGGCGGGTGGCGCTTGAAGATCCGGAACACCGGCTGGCGCGGTTGAGTGCGGTCCGGGACCGCGTGAAGTTGCACGCCGCCTCGCTCGAAAGCTACGCCAGCATCTATCAGGTCGTGGCGGAGATTGTGCCGCACGAGTGCTACCATCTCGCCGCTCAGAGCTTCGTCAGCTATTCATTCGATGACGAGTTCTCCACGCTCAACGCCAACATCAACGGCACCCATTTTCTTCTGGCATCCGTAAAAAGCGTGGCGCCGCATTGCCGCTTTTATTTCGCCGGGTCCAGCGAAATGTTTGGCAAGGCGGAGGAAGTTCCGCAGAACGAAAAAACACGTTTCCATCCGAGATCGAGCTATGGGATCAGCAAGGTTTGCGGCTTCGAACTGACCCGGAATTATCGCGAAGCGTATGGCATGCACGCCAGTAACGGAATCCTGTTCAACCACGAATCCCCACGCCGGGGTTACGAGTTCGTCACGCGCAAAATTACGTCGGGCCTAGCTCGCATTCTCGCGGGGAAAAAAGACCAGCTCAAACTAGGCAACCTGGAAGCCAAGCGCGATTGGGGCCATGCCCGTGAATACGTAGAAGCGATGTGGCTCATGCTGCAACAGCCGGAGCCGGATGACTACGTTGTTGCAACCGGCGAAACACACTCCGTTAGGGAATTTGTGGAAACAGCGTTCTCGTATGCCGGACTCGATTACCAGAAATATGTGACCTCGGATCCGGACCTCTTTCGTCCGGCCGAAGTAAACATTCTGCTCGGCGACGCCAGTAAGGCCAAAAAAGAACTGGGCTGGCGTGTGAAGACAACTTTTCGCGACTTGGTACACGAAATGGTGGACGCCGATTGCCGCGCCTTGGGTCTTACACCCCCGGCTGCATTAGCTGTTTCCGCGCAACGATAGCAGCTCTTCTGAAGCTATCCCTCCCGCTCCGCCGTGCCCGTCCCGGTAATCGTCGGCCCTTCCGCCGGAACAACCTCCCAACTGGCGCTCATGATCCGTCCGTCTTCAGAGAGCGCGATGGCGGCCCGGAACGTGGTCTGACCTTGGCGCATCACGACCACGTCAAACGTATGCGAGCTGGTCTGCTCCACGCTCAGCTTGTCGCCCCAGCGGCCGCCTTGCATCGGATACCACTGGCCATCGATGCGAAACGTGCTTTCGACAGCCATCTTCTCTCCCGTCCGCAACAGCGACTCCGCTACATAATGGAGGCCGTCCTCCCGGGCGGAGAACACGTATCGTGTGGGCTGAGGAAACGGCGTTGCCGTTACCGGGGAACTCTGAATGGACGCCACTCTCCAGGTCCCTAACAGCGAAGGACCCGGTTTGACCATGGAAGGTTCTGCCATGCTGCCTCATCTATTAAGTTAGCCCGATGCCGCGTGAGCGGACACCTTCGCGCTTTGCGCCGCGGGAAGCGTGAAGTAGAAAGTAGATCCTTTTCCGAGCCCCGCAGATTCAACCCAGATCCGGCCGCCGTACCGGTCCACAATTTTGCGGCAGATCGCCAGGCCGATGCCGGTACCCGGGTATTCGGACGAGGCGTGCAGGCGTTTGAACAGCCCGAATACTTGGTCCACGTGCTGCGGATCAATGCCGATGCCGTTATCCTCTACGGACAATATCCACCAGTTATCTTCCTCGATGGCGCGAACAGAAATGAACGGCGGAGCTTCCCCGCGATACTTCAGAGCGTTGGCGATCAGATTCTGGAAAAGCTGGACCAGGTGCACTTCGCGCACCCGCAGCACCGGAAGAGCGCTTCGTTGAATAGTCGCGTTGGCGTCCTCAACCGCGCGGCTAAGCACGGAAAGAACCCGATCGAGCGCCTCGCCGGCATCGGTGGCTTCGATGGCTTCCGATTCCTCTGTCATGTGAGCGGCTTGTACGTAGGCAAGCAGATCGTTCAGCAGCGTTTGCGCCCGCTGCGCGCTGGCAACAGTAAGTGCCAGATACTCGCGTTCTTGTTCGTCGAGCTTAACTTGGCATTTGCGCTCCAGAAGCTGAACGTAGATACTCACGATGCGCAGCGGCTCCTTTAGATCGTGGCTGGCCGAATACGCAAATTGTTCCAGATCCGCATTCGCTCTGCGAAGCTCCATATTGGCGCTCGCCAACTCAAGCGAGGCTTGCTCGGCTCGTTTCCTCGCAATCAGCAATTCGCGCTCATAGCGCCGGCGCTCCGTGGCATCGAACACGGTGATCCGGTTCAGCAGGGGCGTGCCGTCAACCCCTCTCTTCTGTACGGCACTCAACAACGCGGGACGGCGCTGTCCATCTTTACAGACCAAATCCAATGCGATCTCCTTTGCCACACCGTGCATTCGGAGAAGAAGAGTAAAGTGAGTCTCGTAAAAAATTTTTCCGGCAGTGGTCAGTAATGCCGAAAAATAGACAGTGCCTACCAGTTCTTCGCGCCGGTAGCCCGTCCAGTTCAGCAGAGTTTCGTTGATCTTGAGAATCAATCCGTCAGGATCGGTGGAAACATAGCCGCAGGGAGCCTGATCATAAAGCTCTTCAGCACTCTCCTCGAGCAATGCGTCCTCCGCGGCAAAAACTCCCTTTTGTCCGAGCAATCAGGACTTCCCCAAATAATATCGAATGGCTTCCACGGTTTCCTCGGGAGCACTCAGGTTGGGACAATGTCCCGTCGCCTTCAGCAGCACAAACTCGCTGCCGGGAAGGTTTCTATGAACGTATGCGCCCACTGCCTCGGAGGCAATCACGTCATTTGAGCATTGCAGGATCAGCGCCGGCGTGCGCAGCAGCTTCAAGTCGCCACGATTATCGGATAAAAACGTGACGCGCGCGAATTGGCGGGCGATCTCCGGATCCGTGCGGCAGAAGCTGGCAGCAAGTTCCTCACCTAGTTCGGGCCGCTCCGGATTGCCCATAATGACCGGAGCCATCGAACTCGACCAGCCAAGATAGTTGCTATCGAGCACCTCGAGCAGCCCGTCTATATCTTCGCGATTGAACCCGCCGGTGTAATCCCCGTCATTGATGTAGCAAGGCGACGGTCCAATCAAAACAAGCCGCTGGAAGCGCTGCGGAGCTTTGATGGCCGCCAGCACGCCGATCATGGCGCTTACCGAATGGCCCACAAAAATGACGGGCGCAAGATCTAGCTCCTCGCAAATCTCGATCACGTCATCGGCATAACCCTGCAGCCGCGAGTATTTATCCGGATGATAGGCGCTGAGGTCCGAGTTTCCAGCCCCCACGTGATCGAAAAGGATGGTCCGGTAGTCTGCGCGGAACGCTGGCTCCACGAAACGCCACATGTGCTGGTCGCAGCCAAAGCCATGCGCGAACAGCATCGGAGTTTCACCGGAACCCTCAATTGTGATATTGTTGCGTTTTCTTACTGGCGTGGACACATGAAGACCGCTCTTTCAGTCTCGCATTGGCGGCCCCTACCTTCCGCCCGCCCGCGTGACTATTCCTGCCGGAGCGAAACTGCGGGGTCGATGCGGCTTGCGCGCAGCGACGGGAAAAGCGCCGCCAGCGCCGCAACGAAGAGAAGAATGACGATAGCTGCAACCAGATTACCCGGATCGTTCGGGCGAATGCCGTAAACAAGGCTGGCCGCAACGCGCGATGCCGCCAGCACCGCTACCGCTCCAATCACAAGCCCGGCCAGGACATAACTCATCGCCCCACGCAGCATCAGCCAAACCACCTGCATCCGGCCCGCTCCCAACGCCATCCGTATTCCGATCTCGCCGGTACGCCGCGCCACTGTATAAGCCAGAAGCCCGTAAAGTCCGATCGAAGTGAGGAGGAGGGCCAGAAGCCCGAAGAAGACGGAAAGCGACGCCATGAGGCGCTCTTGGCCTACCGAGCTATCGACCTGCTGCTCCATGGTGTACGTCATTCCAAGGGGCACGTCCGGAGCCAGTCCGTGCAGCATGGCGCGGAATGCTCGATAGGGCGAGGGAGCACCAGGACGCATTTTGAGGATGAAGGTGTAGGACGGCACATGGTCAGGTTTCTGCGTGTAGGGAAGATACAGTTCCGGTGAGTCTTGGTTTCGAAGACTTAGATACTTTATGTTGTCCGCCACACCGATTATGCGAATCGCTTTGCCCTCCAACAGAACATGTTGCCCAATTGGATTCTCTCCTGGCAAGAAGCGCTCTGCGGCCAACCGGCTGATGATGCCTACTTTTTCGGCGGCGGCTGTATCGCGCTCGTCGAATTGACGTCCGGAGAGCAGGCGTATCTGCATGACGTCAAAAAAGTGTGGGCCAATGACATTGATCAAGGTATCGCTTTCGCGCTCCGGCAAGTCGGGTTTGCCCGGAACATGCATGTTGTCATCCCAACCGCCGCCCGATAGCGGCACGAGCCACAGCAAGCTGGCCGCTTTCACACCGGGTAATTCGTTCGCCCGCTTGAGGCTTTGACTGTACAGGGCAGTTAACGCTGGCCCTTTGTCCGGTTGCCTGTCCGTATCCACCTCGACAAGCCGCACGTCCTCGGGATTGAACCCGTAATTCATTGTGAGCAGGTGAAAGAGGCTTCCGGCGAAGAGGCCCGCCGCGGCTACCAGCAGCACAGAAAGCGCCGTTTGAAAAGCCAAGAGTAGGCGGCCGGATTGGAAGTGTGTTCTGGCGCTGCGCAACTGATGCGCGGATTCCTTTAGAGAGGAAGCTACATCCATACGTGTCGATCGGAGTGCCGGTGCCAGCCCGAACAAAATCCCGGAAACGGCTGCTACACCAAATGTGAACAGCACTATCCTCAAATCCGGATGAAGTTCCAGATGCGTAAATCGGCCGGGGCCATGACGCTCCTGTGTCGCCGACACGAACGCAACCAGAATCCGGGTCAGCCAAAACGCAAATAATGTTCCCGCCAACCCTCCCGCGAGAGAAAGCAGTACGCTCTCCGCCAGGAGTTGCCGGATGATACGCGCCCGTCCCGCGCCCATCGAAAGCCGTACAGCAATTTCACGGCGCCGCGCCGACGCCCTTGCCAGCAGTAGATTCGTCATGTTGGCACAAGCAATGAGCAGCACCAAGCCAACCAAAATCATCAGAATCAGGAGCGGATTCGTAAATTGAAGCCGCAGAAAGGACCAGCCTTGCGCTCCTGATTCGCTCGCGAAGCTATAAGCGCGATAGCGCTTTTTCCAGTCAGCCCTCCAGCCGGGCGGGGTCGTTTCCTGCAAAACAGCAGGGCTGATTGAGCTGAGTTCCGCGTTCACCTGCTGCGGCGTCACACCGGGATTCATACGCCCGATCAGGAACAGCCACCAGCAACTGCGGTTGGCAATACAGTTCGAATTGTCTACTCTGCTTGTGAAGGAGATTGGTATCCAGACGTCGGGATGCGTAGCGACTTCGGCGCCAAAGAAATCCGGCGGCATTACCCCAATCACCGTAAAGCGGATGCGATCCAATATGAGGCTGCTCCCGACAGCAGAAGCCGATCTTTGATAATGGCGATTCCAGAAACGGTCGCTGATGACCGCGACAGGACCGTCCTTGCCGCCGGAGGGATGGTCGTCCGCCTCGGTGAATGTACGGCCTCGCGCAGCAGGAACGGCCAGTGTGGAGAAGTACGTCCCGCTTGCCAGTTCCCCATCCACATGAACCATCTCGCCGCCGGAAGCCATTTGAAAGCGGTGATTGGACCACGCAGCGATCGAAGTGAACACTCTGTTGTGAGCTTGCAGCGCCTGGAATATCGGATAGCTGAGGACGGGTTGCAGACGCTCCGGCATTTGCAGAAAGATGTTTCGCAATCCCTGCACACCGGGAACCGGCAAAGGCTTGAGCAGAAGTGTATCGATGGCGCTGAAAATGGCAGTATTCGCCCCAATGCCGAGCGCTAGCGACAAGATGGCTACCGTCGTAAACGCCGGGCTGCGCCGTAACATTCGCAGCGCATAGCGGACATCCCGGGCAAAGTTTTCGACCCCGTTCACGCCTCGCCAGTCGCGGCACTCTTCTTTCTTCTGTTCGTAGCCTTCCATTGCCTTTAACGCTTGCCTGCGCGCTTCTTCCGGATTCATTCCTTCGGCGATGTTGTTCTCCGTCAGATGTTCTACATGAAGACGCAGCTCTTCATCCAACTCGGCCTCCACGTCCCGGCGTTGCAAAAGCGACCGGAGCCGCAGCCGGAGCGCCAGGAACGACCGCTCGAAAAACATTTCACGCCTCCTCTAGACCGACAACGTGAGAAATGGCCCCGGACAGGCGCTGCCAGTTTGCGGATTCCGCTTCTAGCTGCTTCCGCCCGGGACGCGTGAGCGAATAGAATTTCGCCCGGCGATTATTCTCCGTCGCTTTCCACTCCGATTTGATCCAGCCCTGCTGCTCCAATTTATGCAGCGCCGGATACAGAGACCCGTCGCTCACCTGCAAAACATTTCCGGAAATCTGGCGCAGGCGCAGCGAAATAGCCCAGCCGTGCAGCGGCTCCAGCGCCAGAATTTTCAGCAGAAGCAGATCCAACGTCCCCTGGACCAGATCGGATGGTTTACTCAAAGCGGCACTCTCCTCGGTAACCGATATGAGCATAGCTCATGACCTCTCGGTCGTCAAGAGGAACTCAGGTGCTGCACAACCCCGCGCGTAAGCAAGCGGTCGAAATTCGCCTAAAATAGCGTCATCGGAGTCGCTTGCGTAGTCTGTTGCTTTTCGGGGCCGTCCTTCTGCTGGCACGTAGCGGATGGGGAGAAGTCGCGGTTTACGGTCGAGTGCTGGATGAGCGCGGCGCTCCCGTGCCGGACGCTCACCTTTCAGTGACTTCTGCGCCGGAAAGTCAAATCCTGGCGACTGCCACGACAGACTCAACCGGTTCGTTCAAGCTGAAGCTCAATTCGCCTGGCTCCTACCTGCTCAACGCCAGGAAAGAGGGATTTTTCGAGCTCAAGCAATACCGCTTCACCGCCACGGAACCGAGTGTCGAACTGCTGCTCACCATGAACGTCTTGCGCGAAGTGTTTCAATCTCTCGACGTGAACGGCACGCCATCGCCGGTGGATTTGGATCAATCGGGCACCGAAGAACGGCTCAGCGGTACGAATATCAACGCAATTCCCTTCCCCTCCACCGACAATCTGCGCAATGCCTTGCGTCTCATGCCGGGCGCCATTCAAGACCCGACGGGGCGATTGCACTTTCAAGGTGGGGCAGAATGGCAAACCAATTATCTGCTTGAAGGGTTCCGCGTCGGTGATCCGATCGATGGCACTTTGACCGCGCGCGTGGCCGTCGAAGGTGTGCAGGGCGCTGAGTTTCTCGGTGGTAATTTCTCTCCGCAATATGGTTACGGGTCCGCCGGAGTGCTGCAACTGCGCACAGAACCGGGCTCCAACACATTGCGTTATTCGGCGACCAACTTCGTTCCCGGAGTGGATACGCGATACAAGCTACACATTGGGGATTGGTCGCCACGCGCGGCGCTGTCAGGGCCCATCATTCGGAATCGCGCATGGTTTTCGGACGACATGGATGGCACCTTTAGCCAGGCGTATGTTCCCGGGCAGCCCGCCGGCGCAAACTTCAGCCACGAATGGAGCGCGAGCAATCTTCTTCATACGCAATGGAACCTGACTCGGTCGAACATCCTTTTCATCGATTGGCTGATGAATCGCCAGACGTTGGAGTTCGCAGGTCTCGCGCCGCTCACGCCCATTTCCGCTACTCAGGACCAGCGCTACCGGCAATGGCTTTTCGGAGTGAAGGACCAGCAGACTCTGGCGCGCGGTTTTGTGATCGAGACCGGCTTGGCGCAACAGGACGTGTTCCGCCGCACGATTCCGCAAGGAGATCAGCCCTACATCATTACGCCGCTCGGCCAGCAAGGCAACTACTTCGTCAACTCCACGCAAACCGCGCGTCGGGACGAAGCACTGGCCAACGCGTATCTTCCGATAGAGCATTGGCTCGGTGCGCATCAGATCAAATTCGGAGGCGAGGGATTCCAAACCCGCTACAACGGATTCTTCCAGCGCACTTCATTCGAACATCTGGGGCTCAATGACCAACTGCTTTCGCGGACAACGTTTGCCGGCAGCGGCCGGTTCACGCTTACAAACGTAGAAGTGGGCGCCTATTTCATGGACCAGTGGAAGCCATGGGCTCGCATGTTAATTACGTTGGGAGTTCGTCAGGATTGGGATAAATTAATTGGCCGGAGCACCTGGTCCCCCCGTATTTCCATATCCGCTGCTCCTTTTCACTCCCGCCGCACCCGGATTTCGGCAGGATTCGCAGTAACGGCGGACGCGGCGAACCTTCAACAATTCAGTCAGCCACTCGATCAATTGTCCGTTATGAGCGGCTATAACGCGAATGGTGCTCCCACCGGTCTGCCCAGTGCGCAGGTCTATACGGTTCCGCATGGCCTGGCCGCTCCCAAGTACACCAACTGGACCGCCGGCCTGCATCAGGATCTGAAACATAACCTGTACTTCACTGCAAGATACCTTGCCAAACGCGGCAATCACGCTCTGACCTACGTCTATTCGCCCGTGCCCAACCCGGCTCTCGATGCGTACGTGCAACAAACGGTGGGCATGCCGGTTGACGTAGATATCTATCTGTTAACCAATTTGCGGCGCGATCTCTACGATTCGGCGGAGTTCACGGCGCATCAAATGTTTGCGGGCCAGTACGAGTGGATGGCCAGCTATACACGTTCGCGGGCTTTCTCTACTGCTGTATTCGACCAGAGCATTGACCAGCCCTTGAACGTCCGCAATAATTTCGGCCCGCTGCCCTGGGATGCGCCCAACCGGTTTCTCAATTGGGCCTATTTCCCCTTGCCATGGAAGAACTGGGCCGTTGCTTATTTGATTGATCTGCGGTCCGGCTTCCCGTATTCGATTCAGGACGTGCAGGGGAATCTCATCGGAATGGCAAACTCCCACCGCTTTCCGGTGAACTTCGATCTCAACCTGCACATCGAGCGCAGATTTGAATTCCACCATCGCCGGTTTGCATTGCGCGTCGGGGTAAACAACCTCACGGATCACAAGAACCCGACGGCCGTCTACAATACCCTCGGCACACCGCAGTTCGGGCAGTTTATTGGCGATGAAGGCCGGCACGTGGTGCTGCGCATTCGCTTCTTTAGCCGGAGCAGATAGAAAGAAAACGTTGGGTGCCACAAAGCTTACGATCAAAGGAGGAATAGCAATCATGGTTTCCGCCCCGCTCGATTGGTCCCAATGCCCTGCCGTGGAGAGTATCCCCAGCAAAGTCGCCGGCGCGTGGCTGTTCAAAGGCACCCGGACGCCGCTCGCACGGATGGGACCGGCTTACGAATGGCGAATTACTCGAATCTTTCGAGGCCGCAGGGTTTGACGTACTGGTAATGCCCGGCCGGAACATCCGCGATCAGCAAAACCTCACAGGCCCTCAAATCGCGCTCGTGGTTCTTAGCAAGGCGCAATGGCCGTATGCTGGTTGGAATTCGAACCCCTACTTCATCCTAAGCAGACGCAGAGCAATTCCCGCGGTAAAGGCAGGGGTCTGAAGCGCTACTGGACGCCCGTTGCCGCGAAGCTCCGGGATCTGCGTAATCGCGCCCGTCTCCGTATCCATCCATTCGCCGCGATAGGAACCGATAGGCAGATCCAAGCTGATCCGCGAAGGTCCTTTGCCATCGAGGTAAGCGGCGTAAACGCCCTTTGAACCGGACAGCATGCGCACCTCGACTCCGGCTCCGTGAACTGCCGTATGTGCATCCGGGCGCATCTCAACCAAGGGCAGCTTGTCCAAAAACGCATGCAGGATTCCGAGCTGCTTCCGCAATACCGGGCTACCCCCTCCCGGGCCATTTGGCTCAATCTCCGATCCATCCTCGCGCCCCGGCGTGAAGGAATAATCGAGGCTGTCGAATGTGCTGCCGCCGGAGAGCATGAAATTCCATGCCTGTCGCAGGTATGCGTCGTCTGATTGGCCGAGGAACCCGGTCTCGTCGTATGCGAGGGCTTTGCCCAATCCATAGTTCAAAATCGCGGCGTCCGGATATGCGTAGTGAAAATTGATGATGCCCACGCCGGGAATCGTGGTGTCCACCGGGAAGCGGAAATTGCAGTAGTTCTGTGCGATCAGGTGCTCGTTCGGCAATCCGGCCTCTTCGGCCATAATCCATTGAGCCACTCGCTTTTGCCATGCGAGCGACGCGGCGTCGGCAACATCAACGGAGTTCGGATACCTTGCGCGCTGGGGCATCGGTAGATACGGATTAATCGCATCCACAAGCACGCCGTGATCGGACCATGGCTCGTTCTGAATTTCGAAGAGGACATTCGGAAAAGGGTTAGCCTCCCGCACAAGTTTACGCGTGTAAAGTTCCTGGTACCCAAGCAGGTTTCCGTTGTCGAGTGTATTGATGCTTTTCCAGCCGATAGCTGCGGTGTGATTAACGTTGTTGTTGGCGTTGAACGCGCTCAGCGCCCATTGCGCATCGCCGTATTGAGAGGAGAAGAGCGTGATCTCAACAATGATCCCCCGTTCTTCTGCCTCCGAGAGAAATCTGCGCAGGCGAGCAAAATATCGTTCATCCCAGCGATCCAGATCAAATCGATTTCCGCCGCCGGCATACCCTGGCTCGTTACTGCGCGCCCAGGGAACAAGCAGCCGGCCGGCCAGCGGAGCAAGCGTGTTCTTCCGAATTCCGAACGACTTGCCGGGCACTTCGATATAACTGCCTGCGAACAGGCGTGTATAGTTGAGGCCATCGCGTTGCAGAGTGTCCAGGTACTTGCTGCCGTCAAAGTCCGCATTGATCACGGCGCCGTAGTGTTCCCCACTCGTGATGAGCACCGTGGTCTTTCCCTTATAGCGGAAATAGTGGTGGTTCAGATCATCCACCCGGATCGGCGCAGCGTGCGCTCGCGGAAAACCGGCAAGCGCTCCGGCGGTGAACAGCAGCACAACACCGAATGCGTTCATTCCGAGTAGTGTAGAGGACTGCCTTGCTACGATCCGCAAACTGGACACGGAGATGGAATAGCTTAAGGAACGAAATTGGGCACTCGCGCCTCTCCGCTCAACCGGCGTGCGATTCTCAACTGTATGAAGCGGTTGCGGCAATGACCGTCCAACATTATGACCTGCACGGCTCTCGCGTAGTAGAACTCCCTGCGGAGGGCCCACTGTTCGAAAGCGATCGCGATGCGGTGGACATCATTGCCACGGCCTCAGAGTATTCCCCGGAATTCATCGTTATTCCGGCTGAGCGTTTCGGTGACGCCTTCTTTCGCCTGAGAACGCGTGTAGCAGGCGAAATCATTCAGAAATTCTTGACCTACCGCGTACGGCTCGTTATCGTCGGCGACATTTCGAAATATTTGACCGAGAGTTCGGCCCTGCGAGACTTCGTCTTTGAATGCAACAGCGGCTCTCATGTCTGGTTTGTGAGCGACATAGAGGAGTTACATCAACGGTTGAAACTCGTAAGAGGTAGAACTTAACGATCCAGGCGTGCCGAACTTCAGTTCGGCATTGTTTGGTATGAACCCCGATTCGGCAACTGAAATAAAAAATGAAGTGGCTGTCGATCTTCGGTCTCCCGAACGACGATAGAACAGAAGAACGATGCCGCTTCTGTGAGTGAACACGAAACGAGTCACCGGAAACAAGCCACAGAAAACAAGGAGAAATTCATGCCACAGTATATGGTTGCTGTCTACCACCCCGACGACTACGACCCATCGGTCGAAACCGAAGCGACGATCGAGGCGATACACGCCCTCAATCGCGAAATGATTGCTGCCGGCGCGCGGAAGTTCGCCTGCGGCATTTCCCCCGCCGCCAACGCCAAATCGTTGCGGGCCCAGTCCGATGGCAAAGTGATCGTCACGGACGGGCCGTACACCGAGACCAAGGAGCACATGGGCGGTTTCTGGATACTGGAAGCCGCTAATATCGATGAGGCGCTGGCGTGGGCGCGCAAGGGTGCCGTCGCCTGCCGTGCGTCGGGCGAGGTGCGCGAGCTTCTTTTCCGCCCGGCTCCGGCACAAGAACCCGGCGAAAGCAAGTAGACAAGGTCGCCATTTCACATTTCCAAATATTTTTTTCTGCTTCTCCTCTAGCTACTTTCCGGTGCAAAATACGCTGTGCGAAGCGCGTAAAGACAGGAAGCAGCGCCCCGCAACCTTATCCGAACGATCCCTTTGGCTGGCCTAATAAAACATTCCATAGCTCTATTGTTTTTTGTATGAAACTTGCCTCAG
>DASRGE010000013.1:0-131637 GCA_035651215.1 Bryobacteraceae bacterium
ACTCGGCCCGCCAAAACAAGTCGCCCTTGTTTTGTTCTGGCCCTCCGCTGCGGCTCGCTACGCTCGCCTCCGCTACGGCCCAGAACAAAACAGTCCCGAATTGCTTCGGAGCTAATTTACAGAAAGAAGTTTACACGAACCATCGTTTCGTGCTAAACGCCATCTATGAGCTTCCGGTAGGCCGGGGCAAGTCCTTTGCGTCGAATACAAATCGATTCGTGAACGCACTGATTGAAAACTGGCAACTGAATGCGATCGTGACGCTCTCGGTGGGGCTGCCGCTATACAATTTCACCGAATCTACCAGCACATGCTTCTGCTTCGGAGGCACGCAGCGGCCTAACTACAATGGAGCGAATGTGAGCCTGGGAAGCGCACAATCGGTCAACAAGTGGTTTAACACGGCGGCATTTTCCCAAGCGGCTCCCTTTACGTTTGGGAATCTCGGCCGCACCCTGACGGCCGTTCGGGCAGATAGCGCTCACAATGTCGATTTTTCCATGTTCAAGAGCTTCAAACCCGTTGAACGGTTATCGATCGAGTTTCGCGCGGAAGCGTTCAACCTTACCAACACACCTATTTTCTCGGAGCCCAACACAACTTTCGGTTCCGCCAATTTCGGCGTGGTCACTTCTCAGGAAAACACTCCGCGGCAGATCCAGCTTGGATTGAAGCTGCTGTTTTGAGGCAATCGATACAATAGGATGTGCCGAAAGTAACCTTCTTGCCGGAGAACAAAACAGTGGAGTTCGAATCCGGTAAGCTGCCTTACGCCGATCATGGAAAACCCGAGTCGATCTTAGATGTCGCCCTCAATAATGACATCGATTTAGAACATGCGTGCGGGGGAAGCTGCGCGTGTACAACCTGCCACGTCATCGTAAAAGAAGGCGACGAGAATCTCTCCGAAGCCGAGGACGACGAACTGGACCGGCTGGATATGGCCGCCGGGTTGACTTTGCATTCCCGGCTGGGTTGCCAGGCAATTGTGAAAGGGGACGTGACGGTCGAAATTCCGGCCTGGAGCCGCAACTACATCAGCGAGGGCGGAAAATCGACGCTGTAGTCCCGAGATTTAACAGCTTGTCAGCCAAATCAGCGGGTAAATCCGAGTTGACGCGAACCGTGCGCTGGCTCTGCTCGACCTGAATCGAATCATACAGTCGCAAAAGATCGGTTTCGTTGTCTTTGGTAGTGAGGCGGCCCAAGCCGATCGCGCCGCGCAGCGCATCGCGTACTCGCTGCGCACCCTCATCAGAGATACAAATGATTTCGGCTCGAAGGTGCAACCCGGTATCGACCCCGAGACCGGCACTGGTCTCGCTGATGTAGCCGGCAATGTTTGAAAGCGCGGATTGCACGTCGGAGTTGCCGGCGAGTTGCAAAAATGGCAGTCCTCCGCGTGTCGCGGCCCAGAGTTGATCCCGGGAAGGTATTGCTTCCAAGCGCCGCTGCAATTCCTCCGGAATGTTTCCGGAGCGGGCAGCGTGGAGATCGAGTGCTGTCTCGACAGCGGAGACCGGTCCGGCTGCAGCAAGACCGTTAGCGGGAAATGCCACGGCTTGGCCGCCGCTCAGAAACAACGTATGACCTTTTTCTTCCAGGCGCTTTGCGCGCAAACCAAGAAGCTTGTTTTGCACAGCACCGGACTGGAATGTGCCGCTTGCCAGTAACAGGGCGTGCTTGCCATCATAGGCAACCACCAGATCGGAGAGATCACGCCGTGGGTCCAGTCCAATCTTCTCTTTCAGATCGTCGAGTTGCGCAAAGTTGAACCAGTCTCGGTGCCGCACGTAAAACGGAGCGGATTCCAGCGCGGTAAGGCGGACACCGGCAAGCAGCGTGGTGTCCTGCGGAATCAACGAGTGGAACGCTGAAGGGATCGCGATTCCGCTTTGAGGCGCCTTCGCGCAACTCATGGCGCTCAACAGGCCGGCGAGCACGAAAACGGTTCGGCAAAAGTGCACTAAAAGTCTCGCTTCTGAAATACGTATATGGCAAGAGAGAGGATCGCAATGCCGAACAGCGCAGAGGTCCAGAGCGGCATGAGCCAGTCGGTTCCGCGGTCATAGAGAATAAGTTGCTTCATGGCGGCGCCCAGATCGTATACTTTCGGAACGATCCAGTAAAAACTCATCCATAGATCTCGTGACCATTGCGAATCGAGCAGTTTTACAACAATCTGGCGTTGGGCCAGGATAGTACTGATCAGCATGAGCGCGACCGCAACCATCACCGACAGAGCAGCGCTTTCAAAAATAACTCCGATTAGAACCACGACGCAGAGCAGCACGGCAAAAATGAAGAGGCTGATGGGAATGGCCAGCAGAAAGCGCGGCTCCCAGATTTTTGTTTTCAGCCCAAGGATAAGCCAGATAGCGCAGATCAGATAGACATGATTTACCGCAACCACCAGGACGTTGCCGATATAGCGACCGAGCAAGAGCTTGGCGCGCGTCAGCGGTTTCGAGAGCAACAGGGAAATGCGGCCCGCTTCGAGCACGCTGGGAATGAGACCGGAGGAGGCAAAGATCGCCAGGAACGTCCCCCAGATGTAAAGCACAATCGACACCCACGAATACGACTGATTGACGAACTTGCGAATGTCGTAGATGGGCCGCGAGGTGCGCTGCACATCCATGAACGAAACAGCGCCTTGTACTACATCGACCCGCAGAACGAAAAGGAAGATGGCGATCAATAAACTGGAAAGCCCGAACAAGCCCCAGAAGAGCGAGCGGGCGCGCGCCTCCTGAAACGTATCGGAGATGAGAGCCGGAAACACGCTGTGCTTGGTCATGCCGCTTTCCCCGATTGCGTGGCGTGAATAAATACATCTTCGAGACTGCTGTACGAAGCAGTCACGCTATCAATGAGGCCGCCGGCGGCCCGGATCTTGTCAATCACCAGGTTTGCATCTTCGCGCGTGGGAACCTGAATTTCCAAACCGCCAGAGGCAGGCAGGATGGCGGCTCCCAGACGCCGGATCTCCGCGAGAGCTTGTTCGGACATGGTAGAAGCAGTGACACGATAACCGCGCCCGGCCAGCAGGTTGCTCATCTTGCCTTCGAGCGCCAGCTCGCCTTTACGCAAAATCGCGACGTAATCGCAAAAAGATTCAACTTCGCTCAGTAAATGCGAATTGATGAATACGGTGACACCGGTTCCGGTGAGGCCGTTCAAAATTTCGCGGATGTCGCGCCGCCCTGCGGGGTCGACGCCATCGGTTGGCTCATCCAAAACCAGCAATTGAGGCCGGTGCATGAGCGCTTGCGCCAGCCCCAGGCGCTGCAGCATTCCTTTTGAATATTTCTTCAGCCGGACGTCGCCCCAGTCCTTCAGGCCGACCAGCTCCAGAAGCTCGGGAATGCGCTTTTTGCGCGCGGAAGGTTCCACTCCGGAGAGAGCCGCATAAAAATCCAGCATGCCGCGCCCACTCAGGTAAGTAGGGAACCGGTGATTCTCAGGTAAATACCCGACGGGCCGCCGCGCTTCCGGATCGCGGGCATCTCTTCCGAAAATCGCGGCCGAGCCGGACGTCGGCGTCACAGCCGAGAGCAGCATTTTGACGAACGTGGTCTTCCCCGCTCCATTGGGCCCAAGCAAGCCGAACTTGCTGCCAACCGGTGCACGAAGGCTCAGGTTCGACACGGCCTTGATCTCCCGTCCACGAAAACGCGAGCGGTAAATCTTTTCAAGGCCCGCGGTTTCGATGGCGTACTCGCTGCCCATGTACTTGTAGGATACGAATTGCAGACAATGTAAGTTCCCATGCGAATTAGGTCAACGGCGCTTACGCTTCCGGCTCTGTTAAGTTTTGTGTCAATCAGCCTGGCTCAGAATCATGATCAGAACACGGCTGTAAAACAACCTCCTCCGCTCAGAACCACCGTGGACGTCAATGCGACACTCGCCACGGAAACACCGGCGTCCATCACCGATCTCAACCACGAGCAGCTTCAACAGATTCCCGGAATTGAGTTAGATGACCGTTTGCGGCAGGTCCCCGGGTTCAGCCTGTTCCGCCGCAGCTCCAGCCTAGTAGCCAATCCGACCACGCAGGGCGTGTCGCTGCGTGCCACTAGTTCCACGGGCGCAAGCCGGACCCTGGTGCTGTGGGACGGTTTTCCGATCAACGATCCATTCGGCGGATGGGTGTACTGGGATCGAATCGATCCCGCCTACATCAGCGACGTTGAGATTGAACGCGGCGCTTCCACCAGCGTCTTTGGCGATCGCGCGATGAGTGGCACCATCTCGTTGTTCTCGCCATCCGAGCAGCCGAACCACCTTTTCGCGAATTATTTAGGCGGCAGCAACAACACGCAGGATCTCTCGCTTGGGTACTCGAATCTCTGGGGTCCGTGGGCTCTCTCGGTCCACTCGCGCGATTTGACGACAGACGGCTACTACATCGTTCCGCAGTCGATCCGGGGAAAAGTCGACACGCGCGCCAACGTGCGGTTTGCTACCGGGGATGTGCATCTCGATTATTTGGGCGTCCGAGACCGGCTAGCCATTCACTTCGACGTTCTGGCTGAAGAGCGCCACAACGGGACAGTGCTGCAACACAATTCCACAGCGCTCGGCACAATCGCCGCAACCTATACGCATACCTGGGTGAAGGACGAAATTTCGGGGATCATCTATCACACGCAGGAACAGTTTCACAGCACGTTTTCGAGCGTTTCCGCCAGCCGCAATTTCGAAACGTTGACTTCCAAGCAGACGGTTCCGGTGCAGGACACCGGCGGCGCGGTTTACTGGCAGCATCATGCAAAGCGCTGGAACACGATTGCAGGAACGGACGTCGACGATACGCACGGCACCAGCTACGATTTTTCGTACTCGACACATGTCCTGACCCCTGGGGGAGGAACACTGGTGGAGCACGGCGAGTTTGCGCAAGGCGACGTCGCGCTGGGCCCGGCGCGTTTTTTCGCAGGTATACGCCAGGAGTTCACGGGCCAGCACGGGGATACCTTTATCAGTCCCAATGCAGGGGTCGCGGTTGGCTGGAAGCAGCTCCGGTTCCGCGCGTCGGGGTACCGGAGTTTTCGCGCGCCCACTCTGAATGAGCTTTACAGGGCCTTCCGGGTAGGTAATGCCGTCACGCAGGCGAATCCAGCGCTCACTCCGGAAGGGTTGGTTGGCGCGGAGGCCGGCGTGGATTGGCGCGGCGAAGGCACGCGAGTCTCTTTTACGATGTTCCGGGACGAACTGAATAATTTGATCGACAATGCCACCCTGAGTACGTCGCCTACATTGATTGTGCGAAGGCGCGAGAATTTTCCGAGTGCGCTTTCGCGCGGTTTCGAGACTAGCATCAGTCACCAGTGGAGGCGCTGGAACGCCGAAGCCGGGTATATGTTCGCCGATGCGCGGCTGGCGGGCGGCGCGCGCATCCCCCAGGTGCCCAAGCAGCAGGGAACGGCGCAGGTGACTTACAATTTCAGGTCTACCATGGTTTCCGCCGGGATCCGCGCGTTCGGACTCCAGTTCGACGACGATCTGAATCAGTTTTTGCTCCCGGGTTTTGCCGCTGTGCAACTGATGGCCGAGCAACACATTACCCAAAAGTTATCGGCCGTAGCTTCGGTCGAAAACCTGCTGGACCGCACTTACTTAGTCGCGCTCACCCCCAATCCCAACATCGGCGAGCCGCGGATCTGGCGCGTCGGCATTCGCTGGAACGGAGCCATCAGATAGAGCGAACAAAGCGCGCACGATGCATTTCTGAGTCCTGCTACATCTACATTCGCAGGAGGACCACATGGATGCAATCGCACTTCCCTTTTACGAGGTGGTTCCGTTGGAGAACATCGCCTCGGACGTCAAGGGAGTTCGCATCTTATTTGTGAATGTGTTTGCAATTGCCGGGCCGAATGGCGGATGGACCCTCGTGGACACCGGGCTCCACCTGGCGGCAGGCAAAATCAAGCACTGGGCGGAGGATCATTTCGGGAAGGGGACCAAGCCGAACGCCATCCTTCTGACGCACGGGCACTTCGATCATGTCGGCGCTGTGAAGGACTTGGTAAGCGAGTGGAATGTGCCGGTTTACGCGCACCAGGACGAGCTTCCGTATCTGACCGGACGTCAGAAATACCCGCCACCGGATCCGTCCGTCGGAGGAGGTCTGATGGCGACGATATCCCCGTTTTATCCGCGCACATCGGCCGACCTCTCGGGGAAAGTGCAGCCGCTTCCGGTGGATGGCTCGGTCCCCACCCTGCCTGAGTGGCGCTACATCCATACGCCCGGACATACGCCAGGCCACGTATCGTTCTACAGGGAGAGCGACAAACTGCTGCTGCCGGGCGACGCGTTTTGCACGACCAAACAGGAGTCGTTTCTGGCCGTTGCGAAGCAGAAGCCCGAGTTACATGGTCCTCCGGCTTACTACACGCCCGACTGGGACGCGGCGCGCGAGTCCGTTCGCCAGCTAGCCGCGCTCTGCCCCAGAACCATTGCGCCGGGACATGGGCTGGCTATGTGCGGCGACGAGGTGGCGGAACAGCTTCAAAAATTGTCCATCAATTTCGACCACATCGCCATGCCCGATCACGGGAAGTACGTGCACAAGACGACGGCTTAGCGAAAGGCTTTGGAAATCGCCGGCAGGTCGGTCACAAGCTGAAGCTGGACCGTGTTCTGCACGCCGTCGTCGTACGCGGCCGATGCCGAGGTGAAGTCGGACAGGCTGAAACCGGCTTTGATCAATTGGAGACGATTCAGACGATAGCCCATAGCCAGTTCAACCGCTTTTCGCGGAGCCTGAAAATGACTCATGGTTGAGCCCCAACTATCCTCTACCGGACCAAAGCGCTCAAAGCTCAATCGCGTTGCTACGAAAACGCGCGGGGAAAGGATTCTTTTTGCCTGTCCGTACGCAGTCTGGACAGTTGGAGATATCGGAAATCCCGGTGTGTTGAACCAGAACTTCTGCCATTCGCCTTCGAGGGACCACGGACCGCGCGACCATTGCGCATCCACTTCCAAACCCGCGGCGTGAAAGCGGCGGATGCCCTCTCCCGGAGGAAGCAATGGCGCAACAATTTTGTTTAAGTAAGGGCCACGGAACCCCGACACTCCGACGTGAAGACCGCCCGGGAAGCTATATCCTCCGCCGGCAGTCCATTGAACGGCCTGATTTTCGGAGAGAAGCCCTTGCGGATTCGCTGGGGAACTGTTCGTGATTTGCAGGCGTCCATCGACGCGGCCGGCAGAAATCTCCGCTTCGACGCCCGGCAAACCGTACAGGGTGACCGGCGTAAGCCCATAACTCTCCGATTCCGAGCCGCCGCAGCGAAACTCGAGTTCATCTTGATATCGCTGGCGCCAGAAATCGGCGGCTCCGCAGGGAAGTTGATCGGGCCGCAGCGGCACGGCGGAAGTATAGGAGGGCGGGGGCATTAAGAGAGGCATCTTGGCGTCGTCGTACTCAAGCGGGGCTAATCCAAAAGCGGAACTGAGCCGGCCAGCTTTGAACAGCCAGGACACCTTGCCCGATTTCCCTGCGTAGCCCAGAAAGGCTTGCATCAATTCGGCACTTACAGGGCTTTCGTTGTAGTTGTAGTAGGTCCCGTCAAAGTACGAAGCGGATTGGATGGCAACAGAGGAGTAGAAAAACCAATGCGAGCCAAGCCGGACGGTCGGAGAAATCACTCCGCGGAACGCCGCTGCCGTTGCAGGCTCTAACCCATCGTCCGTCTGCATGCCGCTGGTATGGAGAAGCCCGCCCGAAATGGTTACCGGAACCGAGGCGCCATAGACGGACTCGTCTTCGACTGCATGGCATAGAGTTGCGCCGCAAAAGCACAGAATAAGCAGGGATCGCATCAACATACCAAACTCTCTATCGTGATCGGAAGCTCGAGCGCCAACCAGAACGTGGATCCTTTACCGGGACGACTTTCGACACTAACCTGCCCCTTCATGAGCGTGACCAAATCCTTCACGAGAGCCAGCCCGAGGCCCGCGCCACCTTTGCGTCGCGTCAGCGAACCATCCGCTTGTGTGAACCGATCAAAAATCAATTCCTGCTGCTCCGGCGCGATTCCGATCCCACTGTCTTCCACGGCGATCCTGATTCTTGCAATGTCCCGGTCTTGATCGCATCCGACGCGAATTCGAACGAAGCCATTATCTGTAAATTTCACAGCGTTATCGCAAAGCTGCGCGAGAATCTGGCGGATAGCCATTTCGTCCCCGAGAAGCGATAGAGGAATAGCCGGCGCGGGCTCGACTTCGAGTCGCAGCCCTTTGCCCTCGGCTTTCGGCGCGAAGGCCGTTGCAGTGTCTTGAATTGCTTTTTGCAGATCAAACGGCGCCGTTTGCAGGCTGGCGTGTCCCGTTTGCAATTGGGAAAAGTTCAAGATCGCCTCTATCAGCGTGAGCAGCTCGTTGGCGGAGCTCTTGGCGGTCAGCGCAAAATCCTGCTGGTCCCCGTCTAACGAAGTTTGGAGCAGAAGCTCGGTCATTCCCAGCACCCCATTCAGGGGCGTCCGCAACTCGTGACTGATGTTCGTGAGGAATTCGTCTTTTAGGCGATTGGCCAGTTGGGCGGCATCGCGCGCGGACTCGAGTTCTCTGCGGGTGCGCTGCTCCGAATCGACTACGTTGTTATACGCCGACGCTAACCCAGCGAGTTCCCTGACTCCATGGCCTGCCGTCAGATGCATCGACAGCCCACCGGAATGCTCGCTCTCACGAAGTTGAGCGACCAGCGCGCGGAGTGGACGCGACACAGAACGCGCGGTGAGAAACGTAAACGCGAGCGCCAGGCAAATGCCTGCGGCGGCGATTCCAACGAGCACTTTCAAAAAGCCGGAGGCAAAGTTTTGGACAGGACGATCGAGCGATTGGAAGCCGAACAGGCTGCACCGGGAGCCCATCTGCCCTTTTTGCATTTCCGACACAACGAACATCTCGCCGGCGATTGGTATTTCGCAGTCTTGCGACTGAGCGGAACACCGGCTATCGATTTCGTGTTCAATGAGAGTGTTTAGACGGGCCGGGAAAGTGGAGGCAATGATCTTTCCGTCATGAAATAGCGCCGCCTCTCCGGGAAGAGAAAGCGCTCCAATCTCGAATCGACTGCCTAAGACCAAAGCAGCAATCTGATCTTCACCTGCTGAAATCGGCACGGAATGAACCTGGTATAGTTTGCCTTCGACCTGCACGATTCCCGGCGCCAGGGGCAGTTGCGGAATGGGCCGACTCTGTGGCACGGCGGTTATAACATTCCCTTCGAGGTCGGTAACGGCCAGGAGCTCGAAGCCGGAAGAAGCCTGAAGATCGCGCAGTTGCACCCTGATGGTGTCGCGAGCTTGTTTGAGGAGCGCAGGATCATTGTGCACTTCGCTCAGAAGCCCGACTGCCGCCTTCAAACCGGCGCTCTCGGCCAGCTTCGAGATAAGCACCGTAACGCGATGCGAATATTCGGCGTCCGCGCGATTTAGGACGAGATCGGATTCCCGCAACTGGTCGCGCAGCTCGCGCCGGATCTGATTGTGAACTGCCGTGTTTACGGCAATGGCAAAGCACAACAGAACGAGGCACACCGGGACAAAGGAGAACAAAAATGCCCGCGTTGTGAGAGACAGGCGCCGCATAGCCCTAGTCGTCGCTCTCTTCCGGCAAGGCAACCGTAATGCGGACGGTCCCCGTGCCCGGCACCGATACTTTTTTCCTGGTCAACCCGTTTGTTTTTTGCCAAACAGCGAGACGATACTGACCGGGAGGTACGCCAGTCAATGAGAAAGAGCCATCTTCCGCAGGTATGGCGGACCACGCGGCCGGCGTGACCACGATGACTCCGTACATGTCCGCGTGGATGTGACAGTACACCTGAACAACGCCAGGCGTCGAGAATTGTACGCTGCGGCTCTTGCCCTCGGGATAGTATCCGAGATCGAAGGCTTTCGAGTGCGACAGAGAAAATATGTTGTGAAAGATCGGATCGAGATTAGGAAAGTCCACCGTCGATCCAACCGGAATTACGAGAAAATCCGGATCGAAACGGCGTCCAGCCTGCCGCATCTCCGGTTGTTTTGGCGCGGTTGCCATGGGTGCGCTTGGCTCAAGCCAAACAGCGACTCTTCCGAACGGCCCATGCACTTGCTTTGAAGACTTTGCCGTGGTTACAGCGCCCCTCAGATCGTATACGCCAGCGTTCACCGGTTCCTTGATCAGATTCTTCTTAAGCACGATGGTTCCGACGACCTCGGAGGCGCTCGCGCGCGAAGCGATGAAGAAGAACAGGGCTATGGCGCAGAAAGCCGCGGCCCATTTGTACCGAGTACCTAGCACTCTAGTCTTATCGGCATATTGGGGCGGTGTTTAGAGGGCGTGATGAATCCGATGTGTCAGGCTTTACTGATGTCGCAGCGCTACCATCGGGTCTACTCGTGACGCGCGCCGCGCCGGAATGGAGATCGCCAGTACGGCGGTTACCGTCAGGGCTAGGGTAGCCAGAACAAATGTGACCGGATCGGTTGCGCTGACTCCATACAGGACGGCTTTGAGGTAACGTGCCAGTGCGAGAGTCGTGACCAGCCCGGCGGCGATGCCGATCAAGACCGGACCGATGCCTTGCCGCAACACCAGCCGGAAGATGCGACCTTGCTCACCGCCGAGTGCGATGCGAATGCCGATCTCCTGCGTGCGCTGGCTGACGGCGAATGCCAATACACCATAGACTCCGATCACCGCAATGAGAAACGCAACGGCAGCGAAGCTCCCCACCAGAAAAGCATTGAACCGGGCCCCTCCGCTCATTTCGGCAATGGTTTCGGCGACCGGCTCGAACACGGCGATCAGGTCGGAATCGAGCGAGCGCAGCTTGCCGGATATCAGTGACTGGAGTGCGTGCCGGTCTCCGATGGAGCGTACCAGCAGTTGCAGGCTTGTCGCCGCCGGATAAGTAATACCGTTGAGGAATACCTGAGGTTGCGGCGGCGCATCGAGACCACGGTTCTTTGAATCCGAAACAACGCCCACCACGGTTTTCCATTGCTGCACGGGAGAATTAGGGGCACTCCGCATTCCCATGATCTGCTTGCCGATTGGGTTCTCGCCCGAGAAGAACCGGCGTACGGCGGTTTCGTTGATCACCGCCAGCGTATTCGGATGTGCGAAATCCTGCCCCGAAAAGAATCGCCCGCGCAGAACCCGTATGCCCGCGGCAGTTGCATATTCGAATCCTGCTCCGCACACATGAATGCCATCACCCACGTGGAATGCTTCGGGAAACGGCCGGTCCGATCGTGAAAATGTCAGATCCATCGGTCCACCCGTGAGCGGAGTGCATTCCGCTTGGGCCGCAGCTTCGACGCCCGGTATGTGTCGGATGAAATCCAGCAACTCGCCGGCGAGCGCATCGCGATTGCCTCTTTCCAATTTCGTGCCCTTCAGCGGAATGGAGATGCTGAGTACGTTTTCGGGCTGAAAACCGAGATGGTCGTTCCGCAGGCGCCAGAGTGTTTGAAGCAAGAGCGCCGCGCCCGAGAGCAGAATCAGACACAGCGCCATTTCCCCGGCTATCAACAGGCGCTTCACCAGATAAGAACCGGTCGCCAAGCCAACTCGTTCAGAACGTTGAAGCACCCGCTGAATATCGAGCCGTGCGGCCTGCAGCGAAGGCAGAACGCCAAAGAGGAACGTCGTGAAGAGCGCAACAAGCAGCCCGATGATGAACAACCGGTTGTCGAACGTCACTTCGCTCATCCGCGGCAGTTCACTACCGCCGTAATGGGCGAATGCGCAAAGCAAACCGAAGGCGAGCAACATGCCCAACGCGCAACCGGCTAGCGCCAACAGTGCTGCTTCGGTGAGCAGTTGGCGTGCAAGCCGCCGGGGGCCTGCCCCGATTGCCGCCCGAATGGCAAATTCACCCGAACGCGCGGACCAGCGCGCCAGCAGCAAATTCGATACATTCGCGCAGGCGATCAGGAGCAAGCAAGTGACCGCTCCGATTAAAACTGAAAGCAGCAGACGCGCATTCCCGATTCGATGCTGCTGCAAGGGTTCCAGAACAGGTTCCGCTCCGGAACGAAACGTTTGCGGAATCTCCGCCTGGCTTCTTGCGAGCAGCACGTGCAGCTCAGCTCGCGCGTGGGCCATGCTGATGCCCGGCTTCAGCCTCCCGTAGACGGCCCACGTGGAAACCGACCGATCATGCCAGCTCGCCGCGGGCGACACAGGAAGCGTCGTCAGAACGTCCAGTTTGATATCCATCGGGAATTCAAAGGAGCGAGGCAAAACGCCAATCACGGTATACGGCTGGCCGTCCATTTCGATGGTTTTGCCCACCACATGTGCATAGCCGTGGAAGTGTTCCCGCCAGAAGTAATTCGTCAACAGGACGGCTCTCGGGCCGTCGGGCAGTTCCTCTGCCTCCTTGAAATCACGGCCGATGGCTGGGCGGATTCCGAAGGTGCGTAGAAAATTGGCCGAAACCCGCGCGTCTCGTACTTGCACCGCATGCTCGCCATTCAGCAGCATGGTTTGGCCGCCATGGGACTGAGTGGCCGCCATGCTTTGAAACATATCGTTCTCGCGCCGCCACAAGGCATAGTCGGGGGAAGCCAGAAATTCCGTTCTCAGTCTTGGGAAGCGAACCGCTACCCACATCAACTGGTCCGGTTTGTTGTAGGGAAGGGGGCGCAGAAACACTGTATCGGCGATGCCGTACACCGCGGTTCCCGCCCCGATTCCGAGCGCAATCGAAAGAATCGCAGCGAAACTGAAAGCGCGATTACGCAGCAGCGTTCGGCTGGCATACCGCAAATCCTGCGATAACTGGTCGAGCCAGCCCCAAACCCACGCTTCCCGCGCATCTTCCGCCAGCCGCGTTCTCGTGCCAAACGAACGGCGTGCCTCCCGATCCGCCTCTTCGCGGCTGAGTCCCCGTTCCTGCAAGACTTTTGACTCCAAGGCGAGATGAGCATCGAACTCCTCGTCGATTTCCTGCCTGTGCAATCGCCTCCGAAAAATGCGCCGGAACATGGTTCATTCCTCGACCGGCTTGGCCGTCCGTGCAATCGCGCGTACAAGCTGTTTCCATTTCGATTGCTCCACGAGCATCTGTTTCTTGCCTTGGGGAGTTAGCTTGTAATACTTCGCCTGGCGGTTCGCTTCCGATGTCTTCCATTCGGAACTGAGCCACCCGCGGCTCTCGAGGCGATGGAGTGCGGGGTAGATCGAACCATGCTCGATTTGTAGGGCATCGTCCGAACTCGCACGAATGGCTAGGCCGATGCCATGGCCGTGCTGCGGCCCCCATTGGAGCGTTTGCAGGATGAGCAGGTCCAGTGTGCCCTGCAGGAGATCGATGCGGTTCGGCGATTCCTCGCGTTTTCGCATGACCCTACAATAGCAGAAATTCTATGGTAGACAATCGGCTAAACGAGGCCTACAGAACATAGCAGTGAACCGGACCTATTCCAGAATACGGTCTTCCTTGTGTCGCCCCAAAAGAGCAGCGTATCGTGGCATTACGACCGGCATAAAGGATTCATCTTCGGGCGGGCGCGGCACTCCGAATACATATCGAGGGAAGTCTAGCGGCTTTTGCACTGACCAGATGCGTTCGTGTTGATCCGGAGGAAGAATCTCGACCGGGTTGCCCAGCGCAATCCACCCAATGGGTACAGTTGTGTTGGGTGGCAGCACAGTACGGACATGGACCACTCCGTTGATCCGCACCTCTGAACCTGTTCCGATCCTTGCTCCGTTGAAAACGGCTGTTCCAGTTGCCAGAAACACGTCGTCTTCCAGTTCGCAGCCGCTCAGATATGCTCTCGGGCCTACAAGTACACGATTCGCTATCTTTAATGGGTTACTTCGCACCCCACGCAATACGGCTGTGTCCATTACCACGCAATCGTCGCCGATTGCGATCGGACCGCTCTCTGCAGTCAGAACTGCGCCAAACCCAATGGAGCAATTTGCGCCAATAGTGACGTCTCCACAAATCACTGCATTCGGCGCAACTCTGGCACTCTCGTGAATGCGAGGCTGGATTCCAAGATGCTCAAGTTGCATGTGGGCATAATAGCCTCTTCTGACACAATGTTGACCGGCTCCGGCCGGCCGCTTGCCAGTGCGAGGCGCGTCCAGGAACAGATGCCTCGACTCACACGTCGGACATTGAGCAACTTACGCCGGCACGGCCACCATCCCCTGCTTCACTGCATACTCAATCAGCGAAGCGCGGTCGTGGATATCCAGCTTCCTCATCAGATTTAACTTATGAGCCTCGATCGTCTTCACACTCAGCGCGAGATCAACCGCGACTTCGCGCACAGTCCGTCCTTCGGCCAGCAGCATCATCACTTCCTGCTCACGTGAAGTCAGTAAAGTCTTAGGCGCGTATTCCTGGTTCGAGTCTTCCAACGCGCGTAAGTCGGGGACCGTGCGCGAGAGCGAATGCGGCCGGTAATCGCCCAGCAAGGCTTGCCGGATACCGGCCACTAACTGTCCAGGCGTGCTTCCTTTGGTCATGTAGCCGCGAGCGCCCGCCATAACGGCTTTCTCCAATTCGAGCGGCCCGTCTTCTCGGGTCAGGAAGAGAATCCCGAGCGCCGGATGCGCCTGGCGCATCGCAAATAGATCGCGCTCTCCTTCGCCGTCAACCATTCCCAGGTCGATCACCAGCAAATCCGGGGTGGTCTCACGGATCTTATCCGGCAGCTCCGCCGTGCTTGCAGCCTCCCCGGCCAATTGCAGGTCGCTTTCGGCCGCGCAAAGAGCGCAGAGCCCCCGGCGGAAAAGCGCGTGCGAATCCGCCACAAAAATCTTAAATACTCGTCGACTGCGTCCCAAAGCTGTTCCTTCCGATCACTTACCGTATCGGCAAAAACAGCCCAAAACATTAGAAAGGATTTGCGTCTGCGGCGCGGATTGGCTGCTCAGCTGTGATGCACGCCCAACTGGCTCGACGATTTCCCCGCTACAGCCGATTCCAGAAGCTGGATGGTCTGCTTGTCCTCGGTCTCTTTCGCCCGATCGAGCGCGGTATGTCCGGCAAAATCGCGCAGCCCCGGGTTGGCGCCCCGGTCCAGAAGGACTGCCACCGCCTGCGAGCGGCCCAAAGACGCTGCGACCATCAGGGGAGTCGCCCCGGAATCCGTGTCGGCCGAATTGATGCGTGCGCCGCGGTCCAGGAGCAGCCGGATCACGTCCACATTGCCACTGATCGCCGCATCGTGCAGCGGCGTGCCGCCCGTTTGGTTGCGGGCGTCCAGGCGAGCGCCGTGGTCGAGCAGAAGCTGCACCATGCCCTTCTGCCCTTTCAAGGCTGCATCATTGAGATACGTGGAGCCGGCGCCCGTCGGCTTGTTGATATCCAGGCCGCTCTCAATCAGAATTCGGGCAATTTCCGTTTGGCCGCGCAAGGTCGCCGATTCCATCGCTTCCTCGGCTGCGCGTTCCGATTCGCTCAAATGCAGGCCCACACGTAACAGCGCGGCTACCACGTTTCCGTTTTTATAAGCCAGGGCCAAATCCAGCGGCGTCTGGCCGGAGCGGTCACGTGCGGTGGGGTTCGCTCCCGCATTCACGAGAGGTCCAACCAGCGCCGCATATCCCTTCATACATGCTTCGTCGAGCGGACCTCGTCCATTCACCTCGTGCGTACGGTTCGGGTCTGCTCCGTGGGCCAGGAGCGTCGTCACAACTGGAGTCTGCCCGTGAAGCACGGCGTCATCCAGCGGCGTGTCGTCGCTCGCATCCACCGCCTTCACGTCGGCATGCGCTTTCAATAGAAGGTCTACCACAGGTAAGCTGCCGCGTGCCGCCGCGGCATGCAGTACAGTTTGCCCGTCGCGATAGCGAAAGTCCACGCGCGCCCCGGCCTGAAGGAGCGTTTTGGTCAACGTAGCCCGGGCAGTCAGGACCGCATACTCCAGAGCAGTCGAACCCGCCTCTCTATGCCGGGCGTTCACATCTGCGCCATGTGCTAATAGGAATTCAACGATTGGCAGGTTTCCGGCCCACGCTGCATCCAATAGCGGAGTGCTGCCCAGCGTGTCGCGCGCATTCACGTCCGCGCCGGCTGCGACTAGGATTTGCACTTTGGCAAGATCGTTCGCGCGAACCGCCGCGTGTAGTGCGTCGCCCAAGGATTCCGGTTCTGCGGCGGCGCACGCCAGCATCAGTAACGGCGCGAGCAAAATCGCGGACCGGCGCATGCCCACAGCGTATCACCGGAAAGGACCATTTAGCAGATACATCCCGTGTTGGACCTCTGGCTAGATTAGACTCGGACTATGAAGTCACAGAAGCGACTTACCGCGATCATTGAACGTGAGGGCGACGGTTTCGTCTCGCTGTGTCCGGAACTGGACATTGCGAGCCAAGGTGCTTCGATCGAGGAGGCGCGGACAAACCTGATCGAAGCACTCACATTATTTTTCGAAACAGCATCACCGTCCGAGCTCAATAGGCGCTTTCACAGTGAAGTTTTTGTGACACAGGTTGAGGTGCCGGTTGGCTCAACTCCGGGTCCTTTCGGGCTCGGAGGTGTGTCAGATTCTGGAAAAAAATAGATTCGTTATGGCTCGCCAGTCGGAACTCCCGAGATCTGCTTTCGAGGGTGGGGAGTAGCTTAGTACGCCATTTCAGAAGTTCGGTCACGTTTTGGAGAGAGAACACTCCCTTGCGATCGTGGCTCGGTACTGAGCCGCGCGCGCCAGCAAGCGGTTGTCGGATACGTCAGCGCAATTCCGAGTCAGAGTACTAAGATGCATGACCCAGCATCTGCCGGGGCCGGCTGGCGAATCAATCAGAGCTTCTAGACAGCGCTAGGATTGATTGGAAATGAAATGCGTACGCCGTATTCAAAGGCGTTTATCTATCTGGCACTGTGCGCGGGTCTAACTCGCTGCGTAGCTGCCGGGAATGCTTTTTCCGACGTTCCAATTCTGAGTTGTTCTGGTCTGCCCTGTATTCAGGCTCGTTTGGAGAAAGGGCCCCCGATACGGCTGCTGCTCGACTTTTCGAGCTTGGCATCCTACGTCTCAACATCCGCGGTGAGGAATCAGCATCTCGGGATCAGCGGCCGTGCGCAGATGGGCTCTGTGGTTCTGACGGACCGCTTTGTTGTGGTCGATCCTACGAGCGAGGAATCCCTAGCGCAAATAGGCCGGAATGAATTTGCGGGCGGCGATGGAGGATTATCGTTGCGCGCATTCGCAGACCGGCTCTTTGTTCTCGACCTGCCGCATCAACGGCTTCGTATTTGGAATGGCTATTCTCCGAAATCTGGCTGCCCGAGCGGCTGCGGGAAATTAGTGCGCGCACGCCAAGGCGACTTCGCTTCAGTCGAGATCTGGGCGGCGGACAGCTTTTCGCTAAACAATCGTCCGGTTACGGCGTTGATTGATCCGCTTTATCCTGGCGCAGTAATCGCAAGCCAAACAATCGAAGGACTCATCGATTCCGAGCGGCGGGGCAAGCGATTCTATATTCCCGGTGTCGCAACGGACAGGAAGTATGATGAGGAGCGGCTGTTTTTCGTCGGGTCAATCTTCGTGACTTTCGCGGGACGCACGATCTGCACTTCGGCGGCGCTCAATCGCTACGACGACCAACTGTTTGGAATCATTGGCAATACTTACCAGGCAACCATCGGGCGCGCTATTCTATCGAAGTTCCCCATTGCGTTCGATCTTCGGAACGCACAAATGTGGATTGCCGATCCCAACGCGCGTGCTTTGAGTTGCGATTGAAAGGAACCCGCTCTTACACACGAAAGGCGCCGCATTTCACGGCGCCCTTCGTGCAACTTTGAAACTGATTACCTGCCAACCGGCGCGCCCACGTGCTTATCGAGCATCTTCTGGAACTCGGGCTTCCCGATCGCTCCCACCTTCTGCTCCACAATCTGCCCGCCTTTGAACAGCAGCAGGGTGGGAATGCCCCGGATTCCGTAGCGGTACGCGGTCTGCTGATTGGAGTCGACGTCCAACTTCCCGACTTTCACCTTTCCTACGTATTCGGAAGCGACCTGGTCCACCGTCGGCCCCATCATGCGGCACGGCCCGCACCATTCGGCCCAAAAGTCCACCAGGACCGGTACATCCGAATTCAGTACCTCTTTATCGAACGAATCATCTGTGAAAGTCAGCGTGTTGTTGCCTGCCATTTCAATCTCTCTCCTATATCTTGATGATCATTTTGCGAATTTTGATTCAAAGGCCGTTCGCTGCCGGCCAGCACGACGCGATACAGTTTGCTGTACTCGGCCGCGGACGCGCTCCAGGAAAAGCTGCGCTGCATGGCAGCCCGCATCATCTCGCGCCAGCGAGGCGTGCCATAGACGCGCAGAGCGGCCCGGATACATTCCAGTAGATCATGCGAGTTCGCGCCCCAGAACTTGAACCCGGTATTCCCGTCCACCGTGTCCTCCAACCCACCAGTGGCTCGCACCAGCGGGAGCGTCCCATACCGCAGGCTGTGCAACTGGTTCAGACCGCAGGGCTCATACCGGCTTGGCATCAGAAACATGTCCGCTCCGGCCTGGACACGATGCGCCAGCTCGTCTTCATACCCGATCCGCACAGCCACGCGGTCCGGATAAGCGGCCGCGAACCACCGGAAAAAGTCTTCGAGCGGCTGTTCCCCACTTCCCAGCACCACCAAGGACACGTCCTCGCGCGCCAACTCATGCGGGATTGTCGTCAGCAGATCGAGTCCCTTCTGCCAGGCGAATCGCGAGATGATCGCGATCAAAGGCCGCTCCAAGCGCGCCGCAGGCAGGCCAAGCTCCTCCAGCAAGGCCCGTTTGCAAACCTGCTTTCCCCCCAGGTGGTCGCGATCGTATTGCTGCGCGATCGCCGTGTCGGTGGCCGGATCCCAGGACCGGTAATCCGCTCCGTTCAGAATGCCGCTCAGGTCTTTAGACCGCGCCCGCAGAACGGAATCGAGCCCGAACCCATACTCCGGCGTCTGAATGTCCTTGGCATATTGCGGGCTGACGGTGTTCAGAACATCGCTCGTCGTCAGCGCCGCTTTTAGAAAGCTGATGCCGCCTTTCAGCTCCAGAATCTCCGGGCGAAACAGCGTGTCTGGCAGACCGAGATCTGCCAAAGCCTCTCGCGGAAACAGCCCCTGGTACGGCAGGTTGTGAATCGTAAATACGGTCTTAATGTCCAAATAGCTGGGATGGCCGCTATAGACGTGCTTCAGCAATACCGGAACCAGCCCCGCTTGCCAGTCATGGCAGTGCAGGATCTGCGGTGCAAAGATGTAGTGGGTAATCCGGAGCGCGGCCTGGCAGAGTGCGCCGAAGCGCAAATGATTGTCCGGGTAATCGCCCCCGCTTTCGCCATATAAACCGTCCCCTTCGTAGAGCCCGGGAATCTGCACAAATAAGTAGCGCACGCCGTCCTGCACGGATTCGGCAATATCGGCACTGTAGGCGTGCGGGCCAACCGGAAATTGCAGCCGCTCATAAATGGTGCGGGCTTCAGGAATTGCGGCCGCGCGATATCCCGGCAGCGTCACCGCGACCTCCTCTCCGGCTTCCACGAGCGCTTTCGGAAGCGCCCCGAGCACGTCGGCCAGCCCGCCTGTGCTTGCAAACGGAGCGGCTTCCGAACCCACCATCAGAATCTTGGCCACGACCCGATTGTACTGAGCCAGCTTGACAAAACGAGCGAACTGCTGATACTCCTGTTTCGTTATCTAAGCGGGAGTCTCTCACATGAAAAAGCTGTTCCTGATATTCGGTCTGGCCACTGTACAGACCTTTGCGCAATCCGGCGCCGAAACGCCGCATACCCACAATCCTTTAAGCGCCGCTACAAAATACATGTACGGCCAATCGAAAAATGACGTATTGAAGTCAGCCGAAGAGATGCCGGAAGAGAACTATTCCTTCAAGCCGGTCTCGACCGTTCGGAACTTCGGGCAGCTTATCGGGCATGTGGCCGACGCCCAATATGAGTTCTGTTCGGCCGTTGTGGGCGACGGCAAGCAACCGCCTGGAATCGAGAAGAGCAAAACCAGCAAGGCCGATCTCATTCAAGCTTTGAAAGAGGCCTTCGCGTACTGCGATCAGGCTTATAACAAAATGACCGATGCGCAGGCCGCAGAAGTGGTCAGCTTCTTCGGACATCCGGCGCCAAAGCTCAGCATTCTCAACTTTAACGTCGCGCACAATATGGAGCACTACGGCAATATAGTGACCTATCTGCGCATCAAGGGTTTAGTGCCGCCCTCCAGCCAGCAACAGTCAATGCAGTAGATGAGCATTGGACATTTTTCGGTACTCAATGGTAGCCAATACGCAAGGACCGATCAGGTAATTAGGCGGGGTTGACTGCGGAACCGGGGATTCCGCGCCACAATTCCCGCTCACTCACCCAGCAGCGCTTCCAGCCGGTTCTCAATCACCTTTTCCGAATCCCAGTTCGAGAGCTTCAGCAAACCTGCGGCCGCCATTTCGAGCGCTTTGCGCGGCATCAGCCCGATCAACTCGCTTTCTTCCACTTCCACGCCATGCTCCGCTGCGAGACGGGAGACTTCGGTAAAGACGAGATGAACGGGAGTCTGCTCGAAATCGGTGAGATTCATGGAAACCTGCACCAGGCCGCGAGAAAGCAGCGGCAATCCGAGGGCTTTCACGGCAGGCAGTCCGCCGCTGCTTGCGCGAATTTTTCGTGCGATGGCTTTGGCGATGCTCACCTCGGTAGTTCGGAGATTGATGTTATACGCAATCAGAAATTTACGGGCTCCCACAATCACCGCGCCTGCTGTGGGATGCAATGCCGGGCCGCCGAGATCGGGTCTCTTCTCCGGATCGGCAAAAACGGCTTCACGCAATCCCTCGAACTGGCCGCGCCGGACATCCTCAAGGTGGGTTCGATCCGGCCGCAAGGCAGCAGCCTGATAAAAGTAAACCGGAATCCCTAATTCGCTCCAGATGCGCTGGCCCGCCTGCCGCGCGAGTGCTATGCAATCTTCCAGAGTCGCTCCGGCCAGCGGCACGAACGGTAATACGTCGAGCACGCCGAGCCGCGGATGCACGCCTTCATGCTGATTGAGATCGATGAGTTCCGATGCCCGCCCGGTTGCACGCACCGCCGCTTCCACCACTCCTTCCGCGCGCCCGGCAAACGTAATCACGCTGCGGTTGTGATCGGGGTCGCTAGTCCGATGTAGAACTAGCACCCCGGGTACTTCGCGGATGGTCTGCTCGATCGCATCCACGCGAGCGACGTCGCGCCCCTCCGAAAAATTCGGCACGCACTCGATGAGCGGAGGAGTCAGGCGCCGCTCACTTTCCAACGCGTCCGGTTGAATACCACATTGCCTTCCCGAATTGCCATCACAACGTGATTAATACCAAAGCGCCGGGGAATTTCGCGGTAGTCGGGGACGTTTAGCACCAACAGGTCGGCGCGTTTGCCTGCTTCCAGAGTGCCGGTGAGATGACCGCGGCCCAGCGCGTGCGCCGCGTTGATGGTGCACGCCGTAATGGCTTGCTCGGCGCTGAGTCCTTGCCACAACACGGCCAGCGTGAGCACGGCTTGCATACTAAAAGCGGGAGCCAGGCGGGAATGATAGCCCGTAGAGAGCGCCACGGCCCCTCCGGCGCTCACCAGCTTTTTTAGGCCGTGACCGGAGTTACCAGAAAGCAGATCAACGCCGGGCGAGAAGATGGTTACGCTCGCGGTATTCGAGAGTATAGCGATGTCCTTTGCGCTGAGGCGAGAGGGGCAAAAGACACAGCCCGGGTGATAACGTGCCAGCAGATGCGAAAGATCGAGAGCGGGATCGCTATTCCACGTCAGATTGATCCGCGTCAGGTTCGCCGGCTCCCGGGCGTTGAGCACAGCAGAGCCCTTTAGCGCGTTGCAGGTTCCCGCCGCCACATCGACGCAATGCGCGAATTCACGATTTCGGAGAGTGGAGAGAACCTGGTCGAATTTTCCGGGTGATGTGCTGTGCGGCAACTCATCAATTCGCCAGGCGCGCACCATGCCGATAGGATTATCGCCGATCGCAGCGAGGCGCCGCAAAACCGAGACATCGGCGCGCAGATCGCCCGTGCCGGCGCTCGCGCGAACCTGTGCCGTGAGCGTTCCATATTGCAGACAGGAGCGCAGCAGCGTGAGGCTCTCGTCGTAGAAGTCGCCCATGCTCCGGCGTTTGCGGCGGGCCGCGGAGCCCGGCTCGTCAACCAGATTGATTTGTAAATTGGAGTCGACAAAGGCAGGCATCACGATGGAGTTGCCCACCGGGACCTCGATGGCGCTCCTTGCTTCTTTCAGATTTTCGAGCCGGCGTGTCGAGCCGACCGCTTCGATGACTCTATCTCGAATGAGCAGCGAACCATCTTCAATCACGGCTAAATCGTCGAGAGCGGCGCCGCGGCGGACACCACTAGAGCCACGCAGAGTTAGAACTTGTCTGGCCCCTCGCAGGAAGAGCAGTTGTCCCACAGTCACGCGTCAGGCTTTTTTCCGCCTGCGCTTTCCAACCTCAGGTACTCGTTAGACGCCTCACCAGCTCGGGATAGAACAGGAAATCGCGCGCGAACGCATAGATCGTAATCGCCACCGCAACCCACGCCAAAGTATTCCAAAGCGTTTCGCGCGGGCTGCCGGGAAGACCCGGGAGCCCTGCCAGCACCCCAATAATGAAACCGCCGATGAGCCCGCCGATGTGGGCGGCCAAATCGACGCCAGGCATCAGGCTGAGCACCAGCCCAATGATCAGCCACTGCATGTAATACGCCCGCACAGCTTGGACAAGCGGATCGGCCCGCTGCCGCACTCCCATGGCGAGCATGATGCCGAACAGGCCGAAACAAGCCGCGGAGGCTCCGAGCGAAAGGCTGAACGGAGCCCAAACATAGCTTAGATAGAAACCCGTGATCGTGGAGAAAATATAGGCGACGATCAGACGACTCGTGCCATAGAATTGCTCCACTTCGGTGACGAGAATGATGATGGCCCAGCCGTTCATAAAAATGTGCATGAACCCGCCGTGCAGGAAACCGGCCGTAATCAGGCGCCACCATTGGCCCGCGCGAATAAACGGCCCATACTTGGCGCCCAGCAGAATGCCGACTTGGCCGCTGATTTCCATGCTCCTGGTGAAGTGATAACTCAGCACCAGCTCTGCTATGAAGAACGCAACATTGATCAGGAGAATAACGATCGCCGTCTGATTTCCGCGCGGCACAAACGAAGCGGCAAGCTGGCTCGGACGTATGTCGATAGCGCGCGGCCCGAGCTGGACATGACAGTACGGGCAGACACGATCGGACATGCTGATGAATGCCCGGCAATTCGGGCACATGCGCCGTTTTTCCACCGTCTAATTGTAGCGGCCGGACGAAAAAAGCATCAGCTATCAGCAATCAGCCGTCAGCTATCAGCTCTTAGCCATCAGCTATCAGCTTTCAGCTAAACCAACCTCTCCTAACAACGAACACTGAAAAGCTGAGAGCTGAAAGCTGTAAGCTGACAGCTATCTAATTGTTAGAATCGGAGTTCCATGGACAGGGCCGAGGAGCGCGACCGCGAAGACCTGGTTCGGGTTTGCCAACGGATTTACGAAAAAGGCTGGGTCGCGGCGAACGACGGAAACGTGAGTATCCGGCTCCGCGAAGATCGGATTCTGTGCACGCCAACCGCGATTAGCAAAGGCATGGTCACGGCCGAAGACCTCATCGTATGCGATATGAACGGAAACAAAGTGGAGGGCGGCCGCGAGCGCACGAGCGAGATCCTGATGCACATCACGGTCTATTCGCTGCGGCCGGATGTGCGCTCCGTTGTGCACGCGCATCCGCCGGTCGCCACTGGTTTTGCGGCGGCCGGACGCGCCCTGGACAAAGCCCTGCTGCCGGAAGTGATCGTGCAGCTTGGCGCTGTGCCGCTCGCGTCCTACGGCTTGCCGGGAACTCCGGCGCTGAGCGACGGCATGCGCCCCTGGGTGCCGCGCTACGACGCGCTGCTCCTGGAGAATCACGGCTGCACGTCGTATGGCAAAGATGTGTGGGAAGCGTATTTCCGCATGGAAACCGTGGAACATTTCGCCCGCATTACACTGGTAGCCGAACTGCTGGGAGGCGCGCAGCCGCTGCCCCGGAAGGAAGTAGAAAAATTGTTTGAATCGCGCACCAGATACAACGTTGAGTCGCGATCGGCAATGGAGCCCGGCATGCCGCTGGTGGCCGAGGATATGTACAGTGCTCAAACCGAGCCGGAAGCGTAAGCGCCCTCAGAACTCGGTCGTTGCCCTCCTCCTCTGCTCCGCTCTCTCCGCCGCTACGCCGGATACCCCCGCGCAAGCCCTGTTCAACCGCGTACGGCAAAAGGTCGTCGCTTCGGTGAAGAACGCCCCGCGCTACACGTGCGTGGAGACCGTCGAGCGTGAGACGTTTGTACCCAGGCTCAAGAATCGGGCCGCATGCTGGAATCCGGAAAACGGCGCGAATCTTGTACTCGACACGCGGGACCGTTTGCGTCTCGACGTAGGTGTTTCCGGCGGCCGCGAGATCTATTCCTGGCACGGCGAGAAGCAGTTTCATGATACCGGACTCGATGACCTGGTGGGATACGGACCGATCGGCTCCGGCATGTTCTCCACGTTTCTCGCAGCCATCTTCGGAAAGGCGCGTGGCCATTACCTTTTCACCGGAACGGTCAACCAGGACGGCTATAGGCGCGCAGAATTCAAGTTCACCATGCCGCAAAAGATGAGCGATTACGAAGTGCACTCCGGACGGATGCATTTCATCACCGGTTACACGGGCGGATTCAGCGTCAACTGGAGCAGCGGCGATCTGCTCTCGCTGCGAACCGTTACCGATCAATTGCCGCGCGAAACCGATCTCTGCTCCATCGAAATCAGAACAAATTACCGGCAGGTGGAGTTGGGCGGGTCTGTGTTCCTGCTGCCCGGAGAAGTGATCACCACCATGCTGCAGCGCGATGGAGGCCAGCAGGAAACCCAAACCAAATACGAGGACTGCCGGACCTTTTCCGGTGAAGCCACGCTACACTTTGACGACTCGGCATCCTCATCCGATCCACAGGCCGCCCACGGCTCGCGAATCGAAGATCTGCCGCGAGGCTTGCTCTTGCGGATCCGCCTCGCGTCAAAGATCGACGCGAAATCGAACTGGGTGGGCGATCAAGTGGAAGGCGCGCTGGACCAGCCTCTTCGCCGGAACAAGGTCGTGATTGCTCCGAAAGGGGCTCGCGTCGAAGGCCGAATTACCAGGCTACTCGCGGTGCAGTTGCCCGAGCCTAGCCTGGAAGTGGGGATTGAATGGCGCCGCATCCTCGCGGGGGCGGTGACGTATCGCGTATCGGCGCGCCTGATGCAGGAGATCGGACTCGGGAATTCGCATCAAGGCCGGATCCGTTTTTCCTATTTCGACGACCGGGACAACCGGATGTCCAATTACATCGTGGTCACGGGCAAAGATCTATCGCTCGACCGCCGCTTCGTTGCAAACTGGAGAAGCGTACGACCGGCGGAGAAGAATTGAGCGCACAATCGGTTTATGTTTGAGCGTTACACGGAGAAGGCGCGGCGCGTGATTTTTTTTTCCCGCTATGAGGCGGGAACTCTTGGTTCGCCTTTCATTGGGCCCGAGCATCTGCTGCTGGGGCTACTGCGCGAATGCGCAGTCGTGCGGATTCTATTGAAAACCGGTGCGGCGGAAGCGCTACGAGGCAGGCTCTTGCGCGAGAGCGGAGGTCAACCGAAGATCGCCGCAAACGTCGATCTGCCAATGAGCCTCCCGGCGACACGCGCACTCGCTTATGCAGCCGAAGAAGCCGAACGACTGCACGAACAGATTGAGTGCGGACACATGCTGGCAGGCATTCTGCGGCTTGATGAAGGCATTGCCTTCACTTTTCTTCAGGAAGAGTTCGGCGATCTGGATCAATTGCTGGAAAGCGTTCGCAAGCGCCTGCGCAAAGAACCGGACCCGCCATCCGCCAGTCGGGGTTTGGATATGGTAGAGGTCTGGCTTGACGAGGCAGGAGAGGGGAACCCCGATCCCGAATTCGCCAAGGTTCACCAGGACCTTTGGCGCGTACTCTCGAACGCGTTCGAAGTGATGGACCGCTACACGGCCGCCTACGGAAATGCCCGCCTTCACCGCCGCCCTTGGACGCGAAAGCAGGCGTTGGGATATCTCATCGACTGGGCCAGCCAGTATCGTTTATGGCTGGGTCGTGCGCTCACCGAACCCAATCTGCGAGCCGACCGCCCGCCGACTTCCGAAGATGCGGCCATCTTAAAGCAATACGAACTGCTCCGCTGGCAATTCCTGGTGGAATCGTGGCTCATCGCGAACTGCTTTCTGCTGAACACCATCGCCATTCTGCCCGGCGCGAAAGCCACCATCCCGTGCCGCATTGGTATCGCGGACTCTATACCTCTCGTAAAGTTGCTGGCGGGCTTTGTGGAAATGACCGAAGACATCATGGAACAAATACTGGCTCGTCTCGCCTAGACATTTATACTTTTTATATTTGCATTCTCTTGCATAAAAATTGCTTTTAGGCTAACTTGGTTCTCATACAGCCTTGAGCGATGCCTGACCGGGCAAAGCTTGGCTGTGGTCCGCATATGAACCGGCTTGTTGCAGTGGTAGGGCTCGTCGTCGTGGTACTGAACGGTACCGCCTGACGGCTCACGCGCTGAAGATCGAGGGCCACGCGGCGGGATACCAAACCGGCCGTGTGGCCCTTTTCATTTGAGAACATCGTTACAGAACCCTGACCGTAAGTGAGGGGCTGGTATTTAAGGAGCTTATCTTTCGAAGCCATGTCGTCGAATCTGCTTTCGGGCGCAAAGATCCTGTTGAATTGCTTGCGGCGTGAGAACGTGGACTGCATATTCGGATATCCCGGCGGTGTCACGCTTCCGTTGTATGACGCTTTGTACGATTACCCGATCCGCCACGTATTGGTGCGTCACGAACAAAATGCAGCGTTCGCGGCGCAGGGCTACGCGCGTGCTACGGGCAAGGTCGGCGTGTGTTGCGCTACTTCCGGACCCGGCGCGACGAACCTGGTAACCGGACTCGTCGACGCGATGATGGATTCCATTCCGATTGTGGCGCTAACCGGCCAGGTTTCGAGCAAGCTGATGGGCAGCGACGCGTTCCAGGAAGCGGACACGTTCGGCATTACGCGGTCCGCAACTAAGCACAATTTCCTGGTGAAGAACGTGAGCGAACTGCCGCAGGTGGTGCACGAAGCGTTCTATATAGCAGCCTCGGGCCGGCCGGGACCCGTGCTCATCGACGTTACCAAGGACGCGTTTCAGGCACAAGCCCACTACACGCCCGTCACCGAGATCCATCTGCCCGGCTACAAAGTGTATAGCGAAGGGCATAGCGGCCAGATTCGGCGCGCCGCTCAGATGATGTGGGAAGCGGAACGGCCGTTTGTGTATGCTGGCGGCGGCATCGTCGCGGCAAATGCAAGCGACGAACTGCGAGCTCTGGTGGAGCTTTTAGATGCTCCCACTGTATGCACCCTTATGGGGCTGGGTGCGCTGCCGGCCGAGCATCCCAACTTCATCAGCCTGCCCGGCATGCACGGCAGTTACGCCGCCAACATGGGCATGACCAACACGGATCTGATCATCGCGCTGGGTGTGCGCTTTGACGATCGCGTCACCGGACGCCTCGCGGCCTTTGCTCCGCATGCCAAGGTGATTCACGTGGATATCGATCCCGCTGAAATCGGCAAGAACCGGCACGCGGACTTGCCGATCGTTGGCGATGTCAAGCGCGTCGTTCCCAAGCTCGTCGCAGAGTTGAAAGAGCTTGCGCCGAGCATGCAAGCGAAGAACGCACAGGCACGGCAAGCGTGGTGGAAACAGATTCGCGAGTGGAAAGAGGAACATCCGCTGGTTGCGGAAACATCCGCGACGGAGATCAAGCCGCAGCACTTGATGGCTGAGATCGACCGGCTCTCGGGCGGGCGGGCGATTGTCACGAGCGATGTGGGCCAGCACCAGATGTGGGCCGCGCAGTTGATCCGGTTCAATGAGCCGCGGCTGTGGATTAATTCGGGCGGGCTCGGATCGATGGGCTTTGGTCTTCCAGCGGCTATCGGAGCGCAGTTTGCACGGCCGGATAAGCTCGTCTTCGCGATCGTGGGCGATGGCGGTTTCCAGATGTCGATTCCGGAGCTTGCCACGATCATGAATCATTCGCTGCCGATCAAGATCATCGTGATGAACAACGGGTATCTCGGAATGGTTCGCCAGTGGCAATCGTTGTTTTACAACAACCGGCTGAGCCAGGTGGATCTCACCTGCTTCCCCGATGTCGAGAAGCTCGCCGCGGCTTACGGTTTCAAAGGCAAGACCGTAGAGAAAGTGGAGGAGATGCCCAAGGCGCTTGCGGAAGCCGCTCACGAACCCGGACCGTATCTATTGAACGTGAAGGTTTCTCCGAACGAAAACGTGTTCCCGATGGTTCCAGCCGGAGGAGCCATTAATGAAATGGTGCTGCGTCCGCCGCAGCCGGTAGAAGTGTAAGAGGTTTTCCGTGCAACAGATCATTTCTTTATTGATGGAGAACAAACCGGGCGCGCTGATGCGCGTCACGGGACTTCTTAGCCAGCGCGGCTATAACATTGAGTCGCTGACGGTCGCGCGCACGCTCGATCCGACGCTCTCGCGCATGACCATCACCGTGGATGTGGAGCCGCAGATCCGGGCGCAGGTGATCAAGCAGATGAATAAGCTGATCAACGTCCTGCAAGCCACCGATGTGACCGAAGCACCGGCAGTCAATCGCGAGTTAGTGTTGGTGCGCGTGCGTACGACTCAGCAAAACCGTACGGCAGTTCTGAGGGAAGCCGAGATTTTCACGGCGCGCGTGGTGGATTCAACCACAGAAGGCTTCGCCCTCGAAGCGACAGGCGACCCGGAGAAACTGGACGAATTCATCGACGTGATGAGAAGCTACGGGGATATCGAAGTGACCCGTTCTGGCGTTGTATCGATGTCGCTTGAGAATAAGAAACTGCGCTTATCGCCGCCCATACCGCGCGGCGCCGCGCCCGAAGAAGCATTCGAGCTGACTACAGAACCCTGAGCGCGAGCGAGGGGTCATAACCTCAAAGGAGACTATGCCAAAGCGTTTTTATGAACAGGACGGGAGCCTTGCCCCGCTTCAAGGAAAGACCATTGCCATCATTGGCTACGGCAGCCAGGGGCATGCGCACGCGCTGAATCTGCGGGATTCAGGCTTAAACGTTATCGTCGGATTACACGCCGGGAGCAAGAGCAAAGCGAAAGCGGAAGCGGCGGGTTTGCAGGTATTGAGCGTAGCGGATGCGGCAAAGACCGCCGACGTGATCATGCTGCTGATGCCCGATCATGTGCAGGGCGATATATACCGCAGCGACATTGCGCCACACATGAAAAAGGGCAAGACGCTGATGTTCGCGCATGGCTTCAACATCCATTTCGGCGAGATCAAGCCTCCGGCCGATGTCGATGTCTCGATGATTGCTCCGAAAGCGCCCGGGCACCGCGTTCGCGAGCTGTTTGTGGAAGGCGTGGGCGTTCCCGCGCTGGTAGCGATTGCGCAGGATGCGTCGGGGAAGGCGCTCGAAAATGCGCTGGCGTATGCGTTCGCGCTCGGATGTCTAAAGGCCGGCGTGATCGAGACGACGTTCAAAGAAGAGACCGAAAGCGATCTGTTTGGAGAACAGGCCGTGCTGTGCGGCGGCGTCAGCGAACTTATTCGCGCCGGATTTCAGACGTTGACCGATGCCGGATACGCGCCAGAGATTGCGTACTTCGAGTGTCTGCATGAACTGAAGTTGATTGTGGACTTGATCTACGAGGGCGGCTTGAATTACATGCGCTACTCGATTTCGGACACGGCCGAGTACGGCGATTACACGCGCGGGCCGCGCATTGTGAATGAGCAAACTCGCGCGGAGATGAAGAAGATTCTGAGCGAGATCCAGTCGGGCGAGTTTGCTCGGACTTGGCTCGAAGAGAATCGCACGGGGCGGAAGAACTTCCTTGCGATGCGCGACGCTGCGAAGAACCAGCCTATTGAAAAAGTCGGCGCAGAATTGCGCTCCATGATGACCTTCCTCAAGAAGCGCAAGGAAGCCGGAATTCCGCAGGAAGCGACCGTAGGGGCATGAGAAAGGCCGGCCAACCGGCCGGCCTTTCTGACAGACAACTAATACGGCGTAATTGGGACGTTCTTCGAGTTGAACGTGAGTCCAGCGCCGATCTCATTTTCATTAAAGCCGGCATACGTCCCAACAGAACCGTAGTGCAGATACATGTAATGAAAGCTCGTCCCGATATGCCTTCCCAATGAGTATCCGTATGAAACAATCAAGGCGGTACTCGTGTAATTTCCACTCTGAGTCGAAGCCGTACTCAAATGGTTGTAGCTCAACGTGGTTGTCAACATGGAGCGCGCCACGCGGCGAGAATAATTCCCGTTGACGAAGATGTCGCGCTGCGCCAGAAAGAAACCGTTTCCCGGTATCACATTTTCACCTGCTCCGGCGCTGAATGACGACGTGCGGAGCATATGGCTGATATTGGCTTGAAAATAGGGAACTGTGGAGACGTTGTTATAAGGCCCGGTCACATACCCCGTGATCGTTTGGCCCGTGTTGGGATCAATAAAGCTGACCGGCAATACAAGCGTGCCAGCGGCAAAGCTCCTCGTAACACCACCGGAGACAGAGCCTTGCCAGTGCGGAGTAAACAGATGAGTGAGTGTTAGAAAGGCGCTCTCCATGCGGCTCTTGCCGGCATTGTGCTGATAGATGTAGTCAGCATAAGAAAGAGTGCCGCCAAAGCTGGTCCGCGCCGATAACCGGTAGTTTGCTCCAACAAACGCGCTTCCTCCCGTCGTTCCGAAAGCTCCCGGGAAGCCATAACGGGTCAAAAAGAAATTCACACCGACCTGATAGCTCAAGCGCGCTGTCTGCTGATAAGTGGCCCCTAGTCCGGCCGAAACAAACGTATCGGAATTGCTAAACGGGTTGGTGACCACGGCATTCGTAGTGGAAGTTTGGAGGCCGTAATAACCGCCTCCACCGTACGTGTATCTCCCTATCGATTCGGAATTCCACATCGACCACCGGCGCGTAAACCGTTTGTTGAATATGAGACTCAAGTTTTGGTCGCTACCCGAGGGGAGAATGCCGCCAGCAGTATAGCCGCGGTAATCTCCGCGATAAGCCAAGGCGAGGCTGCCGTTCTTGAGTAAATGTGCGATATCGGCCCCGCCGCCCACCAGAGCTCCGGCGCTGTTGTCCGCCCCCGCGCCCGGGCGGCCGCTCACATGATCGTAGAGTCCATCGGCAAATCCAAAAAAGCTAACGGAATTGCGTTCGACGAACCCGCCGAAGATCGACTGTATCGGATTGTTTACGATGCCGGCCGGCACACCCGTATCCAGCGGCACGCCAGTGTTCGTCTGCTGCGCGAAAGCCATCCCGGTGCACAGCGCAAGTAAAACAAACGAAAAGGACTTCACACACCCCCTCTGAAGCGGTCTCGAACTCTCAGTCTCGCCGGACGCCGGGGTTCGTGTCAAGGGTAGGGGCAATGGGGCTGGTAGGGTACGGCATATTTAGTGCAGTGCCTCCCCGTGCAAGTGACGTACCATCTATAGCTAACCCGCGCCTAATTTCCCTGCGGCAAACATAGCGGCTACTCCAGTAGCCACGATGCAGAAAGAAAGCAGGGCCGGACGGCGAGTCACCGTCCATTGCCGGATTTGCTGGTGCAATAACGGCAAGTTCGAAAGCGCGCTCATCATCGAAGTCAATACGGTCGCGAAGCCAGCGGTCTGCGCCGTGATTTTTCCATGCATGGTTAACGTTGCGGCTGCTCCGGCCGTGCTGGCGCTCGAAACCAAGCCGCCGATCGCGCTGACGAAGAGGAAGCCAAGGTGGCCAAAATAGCGCTGTCCGATATTGCCGATAATTTCGATGCCCAGGAAGATAAGGCCGAATTTCAGAACTTTGGGCAGCGAGAGCGGCGACGATAACCGCAGGCCCACAGTTTGAGTGCGGCCGTGCCTTCCCTGCTGCCAGATACACACGAGCGCCGCGGCCGCCATCACGGTCAGGGGCATGGCGGCCTCTGCCGCGGCGGCGCGGGCGAAAATCGCGAGAATCAGCAGATTGCGAACGAACATCGCGATGATCGTCAAAAAGTCAACGATGGTCGCAAGCGCGGCTGCGTTTGCATCCGGATTAGCCAGCAGACCGGACAGTTCCGCAATGGTTGCGGTGCTGTTCACTAATCCGCCGAGAATCGCGGAATAGTAAATTCCGCGCGAACTATAGAGTTTCAACAGAACATAGTTCGCGAAACCGAGCGCCGCGATGACGACAACGGTGAGCCACGCTTCGCGAGGATTTACTAATTGCCACGGATCGACCGTGCGATCCGGCAATACCGGATAGATGACAAAGGCCAGCAGACCGAGCAGAACGGCGCTTCGCACTTCGGTGACTTGCAAGCCTCCAGCGAAATGCGTCAGCGCCGGCTTTAGCGAGAGGAGTAGCGTCATTACAACAGCGCCGGCAATGGGCGTGTAACGGTGGCCTTGCCCGACCAGAACGCCGAAGATGAATGTGGCAATCAGCGCCGCCGACGTGGTGGTTTCGATGGGTTTGCGATCCGACAGATTGCGGAGCCCAGTCAGCAATACGATCAGGAGGACGCCGGCAAACGTGAGATAGGCGATGGCGGAACCTGCGAGCGCGCTCAGCATGCCCGCCATCGCGGTAATGGCGAAGGTGCGAGTACCGAGATCTTTTTGGGACCATTCGCGCTCCAAACCCGCAAGCATCCCGATACCGATGGCGATCGCGAGCTTGATGGAGATGTCGGACGGTAAGAAAGGCGATGATGGCTGCGTTTCGATTTCCTCAGGAAGCGAGCATTTGCCGTACCTTTTCCAGATCCGACGGTTCGTTGAACTTGACGCCTTTCAGCGAAGGATCGATGTTGCGCGCGAGCCCGACCAGCACGGTACCTGCACCGACCTCAACGAAGTGGCGAATACCCGATTGCGCGATGGCGCGAACGGTTTCCGTCCAACGAACCGGATTCGGGATTTGCTGATATAAGCCCTCGCGTGCTTCCGCGGCACTTCCGATCTCGCGCGCTTGCCAGTTATTGATCAGAGGCACAGAGAGATCTTCAAAGCGCGCCGCATCGAGTTCCGGTTTCATGCGTTCCTGCGCCGGACGCATCAGCGCGCAATGAAAGGGAGCGCTGACCGGCAGCAGAATAGCCCGCTTTGCGCCGGCGGCTTTCGCCAGTTCCATGGCGCGCTCGACGGCTTTGGCGTGTCCTGCGATGACGATCTGATCGGGTGAATTCAGATTCGCGGCGCTGACGACTTCGCCTTGGGCAGCCTGCGACAAGACATCGTCCAGTTTGCTTTCCGGCAACTTCAAAATGGCCGCCATCGCGCCGACGCCCTGTGGAACGGCTTCCTGCATGTATTTCCCGCGCTTGCGAACCAGGCGCAAGGCATCGGCAAATAGCAGCGAGCCCGCTGCCACGAGCGCCGAATATTCACCCAGGCTATGGCCGGCGACTAGTACCGGCTTGTACCCTTCCTGTTCCAGTACTCGATAAGCTGCTATCGACACAGCGAGCAAGGCGGGCTGCGTGTTTTCAGTCTTCTTCAGGTCTTCTTCGGGTCCTTCAAAGCAGAGCGTAGATAGCGGAAATCCGAGCACATCGTCCGCTTCTTCAAACACGCGCCGGGCTTGCGGATAGTGCTCAGCCAGAGCTTTCCCCATACCTGCGTATTGCGAGCCTTGGCCGGGGAACAAAAATGCGATACCTGTCATGAAGCTTTCATCATCTTAGCGACCACGCGTAAACTTCCGCGCCACGCAGGCGGGGGTTGGCGCGTCTGACAGGTAGAGGCTGATTGTTTTATAGTGAAAGCAAGAATGAAAAAGAAACCGATCGCCGAACCAATCGTCTCACCGACCATTTTGGAGATGGCGAAGAAATCGGTGCAGGGTGACCGGCCGCCGGCCGCGAAACGATGCGCGGTTTGCGGATCCGCCTGTACACCTTTGACAGGATCGCACGACACCGAAGATCTTTGCTGGGTTTGCCGCCGTTTAAAGATCAGCGCCTGGCGCGATGCGGACCAGCAGATCTCCGCACAGGAGTAGGGCGACAAGGGTTTTTACCGTCTATAAAAAAAGAACCGCTCCCTTTGCGGTTGCGGCCCGGTTCGCAGATTTTCCCGGTCACAGTTCGCGCAGAAATTTTATCTGGCTTTCGAATCAGCAACATAACTCCAAAAACTTCCTTCCGTGGCAACAGGCGCGTCCGAAGCTGGGGGCGTGAATGTCGTTCTTGCGTATAAGAATTTCGCCGCGAATCGCAATATCAGCCACATCGGCTTAGGCGTTGCGGCCATTAACACCGCCAAAGTACTCCGCCGTGAAGGGATCCATGCTGACGTTTGGCCAATCGTCAGCGCAGGCGATCTGCGCGCGCGCCTCGAAGCGAGTCCCGCGGAGCACGTAATCATCTCGGCGCCGTGGATTCCGACGGTCGAACTGCAGGCGCTCGCCAACCGGTTTCCCGCGACGCAGTTCGCAGTCAACTGCCATTCGAACGTTGGATTTTTGCAGGCGGATCGCAATGGCGTCCGGCTGGTTCGCGAGACGATGGAACTCGAACTGGGAAGCTCGAACGTTCATCTGGCGGGGAACAGCCGCCGGTTCTGCGACTGGGTGCGATCGGCTTTTGGGGCGCCGTGCGCGTATCTGCCGAATCTGTACTGGCTGGAGAACGAGCATCCCTTGCCGCGCCAGCCGTTTGCGGGAGGCACGCTGCGGATCGGCGTGTTTGGCGCGACGCGGCCTTTGAAGAACCTGATGAGCGCGGCGGGGGCAGCGCTGGAGCTCGCGCGCAACCTTCGCGTGCAACTGGAATTGTGGCTTTCGGCTGGACGCGCAGAAGGCGGCGGCGAGGGCGTGCTGCTGGCGGTGAAGGAGATGATTGCCGGGCTTCCGCATGTCAGTCTGGTGCTGAACGGCTGGCAATCGTGGCCGAATTTCCGGAAGACGGTGGCGCATATGCATCTGCTGCTGCAACCGAGCTACACGGAATCGTTCAACATGGTGACCGCGGACGGCGTGGCCGAGGGCGTGCCTTCGGTGGTGTCGCACGCGATCGATTGGGCTCCGGAAAGCTGGAAAGCGCACGTAGACAATGTGCTGGACATTGCGCGCGTGGGCCGGCATTTGCTGTTCGATGCGCGTGCGCCGCACGAAGGGCTGCGGGCATTGACGGCGTACGTGGCCGATGGGATGCATTCGTACCGGCAGTATTTTGGCGACTGGACCGTGGCCTGAAGGCCACGGCGGCACGCTGAAGCGTGCGCCACAGCGTCATTCGATGAGCATGCAGTCTCCGTAAGAGAAGAACCGGTACTTCTCTCGGACGGCGTGGCGGTAGGCAGCCAGCACGAGATCGCGGCCGCCGAATGCGCAGACAAGCATCAGCAGGCTTGATTGGGGCAGGTGAAAATTTGTTAAGAGCGCGCCTGTCCCGCGAAAGTGAAAGCCGGGGTAGATGAAGAGATTCGTTTCGCCGCGGGTGGCTTCGAGGCCCTTGCGGAGAAGGGCGGTTTCGAGCGCTCGAACGCTGGTGGTTCCCACGCAGAAGAGGCGTGTGGCGCTGCGCATCTTCTGAGCTTCGCTTTCGGAGACTTCGAAATACTCTTCGTGCAGGTGGATGTCTTTCACCTGGTTCGCCCGCAGCGGCGCGAAGGTGCCGAGGCCGACGTGCAGGGTTAAATAGGCGAGATCCGCGCCCGCAGCTCGGCACTGCTCCAGCATTTCGGGAGTGAAGTGCAGGCCAGCGGTGGGTGCCGCAACGGAGCCGCGCTTTTCGGCAAAAACGGTTTGGTAACGTTCGCGATCCTTGGCTGTCGGGATGTGGTGAATGTAGGGCGGCAGAGGCGTTTCGCCTACCCGCTCGAAGAGCTCCGGTATGGGATGCGGGGCGATAAAACGCAGCGTGCGCTCACCAAAATCCTGTTCGGATAGAACTTCCGCGTAGAACTCTTCCGTGAAGAGAATCCGGTCGCCTTTGCGCACGCGCTTGGCGGGCCTAACGAGCGCAGTCCAGATGGTTTCCTGTTCGTCGGTTGCGCACACCAGCAGAATTTCGATTTCGGCTCCGGACAGGCTATTGCGTTTGCCATGCAGGCGGGCGGGAAAAACTCTTGTGTTATTCAAGACCAGACAGTCGCCGGGACGAATGTACTGGCTGAAATTGCCGAAAATGTCGTCTTTGAACGACCGGTCTTCACGTGAAACCACGAGCATGCGCGAGCCGGTGCGCTCCGGAAGAGGCTCCTGGGCGATCAGAATTTCGGGAAGCTGATAATTGAAATCAGAGACTTGCAAAACACCATTCTAGGAATCGAAAGTTCGTGCGATGAGACCGCAGCGGCAGTCGTCGAAAGCGGCCGGGTTATCCGGTCGAGCGTGGTGGCGTCTCAACTGGATGTACATGCGAAATACGGCGGCGTGGTGCCGGAGCTCGCCTCGCGCGAGCATCTGCGCGCCATTGTTCCGGTGGTACGAGAGGCGCTCGAAAAAGCCAATATGCGGTTTGCGGATCTGGCTGCGATTGCCGTCACGACCGGGCCGGGACTGGTTGGTTCGCTGCTGGTGGGGATCACGTACGCGAAGGCACTGTGCTTTGCCTGGAAGATTCCGCTGATTGCGGTGAACCATGTGGAAGGGCACATTCATTCCGTGCTGCTGGAACATCCCGACGTGCAGTTCCCCGCTCTGGCGTTAGTGGTGAGCGGCGGGCACACGCATTTGTTCGAAGTACGCCAGTTGGGCGAGTACCGGCTGCTTGGGAAGACACGCGACGATGCGGCGGGCGAGGCTTACGACAAAGTCGCGAAGCTGCTGGGGTTCAGATATCCGGGAGGGCCGGTTATCGACCGGCTGGCTCCGTACGGGAATCCGCATGCAGTGAAATTCACGCGGGCGAAGATGAAGGGCAACGAACTGGATTTCAGCTTCAGCGGATTGAAGACGGCCGTGCTGCGCTGGACGCAGCAACACGATTTATCAGACGAGATTGCGCGGCGGAAGCAAATGAAGCGCGCGAATGTGGAGGACTGGCTGGCGGTGACCCCGCAGCAAACGCTCGATCTGCTGGCGAGTTTTCAGCACACGGTCATCGAAGAGTTATTGCGGCGCGCGGTGCTGTCCGCAGAGCAAATTGGAGCGGAATCGGTAATTGTGGCGGGCGGTGTCGCTTGCAATAGCGGCTTGCGGCGTGCGGCGAACGGTTTGCGAGGATTTCGCTTCTACTTCCCTTCTCCGGGGCTTTCCACCGACAACGCTGCGATGATTGCAGCCGCAGCCTTTCCGAAATGGCAGCGGCGCGAGTTTGCCGGATTCGATTTGAAGGCACAGGCGAGCCTGGTGTTAGCTTGAGGTATGGGTCCTCACGCTCCTGGCGAGCAGCCAAAATTGCCGATTCCCGGCGTCCAAAATATCATCGCGATCGGGTCGGGGAAGGGCGGCGTCGGAAAGAGCACGGTAGCGGTGAACCTTGCGATTACGCTGGCGAAACTTGGGTATCGAACCGGATTGCTGGATGCGGACGTGTATGGTCCCAACGTTCCGTTGATGCTTGGCATTCGCGCGACTCCGCATGCGATCGGCCAGCGCATTCAACCGCTCGAAGCGCATGGGGTGCGGGTGATGTCGATGGGATTTCTGAATCCGGGAGACAAGCCGCTGGTGTGGCGCGGGCCGATGCTCAACAGCGTGATGCAGCAGTTTCTGCGTAACGTGGAGTGGGGCGAGCTGGATTATTTGATTATCGATTTGCCGCCGGGCACCGGGGATGTGCAGCTTACGCTGATTCAGACGACGCCGCTCACGGGCGCGGTGGTGGTGACGACGCCTTCCGATGTTTCGCTCGAAGATGCGCGCAAGGCGGTGCATATGTTCGAGCAGGTGAGAGAGCAGGTGCTCGGGATTGTCGAAAACATGAGCTACCTGGAGCACGGCGGAGAAAAGATTTACGTGTTTGGGAAAGGCGGCGGAGCGAGAACGGCGGAGTTGATGAAAGTGCCGCTGCTCGCGGAGATTCCGCTCGATCCGAAGACGAGGGAAGGCGGCGATACGGGGAAGCCGATCGCTACGGTGAAAGAACCGAATACGCAGGTCACGTTGTTTGAGAAGCTGGCGCGGACGGTGATTGAGCGGGCGGAAGCGGGGAAGCAGAAAGCCAGGCCAACGATTACGATTGCGGATTGAGACTCAGCGCCAGGTCTGTTTAACCTTTTGTATGCGCCTTCCCATCGGGAAGGCGCATACCATTTCAATGCCATACACCGCTACGGCTTATGAATGGCCGTCACTCTTGCACAACTGGGTTGGCTACTCGTTGCTGTATTCTCACATTGGGATTTCTTATCGGGCATATTGGCAGTGTTCTGAATCGAGCTAGACAGGGCGCTCTGCTTCGATACCCCACTAAATTTCTCTATAACCTTCACCAAGTCTTCCGCTGTCCTTATACCTACTGCTCGTTCCCCATTCACGAACAAGGTTGGAGTCGCCCTTACATGCAGTAGCTGCGCGAGCGCGAGATCTCTGGCGATTATGCGGTCGGCATTTCCGTTCGCCGCGCAGGTTCTTATCTGTTGCTCGTCAATTCCGGCTGATCCGTTCTTCAAAAACTCGTAGAATGCAGCCTCGATACTCTCCGGCCGGAGGCTGGCTTGCTGAGAAAAAAAGAAGTCATGTACTCGCCAGAACGTAGCATCCCCTTGTTGCTCAGCGCAAGCAGCTAAGGTCGCGGCCATCCTGGCCCACGAGTGCATAGGCAATGGCATCAGCTTGTAAACGATACGGACCTTACCTTTTTCAGCATCCGGCAGTGCCTCCAATAACGAGGCCATCCGCCTACAGAAAGGGCACTGAAAATCTGAAAACTCGACGATTGTCACAGGCGCGTCAGCCTTGCCCTTCGATGGCGAGGAATCGGCGGTCAGAACCTGTTGAATTCTGGCCCTGGCCTTTTGTGCCTCAACGGCTGGATCAATCGTCAAGTCCATTAAGGTCGAAATAAGATATCGCTGGTCGGGCGAAAGGAAGACGGTGAGTCGTTTTGTGTGACTTGATGACTCCAAAGTAAGCTTTCTATAGCAGGTATCATCAACGACTTCGTTGGCGGTAATCGTTAGCGGATCCTCAACTGACAAGGAATAGCGCTTCTCGACATATCGCTCAATGTCAGCCTGCTTGTCTTTTAGAATCTCTGGACAACTATCCGCGTAAATCGCCAGCCCTGTAGCTAACAGAACCATTGAAGCGTAAGCAAGTACTCTCATCTCTTATCTAATCCCCTTCCTAAAACATCGTTCAGTCGTTAATAAGTACATGAACACTCATTTTCGATGCACAGATCGTCGTCATAGCAATCCGGCTCCTGTTCGCATTCGCAGCATATATCGCCACTACAACAGTTGTCAGGATCATAGTTGTAGCAGGAGCTATCGCATGGATCATAGTTGGGGCACGACGGGTCACAATCATCGTCGCAGGTGCCTTGACACAGGGCCGGGTCATAATTCGCACAAGAAGGATCACAGACATCGCAGGGGCAATCGCCGCTGTTGACGTTTGCGACGGTTACAGTTGCATCTATATAGTCGGGATCGATCGTCATCGTTGCTGATTGATATGTCAACGTTATACCGTGATCGTATTGGTGGATCCGCTGATCAGAGCTCCAAAGATTGTCGTCAAGTGGCGGATTCATACCGTAAATTTGGGTGCTGTTGTGATTCCACAGTGCGATCCACATGTCGTCGGGTGGGTTTTGCACGGTCGGTCCGTTGAAAAAGTCAGCTGCTGCGTCCGTCGGATTTCCGTATACTCCTGCTTGGTATTCGTGTGAATGCATATAAAGAACCCAGTTCGCTACAAATGCCTGAACGGCTTGTGAGCAGGTGCCGCCATTGTCCGGTGTATAGGCCTCTATGTCCAAATATGCGATCGCTCCGTAGAGTCCCAGATTCGCGAGCGCATTTGCCGCTCGATTGGCCGAGTCGGCCCCTTGGTTGGCAGCCGTCGTGGGATCGGAAGACATGTGCTGACTACACGTCGTGCAGCATGGTGCCTGGAGATCATCCCAGATGGGCATGTAATCCCATCCCTGACACGCAGTCTGAAAAAGCCAGTCAGAATCTGGAGTAAAGCAGCCAACGCGGTCCGAGGTAACTCCACCCGCCAAGTAGAATCCAACTGCATAATACGGGCTGTTGGTCCACCAGACCTGCATGTCGTCTATATCCATGTAATTGCACGTATCAAATCCCGGCTGATTGTAAATTTTGGTAGTCCCTGACCCGGACAATATGAAGGGGGAGACAGTGCCTGCATGACTCTGCTGGCCAGCCAAGCGCTGCTCCGGTATCTGCCGCGGCGTTGACGTAGAGGAAGCCACGGAAGAATTAGGAACTGATGGTGTGATATCCGTCAGCGTCTTCCCGCCGTCCTGTGTAAACAGGAGCTTAAACATCGTGCTGCAGCCAGTTTTAAAGCCGCTGCAATGATTCCAGGAATATAGATACGAGCCATGCTGATAGTCGACAAAGCTAACGTCGACCACATTTCCGGCGCTGGTCCTGGAACCGTCAGTGGCAATGCCGCCCTTGACAGGCAAATCAGCGGGAATGGCAGCGACGTTTTGCTCAAATCTACTCTCGCTTGGCCGCTTGATATTTGTCACCAGGCCCTGACCTCCGCGGAATGCGTTCACAACTGTGGAATCGAAGCCAGACGAAGCAAGTGTGGACGGCATGCTGGGGCTGAAGGCGCTGGCTTTCCAGGTGATGCCTCCGTCGGCGGTATCATAGACTGCAAATACGGATGTGCGTTTAAGCACATACGTGATCGCCAAAATTCCGTGTTGATCGTCTGAAAACGCCGGATTTCCGTATCTGACTTCTTGGCTCGTGCTCGCCACGTTCGGTCGGGCGAGCGCCTTTGCCGGGACCCAGTGCTGACCTCCATCCTGGGTTATGTACAACTGATTTCTACGCGGTCCTCCAACCAACCACCCATGTGTTAGCGACGTAAACCCGATGCGACCGTAGATCGGCGGTTGCGGTAGTGCGGTCCACGTCTGCCCTCCATCTGAAGTGGCAAACAGGTCCCCTATCGCCGTTGCCGAACTTGACATCCGCTGGATTGCTGCCCATCCGTGGGCCGGGTCCGTAAACACGATTCTTCCTCCTCCGTAGTCTGCTAGCAAATCCTCGGAGGCTACTACGAGCGGTTTCTCACTCCAGGTCTTCCCCTGATCGGTCGTGGAGGCTATCACTACCGCAGCATGTCCGGCTGAATCGGCATTGAAGGTGGCGAGCACGGCCCATCCTCGGGATTGATCTAAAAAAAACACAGACTGTAGCAACTGCCCCGGCGCTAAAAGAGGCGTTATCGGTTGCCAATGCGCACCTGTATCGTCGGTCCAAAGTAAAGTATTTGGTCCGTTCGCGCCGTCGCGAACGAGAAGCCATCCGCTCAGCGGAGTAAGGAATTTGAAAGATAGCTCCTGTCCAAGGTTAAGCGCTATAGGTGTCGGACCCGGCGCCTGTGATGCTGACAGGCACCCTAAAGTAAGCACGACAGAAAAGAGAAACCGTGAGTGAAGTGGCATCGATATAACCCTTTATCCGGCGACTAGTAAAACATACATTGCATCCTTTAAGTGCCGGACGATTGTGTTCTGAAGACACCTTCGACTGTAAATACCTTTGGGAAACAAGTAAAGAGGGATGCTTAGGCGAATTCGGACATGAGTACCAAGCGAAATCAGCCATAGCGCTCGTGTGGAATAGACAGAAGGTTGCTTTGTTGGAATTGGGCTGGCGTTAGCCCTGTCGCTGACTTAAAGTATCTCGCGAACCAACTCACGTCTGTGTAGCCGACGGAATAGCACACGTCTTTTATGCTTGCATTGGCGCGGGTTAGAAGTTCCTCAGCGCGACGCAATCGCAATTGGCGAACATAAGTTGTGAATGTCATGTCAGTATGAGCTTTAAGAAGGCGTGCAATCTGCCGTTCTGAGATGCCGAGGATCGCGCTGGTAGTCGCAAGCGAGAGATGGGGATCCGCATATTCCCGATGAATGAAGCAGAGAACGTGTTCGATGAGCCGTAGCCGAGGCTTATGGTCGGCGTGAACCTGAGCTTGCGGTGTAGGGCGACAATATGATCTTTCCAAGAGCTCTAAAACGGCTCTAACGGTGCTAACAAAAAGGATTTGTTCCTGGTGAGTGGCGGAATCGGGCGGGTAAGACTAAAACGGTTCTGATTGCAGCCATAACGTGATCGAGTGTTGTATATCGCTCGATAAAGCGCCCAAATGCAAAAGGATATCTGAGCGCTGCTGTCCCAGCGAACCGCATATCCAGTCTCTCCAGACGAGCTCATGCGCAATTCGCATTGCGTTGTCGGCCTGCTCTGGCCCCAGCGCTTTCGCGAGCTTGTCATGAAAGTAACGCCTGGTGTGATGGTCTCGGAATTGAGCAAGAGAGGCTAAACGACCGAGCACTGAAAAAATGCCTTGAAAGATATTTCGCCAGATGGCTACAACAGGATATCGGGATTCAATGTCAGCGTCTACCGGCGGATGTGCGGACCGATCGTGATCAGGAGGTATGCGCCTGGAGTAAGCGGTAGGTCCGGGCAGAGGATGAAAAGGCATAGGTTTCCTCTCAAATCCCCCACATAAACACTGGGTTCAAAAGAATTGCCGTGCAATTCCCCAATACAATTAACTTTGGGTAGGATATGCGAATGAGAGTACCAGGTCAATAGCAAATTAGTTCCTCTGCCACAAATAAGTACTAGCCCGCGGGTAGCTCTAGGTTATTCTCGTCTATCTCGATGGAGTATGCCTAACAAGCGCATTTGATCGGGTCGCGATGCTTCGGGCCGCTCACGACAGATTCTGGGTTCCAGGGCAAGACCTGACCGAGCAGCAACCGATCGGCCAGCGCATTCAACCGCTGGAAGCGCATGGCGTCCGGAAGCAGGGAAACAGAAAGCGCGGCCGACGATTACGATTGCGGATTGACCAGAGGACGGTGGGAGGCGAGCCAGGCGTCCTGGGCGATGTTTTCGATTTCGCGTTCGGCTTCGGCGGTCCATTCGCGCAATTTTTTTTCGCGGAGCTTGATTAGCAAGCGCACGTTGCGTTGGGCGCGGAGGACGCGGAGCCGCTGCTCTTGTACGATGCGGGATTGCTTGGCGAGGGCGTTTTGCAGATCCAACGTGCGGGATTCCAAGCCCACCAAGAATGAGGAGAGGGAGCGGAGTTCTAAAGCCGAGACTTCGGTTGCACCGTGCAGGCGCGAGAGTTCGCTTCGGCGTTCTTCCTGCAAAGCAGTGAGGAAGTTTTTGATTTTTTTTTCTTCGGCGAGGAGTTGGGCGAGTTTCGTCTGTTCTATTTGAGCTTGGGCTTCGCGGAGTCGGAGTGCGGCGGCTAGTCGGAATTGGAAGGATTTCATAAGCTGGGCCCATTAACAATGGGCCCACAGGCTGGGAGCCTGCCCCACATGGCGCGTTCTGCAGGCATAGCTTCTAAATGGCCGAGGCGATTTCGGCGAGAGACTTCAGCGTTTCGTCCACGTTGGCTTTTTCATTTGCGTTCTGGCGGAGGAAGCCTAAGATTCGCTCGCGAGCCTTGATGCTGGAATCCAATTTCGGATTGGAGCCAGAGACATAGGCGCCGAGCTGAATGAGATCTTCCGAGTGATGATAGGTGGCCAGGGCTTCGCGGAGCTTGCGGGCGGCAGCGATGTGATCGCGCCCGGCTACGTGGGAAGCGACGCGCGAGATGGAAGATAACACGTCGATGGCGGGATAGTGGCCCGCGCTCGCGAGCTGGCGGGAAAGAATAATGTGGCCGTCGAGAATACCGCGCACGGCATCGGTGATCGGTTCGTTAAAATCGTCGCCTTCCACGAGCACCGTGAAGAAGCCGGTAATGCTGCCTTGTTTGAATGAGCCGGCACGCTCGAATATCTTCGGAAGAATGGAGAACACGGACGGTGTGTAGCCTTTTTGGCTGGGAGGTTCGCCGGCGGCGAGTCCGATTTCGCGCTGCGCCATGGCGAGGCGTGTGACGGAATCCATGACGAGCAGGACGTTTTTGCCTTGATCCCGGAAATACTCGGCGACCGCGAGAGCCACAAAGCAGGCGCGCACGCGGAGCGGCGCGGGGCGGTCGGAGGTGGCGACAATCACGACCGAGCGTTTCTGCCCTTCGGGACCGAGTTCGTGTTCGAGAAAGCCGCGCACTTCGCGGTTACGCTCGCCGATTAGCGCGATCACCGATACATCCGCCGAGTTCTGGCGGCACATGGCGCCGAGTAGCGTACTTTTGCCGACGCCGCTTCCGCCGAATAGTCCGATACGCTGGCCCAGGCCGCACGGTAAGAGACTGTCGATCGCGCGGATGCCGGTAGACAGAGGTTTGTTGATGTGTTCGCGTTCGAGGGGGCCGGGAGGGGCAGCATACAGATCGTACTTGGCGACTGCTTCGATGGGCGGGCCTTGATCGATCGGCCGTCCGAAGCCATCGAGCACGCGGCCCAACAGCGACGGACCCACTCGAACCTGCGAATCTTCCGAGCGCGCAAAGATGGGATCACCGGGTTCCAAGCCATCGATTTCTTCGAGCGGTATAGAAAGAATGCGTCCGTTGCGGAAACCGGCGACTTGCGTCCGGACGATTTTGCCAGACCCGGTATGGATCTCGCAAAAGCTGCCGATGCGGGCGGCCGGACCTTGGGATTCGATGACGAATCCGGTGACATCTTTGACCGTACCGCGCCAGCGAAAGAGGTCGGCTTGCGCGAGGTCCGCCAGATAAGGGGCAAGATCGATGCGTTCGGTGGTGTTCATCGTAAGGACAGGCGGTCGGCAAAGCCGCGCTGAATCTCCTGAAGTTGGGTATCGATGGAGGCGTCCAGATCTCCGAGCGCCGTTTCAAAGATGAGATCGCCGTTTTTCAAGGCGGGGTCGGAGCAGATTTCGATGGCGGGCGCGGTGTTGATGCGTTCGAGAGCGGAGCGCACGGCGTCGACGCAGGCCGGGTGAACCCGGACGCGCGAGATTTCGCGGTTCGCCAATTTTTCGAGAGCAGCATGGATGAGACCTTGGATCGCTTCGGAATCGACGGCCAGTTCGCGATGCAAGATCCGGCGGGCGATAGCCAGCGATAATTTCAAAACGTCGAACTCGGCTTCGTTGCGGATCTTGCGTTTCAAACCGGCGAGATCGCGCAGCATTTGGCCGAAGCGATCGGCAGCGGTTTTCACTTCCACGGCGGACTGCTCCCGGCCCTGGCGCAGACCTTCCTGAAACGCGGTTTCGCGAGCCCGGGCGAGCTCGGTTTGATGGTTGCGCTCCAGTTCGGCGATGCGGTTGGTAAGCTCCGCTGAGTCCTGGGCTGATTGTTGCGGTTTGAAGAGCGATTGCGAAGCGGGGACTATGGCCCGCGCCGAAGGACAGCCGCCGAGGTTTTGCCAGGCTACGGTTTTTACGGGTTGTTCGTCGTCGGCGATTCTACAGAGCATGGGTCACCTTCGATGGGATGCCAGGCTTCGACATGAGTGTCGACGCGGCACGCAGGAGTGCGTGCGCCACGAATTGCTCGCAAAGGTGATGTGGTGCATACGCCTCCTTGTTAGTCGAGCCAGCTTCGCAGTACGCCCGCCACCACCTTGGGGTCTTTTTGCACGTGCTCGCGGACGCGGATGCGGAGCGCTTCTATGGTCTGCGTGGCGGCGGGTAGTTGCGCACGGAGTTTTTCGTCGAGAGCGATCGAGGCTTGTTCGATGGCGCGGGCAGCCTCCTGCTCGCGTGCCTGCTGGAGTTCCTCTCGGGAAGGTCCTTTCGGCAGAGCAGCGGGAATTGCCGGTTGCGGAGCAGGAGCGGCTTTCCGGCGGCGAAGCAGGAAAAAGACTGCACCGATCAGCAGCACGAGACCCGCTCCAGCGCCAATCAGCACGCGACGATCGGCCCACAGCGGAGCGGGATGGACGGACGTCGAATCGGGCTGGCCATTCGCGCCCGGTTGCGCGTTTTCGACCTCCAGTGTCTCTTCAAACGGTAGACTCTCGATTACTAACTGATCGCCGCGCTCGGGCACGATGCCGAGAACGGCCGCCACTACGTCGTGAATGGCTTTCAACTTTTCGGGGCTGGGCGGGACCAGAACGCGTTTTCGCTGCTTGCCGGTTCCCTGCCATTGAACGTCCTGGTCGAGGAGCAGCGAAGCGGAAATGCGCTTGAGGCCGCCCTGCGGGGTTTTGACATGCCGGACGGTGCGCGAGGTCTCATAAGAGATGTTCTCGGTGCGGCGGGAGACCATGGGAGTGCTGGAGGTTGCGGGCCGCGAAGTCGCGCGCGGCAGATTCGCCGGAGTTCCAGGAACTCCAATGTTCTGCGAGAGGCCGGAGACATCTTCGGACTTCTGGGAGTTGGTCATGACCGAGTGGGTCGGGTCATAGATTTCGTCGCTCTGATCACTGGTGGAGAAATCGCAATCGGCCGAGACTCCGACGCGAAATTTTCCTACGCCGAGCAGCGGGTCGAGCGTAGATTCCACTTTCGCGACCAGGTCTTTTTCGATCTGGCGCTTGTAATCAAGCGCGGCTTCCGACATGTCACCGCCGTCGAGGCCCGGCTTATGCGGACGGCTCAACAGATTGCCTTGCATATCTAACACGGAGACATTTTCGGGAGCAAGGCCCTCGACGGCGCTGGCGATCAGGTTCGTGATGGCCAGGACGTTTTGCGGCGTGAGATGGGCACCCGGACGCAGGTGGATCAGAACGCTGGCTTTGGCGGGTTCGCGGGAATCAACGAAGACCGAGTCTTTGGGAAAGGTCACGTGCACACGGGCTTGCTCGACCTCGGAAAGCGCTCGGATGGAGCGTTCCAGCTCGCCTTCGAGGGCACGGCGATAGTTGACGTGTTCGGTGAAATCCGTGATGCCGAGATTGGTTTTGTCGAAAAGCTCAAAGCCGATGCGCCCGGTCTTCGGGAGACCTGCGCCCGCCATCTCCAGACGCAATTCGTCAAGCTTGGCGCCAGGGACAAGAACGCTCGCGCCATTCTCCGCGATGCGGTAATCGACTCCGCTCTCTTTGAGTTTCTGGACAATGGCGGCGGCATCTTCAGAGGACATGCCGGTGAAGAGCGGACGGAAATCGCGCTCGTGATTCCAATGGACAAGGCCGGCTAGCGCGCCGACGATGAAGATTGCGGCAAGACCGGTGCCGATCTTCTGTTGGAGCGTGAGCGTGGCTAGGAGTTTCTTGAGCTGGTCCATCGGCGGGCCTTACAGCGCGGGATCAGACTTGCATGCGCATGATTTCTTCATACGCGGAGACGACTTTGTTGCGCACCTGCATGAACATTTCAAATTGCAGTTCGGCCGTCTGGGTAGCGAGGATGGTGGAGTGCAGTTCCTGGTTTTCCCCGGTTAAAAAGTTCTTGACCGCATTATCCGCCGAGGTGCGCGACGATTCCACCTGCTGCACGGCCGATTGCAGGACGCTCTTGAAGTCGCCTTGCGAGGAAGGGGCCTGCCCGATTGAAGCGGAGTCGATCGGAAGCGGCGCGGTGATGGGCGAAATCGGGGCGATCATGGAATTATCGGAACAGGTCGATGGAGCGCTGAATCATGTCCTTCACGGCCGAGATCGCGGACACATTGGCTTCGTAAGCACGCGAAGCGCCAAGCAGGTCGACCATGTCTTCGGCGGGGTTCACCTTTGGGAAGGCCACATAGCCGTCTTTGTCGGCATCGGGGTGGCCGGGCATATAGCGCCGATCGGGTTCGCTGTTGTCGACGACGATATCGCCGATGGCGACTCCGGTCTCCTGGGCGGCTTCCGATTCGAAGACGGAAGAGAAGGGCGAACCGACTTCGGAGCTTTGAAAGACAACATCCCGGCGGCGGTAGGGGCCGCCTTCGGCGGTGCGCGTGGTATCGGCGTTGGCGATATTTTCGACCAGGACCTCGGCGCGCGTGCGCTGCGCGTACATGCCGGAGGCGCTGACAGAGAGGCTATTGAAGAGGCTCATGACCTTCCCTTACGGTCGGGGTTCTGCTACACATTGGCGCCTCCTTCGATGGCCATCTTCACAATTTTGATTTGGGAGCGTAAAAGGTTAGCGGCGATATTGAAACGCAGGGCGTTTTCCGAAAGCAGGCGCGCTTCGCGATCCAGGTTGACGTTATTGCCGTCATTTTTGACGACGAGCCCGGGCACTTCTTCCACAGCCGGCGCCATTCCGGCACTAGCGTTTTGCAGCTCGGCTTGGAAATCGATGTCTTTTGCCTTATAGCCCGGGGTGTCTGCGTTGGCGATATTGGACGCCACCAGCCTTTGGCGCTCGGCGACAAGCGTCATGTATTGATTGAGATCTCCGGCGACTGGGTCCAGCATGGAAATAGATCCGACTTGGTGTAAGCACGCGGGGGACCAGGAGAAATGAGTGGTTTTGTGGGGTTTAGAGCGAGAGGGAGTCAGGGTTTTGAATGTGGCGGGGTGGGAGTGACAAGAAATTGACAGGCCGCTAGGCGTCGAGGCGCCAGGTGTGGAGTGGCTGGCCATGGGCGTTATAGAGGGATTCCCCGGAGAGTTGGCGCAGGCGCAGGTGCATATGCGAACGCATCAGCCGCGCCAGACGGAGGTGCTCGTTCAAAGTTTCAAACGCGTGCTCGTAGATGCGCTGGCGCTCTTCGGCCGATGCGGCGGAACGCAACTGCGCCTGAACGGTGCTTCCGTACTCGGCGATGAGCGGCTGAGCCGCTTCGAAGTTGCCGGACTGAACAGCCGAAGCGAGTTGCGCGGCCAGATCAGCGGTTGGCGTTGTAGGCATAGTTCTGCATATCGGTGAACAGAGTCGTCATCTGGCTCACCTGGCCTTCGAGGCTCGCGATCATTGCATCGGCGGCGGCCATCTGGCTGGTCAATGTGGTTTGCAGTTGGGTTACTTTGGCCTGATCGTTCGATATCTGAGTGCTGATACTCGACACTTCGGTGGCGAGCGCGGAATTGGCCTGCGACAGCATTCCGGTGATGGGATCGCTGACGCTCTTCAGAGCGTTATTCGCGCTTTGCAAAAATCCGCTGCCGGTCTCCGAACCCAGAAAATTCATCACAGTGGATGGCGAGGAGGCTGCCACCTGGTAGAACGTGCTCGAATCGAAGGTCAGGTGGCCGGTCTGATCGAAGGTGACGCCCATAGCGGCAAGAGAGGTAACCGATCCGGAACTTCCTGCGTAGTTGGCGATGCCCTGCAGAGCATTGGAGAGCTCGTATACAATCGCTTGCCCAGCTAGCGCGCCGCCATTCTTACCACGGTTCCTGGCGAGCTCATCGACCACAGAGTTGTAGGCCGAAACGAACGAGCTGAGCGAGGTCGCGACGCCCGAAACGTTCTGCCCCACGGTGACAGTGGTGGACCCAACACCCTGCAAGGCGAGCGTCAAGCCGGTTGACAGGCTGACGTTGCGCGAGTTGGCGGTGATGGTGGTAGGTTGGCCATTCACCTGGTATTGGACGGAAGAGCCGGTCGTGAGATTGTTTAGAAGCGCGGTGTTCGCTCCGTTATCGCTGAGCTGAATGGTATCGGGCGCGTAGTTCAAGCTCTGGACGGAGAGACGATAGTCCGGCGAGGAAGAGCCGCCAACGTTCACAACAGTGGCCTGCACGCTGGCCCCACTGGTATTGATCGCTTGCGCGAGCTGATCGAGCGTGGCGGCGCCGGTGATGTTGTAGTTCGTCCCGTTTACGGTCAGAGTGTAGTTCTGACTTGCATCGATATTTTGAGAGGACGGATCGGTAACGGTGGTGCTGCCGCTCCCGCCGCCCGCCGCGCTCATAGTATTGGTCTGAGAGCCAAGGCTGAGCACGTCTATCGAGTAACTGCCGGGCATAATGCCGGCCGCAATGGAGGCGCTGGCAATGGAGTTGTTGCTGAAGCTCGCGGAATAGGAGCCGATGCCGGCTCCGTTGTCGATGGAATCGAGCGCGTTTTGCAGTGATTGAAAATTGTTAGAGAGGGTTGACAGCTCGGTCTGCTGATCTACAAGCGTACTTTGCTGATTCTGAAGCTGGGTGATCGGCTGAGACGCCATGTTGACGGCGCTCGCGATGACCGCATTCAACTGGGTCGAGAACGAACTGTTCCCAGTGAAGGTAGCTGGATTCACTAAAGAGGTGCTTCCCATAATGCCTCAGAAATAGAGTGGGGCCGATCCCGAGAAGAGATCAGCCCCGGAGGATTTAAATCAGGACTATTGCAGGAGTTTCAGGACGGACTGCGATTCGGAGTTGGCTTGCGCCATGGCGGCGATGGCAGTCTGGCTGAGCACCTGAGACTTGGTCAGGTTGGCGGCGGCGCTGGCGACGTCCGTATCGCGGATGCGCGATTCCGCGGCCGAGAAGTTGGTGATCTGGGACTGCGCGAGGCCCTGGGCATAGTTCAGTTGGTTCTGACCACGGCCGACAGCGGCCTGAGCGTTGCCGAGGGTCTGGACAGCGGCGGTGAGAGCGGTGACAGCGGCCTGAGCACCAGCCTGCGTGCTGATGTCGAGCGTACCGCCGGAACCGACTTGGGCGGCTTGGGAGACGCTGAATCCGGCACCCGAAGCCCCAAAGCCCGTCGCGCCGTCGGAAGACAGGCCGGCGGAAACCTGGAAGCTGCTCAGCGTACTGACAAAGTTAACGTTCCCGCTGGCGTCTTCGACCGCCGTGATTTGCTGGAGAGTCGAGTCATCCGATTTCTGGAGAGCAGTGTTGATCTGGCCCAGAATATCGGTAATGCTACTACCGCCAGTGGCGCCAGTAAGCCCGACGGTCAAAGCGTGGGCATGACCGCTCGCGTCGTTGGCCGAAATCGTAACCTGCTGGGTCTTGGTAGCGGCCAGGTTGGTATAGGCAATACCGGCTTCAGCACCGCTCGAGTTCACCAGTTCGTAGGAGCCGTTCGCGATCAAACTGGTAGCATTTGAGGCAGCGGTACCGGTGGGAGCGCCGGGGCTCGCCAGGAAGCCCATCAACGCGCTGGACACTTTATCGTTCGCAGTGACCTGGAACGCGCCGTTGCTGGAACTGAACGAGAGTTGCTGCTGCCCGAGAGAATCGGTGTGAATGGATGCGCTGATGTTGGCGGCCTTAAATGCTTGGGCCGCAGCCGTGGTGCCATTGCCCGCAGATTGAATTGCGGCGTTAATGGCCGTCACTAAGGTGTTCGTGTCGCTGACGCCGCTCAGGTTGACGGAGATGGCAATTCCATTCGCGTCGCCGAAACCAGCGCCAGTGAACGTCATCTTGGTGTAGCCGGACGTAGCTTCAGTGGTTGTGTTCGCGGCCGTGCCGAGAATCGCGGAAACGCTGGTGGCGCTAGCAGCGCTCAAATCGTAGTCGCTTGAAACGCTGGATGCCAGATTGACGGCTTGCACGCCTTTTAGACCGAGGCTCTGAGAATCGACCTGCGCTTTGCTGAGATCCAGACTGACGGAACCATTGCTCACAATGGCCGAACTGCTGGCGCCGTTGCCGCCGCCGATGAACACGCTCATCAACTTGTTAAACTGTCCGCCGGTGTTCAAGCCGATGGCTTGCGCCTGGCGATCGACTTCGCTCACAAGAGTCTGGAATTCGCTGTTCAGCACGCCGCGGTTTCCGGTGAAGGTACCCGAAGCCGACTGAGTGGCGAGCGTGTTGAGGCGGTCCAGGATGGTGGAGATGTTGTTCATGCCACCATCGATAATCTGCAACTGGCTGACGCCGTCGTTGGCGTTCGACACACCCTGCGTGAGTTCGGCGACCTGGTTGCGATAGCCGTTGGCAATGGCAAGGCCGGCCGCGTTGTCGCCGCTGCTGTTGATCTTATAGCCTGATGTCAGTTGCTGAATGGTTTTGCTTTGAAATTGGTTATCGACGCTCAGGTTGCTCTGGGCGAGCATCGAGTCCACGTTTGTCTGAATTGAAATCATGTTCGTTCCTATTTAGTTGGTTTTCCCGGCTTTCGCCCGAGGCGGTTTGTTTTTTCTCCGCTAAAGATATTTCGCACGTTCGGTGCCGAAGTTTAGCTTTTCTCGCGAGAATTCGGAAGGAGGGGATGGGATTTTGCTGAGGGGGACCCTTCGCTTATGCTCAGGGTTCTGCAAGAGAGCGTGAGGAAGGCCGCGCGGAGGGCCAGCAGGAAGGTCAGCTAGCCTTGCTCCGGCGGCAACTCGAGCGGCGATTCGGCACCCTGCCTGCGTGGGCTGAACAGAAGCTGTCTCAGTGCTCGGGCCGGGATTTGGAAGAGATCGGGCTGCGGGTGCTTGACGCGACGACGCTCGAAGATCTATTTCGTTGACCCGGTCAGCGATGAGCGGGTTGGCCGGGTTCGACACGCATGCCGAGATCACTGACGACTACGATGTCGACGCGGCGGTTGCGGCGGCGTCCCTCCTCGGTTTCGTTGGAGTCGATGGAGATTGTGTCAGCGTAGCCTACGACCGCCATACGGCTATTCGCAACGCCGAAGCGCTCGTTCAATAAACGAAGCACCGCGATGCTGCGCGCGGCTGACAGTTCCCAGTTGCTTTGAAAACGAGGGGTATTGATCGGTACCGAATCAGTGTGACCTTCGAGCCGCAGCGCATTCGGCAATTTGTTTAGAACACCAGCGACCTTTGCGAGGGATGGATAAGCGGATGGATCAACCGTATCATCGCCCGACGGGAAAAAGGCCGTCGTGTTCAAACCGATGATCAGACCGCGCGATTCAAGTTTCAGTTGCACGTTGCCTTTCGCGATCTCTTCCTTTAGCTCGGCGCTCAGGACCTTCATCGGCCCGGATAGTTCGACGATGGACGTGGTGCTGGCGGGCTTCGGCGCGTTCCCATGGCCGTTGCCTAAAACGACCGCCAAATCGGGCGCAAATTTGCCGTCAGCCAGCGCGCGAACAATGGCTTGGGAGATCTGCCGCGCTTTGGTCCGATCGGTTTGCGTAGAGGCAAACAATACGACGAAAAAGGCGAACAGCAGCGTGATGAAATCGGCGTAAGAGACTAGCCAGCGCTCGTGATTCTCGTGCGATGGCTTTTTCTTGCGTCGCATCACCGGACAGGGACAGCGCGCGCGTCTGCCGCGGACGCATGCTTCTCCGATTGCGGTTGGGGAGCTTCGCCGTGCTGATAGGCTTCCAGTTTGCTGCGGATCAGCATCGGATTGATTCCTTCGGCGATGCTCAGGGCGCCTTCGAGCATAATTTCCTTGGCTTGCAAGTGTTCTTCCAAACGATGCTTTAATTTATTCGCCGACGGCAACAGGAACAGATTGGCGATTGCGACGCCGTAAACAGTGGCGACAAAAGCGACAGCAATGCCGTGTCCCACGCGCTCAATATCTTCCAGGTGCTTCATCACCTGAATGAGGCCTAACACCGCGCCGATGATGCCGACCGTGGGAGCGTATCCCCCGGCCGCTTCGAAGACCTTGGCTTCCGCTTCCCCATGCTGCTCCATGATGGACAGCTCGAGCTCCATGATCTTCCGGATATCCTGCGAGCCGGTTCCGTCGACGGCCAGACGTAAGGCCTTCTTCAGGAATGGATCGGGAACCGAATCCAGTTGGTCGTCGAGCGAAATGAGACCGCTCCTGCGCGCGGTCATCGAGAGCTGGAGGATCAGATCGATGATGGCGTTAGTCGGAATATTGGCATGCCAAAACAGAGAAGGCAATTTTTTAACAGCGCCCAGGAAGACAGACAGTGGCGTGGTCACCATAACGGCCCCCATGGTTCCGCCGAGGACAATCAGGGCAGCGGTGACCTGCTGCACATCGCTGAGCTTGCCGCCTTCGAGCAACAGGCCACCCAGAATCCCAGCCAAGGCAAGCAGGAGACCGAGGACGGTCGAAAGATCGATCTTCCCCTTCTTATTCATGGCTGCGTAAGCGTTCCGGGGCAAAAATCGAGCGGCGGAAGGCGACGACCCTCTCGACCACTTCATCCGCCGTTTCGAGCACCATGAAGCGCTGGCCGGTGGTCAGGACGATGACCGTATCGGGCGTTACTTCAATATGTTCGATAAGATCCGCGTTCAGCACGATGGGGACGTGATTGAGGCGGGTTAGGCGAATCATATTTCTCTATTCGGCAGAATTCGGCAACGCATTAGATCTGGACGCACTTTTCGCCGGAAGATAGGTGCTCGGGTATATATAGTGGACGGCGGGGCGGGATTGTGGCGGGGGATCGGAGTTTTCTGAGCGAAAACGCTCCCTGGCGCGCTAAAGCGGGCGTGCCTTTAGCACGCCAGGTCGCGGCTCGGGTAAAGGATAACGGGAAATTTCGTAAACGTTGTAAACCTTTTGGGGTAGGGGGAGTTTATGGACTTCAGGAACTATGCACATGCGACTCCTTCTAGCGGGATTGGCGGTGCTGCTGCCGTGCCTTAGCGGGGCCCAGAGTCCGGCCCTGACGCACCGGGCGGCGAGCCGAATCTTAGAACAGGGGACCTGGGGGCCTACACCGGCCGAGGTGCAGCATCTTCAGCAGGCCGGCTTCGATCAGTGGTTTGCGGAACAACTAGCGGCCCCGGTGTCGAGTTATCCGGATCAGCCCTATTACAACTCTGCAGGCAACTCCAATACCAATCTGGCTCCCGTGCAGGTTTTGTTTTTTCAAAATGCACTCTCGGGCCCGGACCAACTGCGGCAGCGCGTGGCGTTCGCGCTGCACGAGATCTGGATGATTTCAGAGCTCGAAATCAACAACGCCCAGGCCTTTCCTCCGATGCTGAGGGTTTTACAGCAGGACGCGTTTGGCAATTACGAGCAGTTGATGAAAGATGTCACGCTCAATGCCGGGATGGGACGGTTCCTGAACATGGTGAACAACGATAAGGGGAATCCGGCGACCGGCACCGTTCCGAATGAGAATTATGGCCGCGAGATTATGCAACTGTTCACGCTGGGGCTTACGAAGTTGAACATGGATGGAAGCCCGGTGCTGGATCAGAACGGCAATGCGGTTCCTACCTACGTGCAAGCGGACGTGAGCGCGTTGTCGCGAGCATTCACGGGTTGGACCTACGGCCCGATGCCTGGTTCCGTCACACGCGGCCATAACCGGCCGTATTATGTGCCGCCCATGGTTGCTGTCGAAACACTGCACGATACGCAAGCGAAGCAGATTCTGGGCGCGAGCTTGCCAGCGGGCCGATCGGCCGAAGAAGACTTGACGGATGCGCTGCATATTTTGTTCATGCAACCGAGCATCGCGCCGTTCGTCTGCCACCAGCTGATTGAACATCTAGTCACGAGCAACCCGAGCCCGGGCTATATACAGCGCGTCGCCGAGAAGTTCGTGGATAACGGAGCGGGCGCGCGCGGGGACCTCAAAGCCGTAATTTATGCGATCCTGACCGATCCGGAAGCGCGCGCGGGAGATACAGAGCCCGACGATTCGGAACCGGCGTTCGGGCACATGCGCGAGCCGGTTCTATTTCTCGTAAACCTGCTGCGCGGTTTGAACGGATCGATTTCGAATACGAGCACTGTGTTCAACACGGCGAGCGGGTTGGGGCAGAATCTGTTTTACGCGCCCAGCGTGTTCAGCTACTTCTCGCCGCAATACCGGACACAGCTTGGGCTGCTTGGGCCGGAATTTCAGATCTACTCGACGCAAACGGCGGCCAATCGCGCGAACACGGTTTACTCCATCGTCTACGGAGGACAGCTTGACGCTGGAACGAAATTCGATATTTCGACTTTCACGCAAGCCGCTTCGAACAATGCAAATTTGATTTCGGCGATCGAGGCCGCCTTCTTCCATGACGACATGTCAGCGAATCTGAAGAATGCGATTGGGCAGGCGCTTGCGCCGTTAACGCTTCCGTCTGATAAGGCGAAGGCGGCGTTGTATGTGGCGCTGACCTCAGGCGAGTTTCAGATTGTGCACTAGCCAGGAGACTATTAATGTTTTCACGACGCGGATTTGTCAAATTAGGCGCGGCCTCGATTGCTTCGATGGCGCTCCGGCGGTTCGGACTGTTACCGGCGCTTGCGCAATCCAGCCCGGCGGATTACCGCGCGCTGGTATGCGTGTTTCTGTTCGGAGGTAACGATTCGAATAACATGGTTGTGCCGGTGGACGACACCAGCTTCCAGCAATATACATCGATTCGCGGAAACCTGGCGCTGAGTAGTTCGGACTTGACGAGCCCGGTGTATGCGGGGAACAATGCGCCCTATGCATTTCACGCTGGGCTGACCGAGGTCGCTTCCCTGTTTTCGAATAAAGAGCTGGCGGTGGTGGCGAATGTGGGAACGCTGGTGCAGCCGACGACGCGAGCCGGTTATCAGAGCCAGAGCACGCCGCTGCCGGTCAATTTGTTTTCGCATTCGGATCAACAGTTGCAGTGGCAAACTTCCATTCCTTCCGGGCACAGCGCAACGGGGTGGGCTGGGCGCGCTGCCGATTTGATGGCATCGCAGAACGCCTCCACGTTCCCAACATTCTTGTCGGTAGCCGGCAACAGCCTGCTGGGAGAAGGAACGAACACACAACCGATTGCGCTGGCGCCGGGACAATCGCTCGACTTAAAAGGATTTACTACGAGCGCGGCCTCTCAGGCGCGACGTGAAGCACTCGAAAATCTGTTAACGCTGGATACCGGGGTCAAGCTGGCGCAGGCATCGAACAGCGTGATGTCGAACAGTATTGCGGATGCACAGGCGCTGGACAATGCGCTCAGCAAGACATCGCTCCAGACCACGTTTCCGAAAACCAGCCTGGGAGCGCAATTACAGCAGATCGCACAAATCATCCAGGCGCGCGACGGGCTTGGAATGCGGCGCCAGATCTTTTTTGCTTCGCTGGGCGGATTCGACACCCACAGCGGCGAACTCAATACGCTCCGGATGCTGTATCCGCAATTGAGCCAGGCGCTCGCAGCGTTCCAAGACGCCCTGGCCGAGTTGGGCGTGCAGAACCAAGTAACGACGTTTACGGAGTCCGATTTCAGCCGTACGTTTCAGCCAACCAGCAGCGATGGAAGCGATCATGCGTGGGGAAGCCATCATCTCGTGATGGGAGGCGCCGTGAGAGGCCGCAACATTTACGGCCAGTTTCCAGAATTCGCGCTGGGCGGGCCGGACGATGCCGATGTTCGCGGGCGTTGGATTCCTACGACGGCGATCGATCAGTACGGGGCTACGCTCTGCTCGTGGTTCGGCGTGCAGGACTCGGATCTGGTGAAAGTATTCCCGAATTTTCCAAACTTCGGTTCGGCGAAGTTGGGGTTTGTGTAGGGTGCTAACTAACCGCTCCCTCGCGGTCGCGGCTCTGTTACTGGCGCGGGTTGGGAGTGGCCGAAGAGTCGCTGGAAGAACTGCTTCCAATGCCATTTCCGCTCCTGACATTCCGGCGCGGGAGCAAAGCCGAGACTTTTATCGCTGCGCTCCACAGCGAGCGATTGCAGCTCCGCGCCTTGCGCGGTGACGTTCACCGTCAGGAATGTACGGCAACTGTCAGTGGAGGCAATCTTCCAAGGCGAGGTTGCTTTGCTGGCGGGACCCCAGTCGTCGAGAAAGCGATGGAAATCGTAGTTCGGACAGGGATGCGCGCTGGTGCAGCCCCAATCCCGGTAGGCGGCCTGATAGTTGTGAGAATTCACGTCGGACAAAAAGTGCTTCACCACCTGCTTTTCGGGGTAGTTGTGGAAGATCAAGTAGATGATCCAGATCAGGATCGCGATACCGATGCAAGTGAAGATGATGATTTTGATGACGCGATTCCGGCGCTCTTCACCGGCCCCGTACTGTTGCAGATAGGTGCCCATGCCCTCCCTTTCCAGACTTTCTAGGGCGCCGGGTAAGCCTTGTCATAGGCGGCGGTCGCCTCGGCGGTGATGTCGAGCGCGGGTTTGAAGTAGATCGTATTTGTGATGTCGATGACCACGTCGATCCCCTGCGCTTCTGCAATTTTCTTCACCACCTCTGTCATTTGACGCCCGGCGCGGCCTAAAATATCCTGGCGGTCGTTATTTACGTCGGTTTGCAGGTCCTCATTCATCCGCTGTAGTTGTTTTTGCTTATCGGTGCCGTCCTGGCGCAGTTGGGCCTCGCGGTCGGGGGGTAGGTTGGGCGTATTCAATTGCTGCTGGATACTTTGTAACTCCCGCTGCAGACTTTCGATCGCCTGCTGACGGGGCTTGTACTTGGCTTCGAGCGTGGCCTGCGCTTTCTTGATCTCCTGCGTGTCGGCTACCGCCTTTTGCGCATTGATGATGGCGACTTTCGCGGGCTGGAAGGATTGGGCTGGCGCGGATGCTTGCGCCGGCTGGGGATGCGTTTGCGCCCGCAGAGCCGCTGGGAGTGTCACAAAAGCAGCAAGGAGCAAAGCGCTCCGGACCTTCAAAAACATTATCTTTTTCGGACTCCTGAATGAATTTTGGACGGGATGCCGATAAACAGGCTAACATGTGGGACCCCTCGCTTACGCGCGCGGTTTTGAAATACGGCCGTGCGCGCCGATCGTGAGCACGCGGCCGCGCCACTGGACGCCCCGTCCAGCGTAAGACGCAAGCCAGACGGCAAACGAGTACAGATCCCAGGCGGGCGCGAGCCAGGAAAGGACTGCCATCCAGGGGCTGCGGAGGACCAGGCCGCCTGAGATGATAGCGGAGGTAGTTCTGATCCCGACCAGAAGCAGAGCGATGCGCCGCTTTCCGCAGAGAGCCGCCACAAGCGCCCACAGGCCCGCGTGGGCGATGGGAAGGCCGAGATAGGCGGGGCCCTTAGACAGACGGATAGTGCGGGCCCAACGGAGTTGGTGGCGCCAGACTCCGACCCAGGTGGCTCCGGCGAGCGATGTCTCGACTACATAGGTGGAGAGGACGGCGCGCTTGCCGAGCCCGGTGATGCGCTTGGCCAATTGGTAATCGTCGGCGATGTAATCGGCCAGCGCGGCGAAACCGCCTGCTTGCTGGAGGTCGGCGGCGCGAAAGGCCAGGGTGGAGCCGAGGCCGAATTCGCGCACGCCGATTAGTTGCGCGACGAGCGTGCTCGGCATGAAGTCTGTCGCGATTCCCAAAGCTTCCCAGGCGGCGGGCAGATTGTGCGGCTTCACGCGATAGAGGCAGGTGACCACGCCATTTTCCGGATCAGCGAGCGGGGCGGCCACTTTGGAGAGATAGTGGGGGTCGACTTTGATGTCGCTGTCGTTGACGAACCAGACGGGGTGGCGAGCGTGCTTCGCGAGATGCATCAAGACGCCGACTTTGCCGTTGGGCGCGGGATGAGTGCCGACGATGAGCCGGATGGGGGCATGGGGAAATTGTTGTTGGAGGCGCTGGACTTCGTGAGCGGCGGGATCTTGCGCATCGGCTACGCCGAAGAGGATTTCGAATTCGGGGTAGTTTTGCTGGATTTGGGAGACGAAGGCTTCGTGAGTATTAGGATCGAGGCCGCAAAGGGGTTTCAGGACGGAGATAGCGTCGACATGAGTGCGTGCGCCACGTTTGCGGAAATGGCGGAGGGCGGCGAAGATGGCGAGGCACTGATAAAAGAGGGGGGCTAAGAAAGGAATCATCAACGGGCGAGGAGCAGGACGCCGCCGAGAACGAGCATGGCTCCTGCAGCGCGGCGCTTCCCCACGGCTTCTTTCAAAACGAAGCGGGCGAGGATCGTTTCGAGAACGAACGTGGCGGCAGAAGCCGGAACGGCGAAACTCAGCGGCGAGATCTGCACGAGCGCCATGAACGCGAAGAAGGAAGCGGCCATGCAGACGATGGAGAAAAACAGATAGCGCCGGCTGACAATCATACGGAGCAAACGCGCGAGTCCGCGGGCATTCACGCGCTGTTCGCCGCTGCGCTTCATTTCATAGCTCTGCAGCAGATCGCCGAGGACGGTTGCGATCACGATGATGCTGAGGAGGAGCCACTTCATGGGATGCCGCTCCCTTGCGGTCGCGGTTCTGTTGAGCTCACTACGCTCATGCCGAGGAAGATGAGCAGAACACCCAGCCAGTGCGCTTTGGTGATGGTTTCGTTCAGGAACACCTTGCCCAACACGGCCGCCAGTACGTAGCCGAGTCCGGTGAGCGGCAGCACGAAGCTCAAATCGGCCCAGCTCAAAAGAGCGATGCGCGTCAGCATCCAGAGAATGAGCAGGCCCACCCCTAAAGCCACAAAGGGATGCAGCATGGCGCGCGTGCAGTTCACCGGGTTGAGACCGACGGTCTCGGGCAGATGACGCATGCCCCAGGCAAGCGACAGATTCCCGGTGGCATTAAAAAAAACGACGATCAAAACCAGCCAAAGGGTTTTGATCTTCATGGCTCAGTCTCCAGCACTCAGGACCGCGGAACGCTCCTTCTCAGATTTCTGGCTTTTGACAAACTGCTTGCGCTTCGAGCGAAGCGCCAGATACTCGCGCGCTTCCTTATACAGGCGGCGCCGCTCGTCACCGTTGAACAGGGCTTTACCGATAAGCCGGGTAACCACTCTGGGCCGGAAATAGAACTCGCCGTAGAAGCGCTCAACCCAATCGACCAGTTCAGCGCGGTCGAGACCCGGGTATTGATAATTCGGAAGCTGGTGTCCGGCTTCGTCGGTCATCACTTCGTCAATCGTGATCAGACCGTTCTTCTTGACGTGATCGTAGAACTCGGTGCCGGGGAACGGATGCCCGATGGACACCTGAATGGTCTCGACGTCGAGTTCCTTGGCGAAATCGATGCTCTTGCGGATGGTCTCGCGGGTCTCGCCCGGCAGCCCGACAATGAAGTCGCCGTGGATGACCAAGCCGAGCTTTTTGCAGTTTGCGGTAAAGCGGCGCGCCATGTCGATGGTTGCGCCTTTCTTGATGTTCTTCAGAATCTGCTGGTCGCCGGATTCATAACCAACGATCAAAAGCCTGCAGCCGGCTTCTTTCATGGCCTTCAGCGTGTCGTAGTCGGTGGTGACACGCGAAGTGCAGCTCCAGGTGAAGTTCAGTTTCTTCAGCTTGGAGCAGAGTTCGATGGTGCGCGCCTTCTGGTAGTTGAACGTGTCGTCGTCGAAGAAGATTTCTTTGAGGCCCGGGAAGTTTTCGAGCGCCCAGCGGCATTCGTTCACGATGTCATCGGAAGAGCGGAGACGCCACCGGTGGCCGGAGTGGGTCTGGGGCCAAAGACAGAATGTGCATTGGGCCGGACAGCCGCGAGTCGTATAGAAGGCGATATACGGGTTCAGCAGAAAGGGAACGTTGTAGCGGCGGAAATCGAGATCGCGTTTGTAAACCTTGGTGACCCAGGGAAGCGCATTTAGGTCTTCAATGGGCGGCGCTTCGGGATTGTGCTGGAACCCGCCATCCTTGCGGAAGACGACGCTGGGAATCTCTTCGAGCGGCTTGCCGAGGGCGAAATCGCGAATCGGGTAATCGAATTCACGCTTGACGACAAAATCGATGGCGCTCGAGGCGCGCAGACTCTTTTCGGGCTCGATGGTGACGGGCGGGCCGACGAAGGCGATCTTCAACTTGGGGTTGACATCCTTCATCATCTCGGCGATCTTCACGTCCACTTGAAACCCGGGTGTGGAGGTAAAGAGTACGAGAAGCTCGAAATCGGACGCCATGGCGACCGTTTGATCGATGGAAATCTTGTGGGGCGGAGCATCCACGACTTTGCTGTCGGGGATCATTCCGGCGGGGTAGCAGAGCCACACCGGGTACCAATAGGATTCGATCTCCCGCGCAGCCGGCCAGCGGGAACCCGCGCCGCCATCAAAGCCCTCGAAAGAAGGGGGATTCAGAAAAAGTGTTCTCATGGACTCCCTACAGGCTTAACTTCTAGCTTAATTGCCTGATTCGAAATGCTCAAAGAGCAGGCCACTCGCGGGGCATCCGCCTCAGTTAATGGGCGAATACCGGAGTTGAGCGGCATCTATTCAGTATCAGTTAGCCGACAGCGCGGGCGTAGACGGAACGGCCGACATGTCTGTAGACTCTGCAGCGGGACTGGTTTCGTCGCTTCGGGTATCCGCGGAAAAGTTCGAATAGCTAACGTTGAGCTCCACTTTGCCGACCAGCCGGGTCTGAATGACGCTATTCATGCTCTGGGGAACGGGAACGCCGTTTCGAATCGCATAGTTGCGTTCGAAATCGACCTTTTTGAAGAAGATGCTCGGGTTTTTGACAAGGCGGCCCTTTTCATAGACGGGGAGATACGTACGAGCGTCCAGCCAGAGTTCGCCCTTGAACAGGCCGACACGCTTCTTGTGCGGGGAGAGGTGAAAAACATAGACATCCTCGCCGCCATTCACGGCGCGTTCGCCCTTGTACTTGAATTTGTAATTGGCGGGAAGCACGGCGAGTTTCCGGTCGCCCTGGCCCTGCTGCTCGGCCTGGAGATAACGGGCAATGACTTCTTTCTTGACGGTGTTGTTGCCCTGAAATCCGAGCACCCGATAGGTCACCTTTCCGACTTTGGAAATATTGCGGAGCGCGTACAAGCGGCCATGCTGCTTCAGCCGGGGAACGGAGGCGTCAATCTGGACTTCCATGGAACCGCCGCGAAGCATATCCTGGTGCGCCTGAGCGGCCTGGACATACTGATCGATGATGGAGGACGATACCGCCGTATCTTCGCCTGTTTCCGAAAAAGCGGCGGCGGGCAAAAAGAGCAGAATGGCGGAAAGTAGAAGAAGATGTGTTCTCAAACGAATGCGAGTCACGCGCGGCGGCTCTGGGGAATGCGCACAACGATCACGGTCTGGAGGCGCCGCCCAAAGAGCATAGGCATCCCTTTCTGTCTGGCGGCACGTGATCCGTGCTCTGTGCGCTCTCCTGGTTTGGCGGTAGGCGCGGTCCGAGCCGATAAAGCAGCTTATCAGACCGGATAAACCTTTCATTTTGTTTAATCTCCCGTGGGTTCCTTCCCTTAGATGAAGGCAAGGGGTGAAGGGGTTGCAGCCATCTTACCCCAAAGGGGTAGGCGGTGGGAAGGCTGAAAGATCAGGAATCCGTAAAGTTCCGGGCGCGCCGCAGCGGGGTATTCGTGTCGGCAAAAATTACCCGCACCTGCGCTTCGGCGAGATCTCCGCTTAAAATAATGGAGAACCCATGGGGCTGACCACCATACAAGACATCGAACACGCCATCGATGCTCTCACACCCGAGCAGCGGGAAGAACTGTACCTGTGGCTTGAGGAGCATTATTTACAGCCGAGCGACATTCGGCTTAAAGCCGCCATTGACGCGGGACGCTTTGATGACCAGATTGCGCGCGCCATCGCCGACCACAAAGCCGGAAGAACCGAACCCCTCTAGCGCCAGATCCCTTCGATGCACCGCGCCAATGCGGACTTTTGGAAAGAGTACCGGGCTTTACCCGCCGACATTCGCGACCGCGCAGATAAGCAATTCGCGCTGCTTAAAACCAACTCGCGTCATCCTTCCCTGCAATTTAAGAAGCTAACCGAGCGCGGCGGTGAGGAACTTTGGTCCGCGCGGGTGACGCTCAAATATCGCGCCGTCGCGGTGAAACTCGATGATGACTATATCTGGTTCTGGATTGGTGAACACGACATTTACGGAGCCATGATTTAGGCTCAGTCGCAAATTGGGTGGGTTTCGCCGCCCGTCCCCTAGCTGGTAACGTAGATTTTCGCAAACGATTCCCCCCGATACGGGAAAATCGTCTCAATGAGCAAAGCTATCGAAAACCTGCAAGCTGCCCAACACCGAGCAATGGCAATCCGCCCGAAGGTTGGCGGCTTTCCCTACCTAGCCGAAGCCCTGCGGCAGGCGGGCGTGACCCGCAACCTCTGGTTCTTGCCCGCGTGCCAAAGCATATTTCTGACCAACCACGGGCCGGTCGTGATGCAAGGAGCGCCACTTCTGTCCGGCACTGCGGACGTGCCACCGTTTGACCGGGACGCGCTTATCAAGGCTCTACGAACCGATCAGGCCGGAGAGAGCACGTTTCCCGAGTTTCTCGCGGCTTCCTGGCATGCCGGGGTTGTACGCTACGACGTCGATTTCGCGGCCCGTACGGTCGCCTACTATGGGTGTAACGGGGAGCAGTACGTCGAAAGCTATCCTGCCGTCGAACTGACCTAGAGTGATGTATGGAAGATCCTCTCTCAGTGGCAAGAAAAGTGTCCGATTAGCCTTCGGATTTCGCCGACGCCGCGTGAGCAAAAAATCTATCAAAAGCGACTTGGACCGGCTTGACCGGATGAAGGATATCGACTATTCGGATATCCCGGCGCTCGACAACTCGTTTTTCGCCAAGCCGATCATAGACTGGCCGCCCACGAAACAGCAAGTCACCGTCCGCCTTCCTACGGATGTTCTGGATTGGCTGAAGGCTTACGGCAAAGGCTAGCAGACCCGCACTAACCCGAATTTTTCGCGCAGTGATGGAAAGTCAGCCCCCGCGCTCGAGAACGCCGAAGAAAAACACGCGATCACGCGACGAATCTTGGCGCGCATGAAGTTTTTACCGTCAGTTATAAGGGCTGGGCCGGACTTAAGAACGGCGAACTTTTGCGGACAGCCGAAAACGAAGGCATCGAAGTCTTTTTAACCGGCGACCAGACGCTGACCTACGAGCAAAATCTTACCGGGCGCACCATTGCGATCGTGGCCTTGTCCTCTGTTGAGTGGGGCATCCTCAGGCATTACCTGCCGTTGATCGTCGCCGCGATTGACAACGCCCTGCCTGGCAGTTTTCAGATGATCGATTGCGGTACATTCACCGCAAAAAGTAAGCTGGCGCAATTCTCGCAAGGGGTAAGCTTTGCAACGTCGTAGGGGGAGAAGGTGAAAATAGCCCGAGCAGCGCCGTAATCTCCATGGCGCGGCTGCGGCAACGAACAGCGATACAATCTTTTGACTAGGCGCGCTCGCTACTCGTAACGGGCCAACCGCTGGAGTGTTCTTTCAATACAGAGGTGAGGATGCCGAAGATCGGAATCATTTACGGGATGGAGAACACGTTTCCAGCGGCGCTGGTGGAGGAGATCAATAGCAAAAAGGTCCCCGGCGTGACGGCCGAGCACATCCGGATCGGAGGCGTGCGGATGACTGAGCCGAGCGGCTACCGCGTGATCGTCGACCGGATTTCGCATGACATTCCCTTTTACCGGACGTATCTAAAGAACTCGGTGCTGACCGGCACGACGGTAATCAACAACCCGTTCTGGTGGAGCGCCGATGACAAGTTCTTCAATTACGGGCTGGCGAGCCAGCTCGGCATTGCGGTTCCCAATACGGTCGTTCTGCCGCACAAAGAGCACCCGCCGGGAACATCGGTGCAATCGATGCGCAATCTGATGTTTCCGCTGAATTGGGGCGAGATTTTCGACTACGTTCAGTTTCCGGCCTTTCTGAAATCGCTAAGCGGCGGTTGGAGCCACGTCCACGTATACAAAGTGAACTCTCGGGAAGAGTTCTTCCATGCTTACGACCAGACGGGGAGCCAATGCATGATTTTGCAATCCGCCGTCGAGTACGACGAATATTTCCGTTGCTATGTGGTGGGCCAGGAGCGCGTGCGGGTAATGAAATACGATCCGAGCCGGCCTCAGCATCTGCGCTATATGAAAGAGGAATCGGCGAACGTATGCGAGCTTTGCGATCGTCTGGTGCGGGATTGCCTGACGCTGTGCCGGGCGCTCGGCTATGACTTCAATATGGTCGAGTTTGCGCTTCAGAACGGGACTCCCTATGCGATCGATTTCCTGAATCCCGCGCCGGATGCGGATGTCCATTCGGTGGGACAGGCGAACTTCGATTGGGTGGTGGAGAATGTGGCTCAGCTCGCAATTGAGAGAGCGCTCAGCGAAGAAGAGCCCCGAAGGCAGTTCCACTGGAGCCAATTTCTGAGCGGAACGCCGCAGAAAGCTCACGCGGCCAAGATTGGCGGCCGCACCCTGAAAAGCTGACCCCATATTCAAGGAGACGAACAGATGCCAACCGATCCACGAGCGGGCAAACCCGCCGATCCCACGCTGCTAGTGAACATTCCGCGGCTGATTGCGAGTTATTACACGCTGAAGCCCGATCCGGCAGTAAAGACGCAGCGAGTGGCGTTCGGAACGTCCGGACACCGCGGGTCGTCGCTTTCCGCCAGTTTTAATGAGCATCACATTCTGGCCATTACGCAAGCGATTTGCAAATATCGCAAGGAACAGGGCACGGATGGGCCGTTGTTCCTGGGCATGGATACGCATGCGCTCTCCGAGCCGGCGTTCATGACAGCGCTGGAAGTTCTGGCCGCCAACGGCGTGGACGCCATGATCGATCAACAGGGCGGGTATACTCCGACTCCCGCTCTTTCGCACGCGATTCTCACGTATAACCGCGGCCGCAACTCGGGGCTGGCGGATGGAATTGTGATCACACCGTCGCACAATCCGCCGGAGGATGGGGGGTTCAAGTACAATCCGCCCTCCGGCGGTCCGGCCGATACCAGCGCGACGAAGTGGATCGAAGAGCACGCGAACGGCCTGATCGCCACGGGATTAAAGGACGTGCGGAGGATGGGATTCGAGCGGGCGCTGCGGGCGGACACGACACATCGCTACGACTACGTTTCGAAGTACGTGGACGATCTGGATTCCGTGATCGATTTGGAGGCAATCGCGGGAGCCGGACTGAATCTGGGTGTGGACCCGCTGGGCGGCGCCGGAGTCGCATACTGGCCGCGGATCGGCGAGCGGCACGGGCTGAAACTGACGGTGGTGAATACGGACGTCGACCCCACGTTCCGGTTCATGACGGTGGATTGGGACGGCAAGATTCGCATGGATTGCTCGTCTCCGTACGCCATGGCGAGCTTGATTGCGCTGAAAGACAAGTTCGATGTGGCGTTTGCGTGCGATACAGATCATGACCGGCACGGCATTGTGACGCGCAGCACGGGGCTGCTCAATCCGAATCATTATCTGGCGGTTGCAATCGATTACCTGTTTCGTAACCGGCCGGGTTGGAGAGCCGAAGCGGGTGTAGGCAAAACCCTGGTGAGCAGCACGATGATCGATCGAGTGGCTGCAAGTTTGGGGCGGCGGCTGGTGGAGGTGCCGGTTGGGTTCAAGTGGTTCGTGGACGGACTACTGGATGGGTCGCTCGGGTTTGGCGGAGAAGAGAGCGCGGGCGCGTCCTTCCTGCGGCAGGACGGAACGGCATGGAGCACGGACAAGGACGGGCTGATTCTGGGGCTGCTTTCGGCTGAGATCACGGCCAGATCGGGAAAAGATCCAGGCGAGCGATATCGCGAATTGACAGAGCAGTTCGGGAATCCGGTGTATGAGCGGATCGATGCGCCGGCCTCTCCGGAAGAGAAGGCGATTCTGCAGAAGCTATCGCCCGAGCAGGTTTCCGACAAAGAGCTGGCGGGCGAGAAGATCGAAGCGATGCTGACGAAGGCTCCGGGGAACGGCGCAGCGATTGGCGGGCTCAAGGTGGTGACGCGGAATGGATGGTTCGCCGCGCGGCCTTCGGGCACCGAGAATGTTTACAAGATCTATGCCGAGAGCTTTTTGGGCGAGGAGCATCTAAGGCGAATTCAGCAGGAAGCGCGAAAGCTGATTTCGAAGACGTTTCAGGGAGCGGCGGCGCGGGCCTAGAGAGCAGTTTGGGCGAGCCAGATGAGATGGCCTCGGCTCCGAACGCCGGAGTGGATACTCGCCGGTTTTTTTGCCTACATTGCGATCATCTCGCCGTGGTTCCGCGACCGGCCGCATCTGAAGTTTCAACCGGTTCTCCTGTTTCTATTCGTTTTTGTCGCGTTCCATGCCATCGCGGCGCTGGAACGAGGACGTCTCGCACAAGTTGTCAGCGTCGCGCGCGACTGGCTGCCGATCGGTTTCACGCTGCTGGCCTTCAAAGAAATGGAATTGTTCCTGCCCCGGCGCTTCGATGGAAGGCTGGAAGCGACGTGGGTGCGGTGGGACCATCTGATTCTGATCGAATGGCATCTCCGCGCCACCATCGAGAGCCTGGGTAAGGTCATCCCGTTTTATCTCGAACTCTGCTATGTCTTCGTTTACGCGACCGCGGTATATTGTCTGCTCGTGCTGTACAGGCGCAAGCGGCGAAGCGAGATCGATCGCTTTCTCACCGTTTACTTAACGGGCACGCTGCTTGCTTACGCGCTCTTTCCGTACTTCCCCTCCCAGCCGCCCCGCCTCTTGTTCCCGAGCATGGACATGCCCACGGTAAGCACCTGGGCGCGAACGCTCAATCTGTACATTTTGCGGAAAGCGACGATTCACTCCGGCGTGTTTCCGAGCGCGCACGTCTCTTCGGTGTTTTCGGCAGCATGGGGCATGTTCCTCGTGCTGCCGCGGCGAAAGATTTATGGATGGGCCTTGGTTTTCTACGCGGTCAGCGTGTCCATTGCCACGATTTACGGGCGGTATCATTACGCAGCCGATGTGTTCGCGGGGTTCGGGGTGAGTTTGGTTGCGGGGGCATTGTGTTTCATATTTCGCCGGATCACCATTCAGTAAAATCGGCCTAACTATGTCCAGGCTTGTCGTAAGCATCGCGATTTCTGTGCTGTTGGTTGGAATTTCCCTAGCGCAAACGTCGACGGGGGAAATCGATGTAACGGTTGTCGATAGCTCCGGCGCGGTTGTCCCTAACGCAACGGTGATCGTCACAGGGGCCCAGACCGGCAACGTTGTGCGCACGCTCAAGACCGACAATGCGGGCATAGCGGCGGCCCCGCTGCTGCCGCCAGCCACTTACAATCTCGACGTTGAGGCCAATGGATTTGAGCGGCTCGCGCGAAACGGAATTAATCTCAACGTGGGTGCTACAGTCAGCCTGAAGCTCCAACTCCAAACCGGCGGTGTCACGGAGACAGTTACAGTGGTGGGCCAGACGCCGCTCTTGCAGGAAAAATCGGCCGTCTTAGCCGAAACGTTCAATCAGACGGCGATCCGGCAACTGCCCATTTCCGGGCGGAGTTACCTGGAGCTTGGAAACCTGGTGGCCGGAGCAGTCCCGTCGAGCGGAAGCCGGGACAACACGTTCTCGATTTACGGCAACTCGGGAATCCAAAACGCGTTTCTGCTGGACGGAGCGCGAAATCAGTCCTATATCCGGGGGCTGGACACAGGAGTGAGCGGCGGCAACCCGGTGCTTGCCTCACGCGACGCATACCGTCCACCGCTCGATGCGCTGCAAGAAATGAGTGTGCAGACCAGCAATTTTTCGGCCGAGTACGGCGCTTCGGCCGGGGCCGTCATCATGGCGGTGACGAAGAGCGGGACCAACGAGCTACACGGCTCCGCCTATGACTTTCTTCGGAACCGGGTTCTGGACGCGAAGGATTTTTTTGCCGGGCCCGGCCCCAAGCCGCAGCTTGTGCAAAACCAGTTTGGCGGCTCGCTCGGAGGTCCCATCGTCAAAAATCATGCCTGGATCTTTGGCGCTTACGAAGGAACGGGAGTGGCGCAGGCGAACACCTACACTTCGACGGTCCCCACAGCAACCCAACGGGACGGAAATTTTGGAAGTACGCGCATCTACGATCCATTCAGCACGGTGTGCAATGCCGCGGAGACGTCATGTACGCGCGCCCTGTTTCCCGGAAATACGATTCCGGCAAGCCGATTGAATTCCATAGGGCAGTCCATTGTGGGGCGATATCCGCTTCCGAATCAACCGGGCACTGCCAATAATTTCGTCAACAACGCGCCGCAGGATTATTTCAATAACAATGCGGTGTTTCGCGGCGATGTGCAGGTGACCACGAAGGCCAGCATGTTCGCCCGCATGGCGATGACCCGCTATCACATTCTGGGCGACCCTGCGCTTCCGCCGCCTGCCCAGACGCCGGTACAGCGCAACGTCGATTCCTGGGGCGTCGGGTATGGATTCACCTACACGTTCAGTCCGACCTGGGTCAATGAGTTCCGGTTGAATTGGACCAGGATTGCGATCGATCAGGACGCTACGCTCGCGCGCGATGAAATTATTCCGGGAATGCTCGATCCACAAATCAAGAGCAGCATTCCGACGTTCAACTTATCGGGCTACGCAACGATTGGCGCCCAGACGCCAGGACTGACGAACGATCCTTTGTCGAAGAGCTCCGGCACCTGGGACATCGCGGACAATGCGACCAAATCCTGGGGACGGCACACGCTGAAATTCGGCGCGGAATTTATGCTGATCCGGCCGACGACGTTCTCCGCGCTTAGCGGGCGCGGCAGTATGACGTTTAATGGAGTGTTCACACAGAATCCGCAGGCACGCTCCGGCACGGGCAGTTCCGTAGCTGATGCATTATTGGGCGTTGCGAACAACCTGACCACCAGCACGGTCGGGCAGGCGGTGGAGAGAGGCAGATATCTGGGCACATATCTGCAGGATGATTGGACGGTGACTTCCAATCTCACGCTCAACCTGGGCGTGCGGTACGAGCTGTTCTGGCCGTATTACACAGATCCGAACCGGATGGCCAATTTTATTCTCGATCCGAGTAGCTCCTATTTTGGGCAGATGGTGATTGCCGGCAATCCGGCATTTCCCCGGTCTTTAGAAACGATGGACAAGAATAACGTGGCGCCGCGCGTCGGGCTGGCCTATCATGTCCCCGGTGTGAACGATCTGGTTGTGCGGGCTTCCTACGGTATTTTCTACGCGCAAGACAACGGCTGGGGCGTCAGCTCGCGCATGACGAACAATCCGCCCTTCTGGGGCTACGGTGGCGCCAGCATTACCAGCGATCAGCTACTCCCCACGACTGGCTTTGTTCTCGGCCCGAACGCAACAGCGCCGCGCCTGCCGCCCATCACTCCCTCGCAATTCGTTCTGAATCCGCTCGCGACTTCCACGCTCACCAGTTGGCCGCTGCGCTACACGACTCCGTATGTGCAGGAGTGGAATTTAAGCATTCAAAAGCAACTGCCGTGGGGCTTGCTTTGGGAAACCGACTACGTGGGGAACATCGGCGTGAAACTGTGGGGACGGAGCCAGGGTAATCAACCGCTGACGAACGGGCCGGGCTCGCCCAATAACCGCCGCCCTCTGGCGCAATACACACATGCGCCTATCAATGCCTTCGGACCGTGGAACCGAAGCCACTACGAAGGTATGTCCACGAGTCTTAAAAAGCGGTTCAGCAATGGCTTGCAGTTCGCGAGCGCATTTACGTACGGCAAGGCCATGGATCTGTTCAATCAAAGCATTGACGTATGCGACGGCTGCAATGAAGGGATTCAAAACAGCTACAATCTCGATTCCCTAATGGGCCCCGCGGATCAGGACGTTCGTTTCCGCTATACTTTCGCGGGAACCTGGAGCTTGCCGCTGGGAAAAGGCCACCGCTTCGCATCGAACGGCTGGAGCGCGGGACTGCTGGGCTCCTGGCAGTTCAACGCCGTCTACACCGCACAGTCTGGATTTCCCTTTACTCCCGTGTTGAATTTCGATAATGCCAACGCGGGGACCACTTCCTGGCCGAACCGGGTCTGTAATGGCACTCTGTCGAACCCGACTTTGACCGCTTGGTTCGATACCAATTGCTTTGTGGTCCCTCCTGCATACCAATTTGGCAACTCCGGCCGTAATGTTCTGCGGGGCCCAGGGATTAGTAATCTCGATTTTGGTCTGCATCGGTCATTTCCGATTGGCGAAAGATTCCGTGTAGAATTCCGCGCCGAGGCGTTCAATGCGTTCAACCATCCGCAATTCGGCCAACCCGGGAATACGATTGGCAATCCGGGAGTGGCCAAGATCAGCAGTACATCCATTCCGAACCGGGAGATTCAACTGGCGCTGAGGCTGGCGTTTTGATGATGTCCACGGAAGAAATCAATCGCCGCACTTTCGCGAAAAGCGTGGCGGGCAGTCTGGCCGTTACCTCTTCATCCGGACAAACGGCGCCGCCAAGGATACGTCCACCGAACGTGATCCTCATGATTTGCGATGACCTTGGCTCCGGCGATCTGCATTGCTACGGGTCATCGTTGAAGACTCCGAATTTAGACCGGATGGCCAGCGAAGGCGTCCGCTTTACGCGCTTCAATACCGCCCATCCTATCTGCTCCGCTTCGCGCGCTGCGTTGCTGACGGGAAGATATGCCTGCCGGAGTCATACCGAAGGAGCTTACGGCCCAAGCTCGCCGGTGGGGATGGATCTGGATGAAAAGACCCTCGCGGACATTTTGAAGCCGGCTGGCTACAAATCGATGTGCATCGGCAAATGGCATTTGGGGTATCCGCCTCCCTATCTGCCAACCAACCGCGGTTTCGATTCGTACCTGGGCGTCCCCTGGAGCGTGGACATGAATCCTCTGCCGCTCCTAAAAGACACTGCCGTCCTCGAAGAGAACGCCGACCGGGTACTGTTGACGCCACGCTACACCGAAGAAGCCGTAAAATTCATCGACTCCGCCAAAGCCGGGCCGTTCCTTCTCTATCTCGCGTATTCGTACCCGCACGACCCCCCGCGCGCATCTCCGCGCTTCCGCGGCCATTCCAAGCTCGGCAACCAGGCGGATGCTATCGAAGAAATCGATTGGAGTGTTGGAGAAATATTAGAGGCGGTCCGGCGCAACGGTCTGGACCGCGACACGATTTTCCTCTTCACCAGCGATCACGGGCCCTGGTTTCAGGGAAGTCCCGGGCCGCTTCGCGGACGGAAAGCAACTACTTTCGAAGGCGGAGAGCGGGTTCCCTTCCTTGCGCGCTGGAGCGGTACGATTCCGCCCGCCAGGACGATTGACGAATGGGGTTCGAACCTCGATGTCGTTCCCACGATTGCGTCCCTTTGCGGAGCACAGCTTCCGGCAAAGCATTACGATGGCGTCGACATTTCCAAGCTGCTGAGAGGAGAGACTACGAGCGTGAATCGAGGCACCATGCTCTATTTCGCAGTGTCTCCTCACCAGGAGCAACTGGAGTGCGCCCGGAAAGGTAACTGGAAGCTGCGTATAGCCCAAGGGACCGGTGAGATTTACATAAACGACTGGCTGGGCGGATCGTGTGGGCCGAAGAAGCGTTTTCTGTTACCGCGTCCTGAGCTCTACAACCTGGAATTGGACCCCAACGAAAGCTATGATGCCGCAATCGACCACCCCGGCACGGTGAAAGAAATTCAACAGGACATCGAAGGCTGATTCCAACCTTTCCCGAGAACGTCGTAAAAGCTTATGCGGCATTGAAAGCGAACCCGGGCAGTCCCTTTACGCCTCCCGGCGCCGCGACGCGCCCGGATAATGTTACCCCGCCTGATTGGATCTGGATCCCTAAATCGCGGCGGAAAAGCGGGTAAATCAGGCGAGGGAAATTTGTTAGTACCGCGTGCTTCACGCTGAAAGCAGATCGTCCTATGATTACTTTTTGCGTACACACGCCGACAGATGCTCGAAGCACAACGGCAGGGCATCGAGGGGCCCTGGAGCAGGCAGGCGGGAGTCTATCGGCCCGGCGCGATATCGTGCCGTGTTTGCGCTTTCCGAGCGTCTGGATGTCCCGGTTAGGTCAACACCGGTAGCGCCTTCCTCGCCTCCCGGTCCGGGTCATTCTTCGCTTCGGAGGCATCGTCCAGGACCATCGTTTCCCCTCGCTCAGACGAGTACTTCGGCCAGTGAGGAAGGCCGCCTCCATTGGGGTTGCCCGTCTTCATAAACTGCAACAGCGCGCCCGCCATCTTGGCCGACAGCGCTCTCGGCCGCGCGCCGCCGCCGGTGTGAGTCAGCATCAAGTCTGTGTTGTAGAACCAGAAACAAATGTCGAGAGTGTGGAACGCGCCCATGTGGCCATCGAATAAAGGAGGCTGCCAGGTAAACCAATCGACAAACACCGGCGCGGGCTGTTTCGATTTTGCATCCGCCAAGGCTACCACGCTTTGCCGGTTGCTGCTCACCAGCGACCAGATCTCCACCGGTTTGCGTCCCGGGAACGCCCTTGCGTAGGCTTCCACCACATCCTTCGCTTTGTCTCCCAGGCCCGGGCCGAAACCGGCTCTGTCTCTCACTCGTTCGATCGCCTGCTCCAGCGTCATCGATTGCATCGACCAATCGCCCATACTCGGGGCTTGTTCGTTCTCAACCGAACTGATAATCATCGGCACTCCGGCTGCAGTTGGCGCAGCAACCGGGTCGTACGGATGCTGCGGCAAAATCTTGCCATCCACCACCGGCACGAATCCGCGCGTCAATCCTCCGCCGCGACCCGCGTTCCTGGCCATTCCCTGCTGCGCTCGCATGGCAATGGCATAGAACTCCTTCCACGGCAGCGTCTGCAATTTCGCCAACTCATCCGCTGTCAATCCTGCTTCCTTGACCACTGCGGCCCCCAGGTTCTCCGAATAGGCTTTGTCGCCGGCCTTCCGCATGGCCCCGCTGAGCACAACCGCTTTATGGAACAGTCCTTTCGCGCAAGGCATGGCCGTCAGCAGACAAACTTTGGCGCCGCCACCCGACTGCCCGATGATCGTGATGTTGCCCGGATCGCCGCCAAAATTGGCGATGTTGTCGCGAACCCATTCGAGCGCGCCCACAATATCCAACATGCCGACGTTCCCCGAATCCGCAAACTTTTCTCCACCGACGCCCGCCAGATCGCAGAACCCCAGCGGCCCAAGCCGGTGATTGATGGAGCAAAACACCGCGTCGCCAAAACGCGCGAAGTTTTCGCCGTTGTATCCGTCCTGTTCAATGGCATTCCCGCTGCTGAACCCGCCGCCGTGGATCCAGAACAGCACCGGCCGCTTCTTCCCATCGTTAATAGCTGGCGTCTGCACGTTGATGCGCAGGCAATCCTCGTTGACGTCGCCGTAGTTCCAATGGTCCCGAAACGAAGAGAACGGCCGCGCGTACCGGTTGTCCATGTTTTGCGCTGCCGAATTGCCCCACCAAACCGCCGGGTACACATCCGTCCAGGGCTTCGGTTTCTGCGGCGGCATGAACCGGTTCGCGCCTGACGTATCGGCGCCGTACGGCATCCCCAGAAAGTAGTGGATTCCCCGCAGGACGTAACCTCGGACCTTGCCGTATTGAGTCTGAGTGACCGCAATGTTCTCGCCTATAAGCAGACTCTGGTTATCCTGCTTTTCCGCGGCCATATGCGGGCTCGCGGTTACGGCCGACGCGCCCAGCGCGAGTCCAGCCGAACTCGTTCCCAGGGTCGATACGAACTGGCGTCTGTTGGATTTCATCTTTTCAGCTCCTAACTGGCACGATTGTCATAATACGCCAGCAGCAACGGCGATCAGCCCTTGATATAACGAGCCAGCGCGGGGACAACGTCTTTTACTTCGGTTGCGACCATCCGTCCAAAAACTGCTTTTCCGTATTCGTTCAGGTGGGTGCGATCGGGCCGCGTGGCGCTACCGTTTTCTGCCTTGGCGTCCGGATGCCCCCGCATGTCGAATTGATCCGCCTGTTGCTGCGTCATGCCGGTCAGCAGCTCATGCGAGAGACGGTACAGATCAACAAACGGAACGTGCTCCTCTGCCGCGAGCTGTCTGGCCGCTGCCGCGTAATCGGCGAGACCGTCTTTTACTAATTGGCCGTCGTTGTAATTGCGGCGCGAGAGCGGGCTGACCAGGATCGGTACGCCGCCGATCGCGCGGACATCCTCGATATAACGGCGCAGCGTCTGTGGGTACGTGGTCTCCGGATCCGTATGCCGGGATTCGCCCGGCTTCTGATCGTTGTGGCCGAACTGGATGAAATAGTACTGGCCTTTTTCGGAGAGCGCACGCTGCCAGGCGCCTTCGCGAATAAAGCTTTTGGAGCTGCGGCCATTCAGGGCGTCGTCAATGCAGGCCACATCCGGCGCGAGCAGGGCACAAAACCCAGGCCCCCATCCGCCCTCAGTGGCAACGGTCGAATCCCCGACAAGCACAATCTTTATCGCCTGCTGCGCGGGTTGAGCGGCCGGCAGTGCCGCCGCAGCGAGGAGCGCGGCCGCGCACTTCAAGAGGGGACGGAACGAACAGTACTGAGTCAGATTCTTAGCGATACTGCGGCGAAGTGGGGCCGTTCGTATTGTCGGTGCTGTCGCCCGTATCCGACGGACGCCGCTTCAGCTTCGGCCGGTCCTCATCGTCGCCGCTCGATTTCTTCGACGGATTGGTTTCGTCTTCAATCGGCGTATTCGAGTTCGGGTTGCGGCGCAACGTCGGCTTGTTCGGATCGTCGCTGGTCTTGTCAGGCCGGCGCTGGTTCTCCAGCATCGCCAACCGGGCTTTTACATCATTGAACTCCGAAGTGGTCACCACGTATTCCGGCTTCGGCTTGAGCTGTGCGATTTCCTTCTGCGATTTCACGATGCGGTCTTCGGTCGGCGGATGCGTCGAGAACAGTTTCGACATCGTGCCGGGTTTGCGTTTTTCGAGCGTCTGGATCTTTTCAAAGAAGTCGACGAAAGCGGTAGGGTCGTATCCGCTCTTGTACATGTACTGCACACCGAGATAGTCGGCTTCGGATTCAAAGCCGCGCGAGAACTTCAGGAAGGACATCGGGACCACCAGGCCCGATGCTTCGTAAATCAGATAAGGAGCGGTGCCGCCCATGAAAATCAACGGGAGCGAAGCCAGTTGCGCGATCTCACCGCGGGTCGCTTGGCGCGTTCCATGGCGCGCCGCCACGTGCGCAATCTCGTGAGCCATCACTCCGGCCAGTTCCGCTTCGGTATCGGCTTTCATAATCAGGCCGGATTGGACAAAGAAGAAGCCGCCGGGAAGCGCGAACGCGTTGACCGTGGGATCCTCAATGACCTTGATGGTGAACGGAACCTTGGCGTCCGAATTCCTTACCAGATTTTGCCCGATTCGGTTCACATACTCGGAAATCACCGGGTCGTTGATCACCTTCGACTGGCGCTCCACCTGCTGCGCCAACTGCTTGCCCAATGCGATCTCTTTTTCAAGCGAGTAAAAGTTGACTTTGCCGCTGACGTTCCGGTCGCCAATGGCATCCGGATCATCTTTTTTGTCCTTATCGCCTTTCGGGAAAGCCGTGACCGGCACCGAGAGCAGAAGGGCCAGACCGAGGCTCACCGAACATTTCAGGTGGTTTAGCCGCCGCATAGTACTCCTTTACGACCAACGAACTTCGAATGGGCACCCGGCCGCACGCGCGGATCGTCTGCCACTAGTATAAGGCCAAATTCCTTCGCGAACACGCCTGCCAGCCAAAAGAGATAGATCGCCCGGCGGTGGCTTGGTGGTATGGCGGAGAGCGCGTCACGCGAACCAACCACCGCAGGCTACGGGCGTACCAGGAGATTCATGATCCTTAACGTATGCTCGGAAGAATGGGTTACGAGAAAGTTGCCGGCATCGCGGAACCGGAAATTACCCTAGCCTCCAAGTACCGGGACGAGTTCCCTGTTACGCGAAGTCTAATCTATTTAAATCACGCGGCCGTGGCCCCGCTGTGCCGGCGGGCTTCCGATGCCATGAAGCAGTTGGCCGAGGATGCCTGCTCGTTCGGTTCGCTACATTACGACGAATGGTTGGAGGCGTATGAGGGCCTGCGCCGGGCGGCAGCCAGGCTTCTGAACGCGTCTCGCGACGAAATCGCGATCGTCAAGAACACGTCGGAGGGGATTTCGACCATCGCGCTTGGGCTGGACTGGAAGCCCGGCGACCGCATTGTGGCGTTCGAGGAGGAGTTCCCGGCCAATTACTACCCGTGGCTGCGGCTGGAACAGCGCGGCATCGAAATCACTTGGCTTTCGATTTACGATCCGCTCGAAAAGATCGCGGCTGCGGTGCAAGGGGCCCGATTGCTAGCGATCAGCTTCGTTAATTACCTCAGCGGATACCGGGTGGATCTTAAAGCGATCGGCTGCCTCTGCCGCGAAAATGACTGTTTCTTCTTCGTGGACGCGATTCAGGGATTGGGGGCCCTGCCGGTGGACCTGGAAGAGTGCCCCATCGATGCTCTAGCGGCCGACGGTCACAAATGGATGCTCGGGCCGGAGGGAAACGGCATCCTGTTCGTCCGCCGCGACTGGCTGAACCGTATTCAACCGGCCGAGTTTGGATGGACCAATCCGGCCGGCTATGCCGACTATAGTTCGCGCGACATGACGCTGAGGCCCGATGCCGGGCGCTACGAGTGCGGAACACTCAATACGATTGGCTGCTTTGGATTGCGGGCCGCGATCGAGTTTCTGCTGGAAATTGGCGTGGATCAAGTTTCGCAGGCGGTTCTGGCCCTTGCGGATCAGCTTGAAACCGGGCTTCGCGCCCGAGGGTACGAAACCATGGTTCAACGAACGGGCGCGACGGGTTCCGGCATTGTGAGCTTCCGCCATCCGCGGATCGATTGCCGCACGATCGTGAATCAGCTCAAGAAGAACAAGGTGATTGCGGCCCCGCGGCAAGATTGGGTGCGCATGTCACCTCATTTCTACATCAATCCGGAGGAGATTGAGCAAGTGCTTGATCTATTGCCCGGTGTGTAGTCGGAAGGCCCGCTCCCTCACGGTCGCGGCTCTGTTTTTTAGCGCGGCATTTGGGCAGACCCCGCACGAAACCATCACCCGGGTCTGGGCCGCGGATTGGATCGACGTACCCGGCGCGCCGCCCCAGGATTACGGCGTGTATCACTTCCGCCGCGTGTTCAATTTAGCTGCGAAGCCTGAGCATTTTCCGGTCTATGTGTCGGCCGACAACCGCTATCAGCTTTATGTGAACGGGAAGCGCGTTTCCTGGGGCCCGGCGCGGGGCGATTTAACGCACTGGCGGTATGAGACGGTAGACATCGCACCGCAGCTCCAAGCCGGGAAGAATGCGCTTGCTGCCGTCGTCTGGAACGATGGCCCCTATCGCGCCATCGCGCAAGTCAGCAATCAGACCGGATTCCTTCTGGAAGCGGCGCAAGGGGCGGACCCGGTGGTCAACACCAATCGCGACTGGAAATGCATTCAGGACAAGGCGTATTCGCCTCAGCCGCTCCCGCGCGACCAGGCCACCGGATACTACGCGCTTGCCGCAAACGAAAAACTGGATGCCCGCCAGTACCCGTGGGGATGGGAGCAAACCGATTTCGACGATTCGGCGTGGCCCGCCGCTCATCAACTGACGCACGGCGCAGACCGGTATGCACGCGATGCGCCGAACCGATGGATGCTCGTTGCGAGCCAAATTCCCGTGGAAGAGCAAACGCGGGAGAGCTTGTCGCGTGTGCGCGAAGCAACCGGCGCTACGGCTTCGGATGAGTTTTTGAAAGGCGGCGAGGCGGTTCAAATTGCCCCGCACAGCCATGCGACATTGCTGCTCGATCAAGGCTATCTCACGACGGCTTATCCGGAACTCACTGTGAGCGGCGGGAACGGCGCCCAGATCGATATGCGCTACGCGGAAACGCTATACATCCGCAAGGGCGACAAAGGCAACCGGAACGATGTCGCGGGCAAGCAGTTTTACGGTCCGGCCGATACTTACATCGCCGACGGGGGTGAACATCGCGTGTACCGGCCCTTGTATTGGCGAACGTACCGCTACATTCAACTCTCGCTAGAGACTGCCGATGAGCCGGTGAGCCTCGAAAATCTGCACGGCACTTTTACGGCCTATCCGTTTGACAAGCGCGCGGTATTCCAAACCGACGCCTCTGAAAACGGCGAGATTCAGCGGATTCTCTCGACGGGCTGGCGCACCGCGCGGCTGTGCGCGCACGAAACCTACATGGATTGCCCGTTTTATGAGCAATTGCAATACGCCGGCGACGCGCGCATCCAGATGATGATTTCGCTCTACATGACAGGCGATTCGCGCCTGACGAAGAACGGGATTGCGCTCTTGAATTCCTCCCGCACGGCCGAAGGAGCCACCTACAGCCGCGCGCCGTCTTATCTGCAGCAATACATCCCGCCGTTTTCGCTGTGGTGGATCGGCATGGTTCACGATTACTGGATGTATGTGGACGATCCGCAATTCGCAAAAGAAATGCTGCCGGGCGTTCGCGCCGTGCTTAGCTTCTATCGCGGTTATCAGAAAGAAAATGGTTCGCTCAACCGCATGCCGTGGTGGAACTTCGTCGATTGGGTGAAGCAGTGGAAGAATGGCGAACCGCCCGCAAATGCAGACGGCAGTTCTTCCGCTGCGCTCGATCTACAACTGATTCTTGCCTATCAATGGGCGGCTGATTTGGAAAAAGCGCTTGGGAATCCGGCGCTCGGTGTTGAAGATCAATCGGCTGCCCGGCAATTGAAGGCAACGGTTTTGTCGACCGATTGGGATGCCGCGCGCGCCCTGTTCGCCGATCAACCGGAGCATCGGACGTACTCGCAGCAGGTGAACACGCTGGCTGTGCTGGCGCATGTCATTCCGCCATCGCAAGGGCGCTCCGTAATGGAAAAGGTTCTAAGCGATAGCTCTTTGGCGCAATCGTCCATCTACTTCCGCGCGTATACCAATGCGACGCTTCGAGAGGTCGGGCTTGGCGACCGTTATCTGGATGTGCTAGACCCGTGGCGGCAAATGCTGAACGATGGGCTGACGACCTGGGCCGAATGGAACGGTTCGGATGCGCGCTCGGATTGCCACGCGTGGGGAGCCAGCCCGAACTTCGAATTTCTCCGCACCGTTGCGGGAATTGAATCGGCTGCTCCCGGATTCAAGCAGGTTCGAATTGCGCCAAATCTGGGACACCTTACAACGGTGGACGCCCGCATGCCGCATCCACGCGGCGAAATTCGCGTTCATCTGGAGAAGAGCGCCGCCCAGCTCACGGCCGATGTCGAATTGCCGCCCGATACCAGCGGCGAGTTCGATTGGGCGGGCGCGCAGCGGCCTCTGAAACCGGGCGCCAATCATCTTCAGTTTTGATTCACGTGAGAAATTAGTGAGGCGTACTCTATGAAAGCCTTCTACATCACGGAGCCCGGGAAAACCGCGCTCAATGAGTTACACCAGCCGCAGCCGGCAGCGAGCGAGATTCTTCTCAAAACGCGCTTGATCGGTCTATGCGGCACGGATTTGAGCACGTTTCGCGGCAAGAACCCGCTGGTCAGCTATCCGCGTATTCCGGGGCATGAGATAGCGGCTACCATCGTTGAAGTCGGGCCCGAAGTTCCGCCGGATTACCAGCCCGGAGTGAACGTCACTGTCTATCCGGGCACCAGTTGCGGCCTCTGCGCGTCGTGCAAGCGCGGGCGCACGAATGCATGCAAATTCAATGAGACCCTGGGCGTGCAGCGCGATGGCGCCATGAAGGGCTTTTTCGTCGCGCCGTGGCAAAAAGTGTACCGGTCCGATAGCCTGTCCCTACGTGAGCTGACGCTGGTCGAGCCGCTGGCTGTCGGCTTTCATGCCGCCGAGCGAGGGCGCGTCTCGGCTGCCGACACGGTCGCGGTGATTGGATGCGGAACCGTGGGATTGGGCGTTCTGGCCTCCGCCGTATCACGCGGCGCCACCGCAATTGCCATTGATTTGGACGACCAGAAGCTGCAACTGGCAAAACAGGTGGGCGCGCAGCACACGATCAACTCGAAGCGCCAAGCGGTGCATGACGAGCTGGAGGCCATTACAGGCGGGTTGGGGCCGGACGTGGTGGTGGAAGCCGTTGGCGTCCCGGACACGTACCGCATGGCGGTGGAAGAAGTGGCGCATACCGGGCGCGTGGTTTACATCGGCTGGGCGAAGGAGCCGGTGAGTTACGAAACCAAGCTGTTTGTCCATAAGGAGCTGGATATCCTGGGCTCCCGCAACTCGCTCGCGGAATTCCCCGCAGTAATCGACATGCTGTCGCAGCGTAAATTTCCGGTGGAAGCGACGATTTCGGCCACCGTGCCGCTCGAGGAAGCGGGCGCCGCGCTGACGCGCTGGAGCCAGTCGCCGCAATTGTATACAAAGATTCTCGTCAGCCTGGACGCCTGATCGATGGAATACCGGGTTCTGGGCAAAACCGGATTGCAGCTCTCCGTCATCGGATTCGGCGCTTCGCCGCTTGGGAACGAGTTTGGCGCGGTCGACCCAAAAGAGGGAGAGCGCGCGGTACACCTCGCGATCGATCAAGGCATCAATTTCTTCGACGTCTCGCCGTTCTATGGGCGAACGCTGGCCGAAGAGCGATTAGGCGCAGCTCTGGCGGGGAGGCGCGAACGCGTCGTCCTGTCCACGAAATGCGGGCGCTACGATCTGCGGCAGTTCGATTTCTCGGCGGCAAGAGTTCAAACGAGTATCGAGGAATCGTTGCGGCGGCTACAAACCGACTTTGTTGATCTGCTGATCGCGCACGATATCGAGTTCGGAGACCCGGAACAGATTATTCATGAGACCATTCCGGCGATGCGCAAACTGCAAGCGGAGGGGAAGACGCGCTGGGTCGGCATCTCGGGACTGCCTTTGCCCTTGCTCGCCGGCGTAGCCGTTCGCGCGGAGGTCGATTTCGTGCTTTCCTACTGCCATTACAACCTGCTGGTTCGCGACCTCGACCGCGATTTGACGCCCGTCCTGCGGGAGCGCGGCACAGGCCTGGTCAATGCCTCCCCACTGCACATGCGCGTCTTAAGCGAAGCGGGACCGCCGGACTGGCATCCCGCCTCGGAGGTTGTGAAGCAAGCCGGAGCCAAAATCGTTGCGCTCTGTAAAGAGCACGGCGTCGACCCGGCCATCCTGGCGCTGCGATTCTGTCTCGATCATCCGTACGTCAGTTCCACGCTGGTCGGGATGTCGGCCACCGCCGAGGTGAACACCAATCTGAAGGCGCTCGATTTCCAACCCGATCCCGCCCTTCTGCGTGAGATCGAACAAATTGTGTCGCCGGTGAACAATGCTGCGTAGAATCGACGCCCACCATCATTTCTGGAAGTACGATCCAGTCGAGTATGGCTGGATTAACGCCGAGATGGGTGTAATCCGCCGCGACTTTCTGCCTGCGGATTTGGAAAACGAAATTCAGGCCGCCGACATTTCCGGGGTTATTTCGGTACAGGCCCGACAGTCGCTCGAAGAAACACGCTGGCTGCTCGAAATGGCAGGTAAGCACGGTTTCATCCTGGGTGTGGTGGGATGGGTTCCGCTAGCGGATCCGAAGGTCGAGACCACCCTGGAGGATCTTACCCGGAACGGGAAATTACGAGGCATTCGTCATGTTTTGCAGGACGAGCCCGACCCGTTTTACATGCTGCGCGATGATTTCAACACTGGGATCCGGGCCCTAAAGCGCTTTGGCCTGGCCTATGACATTCTGATTTTCGAACGCCATTTACCGCAAACGATCCAGTTCGTCGACAAACACCCGAACCAGATATTCGTGGTAGATCATCTCGCGAAACCGCGCGTTCGCCATGGAGAATTATCGCCGTGGCGGGAAAATTTACAGGAGCTTGCGAAGCGGCAGAATGTATATTGCAAGCTTTCTGGATTGGTTACTGAGGCCAGTTACTCAAACTGGAGTATAGATCAACTAACGCCGTACATGGATACGGTGCTTTCGGCCTTCGGCCCAAACCGCGTCATGTTCGGCTCGGATTGGCCCGTCTGCCTGGTTGCTATTGGTTACCCGGAGTGGGCCGCGATTGTCGCAAACGCAATCAGCGGCCTTTCACCATCCGAGCAAGAACGCATCTGGTCCGGAACGGCCCAGAAAGCGTACGGGAGCTAATTCAGCTATATCGTTGTGCCGCGCCGGCCCGCGAGAAGGCTGATCAGGAACAGAATCAGGAAAACAACAAACAGGATCTTCGCGATTCCCATGGCTGCGCCGGCTATACCACCGAAGCCAAGAATGGCTGCGATGATCGCGATCACCAGGAACACCCAAGCATACCAGAGCATTTCGTTTGTACCCTCCTGTGCGTAAGAGAGCACGTAGTCTGCCAGAGCAACTAGAACGAACATCTTAGCCCTAAGCCGCTCAGGTTCAATTACTTGTCTTTTTATCTTGCGAGTTGCATGTGGCCGGGCAGAGGCGATGCACCACTGAATATTTTTCCTGGGCAAGCGACAATTGCTAAATGGCCCACCGGTACACCACCTCGTACTTAGAAGAATCCCTCACTATCTTCCGGCAGTACAAAACGCTGACGGAAAGGGCAATCGCGCAGGTTACAGACGAGCAACTTACGGCGGTTCTGGACCCTGAGATGAATTCGATCGCAATTATCATGAAACACATTGCCGGGAACATGCGCTCGCGCTGGACGAACTTTCTCACCAGCGACGGCGAGAAACCGGATCGCCACCGCGACAGCGAATTTGTCGATCCGCCGGAGACGCGCGAGGCTTTAATGCAGGTTTGGAATGAAGGTTGGAACCGCCTGCTCTCTGCGCTCGAACCGCTCTCGGACGCGGACCTGACCCGCACCGTGACGATCCGCGGCGAGCCGCATTCGGTTATGCAGGCCATTGCAAGACAGATGGCCCATTATGCGAGTCACTGCGGCCAGATTATTTTTCTCGCAAAGCATTTTCGGCACAAGGACTGGAAATCGCTCAGCATTCCGCGAAATCAATCGGAAGAATTCACCAGGCGCGTGCAGGCTGGAGAAGCGAGTCAGCGATAAGTTTCCCAAGCGCCCCAGAGGTGAGACATGCTTTGCGTGAAACGCTTCGGTTTCTGCTCGTACAGCCGCAATCCTAGCGAAACCGATTTGTCGCGCAGCTCGGCCTGGTATTGACCAGCCAGCGCGCAGAAGAGGTCCGCTTCCGGCCGCTTGCCAAATTTGTCCGGCTCTTGTTGCAGTTTTTCCCGAAGCACAACCAGGTTGTGATCGTCGCCGAGCCAGTTTTGCAGATCTTTCAAGCCGGCTTCGCGCGCCTTCATTTCTTCCGTCCACAAATTTTCCAGTAGCCGCACGTGATACCAGTGGTCCTTTACGCGCTTGCGGAAGTAGTGGTAATTGTCGGGCGTTGGATCTCGCTGCGCTTCCGCCAGCGCTTTGCGCCCCCGTTTGTAGGTACCGGCAAGGCCGGACTCGATCGCCTGAAATCCATCGTGCTGCAGCGGCCAGCGTTTCACGTCGCGGGCGATGCGCCGTAATGCAGCCGCTGCCTGCCGCAGGACGGAATCGATACCGGCCGCCATCTCCACTTCGCGCTTGCCGGTTTCGAGTCCGCGCCGGATCGCCGCCCAGACGTTCTTTTGCAGATCGCCGCGATACCGCTGAACAAGGTCATCGAAGACTTCAATAACGGCTTCGGCGTCGCGAATCTGAGAAAGCCGGCGCCCGGCATCCCGCAGCGTCCGATTCTCATCGCGGTAGGTACGGCCGAAATCCGACCTCACAAGCCGCAGAACACCGCGAATCTTTTTGATACTCTTGCGAGCCTCGTGAATCGCTTCTTCGCGGCGCCTTACGGCTGTGTTCGTCAGGTGTTTTATCGCGAAATCAGCCTCTTCGGAGACAATTCGCCTGATTTCGCCGGGGACCGGTTCGCCTCGCTCCAGGCGGTATGACATCGCCGCCTGCAGACTAAGAATGTCCTTCGTGAGCAGCCGTAGCGGCGACGTTGGGAGTCTCTCCGCCATACTCCTTCGACGCCTCTTCGTTGCGGCCCATCAATTTCAACGCAGCCGAGGTGACGTGTTCCACCGTAAAGCCGAAGTTGCGCATCACCTGATCGCCGGGCGCAGACGCGCCGTAATGATCGATTCCGATGATGATGCCGTCGCTTCCGGCCCAGCGCTCCCAGCCATACGTCGCGCCAGCCTCAACTGTCACGCGCTTTTTAGTGTCTTTTGGCAGAACGCTCTCGCGATACGCGTCATCCTGCGCTTCAAAAAGATTCCAGCTCGGCATGCTGACCACGCGCGCCTTCACGCCGTAGCCGTTCAGCTTTTCCTGCGCACGCATGCACAGCGAGACTTCCGACCCAGTGCCGATCAGAATGACATCCGGCTTGCCGCCCTCGGCCTCCGACAGAATGTAGGCGCCCTTCGCGACATCCGCATCCTTGGCATTGCTGCGATTCAGATGCGGCACATGTTGGCGAGTGAGAGCAAACAGGGTTGGCCCGTCATGCTGGACGGCAACCGCCCATGCTTGGGCGGCCTCGGTCGCGTCCGCGGGACGAATGACATTCAGTCCCGGAATGGCCCGCAAACCCGCGAGATGCTCAATGGGCTCGTGCGTTGGACCATCCTCGCCCACGCCAATGCTGTCGTGCGTAAAGACATAGAACGCCTTCAGCTTGCTCAACGCGCCGAGCCGGATGGACGGCTTCATGTAATCGGAGAACACCAGGAAGGTCGCGCTAAAAGGCAGCAGCCCGCCATGCGCGGCCATGCCGTTCACCGCCGCTCCCATGGCGTGCTCACGGACACCGAATGCGATGTTGCGGCCGCCATAACCCCACTCGCCGCCGACTGCACCCTGACTCGCCGGCCCGCCGATTTCGGGGGGTTGAAAATCGCCCATACCCTTCAGCGCGGTGTTGGTGGATGGGTTCAGATCCGCGGAACCACCGATGATGTTCGGAATGTGCTTGGCAATCGCATTCAGCGCCTGTCCCCCTGCCGCGCGCGTCGCCAGCGGCTTGTCGTCCGGCTTCCACTTCGGCAAATCCGCGTCCCAGCCGTTCGGAAGTTTGCCGCTGATCAGTTGCTCCAGTTCCGCCGCTTCTTTCGAAAAGGCTTGCTTATACGTGTCGAACCTCTTTTGCCACTCCTGCTGCGCTTTGGCGCCCTTCTGAATCGCCTGGCGGAAATAGTTCACGGCGTCTTCCGGCAGATAGAATTTATCCATCGTCGGCCATCCTAAGGCTTTCTTGGATGCCTGGAGTTCCTCCTCGCCCAGCGGATTGCCGTGCGATTCGAACGTGTCCTGCTTCTTAGGGCTGCCGTAGCCGATGTGCGTGCGCACCAGAATTAGCGACGGCCTGCGGGTTTCCGCCCTTGCCTCTTCAATCGCCTTCGCGACATCCTCGGTGTCATTTCCTTCGTGGACATGCCGCGTGTGCCAACCGTAAGCCTCGAAACGCTCTGCAACGTTTTCCGTATAGGTCAAGCTGGTAGCGCCAGCGAGCGAAATGTGGTTTTGGTCGTACAGAAAGATCAGTTTGCCGAGTCCCAGATGTCCCGCGAGCGAAGCGGCTTCATGGCTGATGCCTTCCATCAAATCGCCATCGCTGCAGATGCCGTACGTGTAATGGTCGATGATGGTGTGGCCCGGCCGGTTAAACCGCGCGGCAAACCAGGCTTCCGCAATCGCCAAACCAACCGCGTTCCCAAAACCTTGGCCGAGCGGCCCCGTCGCGACTTCCACGCCCACCGTATGGCCGCGCTCCGGATGCCCCGGCGTTTTGCTCCCCCACTGCCGGAAATGCTTCAGCTCGTCCAGCGGAAGATCATAGCCCGTCAGATACAGCAAGCTGTAGAGCAGCATGGACCCGTGCCCGGCGGAGAGCACGAACCTGTCGCGATCGAACCATTGCGGATCTTTCGGGTTGAATTTAAGAAAGCGAGTCCACAGCGTATATGCCATGGCGGCGGCGCCCATCGGCATGCCCGGGTGGCCGGAGTTCGCGTTCTGAACGGAGTCGGCGGAAAGAAAGCGAATTGTGTTGATACACAAATCTTCGAGCGTTTGGGTTTCCGTAACTGGCAAGGTTTTTGTCTCCTGATTTGACACTACTTCGGGAAGCTGTCAAATTCCAGGTTATTACGGGTGTGAATTCCGGCAGCTACAGAACCCCGCGCGTAAGCAAGGGGTCCACTTTTCTGACGCGCACTTCGGAGAGATGGGCCCGGCTCGGAGCACAGTAATCTTGCACGGTATCCTGACATAGAAAGCAAGAAATGGTCGCTCGCGTTGCTATTGCTGTGCTCTTAGTGTCGTCGCTCCTAAGAGCGCAACGGACTCGTCTGTCGTCCTCGTCTTCATCCGAAGCCAGCAACCCGGCCGCCGCTGTTCCGGAAGCCCCTCCTTTGATGAGTTGTCCGGCCGGGGGCCCGCTGGGCGCCGTCGACTTACGCGTACGTTCGCTTCAAAGCAGCCAGCGTCTGCCATTCCGAAATATCGTGCATTTGAGCGAGGGCGATACGCTGGTCTATTCGCCCATTTTGCGCGGGCATGAAAAGCGCCCCGGTGAAATCGCGCTGGTAATGGTTCCGGCCAAGCGGAACCCGGGCGAAGATCCCCTCATCGTTACAGACCCCAAGCCGGCCAACAAGCGCGAGGAATGGAGGATACCGCAGACCATTTCGCTTGCCGCGTTTGTCTATGGCCCGCAGGGGCTCAGCAAGAAAAAAGTTCGCGGGTTCCTTTTGCAAGACGATCTTCTGATCGCGCAACTTGCCGATTACGCGGAAAAAACTTCGCAGGTAGAAGCCCTGGTGGAGGCGCTATCGAACAGCGAGAGCTCCTCGGCCAGTGTGAACGCCGCGCTGACAGGTTTCGCGTCTCAGTACGGACTGGCGGTTCAACTGGATAAAAACGCTCCAGCGACAGTGCAGGCCGAGACGCTGTTTGCAACTATCAATCCGCAACTGGCGACCTACAACCCGCTGGCCAGTTCCACAGCGCAGCGCGCGGGCCAGACCGCGAGTCTCGCGACCACCGCGGCGTCCTTGTTTTTCGGCAACCCGATCGGGCTCGCGGCCGGCGGCACTGCTATGTTGCTGGACTTGCGCGCGATGGCCTTTCCCGATACGCAATTCCGATCCTCGTTTGCCGAACCGCTGCCCGATTCCGGTCTGAATCTGTGCGGCCAGCGCGGCCCCGCGCCGCCGCATACCCGGGTCGCGTTCATTTGGGCCAGCCGCATTCCGAATACGCCGACACCTTCGGTCAAAATCGGAGAATCGAATTTTATTCCGCTGACGCAGAAATCGCCGGTTCCGGTAGACGTGCCGGCTCCCGAATGGAAGTATTTGCAGCGAGCGCGCGAGTGGACGCTCGAAAACGACAAGGGCCAGAAGTCGCAAGTGGGCGTTCTGAAGTTGGGCAATCAGAAAGCCCTGGAAATCGATCTCAGCAAAGCCAAACTCGCTCCCGGCGATTATCACCTCTCCGCGTTTTGGGACTGGACACCGTTCCAGGCAACCGGAGAGATCCATGTGCGCCCGCTTAGCGATTTCAATCAGGCCAAATTAGCGCCGGCGTCCCAGGACAAGCTGCTCGCGAGGACAGGAAAGATCGCCGCCACTCTCACCGGAAGCGACTTTGAATTTACCGAGAAGGTGGAATTGAAGAAAGTGGGCGATGAGTTCGCCACCGCCGAGCCCGTTCGATTCATCCTCCCCAAGGGCCTCCGCCACGGGCCGCAAGACCGCATGGACATTCAAGTGAATACGGCCGATCTCGATGCGGGCCAATACGAATTTCTTATCTCACAGCAGGATGGAAAGGCGCACCCGGTTCAGTTCAACGTTCTGCCCGATCCGCCCAAAATCGATAACTTGCCCATTCTGGCGAATCAGGGCGTGGCGACGCAGCACTACGCGCTGAAAGGACAGCGCTTGAATCTGCTCTCCAAGCTGGATGCGCCCGGCATCCTTCTGGAACTCGGCTCGACCAACGCAGATAACACCGAGCGCAACGTCATCCTGCAGTTAAAATCGGATCCGCAGCCCGGCACAACCATTCCGCTCACGGCGTATCTCGACGACCGCAGCGCGCCTCTCAATTTGCCGGATGCGCTGCAGATCACAGGACCGCTCCCGGTGATTGCGAGCTCCAAGCTTTCGTTGCCGACTGCTATGGCGATTACCATCCGGCCTGAAGAATTTCCCGCGGGCTATACGTTGAGCGCGATGCTGGATGTGAAGAATATTCATCCGACGAGCGTGCTGCGCGTGGCGTGCTCGGACGACGTGGGCGCGCATACGACACTGCACGTCGGCGAGCAGACCAACACGTCGACACTTCAGCAATTGTCGCCGGATCAGCTCTTCCTTTCCGTGGACACGAGCGCGCTGCCCGCGGGGTGTTCTTTGCAAGCTGTGATTGACAACGGAAAGGCGGGTAAATCGCAACCGTTCACGCTGGCGCATATTGTCCGGCTGCCGCAGATCGATTCCTTCGAGATTACTGCCGATCCGGCCGTAAACGGAATGCGCGCATATACGCTTACCGGCCGCAATCTGGAGATGATCGGCAAGGTGGGATGGAATCAGTCGAACGGCGTGGACGTGAACGATCTGCCGGCCCCCATTCCAGGCCAGGGGCAAAAACAATCGCTGCGAATACAGCTCCCCGATGCGCCCACCGCGCAAGCCCCGCTGTATCTCTGGGTCCGCGGAGAAAACACGGGCCGCCTCACGACCGTGCTTGCGCCTGCGGGGACACCCTTGCAGCTTCCGCCTCCACCCAATAGCATTCAACCGGCTACGCTGCCCACCGCGGCGGCAGTGCAGATTCCGATTGGCGTTATGCCGGCCGCGCCGCCGCCCCGATAGATTACGCCTATGTACAATCCGCCGCTCTTTGCCGAAAGCCGCATCGAAGAGTTGCACGCGTTTATCCGGCAGCATTCGCTGGCCGCAATCGTTACAAGCGGCTCGGATGGTCTGGAGGCGACGCATGTTCCGGTGGTTTTGCACCCGCGGTTGGAGACGAACGGCGTGCTCCGCTGTCATCTGGCGCGCGCGAATCCGCACTGGAAAAGCCTGCAAGCGGGCGCTCCGGTTCTCGCAATTTTTCAAGGGCCGGAACACTATATTTCGCCTTCCTGGTATCCATCCAAGCAGGAGCACGGCAAAGTTGTTCCGACCTGGAATTACGCGGTGGTGCATGTGCGCGGACGCGCCAGCACATTCGAAGACCCGGAACAGCTTCTGCAACACCTCAGAACGCTCACCGATCAGAACGAAAGTGGCGCTGACACCCCTTGGTCCGTAGACGATGCACCGGCGGATTACATCCAAGCCCTCGCGAAGACGATTATCGGAATCGAAATCGCCATCGAGACGATCGAGGGCAAGTGGAAAGTGAGCCAGAACCGTCCCGCCGCCGATCGTCAAGGCGTCGTTGCTGGGTTACTCGCCATCGATTCGCCCGAAAGCGTCGAGATGGCGAAATTGGTGAAGGAGCGAAACCCTAAAACTTAGAAGCTCCTTGAAAAACTCTGACGAATCAGTAAGCTCTACATCAATTTCAGCGTATCCGATGATGACCGGCTATAACTTCCGTTATACTGCGCGAATGAAGACTGCCGTCTCCTTGCCTGATGAGCTTTTCCGCCAGGCCGAAGCAGCCGCTCGCCGCCTCCGCGTATTCAGAAGCGAATTGTACGCGAAAGCAATTGCAGAGTTCTTAAAGCAGCAGGATGAGCGCACGGTCACGGAACGGCTGAACGACTTGTATTCGCAGTACCCAGCAAAAGTGGATCCGGCCTTGCACCGCGCTCAACTGAAATCTCTCAAAAAGAGCGAATGGTCACAATGAGTGGGGTTCGGCGAGGAGAGATCTGGTGGGCGGACGTCCGGAGCCCCGCCGCTCTGAGCCCGGATTGCGGCTGGTTCTCCAGCTTTAGCCCATTCGGCTGGAAAGCTCGGTCCGCCTTGGTGTGATACTCAGGCAGCTACAGAACCCCGCGCGTCAGCAAGGGGCGCCAGTGGTCTAATATTGAATATCAATTGACCAATCTGCCTAACCTGCTGACGCTTGTCCGCATTTTCCTGGTGCCGCTGCTGGTCGCGGCGCTGGTTCAGCAGAACTTTAGCTTACATTGGGGCCCGAGAACCTTGATTGCCAACGATTTCGTGGCGCTCTCGGTATTTCTGGCAGCGGCGTTGACCGACCTTCTCGACGGCTATCTCGCGCGCCGCTGGAAACAGGTCACTACCGTAGGCACCCTGCTCGATCCCGTCGCCGACAAGTTGCTGATTTCCGCGGCGCTCATTTCCCTGGTGCAGATCCGGCTGCTGCCCGGCTGGATGGTGATCCTGATCATCAGCCGCGAATTCGCTGTTTCGGGATTACGCAGCATTGCCGCCGCCGAGGGATACACCATCAAGGCCGAAACGCTCGGAAAATCCAAGATGCTGATGCAGGTGGTGGGTGTCGGACTCGTGATGCTTTCCATCCGCTGGCCTGATTTGCGCCCGTATGCGCTTGGGGCCATGTGGGCCGTCGTGGTGTTCGGGTTGGCTTCCGCGGTCGATTATTTTCGCAAGTTTTGGCGCAAGGTGGATACCAGCATCAAATTACGCCGCAGACGTGAATTGATCCTCATGGAACGCCAGAAGCGGCGTTTGCAGAAGAGCATGAAACATCGCGGCGATCTGGCGGAAGAAGCCGCCGAAACCGCGTCTATTCGCCGCTCGGGATGAATTCGACTGGCGCGATCCGGGCCGAAGGCTCGAAGATTTTGTAGCCGCTTGGCGTGAACACCACGGTGGCCATTTGCCCGCGTGCGCCGAGCGGTCCTAAAGTTCGCCCGTTGAATACAACGTGAACGGCGCCGGCGTTTGCCGTACGAATGCGCGCGGTCTTTTGCGCCACAAGCACTTTCGTCTGGCTGGCGCCCAGAATCCCGCTAAAGACCTGCCGTCCGTCGTCCCGGATCGAGAGCCAGGTGCGTTCGATGGCGGAAAGCTCAATCCGGAATCCCTGACTGGAGTTCAACGCTGCGCCTGAAAGAGCCGGGGAGAGGGCATGGGTATCCTGACCCGCCTGGCGGAGCGGTTCCGGCGCACTCGCTACGCTACCAGAGGCACGGGAACCGTTTTCCGAGCTTTGCCACAGCGCGTGAATTCCGGAACAGAGGACCAGCGTCAGAAACAGCGATCCGAGCGAGTACGCCCACCGCACCTTCACGGGGCGGCCCAGATTTAAGGCTGGAATCTTCGGCTGATAGGAAGTCTGCCCCGGCATGGGCGGCTCGCCGATCCTGCTCGCCGACTCCTGAATGCCGGCTTCCAGTTCGGCGAGGCTCAGCCTCACTTCCTGCGCAAACTGCCGGATAAAACTCCGGTACAGAAAGGCCGAATGGAAGCCGGTCCAATCGTCGTCTTCTATCGCCTGCAAAATTTTCGTCGGGATGCGAGTGTTCGCGCTAACGCGCTCGAGTGAAATCCCGAGAGCTAGACGAGCTCTCCGGAGTTTCTGTCCAACTGCCTGCATGTTCCTCTGCCGATCGAGCGAGCCAAGTTCAATGTAAGGCTATAATACAACAGTCGTCGATCCTGTTTTTTGGCGCGGATGGCTCTTTTTCCGTTTCGACTTGGGTTTGTCTTACTAGCCGTGGCTAGCTGGTCCGGCGCGATCGCAGCTTCTAAACCTTCTGCGTTTAGCGGCGCGGCAGCGCTTGCCGATACCCGGCGAGCTACCGCATTCGGCGAGCGGCCCTCCGGTTCCGAGGCGAACACCCATCTGCGCGACTGGATCGTTTCACGGTTGAAGCCATTGGGCGGGCAGCTCTCGCTCGATTCCTTCACGGGTCAAACGCCCACGGGGCCAGTCCCCATGGTCAATATCATCCTGAAATTCCCCGGCACTTCGGGGAAGGCGGTCGCGATCACGGGCCATTACGATACCAAGCGCATCCCGATGGTGCATTTTGTGGGCGCAAACGACGCCGGTTCGTCCACCGGCTTTCTCATCGAATTCGCGCGCGTTGCGGCTTCGATGAAGCATGCCGGCGATCTGTACATTGTCTTTTTCGACGGCGAAGAGGCCGTTGTGAACTGGACCGCAACCGACAGTTGTTACGGCAGCCGGCATCTCGCCGCAAAATGGATGGCGGATGGAACGCTCGGGCGCCTCAAAGCGCTCATCAATATCGATATGATCGGCGATAAAGATCTGGATATCGCCGATGACGAGAACTCCTCCGAAACATTACGCGAGGATGTGTGGCGAATTGCGTCGAAACTCGGCGATGCGAAATACTTCCGGCACGATCCTACCGCGATTGATGATGATCACAAACCGTTCGCCGATTCCGGCGTGAATGTGATCGATATGATCGATCTCGATTATGGTCCGAATGGCGGGTACTGGCACACCGCGCAGGACACCATGGACAAACTAAGCGCCCACAGTTTTCAGGTTGTGGGCGATGTCGTGCTGGCTCTAGTAGAGGAACAGAGCCGCGGCCGCTAAGGAGCGGTCTACCGCCGCAACGCAGCCGTCTGATTCGGAACCGCCGTGTGCTTCAACTCTGCATCCAGAATCGGCTTTAGCGTATCCAGCGCAATCTCGCCGTTATACCGTTGCCCGTTAATGAAGATCGTCGGCGTACCCTGCACCCCCGCGCGGTCTCCGTCCTGCAAATCTCGGATGATGGTCTCGCGCACTTCGGTCGAATTCATATCGCTTTCAAAGCGCTTCATGTCGAGACCCGTCTGCTTCGCCAGAGCGAGAAGGTTCTGCCGCGACAGATTGTTGCGGTTCGCGTACATGGCGTCGTGCATGGCCCAGAATTTGCCTTGTTTTTGCGCCGCTAGAGCGGCGCTGGCTGCCAATTGCGCCTGGGAATGTTCTTCCAGCGGAAACTCTTTAAAAACAAGCTTCACCTGAGTCGGATAGGTCTTCAGAATGGCTTTGATTTGTGGTACGGCCAAAGCGCAGTATGGGCATTGAAAATCCGAGAACTCGACAATCGTAATCGGCGCGTTTTGCGGGCCCAGATAGGGCGCCCCTGCGATGGGAATGCTGACCGGATCGTCTAGCAGCTTCGGCGGTTGGATATGCGCCCAATTGGACGCATTTGCCGCGGCTATGGCATCGGCCTCGCTCTTGCCGGCGCGAATCGCATTCACCACGGCGGCAGCCAGACCATTGCTGTAGGAGCACGACGGGTCTTCCATACGGCATTGGGCGAGCTTCATGTTGCATCCGCAGGAACAATCGTGTTCGCGAAGGATCTTGAGAACAGTGGTTCTCTGGGCGGCTGTCAACCCGTTCAGGTCGATGCCGGGAAGAGCTTCGGCCGTTTTCCAGTCCTGCGCCATGAGCAAGCAGCAGCCGAGCAGGGCCAAACCCGCGCTTTTCCACACGCGCGGGAAGATGTGCTTCATAGCCCCATTGTAAGTGTTCCAAGAGATACATGTACTACTGCACTTGATTTCTTGCTGGCTCGGCTGCGGCTCTGCTGCTCTGTGGCCCGGCAATTTCCTCTACACCCGCATAAATTTTCACATTTCTTTCGCATCTGTTCGAACTCCCCATCGCCCGAAAACTGATAGAATTCTGGACACATCGAAAGTCCTCGCTTCACTTTCGCTTCAGTTTCAGGAGGTTTCAGTTGCTACGTCAGATTCGTAAGAACCCGTGGGTTCTGCTCTTCATTGCCGGGGCGCTCCGGGCGCAATCCACCGGAGCAATTCAGGGCACGGTCAGCGATGCAAGCGGCGCCGTTATCCCCAGCGCCACGGTTGTCGTCACTAATGAACAAACCGGCGAAACCCATACGCTGAAAACCGATTCCGCGGGACTCTATTCGCTCCCGGCGCTGCCGCCCGGGAATTACAAAGTGCAAGCCGAGTCGTCGGGCATGCAGACCGTCGCGGCCAGTCATCTGATCGTTTCCGTCGGAACAACCACCACGCAAAATTTCACCCTGGGTGTGGCCTCCACGACCGAAACCATTCAAATCACCGCCGCCCCGCCCCTCGTGGATAACACCTCGACTTCGGTCGGAACGGTCATCAATCAAAGGACCGTTCAGGAAATTCCATTAAACGGACGCCACTTCGTTGATCTGGCGCTTCTGATCCCCGGCTCGGTGACGCCGCCACAAAATGGGTTCCTCACTGCCCCGCTGCGCGGCCAGGGCTCCTTCGCCTTCAATTCAGCCGGCGCGCGCGAAGATTCCATCAACTTCATGATCAACGGCATCAACGTGAGCGATATGTCGCAGAACCAGATCACGTTTCAGCCGACCATTAACACCGTCGACGAATTCAAGGTGGACAACTCGACCTATAGCGCGGAATACGGGCGGAATTCGGGCTCCATAGTGAACATCGCAACGCGTAGTGGAACGAACCAGTTCCACGGCGAGGTGTACGAGTATCTTCGCAACAACGCCATGGATGCCCGCAATTTCACGAATCCTTCCGGCGTTCCGCAATCGCCATTCAGGCGCAACCAGTTCGGCGCCGATGGAGGCGGACCGCTGAAAAAGGACAAGACATTTCTATTTCTCACCTATGAAGGCCTCGTCCAGCGCCAGAGCGTTCCGCTGGCGACACCCGTACTCAGCGCCGCGCAGCGCGCTGCTGCGTCAAGTTACGATCCGGTCATTCAGAAGTTGATTCCGCTCATACCGCCTGCCAATTCGCCGGGAAATGTGTTCGTCGGTTCGGCGGTTGCGCCCGTGAATATCCATCAGGGCACCGCCAATTTTACCCAGAATTTCAGTAATTCGAACCGCTTCAACGCCTATTACGCCATGCAGCACGATCAAAGAAACGAGCCGCCGACAACGCAGGGCAACAATCTGCCGGGATTTGGCGACAGCCGGCAAGGCTGGCGGCAGCTCTTGACGCTCTCGGATTCTGAGGTGTTTTCGCCCACATTGGTGAATGAGGCGCATGCCGGTTTCAATCGAATCCATATCGTTTTCGCAGCTCAGAACAACTTGAACCCCGCGGATTTCGGCATTAACGACGGCGTGAATGCGCCCATCGGGTTGCCGCAGATCATCATTGCGCAGGGCACCACGGAATTCGGAGGCATCAATGGCTTTCCGCAAGGCCGCGGAGACGATACCATCACGCTTTCCGACACCATGAACTGGGTCCATGGCGCGCACAACATCCGATTTGGCCCGCAGTATTACCGCGTTATCGCCGATAGCTTTGCCTCCACTCCGGGAACCTTTAGCTTTCCTACGCTCAGCGCCTTCCTGGCGGATCAGGCGAATCAATTCACCGCCAATAACTCCAGTCGCCCGGCGCGCATCTACGTGAACGCGCTCGGCGCCTTCGTTCAGGACGATTGGAAAGTCAGATCCAATTTCACGCTAAACCTCGGTCTGCGATATGACTGGAACGGCACTCCGAACGAAGCCGAAAATCGCTTCGTGGTGTTCGATCCCACCGCCGATTCACTTGTGCAAGTGGGCAAGAACGGCGGTCCCAGTCACCCCTACAACGAAAGCGCTCTGAATTTCGAGCCGCGCGTCGGCTTTGCCTGGTCTCCATTAGGCAGCCAAAAGACCGTGACCCGCAGCGCTTACGCGATCTTCCTCGATCAGCCGGTTGTCGGACTCGTGGGCGGCCTCGTTGGCAATCCGCCGTTTGCTTTCCCGGTCAACTTCACCACCTCCGGTACGAATCTCCATTTCGGCAACGCCTATGCTTTGGCCGGCGGTGTTGTCTCACCGGCCTCCGTGGCCCACAACTACAAGAACGCCTATGTTCAGTCCTGGAACTTCAATATTCAACAACAACTCGCCGGCAATTATGGCGTGATGCTCGGGTACTTCGGCAGCAAAGGAACGGACCTGAACATCGCACGCAACTACAACCAGCCGATCAATGGAGTGCGGCCCTACCCCGCCCTCTCGGCAAGCAGCCCGATCGCGCCCGGCAAACCGCTCGGCAACATTACCGTTTACGAGAGCGTCGGCAACTCGTCTTATAACGCCATGTGGCTCGAACTGAAGAAGCAATACTCGTCCGGACTTCAGTTCGATGCTTCCTACACCTGGTCGAAATCCATTGACTACAATTCGCGCAACGTTCAAGGACTAGTTGTGCAAGATAGCTACAATCTACGGGGCGACCGCGGCCTGTCCGATTTCGACGCTCGCAACCGGTTTGTCTTAAGCAGCGTCTATGCTCTGCCGTTCAAGCGCAACCGGCTCGTCGAAGGATGGCAAATTTCCCTGATCGAACAGATTCAGAGCGGCAACCCGATCAACTTCCGCACCACCAACAGCACCTTCACAGGATTCCAGACACTGCGGCCCAACGTGAGGGGTCCGGTTCAGACCGGCTACAGCCCCGCGCCCAACGGCAACGCGACATTCGTCCAATACATCCAGAACCCGCTGGATTTCGTCAATCAGGGCAATGCCTTCGGGAATCTCGGGCGCAACACGATCATTGGCCCCGGCTTTTCGAATCTGGATGTCGCCCTTAGCAAGGAGACCACGATCAGAGAGAACCTGAAGTGGGAATTCCGCGCAGACGCCTTCGATCTGCTGAATCAGGCCAATTTCGGCCAGCCCGGCTCGACAGTCGGCTCCTCCACATTCGGAGTAATCACCAACACGCGCTTCCCTCCAGGCGATTCCGGTTCGTCGCGGCAGCTTCAGCTCTCCATGACCCTGAGCTTCTGATGCGTCTTTCCATAGCTTGTGCTTCTACTTATAATAAGTAGAAGCACAAGCTATGCCCGAACCCCCTCCGAAATCCGATCTCCCGCAAGGCACTTTAGACCTGCTCATTCTAAAAATCGTGGCGCTTGCGCCGGTGCATGGGTATGCCATTGCTCAGCGCCTGCAGCAAATCTCGCGCGATGTGGTCCAGGTTCCGGGAGGCTCGCTATATCCCGCACTGCACCGCCTCGAAAACCGCGGTTTGCTCAAAGCCGAGTGGAAGGAAACCGAAACCGGTCGTGAAGCGAAGTTCTACCGCCTCACGCGAAAGGGTCGAGCCCATCTCGACACCCAAACCGCAAGCTGGCAGCGCCTGACCGAAGCGGTTGGCCTCATTCTGGGCATGGCCGAGGAAGGTGCACAATGAACTGGCTGGCACGGCTCTGTCAGCACAATAAACTGGAGCACGATCTCGGCAAAGAACTCCAGTTCCACATTGCCGAACGAATCTCGGCCCTGAAAAATACAGGTTTGAGCGAAGAGGAAGCGCGCCGCCGCGTGCGCCAGGAATTCGGCGGGATTGAGCAGGTCAGGGAGGAATGCCGCGACGCGCGGGGCACTCGCTGGCTCGAAGATTTCTGGCAGGATTTGCGCTACACACTTCGCACCTTACGTCAGCGCCCCGGTTTTGCGGCAATTACGTTGGCGACGCTCGCGCTCGGCAGCGGTGCAACCACGGTCATGTTCACGGTGATCGATAGTGTACTGCTAAAGCCGCTATCTTACCCGGAATCCGGCCGGTTGTTCACCCTGCGCGAGCACACACAAGCTTACGGCGATCGGTGGTTCGCATATCTGAACTTTCTGGATTGCCGCCGCGAGAGCCGCTCTATGGACATCGCGGCCTGGAAGTATGACGGCGGCGGAATGCTGACCAATCCGGGCGAACCGGAGTACGTTTCCGGCCTCCAGATCTCATCCAATCTATTTTCCGTGCTCCGCGTGAGCCTGTTGCAGGGACGCGCCTTTCTGCCCGAGGAAGACCGCCCCGGCGGGGCGCCCGTGGCCATTATCAGCTATAGCTTGTGGCGGCAGCGCTTCGGAGGCAACTCGCCCGGCATAAACAGGCAGATTGTCCTCGATGGAAAGCCCTACACCGTTGTGGGCGTCGCGCCACTCGGTTTCCAGCTCTCCGGAGAGCAGGCCGAAGTCCTCACGCCGCTGGGGCAAAACACCGAAGCGAGAATGCAGAACCGCGAGGCGCGTTTCATTCACGTGATAGCACGCCTTCGGCACGGAGTGGCGCTCGGGCAGGCGCAAGCAGAACTGACATTTATCGGCGAGCATTTGGCCGCGGAATATCCGAAATCCAATGCAGGCCATAATTTCATTGCACGGCCATTGCGTCAGGAACTGGTCGGCGATGTGCGATCCACGCTCTGGTTGCTATTCGGTGCAGTCGGTGTAGTGTTGGTGATCGCGTGCGTAAACGTTGCGAGCTTGCTTTTGGTGCGGGCCGTGTCGCGGGAGCGCGAACTCGCCATGCGCGCGGCACTCGGCGCGGGCCGAATCCGTCTAATCCGCCAATGCCTCACAGAGAGCGCGCTCCTGGGGATAGCCGGCGGAACGCTCGGGATTCTGTTGGCGGCTCTCGGCATTCGGCCCTTCGTGGTCCTTTGGCCGGACGGTCTGCCGCGAGCCGAAGACGTGCGGTTCGACTGGCGCGTCCTGCTGTTTGCGCTCGCCGTCTCCATCTTTTGTGGAGTGCTCTTCGGGCTCGCGCCGGCCTTACGAGTTCCCGCAAATCGCCTGGAACAAACGCTTCGCGCCGGGGCCCGGACGCTGACTGGAAGCTCGCGCCTGCACAGCGGCTTTGTGGCCTCGCAGATCGCACTTGCCGTCGTGCTGCTGGTTTCCGCCGGGATGCTCGGGCGGACGCTCCTCCGCCTTTCGTCCCTAAATCCTGGGGTGGATGTTCACAACGTCCTCGTTGCCCGTGTTGCTCTTCCGCCATCCGCGCTTGCAAGTCCGGCGCAAGCCCGAGCAGCGTGGAAACAACTGCCGGAGCACGCGCGCCGCACACCCGGAGTGCAGTCCGCCGCTTTAGCCGATACGATTCCGATGCGCGAAGGTCTGAACGAACTTGGGTACTGGACCACTCCCGCGAGGCCTCCGTTGAGTCAAATGCCACTCGCGCTAGCCTCCGGTGTCACGCCGGACTATTCAAGAGTGATGGGTCTGCGGCTTTTGCAGGGCCGGTTCTTCAACGACCACGATCGCCTGGGGAGCGAGCCGGTCATCGTCATCGATGCGCTCCTGGCGCAACATGCATTCGGCTCACAGAATCCAGTCGGAAAACGTATCTGGATTCAGGCTATCGGTCCGGCTCGGATCGTGGGAGTCGTGGGGCACGTGCGCCATTGGGGACTCGCCGGCGACGATCAGGCTTTAGTGCGGGATCAGTTTTACTACCCTTTCGCCCAAGTCCCCGATTCGTTGATGCGATTTTTTTCGACTATCCTTTCGCTTACTGTGCGAACGAATATTCCGCCGCTGAACGTCGTCGAGCCCCTGAGCCGCGAAATTAGCAGCAACTCGGATCCCGCGGTTCTCTATGAAATCCGAACCATGGAGCAGCTCGCGCGTGGCTCGCTCGCCCGGCAGCGCTTCCTTCTGGTGCTGTTCAGTGCCTTCGCAGGTTTGGCGCTGTTGCTCGCGTCTATCGGGATTTATGGAGTTCTGTCGTATTTGATGGGCCAGCGGATATCCGAAATCGGCGTACGGATCGCGCTCGGCGCGAGCCGCCGCAATGTGATGCAACTGGTATTCCGGCAGAGCCTGCGAATGCTCGCCTGCGGCGTCTCCGCCGGAGTGTGCGTCGCTTTCGCGTGCAGCCGCATCCTCGAACACGCCATTGCGGGAATGCTGCCCGCCGATCCCCTGACCTTCGTCACCATGATTTCTGTTTTGATTGCCGCTGCACTTTTTGCGAGCTTCATCCCCGCTCGCCGGGCAAGCCGGGTCGATCCGATGACGGCTCTACGAGCTGGGTAGAACACTACAAAGCAGAATCGTTATTACCTCGATCACCTGCCCGAATGAAGCAGTCTCCGATTGCTCCAACCCTTGCAAACATTGGCTGATTCGCTACAAGCCTCGTAATTTGACCCGCTCCTTTTTTTATAGGCGGTAAAAACCCCGCTGGCCAGTCGATTTTCATTAGAATGAATGCATGGATCTGGTCGTAAATGGCGTGCGGTCCCAAGTGACCACCGATCCGGAACGTCCTTTATTGTGGGTCCTCCGCAATGAACTCGCGCTGACCGGAACGAAATATGGCTGTGGCGAAGGACAGTGCGGCGCTTGCACTGTTCTGATCGACGGCGTTGCTCACCGCTCCTGCATCACTCCCGTGGGCACGGCCGCCGGTAAAGAAATCACAACAATTGAAGGCATCGCCGATGGCGAACGCTTGCATCCCGTGCAGGAAGCGTTCCTCGAACGCGACGCGATGCAGTGCGGCTACTGCACCGCCGGCATGATCGTCGCGAGCGTGGCGCTGCTACGAAAAAACCCCTCACCTTCCGAGCCGCAAATCAAAGAAGCCTTGCAAGGCAATGTCTGCCGCTGCGGCACCTACCATCGCATTATCGCTGCGGTACGCCAGGCTACGCACTCCATGACGAGCGAGACGAAAGGACAACGCCATGCCTGAGTCACTCACTCTCGATCGCCGCGGGTTCCTGAAATCGCTCGGCGGCGGCTTCTTAGTACTTCTCGCATTCGACGATTTGGACGCTCAGGAAAGCGGCCGTGGCGGACGCGGTGCGGAACAACTTCCTGAAAACGTCTCCGCTTGGCTGCACATCGCTCCCGATGGGTCGATTACCGGATTCACCGGCAAAGTGGAAGTCGGGCAAAACTCGCGGACGTCGCTCACGCAAGCCATCGCCGACGAACTTCGCTGTTCACCTGGATCCGTTCAGCTCATTATGGGCGACACCGATCGCGTGCCATGGGACGCCGGCACATTCGGCAGCCGGACCACGCCAACCATGGTTCCGGAGCTCCGCAAGATGGCTTCCACCGCTCGCGAGACTCTACTAAATGCAGCGGCGCGCCAGTGGAGCGTAGCGCCGGATACTTTGAAGGCCTCCGACCTGTGCGTCACGAATCCGGCCACCGGGAAGAGTCTGAAGTTCGGCGAACTCGCGGCCAGCGTCGATTTCGTCAAAGTTGTCGGAAACCCCGCGTTCATTACTCCTGCTACCGAATGGAAGGCCGCCGGAACCAGCGTTCCCAAAGTAAACGCGCGCGCGATCGTCACCGGAAAGCATCATTACGCCTCGGATCATAGGTTACCCGGAATGCTGTACGGGCGCGTACTGCGGCCTCCCAGCTTCGGAGCAAAACTGACCTCGGTAGATACCAGCGCCGCAACCGCCATGCCGGGCGTGAAGGTGATTCAGGACGGCGATTTTATCGGCATCGCCGCCGTCGACGAACACGTTGCCGAGAAAGCCATCAAAGCCATCCAGGCGAAGTGGCAGGAAGAGCCGCAGATTTCAAACCGCGAGCTATTCAGCTACATCAAGCAAAACGCCACCGCTCCTGAATCCGGCCGGCGCGGCGGAAGCAGTTCCGGGTCCGTCGAAGCCGGATTGAAAGACGCAGCCCAGACCCTGAAGAGCACCTACACAGCGGCGTACATTGCGCACACACCGCTCGAAACGCGCACGGCCACTGCGACTTGGGAAAACGGCAAACTGACTGTTTGGACCGGTACACAGCGTCCGTTCGGAGTCCGCAGTGAACTAGCGAGCGCATTCGGGATTCCCGAACAGCAAGTCCGCGTGCTCGTGCCCGATACCGGATCAGCTTACGGAGGAAAGCATAGCGGCGAATACGCCGTCGAAGCTGCGCGTTTGGCGAAGGGCGCAGGGAAGCCGGTGAAGTTGATTTGGACGCGCGAAGAAGAATTCACCTGGGCCTATTTCCGCCCCGCCGGCGTTATTGAAGTGACTAGCGGCATCGACAAGAACGGCTCGCTCACCGCCTGGGATTTTCACAATTACCTCTCTGGCCCCTCCGGCATTCCCACGCCCTACGAAGTGCCCAATCAGACATGTCAATTTCATCCTTCCAAGTCTCCATTGCGCGAGGGTTCATACCGGGGATTAGCGTCCACGGCAAACCACTTCGCGCGCGAATCGCACATGGATGAACTCGCTGCCGCGGCCCGCATGGACCCGCTCGAGTTCCGGCTCAAGAATCTGAAGAACGATCGCATCCGCGCAGTCCTTCAAGCGGCGACGGATCGCTTCGAATGGTCGAAGAAGAAGCCCACCGCCAACTGCGGCTACGGTCTCGCGTGCGGCACGGAAAAAGGCGGTCATGTGGCCTGCTGCGCCGAAGTCGCCATCGACGCCAACCACCACGTTCAGGTCAGACGCGTAGTCGAGGCCTGGGAATGCGGCGCCGTGGTCAATCCCGAGCAGCTTCGCAATCAGGTAGAAGGCGCGATCATGATGGGACTCGGCGGCGCTCTTTTCGAAGCCATCGAATTCGCCGATGGACGCATTCTCAACGATCGCTTATCGAAATACCGCGTGCCGCGGTTCAGCGACATACCGGAAATTGACGTGATTATCCTCGATCGCAAGGACATTCCGGCGGCCGGCGCCGGTGAAATACCCATCGTCGGGATTGCTCCAGCGGTTGCGAACGCGATCTACAGCGCAACCGGAAAGCGGATCCGTTCCATGCCGATTCTGCCGTCGTTCAGCGCGTAACGGCAGATGCGAGCCGCGACGTTCGATTCGCCCGCTAGCATATTTACGAACCCGCTGCGGATTGAAGAGCTACCGCAACCGGAGCTGAAGCCCGGCCACGTTCTTCTCCGCGTTCGGGCTTGCGGTATCTGCCGGACGGACCTTCATATCATCGAAGGCGAACTACCCCGGCGCAAAGACGCTTCAACACCCGGCCACCAGATCGTAGGCGAGGTTATCGGTGGAGCAACAGAACACGTTCCGAAAGGAACACGCGTGGGCGTCTCCTGGATTGGCGGCGTGGATGGCACCTGTCCCTACTGCGCTCGCGGTCTGGAAAATCTCTGCGACAACCCGACCTTCACCGGATACACCGTTAACGGTGGCTATGCCGAGTACGCTGTTGCACGATCCGATTTCGTGTTTCCCCTCCCGGACGCTCTCGACGATCTGCACGCCGCTCCCCTGCTCTGCGCCGGCATCATAGGCTTCCGCAGCCTCCGAGTAGCGGGCGTAGAACACGGCGACCGGGTGGGCTTGTTCGGCTTCGGGGCCTCGGCGCATCTCGCAATCGCAGTCCTACATGCCTGGAATTGTGAAGTGTATGTTGCGACCCGCGGACAATCCCATCGCGATCTCGCGCACTCTCTGGGCGCGAAGTGGGTGGGCACGGAAAAAGAGAAGCCGCCCGTCCCGCTCGATCGTGCCATCACGTTTGCTCCAGCCGGCGATGTTGTCATCGCTGCGCTTTCGAGCTTGCGCAAAGGCGGCGTTGTGGCTATCAATGCGATTCATCTCGACCGCATGCCCGAATTCGACTACGACAGCCTGTTGTGGGGCGAACGCCAGCTTCGCAGCGTGGCGAATATGACTCGCGCCGATGCGCTTGATTTTTTGCAGACTGCGGCGGAGATCGGGCTCCGGCCAAAGATCACCACTTTCCCGCTCGATAACATCAACGAAGCGCTCGCGGCTGTCAAGAGAGATGCCATTGACGGAGCGGCTGTCGTGGTTCCCTAATAGTGTTATGAAAATTGGATTTATCGGAACCGGCAGAATGGGCCTCGGCATGGCGCGCAACTTGATCCGTGCCGGCTATGAGCTGACTGTCTACAACCGCACTCGCGAAAAAGCGGAGACGCTCTCTGGAGAAGGGGCCCGTGTCGCCGGCTCCCCCGCGGAAGCCTGTCGCGATGTGGAAGCAGTATTCACAATGCTTTCAGACGATCACGCCGTGGCCGAAGTCGCTTTCGGCAACAACGGCATTGCAAGCTCGCTGAAACCGGGGGCCGTACACATTGGAAGCAGCACCATCAGCACCAGATTCGCAAAACGCCTCACCGAGGGACACGCTAGCAAACAGCAGGTCTATATCACGGGTTGCGTCTTTGGACGCCCCGAAGCTGCCGAAGCGAAGAAGTTGATTGCCATCGCCGCCGGAGAGAGTGGCGCAGTAGGACGCTGCGGGCCTTTATTCGACGCTATTGGCCGCCAAACATTCGTGGTCGGTTCAGAACCCTGGCAAGCCAACGCCGTCAAACTCTGCGGCAATTTCACGATTGCCAGCATGATCGAAACCTTCGGCGAGACGTTCGCGGTCATGCGCAAGGCGGGCATCGATCATCGCTTGTTTCTGGATGTCATCAACGAACTTTTCCAGTCGCCGGTTTACAAGAACTACGGCAGCATCATCGCAGACGAAAAATTCGAGCCCGCCGGTTTTGCCCTCAAGCTCGGGTTGAAAGACGTGCGGCAAGCGCTCGAAGCAGCACAGGATCTGGAAGCCCCGATGCCCTTCGCCAGCATCATCCGCGACCACCTGCTCTCGGCACTTGCCAACGGGCAGAGCGATCTCGATTGGTCCAGCTTCTCGCGAGTCGCCGCCCGCAACGCCGGCCTTTAATCGGCAAATCTTGTAATCACCCAAGTCTGACGATTCTTGTCGTAAGCAAACGAGACGCTGGCGTCAAATTCCCTCGGCGCCGGCCTGTTTCCGCACCAGACGATGTGGTCGAGGTCGATTTCGGTAGGCTGCGAAGTCTGATCCGGCAAATCCAACTTGTATCCGCAGTTCCTGTTGTTCTTTTGGACATACATAAGCCACGTCTCGGCTTTGCTGTTGTAGTGCAGCAGCGCGGCAGCCTGTTGCGGGGTAAGCGCTGGAACTTTGCGTTTGGGGGGAGACGCGCAGGCAACCAAAAAAAGCAGGGCAAGACAGACGGCTCTGGTCATTGCGTGCATCGTATCATTCCGGCCGGCTTATTTCGCCCGGAACACACGCAGTGCGACTGCGCCGAACAAGTTCCGTGTGCGGCTGTCGCGCAAAAACATGCGCTCCAAGGCGCGTACCGTGAAGGGCGGCTCCCAGGCAGGATCACGCCGTTTTCGCCGTTCGATAATCCCGGCGAGCGTTTCGCGAGGCTTCGTGCGGAAATCGTCGAGCATGGCCGTCTGGTGCACACACGAGATCGTGCAAAACGGCGCGCACCCTTTGGGCTTCGCGGCCTCTCGCACCAGGTCTTCACGCGTATAGTGCGCGAGCGGAATTCCGGGATGGCCGCGCTGCTGCGAACAATAATGGACCAGCCCGTCCTCGCAGATATAAAGGAACCGTCCCCCCGCCGGACAGTGCCACTGATTCGGCAATCCTCGAATTGTATTTTGCTGAAACGCATCCAGGTGAGCAAACGAGAACAATCCCGTGCCAAGCCGCAGAATCCGGTCGTACACGCTCTTTTGCGCGCTGCTCAACGACTGCAATTGACCGCTCCCGTCGTGCAGAATCCCGACCGTGCTATTGAAACCGAGACCCCTCGCACGTGCCGCGATCGCAAACGCATCCTCCGGCTGTCTAATTTCACTGCCCAAGACTGAGTTGATGGTCACATCGAAATCGGCGTATTCGGCAAGCCACGCGAGCTTGCGATCCAGAACCTTCAGGCTCTTTTTGGAAACATCATCCGGCTGAACATTATCGATGCTGATCTGCAGATAATCCAACCCGGCCGCATTCAATCGCTTGATCCGGTCCGGCGTCAGGAGATAGCCGTTCGTAATGATAGTCGCGATCGCATCCCGCTCGCGAGCGCACCGGATCAGAGCGTCGAGATCCGGATGCAACGTCGGTTCGCCACCGCTGAAAGTGATGATGCTGGTTCCCAGTTCGCCCAATTTATCGATCCGGCGAAACATCTCGGAAGTTTCCACCGGCGGCGAGTGCCGGTCAAACTCATTGCAGTACGTACACGCCAGGTTGCAACGCCGTATCGGCACAATCTGTGCAACGATCGGGTGGCTTGCCGACGCCATAGCTCGTACAAACATACGAGCTTCCCGCCACCGGCGCTGAATCCTGAGTAATGCTCGCACGTTCAATAGTCCTACCGATAGAATACGTCTCCTCCGGACGAATTAGACTGATGAACATGCATCGTACGCTGGTCTTAGCCGTATTGATCACCGGGTCTGTGTTCGCCCAATCCACACCGAAATACCAGGATCCGAATGCCTCCCCCGAGCAGCGCGCCGCCGATCTCGTGTCTCGCATGACTCTGGAGGAAAAGGTGAGCCAGATGCAAAACGCCGCGCCCGCCATTTCGCGGCTCGGAGTGCCTGCTTACGATTGGTGGAATGAAGCGCTCCACGGAGTCGCGCGCGCCGGTCTCGCGACGGTCTTTCCGCAGGCCATCGGGCTTGCTGCCACTTGGGACACCGATCTTGAAACCCGAATGGCGGAGATCATCTCAACCGAGGCTCGCGGCAAATACAACCAAGCCATTCGCGACAACAACCATAGCCGTTATCATGGCCTGACCTTCTGGTCACCGAATATCAACATCTTTCGCGATCCGCGCTGGGGCCGTGGCCAGGAGACATACGGCGAAGATCCGTTTCTGACCGCCAGTATGGGCCTCGCGTTTATCAAAGCCATGCAGGGCGATGATCCGCATTACTTCAAGACCATCGCCACGTCCAAGCACTTTGCGGTCCATAGCGGTCCGGAGGAGCTACGTCATCAGTTCGATGTAAAGCCAAGCCGGCAGGATCTCGACGACACGTATCTCTACGCGTTCCGCCAAACGCTGATGCCGGGCGGCGCTTACTCGGTGATGTGCGCCTATAACAGCGTGAATGGTGCGCCTGCCTGCGCCAACACGTTTCTACTGCAAGACAATCTTCGCAAGGCCTGGAAATTTCCTGGGTATGTCGTGAGCGACTGCGGAGCCGTCGGGGATATTTATCGTGGCCACCACTACGCCGACTCCATAGCGGAAGCCTCTGCCAAAGCGGTAAAAGCCGGAACCGATCTCGATTGCGGTACGGAGTACAGGACGCTCGTGGAGGCGGTGCAAAAAGGGTTTATCTCCGAAGATGAAATCAATCATTCCGTCGAGCGGCTTTTTGTTGCGCGCTTTCGCTTGGGGATGTTTGATCCTCCCGAGCGCGTGCCTTTTTCGAATATCGGCATGGACCAGGTCGCTACGCCGGAGCACGCAAAAATCGCATTGGAAGCAGCCGAGAAAGCGATTGTTCTGCTGAAGAACGAGAACAATATTCTTCCGCTGACAAACGTTCCGAAGAATATCGCTGTTGTCGGCCCCGCTGCCGATGATCCCGACGCGCTGCTTGGCAATTACAACGGCACTCCGCCGCATATCGTCACGCCACTGCAGGGCATTCGTAATAAGTTCGAGAATCGGGCCACAGTGACATTCGCGCAGGGCAGCGTTTATGCCGAGAGTTCCACGGCTCTGATCCCCTCCGACGTTCTTACGCCCGCCAACGGCAACTCCGGCGAACATGGCCTGTTCGCTGAATATTTCAATAACGACAATTTCCAGGGCACACCGGCTTTGTCCCGGGTGGAACCGCGTGGATATTTTGTCTGGGCCATGCACGATCCCGCGGTCATTCGTGTTCTCCCGTCGCCGACTTTCTCGGTCCGGTGGACTGCCGTGCTTCATCCCACGGCCACGGGCGAATATCAGATCGGAATCGCTCGCGAAGAGTGCGATAGCTGCCCGGGAACGAATTCGACGCGCGTCTACCTGGATGGAACGTTATTGATTGAGCAGAACCGCCGCTCTGCTTCCGGCCATCAAGCGCTTCGGAAAGCGCTACAGCTTGAAGCCGGCAAAACGTACAACATCCGGGTGGAGTACGCGCAGCGTGAAGGCGGTTCGGGCGTAGAGCTAGTCTGGACGCCGCCCGCCGAGTCCCTTCTGCAACAGGCAGTCGACACCATCAAGCAATCCGATGTGGCAATTTTGTGCATCGGTTTGAACTCGCGTTTGGAAGGAGAAGAATCCCCCATTGACATTCCTGGGTTCTCGCACGGCGACCGCACCGATATCAACCTGCCTGCGCCGCAAAAACACCTGCTCGAAGCTGCTCTCGATACTGGCAAGCCCGTCATCGTAGTTCTGGTGAATGGAAGCGCGCTGGCCGTCAGCCTCGCGAAGCAGCGTGCCCAAGCAATTCTCGAAGCGTGGTACGGAGGTCAGGAAGGTGGAACCGCCATAGCCAACACATTGAGCGGCGACAACAATCCGGGCGGCCGATTGCCTGTGACGTTTTACGAATCGGTGGATCAGTTGCCGCCATTCAATGACTACTCGATGAAGAATCGCACGTACCGCTATTTCACGGGCAAGCCGCTCTATCCCTTCGGCTACGGCTTGAGCTATTCCGATTTCCGGTATTCCGACTTTTCAGCGAAGCTGGGTACCGATACAAAATATGAATTGAGCGTCCGCGTGACCAATCAATCCTCACGCGATGGCGATGATGTTGTGCAGCTCTATTTCAAAACTCCGACCGAAAACATCGCGTTAAAGGACTTCAAACGGGTGCATCTGAAAGCCGGAGAAAGCCGCACGGTTAGCTTTCTGGTCGATCAGGGCCTACTCCGCAGCAGCAAGCTACTGGGCATCGGCGGAGGCCAACCCTTCAAAGAATGGACCGGGGAACACTTCGTCCAGCCACCGCAGAAGACGTTCGATGCGCCGCAACTCTGATTTCTTCGAGGACACCGAGCTTGATCTCATCTTCATGGCGCGCCGCCTGCGGGAGGCGCTTCGCCTGGAAGCCCTGCTCACCGATGCGAATATCGATTATCTGGTTGAGACCGGAACCTACACTGGCGGGTTTCTGATGAAGCGCGATCTGACCGGCGCGTTTTTCTATGTAGCGCCGGCCGATCTCGCCACCGCACGGGAGTTATTGGTCCAGCACGGTTACAAGCCGTATCGCAGTGAGTGAGTTATGTTACTGGTTCACAGCGGCGCAAATTTTCCGCCATCTGTTCCGGCTCGGTATCCGCCAGAAACGTACCATAGCCGGTCTCAATCGTAGCCAGATACTTCAGTTTGGTCGGGCTGCGTTGCAGCGGCAGAAATTGCACGTGGAAATGGTACGGCGCTGTCTTATCCCGTAACGGACCTTGCTTCACCGCCATCATCAACGGCATCATGAATCCGAATAGATTGTCGTACTTGCGTCGAATGATGCTAATGATTGCGGCAAGACTGCTCTTCTCTTCAGCCGTCAGCTCCAGCAATGTCCTTACATGTCGCCGGGCGTAGATCGCGACCTCAGCAGGAAACCGGGCCGCAAAGGGAACAAACGCTGTGAAATGCTCATCGCCCGCAACAGTTCTGCTCTCCTGCTCCAGTTCTTCGTGCAGAAGACGGCAGAACAGGCAAGCGCCGCCATTCGCATCCGCATATTCGCGCGAAGATTGCAGCTCGGTCCGCACATTCGGTGCAATGAACGGCATCGCATAAATCTGGCCGTGCGGGTGCGGCATGGTCACACCGACTGCTTCTCCGCAATTTTCAAACACAGCCACTAATGCTATATCCGGATTTTCGCTATGTTGCCGGGTCCGTTCCGTCCACAGGTCGACCACTTTGCGCCAGGTTTCCAAGCTGAGCTTGGAAGGAGGCAACGTGTGCTCCGGCGAGTACAAGACCACATCGCAAGCGCCGCGCGGCCCTGTTTCGGCAAATAGTCCATCTACCGGCGCATACGGTTCCGCAACGGGCGAGAAAGCCGGATAGTCGTTTGGATAGAGATAGACATCGTAATGTTCCGGCACTCGCCCGGAGCCCGGGTCGAACGGGCACCAGTTGGCAGGCATTTGCGGCCGATCCTGACGGTTGGTGGACACCACCACCCATTGCTGAAGCAAAGCGTGCCAACGAAGCCGGTGCATGTCTATTGGATCGTGCTTCCAATTGGAAAGGTAACGGTGTTGCTTAAAGAGCCGTTTTGCATTAGGAAAAGCTGCGCCCTCGAATCGGGCTCCAGGCCGGCCGGAATCACGACGCGAACTTCGTAGACCCCGATCGATCCCTTGGGCAACACCGCGGAACTCACTTCGGCGGGGATTCCATTCACAGTGGCTCTTACGGGAATCTCCACGGGAGCGTCCATGCCAGCGTACGGAATGCCCGGCAGCACGGGTATCGTTGGGTCTCCTGTATCTACCAATCCAAGCCCGGCAGTCCATAGCGTGACCGCTTCGCCGGGGTGAACCGGGCTGTCTTCCGTTACCGGCGCTCCCGCCTGTCCATGTAGTAACATTCCGGCCCGAGGCTCCGGCCCTCCAAACGCAAACACGCCAGGGTTCGCGGCCGTCAGTTTCAATGGAATCGCATTGGTGATCGTGACGCTTCCATCGGAGCGCTCTGTACGAACGTAGAGACTCGCGGATGAGGCGTCGCCGGTGTCGTATGGGAGCTGGGCCCGTATTTCGGTAGGGCTCGCCGAAAGCAGAGGCAGCGCAAATCCGTCGAAGACGAGCTCCACGCCCGCCAATTTTTTCGGAAGCGCATGCACTCCATCGTCGGGCGCAGACCTGCTCTCCTCGCTGAGACCCGTTCCGCTAATCGTCACCAGCGTGCCGGGCGCGAGCGGACCTGTTGTCAAATTCGCGGAGTTTACGATCGCGTTGTTTGCCAGCGGAACATCTCCGGCCGTGAAAACCAGAATCCTGCGGTTCACTCCATCCGCCACGAACACATTTAGGCCGTCCGAAACCAGCGCGTCCGGCCGACCGATCGTGTCCGGGCTGGCAACGTCGCCTGGTTCGCCTAAAGCCGCATCCGGCGGCTGATTGCCGGCTGTGGGGATAGAGTTCCAAACCAGCACGCGATGCAATGCCGCATCGCCTACGAACACGCGGGCGCCGTCGAATGCAACAGACACCGGCTGCATGACGGCAGTCAAAATAACATCCGGAGCATTGTTCGCCTGCGGCGAACTGACGTCCCGCCAGATAGAGACTTCACGTCTCGCCGTATCAGCAATCAACACCGTTCTGTCATGAACGCTGACCGCCGCAATCCCCGGCAGAACAGATTGGTTCACGACCGAAGTGGGTGAAAGCTCGCAAACCGCGCAGCCCGTCGCAGACTCGCCTGCCATGTCCGCTTTAGGCCCGGGGAGCGCTACAAGGTCGAACGCGAACACGCGTCCCGACGCATCGGCCGCGTAAAGCTTTCCGTTGGAAATCGCGAGGCTGGTGGCCGCAATGCCCGCATCCTTCGCCGAAAACGAGCGCTGCCCGATTATGGCGCGCGCGGCCTGCCCACTATGAAACTGCGCAGCGGCAAGGCATGTATTCAACAGAGCCGCCACCGCCAGGGAGCGGGAGACTATTGGGAAGCGAAAACACACTAGCTAATAGCCTACTTCTTTTCGGCGCTATATGTCGCGGTGACGCGTGTGGATACTCCGCCACGCGGCGCAAACTCGCCAATTACGGTCGCCTGCACGGGATCGGCAGCCTTCACAACATCGGCCAGCATGCGGTTGACAGCGTTCTCTTGGAAAATTCCTAAATTGCGGTAGGCCAGCGTGTACATTTTTAACGATTTCAGTTCCAGACAGCGCTCGCGCGGCGTGTAAATGAGCCGCAAGGTGCCGTGATCCGGCAACCCGGTCTTCGGGCACACAGAGGTGAACTCCGGCATGACAATTTCAATTTCGTACTGGCCGTACTGATTGGGCCAGGTCTCGATGTCCGGCAGCGGGGCGTGGACGCCCGCTTCCGCGTGCTCATCGGTGTATTGACGAATTTCACTCATTTCGCTTCTAACTGATTGGCCAACAGGTGGAGAAACAGACCTACGTCTGTGACGACACCGACGGCCTGGCCGGTTCCGCGGTCGCTCACCTTGGTGGGAACCGCCGGATTAATATCGACGCACACCGTCTTTACCCAGGCCGGCAGCATGTTGCCCACCGCGATCGAGTGCAGCATAGAGCTCAGACACAGCACGATCCCTGCGCCCTGCAATTGCGCCGCGTAGGCATCCTGCGCCTGGTTCATATCCGTGATGACGTCCGGCAACGGGCCGTCGTCGCGCAAGCTTCCGGCCAGCACAAACGGCACGTTCGCCTGTACGCACTCGTACATCACTCCGCTCGTGAGGAGACCGCTTTGGACTGCCTGCTTAATTCCTCCCGCGTGGTTGATCGCATTGATGGCCCGCATATGGTTACGGTGACCGTGCTGCTCCAGCCGGCCGTCTTTTGTGCGGACGCCTAGCGAAGTGCCAAGCAAAGCCGCCTCAATATCGTGCACGGCCAGCGCGTTTCCCGCCAGCACGACATCGATCCAGCCGCTCCGGATCAATCGGGATAATGCCTCGCATCCGCCGGTGTGAACCACCACTGGACCCGCTACGGCCACTATGCGCTGTCCGTCGCTTCGCACCTGCCGCATGATAGCGGCTGTCTGCGCAACGGCGGTCTCCACCTGCCGCTCAGACGAAATGTCGTTGCTCATGAAGGCAAACGACAGCCGGTCGCGCTCTTTCGCCACGGGCACAACGCGGATGCCTTTCATGCCGACCACTACCGGATCGCCCGCCTTAATATCGCGCAACCGGCGGCACGTCGCCACGTCCTCGCGGACCACGATCATGGCGTCCATTCGCTGATTGCGAACTTCCAGCCAGTGTCCACGGTGGCGGATTAATGTCCTCTGGTTTGTCGTCGAATAGAAATCTTCCGGAGCGCAGCAATCCTTTTCCGCCGGTTGCAGTTCGACATCGCCTGCATCTACCGGAGCGCAGCCCAGCCCGATGAGCTGCGTCATCATCTTTTCCATGCGCTCCTGGTCGGGAGCTGCTACGCGCAGGCGCAGTTTGGATGGATCGCTGTTCGTTCGCCCGATGGAGAAGTTCTCGACTTCGAAGCGGCCGCCGAACTCGACAACCGCGTCGAAAATCTGCTCCATAATGTGGGAATCGATCAGGTGTCCTTGCGCTTCGACAACTTCGGTAAGCGGCAGATCCGCCTGGGAGGACGGTTGTGCCATGTCTAGGGATGTGAAAGCAATAACGGCAGTCCCTCTTTGCACATATAGCTCGGCCGGTAGCGTTCCTTGTTGTACATATGATCGACGTCCAGGCGGCGCGGTCCCAACTTCGGGTCGGGAATATTGACCATCGCGTATTTCCCTTCGTTGATAGAAGCCATTAAGCCGTGTTTGCCGGACGTAATCGCGTCGTACGCCATGGTTCCGAACGTGGTGGCGACCATCGTGTCCATGAAGTCCGGGGCGCCGCTTCGCAGATCGTAGGTCAAATCGCTGACCACGGTTTCAGCACCGGTTTTCTTGATGATCTCGTCGCTGAATGCCTCGGCCACGCTGAATTTCTTTCTGTGTCCGAAGGCGTCCGGCTCGCCATATTCCTTCGTCTGATAGCTTTGCCATTGCGCGCCTTCCGAAAGAATCACCAGCGAGTAATTGCTCGGGTTGTTGCGCTTGTCGGTCATCAGTAGTTCGATCATGTGATCCAAATCGAATTTGTATTCCGGAATCCCGCAGCGCAGCGAGGTCACATAAGCCGTGTAGAGAGCGGTGTAGCCGGCGTCCCGTCCGAACATGCGGAAGATCCCAACGCGTTCGTGCGAGCCCACCGTTGTGCGCTGCCGCTGAATCGCGTCCATAGCGCGGGAAACCGCCGTTGAGAAGCCGATGCAGTATTCCGTATTCCGGACGTCGTTATCCATCGTCTTCGGAATACCCATCACCTTGAAACCAAGCTTGTCCAGCACCGCAGCATAGCTCAGCGTGTCGTCGCCGCCAATCGCCACCAGATATTCAATGCCAAGCTTCTGTAGATTGCACAATACCTGTTTGCTGAGATCCCAGGTCACTAAGCTCTTTCCGTCCTTGTTGCTTTCAGCTTTGGGAAAATCCTCCGGTTTCAGAAACGAAGGAAGTTGCTTCATCTTGGAAGGATTAGTGCGGCTGGTGTGCAGAAATGTCCCGCCAAAGCGGTCGATAATGCGCGTGTTTTCGCGCGTCAACGGCAAAATATACCGCTTGACACTTTGCGGGTCCTCCAGATTCAGGTCTGTCAGACCCTTCCAGCCGAGGCGAATACCGGTGACCTGATGGCCGTCTGATGTGCTGCGGTAGACAACGTTCTTAATGACCGCATTCAGACCGGGCACATCACCGCCGCCGGTCAAAATTCCGATTTTCATGATGCTCCTGGATAGCTTTATTTTAGCGTTGAGCGCGAATAGCGCAGAGGATGTGGGGGACCCCTTGCTTACGCGCGGGGTTCTCCGGCTACTGAGTTACACCCACCAGGGCGCGGCCGGCTGTTCGCGAATGATGATCTGGTTCAAGAATTCCGCCGCCTTGGTCAGTCCTTCGTCGGGAGACATGATGGTGTCTTCGTGCTCGATGGAAAGCACGTAATCGTAACCGTACATGCGCAGCGTGGAGATAAACTCTTTCCACCAGCCATACGGATGCCCGTAGCCGCACGAACGGAAAATCCAGGCGCGATTGCGCTCGTCGGTATATTTTTTCGTGTCCAGTACGCCGGTCTTCGGCAGGTTCCAATCGTAGATCTGGGTATCTTTTGCATGCACGTGGAAGACCGCGTCGCCCAATACTCGAACCGCTTTGATCGGATCAATCTGCTGCCAGAACATGTGGCTCGGATCGTAATTGCAGCCGATGTTATCCCCGGCGATGGAGCGCAGCTTCAACATGGTCTCGGGGCTATACACAACGAAGCCGGGGTGCATCTCGATGGCGATTTTGATGCCGTGGTCGCGTGCGAATTTTGCGTGCTGCGTCCAGTACGGAATGACTTTCTTCTCCCACTGCCATTCGAGGACATCGAGATATTCGGGAGGCCACGGGCAAGTCACCCAGTTTGGATATTTGGCGTTGTCGCTGTCCCCGGGGCACCCGGAAAAATCGATCACTACAGGAACTCCCAGCTTGGCCGCGAGTTCTACGGTCTTCTTGCTTGTATCCGCGTATCCTTTTGCAACTGCCGGATCGGGATGGATCGGATTTCCATGCGCGCTCAAAGCGCTGACTGTGAATCCATGGTCATCCAATTTCTTCTTGAATTCCTTGAGCTCCTTTTCGTTCTGGAGCATTGATAATTTGCAGTGCGGATCGCCGGGATAATTTCCGGTTCCGAGTTCCACGGTTGTAATGTTCAGGCTCTTGAGCTTTTCAAATACTTTCTCAAGCGGAAATTGCGATAGCAACGGGGTGAAACATCCAACTCTCATGAGCGCAGCGTATCACAGGAATTCAGCACACCAGAGTTTCCAGAGCAGCCACGCGACGGCCAGCAGAAAACCAAGCAGAGCCTTGTACTCTTCATTGCGCCGATAAAGAGCCCAGGAAAACCGGCGCGTTCCGTTCCATTTGCGGGCGGGCAGGAATCTGCGCACGTGTCCGGCATAGATTGCGTACTCGGGAAATATTCCGCGGAGGTGCTGTTCTTCCAATTCAACGGCAGGCAAATACACTAACAGAAACACGGCCGCGAAGATCAGCGCCAGCCAGATGTTACGCGAGGCAATCACGATGCCCAATGCCACGATCAAGGTACCTGCATATAGCGGATTGCGAAGGTAAGCGTACGGCCCCGACGTGGCCAGTTCACGATCTTTTGCCAAATGTCCGGCGGCCCAGCCGCGCAGCCAAAGTCCAAGCACCGAAACCGGTAACCCGGCGAGCATGAAATCCGGCGTTGGCTGTGAGAGCCAGGCAAATCCCACAAGCAGAATAAAGCCGCATGTCACGCGGAGGCGCTGAACGAAATCGGCGTAGCGCTTTGGGAATATCACGAGCGAGGAACTGCGCTGAGAACGGAGGTCAAAGCGTCGCTGACCTGCTCGACGGTAATTTCCGTCATGCTGGCGTGAATTTCGCGGCCGCGTTTATATGTTGTTTCTACGACCGCGGTGCGCAGCACTGACATACTGCCTCCAAAAGGACCTGTGCAGGCTGGATCCGTTGGACCAAACAAAGCAACTCCCGGCTTGCGCAAAGCCGCGGCCAAATGCAAGGGACCGCTATCGAGTCCAATGACAGCGGTGGCGCGGCGCGTTGCATCGATTAAGCCGGGGATTCCGGAAGTATGCACGTGGACATGCGCGAGTTTTTTGATTTCCGCGGCTCGGTGTTCGGGCACATTCGCCACAAGCGCGAAACCATCTTTCGCCAGTTTTTGTCCGAGCGCCTCATATCGCGCCAACGGCCACTCCTTGCTTTTCCATCCGGCAAACGGGCTCGTCAGTACAAAAGGCCCAGAAGGCAAGCGGCCTTCGGGATCTCCTGGCGGAATCCAGGAATCGTGGGTCAGTGTTGCGGCTCCGCCGGCTGCAATGAGTTGGAGATTTCTCTCGATGCGATGCGGCCCGATTACGGGAACCCGGCGCGTGTAGAAAAGCGATGCGAGCGGTTCGCGTGCAACCGATTTGTCGAATCCAAGAAATTCTCTCGGACGCGCCACGCGCCCGGCGAGCGCCGATTGCAACAGGCCCTGGAAATCTATCGCCAGATCGGGCTGCAATGCGCGCAGCCGCCGCCATGTGCCGGCAAGCGAACTTACTCCAGAGCGCTCCAGCGGAATCAACTCGTCGACGAAAGGATTTCCTGCGAGCAGCGGAATCCATCTTCGCGCGACCAGCCACGCCAGCCTGCTCGCGGGGAAGCTCTTCTTCAGGCTGGCAACCGCGGGCAGCGCATGCAGAATATCGCCCATCGCACCTAACCGGATCACGAGTATGGATTTCATGCGCAGGAACCATTCCGCTGCCGGTGCAGCACGAAATTCACGAATTCGGCGGTGCGATCGCGTTCTTCTTCCAGATCTTCGACGATCGTGGAACAGAACTTCGGAAGCTGCGAGCGCCAAGTCTCCGGCTTTGCGATCAGCACGGCCTTCACGTTGCGCAGCGCCGCGACGAGTTCGGCTCTCGCTTGGGTAGGCAGCAACGTATCGGGGGCGTCCAATACAATCGCCAGCACATTGCGGCCGCAGAGTCGCCTGGCCTGAACGGCAGTGAGGGGGTCGAATAGTCCAACGACCGTGGTCCATTCGGCGCTGCCGTCCAGTGTTCCCAATTGCTCGGCCGTAATGATTTTCTCTCGAGTGTCCAAGGTCTATTTTGCAGTATTCCTTCCCACTGTAAGCAACTCCAGGGCTACATCCGCTACTCGCGCCGCGCTAACACGGGTCATGCAGCGATGGTCGATCGGGCACTCGCGCAACAGGCACGGACTGCATTCGACGGGCTCGCGAACGACACGGCTGTGCAAACCCGTGGGGCCTGTGGCTATATCATCGGTTGCGCCGAAAATCGCTACAGTCGGCACCCCCAATGCGGACGCGATGTGCATCGGTCCAGAATCGTTCGTCAGATACACTTCGCAGGCTGCCGCGAGGTCAATAAAATCCGCAAGCTCTGTCGTACCCGCGAAGCTGACACACTCGACTCCTGCGGAGCGAATCCTGTCCCGGACAGCATCGCAGATCGGCGCCTCGGCTTTCGAGCCAAACACCGCGACCGAGGCGCCACGCTCCCGCGCAACCCGCACGGCTGCTTCGGCGAACCGTTCTGCCGGCCAACGCTTCGCGCCGCCGTAGGCTGCTCCGGGACTCACTCCAATGAGCGGCCCCGAAACTTTTGCTGGGCGCGCGCCGGACAATCGAATCGTGGAACCGGCCGGATAATTCGAAATCACGTTGGCGCGCTTGAGCAGTTCCAGATAATAAAACTGCTGGTGTTTTGGCATTTCGCCCGGACGGGGCACCGGGATTGCATCGGTGAGCAGCCAGCTACGCGCATCGCGCGCATAGCCGATCCGCACCGGAATTCGGGCGAGCCGAACGAGGGCCGCGGCTTCGAACGCATTTTGAAAGAGAATCGCGCAATCGAACTGGCGCTTTCGCAGCTCCGAAACGAGGGTCCATTTGCCGCGCCATCCTTTCCAACCTTTGGGAGCGGTGTATGGAATCAGTTCGTCGCAAAACGGCTCGCGCCCATAGAGCCCCGCTACCCAGGGCCGCGCAAGAATGGCGATGTGCGCGGAGGGAAAGCGCGCGCGCAGAGCTTGAAGCGCGGGAATCGACATGACAGCGTCCCCCACCCAATTTGTCGCGCGAACCAGAATCCTATTCAATGCAAAGCACCGCCACTTCAATCGTAAAATGAAAGCGGGAATGGCTCATCTCTACAGCCGCGAGGAACTCATCGCCCGGCGCCAGGAGTGGAAATCCCAGGGCAAGAAAGTCGTGTTCACAAACGGATGCTACGACATTCTGCATCCGGGTCACATTCGTTTGCTGGAGCGGGCCCGTTCGCTCGGAGATGTACTCATTCTCGCTCTGAACACGGATTCCAGCGTGCAGAGGCTGAAGGGCCCGTCGCGGCCTTTTTTCGACGAGCGCACGAGAGCCGAACTCGCGCTGCAGCTTGAAGCAGTGGACGTGGTGACTTTGTTTGACGAAGATACGCCGCGCGAACTGATTGCGGCCGTTTTGCCGGATGTGCTTGTCAAGGGCGCGGACTGGGCGCATTTTATTGCGGGACGCGAGGAAGTGGAGGCTGCCGGAGGGCAAGTCCACGCTTTGCCGCTGGAGCCGGGCTACTCCACCACCGATATCGCCGCGAAAATTCTGGCACGGTACCAGTGACTCACCCGTCAACGCGAGAGCTTCTGCAATCCGCGGCGAGACAAGCGGATTTTCAAACGCTGCTGCATCGCCTCATTCGCGGCGAACCGGGGCCGTTTGCGCTCTCCGGCCTGGTGAATACAGCGAAGGCGCTCTATCTTGTTCTGCTGTACCAGGCGACCGAGAAGCCGCTGCTGGTTCTGGTAGACGGCAACAAGCAGGCGGAAACGCTGCTCGAATCCACCGAAGTTTTTTTTAAACTGCTGTTCGAAGGACGCGATCTACCCAGTCCCGAGCTGATTCCGGCTCTCGACGTTTTACCGCATCAGCATCTATCGCCGCACAGCGAAATCGCGGAGAAGCGTGCGGTGGGTTTGTGGCGGCTCTCGGCACAAAAGATCCCGATTACCATTGTTCCCATTGCCTCTGCGTTGCTTCGGACGGAATCGGCCAGCTTCTACAGGCAACTTGCCCTGACGCTGCGCACGGGCGAGGAGATGGCACTGGAAGATCTGGTTCAACATCTCGAAAGCATCGGATATGAAAGGCGCGAACCGGTCGAGATGGTGGGCGAATATTCGGTGCGCGGCGGAATCTTTGATGTCTTTCCTGCTGAAGCAGCGCATCCGGTTCGCATCGAGTTTTTCGGCGATGAGATCGAATCGATTCGCCAGTTCGATGTGGAGTCGCAACGCTCTATTCTGAAGATTTCTTCGACCACACTGCTGCCGCTGGCTGAATATCCGAAATCGCGCGCGCTTTTGAAGCAATTGGCCGATGCGGCCGGGGAAGCAGATCTGGAACTCGCGAATCCAGGGGAAGCGTTCCCCGGCTGGCAGTTTCTGGTTCCTCTCGTTCGCCCGCGCACGCACAATCTGTTTGGGCTCAATCCGGACGCGCTGGTGGTTATTGACGAACCGGGTGCGGTGGAATCGGCAGCGGATCGTCTGTGGCAGCGGCTGGAGCATCCGGACCGGCCTGCACCTATCGAACCCGACAAGAATTTTCTGCGCTGGGAAGAATTGGCTGCTTCGCTTGAAAAGCGAACCCAGATCAGCTTTCAGGAGCTTGAAATCGTATCTGCCGTCTCGGGGCTGCACATCCCGACGCGGCCTTCGCTCACGTTCCAGGGCAACATGCCAGTTGCAGTGGCGGAGGCGCGGAACCTGATTGCGGCCGGAAACCGGGTTGCGTTCTTCGCCGCGTCGATGGGAGAGCTCGAACGGCTGGCCGATGTGCTGCAGGAATACGCAGTTCCTTACCAACTCGGAATCGAATCGACGTCGGGCACGCGGACGTCGCTCGCGGAGCGGGCCTATTATGCGGGTGAGGTTGCAAGCGCCTATCTGATCAAAGGCTGCGTCCGGCGTGGCGCTATTTTTGTCGATTCGCAGTTCGCGATTCTCGGCTCGGAAGATCTTTTTGAGACCTCGGATCTGATCGCGCGGCAGCCGGTGAACAAATCGCAGCTTGCGGCGTTCGCGGCCGACATTGCCGATCTGAAGCCAGGCGATTTCGTGGTTCATACCACTCATGGCGTGGGCCGCTTTCTGGGAATTCGCGAAATCGTCCAAGGCGATCAGAAGGGCGATTTCATGCTGCTCGAATACGCGGGCGAATCGAAGCTTTATGTTCCGCTGACGCGGCTCGATCTGGTGCAGAAGTATCGCGGCGCGGGCGAGGCTAAGCCGCATCTCGATCGCCTGGGCGGTGTGACGTGGGAAAAGACAAAATCGCGTGTCAAAGCCAAAATGCGCGATATGGCGGACGAGCTTTTGAAACTTTACGCCCAGCGGCGCATGACGAAAGGCTTCGCGTTTTCGCATGACGGCAACTGGCAGCGCGAATTCGAAGACGCGTTCGAATACACGCCGACGAAAGACCAGGTGAACGCTGTTTCGCAAATCAAGAAGGACATGGAGACCGAGCAGCCCATGGATCGCCTGCTGTGCGGCGATGTCGGCTTTGGGAAGACCGAAGTGGCGATGCGGGCGGCTTTCAAAGCGCTCGGCGACGGCAAGCAAATCGCGGTGCTCGCGCCCACGACGGTTCTGTCGTTTCAGCATTATGAGACATTCAAACGGCGCTTTGCCTCGTTTCCGGTTCGTGTTGAACTGGTGAGCCGCTTCCGTACGCCGAAGGAAATCAAGGCAGTTCTGGAAGATCTGGCAACGGGAAAAGTCGATATTCTGATCGGCACGCACCGGCTGCTTTCGAAAGACGTTCAGTTTTACGATCTGGGCCTGCTGATTATCGACGAAGAGCAGCGCTTCGGCGTGCGGCATAAGGAACGGCTGAAACAGCTCCGGCATAATGTCGACGTGCTCACGATGAGCGCAACGCCGATTCCGCGCACGCTTCACATGTCGCTGCTCGGTTTGCGTGATATGTCGGTGATTGAGACCGCGCCCAAAGACCGGCTCTCCATCAATACGGTCGTGGCGCATTTTCATCCGGACCTGATTAAAGCGGCGATCGAACAGGAACTCGCGCGGCAGGGGCAGGTTTATTTCGTGCACAATCGCGTTGACACCATTTTCATGCGGGCCGCGTTCATTCAGGAATTGATTCCGCAGTGCCGCATCGGTGTCGGGCACGGGCAGATGGGCGAAGCGGAACTGGAGAAAGTGCTGCTCGGCTTCATGCGACACGAGTACGACGTATTTGTGTGCACGACCATCGTCGAAAACGGCCTGGATATTCCGCTCGCGAACACGATTATCATCGAAAATGCCGAGCGGTATGGCCTCAGCGAACTCTATCAGCTTCGTGGACGCGTCGGGCGTTCGAACCGGCGCGCTTATGCGTATTTGCTGGTACCGGCTGACACGCAGCTCAGCGAAGTAGCACGGAAACGTCTGGCGGCGCTGAAGGAGTTCAGCGATCTTGGAGCAGGATTCAAAATTGCAGCGCTCGATTTAGAGCTGCGGGGCGCGGGGAATCTGCTGGGTGGCGAGCAACACGGCCATATTGAGGCGGTCGGGTATGACACGTATATTCGGCTGCTGGAGGAAACCGTCAGCGAATTGAAAGGCGAGGAAGTGCCACTCGAAATTCACGCAACGCTCAATCTGGGTCTCGATATTCGCATTCCCACTGAATACATTCCGGACGAGGCGCAGCGGCTGCGCTACTACAAGCGCATTGCCGACGCTAAAGACGATGACCAGGCGAGCCGCATCACCGATGAACTTACCGACCGGTACGGGCCGGTTCCTGATGAGGTCCGGAACTTGGTTCGCTTCTCGCTGGTGAAGGCGCTGGCGGAGCGCTCCGGCGTGGAATCGATTGAGCGGCGGCAAGGGTTTGCGAATATCAAGTTCCATCAACAATCGAAGATCGATCCGTTAAAGCTGATGGAGTTGGTGCGCAAGACAGGCGGAGCGCAGTTTACGCCGGCGGGAGTTTTGAAACTACCGCTCGCACCTTCGAACAATTCGGCTCAGCTTCTGGAGGAGCTGCGGTCCACGTTGCTGAGCCTGACGGCGGAAGAGCAGGTTCTGGTGAAGCAGTAAAGACGACGCCGCTCCCTCACGGTCGCGGTTCTGATGTGTTTTTACCGTCTATAAAAAAAAGGGATTTTAAGTTTGACGGCGGTAATCGCCGCGGCTGAAGTATTTTTCGAGCCAGACGTAGAGACAGATGAACAGATAACGGCTGCCCATCTCTTTAATTTTGAGCTTGGGAGTGCCGGTGCGGCGGTTACGCCAGGTGATGGGGATAACGGTCCAACTGTAGCCGCGGACCATCGTCTTTAGCGGTAACTCTACCGTCAAGTTGAAGTGCGGCGAGAGGAGCGGCCGGCAGCCTTCGATGACCGTGCGGCGGTACGCTTTGAAGGCATTGGTCGTATCGTTTAAGCGGGTCCCGAACATCAACCGGATGAAGAAATTGGCGAGTCGGTTCACTTTGAGCTTTAGCCAGGGATAGTCGATAACGCCGCCGCCTTTAATGAATCTCGAGCCAAAAACGGCGTCCCAACCCTCGTTTAATAGCCGCCAGTAACGAACTACGTCGCGGCAGTCGTCGGATTCGTCCGCCATCATGAGGACAGCAGCGTCGCCGTTGATGTTGTCGAGGCCGCAAATGATGGCGCGGCCGAAGCCATGCGGTCCCGGATTCTTGACGGGACGAAGTGTCGGGACGCGCTCGCGAGTCTCGATCAGCTTTTCCCAGGTCGCGTCCGTGCTGCCATCGTCCACCACGACAATTTCGTGCGGGACGTTGTGGAGACGTAGCTCTACATAGAGATGTTCCACGGTAGACGAGATGCAGCCCTCCTCGTTGAGAGCGGGAATGACAACACTCAGAAGCTGCAGGGGCGGGGATGAACTCATAGAACAGCAGAGCGCGCGAGCCAATGCGGATCGCTGTGAACCTGGACGGCGATTTCGTCGAGAATCGATTCGAGGGAGCGTTTCGGCTTCCAGCCAAAATCGTTTGCGGCACGGCTGCAATCCATCACGATCCAGGGGATATCGAAGGGCCGTGGGCGGCCGTCGGACTCGGGCGCGTGCGGGCCGAAATGCTCGTCGCACCAGGCGGTCAGTTCGGCAAGCGACATGGCGTTCGCGAGGCCGCCGCCGGCGTGATAGATGGGATCAGAATTCGGGCTGCCGCGCATTTGCGCTTGGATCAGATCCGCCAAATCGTCGGGATGGAAGGCGTCGCGCACTTGTAGACCGCGCCCGCCAAATCCGAGGTACCGAAGGCGCAGGCGTGCCGCATGAGCGTGCAGCCAATAGGAGAAGATTCCCTGCTCGGCGGTGCCGAACTGTCCGGCTCCGGCGAGAACGCCGCAGCGGTTGATCCAGACCGGAAAGCCGAATGTCAGGGCGTATTCAAACGCCATGACTTCGGAGGATAGCTTGGTGGCGCCGTAGATGGAGATGGGCTGGCGCACGGGAAAGCTTTCGGTCACGCCCGCGGGGCTCACTCCTTCGGGGAGAGGCTGCGTGGTATCCAGTTCGAATTTGCGGCCGTTTTCGCGGAGCGGGAGAGAGGCGAGATCGTTGATGGAGTAAACGCGGTTCGTGCTTAGCAGGACGAGTCCGGCTTTGCGCTCACGGCAGTATTCGAGAATGTTCAGCGTTCCGCCGAGATTGTGTTCGGCGACCTGGCGGGCGCTGGAGCGGCCATCCACGCCGGCGAGAACGCTGGGGTTCGCGGCGGCATCGATGACCCAATCGGAATCCGGGAGTGCTTCTATGTCGCTGCGCATGCGCAGATCGCCATGGAAGAACGAGATGCCCTTGTTTGCGAGGGCGCTGCGGTTCGACTCGGAGCCCGGGCGGGAGAGATTGTCGATTCCGGAGATCTGGAGCCCTTCGATGCGGTCTTTCAGAGCTAGCGCAAGCCGGCTGCCAACGAATCCACAGATGCCGGTGATGAGGATTTTCATTGGCTTTAAGCTGGGGCGATCAAGGCCGCTCCCTCACGGTCGCGGTTCTGCCGGAGGCGGGTGTGCCAGGATTCGGCGATTTCGCGGAAAACGTCGCCGAGCGAGCGCGTGATGGTCCAGCCAGGGTAATGCGCTTTCATTTTGCGGAGATCGCTGTAATAGCAGATGTGATCGCCGATGCGGTTCTGATCGACGTAGGTGTACTTCTGCGGCTTGCCGGTTAGCTCCTCAACCATGCCGAAAGCCTCCAGAATGGAGCAGGAGTTCTCCTTGCCGCCGCCGATGTTGTACACCTCTCCGCTGCGCGGTGCGGAGCAAAAGGCCAGGATGAAGTTGGCCACGTCTTCCGAATGGATGTTGTCGCGCACCTGCTTGCCCTTGTACCCGAAGACGCGATATTCGCGGCCTTCGATGTTGCAGCGGATGAGATAGCTCAGGAAGCCGTGCAACTCGACGCCCGAGTGATTTGGGCCGGTCAGACAACCGCCGCGGAGGCAACAGGTCGGCATGTTGAAGTAACGGCCGTACTCCTGGACCATGACGTCCGCGGCCACTTTGGAGGCGCCGAAGAGGGAATGTTTGGATTGGTCGATGGAGAAAGTCTCGGGGATGCCGTGTTCGTATTGCGAGTCGTCGTAGTCCCAGCGGGTGTTCAATTCGCGAAGGGGAATCGTGTTGGGCAGATCGCCGTAGACTTTGTTGGTGGACATGTGAACGAAGGGCGCTTCCGGGCAGGCGCGGCGCGCCGCTTCGAGCAGGTTCAGGGTTCCGCCTGCATTGGTATCGAAATCGTCGAACGGGATGGCGGCTGCGCGATCATGCGACGGTTGCGCGGCGGTGTGGACAATGGCATCCGGCTTTATGTCGGCCACCAGGCGGAGAATCGCTTCGCGGTTGCGGATGTCGACGGCATTGTGCTCGTAGCCGCGAATCTCGCGGCGTAGACGTTCGAGCGACCAGCTTGTATCGCCTTCGGGTCCGAAGAAAACGGCGCGCTCGTTGTTGTCGACACCGTAGATGCGGTACCCATTGCGCGCCAGATGAATGCTGACTTCCGAGCCGATTAGCCCACAGGAGCCGGTGACCAGCGCTTTTTTGACCATAAGGAACGATTTTAGCGAGCGTGGATTTTTCAAAGTAAGATGTTAAGGAACAAAGATGGCTGTGGCCGGATTGGTGCGTGGATGGGCGCTGGGCGTGTGTTTTGGCGTTTTGTGCCTGGGGCAGATCCATTCACCGGGGCAGTCGGCACCGGGGCAGGTCGCGCCGGGCCAGATGCGGACAGTCTCGGGTACGGTGGTGAACTCGGTCACGGGCGAGCCGATTTCTCATGCTCTTGTCCAAGTGTTTGGGTCTGAGAATGCGGCCGTGTTTACGGGGGCAGACGGGCGTTTCGAAATTCCTAATATTCCGAAACAGCCCATCAACGCAACAGCCCGGAAACCCGGATACACGGGCGCACGGCACATGATTCCCTACGGCCCGGACGAGAATAACCTCACGCTCAAGCTCACGCCGGATGCGGGTATCCATGGACGCGTGACCTCCGATCAGGGGGAGCCGGTGGAAGGCATTCAGGTGCAAGCGTTCGGCGAACAGATCGCCGGCGGACGGAAGCAAGAGCGCATGGCTTCGATCGCCACAACCGACGAGAATGGCGAATACGACCTGGACAGCCTGGCGCCGGGAAACTATTTTTTGCGAACGCAGCAACGGCCGCTGTACCGGATGTCCGTCGCGCTTCCCGCTGCGCAAGTGGCGTATCCGGCGGAATTTTATCCGGACGCGCCGGATCGCGCGAGCGCTCAGGCAGTGAAGGTTCTGCCCGGCCAGACGGCGGAAGCCGATTTCGCGTTAAAGCTGATCCCCACCTTCCGGGTGTCGGGCGCGATCGGCGGGGCTGGGAACGGCGGGATTTTTGTGAACATGTCGGGCTCCGATGGGGAGGAGACCTCGACGCCGGTGCAGTTCAATCCGAGAACGGGGCGGTTTACGCTGACTGCGGTTCCGGCGGGCTCCTGGACGTTCACATTTCGGGCGCGAGGGGGAAACAACCCGGCGAATTTCGCCTACGCCGAAACGCAGCTCGATGTAAAGAGCAATCTCTCCAATGTGGTGCTCGCTTTACAGCCGGTGCTTCCAATTCCCGTAAACATTGTGCATGCCGCGGATTCGGCGAGGGGGCCACAGCCAGTCGTCCAACTCATTCCGCGCGGAGGCGCCAGCTTGCTTTCACGCGGGATCTACATGGCTAGACCACCCCAGGCAGAATTGCAGGCGCAAAGCGCTCCGCCGGACACGCTCGAAATCCGGGATATCCCGCCAGGAAGATATCAGGTCGCGGTACGGACGTTTGCATTGAATGAATGTCTGGACACGATCACATCGGGTTCGACCGATCTGATGCATACCGATTTGACAGTTACGGAAGGCGCTCCACCGCAGCCCATTACGGTATCGCTGCGGAACGATTGCGCAACCGTAGACGGGACCGTACGGGCTGAGGGCGTTACCGGGCTCGTCTATGTGCTCCTGGTCCCCGATTCAGGCGTTGGAGATCCGGTCGTGAGGCCAGCGCAACCCAATGGGATGTTCACATTTTCCGGCATCCGGCCGGATACGTATCACGTGTACGCGGTCCCGGAGATTGAGGATCTGGAGTATACGAACCCGGAAGCTCTGCGCGGTTTGAGCGGGCAGGAGATCACGGTGAGCGCAAACCAGAAAGCGGCTGTCACGCTGGATCTCGCGGCCGCGGGAGGGAGCCAATGACTACCATCCGCTCGATGGCATTGTTGGCCGTGCTGAGCGGCTATGCAGCGGCGGGCGCAGCGGCGCCAGGTTACACGGTTACGGGCGTGGTGGTGGAGCATCTTACGAACCGGCCGGTGGAGCGGGTTCTGCTGACGCTCACGGCGACCGATCGATCCGGCCGGGAGGGCGGTTGTTTATCGGACGGGAACGGTTCGTTCCGGTTCGAAAATGTTGCGCCCGGGAAGTACACCTTGACCGCAGAGAGGCCGGGCGGCGTGCCGGAAACGTTGCACGGCAGCGAAGGATTCGTGACCGGGATTGCGGTTGGTCCGGGACGCGACTCCGAGCACATCGTGTTTCCCCTGATGGCGGGCGCCCGGCTTTCCGGAACAGTGACCGACCAGGACGGGGAGCCGGTGCAGAACGCGCGGGTGTACCTGTTTCGAAAGGGCGTGCTAGGCGGATCGATGCACATCAATCTTCAGGGGAACGGCCAGACGAAGACAGCCGGCCGCTTCCATTTTTCGCGGCTGCCCGAGGGGACGTATTATGTCGCCATCGCGGCTCAACCGTGGTATAGCAGCGCGTTTTATGGCGCTTCACGTTCCACAAACATGCCCCCGGAGTTAAACCTCACTTATCCGATTACGTACTATGCGGGCGCGCTGGACCCGGGCTCTGCTTCCCCGATTGCGCTTACGGAAGGATCGAGCACGAACATTCAGATTGCACTGCCATCCGTTCCCGCGTCTACGGTGGTGCTGGATGGAGCGGGGGATCAGAGCAAGGGAGGCGTCGGGGCATGGGTGAGTGTCACGGGACCCGGCGGGTACCCCATCATGCTACCGGCGAATCAAACGTTCCGGGATGGTCATTTAGTAGAGTTGGCGGGGATGGCGCCCGGCGACTATACAGTCACGCTGGGATCTTTCCGGCAGGGCCCTCCGGCGATTCTCCGCCAAGAGCATGTTTCTGTCCGAGGCGGCGCGGATGCGGTAGTGAGCGACGAGCCTTTCGCGAAAGTGACCGGGAGGATCGTTTTTACTCCGCCGGACCGCCCGCCTGAGATACAGATTGCTCTCTTTTCGATGGGGCTCGGCATGGGTCCGCGGGAAGTTGCATCGATTCATCCGGACGGATCATTCGAGTTCAATTCCGCCGGAGTACCGGCGGGCCGCTACCGGCTGCAATTGATGAATGCTCCGGAGTTTCGGATTGTTAGTTTGGCAGCCAAGGAAGCCGCGTTCGACGGAAGCCTCTTGGAGCTGAAGCCGGGGGCAAGCGCTCAGCTTTCCGTGGCTGCCGCGAGGGCGGAATCACGTGTGGAGGGCATCGCCATAAAAGATGGGCAGCCTTTTGCCGGGGCGATGGTGCTGCTGGTTCCGGCGGATCAAAACACGGCGGTTTACATCGGACGGGATCAGAGCGACAGTGATGGCACGTTCACGATTCCTTCCGTGCCGGCGGGGCGATATTTTCTGCTGGCGATCGACGACGGCCGGGATCTGGCGTATCGCGACCGGGCGGCGATGGAGCCGTATTGGAAGAGCGCTCAAACGATCACTGTGCCGGTTGCGGGTGGGAATCCGATCAGGGTGAATGTGGTTGCGCGGGAGAAATAGTTACTTGAGACATCGTGACGAGCAGGAGGAGCGGGCGGCCAGCAACCGCCCCGCAGGATGCCATCCTGACCCACAAAGCAGCCAGATTAGCCCAGTGTATGACTAGCGGGAGGCGCGGGCGCTGGTTTGCTTGGCAGCCGTTTCGGCAGGCGGAGGGGCAGCAACGGCGCCGTTCGGTACCGGCTCGGCGTTCGCGTCAGTCTTCGTAATGCCGAGCGCTTTGCGCAGCTCCGCATCGATTTTGTCGCGAATATCGGTGTTGTCTTTGAGGAACTGACGGGCATTTTCGCGGCCCTGGCCGATGCGCTCGCCTTTGTAGCTGAACCAGGAGCCGCTCTTTTCGACGATGTTGTTGGCGACGCCGAGGTCGAGCAGGTCGCCTTCACGCGAGATGCCTTCGCCGTAGATGATGTCGAATTCGGCTTCGCGGAACGGCGGCGCCACTTTGTTCTTCACGACCTTGATCTTGGTGCGGTTGCCGGTGACAGCATCGCCGTCTTTGATCGCGGCAATGCGGCGAATGTCGATGCGGACGGAAGAATAGAATTTCAGAGCGCGGCCGCCGGTGGTGGTTTCGGGATTGCCGAACATGACACCGATCTTCTCCCGAATCTGATTAATAAAGATCAGCAGCGTGTTGGTGCGCGAGACGGTTCCGGTGAGCTTGCGAAGGGCCTGGGACATGAGCCGCGCCTGCAGGCCCATGTGACTGTCACCCATCTCGCCTTCGAGCTCGGCTTTGGGAACGAGCGCGGCAACCGAATCGACGACGACCGTATCAATGGCGCCCGAGCTCACCAGAGCGCCCGCGATTTCCAGCGCCTGCTCACCGTAATCGGGTTGTGAAACGAGCAGGTTATCGACGTCGACGCCCAAATTGCGCGCGTAGGTGGGATCGAGGGCATGCTCAGCGTCGATGAACGCGGCGGTGCCACCTGCTTTCTGGGCCTGCGCGATTACCTGGAGAGCGAGCGTGGTCTTGCCGGACGATTCCGGCCCGAAGATTTCGACGACACGGCCTCTCGGGAACCCGCCGACGCCCAGCGCGGCGTCCAGTGAGATGGAGCCGCTCGGGATCACGTTGACCGGGAGCACGTTGCGCGATCCGAGCCGGAGTACCGCGCCTTTGCCAAACTGCTTGTCCATCTGGCTCAAAGCAGCGTCTATGGCGCGCTGGCGTGCGGCAATATCGAGCCGTAAAGTTTGGTCTGCCACGCCCGATTAGTGTTGTGAGACCGTGCATCATCTCCAGAAACGTGACGGACCGCGAGCAAAGGCTGTTGAGGGGAGATGAGACGGTGCTAGAATGAGCAAGAAACCCCGCGCCCGTTCGTCCTAAAGTGTTTCGTTCCCGTTTGTTGACTTATATATGGCTGGACTATTTGTATCTCGATTTCTAACCCTCAGCGGCCGAACGCTCGGCTTGCTTTCACTCGCTAGCGCCGCGCTGTACGCGCAAACCCTGACGATTTCTTCCGGAAACGGGCAGCTTATTCCCGAGCAATCCTTGTCAAACCAGCCGTTCGTGATTGTAGCTAAGGACGCGGCCGGGCATCCTGCTTCTAACGTTGCGATCACCTGGACCCTTACAAAAGGTAAAGGGACGCTGATCAGTCCGTCTTTAAGTACGGACGCCAATGGACAGGCGAGCGCCGGGTTTGTATCTACGAGTCTTTTTGGATCATCGTTTGAATCCGAGACGGTGACGGCCACCAGTTCTTTCGGAGCGGTCAATTTTTTCATCACGACCTACTATTCGGCCGCGGGACAGTCGCCATTCATCCAGTTCATCGCGCCGACGCAGGACAATCCGAAAATCACAGCGCCTGCGGGCAGCACGGTTCCGGGTGCAGCCATCGCGCGCGTCATAGCG
>DASRGE010000014.1:0-18479 GCA_035651215.1 Bryobacteraceae bacterium
TTTCTACGCCTTTCGGGTGATCCTAGCGAGAGGGTCCCACCCGTTCCCATCCCGAACACGGCAGTTAAGCCTCTCTGCCCCGATGGTACTGCACGCGCAAGTGTGTGGGAGAGTAGGTCGTCGCCCGAGTAAATAAACGGAGCGCCAGTTAGCTCAGTGCTGACTGGCGCTTTTGCTATCTGGCAGACGGCTGCTTAGATAATTGGAGAAACTCGCCCCATTCGCTTCGAGAATAATAAGCTCGGGAGACTGCTCCACTATATGAAGTTCGCCGTGGTGTATCAGCCAGTCCGTTATGTTCTCGCGGGGGTCCATCGGGTTCACGACAACGTAGAAGGGTTCTCTCCGAGCGAGAAACCGCTCGATGGGAACGATATTCAGATCGGGGCGCCAGTGTCCCCAAGCTTGTACCAGAAAGCGAGGTTCGATATCGGACATCTGGAACGCGGGGGGCATGAGAGGGTAGACAAGTCTTGCCCGCATTTGAGATGGAACGCTTTCCGAAAGGTTGATGAAATCAGAGCCATTGGGAACCAAAATGGAGGGCGCCTTGTTGAGGCGCTCGAGCGAGGAAATCATGGACTCGATGGAGTCCGAACGTTTCGCGAAAGCCTGCTGCGCGGCGAGAAGGCTGACCGCGAGAACAGCTAAGATACAAAAACTCTTTGCAAAGCGCAGCCGGGACAGGATGGCGGGGAGAAACAAGGCCGGCGCGACAGCAACGGCATAGTAGTATCTGGGGCTGAAACGTTTAGTCACCAAAAGCGCAAAAAGAAACGCGATCACGGGCAACAACATCGCTCCCATCATTGCGATATCAAGATAGGCTGGCCACGCATGAGATGCCGCGGATTCGGCACTTGAGTGTTCGAGACCGCGGTGCAATTTCTGGTTCGTGAGGCTTGGCACAACCGAATAGAAGGCAATCAGACCGTACAATATGCACAGGTGCGGGCTGAAGAGAATACTTGCCGTTCCTCCTACCAAAGCAGTGATTGTCGGCCTCATAAAGAAAGCTACGCCAGCGGCGTTGGCGAGTCCCCATTGCTTTACCTGGATATAAAAGGGGAGCCAGAAGAGGAGGCTGAGTGCCGCGATTGTAAGCGCCAACCACACTCCCCAACGAATTTCTGAATAGCGCAATGACCAAATCGCCTCCATTGCTGCAAAACTGGCGACCAATACCAGACCATAAAGATGAAAAGCAATAGCAATTGTCAACACAATTGCGAAAGCCGCGGTCCGTCGCCCCCTCCATTTCGCGTATCCTCGCGTCCAGATAACCAAAGCAACCCCAAAGCAAGCGGCGAGTATTGCGTGCGGGCGAACCCATGTTGCACATGCACGCGCTCCCGTCAGTAATGGAATGATCATCGCAAAGGCCGCCAGCGCGCCTCCGGCGGCGTTACGCAGTACCCGAAAAACGGAAAGCATCAAAACATAGAAGGCGACAATAGAAGCAAAACGCATGGCCAGCAGACCGCTGCCCCAAAAGTGCGCAATGGCCGCTTGCAAGTAGTAGTATGTGGGAGGGGAGCCATCAATACCGCGCGCCAAAGCGGACCATAACCGGGTCACGGGCAGATAACGAATACCCCATAACGTTGAAACTTCATCGGTCCAGGGAAGCTCATGGAGAGCCTTTGAAATCGTGAGCCCGAAATAAGCGCACGTAAAGATAAACACCAGCAGGAGCGCGACGGTATCTTCGGTTACGTGCATCCTTTGAACAATGCGCTTCCACTGTGAAGATGTGTGAACCATAAATTCAGTCGAGTATAGCGAGTTTGCTCGTTTTTACTCCTTTACTCCAGGAGGATACCCGATAGGTGGAGCAGACTCGCGCCGGCTCTTGACGCAAGCACGCCAAAGGGCTTACCCTTCGGCTGTGTGATTCATTCCAGAACGGAGAAGGAACAAATGAAAAAAGCACTGGTTGCAGGAGCTGGCGGGTTCATCGGCGGACACCTCGTAAAGCGATTGAAATCAGAAGGTTTTTGGGTTCGCGGAATCGATATCAAAGAACACGAGTTCAGCTCGCTTCCGGCAGATGAATTTTTAGTTGGCGATCTGCGTGATCCGCAGGTGGTGCGTGAGGCGGTATCAGGCATTCAGGACGTTTATCAGCTCGCCGCCGATATGGGTGGTGCGGGATATCTTTTCACCGGCGAACACGATGCCGATGTGATGCATAACTCTGCCATGATTAATTTGAACGTGCTCGAATCGGGCGTGCAGGCGGGTGTGCAGCGGTTCTTCTATTCTTCTTCTGCCTGTATTTATCCTGAATACAACCAGCTAGATCCTGATAATCCAAAGTGTTCGGAAGACTCGGTGTACCCAGCAGCTCCGGACAGCGAGTATGGATGGGAAAAGCTGTTTAGCGAGCGCTTGTATACAGCCTATATGCGTAATTACGGGGTCGCGGTACGCATAGGACGATTTCACAACATCTTCGGGCCTGAGGGGACGTGGCGCGGAGGGCGCGAGAAGTCCCCGGCGGCGTTGTGCCGAAAAGTGGCGGAAGCCTCGGAGAGCGGAGAAATCGAAATCTGGAGCGACGGTAAACAGACGAGGTCTTTTCTCTATATTGACGAGTGCATAGAAGCAGTCCGGCGATTGATGGAATCCGATTTCACTGGCCCGGTAAACATCGGCTCAGAGGAAATGGTTACCATCAACAGGCTCGCCGAGATGATCATGGAAATTGCAGGTAAGAAGTTGTCCATCCGTCATATTCCAGGTCCGCTGGGGGTTCGCGGCCGCAATTCCGACAACCGTCTGATTCGTGAACGTTTGAACTGGGCTCCCAGCCAGCCGCTGCAGCAGGGTCTGCGGGAAACATACGCGTGGATCGCAGCGCAGGTTCAGAGGCTCGGCACAGCTTCTGAAGCTCAGCCGCTGCTCCAAACGACGAGCGCGGGCCGAAGCTGATGGCGTCGACCCGCATGGTGGAAGTCCTGCTTCCGGTTCACAATGAGGCGGAGAGCATTGAAGCGACGATTCGCGAAATATACGAAGAATTGTCGCCCCGAGTGGATGCGGGCTTCATAATCTGTGAAGACGGAAGCAAAGACAACACACGGGAGATTCTGGCGGGGCTTGCGCACGAACTCCCGCTGCGCCTCAACATGAGTCCGGCCCGAAAGGGCTACTCGAGGGCGGTTCGAGAGGGCATGCAGATGCTGGAGGCCGATTACCTGTTGTGCCTCGACGCGGATGGCCAATGCGATGCCAAAGACTTTTGGAAATTCTGGGAACTTCGATCGGATTACGATTTGATCATCGGTTGGCGTGTTCACCGTTCGGACACATTGCTCCGGCGGACATTTTCGCGGTTCTTCTATGCTGTTTATCAAGCCGTGTTGCGTACACCCGTTCATGACCCGAGCTGCCCGTTTATTTTGGTAAAGAAGCCAGTGGTTCAAAGGATTGTGGGTGAGCTGGGGACAATGAAAGAAGGCTTCTGGTGGGAGTTTGTCGCTCGCCTCCATCGCCGCGGATACAAAATTAAAGAAATACCGGTTCACCACAGGCTTCGAGCGGCGGGTGTGACACAAGTCTATAAGTGGAAGAAAATGCCTGGGATCTTTCTGCGTCATCTCGGTGGAATTTTCCGGATCTGGGCTGAAACCAGGAGGTAGAACACTCTTGTTTTCGGCTGCTGCGAACAACTCTGACGCAGATCAGACCGCTGTCTCGCCGGGAACCAGCAACAATAGCGACCATGCGGAGGTGTTATTACAGCGCCTCCTGCGCTGGTGGAATCTGCCCATTCTAAGCGAAAGATGGTTCCAGCTTCTGTTCCCGGCCACCTTGATTTTTATGTGCATCCTCCGCGCCTGGACGGGTCTCGACGGGATGCGCTTTTGGGTGCATGATGCATTCGTGTTTTTGGACGGTGCATGGCGCGTGCTGAACGGGCAGGTCCCGTACAACGATTTTTCCACCGATATCGGCACGTTTATGCACCTTCTGAACGCTCTCGGTTTGGTGCTGGCGCATGGTGCGCCTCGCGGGCTGGCGTACGCACAAGCGGCGATGGGGTTGGTCATAGGTGTGTGGGCGTACGCCTTGAGTTATCGCCGGCTCTCTCCGATAGCTGCTGTCCTGATGACGTCAATCCTCGTTTTGCTTACGATCGCCCCGTTCGATGTGGGTGATCACCCTACCATGACGAGCCCGGCGATGGTGTATAACCGCTACGGTTTTGCGCTGGTGGCACTGGTGATCATTGAAGCAGTTTGTGATCGCAAGCCCGCGGCTACCAAGATTTCGGAATTCCTTGGCGGCTTGTCGACGGGCGTGATCGTGACATTGCTGCTGTTCATCAAAGTCAGCTATTTTCTGGGTGTCGGTCTGCTTTTGTGCCTTCTGATCAAATCCAGACGGCAGAGCGTCTGGCGCTGGACCGGGTTGATAACCGGCTCTATAGCGGGGTTTGTTCCATTCCTTATCTATATGGGCTGGAACTTACTTCCCATGTGGGCAAACCTCCGAATGCTGGCAGGGGCAAAGCACATCGTACGAGGATGGTACATTACTGAAGCTCTCCGCGCCTCGCTTCTCCCGTTCTTCCTCTTTGCATTTCTCGCATTCGTCTTACTATGGCGTCACCGTGAGCACATTGCAGCCCGTCGCGTTCTGGTACTCAGCATTGCCGTCGCAGTCGTCGGAATGTGTTTCGTTGTCGCCAACTTCCCCGGGAGTCGATTGCCACTCGATGCGGTCGCCGTCGTCATCATTATGGATCGAGTCGCAGCGTGTTTTTTCGACAAACCTCATACCGAAACCCTGATGCACTCTGCGGTTCTGCTTTGGGGCGCATTGTTCGTTTTTAACTCTCTTTTCCTGGATGGGATGGGAGTCGCATACGGGGTTTGGGGACGCTGGTCAGTTCAGAGCATACCAGGATCTACCTTCACAGCTCCGACGTTAGCCGGGTTCAGTTCTTTTGATACGGGTTACGTGCACTTTATCAATGATGGTTTGGCGCTTGCCCAACAATACAGGAGGCCCGATGACACGATTGCATCGCTGGATTTTTCGAATCCGTTCTCGTATGCATTCGCCATTCGACCTGCTTGGGGCGGAGCGTCCACGGGACTCCAGTTTCGTACGAACTTTGATGACACGCATAAAATTCCGCCCGATTACCTCTTCGGCCATGCCAGCTTGCTGATGATGCCCCAGCCGGAGCAATTTTCCGATTTTACTCTGCCCGGCAACATTTCTCGTGTTTATGGACAATATATTCAGAAGCATTTTCACTTAGTGGGAGAGACCGACCTCTGGCGAGCATATCGAAATAATAACGATCGGAATTGAGGCACACGGGAGACGATCAAGCAATTTACATTTGTTTGGACAGGGAGTTACGGTTCAACCTGGCCTACAAACGATCCGTACGCCGGCAGGTTCATCTCATGCAGGCCGACTCCCTGCCCCGCTGAATAAGACGCAATCAGCTTCTTCAGATGCGTGCCTTTTATGCGTTCTTGATCCAAGTCAATACTCACGGTTTGCGGGTCGGGAGTGAAATTTAAGGAGACAAGAACGGCCTGTCCATCGTTCGTCTTCCGGATGTAGGACAATACATTGGCATTTGCCGTATCCACCAACACGAAGTCACCGGTTCGCAGTTGCGGGTTCTCTTTTCGTAACCGAATTAGCGCCTTGTAATAGTTCAACAACGAATCCGGTTTCTGTTCTTCCACCGCGACATTTACCGACTTATAATCCGGCGCAACCGGCAGCCAAGTCTGCTTCGCGGTGCTGAAGCCGGCATTGACTTTGCCGTTCCATTGCATGGGCGTGCGTTCTCCATCCCGGCCCTTATCTTTCGGCCATCCCAGTTTGCCGACGGGGTCCCGCACGTCTTCTTTCCGCTTCGGTGGAGTGGTGACCATGCCAATCTCCTCGCCGTAGTAGATCAAGGCCGCATCCCGAGGAGTCAATAACAGGGTTGCGAGCAGCCGGGCAATCGCCGCATCGTGCGTGCCATCTCCGAACCGGTTGATGGCGCGCGGATTATCGTGGTTCGAAAAGACCAGTAACGGAACGTTGCCGTTGATTTTCGTCTCGGGATCGGACAAATTACTACGAAAGACGGGGACGGACAAGTGGTTGTAGAATCCGAGCTTCGTATCCATCGGAAGTTGCAGTTCGTCCCGGTTGCGTCCATACATCTTGGCCAGCTCGCCGACGTTAGGCAGATACACCTCTCCGATTAGAACTCGTCCCGGATATTGGTTGACTACTTTGCGCAAGTCGCGCAAGACGTCATGCACTTCGGGCAAGTTATCCGTATAGATTCGCGAGATATTTCGATCTCCATAGGCATTCATGCCCGCCAGGTACGGCTCATCTTTCAGCGCCAAATCTTCAAAGAGGCTGGTAATCGCATCCAGCCGGAAACCCGCAACACCCTTGTCCATCCAGAACCGCATGACGTCGTACATCGCCTTGCGAACGTCGTTATCGCGCCAGTTCAAGTCGGGCTGCTGTTTATAAAACGCGTGATAGTAATACTGCTTCCGCGAATCTTCATACTGCCAGGCCGAGTGGCCGAAGATCGATTGCCAGTTATTCGGCGGTCCTCCGCCTGGTTTGGGATCGTGCCAGATGTACCAGTTGGCTTTCGGATTGGTTCGCGACGATTTCGATTCGATAAACCAGGGGTGCTGATCCGACGTGTGGTTCAGAACCAGGTCGTTGATCACCCGGATATTGCGCTTCTTCGCTTCCGCCATGAGGCGATCGAAATCGGCCATGGTTCCGAACTGGGAGTCGATGGCGCGATAGTCCGAGATGTCGTAGCCGAAATCCACCTGCGGCGACGGATAAAACGGAGTGATCCAGATAGCATCGACGCCTAAGTCTTTCAAGTAATCCAGGTGCTCAGTAATGCCGTTCAGGTCGCCGACGCCGTCGCCGTTCGAATCGCCAAAGCTGCGCGGATAGACCTCGTAGATGACTGCTGTCCGCCACCAATCGTTGTCGGCACCGAGGCACACTCCGATCGCAAAAAAGAAAAGTAACCCGCGTAACCAGCGCATATTGTTCTTTATTAGAACTCAATCCGAATCGAGCAGCAGAACCGGCGCCATCGCTCCGGCGGCAAGCGTGGCGGAAGCACCTTGCAGTTTTCCGTGAAACACGTGCGGATGGATGGCAATTTCCGTCTCGCGTATCTGCAAGTCGCCATACCGGAAGAACGGAAATTTTTCACGCACGCTCGGGACTTGTTCCTGCACGACATAGGGCCTCCGCAGCGCCACCCGAAGCGCCTGATCCCATTCGGAAGCGTTTGTCTCGACTCCGACAAACGTTCGCTGGTCGCCTCCGTCTTCGTTCGGACGCAGCACTAACTGCTCACGTTCGCGCCGGATGAACTCAGGCAGATCGATCTCGCGGTCCTTGTACTTGGTCTTCTTCAACGCGACCACTCTGGTCCATGGCACGAATTTCCGGATCAACACCTGATCGGCAAGCGGCAGCCGCGCCGTTACCTGCTCGTCGGTGAGTAATGCGAACAGATCTCGCCGCTGCGCCATTTCGGAGCGGAAACTATTGACCACACAGACTGCATGGTCGCGATAGGCGAGCAGCAACGCATGAGATAAATCGGAGCGGGCCAGCAGCTCTTGCGTAAGCAGCCGCCGGATTACAACATCGATTTCAAAATCACCGGCGCGAAGCCGGCCGCGCGTGTATTCCAGCCGGTCTGGAGAGACGACTTGAGCCGGGATGCTATTGCGCGACAGCAGTTCTGCAAACAAATAACTCTCAGTCGCATCGGAGCCGAACTGCTGGGCTAATTCGACGATCGCCACGCGGGGAACATTCTGCCCGCCGAATTCGCGCCAAGCCTTGAAAATGGCGTCCACGAATGGCTTCGAACCGCCAACTTTCGCCACACTGCACCCGTTTCGAAACTCCTTCAGAATGGGCAGCTTTAGGAACAGATCGGCGAGGGCGTCGGAATAAACGAACCCAGCCGGCTTGCAACCATCAAAGCCTTGCAGCGACACGGAGCCGTTCTGGACATACGCATCCATCCGGGTGGTAACGCTGAACCGGACGCAGCCGGGGGGAACCGCCGCGAGCATTCGTTCGGCGGGGAGCATGTGCAGACGTCTGAGCAGGGGCGGCGATTCGAGCGCCAGCGCTTCAAGCGAATCGATAATCGATGCTATGTGCTCAGCGACTCGCGTGAGCGTTTCAAGCTGGCGGCGGGACAGGAAGCAGGGGCGCAGAACGGGAGCGAGCAGCCGGCCCGATTCCGTCAGCTTTTGGCGGCGCATCTGGTCCTGAAGCTCCTCCGCCCAAGCCAGATCCCGGTACTTCTCCTGGTCGAGAAGCTTGTGGTAGCGAGCAATCCCCTCGCCAGCCTGCGCCATACTACCCGCTTTCTTTGAGCTAACAGTATGGCATGGGAAGAGCCGTTTCCAGAAATAATTTGACGAGGATTGCCAGTACTTTTTTCGATTTAAACACCACCAATAGGTGGTGCTCTCAGTGCGAAAATGGAGTTAGAATCAGGGCGGAGGGATCCGGCGATGAAGATGGAAGCGCCTGGCCCGAATACGCTGGTGTGGTTTCAGAACGGGTTCGTGCCGCTCGCTGAGGCAAACGTAAGTATTCTCACGCATGCGCTGCATTACGGCACGGGCGTGTTTGAAGGGATTCGCGGGTATTACGAGGACAGCCGGCGCGAACTATTTCTCTTCCGGATGCCTGAGCATTACGACCGCTGGAAACGGAACTGCGGGATTTTGCGAATCGACGTCCCGCTTTCGCCGGGCGATCTTTGCGAGGTCACGGCGGAACTCTGCCGGCGCAATCACTTCCGGTCGAGTGTGTATGTACGGCCGATTGCGTACAAATGCTCGGCGCGGATTGGCATCGCGGCGGATGAGAATGACGCCTACGCCATCATGGCGGTGCCCTTTGGAAATTATTTTCAATTCGAGCGGGGGCTGAAGGCCGGAGTGGTCTCGTGGCGGCGGGTGGAAGACAACGCGATTCCAGGGCGGGCGAAAATATGCGGCTCCTACGTGAATAGCGTGCTGGCCAGCGACGAGGCCCGCCGGAACGGGCACGACGAGGCCATTTTTCTGAACGAGAACGGGCATATCGCGGAGGGCGCTTCCTGCAATCTCTTCATGGTCAGAAGCCACAAGCTGATTACACCCCCTCCTATCGACAACATTTTGGAAGGAATCACGCGTGCAACTGTGATGGAACTGGCCAGGACCGAGTTGCATCTGGACGTGATGGAACGGTCCATTGATCGCAGTGAATTGTATGTATGTGACGAGGTCTTCTTCACGGGTACGGCGGTCGAGATCGCACCGGTGGTGCAGGTGGATCATCGGCCGGTGGGCAACGGAGAGATTGGACCAGCGGCCCAGAAAATCCGTTCGTTATACTTGGATGCCGCGCGGGGACGTTTAGCCGCGTATAGGAGCTGGTTATGGCCGGTGTATCAATCGGAGCGGAAGCTCCGGGCAGGCTGATCGGGGATGCCGAAGCGGTCGACTGGGAACGCGTCGCCCGCTTGATGCTGACTTCGCGGGCGCTGGATGAGCTGGAAGAGACGAAGCTATTTCCGGAAAAGAAGATTTTGTACCAGTTTTCCGCGCGAGGCCACGAACTGGGGCAGATTCTGCTCGGCACGCTGCTGACGGGCCAGCACGACGGCGTGAGCACGTATTACCGTTCACGACCATTGATGCTGACGCTGGGGCTGAGCGCGGAAGATGCTCTGGCTGCCGGGATGGCCAAAGCCGGAACCATGAGCGAAGGCCGGGATATTGGCGTCGTCTTTAATATGCCTCGGCGAAACGGACCCACCGTGCTTCCAATGGCGGGCGGCGTCGGCACGCAATACACTCCGGGAGCCGGGTGGGCGCGGGCGATCCGGTACTATCGCGATTCGCTCGGCGACGCTTCGTACCGGGGATCGATTGTGGTGGCGCTGGGCGGGGACGGGTCGGTTGCGACGAATGGCTTCTGGGCGGCTTTAAATATCGCGACCACGGAAAGACTGCCGATACTGTTTTGGATTGAAGACAACGGCTTCGGGATCTCCGTACCTAACACGAAACAGACGCCCGGGGGAGACATTGCGGCGAATTTGGGTTCGTTCCGCAATTTGCGGGTGCTGGAGGCGGACGGGTGCGATCCGATCCGGCTGCCGCCGATCGTCTCGGAGGCGGTCGAGTGGGTGCGCGACGACAACGCACCGTTATTGCTGCGCCTCAGCGTGCCGCGGTTGAGCGGCCATTCCGGGCAGGATAACCAAGCTTACAAAGGGTCCGAGCGGCTGGCGGAAGAGCGGGAGCGGGATCCGGTTGTGCAACTGCGGCGGTTGTTTTCCGAGCGCGAGTGGGCGGATTGGAAAACCGAGGCGGAAGAAGAAGTGCGTGCGGCGGCGGAATGCGCGCTTTCGCGGCCTGAACCGAGAGGCGCCTGCCGTTTTGTTTTTGCAGAGAACGGCCGGGTTAGAGGCGAGGCCCGGTCGCCCGAACGGGTGCGGATCAATATGCTGGATGCAATCCGCCGCACACTTGAATACGAGCTAAAGACCGATCCGAAAGTGCTTATCTTCGGCGAGGATGTGGGCGCGAAGGGAGGAGTGCATGCGGCGACATTAGGGTTGCAGCAGGCCTTCGGCGAGGACCGCGTATTCGATACGAGCCTCTCGGAAGAAGGAATTGTCGGCAGCGCGGTCGGGATGGCGCTCGCCGGATTACGGCCGGTACCCGAGATTCAATTTCGAAAGTATGCCGAACCGGCCACCGAGCAATTGAACGATTGCGGCACGATGCGCTGGCGGACAGCGAACCATTTTGCGGCGCCGATTGTGGTCCGGATGCCGGGCGGGTTTTCCAAATGCGGCGACCCGTGGCATAGCGTATCGAGCGAGGTCACGTGGGCACATGCGGTGGGCTGGCAGGTGCTTTTTCCGTCAAACGCGGAAGACGCAGCCGGATTGTTGCGTGCGGCATTGCGCAGCCCGAATCCGAGCATCTTTTTCGAGCATCGCGCTTTGCTCGATGCCGCGTGGGCGCGCCGTCCTTATCCTGGCGATGAATTTGTTCTGCCGATCGGTGAGGCGAACATTGTGCAGGAAGGCGACCGGCTGAGTGTCGTGACGTGGGGCGCGATGGTGGAGCGCTGTTTGCAAGCAGCACAGCGCACTGGTGCTTCGGTGGAAGTGATCGATCTACGAACGATTGCTCCGTGGGATCGCGAAACGATTTTATCCTCGGTGCGGAAAACGGGCCGATGCCTCATTGTCCACGAAGACTGTCTGACAGCCGGATTCGGGGCCGAGATTGCGGCGGTTGTGGCGCGGGATGCGTTCTTCAGCCTGGATGCTCCGGTGGAGCGCATGGCGGTACCGGACGTTCCCATGCCCTATAGTGTGCACTTGCTACACGAACTACTACCGGCGGTTGAGTCGATTGCGTCCAAAATGCAGGAGATCCTGCGGAGTTAGGCGACATGTTTCAGGAGCGGATTGACGCGGGCATCAAGATCGAACCGAAAGACGAGATGCCGGAAGAGTACCGCAAGACGCTGATCCGGCAGATTTCACAGCATGCGCATTCGGAGATTGTGGGCCAGTTGCCCGAGGGGAACTGGATTACCCGGGCGCCCACGCTGAAGCGCAAAGCCATTCTGCTGGCCAAAGTGCAGGATGAAGCCGGACACGGTTTGTATCTCTACGGGGCGGCCGAAACGCTTGGCGTCTCGCGCGAGCAGATGGTTGAGGATCTGCTGGCTGGAAAGTCGAAATATTCGAGCGTTTTCAATTATCCGACTTTGACGTGGGCGGACATCGGCGCGATTGGCTGGCTGGTCGATGGCGCGGCGATTATCAACCAGATTCCGCTCTGCCGCTGCTCGTATGGACCTTATGCGCGCGCCATGGTGCGCATCTGCAAAGAAGAGACGTTTCATAACCGGCAGGGCTTTGAAATCATGCTGACGCTGTGCCGCGGCACACCGGAGCAGCGCGCCATGGCGCAGGACGCTCTGAATCGCTGGTGGTGGCCGTCGGTGATGATGCACGGCCCATCCGACGCCGAGTCGAAGCACACAGCGCAATCGATGCAGTGGAAGATCAAGCTGTTTTCGAATGACGAACTGCGGCAGAAGTTTGTCGACCAGATCGCGCCGCAAGCTGAGTATCTGGGATTGAAAATTCCCGATCCGCAGTTGAGATGGAATGCGGAGCGCGGACATTACGATTTCGGCCCGATCGATTGGGACGAGTTTTATAACGTGATTCGCGGGAACGGACCGTGTAACCGGGAGCGGCTGCAAGCTCGAATCGAGGCCCATGAGCGCGGAGCCTGGGTGCGCGACGCCGCCGCGGCGTATGCGAAAAAGCACGCGAAGGGATGAGCCATGAGCGAGTGGCCGCTCTGGGAGGTCTTCATTCGAAGCCAGCACGGACTGGCGCATAAGCACGTGGGCAGTTTGCATGCGCCGGATGCTGAGATGGCCATCAAGAATGCTCGCGATGTGTACACACGCCGCAATGAAGGGGTGAGTATCTGGGTGGTGCGGTCGTCCGATATTACGGCGAGCAGCCCCGGAGACAAAGAGCCCTTGTTCGAACCAGCGAATAGTAAGGTTTACCGGCATCCGGGTTTTTATGAGGTTCCGGAGGAGGTGAAGAATCTGTGATGTTCGAGTACCTGCTCCGGATCGGAGACAACTGCCTCATCTTGAGCCAGCGGCTGGCGGAATGGTGTGGGCATGGTCCGGCGATCGAGGAAGACATTGCGCTGACGAATGTCGCGCTGGATCTATTAGGTCAGGCGCGGCTGTGGCTCTCGTGCGCAGGGGACGAAGACCAGCTTGCGTATTTGCGCGATGCACGGGAGTTCCGGAATGTTTTGCTAGTCGAACAGCCGAATGGCGATTACGCAGACACCACGGCGCGGCAGTTCTATTTTGACGTATGGCATTACTACTTTCTCCACGACTTGCGCGCGTCAAAAGAGGAACGCATGGCAGGTATCGCCGAAAAGGCGCTCAAAGAAGTGGCGTATCACGTGGAGCGCAGCCGCGATTGGGTAATCCATCTAGGCGATGGGACACCGGAGAGCCACGAGCGAATGCAGCGAGCGCTCGATTCGCTTTGGACCTATACGGGCGAAATGTTCGAAATGGATGAGGTTGACCAGGCCGTAGGAGTCGACTTGCAGAGTGTGCAGGAGCGGTGGATAGAGCGGGTGAGCGAAACACTGCGGCAGGCGACTTTGAATTTGCCTAGTGGACAGTGGATGCAGCGCGGAGGCAAACGAGGCATGCACACCGAGAAGCTCGGGTATCTCTTGGCGGAGATGCAGTTCCTGCAGCGGGCTTATCCAGGAGCGCAATGGTGACGGCTTCGATTAGCGCTGAGGAGGTCTGGGGATGGCTGAACGATATTGCCGACCCCGAAATTCCTGTGCTTTCGATTGTGGATCTTGGGATTGTGCGGGACGTGCGCTGGCGCGATGAGGAACTGGTCGTCACCGTAACACCCACCTATTGCGGCTGTCCGGCGATGGATGTAATTGTGAATGACATTCGCGAATCGCTGCGACGGCACGGCATTGATCGCGTGAAGATTGAAACCAGATTGTCACCGGCATGGACGACGGACTGGTTGACGGAGGAGGCGAAAAGCCGGCTCAGGAATTACAGCATTGCGCCGCCGCAGCGGTTGGTGTCAGTGGCAATTCCCTGCCCCCACTGCGGCTCCGCGAACACGGAACTGGTGAGCCGGTTCGGATCCACTCCCTGCAAAGCGCTCTGTAAATGCCGCGCATGTCTGGAGCCTTTCGATGCCTTCAAAAAGCACTGAAGGCTTTTACCGTCTGAAGGTTTGCTCGGTACGCCAGGATACGCGAGATTCGGTGATTGTGAATTTCGAAGTACCTCCGGAATTGCAAGAGAAATTCCGGTTTGTTCAGGGGCAGTTTGTGACGCTCCGGGCATGGATCGGCGGCCAAGACGTGCGCCGCTCCTATTCGATTTGCTCCGCCGTGCAAGACGGGTTGTTGCGCGTGGGCGTGAAGCGCACACCGGGCGGTGTTTTTTCGAACTGGATTATCGATCAATTAAAACCCGGCTGCGAAGTCGAAGTGATGCCGCCGGAGGGCCGCTTCCATGTAACGCTCTGTCCCAGTAATGCGAAGAACTATGTTGCGTTCGCGGCCGGAAGCGGGATCACACCGATCTTTTCGCTTATTAAAACAACCCTGCTGACGGAACCGAAAAGCACGTTTACGCTCTTCTACGGCAATCGCGCTTCGAGCACGATCATGCTGCGCGAGGAACTGGCGGATCTCAAAGACCAGTTTCTGGATCGCTTCAGCCTGATTCACGTGATGACGCGCGAGCAGCAGGATGTGGATCTGTTGAACGGACGAATCACGGATGAGAAGGCGAAACTGCTGCTCGAATCGTTTTGCTGGTTCGACCCGATTGACACGGTTTTTCTGTGCGGACCGCAGCAGATGACCGACGATGTTTCACAAACGCTGAAGCGGATGGGCTTTGCGGATTCGCAGATCAAGATCGAACTGTTCACGGTGGAAGGTTCCCAAAGAAGCGCGCCCAAGGCCACCGTCAAAGAGGCAGAGGCACAGTGCCAAGTGACAATCCGCGTCGATGGGGCGGAACACGCCTTTGCTATGCCGAAAGGTAATGAGCCGATTCTGCGCGCAGCGTTGAGCCGGGGTATCGACTTGCGGCATTCCTGCCAAAGCGGTGTGTGCGGCACGTGCCGCGCGAAGCTCATTTCGGGGAAAGTGGATATGGACGCGACTTATGCGCTCGAAGAGTATGAGATTGCGCGTGGACTTATTCTCACGTGCCAGAGCTATCCCGTTACGGATGAAGTGATGATCGACTTCGACCAGGATAGTTAAGCCATGACTGAGGCCTTCTTCACTCGCCAGCAGGAGCTACTAGAGCAGGCACTCGATGCAATAGAGAGAAACGTGGCTACTGGAGTCCGTTTGGGGAGATGCCGAGCCGGAAGGCGTACGGCCAAACGGCAACGGATCCCGGACGTAAATAGTACTACTGGATAGGGAATCCGACTTGCCCTCCTGGTACTTTTCTTGTATGATCTACTTACATTTTCCCTGGTTGGCCCTATGGTGGAGCGTCTAGGCGAATCAAGAATCGAGGTTTGTCCCCCGGGGGTGGAACCTTCGACCGCAGCAAATCCTAGTACTCCCTCGTGGGATCGATGGCTCTTGCCACGGTACCGATGGTACTTTCCGCCTGCAACGGTTGTGTTCCATCGATGCCATTCAACTTCGGATCTCGTGATCCTGACTGAGGTTGGCGTAACAAAGATAGCTTGGCATATGAAAGGGTTCGGCAAATTCCTGGTTCTCGGCTATCCAGGATATGTCCTAACATGCCATCCTCTTCTGTCGGAGGCTCAGTGCCCCGTTTCGGCCGTTGCGGTCACCAATTGCGTAGTCTACCGAGTGCCGTGGAGCATCTTCCATCAGATGATCCAAAAGCACGAGGAAATCATGCGCCTACTCCTCGCGCAACAGCAAATGGTTATGGGCGACCCGATCTCCACGTTGTTAGATCACCGTACTCTAACTGGAGAGCAACGATTCCAGAAGTTAACCATTCGGCTTTTCCGTCAGCTACGAGCACTTTATCCTGACGCAGCTTCGATTTGCCTGCCTAGTACTCTTTCACAACGCGACATTGCACAAATAATTGGACTGAGCGTGGAGGAGGTAAGCCGGATTAAGCGCCGGTTGGTCGCCAATGGCATCCTCGATCAGCAAAAGAGGCAGATCATCGTCAGAAGACCCGAGTTACTGTTTGGCTACGGCACGCGTACGTCGGAGGCGTTCCAGTCACGAGCATTCTAAATGGCGCGGAAAAACTTGCGCAAGCGCAAATACTCGCTTGCCCGCATGAGCGCCATTCGATATAGTCGATACTGCTTTGTAACTTAACTTTACTGGTTGGAGTTATCGCATGTTTCCTAGTACTGTAAATGTGCCCCTGCGAATCTTCGCTGCCTTTCTATTTCTGTCATTGCTGACAGCGCTTATCCTTGATCGTCATCCTACAACCGTTAGTGCACAAAGTTGCGGGAGCGGAAGTTGTCCAGATACCGGTAGCTGTCAAGATTACAGCCCCGGTGTCTTTCCTACCGACTATTGTCAATTTCCTAGCGGAGGTTGCCCTGCTGGGTACTATTCCCAGAATTTCTGCTGTTACAACGCGACCCCTATCATTATCGATGTTGCAGGAAACGGGATTTCCCTCACGGGTCTCGCTGATGGAGTCTCGTTCGATATCCTCAACACTGGTCGACCAGTTCGGATCTCTTGGACACGGTCTGCTTCCGACGACGCGTGGCTGGTTCTAGATCGCGACGGTGACGGGCGGATCGATAACGGAAGCGAAATGTTTGGTAATGCCACACCGCAACCGCCGCCACCCAGAGGCCAGCTTCGAAACGGATTCCTTGCCTTGCGAGTTTACGATGAACCGGAAAACGGAGGCAACGGCGATGGCATTATTGATAGTCGAGATCGAATTTATACAAAACTTCGGCTTTGGCAAGACACAAATCACAACGGAATCTCGGACTCCTCCGAGCTCCACACACTAGACTCGCTAGGCGTTACCGGGATAGAACTCAACTACAGCCAATCACCCAGGCAAGACCAATACGGAAATAAGTTTCGGTATCGTGCGAAGCTCATTCGTTCCGACCATGCGCCAGACGGTCTATTTGCATGGGATGTGTTTTTGCGACTTGTCATGCCCACGACCGCATCTAAGAGAAATTCCCTTAAGATACCTAGCGTTCTAGCTCAGTTGCCGCGTTACACAAATAGAGGAGGTGGTTTGTAATTATGGTCCAGCCTCGTTCAGCCATGAGGCGGCGAATCGCCCCCCGCCCATCGCTCGGCGCACTTTGGTTCGTCAGTTCTATAGGCCTGCTTATGGGTGGTCAACCTGTTCCGATTCAAATTCGACAACTGGATGGTTTACGCGGCGTTCAACTGCATGGCCAAAATCACCCTCTCTTCTCGGCAACTCTGCAGTCAGGACGGGACACAAGCGGCGACAGTTTGTTGCCGTATTCTGTCGTGATTGATAATCCCACCGATTTCGCTATTATTGCGTACGCGGTGGAGTGGAGAGGTGTGGATGCATCGGGGAAGCGAATCCAGCACGTACTGGAATACTGCGATCATAGGAAGTTAAGGGCAATTCCAGCGCATTCTCGTGCACTATTGTCCATGGTGGCTGGGTTGAATGTACCCGGTGTGAAGCTTTCTTCAAAGAGCGTAAACCACTATCTCGATATTTACTCTAACGCCAAATCTCTTGAGGTTAGCGTAGATTCACTTTTATTTGAGGATGGATCTATTGCGGGACCTAACGCTAACCAATGGATGGCGTTTGCTATAGGAAGTCTTCGAGCAGAGAGGGATGTGTCGAACGCAGTGGCCAATTTGCCTGCTACAGCCAGTCTCGAATCACTTCTTCAGCCGTGGATCCAACAGGCATACGCTGTTGTTGGACCCGGTTACACGGATCTTCCCGGGCTGTACCGTTGGGCGCGACACGCAAGCAGCGCGGATGATGTCTACATAGCCATGCGTGGGCATTACGCAATTGAGCTTTCAAATAGAAGTCGGCAGGTAGGCGAAGCTCCGACTATTGACGCTGTAAAGCGTACGAGGGCTACCAAGGTGTACCCACAATTTCAATAGCGAGGTGAAGCAATGATAAGATTATCTCGATTGGTAAGAACCGTGTCGGTAAGCCTGATCGTATGTGCTCTTTCCGCAGACGATTTATGGCAAATTAGCGACGGTCCATTCTTTGAGCTCGACGGTCAGGCAATTACCAGTACGATGAGCTCAATAAGTAACCAGCGCATGACGTCCACCATAGACGTATTCGGTCAGCACGTATGGGATGCCTCTGCCGCATGCGAGGAAGACTGTTCGGGTGATACCTCCTATCCCTATGCGCACACTACGGTCACTATCGGATTCGACAGCGGGCCTTGCAGTGTGGACGATCCAGTCAGGACCGACTACTATGGCGGCACTGGTAATGTTCGTGTAAACTTCTTTCTGTAAATTAGCTCCGAAGCAATTCGGGACTGTTTTGTTCTGGGCCGTAGCGGAGGCGAGCGTAGCGAGCCGCAGCGGAGGGCCAGAACAAAACAAGGGCGACTTGTTTTGGCGGGCCGAGTTTGATTTCCTTGAATGAACGAGCAATTCATCGAAAGGAGCAAACCATGGCCCACCAGGCCGACGATAACGTAATTGAGACGGTAGTTCAACTTCTTTGTGAAAATGGGCTCTCGCACATGGCCGACGCGATGCGCGTGATGCTAAACGAGGCAATGCGGATCGAGCGCTCGCAGGCGCTGGAGGCTGATCCGTACCAGCGCA
>DASRGE010000015.1:0-7252 GCA_035651215.1 Bryobacteraceae bacterium
GGCGAGGAGGATCTCAACGATCGGAATGTGCAAACGGTGGCCCTTCGCTTTCTTTTAGCTTTTCAATTTCGCCGTTGATGTCCGCCGGGAAATCAGCCGCTCAATTTCCTCCGCATGGCGATCCCAGGAAAGGCCAGCAGCCGTTTGCACCGCACGTTCGCCCAGCGATTTCATCCTCTCTGGACTCGTCACCAGCGCTCGAACGGTCTCCGCAAGTTCCCGCGGATCCTGCGGATCTTGCAGTAACAACCCATTCTCGCCGTGGCGAATCCATTCGCTGATTCCCGCATTCACGCTTACTATCACCGGCAGACCGCAGCTCATCGCTTCGAGCGCGGGCAGATTGAAGGAATCCTCAAGCGAAGGGGCGGCAAGCACATCCGCCGCGGCATAAAACCTCCGAACGTCCGGCTCGGACGCGGCAAACTGTACTCGATCCTCCACGTTCCATTTTCGCGCCTGCTCAAGAAAGTCAGCCGGATTCTCCTGGCCAACCACGAGCCCTCGCAATGGCAGATCCTTGCACAAGGACATCGCTTCCAGAAGCGCGGGCAGTCCCTTGTTCCGCCAGTCGTTGCCGATCAGCAGCAAAACTTTTTCCTCCGGGCAGAATCCGCGGCGCTGCCGGGCCGCTTCGCGCATTGCCTGAACTTCTTCGGGACAGAAGAAGCCGGTGTCCACGCCATTCGGAACCACCGCCACATCGTTACGCCCAAAATAACGGTGGAGCTGCTCGGCCGTGTGGCGCGAAACCGCCGCCAGCGCCACACCCGGATTCGTGTAGATCCGCCGCTCCAGCCTGCAAACAAACCGGTAATACAAACGCTGGTGTAGCGCTCGCAGTCCGCGCGCAGGCGAAGCTCTTTGAAGCTGCGCCAGCCGGTGAAATACCGCATGCACGAGAATCACGTCCGCGTCGGAGCAGTTGATTCCCGGAGAGAAAACCGCATCGAATCGCGCCCCGTGAATTACGCCATCCCAGGCGCGGCACAGGCGATTCAGATAGAACCAGCAAACAAATTGAATGAGATGCGGACCGGGAACGCTCGGCACGCGCCGCCAGAAGATTGCGCCGTCGCCAAGCCCCGGTACAGCCCCACGCGACACTTCGAGCTCTTCGACGCGCTGAGCATAGAGATGGACTTCGTGCCCGTAACTTTTCGCGAGACGCGTGAGCAATTCGGCCAGAGCCCGTTCGGTCCCGTGCCGGCGGTCCACAAAAGGAGAAGCGACGGCGATACGCAATTCAGACGACCCATCGGCGCCGCGGCTTCACTGGCGCGGCGCCCGCGGCGAACTGCGCGCTCAGGGCCAAACTCGGCAGCCGGAACAGAATTCCAAGAAGCAGCCACAAGAAGGCATTGAGGACGAAGTCCTCGTAGGGCGCCATCCCGCTAAACGTGATAGGAAACAGGAGCAAAAAGGCGTACCAGAAAATGACAAAAGCCAGCGGAAACCACGGCGAGCCGCGAAGCTTGCGCACCACGCGCCAGGCGGAGATCACAATCGCAGCGGACATGATCAGCCACAAGACCAGGCCCATGATTCCCAGTTCCACGATGAGTGTGCCAAAACCGCTTTCGACACCGCCAAGCGGCCTCACATGAAAGAACCGGCTTACGTACTGCGTTCCAAGCCCCGTGGTCCCGATGCCATAACCAATCGGCCAATCCGGGAAGTCGAAAGCGTACAAGAAATTCTTAATGGGATAGTCTCTTGCTCGCCACACCAGTTCGCTTGCGGGGCTATCCGGTGAGAGCGTCTCGGAATAGACGGCGAGGCGTCCCATCAGTGCTTTGGGGTACGCAGCAAGCAGCAAGACCAGCGCCAAACCGATACCCAGCAGCGCGCGTTGCAACGCTCGAACCACGCGAAGCGCCTCTCCCTGCTTCCACGGAGCGCCCCACAGGAATGCCGCCGCCCCAACCAGCGAACTTCCAAGCGACCACATGAGTGCTCCCCTCGAGGCGCACATGACCACCGCCGCCGCAGTCGCCGCTAGGGCCAGGAAAACGAAATTCCGTCCCTTCTTGTGCCGCAGCAGCAGATAGCCCGTGAAGCCGAAGACCATCAGCCACGACAGAATCAGAAAGTTTGCGAATCTGCCCCCGCTGACAAAAACGGAATTGGGCCGGTACACGACGTCTCCGCTGAGGGGCGCCTCCCGGTACAGCGTGCTCAGTTCCCGGATGTCTGCCTGGAGGTGAGAAGGATTCAGGAAACTGGGCCCGATCACGGACTGCGCGATCCCCAGGCCGCCAATCACAACAACGGCCAGGCTGCACCACAAGAAAAATCTTCGTAGCTGGACCTCCGAGTCCAGGAAGCTGTAACCGACGTACATCAGAGGAATGTAATAAAAGAAAAGCTTCACGCCCAGCAGCCCAAAGATGATGTGCGGTGAACTGGGATTGAACACCTGCATGATCCCCAGCCAGACGAACAGCAGAAGCGGAAGCCGGTACGGCGGCCGGAAAAGCGGGAACCTCTCGCGCCGCCACGCCGCAAAAAACGACAGATAGACCAGCCCGACGAGCACGTCCTTTCCGAAATAGATCGCCATGTTGTTGCCGAGGTACTTCCGCACGAAGTCCTCAAACAGCAACCAGCCGAGGAAAATGTACAGGCCGCGCCTCCAGTCATTCAAAATGGCGATGACGAATCCAATCACCAAAACGGCCAGGCCGCCCATCGCCAGGCTGGACAGGTCTTCGGAGAGGATGTATTGCGCCACCGGATAAGCCAGCACTACGGCCAGCAAGAAAAAAAACAGGGCAATGCGTGAACTTCGGTCGAGCGGCAGGCCCGGGACGCTGGACGCCAGTTTCATGGACAGGATTCCAGCACAAAAACGTGATTGTCCCCGAGCAAATTTTCACCCGGAATCACCGCGCTCATCATCCGCAAGGTGACGGCAAAGATGGGGCGTGTCAGTTGGAAGCCGTTTGCCGGAAATACCAAATGCTCGCGCATTCGCAACCGGGCGAGGGGAAGATATTGCCGGACGAGAAGATCGTAGAAGATCGGCGAAATGTGCGTGGGTTCGCTGCGCTCGTCCATCGTCCGAATCTTTCCCTTGAAAAGAAACTTCAGGCGGGCCGGCAAAGAATCCACGTTGGGCGTAGTCAACACGGCGACACCGCCGGGAGCCAGGAGCTGGCCGATATTCCGCAGGAACCCAATCGGGCTCTCCACGTGCTCAATCACTTCAATCGCCGTAATCAAATCGAACGAATGCGCTCCCATTTGCGCGGCGAAGTCCGGCTGATTGAAGTCTATGACCACGTGCGGCAGACCGGCAACGAATCCCGTGGCCTCGCGATCCGCCGCCACAACCTCACAACCCACGGAACGCAGGCGGGCCGCCATCAAACCCGGCCCGGACCCCAAATCCGCCGCGCGAACTCCGCCTCGCGAATGCCGGGCCAGCACATTCTGTACTACAAATTCGTGAAGCCCTTTGTTCGTCGTGGTGTGCGGCATCTCGCGACAGGAAGACCCCCTTGTCTCTTTTCCGCGGGCGGTGCCCCATCATACCTTTCCGCGAAACAAACGCGAATTCTGCCTGAGCCGGGAGCCTATTGCGTCAGCCGGCGGTACAACGCCGCGTGATCCATAATCATTCGCGCCAAGGAAAAGAGTTCCTCGACTCTGCGGTGCGCCGAAGCGCCAAGCCAGATCCGTCGTTCACGATTGGCGAGCATGCCTCGAAGGCACTGCGCCAGGTCCCGTGCATCCCCCGTCCGAAACACAACTCCCGAATTTCCCAGGACTTCCGTAAACGCGCCCAGGTCCGACGCGATTACCGGCAGACCTCGCTGCATATTCTCCGCGACAACCAGACCGAACACTTCTCCCCCGAGCGACGGCACCACAACTACATCCGCCTTGGCCAGCTCGCGCTCCAGTTCCCCCCTCTCAAGCCTCCCCGTGAAGCGCACCTTTCCTTGCAGCGGCGCGTGCGCTGCCATCCATTCCAACCGCTCTCTTTCCGAACCTTCTCCAATCAGCAGCAGTTCGAGTGGCACGTTCTCGTCCAAAAGCATGCGCGCCGCTTGCAAGAGTATTTCGACGCCTTTGGTCGTCACAAGCCGCCCTTGGAAAACAACTATCGGCGTTTTGCCGGGACCTGCTTCAGGCCCGGCCAGCGGCGGTCGCGGTTCGAGCCCATGAGCAATATGCACTGCCTTGGGAAGCCGCAAAACGTTCCCCAGCCATTCCGTGGGAATAACATTCGCTTGCACGCGCGACGAGAGATACCGCCGGACAAAGGTCAAGGCCCACAACTTCGCGGATGCCGCCCAGCCTCGCCCCGAGTTGCATTTCAGGCATTCTCCGTGGCGTCCCGCCATGAAGTGCCCGGGGCACGGCATTCCTCCTCGCTCGATGAGAAGCTGGCCATTGGGGCAGATTGTCTGGAACCCGTGGTGTTCGATCACGACGGGCTTGCCCGCCACCTTGGCGAGAATCAGCGGAGCGAGGGCGGGCCCCACAACGTGTAAAACATCGCAGCCGCGAATCAGTGCACGCAACCGCAGGAGGCCCGGCCGCCGGACAACAGGAAATCCCAGCGACCGGTCGTCGAATCCATCGGCGGGCGTCTGCGTGACTACCGTAACTTCAAACTGTGGCTTTCCTTCGGCCGTGCGCAGCCCTGCGAGGCCGCTCGCCAAAGACCGCACGATCGTCTCAACGCCTCCCACGCTCGGCGCAAAGTAATGTGAATAGACGACCAGCCTCAATTCGCGCCCTTCTTCAAGAAGCCCACTCCCCGGATGATCGCCGCTCGTTTCGCGCCTGCTTCCCGGCAAAATTCAGGAAAAGCGGCGTTCCAGGCCGCGTCGTCGGAAAACAGCAAACCACCGGGCCGGATAAAAGGATAGGCGGCACGGTATTCCCACAGCATCTGTTCGTAGGTGTGAAGGCTGTCATGAATGAAAATATCGACCGTCCCCAAATCTTTGAGTAGTCCCGGCAACAATTCCCGCGAATCGCCAATGAGCGGACTCCACCGCTCTCGCAGTTCCGCAGGGACGATCCACCCGGGCGGTTTACCGGCGGGAAGATAGGCAGGATCCCCAAGCTCCACGGAATAAAGCCGTCCGCGGCCGTTCTTCTTGAGTGCCAGCAGCAAGTAGGCTGACGAAACCCCATTCGCCACGCCGGTCTCCACAACGACGTCAGGACACATTGCGCGTACGGCTGCGTACTGCACCAGCACTTTCTTCGCGTACAGATCGGCGCTTTGAACCTTTAATTTCTTGGTTTCCTCCTCCGCTTTGCGCAAACATTCCGCAAAGCTTTGCGACTCGAGGGGCTCGTCAAGGAAGGAACGAATTTGCCGCGCAGGAGCGCCGGTGATGGAAGAAAGAAATCGTTCGTCGGCGAGCAAGACTTCCCGAACCAGGGAGCGAAGCGCGTAAGACGGATTCCTTGCGGCAAAGGCTATGCGGTTCCGTGCATTGGAGAGCAACCAGCGCATCAGCTGGTCCCTTTTTTCCCGGCCTTGTATCGCCTGGCCAGTTCGATGGCTCCAACCCAGGAATCCAGAAAATCGTGCAAAGTCCATGCTTCCATCTGTTTCCTCACCCCTGTCTTCAAGCGCGCCAGCAGTTCCGGATCCCCGAGAACTTGATTCAAAATCGCGGCAAGCTCTTCGATGTCTCCGCAGCGATAGGTATAACCGCTCTTCCCGGTGTCGATCATATCCATTCGCCCGCGCACCGCGTCGCTGAGCACAACCGGCAAGCCGCTGAACATGGCTTCCGGCACGACCAGCGGACAAGGGTCGTACTCCGAGGGGAGAACGAATATGTCCGATGCCTTGTACATACCCGGAAGCTGGGACTGATTGACGAATCCCAGAATTCGCACGCGATTTTCGATTCCCAGGGCGCGGGTTTCTTCCTCCAGTTCTTTTCTCTGCGGCCCGTCTCCGGCGTAAACCAGATACGCATCTGGAGCATTTGTTCTGGCAAAGGCCCGCAAAAGATCCAAGGGACGCTTCCAGCCCTGCAGCTTTGCGCAATAGAAAACCACTGGCGCGCTCTCCGGAATGTTCCATGATGCGCGCACGGCGGAGCGATCGAACTTTTCCAGCCGGGCGGCCCATTCCTCCTTCACCATTCCTGACCGGATGATTTGTATCCGCTCGTCCGGCATGCCCAATCGCAACGCCAATTCCCTCACCGCGGCGGAGCCCGCCATGAGAACGTCAATGGTCCGGTACACGCGCCCAAGGACGAATGGCTTGACCCAAAGTTTCCATCGGGCTCCGTCCCGCGGCTGCAGCGTGGTCGCGTCCGAGGAAATGAGCACGGGGATTCCGGCCGATTTAGCGGCAAGCACGGCGCACCAGAAGCTCGCGTACATGTAACCCGTGTAGATAACCACCGCGTCGAAATTCCCGCTCCGGATCATCCTCCACAGGCCCGGATTCCACAGGCCGAAAAAGCGCCCTAGCCCCGGCTTCGGCGATTTGTTCGGTACATGCACCCAGGAGTAACCGTCCAGCAGAGGCACGTCCCACTGAATTTCCACCTTAAACTCCGGGTCCATGCCGCGCTCTGCCCCCTGCATGCTGCAATACGCGACTTGGATATCCAGCCGCGGATCTCGGGTAAGCACCCTGAAAAAAGGGGATCCGTACTGAATCACGTGAGTGACAACAATGAGGACTCTCCGTCGCGCCGAAGGCTGCTCGGCGGCAACGGCCGGTAGGGATGCGGAGAGGGAAGCGCTCATGTCCCGACTGCTGAGTATAACCGGGTTTCCGAGCGCTTCACCCTGTGCTAAACTTCCTTACGTCCGCCAGGGTTTACGGCTTTCCGTAGGTCTCCGCAGGATTCAAACCCAAGACGGGTGTGTGCCGCGCGAGGGGTTGCGGCCGAACAAAATTCCAGGCTTTGCCCCGCTGTGGGCCGAAGCAATTCGATTACGAGGAAGTGTCATGTCCGGGCATTCAAAATGGGCCACCATCAAGCACAAGAAGGCGGCCACCGACGCGAAGCGAGGCCGCGTCTTCACGCGCCTCATTCGGGAAATCACCATCGCCGCGCGCATCGGCGGCGGTGACCCCAATTCCAATCCCCGCCTCCGCACCGCCATCGCCGCCGCCAAGAACGAAAACATGCCGAACGACAACATCGAGCGCGCCGTTCTGCGCGGCACCGGCCAGCTTGAAGGCGAGCAGTACGAGGAAGTCATGTTCGAAGGCTACGGCCCGGGCGGCGTCGGCATGCTCATTCAGGTC
>DASRGE010000016.1:0-79250 GCA_035651215.1 Bryobacteraceae bacterium
CCGGGGCACGCCGACTACATCAAGAACATGATCACCGGGGCGGCCCAGATGGACGGGGCGATTCTGGTGGTGGCGGCGACCGACGGGCCGATGCCGCAGACGCGCGAGCACATTCTGCTGGCGCGGCAGGTGGGGGTGCCGTACATTGTGGTGGCCTTGAACAAGGTCGACATGGTGGACGATCCGGAGCTGCTGGAACTGGTGGAGTTGGAAGTCCGCGAGCTGTTGAAGACGTATCAGTTTCCGGGCGACGATCTGCCGGTGGTGCGGGTGAGCGCGCTGGGAGCGTTGAACGGCGAAGAGAAGTGGGAAAAGACGGTGGACGAGTTGATGGCCAAGGTGGATGAGTACATCCCGGTGCCGGAGCGTCCGAAAGACAAGCCGTTTTTGATGCCGATTGAAGATATCTTCTCGATTCAGGGGCGCGGCACGGTGGTGACGGGCCGTATTGAGAAGGGGATCTGCAAAGTTGGCGAGGAAATGGAGATTGTCGGTTTCCGCGACACGCGCAAGACGGTGGTGACCGGGGTGGAGATGTTCAAGAAGCTGCTCGATCAGGGGGAAGCGGGGGACAATGTGGGCCTGCTGCTGCGCGGCATTGAGAAGACGGATGTGGAGCGCGGGCAGGTGATTGCGAAGCCGGGGACGATCAAGCCGTTCAAGAAGTTCAAAGGCGAAGTGTACGTGCTATCGAAGGAAGAGGGCGGGCGGCACACGCCGTTTTTCAACGGGTACCGGCCGCAGTTTTACTTCCGGACGACGGACGTGACGGGGGTGGCGAAGCTGCCGGAGGGAATGGAGATGGTGATGCCGGGCGATAACGTATCGCTGGAGGTCGAGCTGATCACGCCGGTGGCCATGGATAAAGGGCTCCGCTTTGCGATCCGCGAAGGCGGGCGCACAGTGGGAGCCGGTACGGTTACGGAGATCCTTGAGTAACAGCATACGTTGGGGCGCTGTGGCCACTTGCTTACGCGCGTGGTTCTGTCAGAACCGCGACCGTGAGGGAGCGGCAGTCCAGCGCTCTGAGTAAAAGAGACTACAACTGAAATGAAAGAACGCATCCGCATCCGACTGAAGGCGTACGATCACCGCATCCTGGATCAATCGACGGGCGACATCGTCGATACGGCCAAGCGCACCGGCGCCACGGTCGCGGGACCCATTCCGCTGCCGACCTTGAAAAACCGCTACACCGTTCTACGGTCGCCGCATGTGGATAAGAAGTCGCGCGAGCAGTTTGAAATCCGTACGCACAAGCGGTTGCTCGATATTCTCGAGCCGACCCAGGACACCGTGGATGCGTTGATGAAGCTCGATCTCCCGGCTGGCGTCGATGTGGAGATCAAGGCCTTCGGCAAGAAGTAAGAGCAAAGGGTATCAGGCATGAGTCCAGGAATTCTCGGCAAGAAAATTGGCATGACGCAGGTGTTCACCGCGGACGGGCAGGTGGTTCCGGTCACGCTCGTGAAAGCGGGGCCTTGTGTTGTGACGCAGCGCAAGACTCCCGCCACGGACGGCTACGATGCGGTGCAGCTTGGGCTGGTCGAATACGCGAAGAAGCCGAACAAGCCGATGGCGAACCATCTTGCCAAGTCGGGGGCCGAGGGCGTGCGCTTTCTGCGCGAGTTTCATTTAGGCGATGGCGCCGGCGACCTGAAACAAGGCGATCGCGTGCTGGCCGAAGAGTTCAAGCCCAGAGATGTAGTCGATGTCATCGGGACCAGTAAGGGCCGGGGCTTCGCGGGTCTGGTAAAGCGGCATCACTTCCGCGGCGGTCCGGCGACGCACGGGTCGATGTTCCACCGCGCTCCGGGCTCGATTGGCGCATCGAGCTTTCCCTCGCGCGTGTTCCCGGGGATGAAGATGGCCGGCCGCATGGGGAATCAGCAGGTGACCGTGCGCAATCTCGAAATTGTGAGCGTGGATGCCGAAGACAGCGTGATTGCGGTGAAGGGCGCTGTTCCGGGTCCCAATGGCGGCTATGTGATGGTGCGGCGCGCCAAACGACGATAAGGATCAGGCAGGAAGAAGAGAATGCCGAGTGTAAATGTTGTGGATCTGAACAACGCGCAGGTGGGTTCGATTGAGCTCTCGGATGCGGTGTTCGGCGCCGAAGTGAACCAGGCGCTGCTCTACGAAGCCGTGCGCCACTATACGGCAGCGCAGCGGCGGGGAACTGCGGCTACCAAGACACGCCACGAAGTGTCCGGATCGGGCAAGAAGCTCTGGAAACAGAAAGGCACCGGACGCGCGCGCATGGGCTCCATTCGCTCGCCGCTATGGCGGCATGGCGGAACGGTGCACGGACCGCAGCCGCGCAGCTATGAGTACAAGCTTTCGCGCAAGATGCTGCTGGGCGCGTTGCGCTCGGCGCTTTCGGCGAAACTGCGCGATGGCGAGCTGCGTGTTGTGCGGGCTTTTGAACTCGCCGATCACAAGACGAAGAACATGGTGGGTGTGCTGGGCCGGCTGGAAGCGAAGAAAACGGTTCTGCTGGTCGAAGCCGGCGAGAACACGAATCTGGAGCGGGCGTCGCGCAATCTGCCCGGGGTGAAGCTGGTGCCGACAAAGGACGTAAACGTGTACGACTTGTTGAAATATCGAGAAGTGCTGCTCACGGAAAATGCGGCGCACAAGCTTTCGGAGGCGTTGGCGCAATGAACGTTTACGATGTGATCCGGCGGCCCCTGATTACGGAAAAGAGCCATTTGAAACGGGAAGCGGAGCGCACGCTGTGCTTCGAAGTGCACCCCGACGCGAACAAGATCCAGATCAAGCAGGCGGTCGAGACCGTGTTTCGCGTGAAAGTGGCGGAAGTGCGAACCAGCCTGTACACCGGCAAGTTGCGCCGGCGCGGGCGCTTTACAGGTTACGCATCGGAGTGGAAAAAGGCTTACGTCCGGCTGCAAGAGGGACAGAGAGTTCCCGAATACGCGGACATTTAGGAAAGGAAGCACGCTATGCCTATTAAAAGTTTTCGACCGGTAACGCCGACGCGGCGCTTCCAGACGTATCTCACGCGCGAGGAGATCACGAAGGATACTCCCGAGAAATCGCTCGTCGAACCCAAGAAGCGCACCGGCGGCCGCGATGCGCGCGGTTTTATTTCCAGCCGTTTTCGCGGCGGCGGCGCGAAGAAAGCCTATCGCCTGATTGATTTCAAACGCGACAAGTTTGGCGTCAACGCGAAGGTTGCAGCCATTGAGTACGATCCGAATCGCTCGGCCCGCATCGCGCTGTTGCACTATGTCGACGGCGAGAAGCGCTACATCATTTGTCCGGTAGGCCTTGAAATAGGTCGTACGGTCAGCTCGGGGCCGGATGCCGATATTCTGGTTGGCAACGCACTTCCGCTGAAAAACATTCCCGCGGGCACGGTGGTTCACAACATTGAACTGAAACCGGGCAAGGGTGGTCAGATGGCGCGTTCCGCCGGCGCGCAGGCGCAGTTGGTTTCCAAAGAAGGCGGTCTCGCGTTGTTGAAATTGCCTTCGGGCGAAGTGCGGCGCGTGCAGATCGAGTGCATGGCGACAGTCGGCCAGGTCGGCAATGTCGAGCATGAGAACGTGTCGCTCGGCAAAGCGGGCCGCAGCCGCTGGCTTGGGAAACGCCCGCACAATCGCGGCGTTTCGATGAACCCGGTCGATCACCCGCACGGCGGCGGTGAAGGCAAAACCTCCGGAGGCCGTCATCCGGTGACTCCATGGGGCCAGCCAACACGCGGTTTCAAGACTCGCAACAATAAACGGACGGACCGGTGGATTGTGACTAGGAAGGCCAAGAAACGGTAGAGAGTATAGGGATCTGAAATGGGTCGATCGCTTAAAAAGGGACCATTCACGGACGACCATCTGCTCAAGAAGGTGGCGGACCTGAACCAGAAGAATCAAAAGACGGTGGTGCGCACCTGGTCGCGCCGCTCGACGATTGTGCCTGATTTCGTCGGGCACACGCTCGCTGTGCACAACGGCAAGAAGTTCATCCCGGTCTACGTTACGGAAAACATGGTCGGTCACAAGCTCGGCGAATTCTCGCCCACGCGAACCTTCAAGGGACACGCAGCGAAGGCGACCGAAAAGGCGGCGAAATAGAGATGGCGGACGGAGTTGGAGTTCTGGCAAAAGCGGAAGCGCGTTATGTACGCGTGTCGCCGCAAAAGGCGCGTCTGGTGGTAGATATGATTCGCGGCCAGCAGGCAGGCGATGCCATCAATATTTTGAGCGCGACCAATAAGCGCATCGCGCCGGCTGTCGAGAAGGTCCTGCGGTCGGCCATTGCGAATGCCGAAAACAAATCGCAGGATATCGATGTCGACCGTTTGTTTGTCGCGGAAGCATACGTAAATGAAGGACCGCGCATGAAGCGGATTCGCCCGGCTCCGATGGGCCGCGCGTACCGTTATCAGCGGCGGATGGCGCACATTGTGGTGAAACTCGGCGAACGAGCCGCCGAAGCGGAGGAATAAAGGAAATGGGTCAGAAAGTACACCCTTACGGGTTCCGCTTAGGCGTGACCAAGACGTGGCGTTCGCGCTGGTTTGCCAAGCAGGATTATTCGAAACTATTGCACGAAGATATGGAATTGCGGGAGTCGCTGCAGAATCGGTTGAAAGCAGCGGGCGTGAGTTCGATCGAAGTCGACCGGCCCGGCAACAAGCTCCGGATCACGATTCGCACCTCGCGTCCCGGCATCATTATCGGCCGTAAAGGCGCCGAAATCGAGAAGCTGAAGAGCGATCTCGCGAAAAAGACGGGCCGCGAAGTTTTCATCGATATTCAGGAGGTACACCGGCCGGAACTCGATGCGCAGCTTGTGTCGGAATCGATCGCGCTGCAGCTTGAAAAGCGCGTGGCGTTCCGGCGCGCGATGCGAAAGGCCGTCGATTCGGCGCTGCGCTTCGGCTGCAAGGGAATCAAGGTGCGCGTTTCGGGCCGTTTGAATGGCGCTGAAATCGCCCGTAGCGAGTGGTATCTGCAAGGCCAGTTGCCGCTACACACGCTCCGCGCCGATGTGGATTTTGGGTTCAGCCAAGCCTACACGACTTACGGCGTCATTGGCATTAAGGTTTGGATTTATAAAGGCGAAGTGCTGGACGGCGCAAGCCGCCGCGGCTCGCTGCGGAACGAAGGGGAACCGCGCCGCCGCCGCCGGGATGACCGCGAGCGCGACCGCGATCGTGATCGGGAGCGCAGAGCACCGGCTGCTGCGCCAGCGCCCGAAGCTGGTGGTGGTCCTGTGATTCAGCCGCCTCCGCCGGAGCTGCCGAAGCCGGCCGCATCGCCTGTGATTCCGCCGCTCTCCATGCCGACCACGCCGTCGTGGAAGCAGGAACAGAACAGAAATCATGAACCGGCGACGGAACCCGAATCCGGCGCCCCTGAGCAATCAAAAGAGCCGAACAGCTAGGAGAATATCGCCATGTTGATGCCGAAAAAAGTCAAGTTCCGTAAACAGCAGCGCGGCCGCATGACCGGGAAGGCCTGGCGCGGCTCCGAGCTCTCGTTCGGCGATTTCGGATTGAAGGCGCTGAGCTGCGGCTGGGTGACGAATCGCCAGATCGAGGCGGCCCGTATCGCGATGACGCGCTTCATCAAGCGCGGCGGCAAAGTGTGGATCCGGGTGTTTCCGGATAAGCCGATTACGAAGAAGCCGCCGGAGACTCGTATGGGAAAAGGCAAAGGCGCGCCCGAAGCCTGGGTGGTGGTGATCAAGCCCGGCAAAGTGCTGTTTGAAATGGAAGGCGTTCCGATGGCCACGGCGGCGGAAGCCATGCGGCTTGCGGCGATGAAGCTATCCATCCCGACCAAGTTCGTCACGCGCGAGCAGCCGGGGGAGGCCACAAAGGTAGGTTAGGCAAACCATGAAGGCAGAAAAGATGCGCGGCATGGATGCCGCCGATTTGCAACGGCAGGTGCAGGATGCGCAGGAGCAGCTTTTCCGGCTGGGGTTCCAGATGGGAATGGGCCAGGCAGAAGGCTTAAAGAAGTATCGCAACCTGAAGAAGGACCGCGCGCGGATGCTCACCGTGCTCACCGAGAAAGCGGCGAGCGGGGAAGTAGCTCCCGCGGCTCAACCCGCCGCAAAGCCCGAGGAAAAGAAGAAGAGAAGGTTTTGGAACAGGTAAATGGCCGCGCCAAAAAGTAATCAACAGGCAGCAAAGTCCGCCGCAAAGCAACCGGCAATAGAGGTCACCAAGCCCATCGGCCACAAGAACGAGAAAGTCGGGCAGGTGGTTTCCACCAAGATGGCCAAGACCATTGTGGTCGAAGTGACCCGCCGTGTGGCGCATCCCGTTTACAAGCGAATCGTGAGTAAGCGGAAGAAGTTTTACGCCCACGACGAGCAGCAGGTGGCGCAGGTGGGCGATATGGTGCGTATCATCGAGTGCCGCCCGCTGAGCCGCCTGAAGCGCTGGCAACTGGGTGATGTGATCCGGCGCGCCGTACAGGTGGAAGTGGAGCATCCGGCGCTTCAAGAGCGTGCCGATACACGCGAGAAGAAGACGGTCAAAAGAAAGTAAACACCGGGCCAGAGTTCTGATCTGGGCCGGCAAATTAGGAGAAACGTCATGATTGGGATGCGAACAATTCTGGAGGTAGCCGACAATAGCGGCGCGCGCAAGCTGCAGTGCATCTTGCCCCGCGGCGGCGACCTCGGGCTTCGCGCGGGTTTAGGCGATGTCATTACCGCGAGCGTGAAGGAGGCCGCGCCCGATTCCAATATCAAGAAAGGGAAAGTGGTGCGCTGCGTGGTGGTGCGGATGCGGAAAGAGACCCGCCGGAAAGATGGTACCTATATCCGGTTCGATTCGAATGCAGCCGTGCTGATCAACGAAGTGGGCGAGCCGATCGGCACCCGCGTCTTCGGTCCGGTAGCGCGTGAGCTGCGTGATAAGCGCTTCATGAAAATCGTTTCCCTCGCGCCGGAGGTGATCTGACATGTCGAAAGTTGCATATGAGCGCAGACAGCAGAAGGGCGAGCGCAAACCGCTGCGCATCAAGATCAAGAAGGATGATCTGGTTCGCGTGATTGCCGGCCGCGACAAGGGCAAGACCGGCAAGGTGCTCGAAGTGGATCGCTTCGCGCGCAAGGTAACAGTGGAAGGCGTCATGGTGGTGAAGCGCCACACGCGTCCGAATCCTTCGAAGCAAATTAAGGGCGGTATCGCCGATAAGCCGATGCCGATTGATATTTCGAATGTCATGATCCTGACCGCGGGAGGCGTGCCGACGCGGGTTGGATACAAACTCGACAACGTGGGCGGCAAAGTACGCCGCGTCCGCATTGCGCGCAAAGGCGGCGAAACGCTCGACAAGAAGTAAACCATGGCGACGAAAAAGACAGACAGTAAACCGGCCGCCCAGCCGAAGGGCGGAGAGAAGAAGGGACGCGGCGCGGAGGCGCAGCCTGGTTTTGAGAAAGCTGCGGCGCCCAAGGCACAGAGCGGCGGGAAAGCGCGGCTGCGCGAGCATTATGCCAAGACTGTGATCCCGGCGCTGCGCAAAGAATTTGGTTATCAGAACCCGATGGCCGTGCCGAAGATCGAGAAGGTAGCCCTGAACATCGGTCTCGGCGAGGCTTCGGGAAACAGCAAGTTGATGGATAGCGCGATTAATGAACTCGCGGCCATCACCGGACAGAAGCCGGTGGTCACGAAGGCGAAGAAATCGATTGCGGCGTTCAAGCTCCGCGAGGGCATGTCGATCGGCTGCATGGTGACGCTGCGCGGCGACCGCATGTATGAGTTTCTGGACCGTCTGATGAACGTGGCGCTTCCGCGCGTTCGCGACTTTCGGGGCGTTTCGCCCAAGTCGTTCGATGGCCGCGGAAACTACACGCTCGGGCTGCGGGATCAATTGATTTTTCCGGAAATCGATTACAACAAAGTGGACAAGGTGAAGGGGATGAACGTCTCCATCACCACCACGGCGAAGACGGATGCTGAAGGCTTGGCGCTATTGCGCCACATGGGCATGCCGTTCCGCCAGTAAGAAAAGGAATTGAATGGCAACCACTGCAAAGATCGCCAAAGAAGAAAAGAAGCAGGCTGAGATCAACCGCGCCAAAGCGGCGGGCAAGCGGGCGAAATTCGCCGTGCGGCTGCGGCATCGCTGCAAGAACTGCGGACGTCCACGTGGATTTCTGCGTAAGTTTTCTCTATGCCGGATTTGCTTCCGGAAGTTCGCGCTGGCGGGCGAAATCCCCGGCGTGACGAAAGCAAGCTGGTAGGTGCATGCAACTTGCCACTTGCTTACGCGCGTGGTTCTGTCAGAACCGCGACCGTAAGGGAGCGGCCTTACTAACAATGAAAGGTGCTGAGAAGTAAATGACAGCAGACCCCATTGCCGACATGTTGACGCGTGTGCGTAACGCACTCATCGCGCGTCATCCGAAGGTGGACGTGCCTTCCTCCCGGCTGAAGAATGAACTGGCCCGCATCCTCAAAGAGGAAGGCTACATTCTCAACTACAAGCTCACGGAAGAAGGCTCGAAGAAGTTCATCCGTTTGTATTTGAAATACACGCCGGCCAACTTACCCGTCATCTCGCGGATTGAGCGGGTTTCGCGTCCGGGTTGCCGCGTCTATGTCGGAAGTAAGGAAATCCCGCGCGTTCTGGGCGGCCTGGGCATCAACATTCTGACGACGCCGAAAGGCGTGATGACCGGCACCGCCGCACGCAAGGAAGGCGTGGGCGGCGAAGTGCTGTGCCAGATCTGGTAAGGAATTTAAGGCCATGTCAAGAGTAGGAAAGAAACCGATTCCGCTGCCCAAGGGCGTGAAACTCACCATCGCTGAGCAACTCCAGGTGGAAGGCCCGAAGGGCAAACTCACCGTGCCGATTCCGGCCGGTATCCGGCTCGAACAGCGCGACGGCACGCTCGAATTGGTCCGGGACAACGACAAGCTCGCGGCGCTGCACGGCCTCACCCGAGCCCTCGCGGCGAACGCGGTGCAAGGCGTGTCTACCGGCTTCACCCGTGAACTCGATATCGTGGGCACTGGCTATCGCGCCGAAGTCAAGGGCAACGTCGCGACGTTTACGCTGGGATATTCGCATCCGATCGAGTTTCTGCTGCCGAAAGGCGTCGATCTCAAGGTCGATCGCCAGACGCACCTGGTTCTGAGCGGTTACGACCGCCAGGTGGTCGGCGAGACGGCCTCGCAAATTCGCGCCCTGCGTCCACCCGATCCGTACAAGAACAAAGGCGTCCGTTACACGGGCGAAGTGCTGCGCAAAAAGGCTGGCAAGACTGGAGCGGGAGGCAAGTAATGGCACAGGAATCGAAGAATGAAATCCGGCTTCGGATTCACAAGCGCATCCGCCGCCGTGTAGCTGGTACACCGGAACGTCCGCGGCTGGCTATTTTCCGCAGTTTGAATCATATTTACGCCCAGGTCATCGACGATCAAAAAGGGCACACGCTAGTCGCCGCAGCCTCCACGGAAAAGGATCTGCGAGGCAAAGGCGGCAATGTGGAGGGCGCGAAGCTGATCGGCAAAGCGGTCGCGGAGCGGGCAAAAGAGAAGGGTATTACGAAAGTCGTATTTGACCGGGGCGGCTATCTTTATCACGGCCGCGTGAAGGCGCTGGCGGATGCGGCCCGCCAGGCAGGACTGGAGTTTTAATCGAATGGCATTGAATGGAGCGGCCAAGCGCGTTGACGCGCAGAACCTGAACCTGAAAGAACAGGTGGTCAGCATCAACCGCGTCACGAAAGTGGTCAAGGGCGGTAAAAATATGAGTTTTTCGGCGCTGGTCGTGGTAGGTGACCCCGGCGCCAAAGTGGTCGGCTTCGGGACGGGCAAAGCGAAGGAAGTTCCCTCCGCCATCAAGAAAGGCATCGAAGCGGCGAAGAAGAATTTGCGTAAAGTCAACGTGCTCGAAACCACCATCCGGCACCCGGTTCTCGGGCGCTTCGGCAGCGGGCTCGTTCTGCTGAAACCGGCCCCGGAAGGGACCGGCGTAATTGCGGGCGGTCCGGTGCGCGCGGTCATTCAAGCAGTGGGGATTCCGAACGTACTGACCAAGTCGATCGGTTCGCACAACGCTCATAACGTGGTGAAGGCGACCATCGATGCGCTGGAGCAGCTCTGCGACAAAACCGCCATCGCCGATATGCGCGGGCTGCCGATCGAGAAGCTGTAGGAGAGGGCAATGGCCGAGGGAAAGATCAAAATCAAGCTGGTGCGCAGCCCGATCTGCACGCCGGAGAAGCACAAGAAAATCGTGAAGTCGCTTGGGCTTCACAAGATCAACCGGATCGTCGAGCGTCCCGATACACCCGGGTTCCGGGGCATGGTGGCCAAAGTGCCCCATTTGCTGGAAATCGTGAAGGAGGACTGAACCGAAAAGCACGCCGCTCCCTCACGGTCGCGGTTCTGTTAGGGTTACAGAACCACGCGCGTAAGCAAGTGGGCTCCGTTCAATATTATGAATCTTAGTAATCTGCGGCCTCCCAAGGGCCAAAAACACAAAAAGCAGCGGATCGGCCAGGGTATGGGGTCCGGCCGGGGAAAGTACTCCGGGCGCGGCGCGAAGGGCGCCAAATCCATTTCAGGGTATAGCAAAATGCGCGGCTTCGAGGGCGGCCAGATGCCGCTCCACCGGCGTTTGCCGAAACGCGGCTTTAAGAACATCTTTCGCAAAGAGTACGCCATCCTGAATGTCGGCGCTCTAGAGAAACTGGAAGGCGATAATTTCACGCCGGAATCGCTGGTCGCGAGCGGTGTGATCAAGAAGCTCAACGCCGGGCTAAAAATTTTGGGCAACGGCGAGCTGACCCGTAAAATTAACGTCCAAGCTCACGTATACTCAAAGTCAGCCCTCGACAAGATTCAGAAGCTGGGCGGCACGGCCGGCGTGCTTGCCAAGGCAGCTCCTGCAGCGAAACCAGAAAAAGAGTAGATTGGTTTTCATCGACTCTGCCTCTGGGGAGGCGGGGAAGTGTGAAACGTAGATGACAAAGTTTTTTGAAGCCCTAGCGAACATGTTCCGGATCCCGGATCTCAGGAAACGTGTTCTCTTCACGTTGGGTCTGCTCGCGGTCTACCGGATCGGCGCCTACATCCCGACCCCCGGTATCGACACCAACCGGTTTGCGGCGTTCTTCGCACGGAATGCGAGCGGCGGATTCCTCGGCTACTTCGACCTGTTCAGCGGCGGCATGCTCCGCCGCATGACCATTTTTGCGCTCGGTATCACGCCGTATATCACGGCATCCATTATTCTGCAACTGCTGACCGTCGTCATCCCGACCCTCGATAAGCTGCAAAAAGAAGGCGAACTCGGGCGCCGCAAGATCACCCAATGGACGCGCTATCTAACCATTGCGCTGGCGGTCATCCAATCGATCGGTATCGCCTTTGCGCTCCAGAACTCCGACGGCAATTTCGTGCTGAACCCTGGTTTCGGGTTCATCTTCATGACCACTCTGACCTTTACGGCGGGGTCGGCGTTCATCATGTGGCTCGGAGAGCAGATCACGGACCGGGGCATCGGCAATGGCATGTCGCTGATTATCTTCGTCGGCATCATTGTGGGCCTTCCGAACGCGGCGGTCAGCATCTATAACAACACCTTCGTGACGCACCAGTGGCCGGTCCCGCAGATGATTGCGATTCTGGCGGTGATGGTGGCGGTGGTGGCGTTTATTGTCCTGGTGGAACGCGGGGAACGCCGGATTCCGGTCCAGTATGCCAAGCGCGTGATCGGCCGGCGGATGATGGGCGGGCAATCCACGCACCTGCCGCTCAAGGTCAATGCGGGTGGCGTGATCCCCATTATCTTCGCTTCTTCTTTGCTGGCGCTGCCGCAGACGGCTCTGCAGTTTCCGGTAGTGAAGAACAGCCGGTGGTTGAACAGCATGTTCAGCTCGCTGGGCGGTGCCGATCCGCTATACTACGTGACCTTTATCATCCTGATCGTGTTCTTCTGCTTCTTCTACGTTTCGATTATCTTCAACCCGAACGAAGCAGCGGATAACATGCGCAAATACGGCGGCTTCATTCCCGGAATCCGGCCCGGCAAGAATACCGCCGAGTACATGGACAAGATCCTTTCGAAGATCACTGTGGTGGGCGGGCTCTACCTGGCGCTGCTGTCGATCATTCCGCAGATCATGATCCAGGGCATCAAGCTGCAGCGCCTGCCGTTCGTTGGGAACTTCATCGATGCGCATTTTCCGCGCTGGCTGCTCGATGGCCTCGGAGTGAACTTCTACTTTGGCGGCACCTCGCTGCTCATTGTGGTGGGTGTTGCGATGGATACCGTGAACCAGATTGAAGCGCAGTTGATTATGCGGCATTATGAAGGGTTCACTCCACGTTCGGGCCGTATCCGTGGCCGCCGGAGCACCACTGTCTAAGAACGCCGCCGCGCCCGCTCTGATCCTGTTCGGCTCGCCCGGTTCCGGCAAAGGGACCCAGGCGAAGCTGATCCAGCAGTGTCTGAAAGGGCCGCACATTTCCACCGGAGATATGCTGCGCACGCATATCGCCGCCCAGGATGAGATCGGCCGGAGGGCTGAGAGGCTGATCCACGCAGGTAAACTGGTTCCGGATGAACTGGTCAACGAACTGGTCAGGGAGCGTTTGGCAGCCCCGGATTGCTCCTCCGGGATCATTCTCGACGGCTACCCGCGAACTATTAATCAGGCCGCCGTGCTGCTGGAGATGACTGAGAAATACGGATTTCGACCCGCCGTGGTACACTTAATGGTTGACTACGATCGAATCGTAGCTCGTCTCAGCGGCCGCCGGCAGTGTCCCGTCTGTGGAACCCTTTACAGCTTGAAAACGAATCCTCCGAAAGTTCCGGGGATCTGTGATTTGGATGGGGCTACGCTGGTGACGCGCGAGGATGATCGCGAGTCTGTAATCCGGGAGCGGTTGCATGAGTACGACGTGCAGACGCGTCCGATTCTGAATTATTTCCGGGAATCGGGCGTTCCGATGTTTGAGATAGAAGGGGCAGGCGCTACGCCGGGCGAGATCATGCAGAAAATCTGCGACCTGTTGCTTTCGGAAGGCTTTATCCGGGCCGAGATGTCGAAGCCGGGCCGCTAACCGTGATTGCTCGCCGAAGTACAGTGGAACTCGAAAAACTGCGCCGGAGCGGTCTGCTGGTATACCGGATACTACAGGATCTGAAGGCGATGGCGGCCGAAGGAATCACTACGCAGGATCTGGAAGCGGCGGCGGAAAAAATGATCCGGGATGCGGGAGCGAAGCCGGCCTTTAAGGGCTACTATACGCAGGCTTCCGGAACGAAGTATCCGTATGTGCTGTGTACGTCCGTGAATGAAGAAGTGGTTCACGGGATGCCGTCGGGCAAACGAAAATTGAAGGCGGGCGATATCGTTTCGATCGATACCGGCGTGCTGCTCGACGGGTATTACGGCGATTCGGCCATCACGGTGCCGATCGGAGAAGTGAATGATTCGGTGAAGCGGCTACTAAAGGTCACCGAAGAGAGCCTGGAACTGGCGATTGACCGGGTCCGGGCAGGAAACCGATTGTTCGATATTTGCGGGACGGTCGAGAAGCACGTCATTTCGAGCGGCTTTTCGATTGTCCGGGAGTTTGTGGGACATGGAATCGGCACGTCGCTGCATGAGGAGCCGCAGATTCCCAACTATGTGGACCGGCGGGGCGAGAATCCGCGTTTAAAGCCGGGGATGGTGCTGGCAATCGAGCCGATGGTCAATGCCGGCAAGCCCGATACTAAGGTGCTGCCGGACCGGTGGACAGCGGTTTCGAAGGACGGATCGTACTCGGCCCACTTCGAGCATATGGTGGCCGTCACCGAGAACGGGCCGTGGGTTTTGTCCCGCCCCTGAGTAGGCGAGTTTAGACTAGAGGAGATCATGAAAGTACGGGCTTCCGTAAAGAAACTGTGCGACAAGTGCAAGGTGATCCACCGCCACGGCGTGGTAAGGGTCATTTGCACCAATCCGAAGCACAAGCAGCGGCAGGGATAAACGAGGAATCAGTATGGCGCGTATTGCAGGTGTTGATTTACCAGCGAGGAAGCGGGCAGCCATCGGGCTGACGTATATTTACGGCATCGGGCGCACTCGTGCGCTTTCGCTGCTCCACCGGGCGCAGGTGGATCCGGATAAGAAGATTAGCGATCTGTCCGAGGAAGAAGTAAACCACCTTCGCAATCTGATCGAAGGGGAAGGTGCGATTGAAGGCGACCTCCGTAAGGAAGTCTCCATGAACGTCAAGCGCCTGATGGAAATGGGTTCGTATCGCGGATTGCGGCACCGGCGCGGTTTGCCGGTGCGCGGCCAGCGGACACACACCAATGCCCGCACGCGCAAGGGTCCACGCAAGGGTACCATCGCGAACAAGAAGAAGGCGACAGCCAAGACGTAATTTTCGGAGATCTGACGCAAGATGGCGAAAGCACCCGCTAAAACAGCGGCTAAGAAGAAGTCCTTCAAGAAGAAGGAAAAGAAGAACGTCCCTTATGGGACCGTGCATATTCAGGCATCTTTTAACAACACGATCGTGACGTTTACCGATCCGATGGGGAACGTGCTGGCGTGGTCGAGCTCCGGGTCTCTCGGGTTCCGCGGCTCGCGGAAGGGAACGCCGTTCGCCGCGCAGCAGGCTTCTTTGACGGCTGCAAACAAGGCCAAGGAATCCGGTGTGCGCACGGTGGAAGTGCGGGTAGCTGGTCCGGGATCGGGCCGAGAGTCGGCCGTGCGCGCTCTCGCGACAGCAGGGATCGAAGTGCGGGCGATTCGGGACGTTACGCCGATTCCGCACAATGGGTGCCGGCCGCCGAAAAAGCGCAGAGTGTGATTTTGCCGCTTCCTTACGGTCGCGGTTCTGAAGCGGGAGGAAGGCCATTTGCCGGCCGTAAACCGCACCTTTACTGGAGGTCATTGATTGGCACGTTATAACGGCCCGGTTTGCCGGCTCTGCCGGCGCGAGGGCATGAAATTATTTCTGAAAGGCGAGCGCTGCCACACCGAGAAGTGCGCGATCGAGAAGCGCAATTTCGCGCCCGGCCAGCACGGCAAGGACAAGAAGGCCAAGGTGGTCGGCTATGGACTGCAGCTCCGGGAAAAGCAGAAAGCCCGCCGCTACTATCGCATTCTCGAAGGACAATTCCGGAATCTTTACGAGAAGGCGGTGAATCAAAAAGGTATCACCGGCGAGCTCATGCTTGCCATGCTGGAGCGGCGTTTGGACAATGTCGTGTACCGCATGGGGCTGGCCACCAGCCGAGCGCAGGGCCGCCAACTTGTACGTCATGGCCATCTCACCGTGAATGGCCGTAAAGTGAACATTCCTTCCTATACTGTGAAACCCGGCGATCTGGTGGAAGTGCGCGAAAGCAGCCGCAACAACCCAATGATTCTCTCCGCCCGGGATGCCACAGCTCATACTCCAAGTCCAGCCTGGCTGGAAGTAGACCGGGATGCGCTGCGCGCTCGGATCCTACAGCAGCCCAAGCGCGACGAACTCGTACAAATTCAGTTGAATGAACAGCTCATCGTCGAGCTGTACTCGAAGTAAAGCCTTCGACAATCGACGAAGAGGATTGAGATAACCAGATATGTTTAAAGGATTCCAGAAGCCCAAGCGTTTAGTCGCGAATACCGAATCGCTTACCGAGCGGTTCGGACAATTCACGGCACAGCCGTTCGAGCGTGGATTCGGATCCACCATCGGTACCGGTCTGCGCCGCGTGCTGTTGAGCTCGATCGAGGGCGCCGCCATCACCGGCGTGCGCATCGAGGGCGTTTCGCACGAGTTCAGCCCGATTCCCGGCGTTGTGGAGGACGCGACCGACATCATCCTGAACCTGAAGCAGGTTCCGTTCAAGATGATGGGCGAGGGCGTGCATATCGCACGCCTGAACGTCGAGACTCCGGGCGAAGTGATGTCCAGCCAGATCGAGACCGACAACGACGTCGAAGTGCTTGATCGCAACCTCCACATCGCGACCGTGGGCGAAGGCGGCCGGTTGAACATCGAAATGCGAATCAAGAGCGGCCGCGGCTACGTTTCGGCCGACCGCAACTACGACGAGGACCTGCCGATCGGCTACATCCCGATTGACTCGGTTCACTCGCCGGTGCGCAAGGTCAACTACAGCGTGGAAGCGGCGCGTCTCGGTCAGAACACCGATTACGACAAGTTGACGCTGGAAGTGTGGACGAACGGCGCGATTTCTCCGCAGGATGCTGTGGGGCAGGCTGCCAAGCTGCTCAAGGACCACATGACGATCTTCATCAACTTCGAAGAGACGCCAGAGGTCTCCGAAGTGCCGGAAGAGCGCGCGATCAACCAGATGAACGAGGTGCTGAACCGCTCGGTCGAGGAGCTGGAGCTTTCGGTTCGTTCCTACAACTGCCTGAAGAACGCGAATATTCAGACCATCGGCGATCTGGTGCAGAAGTCTGAATCCGAGATGCTGCGGACCAAGAATTTCGGCCGCAAGTCGCTGAATGAGATCAAGGAGATTCTCTCCGGTTTGGGCCTCTCGTTTGGCATGAAGTTCGATTCGCAGGGCCGTCTGGTGGGCGGAGCGCCTCCTGCACCTCCTTCCGAGTACGGTTCCGAGCAGGATAACTACGCCGGAGTAGGAGAATAAGCATGCGGCACCGCAAAACGGGAGTTAAACTGAAGCGCGACATCGGCGCCCGCCGCGCCCTGCTGCGCGGTCTCGTGACTAACGTGATTGAAGAGGAGCGGATCACGACAACCGTTCCGAAAGCCAAGGCCGCCCGGCCACTGGTCGAGAGGCTGATTACGCTGGCGAAGGAAGACAATCTGCACGCGCGGCGTCAGGCTGCTGCTTTTCTACTGAAGCCGGAAGCGGTGGAGAAACTGTTCGATAAGCTCGGACCACGCTTCAATCAGCGCAACGGCGGTTATACGCGAATTGTGAAACTCGGCTGGCGCAAAGGCGACGGAGCGGAAACGGCGAAGTTAGAGCTGGTCGGTTCGGAACTCGTGAAGCGCGCAGCGGAACGTGCTGCCCGGCGTGAAGAGCGCTTGAAGCAGATCCGCGAGAGCGGCGGCGAAGGCGAAGCCGGGGAAGAGAAGAAGTAAGAACGCGTAGCTTTCGGCAGCCCTGCATCGATCATTCGCTGTTTTTGAAAGAGCAGTGTGAATGGACGTTGGATTCCCGTTCTTCTAAGCACTCTTGGAGCGTTGGCCCTTGCTGTGTTTTGTGCAGTATGCGCTCTAAACCCCGATGGAGTGGCCGGCTATCTTCGGACGCGGTATTTTAAAAGTGGCAAACTTGCGCAGTGGTGGCCATTTTCCAAAATGGTTTCGAAATCCTGGTATCCTGCATACCTACGCGCTGTGGGTGTAGTTGGTTTGCCGCTTGTCTTCCTCTGGCTGTATGCTGTCGTGGTTCAGCTCTTGAAGTAGCGAACTGAGGACGGACGCCGCAGACTACGGCCCAAGTAACAACGCAGCCTAGCGAAAAAGTGCCAGGACCGCCCTGAAAGAGCGGTCCCGGCACTTTTTGCTTATTCTGAATCAATGCGATAAACCGAGGACCTCGATCCGGCCGTACTGAAGGAAATGGCGATCGAAGGTGAAGCGAGCGGATTCCCCGGATATCGAGAACTGCAAAGGAAATCGCGTCACAAAGAGTCCAGTCTTTGTCCGAATGCCGCAGAATGATCTCTCGGGCGCGATTCTCCTCTTCTGGAAGTGCGCGGATCACCGGCAGACTGCCCGCGAGAAGCCATTCCCGGGCGAGCCTGGATCGCCTCGTCAACCGTTAAGAGGGTCTTAGGCATCGCTTCGAGAGCATCACAGCAGTTTCACTGTCTCACTTGTCTCAATTTGGCATGGAGCCGAGGCGAGGCCGATTGGTTTACTGGCCACTTACCATTTCGCTTCACGCGATAGAATTCAGTTGAAGGATCTAGATCCCGTGGATGCACTTGCTGAGAAACTGGATGCTCGTTTGCGCGAGTGGCGGCCAGAAACGGCTGCCGAGGCACGGGAGCGCATCGCTGAGATTATTGAACTGGCGGACGCGGATTTGCTTGATGTAGCCAGATCTCGCGCTGTCGAGCAAGAAGTCCTCGATTTGCTAGATGAGCCCCGGACCCGGTGAAATCTGGCTTGCTGACCTTGGAATGGCAGCCAAGACCCGGCCTGTCGTAATCGTCTCCCGCCGGGATCCAGATTCGCCGCGAGCGCTAGTGTTATACGTGCCGCTCACTACACAGAGCCGCCCCAGTAGCTATGAAGTCCGAATCCCCCGGTTGCCCTTTTTGGGTCGAGAGTCATTTGCAAATGTGCAGGGGTTAGGCTCAATTCCGATTGCGCGGTTAGAACGGCAACTCGGGCGCATTCCGGAGCAGACTATGGCGAAGATCCGTGGGGCACTTGCGTACGCACTTGATTTGGCTCCATCGCCCTGACCGCAGAGGAACACGCTGGCGAAATCGCTTACGCCTACAACACGCGCAACACAGCGAAGGCCGATTGCCTATCGGCTTCGCAGTGCGCGCTGCAGCCATGAGAAAAGATATTCGGTTTTCAAGGATCTCCGCGGGCTGAAGCCCACGGCGGCACGTTGAAACGTGCGCCACACACGACCTGAGGGTTGCATGAGGGCGTACGGCGGGGCTGCGGAATTGGCTGTATCCGGTTGAGCGGATTGAAGCAATTATTTTGCGCGTTTGTGAACGTTGCGGCGGTGGAGTACGGGCTGCATGGCTGGCCCGGTAGCCGTGGCAGTCTCTTTGCCGATCTTGCTCAGGATGCGGTCGTGAATCCAGTGCTCGTCCCACCACTCTTTCGGATCAACCTGCGTACCAGCAACGAGCATGCTGAAGTGTACGTGATCGCCGAAAGCCATTCCCGTTGCGCCGCTCACTCCGATTTGCTGCTCTTTCTGCACCATGTCCCCGACTTTCACATCGATTTTGCTTAAGTGGCCGTACAGGCTTTCGAGAGAATAGCCGTGATCGAGAATGATGCAGTTGCCGTAAATGCCGAGGCGATCGGCGTAGATTACCTTGCCTGAGTTCGCGGCGCGGACCGGCATGTTGGTGGTCTGGGCGAGATCGTAGCCGAGGTGGACCTGTTCGTCCACTTTTTTGCCCTGATAATAGTAACTGCGGCGATCGGCAAAGTAAGATTCGCGCGCGCCCTTCACGGGAATGAATGGGCCAGACCAGAGAATGCGGTTCTCCGTGTTCTTACGAAGCTCGTAGATGGTTTGGGCGTTGGCTCGGCGCATCTCGCGATTGATCTTGACGAAGCGCTCGACCAAGCTGCCCGAGCCGTTGGGATCGAGCTCGCCAACGACTTTCTGCAGTTCCCGATCATTCAGCTCAATTTTGCTTTCGCGGAATTTCTTCGGGAATACACGGGTCCAGAACGTGGTGGTCACTTCCGTGCCGGCCCCATTGCGGGCGAAAGCCAACGGAACGGTATCGGGCGAGACATCCCAGGGGAAGGGAAACAGCGAGAAGCGGTGGCTGCTGTTATCCGGCTCGCCGGGCATGGGGAAACTTCCCGCGGTGTAGTTGGCGACGTGTACGCCCGCTTCGGTCCAGTTGCCGCCGGCATCGAGCACGACGAGTTCGGCGCCACCCTGGTTGATGTAATGCTGGCGCCCGTCCGCGACAATCGTGGGCGGGCGCAGGACGACCGGGAATTCCTGCTCAAACGTTGTGGTGTGGCCGCGGAAATCATTGGAAGTGGCTTCGACGACCAGTTTGGCCGTGCCTTCGGTCAGAAATCCGGCTTGCTGCTTGCCGGCGGTGAAGGTATAGATGCGGCTCTTCTGCTTCGATTTGGTCTTGTCGTGATAAATGGTTTGAGAATGGCCGTTCTGCTCGAGCGACGCGGAGAACGACTTGATCCCGTCGGGGTCGTCCGTCTCGATTTTGATCGAGGTGGCGGTGCCGAGGGCCGGAACCGGGGTGGCGAGCTTTACGGTCGCGTGTTCCCCGGAAAACCAAACGAACCCAAAGGCGATGAGCGCCAGGGCAACAACGATTACGAGAAAACGGTTCAACATCTGTTAATTGAAGTGTTACGTGGAGACAACTCGTCTGCCCTCGATGCGGTAATTTCCGCGAAGAACCCAGGCGAGGGCTTCGGAATAGATGCGGTGCTCTTCGGCGAGGATGCGCGCCGAGAGGGTTTCGACCGTGTCATTATCTAAGACCGGAACGGGCGATTGCAGAAGGATGGGGCCGGCATCGAGATTTTCATCCACGAAGTGGACCGTGCAGCCCGTGACCTTCACGCCGTGGATGAGGGCCTGATGCTGGGCGTCGAGACCGGGGAAGGCGGGGAGGAGTGACGGGTGGATATTGAGGATGCGCTCGGGAAATTGCGAAACGAACCCACCGCTCAGGAGGCGCATATAACCTGCTAAACAAACCCAATCGACCCGATGTTGCTTCAAGAGCTCAACGACTTGTGCATCGAAGGCGGCACGTTCCATTCCGGCGGAAGGAATGGAGCCGCAGGGGAGGCCCAGTTCTCGGGCGCGGGCGAGTCCGGCGGCATCGGGCCGGTTTGAAAAAACGAACCCAATCTCGCACGGAAGCCGGCCACTCAGGACGTTGCGGGCGATGGCTTCAAAATTCGAACCGCGGCCGGAGAGAAGAATTCCCAGGCGCTTCACAGGTAGGCGACTCGGGGCTGGCGGTTCGAGGCGTGTGCGACGACACTCCCGATCCGATGGAAGGGTTCGCGCAGCTTCTTTAAAGTTTGCGAAACGAACCCAAGCTTGCCGGCGCTGACCACGAGCACCATGCCGATCCCCAGATTAAAAGTACGGCGAAAATCCGGTTCCGGGATATTGCCTAGCTTGCGGAGCAGCCCGAAGATGGGCTGGGCCGGCCAGGAGCGCGGGTCGATTTCGACGGCGCAATTGCGGGGGAGGATACGCGGGATGTTGTCGGTGAGGCCGCCTCCGGTGATGTGGGCAGCGCCTTTCAGCAATTTGGCATCATGCAGGGCGCGGATGGGGGCGAGATACGAGCGATGAATCTTCAGCAGTTCATCGGCGAGCGTGGCGGGGAACTCCGGAAGCTGTGAATCCGGCGTGTGCCCAGCGGTTTCGAAGAGCAATTTGCGGGCAAGCGAATAACCGTTGGTATGCAGGCCCTGCGAAGGCAGGCCGAGCAGCACGTCGCCGGGCTCGATGTCGGAGCCGGTTAACATACGTTTGCGCTCGACGGCTCCGACAATAAAGCCGGCCAGATCATATTCGCCGGACGCGTACATGCCGGGCATTTCGGCTGTCTCTCCGCCGATGAGGGCGCAGCCATTCTTCTTACAGGCGCGGGCGATGCCGCCCACTACGGAGCCGGAGACCTTCGCGTCGAGCTTGCCAACGGCGAAGTAATCGAGAAAGAAGAGCGGCGTGGCTCCCTGAACGGCGATATCGTTTACGCAGTGATTGACCAGGTCCTCGCCGACCGTATCGTGGCGGCCCGTCATGAACGCAATCTTGAGTTTGGTGCCGACGCCATCGGCGGAGCTGACGAGGACCGGGTCGCGCCAGCCCTTTAGCGAGAATCCGGCGCCGAAGCTGCCAATGGACGTGAGGACTTGCGGAGTGAGGGTTTTCGAAGCGTGGCGTTTAATCAGCGATACGGCGCGGTCGGCTTCATCGATGTTGACTCCCGCGTCGCGATAAGTGGTTGGCTGGCTCACGGCTGAAGGAATCAGTTTAGCGAATCAACAAAAGAGGGCAGGTTGGAAGCCTGCCCCCGGAGTTACTCCTGCGGGAACGTGAAGTTGGTGTTGTAACCGCCGCCTGGATCCTGATAGAGATCCGAAGGCTTCAAAGGTGTCGAACCCACAGAAGGTTGCATGATGATTTTCAAATCGGCCTTTTGGCGATCCGCCAGCTCTTTTAGCAAAGGCTTGGTAACGGATCCCTTCCGGCTTTCATTGGAGTTCATGCCGGGAAAGTAACATGAGCGCCAAGCGGACGAAGAGGCCCGGGGCGGGCGCCGAAATAATTCTGTGCGCCTTAAGTAACTGGGAAACCAGGGATTTCGCCTATTTGTGACACAATGAGGGAATTCTTTCGAGGACTTGTGACTGGAAATCGAACTGCTTTCGCATTGCTGTTTTGCATGGCGGCGGTTGTACAGGCCGAGGTCCCCATGGCCGTGGCGATCAAAGATGCGCACGTGGTCACGGTGAGCGGGGAGGATCTGCCCAAAGGCACGGTGCTGCTGCGCGATGGTCTGATTCAGGAGGTCGGCGGGAACGTGGCGGTTCCGGCAGATGCCTGGGTGATCGACGGCGCCGGGCTGACGGTGTATCCGGGATTCATCAATGCTCTGAGCGATTGGGGCATTCCCAACAATCCGCCGCCGCAGGGTTCGGCAGGGCAGCAAGGCCAACAGGCCGCGCCGCCGAAACGAAGCCATGGCCCGGAAGACCGCCCGCAGACCTACTCGTTCGAACGGGCGGCGGATCTGGTGGATCCGGCGGATAAGCGGCTGGAGGCAGCGCGAGCGGCGGGATTCACCACTTCAGCGACGTTTCCTAACCGGGGAATCGTGGAGGGGTTGGGAGCGCTGGTCGATTTGGCCGGGGAGCGCGGGCGCGACATGGTGGTGGCGCAGCCGGTCGGCCAGCAGATTCTGTTTCGCGTGGGCGGCGGGATGGGCCGCACGGGATATCCATCGTCGTTGATGGGGAACATTGCATACGTCCGGCAGCTTTATCTCGACTTGAACCAATACAAGGAAGCGCAGCGGATCTATGCCGCGCATCCGGCGGGGAATCGCCGGCCGGAGTACGATCACGATCTGGAAGGCTTGGCCGAATCGCCGCGCATATTGCTGCCGGCGAGTGAAGCACAGCAGATTGACCGGATGCTGAGCTTCGGGCAGGAATTGAAAGTGCCATTCGTGTTGTATGGATTGCACGAAGCGTACCGGCGGGTGGACGAGTTAAAACAAGCGAACGTGCCAGTGCTGGTGAGCTTGAAATGGCCGGAAAAGCCGAGGGATGCTGACCCGAGCGAGCAGCCGGACTATCGGGAGCTTCAGATGAGGGAGCAGGCTCCGGCTGTTCCGCGAATGCTGGCGAAAGCGGGCGTGCCGTTTGCGTTTTATTCGGATGGCGTGGATACCGCGTCCGATTTGAAGAAGGCGGTGAAGAAAGCGATGGATGCGGGTCTTTCGCGCGCAGATGCGGTCCGGGCTTTGACGCTGAATGCCGCCCGTATTTACGGCGTAGCGGACCGCACCGGCAGCATTGAAAAGGGCAAGATCGCCAACCTGGTGGTGACGAAAGGCGAGGCATTCGATGACAAGACGAGCATTCAGTATGTGTTTATCGATGGAAAGATGTTTCGGCCATCGCCAGAGGCCCAGCAGGGAACACCGCGCGGGCCTGGGTCCGGCGGGAGGCCAACCTCAGAGGGAGGTTCGAACTGATGCGGCGGATCTTGTGTGTAGTAAGCGCGCTAGCGGCGGCAGCGGCGCTGAGTAGCGCCGAGACGATTCTGATCCGGAATGCGACGGTGCTCACGGTGACGAAGGGCACCGTTCCGAATGGCAGCGTGTTGATTGAGGACGGAAAGATTGCGGCGATTGGGAAAAACGTAAGCGCTCCGGCGGATGCCACGGTCGTAGATGCGACCGGCAAATACCTGATGCCCGGCATCATCGATTGCCATTCGCATACGGCCATCGAAGGCGGCGTCAACGAGGGCACGGTTTCGGATTCTTCGATGGTGAACATCAAGGACGTGCTGAATCCGACGGACGTCAATATCTATCGCGCGCTTGCGGGAGGGTTGACGGTCTCGAATGTGTTACACGGGAGCGCGAACGCGATCGGCGGGCAAACTGTAGTCATCAAACTGCGCTGGGGAAAGAGCGCGCAGGAGATGTTATTCGAAGGCGCGAAACCGGGCATTAAATTCGCGCTGGGCGAAAATCCGAAACGCCAGGGTGAGCCGCCGCAGAGCTTGTTTTCGCAAGGACCCGCAGTGGAACGCCGGTATCCCGGAACGAGGATGGGTGTGGAAGAGGTGATTCGCGAGAGCTTCACGGAAGCGAAGAACTATCAGGCGGCGTGGAAGGAGTACAACGAACGCGTCGCGCGCGGAGAGCACCCCATTCCGCCGCGGAAGGATCTGCGGCTGGAGCCCCTTGTGGAAGTGCTGGAAGGGAAGCGCTATGTGCATGCGCATTGCTACCGGTCGGATGAAATTCTGATGCTAATTCGCGTGGCCGATGAGATGGGCTTCAAGATTCGCACATTCCAGCATGTGCTGGAGGGTTACAGAGTAGCGAAGGAGATTGCGGCGCATGGCGCGGGCGCTTCGACGTTCAGCGATTGGTGGGCTTACAAGGCGGAGGCCTATGACGCGACACCATACAATGCCGCGATTATGACGCGCAAGGGCGTGGTGGTTTCGCTCAATTCGGATTCCGATGAGCTGCAGCGGCATTTGAATTTGGAAGCGGCGAAAGTGATGCGCTACGGCGGGCTGAGCGAGACCGAAGCACTGGCCATGGTGACCATCAATCCGGCGAAACAGCTCGGAATCGATGACAAGGTGGGGTCGATTGAAGTGGGGAAATCGGCGGATTTGGTGTTATTCGATCAACATCCGCTTTCGAATTTTTCGAAACCGTTGAAGGTGTGGATCGACGGGCACGAATATTTCGACAGAGACAAGGATCTGGAGACGCGGCCGGAGTTTCAGCAGAGAAAGAAAGCGCTCGAAGAAAAACTGGATCGCGAGCAGAAATCGAATGAAGGGGCGCGGCGTGGGAAGCCGACGGAGGAGGAGCAATGAGACGGGCGCGCGCGATCGGTTGGAGTCTTGCGGCGCTGCCGGTTTTCGCGGCGGCCGCGAGCAATTCGATTCTGATTCGGAATGTGACGGTGCATCCGGTCACGGCTCCCGATATACGCAACGGCTCGGTGCTGGTGGTGAACGGCAAAATCGCGGAAGTTGGCACGCGCGTAAGCGGCAAGGGCGCGCGTGTCATTGACGGACACGGCCTGCAGCTTTATCCCGGCTTGATCAATGCCGCGACGAACGTCGGTCTTTCCGAAATTTCGGCCGAACGGGACACGGTGGATCTGGATGAGATCGGGTTGTTTAATCCGGAGCTACGGGCCGAGATCGCGTTCAATCCATCGAGCGAGCATATCGCCGTGACACGCGCGGCGGGCATCACGACCGTAGTGAGTCTTCCGGGAAGCGGCGCGCGCAGTTTTCGCAGCGGCGGGACGCTGATTGCCGGGCAGGGCGCGTTGATGCACCTGGAGGGCTGGACCTGGGAAGAGATGGCCGTGAAACCGAGCGCCGTAATGGACCTGGTGTTTCCCGAGATACAAACGATTCCGCAACGGTATGCCGCGTTTCTGGGGAATCAGGCACGGACGACGTATCAGGACCAGGAGCGCGCCTATCGCGACCGCTTGCGGGAGCTGGGCGAATTTTTGCAAGATGCGCGGCGTTACGAAAAGGCAAAGGCGGCAGGCGGCCCGGATTTCCGGCGCGATATTCGCCTGGAGGCGATGATTCCTGTGATCGACGGCAAGCTGCCGCTCTTTGTGCGCGCGGAGAAAGAGCGCGCGATCAAGGATGCAATCGCGTTCGCAGACAAAGAGAAGGTAAAGATCATCATTGCGAATCCGCGTGAGATTGGCAGCACGGGGCCGCTGCTGAAATCGCATAATATTCCCGTAGTGTTGGGGAAAACGTTCGAACTGCCGCTACACGATGACGATCCCTACGATGCTCCGTATACTTTACCGAACGACTTTTACAAGGCTGGTGTGAAGATCTGCTTTGGAACATTCGATGTGGAGTTTGCGCGCAACGTGCCGTTCGAAGCAGCGCAAGCCGTAGCCTTCGGGCTGCCGCACGATGAGGCGCTGAAGGCGTTAACGATCAACAGCGCGGAGATTCTGGGCGCGGGCGATCGATTGGGATCCATCGAAGAAGGCAAGCTGGCGGATTTGATTCTCACAGACGGTGACCCGATGGAGGCGAAGACGAATATCAAGCAGATGTTCATCGCGGGCAGGGAAGTGAGCTTGGAGTCACGTCACACGCGGGAATATGAGGAGTGGATGAAACGGCCGTAGACGGTGATGTACGCTCCGGCGGGGGAGGCAGTGTAATAGTCTATACTATGTATAGACACATATCCTGATGCCAGCCAAAATTGCACGGTTGTTTAATAATGGCGGAAGCCAAGCTGTTCGTTTACCAGCCGAATTCCGGTTCGATGGCAGCGAGGTGTTCGTCCGGCGCGACAAGCGCACCGGGGACGTGATTTTGTCCAAGAAAGCCGGATGGAGCACCTGGAGGGAATATCTGGAGCAACGAGATGCTGCTGCAGGCGCGGTGCCTGAAGATTTTATGGCGGAACGCCCCTTGAACACTCAGTTGCCCAAGAGTACCGTGTTTGGTGAAGAGGCGTGAGTGACTTCTTCATGCTTGACACCAACACCGCGAGCTATGTAATCAAAGGCGCCATTCCAGCCGTGGATGCCCATCTTCGCAAGTTGGATGTGACGCAAGTCTCCATTTCAGCTGTCACACGCGCGGAGCTACGCTGCGGGGTCCGCCGTCTCCACCAGGCTACTCGTCTAACCGCGGAGGTGGAACGGTTCTTGAGCGGGATTCACACTCTGCCGTGGGATGAAGCTGCAGCCGACGAATTTGCGAATGTGCGGGCCGACCTTGAACGAACGGCACTCCCCATTGGCATCATGGATACGATGATCGCCGCACATGCAAAGGCGGTCAATGCAGTCCTTGTCACGAACAATGTAAAGCATTTCCGTCGTGTCAAAGGGCTGTTTGTGCAAAGCTGGAGTTACTAAGATCATCGAGAGAACAAGTCAATGAAAGCGAAGACGAACATCAAGCAGATGATCATTGCGGGCAGCGAAGTGAGCTTGGATCCCGGCCACGCGCTAGTTTGAGCCATGGATGAAGCGGCCGTAAATCCGCTCTAAACTGGCAGAATGCCAGAGCAGTCCCCAAAAAACAGCGGCGAACCTATTTTTGCCCAGCCGCAGCCCTCACCGGACCCAACTGGATTCAAGGACCCGGTCACGGACCAGAAATTAAAGGAGATCAAGAATCTGGAACCGGTGCCGCCGGCAGCGAATGCGGCCGTTGAGCCGGTTCTCACGCTCGCGCAGGTCTATGGCAGCGCGGGAGCAGCCAAAGTACAGGCGATCCAGCGGGCGGGCCAGATTGTGTTCCATTCGGTGGGTGATACGGGCAGCGCAGCCGGTCCGAAAACGCAATCACTGGTGGCCGATAAGATGGTGAGCGACTTCAATGAAGCAAACGCCGCGGATGTACCTTCGTTCCTGTTCCATTTGGGCGATGTCGTCTATTATTTCGGCGAGGCCACTTACTACTACGACCAATTCTACGAACCATACCGCAACTATCCGGCGCCGATTGTGGCCATTCCCGGCAATCACGATGGTGTGGTTTATGCAAACGATCCCGAACCGACGCTCGATGCATTTTTGCGCAACTTTTGTACGCGAGTTCCCGCTCAATCGCCTGACGCCGGAGGACTGCTGCGCACGACGATGATTCAGCCGGCAGTGTATTTCACTTTCGACGCTCCCTTTGTTCGCATTCTGGGCTTGTATAGCAATGTTCTGGAAGATCCGGGCGTGATCTCGAGCGAGGGCGGTCAGAACGCTGTTCTCGATGACAGGCAAGTGAATTTTCTGAAGGCTGGGCTGGCGCGCGCAAAAAACGAGAACTACACTGGCGCCGTGATTATTGCCGTGCATCACCCGCCATTCTCGGGTGGATCGGATCATGGAGGCAGTCCGCGCATGTTACAAGATATCGATGGCGCTTGCCAAGCCGCTGGCATGTGGCCTCACGCAGTTTTCGCGGGCCACGCGCATAATTATCAACGGTACACGCGGACAGTCGCTGGGTACCAGATTCCGTATGTGGTCGCCGGGTGCGGAGGACACAGTCCACTCGCGCGCATGCGTACGACCTATCGCACTCCTTACAAAATCGACGACACACTTACACTCGAAAGCTACGACGATACCGATTACGGCTATTTACGCGTGGTGGTAAGCGCGGAGACCATGCGGATTGAATTTCACCCACAAAGCGATGGCGGAACGACCAAAACGCCGGATGATGACGTCACAATCAAACTCGCGACACGCACGCTTGCTTGAATCTACTCATTTCTGAGTGCGTTCATCGGCGAGATGGATGCAGCGCGGTTAGCCGGAATGAACGCCGCAAGTACAGCGCAGACGGTGAGCGAAACTGCGGCCGCTATTAGAGCGAATGGATCCCAAAAGGAAACGCCGTACAATTGCGCCGAGATCAGGCGTCCGGCCGCGACGGCCAGCGGCAATCCGAGCGCCAGGCCGATGAGCACGCGCTGAAAGGCTCCGCGCAGCACAAGCGCCACCACCTTGTTGCGATCAGCTCCGAGAGCCATCCGGATGCCGATTTCATTCGTCCGCTGCGCAACGGTATAGGCCGTGACGCCGTATAAGCCGACGGCAGCTAAGAGCAGAGCGACGATTCCGAACAACCCGGCGAGCCAAGCCACTGCGCGCTCCTGGTCAAAAGTGCGAGCCACCTGCTGTTGCATGGTTCTCACGCTGTTGATGGTCAGATTCGGATCTACGGATGCCAACACTCGTGTGAGCTGCGGTTCTAGAACGCCGGGCGAGAGACTCGTAACCAGCATGATGCCGCCGATTAAATGAGATTGCAGCTCCACTCGCTGCATTAGCGAGTTCTTGTAATTCACATTTTGGGCGAGTGGCACGTAGAACATGGGCCGCGCCGGTCTGCGCAGGCCGAAGCCCGCGAACTTGGCATCGCGGACGATCCCGACAATCTGAAATGTATTCGCGTTTTCCGGCAGATCGAGGCCGAAGTGTTGATTCAGCGGATCCTCGCCATGCTTGAAGAAACGCTTCACAAAGGCCTCGTTCACGATGGCGACCGGCGCGGTGTTTTCGTTGTCGGCCGCAGTGAAGTTGCGGCCGCGAAGCAGGGCAATGCCAAAGTTCTGAAGATAGTTGGCGCTTACGCGATCCCAGGAAGAGCCGGCCTCCTCGCTCATCTTGGGAGCGGGATGGCCCGCTAGTAGAACCAACTCACCCCAATTGTCGGTGAGCGGGTTGTACAACGCCAGGCCCGATCCTTGAACTCCGGGCAGGTTATCGAGGCGCTGCTCGATTTGACGGTAAAGAGAAGCTAGTTGCGGTTGTGTATAGGTCGCCGGAGGCCGGTTTATAGAAACCACGACGCGATTGGCAAGCCGATATCCGAAATCCTGATGTTCCAGTTTGTTCAGGCTTCGTCCCAGCATGGTCGCGCCGGCGACCAACACAATCGAGAGCGTAGCCTGCAAAATGAGCAGGGCCTTGCGGGCAAACGAAGATTGATCGCTTGTGCTGCGGCCGGCGCCACGCAGGGCTTCGACAGGATCGGTTCGGGTGGCGAACCAGGCGGGGGCCGCGCCAAAGATAATCCCGGTCAGCAGTGCGAGTGCAAAAGCGAACGCCAGCACAACGAGGGAAGGCTCTGTATTCACGGGAAGAAAATGCACGCTTCGGAAAGCGAGCGCGAGCAGCAACCGCGCGGCTCCCGCGGCAACCAGAAGCCCGGCAAAACCGCCCGCGATGGCCAGCAGAACGCTCTCAATTAGTGCCTGCGCAATAATCTGCCGTCTGGTAGCGCCGACCGCGAGCCGGACTGCCGTCTGCGCGCGGCGGGCGACCGCGCGAGCCAATAGCAGGTTGGCGACATTGGCGCATGCGATGAGCAGCACCAAACCGCAAACGGCGAGCAGGATCTGCAGACTCCGGCCGTACTCTTCCTTCATCACAGCGACTCCAGCGCCGGCGGGAACCACGTTGAGCACCTGTTTGGGAAGCGTGCGGATCACGTCCGGCATCCAGACCGAAGGATAGCCGGAGTCGTAACGCATCCATTGGCGCAAGACACCGGTCAGGCGCGGAGCCAAGCCTGTGACCGAGGCTCCCGGACGCAAGCGGCCGATCACACGGAGCCAGGCGCTGATCGACTGATGGAGCAGCGCGCTGCCGCCTGCGATCAGTGGCTCCTGGTGCACGGGAATCCAAAGATCAGGCGGATCGCCGCGAAGAGTTTCGCCGAAAAATGCAGGCGGCGCCACTCCGATCACGGTGAAAGGGTGCCCTTCAATCACGAAGCTGGAGCCCAATACCGAAGGATTGGCGCCGTAGATGGTCTCCCAAGCCTGATGGCTGAGCACCGCAACAGGCGGGGAAGAAAGTTTATCGTCCTCCGGGGTAAATAGCCGTCCGGCAAATGGCCGCACCCCGAGTGTGGAAAAGTAGTTCCCAGTGACATACTCGGAGCGTAACGGCCGGGCGGCGATATCGATACCTTGACGGCGGACGCTCATCCGGCCGCCGCCAGCTTGAAAGGCGGCCAACTCTTCGAATTCCGGCGTTTCCGCTTTCAGCCGCTCATAGAGCGGAAAAGAAAACATTCCCCAGCGGTCTTGCGGGACCCCTTCTACGCAGCAGTCGTCGCCATCTCCGATCCGGTACAAACGCGCCGGATCGGAGACCGGTAAGGAGCGCAGCATGACCGCTTGGATCAGCGTGAAAATCGCCGTGGTCCCGCCGATTCCCAAGGCGAGCGTAAGTACGGCGGCGGCTGTAAACACAGGGGAGAGCCGGAACTGCCGTAACGTGTAGCGAAAGATGCCGGGGAGGTTCTGCATACGTAGCCTTTAACCTTCTACGATGTTTCGAGTACGCCAGGTTCCTGAAAAGTGATCGTTCGGGTACTGCGAAAGATGTTATAAAGGATCTACTGCGCAACTTCCGTTCTTATCGAAGTTGTGCGTGCTCTCCGAGGTGGCTTCCCCTTACCCGTTGAGCCGTCGCGCTCCTCTTCATCACCGAATCTCCGGCTTGCAGCGTTCGCGCGATGCAGCGAACGAAGTCTCGCGCAGGGTGAAGCTTTTCATAATTGCGGCGTTTGTTTGGACCATGCTGGTATGGCCACCGGCATGTGCGTTCGCTGCCGGTGGTTCAGCAGTATCGCCTCAGCCTGTCCCCGCCGCGGGGACCGGCCAAAAAACGCACGAACTCATATTTAGAGTCAACGGCCGGACCGTTCGCGTCGTACTGACTACGGGCGCTTTGGGACTCGTGGTCATCCTGCTGCTTTGTTCCCTGCTCGCCGTTGCCGTTTTCTCAGCAATGCTGGCGCTTCGCAAAGCGAGGCATCTGCAAACCGCCAACCGGCGTCTTCAGACTGAGATCAGCGAACGAAGACGCTCGGAAGAGGCGTTGCGCAAAGCGACGGAGATGGTACACGCCGTGGCGGAGACAGCACCGCTGTCTATCTCGGCCATCGACATGGATGGACATGTGACCTTTTGGAATCCCGCTTCCGAGCATCTGTTCGGGTGGGCAGCAGCCGAGGTCATCGGCCAGCCTCTGCCCGCCATACCTCCCGGCGAGGAGCAGCATTTCCATGAACGTCTGCAGTTGTATAGGCAAAGACGCGCCGTGAGGAGTCTGGAAGTGAGGTACCTTCGCAAGGATGGTACCCCGTTCGATGCGCATCTGTGGACCGCGCCTCTGACCAGCTCGGACGGTCGGGTCATCGGTATGCTCGGCATCACTGCCGATATCACGGAGCGGAAGCAAGCCATGGAACAGCTCCGGGTAAGCGAATTGCGGTTCCGGCAACTTGCCGACTCAATGCCTCAGATCGTGTGGACCGCCGGCCAGGACGGATCGATCGAATACCTGAATCAGCGCTGGTATGAATTTACCGGCTACACTCGTTCGAACCATCTCACTGAGGATGTGCATTCCCTCATTCACGGCGAGGATTTGCGCGCTTTTGTGACCGGCTGGGAATCAGCAGTAAAGGCCGAGACAGCGTACGAAGCGGAATGCCGCTTCGCTGACCACCACACGGGCGGATACCGTTGGTTTCTTTGCCGGGCCATTCCGGCGCGCGACAGTGTGACGAGCACTACCCGCTGGTTTGGCACATTCACCGATATCCATGAGCAGAAGCGGATTGAAGCAGCCTTCCGCCGCGCGAACGAGGATCTGAACCGGTTTGCCTACTCCACCAATCACGATCTGCAGGAGCCGCTGCGGAACGTCTCGAGCTATTCACAACTGCTGGAAAAAAGGTACAGCGGCCATTTAGATACTGAGGCCGCGAGCTTTGTCCGGTTTATTGCGCAAGATGCCCAGCGCATGTGCGCCCTCATCACAAACCTGGCCGTGTATACAAGCGCGGGAAACCCATCCGAGCTGATTTGCACGTCTTGCGACACTAACATCGCAGTCGACAAGTCGCTCATCACTTTGCAGGCCATGATCTCCGAAACTCAAGCGGTTGTTGTCCATACAGATCTACCACGAGTTCGAGCGGCCGAACGGGATTTGCAACAGGTATTTGAAAATCTAATTCGGAATGCTATTCAGTACCGCAGGAAAGATGTTCGCCCGAGGATCGACATTAGCGCTCAACGTAACGGAGTTGAGTGGATCTTTTCCGTGCAGGATAACGGGATTGGCATTCCGGCCAAATACACGCAGGAAATTTTCGGCATTTTCAAACGTCTGCATGGCGCAGGCCGGTACGGCAGCATCGGTATGGGATTAGCGATCTGTCAGAAGATCATCGAGCACCACGGCGGGCGCATTTGGGTGGAATCGCAATTAGACGCGGGATCTATTTTTCACTTTTCCCTGCCTGCCGCCATTGTGATCGACCGGGTTCTCGAGCAAGAAGGAAGCAAAGCTCTGCCATTCTGAAGAGATGGCCCTTGGGCTCGATTTCGGGACTACGAACAGCTCCGTTGCTATTGCTACAGAGTCAGGCGACATTGCGCTGGCCCAATTCCCCTTCGGTGCTGGTTCCACAGAGTCATTCCGGTCCTTACTCTATCTGCAGCGGCTCCGGGAAAATGGCCGCAGCGTTATCAAGTCCTGGAGCGGCCCGGCCGGAATCGAGCAGTATCTGAGCGCGGACGAAAAAGGCCGCCTGGTTCAATCGCTGAAATCCTTTCTCACCAGCCGCAGCCTGCAAACTACCGAGGTCTTCGGACAGCGCTTCAAGCTGGAGGAGCTGATTGCACGCATTCTGCGAGATATTCACAACGCTGTCGAAGCGCAGTTCGGGCGTATGCGGCGCAGAGTGGTCGTCGGGAGGCCGGTGCGTTTTGTGGGCGCGGAGTCCGAACAGGACAACGCCTTTGCGCTGTCTCGTTTAGAAGAGGCGCTTCACAGCGCGGGTTTTACGAGCGTTGCGTTCGAGTACGAACCGGTGGGCGCTGCCTATCATTACGAATCGAGACTCAATCGCGATGAGCTGCTGTTGATCGGCGATTTCGGCGGCGGCACGAGTGACTTCTCGCTCCTCCGCGTAGGGCCGAGTTTTCGTGGAGGACGTGCTCAGCGTGAAGTTATCGGCAACGAGGGTCTGGGCCTGGCCGGTGATTCTTTCGACGCCAAGATTATTCGGCATCTGGTGTCTCCCGCTTTGGGAGCTGGGAGTAGTTTGCGATCGGGCGACAAGCTCCTTCCGGTGCCGAACTGGGTCTATTTTAAACTGGAGCGCTGGCATCATCTCTCGTTCCTGAAGGCTCCGGATACGTTAAACATGTTGCAGAACGTGAGTGCGCAGGCCGTGGAGCCAGAGAAGTTGCGCGCGTTGCTGTATCTGATCAAGCACGATCTCGGCTATCAATTGCACCGGGCGGTGCAGCGGACCAAGACTGCGCTTTCGCATTCGCCGGACGCACTATTCCGCTTTTTCGATGGCGATACAGAAATCCAGGGTGTGCTGACGCGCGAACAATTCGAAGATTGGATCGCAGACGAGCTCGATCAAATCGCGGATCGAGTCGATGCTTTGTTGGGTAAGGCCGGAGTCCAGGCCCGCGAAGTAGATATGGTGTTTCTGACCGGAGGATCGTCCTTTGTGCCGGCGGTCCGGCGAATCTTCGAAACCCGCTTCGGCCCTGCGAAGATTCGCACGGGCGATGAGTTTACGTCCGTTGCTCGCGGCCTTGCGCTCAGAGCACTCGAATTGTCCTAGACATACACCGTTCGGAACAATCCTATCTATTGCTCGGCGAGCCATCGCTGGATGTTCTGACGGGCTCTCGTTTCGAACCGGGGCGCTTGTGCCGCTTTGAAACGCCAAGCCACCCGGGTGCGTTTCGCAATGAACCGCAGCGCCCTGGATAGCATTTCCTCTGGATCGCTCACCTTATTCGCAACTCTATGTAGCTGTTGATCTTACACGCCGCCTAACAGGTCCGTTTCGCGCTTCCTTTGGCTGGTTTAGCGGGTGCTTTTTTTCTTGGCGAAGCAGGAGAAAAAACACAATGAACGCCGCCGCCCCCAAACTCGCACCGGTCAACAACCCCACAGAGATCGCTCGTTGCCGCCGCGATGAATTGATTACCGAACATTTGCATCTGGTGACCGCGATTGCCGCTCACGTGCAGAGATCGCTTCCGGTTCATGTGGAGCTGGGCGACCTGGTTCATGCGGGTATGATGGGTCTGTTCGACGCCGCGACAAAATATCAGGACGGCAAGGAAGTCGCTTTCCCGGTGTACGCCAAGCATCGCATTCGTGGCGCTATTCTGGACAGCCTGCGGCAGATCGACTGGGCCTCACGGGACCTGCGCAAGCGGTATAAGCAGATGGAAGCGGTCAGGGCGAAACTGGAGGCAGAGTTGGGGCGCAAGCCGACCGACGCCGAAGTGGCGGGCGCCATGGGTCTTTCGGAACGCCGCTGGCAGATGTTGATGGTGGATTTTCGGACGTTGTCCGCCGCCGCTGCGCAAGCCATCACAGCGGAGCGCGAGGACGAACCGGCGCACGAAGCCCCCGCGAAACCGAATCATTGCCCGGATCAGATGTTTGCCCGGTCGCAGATGCGCGCAAAGCTGGCGTCGGTGATGCAGGATCTCCCGGAGCGTTATCAGCAGGTTGTTCAGCTCTACTACGAACGGGAAATGACTATGAAAGAAATTGGCAGCGTTCTCGGCGTGAACGAAAGCCGCGTGTCGCAGATCCACAAATCGGCTCTGGCACGCATGCAGTCCTTGCTGGGCGCAACCGGAATCCACTCGGCCGCCGCGTTCTGCTGCTAGGAAATCGCTCCCTCGGGGTCGCGGCCCGGCAAATTATTGGCAAGCCGACGCGTTTTCTGAGCCACGACCGCCAGGGAGTGGTTGGTTCGTCACACGCGATCTCACAGCTTGTCAGATCTAAGTTCCGTTGTATTTCCCGCAGCCCACTCCTTACGGGTCTCAGCGGCGACTTTGCCTAAAGCACCTTGAGTTTCAGAAAATTGCTTGTCCCAAAGCTCTTCATCCGGGAGTTCCTGAGGAAACCACTTAGCAATCCGATCCTATTCCTCAGCAGGCAAAGCCGCAAGTCTCGCGACGGCCTCGTCTAACATCTCCGTCACCCAATCCTCACTCCACCACAAACCGGTACGGCAGAATCCGCAGCACGCCGCCCTTCAGAAACGCGCTGTCTGGCAAATCCGGAAGCATGTTCCGGAATTTGCGTTCCGCCAAGGACGTCTGGAATGCATCCGGAGAGGAGCCAGTCAAAATCTCCAGCAAACTTCTGCGCGGAGGATACAGCACCAGGTTCGTGTCACCCGTCGCCGATAAATGTGCTCGTTTGCGTATGTACGCTACGGCGTCGTCCAATCCGCCTAACTGATCAACGAGCCCGATTTGACGTGCCTGCGCGCCCATCCAAACGCGCCCTTGTGCAATCGGATCGATTTGCGCATACGTCTTCCGCCGGGCCGCCGCCACTTTCGTCACAAAGGTTTCGTAGGTCGTTTGAATCTGCGTATGGAGCTTCTGGCGCGCCGCGTCCGAGAGCGGCTGATAAAGCGAGTCCATATTGGCCAAGCGCCCGCGAGACAGAGTATCTTCCTGAATTCCTAATTTGTCAAAGAGGCCGTGCAGGGCCGGCCGGACATACAGCACGCCAATGGAGCCCGTGATTGTATCTGGGTACGAGAACACCGGATCGCCGGTCATGGACATGTAATATCCGCCGGACGCCGCCACGTCAGACATCGAAACGAGCAGCGGCTTCGCACCGCTGAGCAGTTTCAATTCGTGCAGCAGTTCGTCGGAAGCGACGGCGTCTCCTCCGGGCGAGTCGATGCGTAAAATGACGCCCTTAATGCTGCCGTCATTTCGAACCCGGCGGATCAGCTTCGTGAACGCCTGCGATGCAATCACCGACTCTCCGCCGATCGAGTTATCGCCATCTCCGCGAATAATATCGCCCTGTCCCGCAAGAAAAGCAATCCGGTCGCCGCGTCCGGGCACTGCGCGGAAATAGCTCCGGATACTGAGCCTGTTCAATCCTTGAATCCCGGTCTTCTTTTTCAAATCGGCGAACACCTGGTCTTCATATCCAATCTCGTCGATCAGCCCGTTCGATTTTGCCTGGTTGGACGTAAATGGGCCGGCGTCGATCAGAGTGCGAACCGCATTTGCTGTCTTATGCCGGCCGGCTGCCACGGTGGAGCAGAAATCGCCATAGATCTGGTCTAAAACCTGATTCAGCACTTCGCGCGTTTCCGGAGACATATTGGTTCGCGTGAAAATGTCGCCGGCATCCTTGAACCGGCCGATGTGATCCACCTGGACCTGAATGCCAAGCTTGTCGAGCGCGTTTTTGAAATACATCTCCCCGACACGAAATCCCTTTACGTCGAGGTCGTCGTCGGTGGATAGAAAAATCTTGTCGGCCACGGACGCAAGATAATACTCGTGTGAGCCCGGCCCTTGCAAGAAGGCGTAAACAGGCTTTCCGGATTTCTTGAAATCCAAAATCTCCTGCCGGAATTCCTCAAGTTTCCCCCACCCGCTGCTCAACCCGTGCGGCTCGAGCAAAACCGCTTTGATGCGGTTATCCCTGGCGGCTTCCCGGAGAGAAGTCCAGATATCGCGTACTGTCGGCACGGCCTGCCCTTCGATAAACGGGATTGGAATCTCCACCGGTGCGGCTTCCGGAACATCTCCGCTCAGATCGAGAACCAAAACCGAGTTGGCAGCGACCGTCGGTTCCTTGGTAGCGAAGATGCGTCCGATCGCGAAGAGCACGATGAAAAATCCTACGATCGTCACCACGACTCCGACCACCACGCCTACGATGAATTTCCACATTACCGGCGAATCTCTCTCAATGGCAGCGTAGCAGGCCCGCAAAATCCTGCCACAATCAATTCCATGAATAGGCCCAGAGTTCCGGAGTTGATCTGGCAGGATAGCGTGTACGCCGTTCGGACGATGCGCGCAAAGCCGGCCTTCGTGGTTACCGCGATTCTGACCCTGGCGCTTGCGATTGGCGGGAACACCGCCATGTTCACCATCATCCACGCTGTGCTGCTGGAGCCGCTCCCGTATCCTGATTCCAGCCGCCTGGTGAGCATCACAGGTGGCGCAACACCCACCCGGTTTGAAGAGATGAAGACGGCCGCGCAGTCTTTTAGCGGAATCGGGGCATTCACAATTGAGGAAACTCCCACAATAACGGGCGGCGGCGAACCGGAGGTATTGAAGGCTGTTCGCGTATCAGCAAACTTTCTGCGCATTCTGGAAGCGCAGCCGTTGCTTGGGCGCGCCTTTCGCGCAGAAGAAGACTCGCCGGGCGGCCCGCCGGTGGCAATGATCAGCTTCGACTTGTGGCAACGACGATTTGCCGCCGACCGGGAGATTCTTGGCAAAACGGCGACGCTGGGCGGGATTTCTCAAACTATCATCGGCGTTCTTCCGCCGCATTTCGCATTCCCGTACCAGGACCTGGACGTTTGGTTGGCAGCACCCGCTGGATGGTCGCTGATGCCGTCTAAGAGCAGAGCCCTCAGCCCCTTTTTGAGCATTTTCGGACGGCTCAAACCCGGCGTGAGCCTGGAGCAGGCGACCGCCGAGGCCAAGGTAATTCATCGCCGCTATGCAACAGCGCATCCCGCAATGCTCGATGCCAAGCCGAAGAGACCCGAAACGGTCATGCCGATGAAGGATGGCTTGGTGGCCAGCGTGCGCTCTATGCTCTGGCTATTGCTGGGCGCTGTCGGATTTGTGCTCTTGGCTTCATGCGCGAATGTGGCCAGCTTATTACTGGCGCGGGCCGCCTCGCGTTCGCGCGAAATCGCCGTGCGTTCGGCGGTCGGAGCCGGCCGCATCCGCCTGGTCGGACAGCTTCTTTGTGAAAGTCTGTTGCTGTCGCTCCCCGCCGGAATTCTCGGCGTGCTGCTAGCCGGTTGGAGTCTGCACGTGATTCCCCGGATCACGGCTTTCCAACTGCCAAGAACCCGGGAGATCCATTTGGATTGGACGGTGCTTGGATTTGCCGCAGCTCTCTCGATCGCAACCGGACTGCTCTTTGGACTCGCTCCGGCGCTGCATGCCGGGCGTCTGGATCTCGCTCACGCACTGCGGGCGAGCGGCGAGGCTGTCTATCAGGGCGTCCCGAAAGGGAGTCTGGCCGGGCTGAACTTGCGCGGATTGTTGCTGATTGCGCAAGTCGCGCTTTCCATTTTGCTGCTGGTCGGAGCCGCGCTGTTGATCCAGACTGTAAGCCGGCTGCGCGGGGTCACGCTTGGCTTCAATCCGGCACACGTATTGACTGCGAAAATTTCGCGCAACGCTACGAACGGGAAGACGGCTCTATTTTTCCAGGAGCTGGTTCAGGGAGTGGAATCCTTGCCGGGCGTTCGCAGCGCCACCGCTTCGATGTTTCTCCCCATGGTGAGCTTTGTAGGAACTCCGGTACAGGATGCCGCAAAGCCGCTGCTTAAGTTGAACGAGCGACCCATCGTCACCATCTCGGTCGTCGCGCCGGGATATTTCCGTACCCTTCAGATTCCGTTCCGGCGCGGGAGAGATTTCACCGCACGCGATAAAGACGGCTCGCAGCGCGTAGCCATTATCGATGAAGCACTCGCGCGGCGTCTTTGGCCGGCCTATCCGCGCGGTCAGGACCCTGTTGGCCAGTACCTTTGGGTGGGCGGCGCGAACCCGAAGCCTGCGCAAATCGTCGGCATTGTCGCGGATATCCGTCAAAATCTCGAAAACAGCGCGTGGCCCGAAACGGTGTACGTCGCCTTTGCCCAAAACCCGCAATCCTTCGCGATGTTGGCGGTAAGAACCGAAGGCAACCCGCTCAGTTTCACGAATGCGGTCCGTAAGCAAGTCGAACTGTTGGACAAGAACCAGCCCCTTTCGGATGTGAAGACGATGGATGGCCTGGTGGATGCGCAAGTCGGCCAGCCGCGTTTGCTGGCGATCTTATTGGGATCGTTTGCCGCCATGGCGCTCCTGTTGGCGCTGATGGGTATCTATGGCCTCTTTGCCTACTGGGTAGCGCAGCGGACGCAGGAAATGGGTATCCGGCGCGCTCTGGGCGCTCAGCAGAGCGATATTCTGCGGCTCGTGATCGGACAAAGCCTACGCCTGACGTTGCTGGGAACCGCGGCCGGTATCGCTGGAGCATTCGGCTTGATGCGGGTGATGCAAAGCCTGCTCTTTCACATCAGCACGACCGATCCTGCGACATTCGTTGCGGTTGTATTGTTGTTCCTGTGTGTCGCGCTGGCAGCGAGCTACTTTCCCGCGCGTCGCGCGGCGCGAATTGATCCGATGGCAGCGCTCAGGATGTGAGCCGAGCTTCTCTTAAGTCCCGCTTGACAAATCATCCCTGGTCCTGTAATTTACCATTAGGCTAATTAGCCAGATGGTAAATGACCCCCGATCGCCTCAGCTCAACCTTTGCGGCACTTTCGGATCCAACGCGCCGCGCCATCCTCGCGCGGCTCGCCGATGGAGAAGCATCCGTGAAAGAACTTGCTCGTCCTTTTTCGCTCAGCGCACCCTCCATTACAAAGCATCTGAAGGTTCTCGAACGTGCTGGGTTGATCAGCCGGAGCCGCGAGGCACAATGGCGGCCCTGCCGGCTGGAAGCAGCCCCGCTCCAAGACGTTGCCGAATGGGTGGAGCGTTACCGCCGCTTCTGGGAGCAGAGGATGAACCGTTTGGACGATTATCTTTCGAAACTAAATCCCAAGGACACGAAGAAACATGCTCATAAAAAGCAAGGCTGAAGTAACTGTGACTCTTCCCTCGGACCTGGAGATTGCCTTCACCCGGCTCTTTGAACACCCACGCCATCTCCTGTTCGAAGCTTGGACAAAGCCCGAACATGTCCGCCACTGGTGGGGCTGCGAGGGCTCGGTCCTTACCGTCTGCGAAATCGATTTACGCGTGGGTGGTGCCTGGCGTTTCGTGATGCGGATGGCAGACAGCAGCGAACACCCGTTCAAAGGCGTGTATCGCAAGATCATACCGAACGAGCGCCTCGTCTATACGGAGTGCTACGACATGCCGCAAATCGGGAGCCCCGAATGGCTGACGAGGATCAGCTTTGAAGAATTCGGCGACAAAACAGAGTTGACGCACTCGATCCTGCACCGCTCCCGCGAAGCTCGCGATGGACATCTCCAGGCCGGAATGGAAGCGGGAACAGTACAGACGCTGCACCGTCTTGACGAGCATGTTACACGTATGGCCGGAGCCGGGATATAGACGGGTGAAAGACAATGAAAGCCAACTCTCTTCCGTGTTTCACTGGGCGTGCCATTGTCGCGGCACTGGTTACGATTTTCGGACAGGCATGTGCGGCAGCGGATTCCGGGTATGCCCCGGTCGACGGCTTGAAGATGTATTACGAGCTTCACGGCACGGGGCAGCCGCTAATCTTGATCCACGGAGGCTTGGGATCGAGCGATATGTTCAGAGCGATCATACCGGACCTCTCGCGGAAGAGGCAGGTGATCGCTGTGGATTTGCAGGCCCACGGACGGACTGCGGATATTGCCCGCGCCCTTACCTACCGAAGTATGGCCGACGATATAGCGGCCCTGATTCACTATCTCAAGATCACGAAGGCCGACGTAATGGGTTATTCTGCCGGCGGCGAGGTTGCGCTACGCACCGCCATTCAACATCCCGAAGTAGTACGAAAGCTAGTCATCGTTTCTGCCGCTTTCCGCCGCGACGGATGGTATCCCGAGATCGTGGCGGGGATGTCCCAACTAAACGCGAACAGCGCACAACATATGCAACAGACGCCGATGTATCAAAATTATGCTCGGGTGGCCCCACGGCCGGAAGACTGGCCGGTTCTGTGTACCAAGCTGGGTGTGATGTTCGGGCAGGATTACGACTGGTCGAGCGACGTATCGAAAATTCAAGCACCTGTCCTGCTTGCGTTTGGCGATGCCGATGCGGTCCGCACCGCCCATGCCGTGCGGTTTTTCGAACTGCTGGGCGGGGGAAAAAGAGACGGAGGCTGGGATGGGTCCGGAATATCCAACGCCCGTCTGGCAATTCTCCCCGGTGTGACGCACTACATAATATTTTCGTCCCCGTTACTCGCGTCGATTGTCAACCAGTTCTTGGATGCAGCGACGCCGCACATTAAGTGAACGCGTGGGGACCGGGCGGTCCGGCTTCGAAGAAACCTGCCAACCGCCCCGTTCAGTATGCCCTCATTGCCGCAACAGTAGGCTGAACTCGCCGTTCCGGGCATCCAGGATCACCGTGCTGCCCGGTGGAATCTGGCCCTGCGCCACCAGCGCGGCGACCGGCTGTATAAAGTTCCGCTGCACGGTCCGCTTCAATTCGCGAGCTCCGAATTCCTGGCTGATACCTAAATCGAGCAGCGTATTACGACCGGCAGCGGTGCACTGGAGCTTGAAGGCCCGCACACCCAAGCGATTATGAATAAGGCGGGCGAAACCGGTAAAGATGTGATCGAGAATCAGCTCGCACTCCGGCCGCTCCAGCGGCTTATACGTGATCACTGAATCGATCCGGTTCACAAACTCCGGCGAAAACTTCTGCCGGACCGCCGTCATGCCGATGCTTTGCAGTTTGGCCGTTTCGACCGGAGCCTTCGGCACCATCGCTTCGAAACCGAAATCGGCCTTGCTGGCGCGTTGAATCGATTTTGCGCCGAGATTGCTGGTGAGAAAGATCAAGGTGCGCTCGAAATTGACATTGGTGTTATCGCCGAGACGAAGAGTGGCTTTGTCCAAAATGCCGAGAAGCAGGCGCGTCATCGAGGGAGCAGCTTTTTCAATCTCATCGAAAAGGACCAGGGAGATATCGCTTTGCTCGCTTGCAACGCTGTTCAGCTTCGCCTGTGTCAGCATTGGCTGCGTTTCCCGATGACCAAGGTAGCCAGGGGGAGCTCCGATGAGCTTGGCGACCTCGTGTTCCATCTGGAACTCGCCGCAATCGATTCTGAGCAGATTCTTGGAACTGCCATGCAGAACCTCGGCAAGAGCCTCCACAGTACGCGTCTTGCCGGTCCCCGTTGGACCGAGCAGCAAGACTACTCCGACGGGCCGCCCCTCTGGAGCCAAGCCTGCCTGGTGCATTTGAATGTACGGAATAATGGTTTCAATTGCCTCAGGTTGGCCGACGAGCAATTCGCCTAGCCGATCGGCCAAGCCATCGTGATCGTCCGGCAGGATGGGACGCCTGGTGCGCCCCGACACAATGTAAGATCGCATCTGCCCTCTTAATGGAGTTCCCTTTGCCGCCACGGTCCGAAGCACCGCGTGCGAGTGATCCCCCCGAATTCCTTTCGCTCAGAAGTGTAGCGGTGGTTATGGGGGAACAGGAGGGAAACGACGCTGGCGGGCTGCAATTCCAGCCGGCGGAAAGGCGGATAAGTCTCGGCGCGTTAACAGGATACGAGACAAAGCGCGGAGCCAAAAATTTCTATGTAAGAGTTGTGATCGCCTAATGCCCTACCGAAAAGCACTGCTTCCGATGCGGCGGATTCTCCATCTCATCCACCCCTGGCAATCGCGTAGCCTTCTATGGAAATTCGGCTCTGTCCCTTGTCGTCCACAATCAGATTGCCGGTGCCCAGCCGGAAATTGGCCGTCCGTTGGCCTCGGTCGAAGTACGCCGCCGGTGCCAGCATCGTCCAATCGTGTTAAAGGAACAACTTCATTCCGACTCCTGAGTCCACGAACTCCCTTCGGTTGCGGCGGTCACCGTAGCCCACCGTTCGGCAATCTGGTCGCCCTCGAAACGCCAGAGGACAAAGCCCTGAAATTGCAGCTTCTTGCCGGTATTCGGCTCTGTCCAGCGCCAAACATTGCGGCAAACTACTTTGTCACCCTCGGCAATCATGTCCAGGACCGTAACGCGCAAGTCCGGCATCGCTTTGTACATTCCGAGCATCATCTGTTCGTCTTCGTGCACGCCGGCCGGTTTGTCTCCGGGGCCGTTATGATCGTAGAAATCGGAAGTCATATTCTTTCGAATGACCTTGGCGTTCCTTTTGTTTACAAATTCTTCGAAGTGATCTAAGACAAACTTTTTCATTCGGGTTGGAGTAAGTTGAGTAGGCATAGCTCAGGTTGTGCGAAAAATGTCGATTAACCAGATCGAACATACATCAGTTTCGCTGTCCTGGGAAGTACGCACAATTTTGTAAGCCCACGTTTGCGGTGGGTTGAGAGTTGCCGATGAAAAAACATTTCGGATGCCCGGTTCAAGCGACTGCGAACGCAATCACCGGCAAATGGAAGGTGTTGATTGTCTGGCATCTATCGTTTTCACCTCTGCGTTTCGGCAAATTAAGAGACCTACTGCCCGGAGTGAGCGAAAAGATCCTGACTGCGCAACTGCGCCAATTGCAGCAGGATGGAATCGTGGATCGAATGAGTGTCGGTACTGTTCCTCCGAGTGTCACCTATCGGCTAACGAGTGCTGGAGAAGAACTGGTCTCTGTAATGGAGGCTATGTGTGAGTGGGGCACCAAACACTTGGGCGTTCCGCCCAACTTGCCGCGAAAACGAACATGTCCGATCCAGCGAGTTACAGAGCCGCGCACGTAAGCAAGCGGCAGGATTGTTCGTGCTTTACATCATCCCTACGGGCGGCGCCGGTTCATCCGGACTGCCCGCACTCGAAAGCGGCGAGTAAATCATCACAAACGTCAGAAGTGCGAGCACCCCGAGTCCAATTAAATACGAAGGATGCGCGAACAACTGAAGATGCTCGCGAACGTTCGGCGGCGTGAACTGCAGCCCCGCCCAGACCAGCCCCAGAATCGCTTCGCCGGCAATCAAACCGGAGGCTGTCAGCACTCCCGCGTTGTCGACGCGCGCCGTCTGCGCTTCGTTGTATCCGCGCCGCCGCGCGAACCAGTCCCCCAGAGACCGGACAATCCCGCCTACGAAAATCGCAAAAGTCGTTTCAAACGGAAGATACATTCCAACTGCGACCAGCATCGGACTCTTCACGTTCATGATGATCAGTGCAATACCAAAAAATATTCCGATCAGAACCAGCGGCCACGGCATGTCGTGGGCCACAATGCCTTGCGCCAGAAGCGCCATCAATCCCGCTTGCGGCGCCGGAAGCTGCCGGTCGCCGAATCCTGTCCCGCCCGCGCGTATATTTCCTTCGTGCAGCAGAACCAGCGGGAAGTACATCACCAGGCTCGCCACCACCACCGCGATCAGTTCCGCAATCTGAATGTTGCGCGGTGTACCGCCGAGGATGTACCCGACTTTGAAATCCTGTAGCAGTTCGCCGGCGACCGAGGACGAAACGCAGACCACGGCAGCGACCCCCAGCACCGCAGCCACGCCGCCCAGCCCGGAGACGCCCAGCGACACCATGAGCAGTGCGGCCACAATCAAGGTCGAGAGCGTTAAACCTGAGACAGGATTATTGGAGGAGCCGATGAGGCCGCAAAGACTACCGGAAACGGTAGCAAAAAAGAAGCCCAGAATCAGCATGACAATAGCGGCGGTCAAACCTCCCGCAAGCTGTCCCGAGAGATAGATATAAAGGACAATCATGGCTGCAAAGAACACTGCGATGAGCGCGAAGACAACCTTGAAGCTCATGTAGCGCTCCGTGCGGCTGAGCGAGGCGGATTCGGTGGCGGACTGACGCGTATCTCGGATCGTGCGCTTTAGCCCGGCTGCCAGGCTCGCTCTCATCCGAAACAGCGTGTGGGCTGCCCCCACCAGCATGCCGCCCACGGCGATCGGTCGAACAATATAGCGCCAGACCCCGCCAGCCAAGTTACTCCAGGAAGGCGCCGCAGCGGAGTGCGGCAGAAACGCTTGCAGTTGCGGCCCTAAAAAATAGATCAGCAGTGGAACCATGAAGCCCCAGGCGAGCACTCCGCCGGAAAATTGCAGCCCGGCGAGCCGCGGGCCGATGATGTAGCCGACCCCCAAATAGGCGGGACTAATGCTCGGCGCGGCAAACGTCGTCACGCCTCCGGTATGCAGAATGTTGTTGGAATCTGCGCCTCCCAGCCGCACGCGGCTACTGCCAAGCTGACCTATGGCGAGTGCGAATTCCGAGTCAGCGGCAAAGAACCCAAACCGCCCGAGAAGGAAAATCAAACCACCCAGACCGATGTTCCAGAAGAGATACTTGGCGGCTTGCGCGCCCCGCTGCCCCGCTTTATGGATTTCGGACGCGGCGACCGACTCCGGGAAGGGAAGCTCCGGATCTTCCACCATGATCCGCCGCACCAATGAAATGAATAACACGCCCAAGACACTGCCTACCAGGATGAGAACCGTGGATTTCCAATAGGCATCGTGAAAGCCGAAGGATGGCCAGGCATGGGAAATCAGGAAAGCGGGGATGGTGAAGATGGCGCCGGCCGCGACGCCTTCGCCGATGGAGCCGCTGGTCCGCGCGATGTTTTCTTCGAGCAGGGAGCCCTTCCAGCCTCGTAACACAGCCATGCCGATGACGGCGGCCGGATACGTGGCAGCGATGGTTATGCCGGCGCGCAGGCCAAGATAAGCATTGGCGGCGCCCAGAACCACCGTCATGCAGAGCCCCAACAAAACGGCTCGCAGAGTAAGTTCCCGCATCTGGACATGTTCGGGAACAAAGGGTTTGAAGGGGCGGGTTTGTGTGCTCATGCGAAAGATTTAGAGGATTCCGTGCGCGCCGGTGCGCGAACCTGTTTTGCAAGCGTGTCCTCCTGGGCGAAGGCCATCAGGTCTGTCGTGCCTGAGCCAATACGAAGCAAGCCCAACGTCATATGGGGAGCCGTTTCCCGAAGAAGCTCGCCCACATTCTGGCTGATCTCGTAGAGGAACGGCAGCATGCCCGTGCGAACCGAATGGAGATTCATCTCCGGCGCGTAGGATTCCCCCCACGCTGTGCTCACAAGCCTGCGCAGCTCCTGCGCAGCGGCGCAAATGTTTCTCAGCCGAGCCGGGATCTCGCTCACGTCCCCGGGTTCAAACCCACCGAGCAGCATTTCGCTGTACTCAACGATATGGTCCAAAGGAGTAAGCAGGCGGCGTCGTGACTCATCGAGCCTGTACTGCGTCGAATCCTGTCCAATACTGCTCATCCCGGCAGTGTCCCATTTTTGGCGTTCGCCGGCGCATGGAGGGCATCAGATGCATTCGCCGCGATCTTGCCGTACAGGCTACCAGACTGCTTCACTGATGGCTATTGTAAACGCGCTACACTTAGCATCGCGTGTGAACATAGCGAACTTCATCCAGGCCGTTCAGGCTGGCAATATCGCCCAGGTTCGAACCATGCTGTCCGCCCGGCCCGAGCTGGTCAACATGGACGTCAGTGGAAGCAATGAGCATCGCGGTATTCACTATGCGGTGCTGCGCCGCGACGCGGATATGGTTCGCTTGCTAATGGAAGCTGGCGCGGACGCGCGCAAAGGCATTTTTCCGCATCGCGATGCAACTTCCGCCTGGATTCTTGCTCGCGACCGTGAATACACCGACATCGTTGCCGTCATTGAGGAACAGGAACGGCTCCGCCGCAAAGAGAACAACTGGGCCACGGCCACCGACTCACCGGTTGGGGCCGCGGTCGCATCAGGTGATGCGCCGCGCGTCCGTGAACTGGTGAATGCCGATCCCGCCATCCTGCGCCAGATTGAACCAAACGGTGGATTACTCACGCTGGCTGTGAAACACGGGCAAGTTGAAATCGTCAGGCTGCTGCTGGACCTCGGAGCCGACGCCGACGAACGCATCCTGCTCCAGGAATTGGAAGAGCCCACGCCAAGCTGGGGTATGCCGCTGTGGCATGCAGCACTCGCGGGGAACTTCGAGATCACGAAACTGCTTCTCGATCGCGGCGCCGATCCGAATGCCAACGTCTACGCGTCGGGATGGCCGCTCCGCAATGCCTGGAACCACAAAGACGATTCGGTAAAACGATTATTGCTAGCGCGTGGCGCGAAGCCTCAGCCCTACATGATCGCCGAGGCGCACGATATCGAAGAAGCGCGGCGCCTGTTGGCAACAGATCCAACCGAGGAACTGGCGCACGAGTTGGCTTGGTCCGCCGCCGATCATGGGTGTCCGGCGATTGTGGAACTCGCACTCCCGCATCTCCCGTGGTCCCTAAGCGATCCCAAGTGGCATTGGGTGCTCATTCAACCTATTCGCGGAGCCTCTAACAATTCGTCGGACAACGAAGGTCACTTCAACGCCCTCGCGGTTCTCTTGGAGCACGGAATCGATCCCAATGTCACGCGCTTCGGTCAGACCGTCTTGCATTTCCTGGCCGGGCGCCACGGCGATCTGAACGAAAAGGACCGCGTACGCTTCGCCATTCTGCTGCTCGACCATGGAGCCAGACTGGATTTGCGCGATGACTTGCTCAGATCTACGCCCCTCGGATGGGCCTTCCGCTGGGGTCGCACGGCCTTGGTACGCTGTTTAATCGAACGCGGCGCTCCGGTCGACGAACTGGATGCCGAATCGTGGGCCACCCCTAAAGCCTGGGCACGTAAGATGGGACACAATGCCGTTTTTCAGGAACTCTCTTTCCAGAACAACTCCGCATCCGACCGCCGCACGTAATTCGCATCCAGCGCCGCCGGGTCCCACCATTGGGTTCGTTCCGCACATAGCGCCACAGCGGCTGCCAGACCATGGCTTCGTTCCGCATTTGTGATCAGTTCATAGTCACCCGGCGGAATACCGGATAGCCAATCGGAAAACTTCAGAACCGCTTCCCCCGTCTCGGCTTCGAGCGCATCGTTATAAACCGCTGCATAAACTTCGCCGCGCCTCGCATCTAGAACCACCGCCCGGCGTGGCTTCGTTCCGTAAACACTCACGGCTCGCAGATTCGAAATGCCGGCCACCTTCCGGCCCGTCGACTCGGCCAGACCCTTGACCGTCGATAGCCCCACTCGCACCCCGGTGAACGAGCCAGGCCCGTTGGCGGCCGCAAAACAGTCAATTTCAGACAAATCGACCCTGGCCTCATCTAAAAGCCGCTCCAAAGCAGGAAAGATTAACGGCGAAAATCCCTCCTGGGAATGTATTCGCAGCTCCGCAAGCGTTTGCCCGTCTCTCCGCAGAGCCACGCTGCCGTACTCCGACGTCGTGTCGAGCGCCAGAATTGTCACGGTGTCAGACGGTACACCTTATCCACTTCGTAGGCTTTCCCGAGGGCATTAAGGGCCAATAGGCGCAAAGTCAGACTGGAGCCGGGGCCTTTGATCAAATCTCTGGGAATTGTGAAATTGCCGGAAGGGCCTACTGCCAGCACGCGCGCCCCTTCGCCGCCCGCCACCACTTCTCCCCACCAGACGTATTGCATCGTGCGGGTGGCCCGGTTCGCGCGGGTCAGTTTCACGCCATAGGGCGTCGGAACCAGCATATTGATCGTGTCGCCGGAGGGCTCGGCAATCTCAAACGGCGTTTTGGCGCTGTCCAATTCGATCTCTTGCACCGGAGGATCCTGCGACTCGAAGTAGTAGGATTTCAACATCGATTCTTTGTGGCCTTCGCGAGGAACCTGCAGCACCCAATCATGGGCATTGTCCGGAGTCTGCCGGCTGAACACCTCGCCGCGGTAGTCCTTAAGAGGAATTTCTTCCCCCGAAGTCGGATTCACCCACACGGGATTGTATTTGTGCTTGGGTAGCGTAATTTCGACAATGCCGGGCTTTTCGGCGTATGCCAGATATTCCACCTCTTGCAGGCCTACTGCCCGGGCACCGTCGACGCCGAAATATGGTTCCAGCTCCCAATGCCGTGTATCGGAGATCACCTTGAACCATACGGCAACCGCTTTGGCATTGGCTTCGTTCCGCAAACTCTGGTACGAGATGCTCGGGTACTCCCCATTCGTAGTACTGGTCCAGAGTTCGTGCCGGAACGCGTCCGGGTCCGTTGCCGTGATTACGTGGATTTCCGGCTGTTGTGTGAACTGATGCTCCACCGCCCCGACTTCCGGATGCGGCGACGCTTCGATCAGATAATTTTCCCAACCATCCGCAAGCAGTGGAGACGAACTCACACGCGCATCGGTCGAGCGCGGATGTTGAAAGCTATCGTATTTAAGCAACATTATTCCGAGCTCTTTCAACATGGCGCGCGCTCCCGGGACATCTTCAAAGTGTTCGATGCCTTGCCAGGTCACGTCCAAGGCGCCATACCGGGCAACTAAATATCGGATGAGCGGATCGCGTTGATCCCAGTTCTCCAGCGCTCCGGAGCGGACAAAATCACAGCTCGCCAGAATCAGATCCATCGTGAAGCCGCGCTGGTTCGCTGCGAGCAGGCGTGTATCGAGCGTATTGAAGTAAGAAAAATCCGGCGTCCCCTCCGGCAATAGCGGTTTCCGCCCCGCATCGAGCGTCAACAAAGTGCCCCGAATATGAGTAAATCCATCGTGTTTTCGCGCGTCGAGCCATTGCTCGAACGCGGTTTGATCTCCGGCCAGGAAGGGAACTGCGGCGCTCATCCAGAGATGCGGCTTCTTGTTGGTGGTCCACCAGTGCCGCAGATTCGCCACGCCGACAAAACCCGGCCGGCCGCTATCCCCAACGTTGAAGCTCGATTCGTGATCGTCATAACGCTTAATCGAGCTGCTGATGCGGTATTTCCACGCGCCCGGCTCGGTTGGTGAAAAGCGCACGCGCAGGGTATGTCCGCCGTCCCAGAACGCCCGCATTAGATACGTAGTCGCGTCCGGCGAGCGGAATTCAATATTCAGAAGCTCATCTTTGTACGGAGATACGTTTTGTGGAAGCTCGCCGTTCTGCCAGTCAAATGTGAGCTCGCAAGGCTCGAACGTGCGCGCGCCTTCGGAACAGGAGGGAAGGCCGGCGGCGCTTGCCGCAAGGCTCGAAAGAAATACACCAAGGGCCAGTAGCGAACAGCCCATCACACCCATATAAGCCAGAATACCGTTCGTGCTTCGAGCCTCACCTGCGTTAGCACTCCAGCAAAATCGCTGCTAAATTTGGGCTCGAGGTGAAATTTTTCTCATGGTCCTGTTACTACTCTACTAGGATGGCTGTCGTGCAACTTGTGCTGCCATGACAGCGTCTTTAAGTTAGGAATTAAAATTGCTGTCGTTCACGATGAGCAAAGATTTCATTGTGCTCGATTCAAGTCGACCGGGTCGTCGATGACCAGAAAGGCGGCTTATGGACATCATTGGTGATCGAAAGTTTGTAGAAGTGCCGGGCGGGAAGACTCATGAATTGCCCCCGCTGCTTGTCAAGACGGTTCCCGGAGTGACGCGGCTGGACAAGATGATGGAGATCGCAAACAACATCATCGAGCAGGAAGACATGATTCCGCCGGTTGCCGCTGATTCGATTGCCTCTGAGGATCTGGTAGAACGCCGCAAGATGGATCTGGCGCTGAATCTGATCGATCAATACCTGGGATTGCTCACCCACTGGCATTGGGGCGATGCAGTCGTCGAATGGATCCGGCAGTGCGAAATCACCTTCGGCGCGCGCCCGGAATTACGAACTCTGCTTCGGAGCGACATCTGGCCGCACGCGGGACGTAGCAGCTTCGTCACGCTGCTCGAAGACAAAGACGTGAATACCGAAGGCGTTCAACTGGAAAAAGCGGTAGGTCTGCGGCTGGCGTTCCGGCAGATGCCTCCCATTCGCTGCTGCTCCGACCAATTCTTGTTCTATTTGAACAACTCTGTTGCGCAGACCGCATTCCGGACCTGGCTGAATATGACCCCGAGTCCGATCTCGTCATTCCCGCCCGAGCGCTTCGAGTTCGAAGTTGTGAACATGTCGCTCGACGTCCACTGACCAGCACTCACGCTTTTTCTTTCCTCTCCTCGCTTTTCACGAACTCGAGAATATCGAAGTGTTGCACCTCGCGACCTGGGAAGAAGCTGTTCACCGCAGCCTGCTCATCGTCGTACATTTCAAACACGGTCGTGAGCTTTGTCAGAATCAGCAGCTCGGCGCTGCGTTTCGATAGGTTCAGAAGCTTCAGCGCTCCGCCCGCTTTTTCAAAGGCTGAATGCGTAGCTACTAGATTTCCTAGCCCCGTGCTGTCGATGTAATCCACCGCGCGCAAATCCAGAATTGCCTTATTGTTCCCCTGTTCGATTTGCTCTGTCAGCAATCGCCGGAACTCAATGGCCTCATCGCCGGCCACGAGGCGGCCGCGCAGGCGAAGAATGACGATTCCTTCCGTTTGCTGCCGCTCCAGGTCGAGAGACATGACAACAATGCTCCTACTATAGCGTGCCATGGCGCGAAATAACTGCCCGAAAATCGGCATCTTACCTCGTTACCCGGCGAGGTAAATTAAAAAATGCGATGCAAACGGGGGTTCGGTTCGTGCACGGTGTAATTGCCTTTTTGCAAGTACAAGTGCCGGGGGTTCCGGAACGCCGCATCGCCAACGCGTTCAAGCCGCTCGCGACTCCTGCGCAGTCGGAGTACCATATCGCGCTGATGACGATTGCGATCACCGGGGCGATCTTCGTTGTCGTCGCCACTTTGCTGATCTATACGCTCATCCGATTCCGGCGGAGCTCCACCGAAGACTCGCTGGAAGAACCGGCTCAGGTCTATGGCAGTAATCAGATCGAAGTAGCGTGGACGGTCATCCCGATACTCATCGTATTTGTTCTGATAGGCGTCTCCGCTCGCGTGATTGCGGGCGTGGAGAACGCCAGTCCTCCACCCTCTACGCTGAAAGTGACATTGATCGGGCATCAATGGTGGTGGGAAGTGCATTATCCCGATTTCGGTGTGGTCACTGCAAACGAGATTCACGTCCCCTACACCCCGGATGGCAAAACAGCAACTTATCTGAAGCTCCAGAGTGTGGATGTGATCCACAGCTTCTGGGTACCGCAGCTCGCCGGGAAGACAGATTTGATTCCAAACCGCGATAACTACACCTGGATCGACCCGCGCGCGCCGGGGATTTACCTGGGGAACTGCGCCGAATACTGCGGAACTCAGCACGCCAATATGCTGCTGCGTGTGAGCGCGGATAGTCCGGAGCAGTTTAAACAGTGGATTGCAGAGCAGCAGCATCCGGCGCTGAACGATCCGGCAACAGCGCAGGGAAAGGCGATGTACGAATCGCTCGCCTGCGTCAATTGCCACACCATCAGGGGCACTCCTTCGGTCGGCAAATTCGGTCCCGACCTCACGCATTTGATGAGCCGCCAAACCATCGGGGCGGGCGTCATGCTCAATAGTGCTCAAAACCTACGCACGTGGGTCGATGATCCGCAAGGGCCGAAACCTGGTTGCCTCATGCCCAGCATGAAACTGAACAAGCAGGAATTGGACCAGGTGGTCTCGTACTTACAGACTTTGAAATAGGTACAAACAACAGGTATCACGCTTCATGGCATCCATTGATTACCCGCTAGAGCGGCCCCAGACACAAGAAAGCCAGTTCTCCTTCTCGGTGACTTTCTTCAAATGGGTCGCTACCGTCGATCACAAGCGGTTGGGGCTGATGTACATCATCTCCGCCCTCATCTTCCTTGTGATTGCCGGCATCATGGCTGAGGTAATGCGAATGCAGTTGATGTTTCCAAACAACCATCTGGTTGAACCGGATACATTCAACCGCCTCTTTACCATGCACGGCACAACCATGGTTTTTCTGGTCGGCATGCCAATGGTGGCGGGATTTTCGAATTATTTTGTTCCCCTGATGATCGGGGCGCGCGACATGGCATTCCCCCGCTTGAATGCCTTCGGGTTCTGGATCTTTCTGTTTGGCGGTTTGTTGCTGTACTTCAGCTATCTGGGCGGCGGGGGCTTGTCCGGCGCGGGTTCTGCTCCCGATGTTGGATGGTTCGCTTATGCGCCGCTCACGGAAAAGGCATTCTCGCGTGGCGGAGCTACCGACTATTGGGCGCTGGGAATCCTCGTTTCCGGTGTCGGCAGTATTGCGAGCGCGATTAACGTGATTGCGACCACGCTGAGCTTGCGATGCCCCGGAATGACGTTGAGCCGGATGCCGGTTTTTGTGTGGGTGATGTTGGTCGATTCGTGGCTGATTATTATCGCGCTGCCGCCCTTGTCTGCCGGACAAATCATGCTGGAGTTCGATCGCCACTTAGGGGCTAATTTCTTCGATACTCAGGCGGGCGGTTCGGCCGTACTCTGGCAGCACATCTTCTGGATCTTCGGGCATCCTGAGGTCTACATACTGATTTTTCCGGCCTTCGCCATTCTCTCCGAAGTTATTCCCATCTTCTCCAGAAAGCCGCTGTTTGGCAGACCCGCGATGGTGGGCGCCGTCGTGGCGATCGGATTCATCAGCCTGGGTGTCTGGGCCCATCACATGTTCGCAGTGGGCATGACTTCCTGGTCCAACACGTTCTTCGCTGCCTCCAGCATGCTGGTAGGCGTCCCCACCGGGATCAAAATCTTCAACTGGACAGCAACCATGTACGGCGGAAAGATTCGCTTTGCCACTCCGATGTTGTTCTGTCTGGCTTTTCTCTTCCAATTCCTGACGGCCGGTCTTACCGGAATTATGCTGGCGGTTGCCCCTTTCGACTGGCAACTGCACGATTCTTATTTCGTAGTGGGGCACTTCCATTTCACGCTGGTGGCCGGATTGGTAACCGGTCTCTTTGCCGGAATGTATTACTGGTACCCGAAAATCACCGGCCGGATGCTCAGCGAAAAATTGGGTAAATGGCACTTCTGGTTGTTCGTCATCGGGCTCAATATGACCTTCATACCCATGCACTTCCTCGGGTTGTTAGGGATGCCGCGCCGCATCTACACATATTGGCCCGGTCGCGGATGGGAATTCTGGAACTTCTTTGAAAGTATCGGCGCCATCGTCCAGGCAATCGCAGTCGCCATATTCATATACAACGTGATCTACTCCTATTTTCGCGGTGAAGTGGCTGGCGATGACCCTTGGGATGCCTGGACTCTGGAGTGGGGCACCAGTTCACCGCCGCCGGAATACAACTTCGAGAAGTTGCCCGTTGTTCGCAGCGCGCGGCCCCTTTGGGATCTGAAGCATCCGCAAGATCCGGATTGGAAGTTCGAGTAAGTCATGGCGGCACCCGGCATCACAGCACCCGGAGCTCTCGAACTGGAGCGCACTTGGAAAACGCCCGATCGCGGAGCGGTGGGGGTCATTTTCCTAATCATCACCGAAACATCGCTCTTCACCATTTTCGTCGCGACGTATCTCATCTATATCGGAAAGAGCCTGAACGGTCCGTACCCGAAAGATGTACTCGAAGTCCCCATTCTTGCCACGGTGTGTTTGCTTTCCAGCAGTTTGACCATTTATTTTGCGGAGCACGCACTGAAGCACAGGCGCCTGGGCCTTTTCAAAATTTGGTGGATTGTCACCATGTGCCTAGGGCTCGAGTTCCTGTATATGACGGGTTCCGAATGGTACAAACTGATCTATCACGACCACCTGACCATTTCGACAAACCTGTTCGGATCCACCTTCTACTCGCTCGTGGGTCTGCACGCTAGTCACGTCGTAGTTGGGTTGAGCTTCCAATTGCTTGTATTGATCGTGACGTTGCTCGGATTTCCGATTCATACCCAATTGCGCCGCGTTCTCTTTCTCTCCTGGTACTGGCATTTCGTGGATGCCGTGTGGGTGGTTGTGTTCACAGTGGTTTACATAATTGGCCGATAAGGAATCAAGCGTATGTCAGTTGAAACCCATCACGGAGAGGCGGGCGAGAGAACTCAAGAGACTCACATTGAGCTTCCGGCGCACACCTTCTGGCCGATTGTGTTCGCTTTTGGAGTCACGCTCCTAATCGCGGGCATCGTTACTCACTGGGTAGTCACCTTGGTGGGCTTGCTCTTGACTATTCGCTCGGGCGTGGGCTGGTGGTTCGATGTTATTCCGCATGAACAGCACGAAGAGGTCCCCATCAATCCCGCCCTTCGTCCAGCGCCCATCGAAGTGGAAACGCGCTCCGTCGTGCGGCTGCAGGCAGGCGAGCGGCATCACCGCGCTCGCATACCGGAAGAAATTCATCCGTATTCGGCTGGTTTCTGGGGCGGCTTGGCTGGAGGCGCCGCCATGGCGATTCTGGCAGTTATCTATGGCCTAATCGCGCAACACAGCCTGTGGTATCCAGTCAACCTGCTGGCCGGAATGGTGGTTCCGTACATCGGCAACGAGAGCGTGGAGCAGTTGCGGCAGTTTCAAGCTCTACCCTTTGTCGCGGCCTTTTTCGGACACGGCATTATTTCGATGTTAGTGGGAATTGTTTACGCAGTTATCTTGCCTATGTTCCCCAAGCATGCGCCAATTTGGGCTGGCATTTTGATGCCCCTGTTCTGGAGCGGGCTGGTGGCAACTATCTTAAGCATGCTCAATCCCGTTTTGAACGATCGCATAAGCTGGCCGTGGTTCGTGGCCTGCCAGCTCGCGTACGGACTGGTCGGCGGCTACGTCATCGCTCACAGCACGAGCATTAAAACAATGCAATCGTGGACGCTGGCGGAGCGCGCCTTTTTGGAAACGCCCGGCCTCACGCCTCCGCGCGAGGAAGATCACAAATGAAGCTGGCCGCAGCATGTGTAATGCTCTTGCTCTGCGCGGCATGCGAGCCCCCCGGCAAACCGGGCCCCGAACCGGTGTCGCAGGAAGACATCACGGATTTCACCGTGCTCTTCACGCAGAACTGTTCAGGATGTCATGGCCTGGAAGGGCGCAACGGTCCGGCGAGAATTCTAAATGATCCGCTCTATCTTGCCGTGATGCCGCGCGATGAATTGCGAAAAACGATCGAGAATGGCCGGCCCGGCACGGCCATGCCCGCATGGGCCAAGAAGAATGGCGGTCCCCTGACCGACAAACAAGTGACCGCGCTCGTCGACGGCATCGAGAAGCATTGGGCCCGTCCGGCGAGCTTTAAGAATACAAAACTCCCGTCTTATAGCGCGGGAGACGATCATGGTAACCCGGCAAACGGGAAAAAGGTTTTTGCGAAGGACTGCTTCATGTGTCACGGGCCGGGCATGCGCATCGGGCCCGTTACCGATCCAACGCTCTTAACGCTGGTCTCGGACCAAGCTCTGCGGACTTCGGTAATTGTCGGCCGTCCGGACCTGGGCATGCCGAGTTACCGCAACCTTGCCATGGGACGCGCGATGAGCGATCGGGACATTACCGACGTAGTTGCCTATCTGTCGTCACTGCGTCCGGTGCCGCCCAACGTGCAACCGGAACACACCGTTGAAAACGGTCCGGGGCAGGGAAGCGGCAACGGACCGGGAAGTCCGCAGCAGAAAAACAATGAAAGCAAAACTGGTAGCAGTGTTCGTGGAGGAAATAAGTGAGTATTGCTGAACGCGAGCGAGACGCGATTACCGATGCGGAGCGTCCAACACGGCGCGATTGGCTATTTCATGTCGGAGTCGCCGCGAATGTGGTTGCGGGGCTCGCGATGGCGGTTCCGCTCCTGGCGTTTGTGTGTTCCAGCTTCATTACTCGAAAAGATCCGCGGGCCTGGATTTCCCTCGGCTCGATTGACGATTTCCCGGAGCACTCCACCCGGCTTGCGACTTACCGGAATCCGTATACGCGGCCGTGGGACGGCCAAACGGCCGATCTTCCCTGTTGGGTCCGGCGTCTCAAAGGGAATCAGTTTCAGGTCTTCGCAATCAACTGCACGCATCTCGGGTGTCCGGTGCGGTGGTTTTCGCAATCCGGTCTTTTCCTGTGTCCATGTCACGGAGGAGCGTATTACGAAGATGGATCGCGCGCAGCCGGACCGCCGCCGCGCGGACTCTTCCAATACACGTACAAAGTGGAGAACGGCGAATTGTGGGTGAAGGGAGGCGAAATGCCTACGCTTTCCAACCAGGTGTAGATGGTTATGAACGCGCTCAGGAAATTGGCAGTTTGGCTGGATGAGCGGCTGCATCTTACGGCGCTCTATGCGTCCACCGCCGGCCACGAGGTACCCGCCAGTTCGGGAAGCTGGTTTTATGTGTTCGGCAGCGCCACGCTGCTGTGCTTCATCATCCAGATCATCAGCGGAGCCTGCCTCGCCTTCGTCTACATTCCGTCCACGAACGAAGCCTGGACCAGTCTTCAATATTTGAACCACGCCCAGTTCTGGGGTTGGTACATCCGGGCGATCCATTACTGGGGCTCGAACTTCATGGTGGCGCTGATGACGGCGCACATGATTCAGGTGTTTCTGTTCGGCGCTTACAAATACCCTCGCGAACTCACTTGGGTCAGCGGCGTGTTCCTTCTTTTCTTCACGCTCGCGATGGCCTTTACCGGTCAGGTGATGCGCTTCGATCAGGATGCCTATTGGGGTCTGGGAATTGGCGCTTCCATCACCGGACGTGTGCCGCTCATAGGCGGCGGATTGGTGCATCTGCTGCTCGCCGGACCTATAATCGCCGGCGAAACTCTCTCCCGTTTCTTCACGCTACATGTGTTTGTTATTCCGGGGCTGCTGATCGCCATAATCAGCATGCATCTGCGGCTGGTCTTGACCAAGGGCATCAACGAGTATCCGCGTCCCGGTCACCCGGTTCGCAAATCCACCTACGATGCCGAGTATGCAGACATTCTTCGCAAAGAAGGCGTGCCGTTTGTGCCCTACGCGATTGGTAAGGACCTCATCTTTGCGGCGCTCGTGGTTGCGGGAATTCTGCTGGCCGCACTGATCGCCGGTCCCAAAGGTCCCATGGGCCGTCCCGATCCGACCATCGTCGATGCCGACCCGCGCCCGGACTTCTACTTCCTCTCCATCTTTGCGGCGTTCGCGCTCCTGCCGGACTGGATGGAGGTCTTGGTCCTGTTTGGCGCTCCGGCGCTCATTTTTCTGGTCTTGTTCCTCCTCCCGTTCATCGCGGGTACCGGAGAAAAAAGCATCAAGAAAAGGCCTGTCGCCGCACTCCTGGTCATCTTTATCTTATTGGTGGTCTGCGTGTTGGCCTATGAGGGAGCAGTCTCTCCCTGGTCGCCCAGGATGTCGGCCTGGAGTGCTGATCCAATACCCGTCAAGTATGTTCGCGGCCGAACTCCGTTGGAATTGCACGGCGCCGCTCTTTTGCAGAACAAGCAGTGCCGCGATTGCCATTCTCTCGGCGGTCAAGGCGGGCAGCGCGGGCCCGCGCTCGACTACGTTGCGGATCGCCTCACGAAGGTCGAACTGATCCGGCAGGTGGTACAAGGCGGCGGCAACATGCCCGCTTACGGGAAGAAGTTGAGTCCGGCGGAAGTGGAAGCGCTGGTCGATTTCATGCTGACGCTGCACCGCCAGAGCAAGCCGCCGGCGCGCAATTCGAACGGTCCTCAGAATCCGCTCCCGCGCGACTTTGCCGTGCTCGCGCCGCCTCGTCCGCATTTGAAGCAGTAACACGTGGATCCTGTTGCAAACTCCATTCTGCTTTCGTGGCGTCTCGATCCGCGCGTCATCGCTGCACTCTGCCTGATTGCCGTAGTTTATGTCCGCGGCTGGATACGCAGCCGCCGGCTTATTCGCACGGATAAAGACTTTGCGCGTCTGGCCGCGTTTCTTGGCGGTCTGCTGCTGCTGTTCGTCGCGCTCGAATCGCCGCTCGACGCGTTCGACACATTGTTTCTCTCGGCGCACATGACGCAGCATCTGCTGCTGATGATGTTCGCTCCGCCGCTCGTCCTGCTAGGGCATCCGTTACTGCCGGTGCTGCGCGGCTTGCCCAAGCGTTTTGTCAAGGAATGCCTCGGTCCATTTTTAACTTGGCCCGCCTTACGGCGCATCTTTTCCGCGCTGAGCTTCCCTGCGGTCACATGGCTGCTCTTTGCGTGCAGCACAATATTCTGGCACTTGCGCGGTCCCTATCAGCTTGCGGTCGTCTCGCCCTTTTGGCACGGCCTGCAACACGCTTCCTTCTTCTGGACGGGCATTCTCTTCTGGTGGCCGGTAATTCAGCCGGGACCGGGCCGGCCGCGTTGGCCTCGCTGGGTGGCCATTCCCTATTTGCTCTTTGCCGATCTGGTTAACACGGCCATTTCGGCTTGTTTCGTATTCGGCAGCCAGTTGCTGTACCCCTACTACGGTACGATTCGAGCCAGCCATGTAAGCCCGCTGGACGATCAAGTGCTGGCCGGGCTCATCATGTGGGTGCCCGGTTCGATTGTCTATTTGGTTCCGGCGTTTGTGATGACCATGTCGGTTATCGCAGGGCCGCAGTGGACACGTGATCGCGTGGAGGTCCGGCGCATGCGCGCATCGGCGCGGCAGCCTGGTCGGAGTCTTAAGCCGGCCGCTAAGTGGCGGCGCTTAGCGCAATCAGCCATGCTGTTGCTCGCGATTGCAATCATGGCAGATGGATTTTTCGGCACGCAGATCGCGCCTCTCAATTTGGCTGGGGTCCTGCCCTGGATTCACTGGCGCGCATTTTCCATTCTGGCTTTGTTAGTTGTCGGCAATTTGTTCTGCATGGCGTGCCCCTTTACGCTGGTCAGTGATTGGGGGCGGCGCGCCTTACCGGCACGTCTGCGCTGGCCGCGTCAGTTGAGGAGCAAATGGCTCGCAGCGGTCCTGTTCGTGCTCTATTTGTGGGCTTACGAAGCGTTTGGGTTATGGGACAGCCCGTGGCTTACGGCTTGGGTGGTTGCCGGCTACTTCATAGCCGCTTTGGTGATCGATGGCCTCTTCCGCGGAGCAAGCTTTTGTAAGTACGTTTGCCCCATCGGCCAGTTTCATTTTGTGAGTTCGCTAGTGTCGCCGCGCGAGATTGCCGTGAAGCGTCCGGAAGTTTGCAAAAGCTGCCGGACGCACGATTGCATTCGCGGAAATACGCAGCATCGCGGCTGCGAGCTGTATTTATTTCAGCCGAAAAAGGCGGGCAACTTGGATTGCACATTCTGCCTCGATTGTGTGCAGGCTTGCCCACAGGACAATGTTGGACTCATCGGAATCACTCCGGCAAAGAGTCTGACGACTGACCCGTATCGATCTTCCATCGGGCGGCTCTCGAAACGAACGGATCTTGCCGCGCTCGCACTGCTGGTTACTTTCGGAGCGTTTGTAAACGCGGCCGGAATGATTCAACCGGTCATGCGGTGGGAGCATGCCTGGCACGCGAGGCTTGGCCCCCACGCAATGCCGCTGGTTGTGGGCGCATTTGTGTCGATCGGCACGGTGCTGTTGCCGCTTGTTGCCGTGACGATCTGCCGGCTTCTGAATCGGAGCTCAGCGGATGTGGCCCGCAGATTTGTATTCGCGCTGATTCCCATCGGCGTCAGCATGTGGGCCGCGCATTTGCTTTACCATCTCGTTACGGGTTGGGCCGGACCCTGGGGCGTTCCGGTTGCCCCTGACTGGTTGAGCTCAGCGCAGATTTTACTATTGGATGCCGGGCTGTTGACAACGCTTTACGTCGCATGGCGAATTGCATCTCAATACGCGCGGTGTGTGCTGGTGGCGCCTTGGGCTGTGCTCGCTTGCGCGCTCTATGCCGCCGGAATCTGGATACTGCTCCAGCCAATGCAAATGCGCGGGATGATGCATTGAGACCGCTCATTCTTGCATTGCTCGTTACTGGAGTGCTGTGGGCGGATGGCGGCGCGGTGCTGCTGCGCAACCAAGCCGGATCGCTCCGCATCACGGTCTTCGGCTCGCCCGCTCCGCTGCGCGCCGCGAAGAACGATATAAGCGCGATGGTGCAGAAGACCTCCGACCAATCTTCCGTATTGAACGCGAAAGTGAGCGTGCACCTGACGAACGCGTCACCGGAGAAGGTCGTCGCGATCAGCGCGCCCGCCACGCACGACAAAGCCACGAACAAGCTGCTCTACGCCGCAGAATTGACTGTGCCGTCTCCGGGCGACTGGCAGCTTTCAGTGCACGTGGAAGCAAACGGCGAGACAGCCGATGTTGCCGGGAAAGTCACCGTGCTCGCGCCCCGGCCGCCACTGATGGCGTATTGGCCGTACTTTGTTCTAGTACCGTTGATTGTTTTCCTCTTCTTTGTCAACCGCTGGCTCCGCGGCAGACGGCGTTTTTACCGTCTATAAAAAAAAGAGCATAGGGGTTGACGGGAATAACAAAAATCAGCCATACTTCCATCGATAGGCGATGGGAGAGCGACCGAAAGCGCCGGACCTGCTGCCCGGCACACTAGACCTGCTGATTCTGCGCGCGCTGGTCAGCGGCCCGCGGCATGGTTACGGAATTGCACAACGGCTCAAGCAGATTTCCGACGATGTGCTGCAAGTGGGCGAAAGCTCGCTCTATCCCGCTTTACAGCGCTTGCTCCTGAACGGCTGGGTGAAAGCCGAATGGGGCGCTTCGGAAAACAATCGCCGCGCCCGCTATTACACTCTCACCGCTGCTGGACGCAAACAGCTTGAGGCTGAGCGCGAAGAGTTTGAGCGCGTCATTCTCGCCATTCAAAAGGTTTTGAAACTGGCATGATGCGGTTTTGGAGAAAGTTAATCTTTCTATCCCAGCGCGCCCGGCTTGAGCGGGAGCTTGCCGAAGAAATCGAATTTCATCGCGCTCAGGGAGTCCGCGAAATGGGAAATATAACTCTCGCGCGCGAGGAAGCTCGCGACATGTGGAGCTTCTTATGGCTGGAACGCTTGCTGCGGGATATCCGCTATGCCGCGCGGATGTTCCGGCGCGCGCCGGGGTTCACGGCCATCGCGGTGATCTCGCTGGCGCTGGGCATCGGCGGGAACGTGGCGATGTTTACCCTTGTGGACACGCTGCTGATTCGGCCTCTGCCATTCGCGGAGCCCAACCGGCTGGTGCGGATTACAGGTATCTACCCGAGAGCGGCGCTTCCGGTTTTTGAACAGGACAGCCGCGCTTTGGACATCGCTTTGGCCGGTCCCGAATCCGAACTGAACCTTACCGGAGTGGGAGAAGCGATCCGCGTCATCGGGAGTAGCGTATCTCCCAACCTGTTCTCTGTGATCGGGGTTCCGGTCGAGCGAGGCAGCGCATTTCAACCGGGAGAGGACACGCGCGGGCGCGACGGCGTGGTCATCTTGAGCGACGGGCTCTGGAGGTCGAAGTTCGGACGCGATGCCGGGATTATCGGACGCACCATCACTCTGAATGGCGTCAACCGGCAGATCGTCGGAGTCATGCCGACAAGTTTCGGCTATCCATCTGCGAGAGTGCAGCTTTGGATTCCGGCGCGGCTCGATCCAACCAACATGGAAGAGTACTGGGGTGGCGATTTTGTCACGCTCATCGCCAGGCTCCGGCCCGGCGCTACTTTATTGCAGGCGCGCAGCGAAGTCCCGGCCTTGGTAACGCGGATCCGAGGCATGTTTCCTTTCCCGATGGCGCGCGATTGGAATGCAAACGCGACCGTGATTTCGTTGCAGCAGGATTTGACCGGAGACGTGCGGGCGCGGCTGATTATTCTGCTCTCTTCGGTCGGCATTGTTCTTCTGATTGCGTGCGCGAATGTAGCGAACCTGCTTCTGTCTCGCTCCACCACGAGGCGCAAAGAGATTGCGTTGCGCGCGGCTCTAGGGGCCGGACGCCCGAGAATCGTGCGCCAGCTCCTGACCGAGAGCATCCTGCTGGCAGCTGCCGGCAGCGGGCTCGGCGTACTTCTCGGAACTGCTACGCTCTCGCTATTCAAAGCGCTGCTCCCGCCCGGAGTTCCGGGATTGATGCAAGCCGGGTTCGACGGGCGCATTGCCGTATTCACGGTGGCATTGGCCGTAATCACGGGCCTGGCGTTTGGAATTGCACCCGCGCTCAGCGTCTCTCAAATCGATTTGGCCGGTGCAATGAAAAGCGGCACTCAGCGCTCCGTAACCGGCGCCTGGAGTTCGTTTCGGAGCGTGTTGATCGGCGGAGAAGTTGCCCTCACGGTATTGCTGCTGGTGAGTGCAGGACTGCTCTTGAAGAGTTTGTACCTGCTTTCCGATCAGTACCCCGGCTTCGATGCGAATGGCGTGTTGACCGTGAGAGTCAGTCCGAATCAGTCCATTTGTGCGCAGCGATCCGCTTGCATCGCGCTCTACGACCGAATGCTGGACGAGGCGCTCAGACTGACCGGAGTTTCCGATGCCGCGTTCGCCAATACCGTTCCACTCGCAAGCGAGCTACCTCTGATTCCGGTGGACGTCGAGGGCCATCCGAAGTCCGTCGACTTTCCCGCGCCAATGATGTGGGCAGGCGCCATCAGTCCCGGCTATCTGCGGCTCATGAAAATTCCACTGCTTGCCGGGCGAACGTTCACGGAGGCGGACAGCGCGCAAGCTCCGCCCGTCATATTGATTACGCCCTCGACGGCCCGCCGCTATTGGTCCGGACAGAATCCCATTGGCAAGCACATCAAAGCGACTTCGGATACGCAATGGAGAACCGTAATCGGCGTGGTGAGCGACATCCGGCAGTACAGCCTGGCGGAGGATCTGCCGGGCTGGGTGGGCGGCGCGATGTACATGCCGTATGCGCAGGCGGTCCAGGGAGATCATGAGATTCCGGCTGCGATGGATCTGCTGGTCAGAACGCGAAACGATTCCGGGTATCTTCGAAGCGCGTTGCGAAGGCTGGTTCACGACCAAGCTCCGAATGCTCCGGCCGGTTCCGTAGAATCGCTGAGCGATATTCTCTCTGCTTCGATTGGCGACTTCCGCGCCACGATTCGCGTCTTCGCCGGGTTCGTGGCCGTCGCGATTGTGCTGGCGATCGTCGGAATTTACGGGCTTGTTTCGTATTGGGTCGCGCAGAGGACGTACGAGATCGGTTTGCGCCTGGCTATCGGGGCCACGAGACAGCAGATCCTTGCCATGGTGCTGAGGCACGGTTTGCGCGTGGCACTTTATGGGATGGGTGTGGGGGTGATTGCCGCGCTTCTGTTGACCCGGTTTCTGGCAAGCCTGCTGTATGGAGTGGGGACAGCGGATCCGGGGACGTTTGTGGCGGTCAGCGGATTGCTGCTGGGAGTAGTTGTTCTGGCTATGATCTTGCCGGCGTGGAGGGCGGCGCGGATCGATCCGGTTGTGTCGTTGAGGGTGGAATGAGCAAATAACATCTTGCCGTGGTCATCGCGACGAGCCTCCCCGCGGCACGCATGAGAGCATGCGCCACAGATTCTTAACGCAAAGGTTGCTGGAATTGTTCAATTAAATCGCGGATTCGTATTGCGTCCCGCTTGCGATGTCCGTGGCTCACGATTGGATCCGTTCCGCCCGTGGAATCGATTTGAATGGTGGACCAGATGAGGCCCGTCCGAATTGTCACCGAGGCCACTTGGGAAATCGAAATGCTTTCTTCGTTGGAGCCAATGAGCCGTGGCTTAATGCGGGATACGCGCTGCGGCGTGACTTCGATTCTAAGTGGAAACCAAAGGTTTCCGGCAGTCCAGCGGCTCGCCTTGAAAACAAATTTTTCTTCGGACATGATGCAAAGGTTACATCATTGGACAATTCACGCGCTATGTTGGAAATGGATTCACCACACGCAGCTTGGCAAGACCGCGCCGGATTGAGGATCTTCGCTGTAGAGCAAAGCGGCGCCGGCACGGCGGCGCGCTGCCTGAACGATTATCGCCGCTCGTGCAGCTCTTCGCGGTTGAACTTCCATCCATGCGAGTCGCCCAGGGACATACGCGAGAGCCGTTCGAACTGCTCGGCGGCGGCGTTGGGGTCGCGCTTGCCCGCGAGCTGTTCCAGATACTCGCGGATGAGCTGGTTTACGCTCGTGCCCAGCGCTTCAGCGCGATATCTCGCTTTCCGCAGGACGTCGTCGTCGACCGATAGCGTGACGTTCATAGCCAAATTGTACGTGTGCAGGGGTTATGTGTGTCAACCGTCGCCGGATAACACCGCCATGGCGGCGTTGCGGCCGTTGATCGCAATCACGCTGCCGCCGGGATGCGTGCAGGCGCCGCAGAGATACACCCCGGGCATGGGCGTTTTTGCGCGAAGCCGGTTGCTCCACATGTACGGCGGCAAGCATTCGCCCTGAAAAATGTGGCCGCCCGTGAGCCCGACCTTTTTTTCGATATCGGGTGGGCCGAGCGCTTCCGCATCGATGATGGCATCCGGGATGTTGCTGCAAAAGCGCGCCAGTGCGTCGAGCGCGAGCGCTTTGGCTTTTTCGCGATGTTCGTCCCAGCTTCCGTTTGCAAATCGGTACGGCACGTATTGCGAAAAGATGCTCATCGTGTGCGTGCCTTCTGGTGCGACAGAACGGTCGTGGACGCTCTGGAAATAGATTTCGGTCCACAGGCGTTCGGGCAACTCGCCGCGACGCGCCGCCGCGTAGCCGTCTGTCCATTCCTGCTTGTTCAGCGGAGTGTTCAGCTGGCCGAAATGGTGCGGCTGGCAGAGGCCCGGACGCGCGCGGAAATTCGGCAATTCGCGCAGCCACACGTTGAGCTTCAGCGTGCAACCTTCGATCGGAATCGATTCGACTTGCGCGCGCCATTCGGGATCTGCCGCATCGCCGAGCAAGCGCAGCGTCGTTCGGGGATCGGCATTCGAGATCACGACGGGCGCAATGATGCGCTCGCCGGCTTCAAGTACAACGCCTTCGCCGGGCAAAATCTGCGCCACCGGCACACCGCACGCAATCACGGCTCCGGCTTCCCGGGCCGCATCGGCGAGCAAAAATGACACCATGCCCATGCCGCCGTGTACGTAGCCCCAGGAACCCGGTAGGCCGCCCAGACGGCCGGATGAATGATGAAAGCGAATGGAGGATGTGCCCGGATCGAACGGGCTGGCGTTCGTGCCGATGACGCCTTGTCCGAGATACGCAATTTGCAACCGTTCGTCGGAGAGATAGCGTTCGACGAACTCGGCCATAGACCAATCGAACAGCAGGCCGCGCGCTTCTTCATCATCGCCGAGGCGAGCTTCCAGTTCTTCGCGCGTGGGCGGCTCGCCGATCCACACGTCGTTTTCGTTGGGCGGCCGCAGGGCATCGCGCGTGCGGCGAATTACGTCCGACATGGCGCGCCAGCCGGTTACGTCCTTGGGCGACACTCGCGCAATTTCGGCTTCGCATTGCGAGTCGTCATCGTAGAGTTGAACGCTGGCGCCGTCTTCGAACGGAACAAAGAGACCGTTGCTGGCGGGCGTCCAGCGAAACCCGCGCCGGACCAGATCGAGCTCTTCAATAACGAGCGGATGGAGCAGCCCGGCGAGATACGCACACGGCGATACCCGAACGCCGGGCCAGGGTTCTTCGATGGTGCAGGCGCCGCCGATGCGGCCGCGGCTCTCCAAGACGAGAACGCGCTTTCCGGCGCGAGCGAGATAGGCCGCACACGTCAGCCCGTTATGTCCGGCGCCCACAATCAGAGCGTCCCAGCGCTCGCGCGCGAATTCGGAAATTGCGGTCAAGCGGTGCGCTGCTGCTCGGCCTTGCTTTGGTCAGCGAGAGCGGCTTGCGCGGCAGCAAGACGTGCGATCGGTACGCGGTATGGCGAGCAGGAGACGTAGTTCATGCCGGTGCGGTAGCAGAATTCGACCGAGCTCGGCTCGCCGCCATGCTCGCCGCAGATTCCCACTTCCAGATCTGGACGGGTCCTGCGTCCCAACTTTACCGCTAACTCAATCACCTTGCCGACGCCGTGCTGGTCGAGTACCGCGAACGGATCGGCCTTGAAGATTTTCAGGTTCTCGTACTGCTTTGAGAACTTCGTGTAGTCATCGCGCGACAGACCCATAGTGGTCTGGGTGAGGTCGTTCGTGCCGAAGCTAAAGAACTCGGCTTCTTTGGCGATTTCATCCGCCGTCATGGCGGCGCGCGGAATTTCGATCATAGTACCGACGTAATACTTCAGATCCTGCATTCCGGCTTCACTCAGGACTTCATTGGCGACCCGAACCGTAATGGCCTTCTGATTCTGGAGCTCTTTCACGTCTCCCACTAGCGGAATCATCACTTCGGGGATGACCTTCTTGCCCTTCTTGGCGACTTGTACGGCCGCTTCAAAGATGGCACGAACTTGCATTTCGGTGACTTCCGGATAGGTGATTCCAAGACGGCAGCCGCGATGTCCCAGCATCGGATTGAATTCGTGGAGCTCTTCGACACGGGCCAGCAGCTCGGGAAGATGCTTTTTCAATTCGCCGACGGACACGCCGTAGGTCGCCGCCATTTCCTTCTTCTCTTTGAGGCCGGCGCTGGGGAGCTTCGCGATATCCACCATCAGGTTCTCACGCTTCGGCAGGAATTCATGGAGCGGAGGATCGAGCGTGCGGATCACAACGGGGAGCCCGTCCATCGCTTCAAACAGCCCGGCGAAATCTTTGCGCTGCATGGGCAGCAGCTTCTGGAGCGCTTTCTTACGGGTCTTTTCGTTGCGGGCCAGAATCATGGCCTGCATGTGCGGAATACGGTCTTCGGCAAAGAACATGTGCTCCGTGCGGCACAGTCCGATGCCTTCAGCGCCGAACAGCCGGGCCTGTTTCGCATCGCGCGGAATATCGGCATTGGCGCGCACGCCGAAATTGCCGCGGAACTCATCGGCCCATTCCATGAAGGTGGCGAAATAGTGCGACTTCGGATCGGGCTCGTTGGTTTTGCACTGGCCCTGATAGACTTCGCCGAGCGTGCCGTCGAGCGAGATCCAGTCGCCCTCTTTTACGGTGAGCTTCCGGCCTTCGAAGAGGATGTTAGCAACCTTTTTCGCTTCGTCTACCGCCACGGAAGATGCACCCACTACGCAAGGCCGGCCCATACCGCGGGCAACGACAGCGGCGTGGCTAGTGAGGCCGCCGACCGCGGTCAGAATGCCCTTCGAAACGTCCATGCCGTGAATGTCGTCGGGTGTGGTTTCTTTGCGGACTAGGATGACCGGCCCTTTTTTCGCGAGCTCGACAGCATCCTCGGAGGAAAATGCCGCACGTCCGACGGCCGCGCCGGGCGAGGCCGGCAAACCGGTTGCGATCTTCTGCAAGCCTTTGCGCATGGCCGGGTCGAGAACCGGGTGCAGCAGTTGATCCAACTGATTCGGAGCAACGCGCTGCACGGCCTCTCGCTTCGAGATCAAGCCCTCTTCCACCATGTCAACGGCGATGCGGACTGCTGCCGGGCCGGTCCGCTTGCCGTTGCGGGTTTGCAGCATGTAGAGCTTGCCGTCTTCGATGGTGAATTCGAAATCCTGAACGTCGCGATAGTGCTTTTCGAGATTGGTGGTGATTTCGCGAAGCTGGTTGTAGGCTTGCGGCATCACCTGCTCGAGCTCGGCGATGGGTTGCGGCGTACGGATGCCAGCGACCACGTCTTCGCCCTGAGCGTTGACCAGGAACTCGCCGTAAAACACGCGCTCGCCTGTGGACGGATTGCGCGTGAAACCCACGCCCGTTCCGGAGTTGTCGCCCATGTTGCCGAACACCATGGCTTGCACGTTGGCGGCGGTGCCGATGGAATCGGGGATCTTCTCCATGCGGCGGTAGTAAATCGCCTTGGGCGTGTTCCAGGAATTGAAAACGGCGTTGCGCGCGAGCGTCAACTGTTCGCGCGGGTCTTGCGGAAAGTCGTTGCCGGTCTCTTTCTTAACGATCTTTTTGTATTCACCGATGATGAACTGCAGGTCCTCGGCGGTGAGATCGGTATCGAGCTTGGCTTTCACCTTGGCCTTGCGCGCATCGAAGACATGATCGAATTTGGCCATGTCGATGTGCAGCGCGACTTCGCCGAACATTTGGATGAAGCGGCGGTAGCAGTCATAGGCAAAGCGCGGATTGCCCGTCTTGCGCGCCAGGGCCTCGGTGCTTTCATCGTTCAAGCCGAGATTGAGAATGGTATTCATCATTCCCGGCATAGAGAACTTGGCTCCCGAGCGTACGCTTACCAGCAGCGGATCGTCGCCTCGGCCGAGTTGTTTCCCGATCTGCCTTTCGAGTTTTTCGAGCGCCTCGTTGGTCTGGCGGTCGACTTCTTCCGGCACCTGCTGATTGTTTTCAAAGTACAGGTTGCACACTTCGGTCGAGATGGTGAAGCCCGGCGGAACAGGCACTCCCGCTTTGCTCATCTCGGCGAGGCCCGCGCCTTTGCCGCCGAGCACATCGCGCATCGTGCCGTCTCCGTCGGCTGTGCCTCCGCCGAACGAATATACGTATTTCTTGGTATCCGGTTTAGTTTCTTGCTCTGTTGATTCAGCTATGAGCGTTGTTTCCATTTAGACGCTTGCTCCTTGCGTGACGATTTCGGAAAAGTCAGCGATGGTGGAGAACTCCGCAAGCAGGCTATAGAGCAGCGCCAGGCGGTTCTGCCGGATCACTGAATTTGGGTCGTTCACGAGAATTTTATCGAAGAAGGTGTCCACCTGAGGACGAAGCGAAGCCATGAAGGCCAGCTTCTCCCGGTAGCTCTGGTTGTGGTTTACCGCTTCGCGAACCCCGTTGAAGGCGCGGTAGAGCGCCTCTTCCGGGCCCGGCGAGAGCAGTTTGGCATCAGGCTCCGGGCAGTGTTCCACTTGAGCCTGTTTCAAGATGTTCTTAATTCGTTTGAAGCTGGCGGCGACGGGTTCGAAGTCTTCGGTTGGACGTACGTAATGAATGGCTTCGACGCGATCGGCCACGTCGGCGAGTGTTGTTGCCGGCACAGCCAACACTGCGTTGACTTCATCGTAAGCGTAGCCGAGCACGTCGCGCAAGTAGTATTCGACACGCTCCCGCAGGAAGGCCGGCAGATCGGGAACGTCTTCGGCCAGCTTCAGGATTTCGACTGGCAGGCGCGCTTCAAACAGGATTTTCACGATTCCCTGCGCCGCACGGCGTAACGCAAATGGATCTTTGGAACCGGTGGGAACCATGCCGATGCGGAAACACTCGCCGAGTGTGTCCAGCTTATCGGCGATGGAGACTACTTGCCCTTCGAGCGTGCGCGGGATGTCATCATCCATGCTCGTGGGCTTGTAATGGTCATAGATTGCCGTTGCGACCGCGTCTCCTTCGCCCTGAACGCGCGCATACAGGCCGCCGACCACGCCTTGCAGCTCGGTGAACTCCTTGACCATGTCGGTGGTGAGGTCGCATTTGCACAAGGTTGCGGCTTTGCGAACCGTCTCTTGATTCGCACCGGTCTGCGCGGCCAGTTCGAGCGCGAGTTTCACGACGCGATCGGTTTTGTCTTTATAGCTACCGAGCTTGGCCTGGAACGTGACTTTCGCCAGATCCTGCACGCGATCGGACAGCTTCTTCTGCTGGTCGAGTTTCCAGAAAAAGCGGGCATCGTTGAAGCGCGCGCGCAAGACGCGTTCGTTGCCATGGCGGATGAGGCTCTCGGGATCTCCCTGTGTATTGGTTACGGCCACGAAGGCGGGCGCGAGCGAGCCATCTTCGTTCACCACGGAGAAGTAGCGCTGGTGATGACGCATGACGGTAATTAGAATCTCTTCGGGGAGCTCCAAATAAGATGGATCGAAACTGCCGCGGATATTGGACGGAAATTCGGTGAGGTAGACGAGAGTTTGCAGCAGGTCCTGATCTTTGCGGACATCAGGGCCTAGACTCTGCTCGATGCGCTGGCGGCGTTCCTCGGCGCGGACCATGACGAAGTTCTTGCGCAGGGTTTCGGTGTAATTTTCGATTGTGACTTCGAGCGGCTGCTGGCTGCCCAGAATGCGATGGCCCCGCGTGGTGTTGCCGCTCTGGAGTTCGCCAACCTGGAAGGGGACCACGCGGTCGTCGAGCAACGCGACGATCCAGCGCAAGGGACGGATGAAGCGCACGCCGTTCTTGCCGGTCCAGTACATGGTTTTGGGGAAGTGGACCCCTTCGGCGATGATGGCGGGCAGCTTTTCGCTCAGGGCATCCGAGAGCAATTGCCCTTTCGTGAGCTGGTGAAAGATATAGCGCTCGCCTTTGGCGTCTGTGATCTTGTCGAGTTGATCAATGCTCGTGGACCACTTGCGGGCGAATCCTTCGGCGGCCTTCGCTCCTGTGGAGAGGTAGGGACCGGGTACGACGGTCTGGACGTCGGGCGCTTGTTCCAGCAGATCTTCGATGAGGAGCACGAGGCGGCGCGGTGTGGCGTCGAGCATCAGCGCTTCGCCGCCGAATGCGCCGAAAGCCGTTTCGAAACCGCGTTTCAGGTGCTGGAGAGCGGCTTCGATCATCCAGTCGGGGATTTCTTCAGTGCCGATTTCGAGGAGGAAGGTGGGCATCAGGCGAGCACCTCAGTGGAAACCGCTCCCTCGCGGTCGCGGCTCGGTTCCCCCTGCTGTTGTTGTTGTTCGACCCAGGCTTGGGCGACTCCAACGGCTAGTTTCCGGACACGTGCAATGATTCCCACGCGTTCTGTCACGCTGATTGCGCCGCGCGCATCGAGCAGGTTAAAAATGTGCGAGCACTTGAGTGCGCGATCGTAGGCCGGCAGAACCGGGAAGCGATCTTTGGGCTTGGCTGCCCGAAATAGTTCGAGCAGCCGCTGGCATTCCCGCTCGTGCAGGTCGAATTCTTTCCAGAGCGTGTCGATATCGGCGAGCTCGAAGTTGTAAACCGAAAACTGCTCCTCATCGGCGAGCCGCACATCGGCGTACTTGAAGCCGGGCGCCCATTCGATGTCGTAAACGCTATCGACGTTTTGCAGGAAGGCGACGATGCGCTCCAGTCCGTAGGTGATTTCGGCGGGCACCAGCTCCAGGTCCATGCCGCCGCACTGCTGAAAGTACGTGAACTGCGTGATCTCCAGACCATCCAGCATCACTTGCCAACCGATGCCCCAGGCCCCGAGCGTTGGCGCCTCCCAGTTGTCCTCTTCGAACTTGATATCGTGCTTGCGCAGATCGATGCCGATCGCTTCGAGACTTCCCAGATATTGCTCTAGAACGTCGTCCGGAGTGGGCTTCAAAATCACCTGGAGTTGCTGGTGCTTGTAGAGCCGGTTTGGATTCTCACCATAGCGGCCATCGGCAGGACGCCGGCTGGGCTGCACATACGCGACCCGGTAGGGCTTTGGTCCCAGGACGCGCAGGAACGTCTCGGGGGCCATAGTCCCGGCTCCGACTTCCAGATCGTATGGTTCCTGAATGATCACGCGGCGGTCGGCCCAGTAGCGCTTCAGTTTGAAGATGGTGTCTTGAAAAGAATCCATTGCGGAGACTAAAGTCCTTCGAGGAGAGCGGGAGTGTGGAAGCGGCGTTCCACGTGTTCTTCCATCCGTCGAATCAGGAAACGGCGAAGATCGAGGGCCGTATCTTTATTCCAGGATCGCGCCGGAAGCGCGGCGATGTGAGTGCGCAGCATGGTTCCGGCGAGCTCGCGGGACGCATCGGAGAGATTGCGGTCCGGGTGCGTTGCGAGGTCCGGCAGGAAGCCGGAGAGGCGCGTGGCCCACAGGGAAAAGTAGGTAATCGCGGTCCAGGGGGCGCCGGGAAGCCGCTCGTGCATGTAATCGAGAACGGTGGCTAACAGCCGGAAAAAGCGCTCGTTCGGCTCATGCGGGGGCAGCAGATGGTCCGACACTTCCGTTACGTAATCGAGCGCGACGCTCGTATCGAAATCGCTCAGCAGATCGAACTGCGATTGCAACAGATCGCAGGAGTTTAGATTGACCAGTTCCCGAGTTTCCTTTTGCGAATAGGACAGATTCACCAACGACAGCCGTTCCAGCCCCGATCCGAAGCTGCTCTTGGGCTTGCGCGCCCGCCTGGCCACACCGCGGAGTTTTCCCTGATCGCGTGTAAAGAAGACCACGATCAGGTCCGATTCGCGAAACGGATAGGTACGCAGGACGTAGCTTTCACTCACCCGAGCCGGCATGGCTTGTCCGGGCCGGTGCGCAGCAAGTTTGCAGCCGGTTGAATTTTCAGGTTAGCAGAGGCTATGAAAAGCGCAGGCCAAAGGCCTACTCCACATCAGGCGGGCACAAAGTCACTTGGCTGGACCTCGACTGCAGTCTCTTCGGCACTGAGCGGCAGTGCGAAGCGAGCTGTGAAATGGAAGCGGCTGCCCGATCCCAGCGCACTTTCGACCCACATCTTCCCGTGCATGCGCTCCACCAACTGCTGGCAGATGGAGAGACCAAGTCCGGTCCCGCCATAGCGGCGGCTGCTGGATCCATCCGCCTGCACGAAAGGATCGAAGATGGATTGCTGTTGATCCGGGGCGATTCCGATGCCGGTATCGGAGACGCAGAAATGCAGCTCGACTGCTGAAAGCGTGAGATTTTCCAATGCGGCCGAAATCCACACTTGTCCTTCCGGCGTGAACTTAAGCGCGTTGTGGGCCAGATTTAAAAGGATTTGGCGGAGCCGCCCAGGATCGCCCAGGATCTGCGTTGGGATTCCGGCACCGATTTCCGCTCCGAATGTCAGGCCCTTTTCCTCGGCCTTCAGAGAGAGCGATCGCGTCACGTCGGTAACAATCCGCGCGACCTCAAACTTTTCCGTTTCGAGAACAAGTTTGTTTGCCTCGATCTTGGAGAAATCGAGGATATCGTTCACGATGGTAACCAGCGATTTGGCGCTGAGGCTTACGATCTCGATAAATTCGCGCTGCTCCGCGTCCAGGTTGGTCGAAAGCGCAAGATCCGTCATCCCGAGAATGCCATTGATAGGCGTACGGATCTCATGGCTCATGTTGGCGAGGAATTGACTTTTCGCCCGATTGGCGCTCTGCGCGGCATCGCGCGCGGCGATCAATTCCGCTTCGGTTTCACGCCGGACCTTGTTCTCCGCATGCAAAGCACGGTTCATCTCCTGCAAAGCCTGGTTCGCTAGTTTTAGTTCGTGAGTGCGTTCTTGGACCCGAATTTCCAGTTCATCTCGCGAGCGGCGCAGGTTCCGCTCACTCACCACGAGTGCGCGAGTCTGCTCGTCGACCAAAGCGCGAAGCCGTTGCTCCTGGGCTCTCAAATGCCTGAGCCTCCACTGGTGTCCACCCACACATAAGCCAACAAAGAGGGCTGCAACAAACAGATAGAACGGAATGGTCTGATAAATGTGCGGCTGAAGAACAATTCCGAGAGTTGCTTCCTGATCAGTCCAAGACTGGTTCTGACGCGAAGCGCTCACGCGAAAACGATAAGATCCGGGGGGAATATTTGTGTAATATGCGACGCGGCGGGTCCCGGCAAGGGTCCAGTCATGGTCGAATCCTTCGAGCATGTAGCGAAACTGTGTTCTTTCCGGATCTGAGAGATTCAGCGCGGTGAAATGGACTTCCAGCGTGCCGGGTCCGGGAGGTATGGTGATGGCGCGATCCGCTGAGTATTCGCGATCTCCGGCGCGAACCGTTTCGATGACAACTGGAAGAAGACGAGCCAACATGTTTGAACGAGCGGGGTCGATGATGGCAACTCCCTTGATCGTGGGGAAGTACAGGCGTCCATCTCTCGCTCGCCATCCGGCCGGTTGAAAACCGCCGTCGCATTCGGCACTCTTCATTCCGTCCTGCTTGCCCAATAGCGTGGGATGGATTGCCGGAATCCGATGTTCGGCGAACGCGTCGAGGTCGGCTTTGGCGATCCGGATGATGCCCTTATTGGAACTGAGCCAAAGGGAGCCATTGCGGTCGTCTACAACTCGATAGATGGTGTCATCCGGCAGACCATTCCCGCTGCTGTAGCTGGTGAACCGTCCGCCATGAAAGCGCACAAGACCCGCGCCGTTCGTTCCAAGCCAGATAGCACCGCTGCCGTCCTCTGTGATGGACCATACAACGTCGTTGGGTAGCCCGCTATTCGCGGTGAATGCGGTAAAGCGACCGGCTTTTAGGCGATTCAGCCCTCCACCGCCAGTCCCAATCCAAAAGGTGCGTTCAGAATCCTCGTAAAGAGAAACAACGTTGTTGTTTGAGAGCCCTTGGCGCACGGTGTACGTTGTAAATTGCTTGCCATCGAAATGGGTTAGTCCGGAACGGGTTCCGATCCAAAGGGAACCGTCCTTCGCCCGCAGCATGCATTGAATCCACTCATTGGGCAAGCCTTGCTTTTTCCCAAACCGGGTGATGTGGCCGTCGACGAGGTGATTCAAACCATGCCGAGTTCCGATCCAGATCGAACCGGGCCGATCCGGCGCGAGCGAAAAGATAAATGAATCCGAGAGGCCCTGTTTGACGGTAAATCGCTCCACTTTTCCGTTCCTGATCCGATTCAATCCGTCCGCCGTGCCCACCCAGATATTGCCGGAATCGTCCTCAATGACAGGCAAAACGGTATCGTTTGAAAGACTCTCCTGCTTGGAAATCGTCTGTACGATGCCATTTGAGAACCGATTGAGACCGCCGATGATGGTTCCGACCCAGAGATTGCCTTCCTGGTCCTCGAAGATGGATTGCACCCCTTCTCCGAGGAGACCATCTTTCGACGTAAACGCGGTGAAGCGGCCGTTCGCATAGCGGTTCAGTCCGGACGTACTGGTCCCCAGCCAGATAGTTCCAGCATGATCCTCGAAGGCTGAAACGATTGCATTCGCGGAAAGGCCATCCGCAGTAGTAAACCGGCGCATACCGTCCGGCCCCATCCTGATCAATCCGCCGCCATTCGTTCCCATCCACAGCGAACCCGTGTGATCAGCGAGAACGGCACGGATATCAATGCTCGCCGTGCGATCGAGCCGGACGGCGCTAATTTTTTCACCAGTCATCCTGCTGAGGCCGGCATGCGTGCCGACCCAGAGATTGCCCTTATGGTCGCCTGTGATGGCGAACACAGCGTCATCCGCCAGCCCTTGCTGTTTTGTGTACGTTCTGAATCGGTTCTTGCGAAACGCCACGAGTCCGCGGCCATCCGTGCCGATCCAGAGCGTGCCGGTTTCATCCTGATAGAGACAGAGAATGGAGTCGCTCGGCAGACCGTCCCGCGACGTGTAGAGCGAGAACCTGCCATGTTTGTACCGCCCCAACCCACCGCCGTTCAAGCCGAACCAGATGCTGCCGTCGGCGGCCGAGAGTACCGCCATAACCTCCGAACTGCGTAAACCGGGGATTGCCCGCTTGTCAAACACCGTAAAGCGAACGCCGTCAAAGCGAACCAGGCCGCTTTGTGTGCCGAACCAGAGATACCCGTCGGGAGATTGTGTGATGGAGAGAGCAGAGTTTTGAGGTAGTCCCGAGCTGGAATCCCACGTATCGTGCACGTACTGAGTAATCGCGAGAGAGGGATCAAGCGCTGCCTGAGCATGCGGCAGCAATAACACCGGGAAAAGATACAGGACCACGGATGCAAGCCACATAGCCTGCCGGTTGAGTATGTTCTGGAAACTCGTGGTCATAACGCTTGCAGTGATCTCTCAAGAGAGCATCGACAAAATCTTTTTCAAGATTTAGTGGAACATCAAGAATTTTGCCGGGGACAAAGCCTAAACTTTCCAGCAAATCAACTCGATATGCGCTAGAGTACGCCAGTTTTGCCGAACGTCGAAGACAGTCGCTCAGGCAATTCCGACGGCGTACCGAATTGTCCTAAAGAAAGGATGGAAGGATTTTTGAAAAGAAAACTTGCCGGCGTTTTGCTCAGCCTGACATTTACCGCCTTTGGCGCTTCGCCGAGGGCGAGTAAGTTCGCAACGGACCTCAGCACGATCTCGCCGGATTCGATGGTTAATGTTATCGTTCAATGGACTGCTCGGCCCTCCGAAGCTCAGCACCGGGCAGTGATCGCGAAAGGTGGGATCCTGAGGGCGCGCTTAAATCGCATTCACGCGAGCGCATACCTGCTTCCAGCCCGCGTAGCACGCGAATTAGCAGCTCGCGGCGACGTGGTCTATGTGACACCCGACCGGAAGGTTCAAGGGAGGCTGGATAACAGCGCGGCAGCCATTAACGCTCCGTCGGTTTGGGCAGCCGGCTGGACCGGCACGGGCATTGGAGTTGCGGTCATCGACAGTGGGGTTACGTCGACCAATAACCTTGCCACAGGTCAGGGAATTGTGTACACACAGGACTTCACTGGCGGCGACGGAACCGACGCGGCTGGACATGGCACTCACGTCGCGGGCATTATCGCGGCGAGCGGTGTGACGACAAGTTGCAGCCAGTGCACGAGAAGTCTGAAAGGCATCGCGCCTGGCGCTTCGATTATTAACCTCCGTGTTCTGGATGCAAACGGCGCCGGGACTGACAGCGCCGTGATCGCCGCCATAGATCAGGCAATTGCGCTAAAAGACGTTTACAACATTCGGGTGATCAATCTCTCACTGGGACGCCCGGTTTATGAGAGCTATACCCTAGATCCGCTCTGTCAAGAAGTAGAAGCAGCGTGGAAGGCGGGAATTGTCGTGGTGGTAGCGGCAGGCAATGACGGACGCGACAATTCGTTTGGCTCAAGCGGATACGGAACCATCACAGCGCCCGGTAACGATCCCTACGTGATTACGGTGGGAGCGATGAAGACCGAGCAGAGCTACGAACGGTCAGACGATCTGATTGCCAGTTACAGTTCGAAAGGGCCGACGCAAGTCGATCATATCCTCAAGCCCGATCTGGTTGCGCCTGGCAATATGGTGGTCTCCTTGCTCGCTCCGGGATCGGCGCTGGACGTCGCCTATCCGCAAAACGAGGTTCCGGCTCAATATTACGATCCGGCGGCTCCGGTGGGTGGCCCGAACTACTTCTTTACGTTGAGCGGAACCAGCATGGCAGCGCCGGTTGTGAGCGGCGCAGTAGCCGATCTGCTGCAGATGGATCCAGCGCTTACCCCAGATCAGATCAAGGCGCGGCTTATGAAAACGGCATACAAGACTTTTCCAACGTCTAGTGTCGCCGTTGACTTGACGACGGGCGATGTATACACAAGCTACTACGATCCGTTCACTGTGGGCGCCGGTTACCTGGACCTGGCTGCAGCGATGGCAGATACGACGGTTGCGTCCGGCACCGCGATTTCGCCAACCATGACTTTTGATCCAAGTACGGGCATTCTGACGATGCTTTCCGATCAAAATGCCGTTTGGAATTCAAATGCGGTGTGGAATTCCACCGCGGTTTGGTCGACCAGCAGTTTGTGGGGAACCAATTCCGTGTGGAACAGCAACGCGGTGTGGAACAGCAACGCTGTCTGGAATAGTAACTCGGTTTGGAACAGCAATGCAGTCTGGAATAGCAATTCTGTATGGAACAGTAACTCGGTGTGGAATAGCAATTCCGTCTGGAATTCAGCGGTTGTGATTCTCGGAGAGAAGTAAGCGAAAGGCGATGAGGGCAGGCGTCACGACAAAAGTCGCGACGCCTACCTGAGAGGTTGCACCGCGTAAACAAGTGTACGCTTCAATGTTTCTCCGCGAGAGGCTACCAGGCCGTAACTAATCCTTGTAGGGACTGCACAGATCGCCAATAAACGGTCCGCAAACGACGAGTTAACCCCAGCTTGACACCCGCATTCCGCCTGCGATGACCGACGCCGCAGCGAAAACCAACCCACAATCCAGCCATCGTTCATCCAATTTCACAATTTGTGAGAGATCACGGGTAGAGATACTTTGCTGAGCTCTGCACAGCCGTGTATCCAATTCCAGAAAGCTACGGCGATCCGCGGGATTTGTATACTATTTCAGCCTTTCCAGTTTTCCTGATCGCCACTGCGCTTGCGCTAGCGGAAGCCGGTAAATGTTCACGCTGATCGGCGCAACCGGAATTGTTCCCGGAACGCTGCCCATCTGAGTTTCCTTTATCTCCACTTGCGGCTCCTGGCCGACCCGGTTCGCAGCATCCAGGTCTTTTCCCGTAATTTGCCACACCGTCGCTTTTCCCTCAAGCCGGCAGCCGGTCACGTTGAAATCGAACTTCTGTTCCGATTCGGTCGCATTCACGACAGCAAGATTGAGGTACTTATGATCGGGCGCGAGCGCTGCAAACATATCCAGCGGATACGTGGGGCTGCCGGACCTGGTCTTCGGCTCATCGGCATAACGCCGGCTGTCTGTAGGAGGTTGCGGGGAATTGCCGGTGAGGGCGACCGGAATGGTTCCGACAAACTGGTGGTACAGCTTGAACATGAGGCCG
>DASRGE010000017.1:0-87290 GCA_035651215.1 Bryobacteraceae bacterium
TTTCTACGCCTTTCGGGTGATCCTAGCGAGAGGGTCCCACCCGTTCCCATCCCGAACACGGCAGTTAAGCCTCTCTGCCCCGATGGTACTGCACGCGCAAGTGTGTGGGAGAGTAGGTCGTCGCCCGAGTAAATAAACGGAACCCGGCTAGTGTTAACGCTAGCCGGGTTTTTTGTATCTTAATGTTGGAGAGCGACTCCCCAATTTAAATGGACCTGCTTAGAATGATCTCCGAACTTCAATCCGAGCGCCAGCGCCTGGACGAGGCCATACAGGCCCTGGAACGCCTTTCCGCCGGAAAAAACCGCCGCCGCGGACGGCCGCCTCGCTGGCTCAAGCAAGAGATTGCGCGCCATATTGCAAATGCCGATGGCGCGATGAAAAGCGAAAGCGACGTGGAAGCCGAGCCGTCAGCTTAGCGTCAAATAACGCATCCCCGCCCGCACCAGCTTTTCGCGATCCAGGACATGCCGCCCATCCAGAATGAACGGGTTCCGCATCTTCTTCGCGACGCATTCCCACTCCAGGTCCCGATAGTCGTTCCATTCCGTAACTAGAACCAGCGCGTCACAATTCTCCGCTAGCTCGCACGGACTCTCAAAGAGCTGGACCGGCATCTGCGCATGTTCCCTCCGGAAGCGGTCCATCGCGATTGGGTCGTGGGCCCTCACGCGTACCCCGCGATCAATCAGCTTCTGTGCAATCTCAATCGCAGGCGCCTCCCGCAGGTCGTCTGTATTTGGCTTAAACGCCAGCCCCAACAAGCCAATCGTGCGGCCCTTGAGAATCTTCAGCTCTTGTAGTAACTTCTCGACCACGCGGTCCCGCTGTCGGCAGTTGATTTTGCGGGCGGCTTCGACAATCGGCAAATGCAACCCGTACTCGCCCGCGGTCGCAATCAAGGCAGCCGTATCCTTGCCGAAACAGGACCCGCCCCAGCCGATCCCCGCGCTCAGAAATCGCGGACCAATTCTCGAATCGAGCCCGATCCCGCGGCCCACTTCTGAGATATTCGCGCCCACGCGCTCTCCCAGCAGCCCGATCTCATTGATGAAACTAATCTTCAAGGCCAGAAAGGCATTGGCCGCATACTTGATCAGTTCCGCCGAAGCCAGATCCGTCGAAAGCAGTGGTACCGCGGAGATGTCTTCCGGCCGGGGAAGATAAGTCGGGGCAGGGAAGGTCTGATCGAGGATCGGCCGGTACAGCGAATACAGCACTTCCAGCGCGCGCGGCTCATCGGCGCCGATCACGATCCGGTCTGGATATAGGCTGTCGTGCAGGGCGCTGCCCTCGCGCAGAAACTCCGGATTCGAAGCCACGGCAAATTGTGGGTTCGTTCCGTTCGAACGATGCTCGCATGCATCTCGCAACAGCGACTCCACCCAATTTCCACTGCCGATCGGAACGGTCGACTTATTCACGACTACTGTGAACTCCCCGTTCAGATGCTGCCCGATACACTTGGCCGCCTGGGAAAGAAACTCCAGGTTCGGAGCGCCCGAGGGCGTCGGCGGAGTCCCCACCGCGATAAACACGACGTCGGCGCCCGGAATTGCCTCTTCGTACCGCGTCGTGAAATGCAGATTATGCTCCGCTTCCTTGATCAATTCGGGAAGGTTCGGCTCGTAAATCGGCACCGCGCCGCTCCGCAACGCGGCGATTTTCGATTCATCGGTATCCAGGCAGTAAACCGAATGTCCAATGAATGACAGGCATACCCCTGTCGTAAGGCCGACATAGCCGGTCCCAATAATTGCTACTTGCATTGATGTCGTATGATAACCAGGGCGGAACGAGCTCCGCAAGTATCTACAAGTATCTATTAGAGAATACATTCTATGAAGCGATTTGCACCCTTTGCGATTTATCTGGCCTTCGCGGGAAGTTTGTTCGCTCAAGAGAACAAGGCGTTGGCAAATGAGCTGGTGAAGCATTGGGAGACATCGAAGCAGCTTTCGCTGGAGGTCGCCCAGGCCATGCCTCCGGACGATTACAATTTCAAAGCGACACCGGCCGAGATGAGCTTCGGTGGCCAGATGAACCATATCGCTGCTGCTGACGGCAACTACTGCTCGGCAGCCATCGGCACCAAATCTCCATTCGGCAAGCTCACCGACAATAGCAAGGAAGCCGCCATTAAGAACCTGACCACCGCCTATGACTACTGCATCGACGGAATCAAGGAAATGAGCGATGCGGACCTGCTAAAGCCCGTCTCTTTTCACGGCCAATCCACCACCAAATTCGCCCTGTTTTGGGGTGGCTTCACGCACTCGGCGCACCATCGCGGCCAAGCCGAGGTCTATCTTCGCCTGAAGGGGATCACACCGCCTGAATACAAATTCTGAGCAGTTTGCAGTACCCATGCGAGAATGCGAACGTGATTAAGCCGAAGGTTGTCATCTTCGATTTCGACGGGACCCTTTCTCTGCTCCGTTCGGGATGGATGCAAGTCATGGTTCCGATGTGCGTGGAACAACTGGTCCCGCTCGCAAGCGGGGAACCCCAAGCGCAACTCGAACAGATTGTCGAAGACTTCGTCTGGCGGCTCACGGGCAAAGAAACCATTTACCAAATGATGGCTCTCTGCGATGCCATCCGCACGCGCGGAGGGGAGCCGCTGTCGCCGCTAACTTACAAGAAAATGTATCTCGACCGGTTGTGGATGCGAATCCGCAACCGGATCGAAGCTTTGCGCGAGCATCGCGCCTCGCCCGATACCTATCTGGTTCCGGGAGCCCGGCAACTGCTCGAAACGCTCACCGCCCGCGGGCTTCGCCTTTATCTCGCTAGCGGCACGGACGACGCCAACGTGAAGGAAGAGGCCGCTCTGCTCGATGTGGCACGCTACTTTGCCGGGCGCATTTTCGGCGCGCATGACGATCTGAAGCGGTTTTCCAAAGCTATGCTCGTGCAGCAGATCGTCTCGCAAGCCGGGTTTCAGGGCGAGGAACTCGTTGTGTTCGGAGACGGTTTCGTTGAAATCGAAGAGGTCAAAAAAGTCGGCGGCATCGCTGTCGGTGTTGCCACCAACGAACCGGAATGTCTTGCGGTCGACGACTGGAAGAAGCAGCGTCTAATCGCAGCGGGCGCGGACATGATCATTCCGAACTACAGGTCTATGGGCGAAGTTGCGGCTAGATTGTTCGATGCCCCGGTCCTTGTCGAACAGTGAGCTATCTAACTTGCCAGTGTGGTAGAGTAGCGTCTATTCCTGGTATCTTTTCCGGGGATACGCTGTTCGTAACGAAAACATCCACTCTGGAGAGGTAACTTTGACGTCACAAATCAGCCCTGCGAATGAGCAGAGTCTTCCCAAGATTCTGCTGGCCGACGATCACCATCTCATTTTGGATGCCCTTCGCGCCATGATGAAGAACGAATTCGAAGTTCTCGCGGTCGACAACAGCCAGGCATTCATCAACGCAGTCGAGGCTTTTCACCCCGACATGGCCATTCTGGACGTAAGCATGCCCGGCGCGGACGGATTCATTACCGCCCGCAAGGTGCTGGAACGCCAGCCGTCACTCCCCATCGTGTTTCTCTCGATGTACGCGGATTCGAGCTATGTGGATCAGGCCGCACAGGTCGGCGCGAAAGCGTATCTCTCGAAACGCGTCCCCGCGCAGGAACTGTTATCCGCCATTCGCGCCGTCTTGAGCGGCGATAGTCTCCTGCCGCCCCCCTCGGCGCGCGAAGGAGGGACGCCGGGACAGGGCCGCAGCGATCTGACTGCCCGCCAGCGGGAAGTTCTGCGCCTGATTGCCCTTGGATGCAGCGCCAAGGACATTGCGAACCAACTCAACATTTCGGTTCGTACGGCAGAGTTTCACCGCGCTGCCATCATGCAAAGGCTCGGCTTGCATTCGACGGCGCAAATGACGCGTTACGCGATCGCCAACAACATCGCCTGACAGTGGTGCAGCTTGGTGGCGCAGGCAATCTTGTCGTCTGCGACCTTCAGTTCGGCAGCACTGTCCGCGTGTTTTCCTGCTCGTTAAGTACCACAGGTAGCGACGATACCAGTACGGCCCGGCGCAAATTCAGTTCATAATCGGACGCCAGCGCTATGAATGCCGACAGCGCTTCCTGGCGGGTAGGAAATGTGCACTCCTCCCACTCGCCATTGACTTCAACTTTCAATACCCACTTATTCACAAACGCAAAGCTTTCTGCTTGCTGGTTCCGTTCGCTAGCACGCTCCCATTGTCGGCAGAAAGCTGAGTCCGCAACAGATAGGAAATATTCGGATGGGTGGAGAACGTAACACGTGCCGCGCCGGCCGGTCCAACGGAAAGGGATGGCGCATGAACGAAAGGGAGCGGGCTTTCTGGTCGTGACGGCAATGGTCTGCCTGGCGCTGACAGCTTGTCACCCAGTCACCCAGAAGGAGAGCGCAGTCCGCCTGGACGCGGGTTCGCAAACGATGCTGAAATCGCAGGATATCGCCTTTGCAGTCCGCGCGGCGCGCGGAGGGGTGGCCGAAGTGCAACTCGGCAAGCTGGCGCATCAGAAGGCCAGCGATCCGGACGTCAAAGCCTTCGGACAGAAGATGGTCCAGGATCACGCCTTTGTCAATGAGAAGCTGATTGTCATCGCCCGGAAGCAGAACATTACACTGCCCTCGGCCATGGACGCTAACGATCAGAGACTTTACGATAAGCTGCAAAGATTATCGGGTCCTCGATTTGACCAGGCCTATATGAAGGCCATGGTGAAAGATCACACGAAAGATATCAAGGAATTTGAGAAAGAAGCGAACAAGGGAAAGGACCCGGAAATCAAGTCGTTTGCCGCGGACACCTTGCCCACTCTCCAGGCTCACCTGCAATTGGCGAAGTCGGACGCATCGAAAACCAGTGGCGGCTCTCCATCTGAGTAATGCTGGAACAGAGCCGCGACCCGCTCAGGAGCGGTTTTTTAGGAGCGCATATGAAATACAGAGTTGTGTTTCGCGAACGGTCGAATCAAAGCGGCGATAAAGCAGATGATCCCGCAAGTTTCCTGGACCCCCAACTGGACGACTCAACCGTATTGGACCGGGCTTTCGTAGGTAGACTGCGGCCGGACCCGCTCCATTCCTCCGATCGCTTGGAAGAGGATGACGCCTTTCTCGGCATGGCGACGCCCGAAATTTGGGAGTACGACGTGGCCGAAGGACGCGATCAGGATTTCAAAGACGCTCTCCGGAACTCGGGCATGGTGATCGAATTTCAGCCCCTCGAATCGGACGACGAAGTAGGTCTCACTTAGCAGCCGCATTGCTTTCTGATACTGTTAAGAACATCAGAGATGCTCCGGCTTCTGCTCATCATTATCCTGTTCCTGCTGCTTCTCGGAATGCTGCCCAGTTGGCCCTATGCGCAAGGCTGGGGCTTGGGCTATTATCCGAGTGGCGGTCTCGGCCTTCTGCTCATCATCCTGCTCGTCCTCTTTTTCGTAGACCGCCGCGGCCTTCCGTAAGGAGCGGTGTTTGAACACGCTCGCCATCGACATTGGTGGCACGAAATTCACCGTTGGCGCTTTTTCCGGCGACCGTCTCTTTCACCGGGAAACACGGGCGACCGACCGCAGCGGCGGGCCCGATTGGATGCTCGGCCAAATCGCGGCAATCTTCGGTACGTGGCGGTCTCGCCACGGCTTTCAGCCGGATCGCTGCGGCATCGGCTTCGGCGGTCCAGTCGATTTCCCCTCTCAGACGGTAACGCTCTCCACCCATGTGAGTGGCTGGGCGAAGTATCCGCTTCTCCAGAAAATCCAGCAGCTTACCGGCGCCAAAACGGTGATGGACAACGACGCCAACGTGGGTGCATTGGGGGAGGCGCTCTACGGAGCTGGCCGGGGGTGCGATCCCTTGTTTTACATAACGCTCTCTACAGGCATCGGCGGCGGCCTAGTCATTGGAAACAAGATTTACCGCGGTGCCGATTCCTTTGCGGGCGAGATCGGGCATTTGAATGTGTTACCAGACGGGCCTGAGTGCCTCTGCGGTTCTTTTGGCTGTTGCGAGCGGATGTGCTGCGGTTTCTGGCTGGAGCGCGATTACGGCAAACCCGCCAAGGAACTGCTGCTGAATGAAGAATTCGTCCGACGTTACGTGGTGTACCTAGCGCGGGGTCTCAAGGCTGCGCTCATGCTGCTGAACCCGGCGCGCATCGTCATTGGCGGGGGAATCAGCAAAGCCGGCCCGCGCCTGTTCGAGCCGCTCCGCGCGGAGTTGAACCGGCAAATGACAGCCTGGTCCCGCGCCCGGCGCGACGTCGAGCCGGCCCAACTCGTCGACGACAGCGTGCTCTACGGAGCTCTGGCCCTGGTACTTACCGAACTTTAATGCTCCACACCTGTTTTTCAGCAAAATCATGACCACTCCATCCGCGTCTTACGGGTAGCGGTAGAAATTCATAAAGGAGGGCCGTAATGAAAATAGCTAAGAATATAGCGGTTCTTTCACTCAGTTTGGGGTTGGTAGCGGGGACTACTCTTCCGCTGGCCGCGGCGGAAACCAGCTGGTTTCAGCAGTATCCGCCTCCCGGGTATGGGCCGCAAGAGTACCCGGCGCCCTACGGCGGCGGGCTCCGCGGCTTAGTGAATCGAACCCAGGAAGATCTGCGCATCGCCGAGCGCCAGGAACATCAGAAGGAAGACCAGCGCGAACGCTACCAGCACGCGCAAGGGCATCTTTCCACCTTCGATCGTCACTTAACGAAAGGCCATTTCGATAAGGACGAGCTCAATAAAGCCATCGACAGCATCAAGGATATTCTGGACAAGAACGTGCTTCAGGCCAGCAGCCGCGAAGCGTTGTTGCGCGATCTGGACGGCTTGCGGGCAGCCCGCGAACATCGCTATTGAGAGCGGTACGCCAACATCGCTATTGATCGGCCCGAGCCTACTCCATAGCGCTGCGGTTCTGTGGAGTAGGCGTTTTCGCCTGCGCTTTACACCGCTTGGCCGTGCGCCGTACCCGCCAGTCCCAGCGCCGGGGCGCATGCCTTCATCGCCTCGACACAAAAGGCGATATGCTCGTCCAGCGGCACTCCCAACTCCTGAGCCCCGTTCAGAATGTCTGCCCGGTTGACGTTCTTGGCAAATGCCTTGTCCTTCAGCTTCCGCTTCACCGAAGAAACATCCACTTCAAAAATGCTTTTACCCGGCTTCACATACGAGCAAGCCGTCAGAAACCCGCTCAGTTCGTCGCAGGCGAACAAAGTACGTTCGAGGAGCGACACCCGCGGAACCCCGCTGTAATTGGCATGCGACAGGATGGCTTTGCGAGTCTCTTCATCGACGCCCCGGGCCGCGAGAATCGACTCGCCTTTCATCGGATGATCGGGCGCTGCCGGATGAATCTCCCAATCGAAGTCATGCAGTAAAGCCGTCACGGCCCAGCGTTCCTCATCTTCGCCGAACTTTCGAGCATAGGCCACGACGCAGGTCTCGACAGCCAACATGTGGCGCCGCAAGCTCTCGCTCTGCACAAATTCGCAGACGATCTCCCACGCTTCGTTCCTGGTCATCCGGCTTCTACGATTCCTCGATCTTTACCGATTTCAGCTCGTCGCCCTGCTGGATCGCATTGACGACCTCCTGGCCGGACCGCACCTGCCCGAAGACGGTGTGCTTCCCATCCAGCCAGTTCGTCACCACATGCGTAATGAAAAACTGGCTGCCGTTCGTGTTGGGTCCGGCGTTCGCCATGGAGAGCGACCCGACCTGGTGTTTATGTGGGTTGCCTTTCGTCTCGTCTTCGAAACGGTAACCGGGACCGCCGCGGCCTGTTCCGGTCGGGTCGCCCCCTTGGATCATGAAGTCGGCAATGACCCGGTGAAAAACGGTACCGTCATAAAACCCGTCCCGTGCCAGAAACACAAAATTGTTAACCGTTTTCGGGGCGTCTTTGGCAAAGAGGTCTACGACAATTGTGCCCTTAGATGTTTCGAGCGTCGCGGCATACTTTTTCGAGGAATCGATGCTCATCGGCGGTGGCGCCGAGTACTGTTTGCCCATCACTCCAGTGTAGGGCAGCACCCCAACAGAGCCGCGAGCGCGGAGGAGCGGTGCTCCCATTCCCATCCGCTACACTAGGGAGTTTAAGTTCACGTTTTTCCAGGGGTCCTCCTTTCGCTCCAGCGCGGTCCACACTGAAACCTCCGGTGGACCTGGAACGTCAGGGGAGTTTCGCGTGGGTTGGAAAGGATTCGCGTTTAGATGATTCATCACAGGCTTCGACGCCTGCGTATGCCAGCCTCGGCAGTTTTTGTCCTCTCTCTTTTCTGTCTACTGAACCCGGCGGCGGCTCGGCAGAACCCGCCTTCTCCCCAGCAGCCGCAGCAGCGGGCCCCGCAGCCGTCCGCCACACCTCAGCAGCAGCAACAGCAACAGCCGCAGACGCCTCCCAAACAGCAGCCGAAAAATCCCCAGAACCCCTTCGAGAACGTTCCGGAGGCCGCGCCCGAAAAAGCCAACCCGTCCAATAACATCAAGGAAGCGAAACCGGCCCCGGTTGGCGCAAACATTATTGAGGAGATCGATTTTCGCGGGCAGCACAAAGTGCCTCAAGATCTGCTGCGCGCGATGATCTACACGAAAAAGGGCGATGTGTACGATGAGCAGTCCATCCACCGCGACTTCATCGCGCTGTGGAACAGCGGCCGCTTCGACGACCTGCGCGTGGAGACCGAACGCGGGCCGAACGGCGGAATCATTTTGCGTTTCGTCGTAACCGAGCGCCGCACCGTCCACACTATCGATTACACCGGAAACAAATCCATCAGCAAGTCCGAAATCCTGGACCGCTTCAAGGACCGGCACGTGAGTCTCACTCCCGAATCCCAGTTCGATCCGGGAAAAGTGCAGCGCGCCAAGAACGTGCTCCAGCAATACGAGGCGGAACGCGGGCATCAATACGCCACTGTTACACCAGAGATTCGCCAGGTGCCGCCCGGCGGCGTGGACATCACCTTCGCCATCAATGAAGGTCCGAAGGTGAAAGTCGGCCACATCATTATCGATGGCAACAGCGCCTTTAGCGACCGCCAGGTGATCCGGGCGATGAAGAATCTGAAGCCCATCGGAATTCCTCATTCGTGGCTGTTTGAAGACCTGTTTGCGCGCACCTACGATTCCACCAAACTGGACGAGGATGGAGAACGCATCCGCCAGTTCTATCAGTCGCGCGGCTACTTCGAAGCGCGCGTGATCAATCACTCCGAAAAGGTATACGACGTCTACGGCAAAGGATTGAAGATTCCATTGATCAATCCGAAGAAGCCGGGCAAGCGCGTCGATGTGACCATGGTCGTCAGCGAAGGAGACAAATTTTACCTGCGGAATTTCAATTTCGTCGGCATGAAGTTGTTCCGCACGCCCGATCTGATTGCGCGCCAGGTGTTCCACATGGCGCCCGGCGACGTCTTCTCCACCGAAAAGCTCCAGAAGGGCTTAGACGATCTGAAGAAACTCTACGGGAACTTCGGCTACATCGACTTCGTGCCCTCGCCCGATCCCGAGCCGGTCCCCGGAACAAATAAGATCGACTTGACAATGGACATAGACGAGGGACATCAGTTCTTTGTCCGGCGTATCGACTTTCAAGGCAATACCACCACGCGCGACCGCGTGATCCGGCGCGAGTTGCTGATCGATGAAGGCGATCTTTATAGCCAACAGCTCTGGGATACCAGCATTCTGCGCTTGAATCAGCTCGGCTATTTCGAGGCGCTCAAGCCCGAAGATGCGACCACCATCACGCGCGATACCAAGACGAACACGGTCGATTTGCTGCTGAAAGTAAAAGAGCGCGGCAAAAACTCGATTCAGCTCAATGGCGGAGTTTCCGGATTCATGGGCAGCTTCATCGGGTTTTCTTACTCGACCAATAACTTTTTAGGCTTGGGCGAAACCCTCAGTCTGGGCGCTCAGATCGGCAGTATTCTGACCAGCATAAACTTCGGCTTCACGGAACCGTATCTCTTCGATAAGCCGATCCAGGCCGGGTTCACGGTCTTTTATCAGCGATACAGCTTCAACCAGGGCCAGCAGGAATCGGCGTTCCTTGGATACAACGTGATCCCGTATTACAACGCCATTGGCGGACCCAACGGCCAGAATCTGCTGAACTACGTCACAGATGGATACGGATTCACTACGTTTTTGTCGCACCAGCTCAAGCGCAGTTTTGCTCGTGTAGGTTTGACGTACGGCTATACCATTAACAGCCTGAAACCAACAACCCAAGGCGCGCAGAACTACTTCTACTATCTGGATTTCGAAGGCGTGGGCGGGAAAAACCCGCTGACCGGTATTGCGGCCAGCACCATTACTCCGAGCTTTTCCTACAACACGGTGAATCATCCGATTACGCCGACTCACGGTCTGCGGATGAGCTTGAGTACCGGATTTACTGGCAGCGTGCTGGGTGGGAATGTGAAGACGGTAACTCCGGCCGTGGATATCGCGTACTTCCGGCGCGGTTTTTTCAAAAGCAACGTCATGGGATTCCACTTCAACGGGCGATTCATCACGGGATACGGAGGCGAGGTTCCACCGCCCTATAGCCGCTTCTACATCGGCGGCGAAGACGACGTTCGTGGCTTCGACATTATGACTGTCAGTCCGATCGCGTACATCCCAACGGAAACGACTGTCAATGTTTTAAATGCCGATGGTTCTCCCCGCATTCAGAAGAGTATTTCGAATGGCGTGATCACTTCCAGCCAGGTGTCGCAGACTATTCCGGTTTATCAGTTAATTCTGCCCGGCGGTGACACAGCGGGTGTGTTCAACTACGAATACCGCATTCCGATCGTGGGACCCGTCACGCTGGCGCCTTTTATCGATGTGGGTATCGACCGGATCAGCTTCCCGAGCCAGCTTGGGTTGAATCCCGAGCGCGTAACGCAGTTGAACGGTGAATTCCTCCAGGCGAACTTTAATGGACGAGCGATTCTGGCGCCGGGCACCCAGAAACCGCGCATCTCGACCGGGGTGGAACTGCAGGTATTGATGCCGGTGGTCAATGCCCCGTTCCGGCTGTACTGGGCTTATAATCTCAGTTATGTCAATACGACCTTGCAGCCTCCGATTGCGGTAGACCGCTCTGTCTTCCCGAACGATGCGACGTTCCAGAACGCGCTCCAACAGTTCGGGTTGACGCCGATCCCGTGGAACGAGCGGCATTCGGTATTCCGCTTTTCAATCGGCCGGGTCTTTTGAGACAATTGAAAGTTCACGGAAGGATTCAAAGAAGTAGATGGTGATGAGAAGTAGTCTGGTCTCGGCGGCGGCGCTCGTGTGTTTCGCCTTCGGCGCCTATGCGCAGCAGGCGCCGGCCAAGGTAGGCGTGATCAGCGTGCAGGGCGCGATTATCGGGACCAAGGACGGCCAAAAGGCATCGCAGGAGCTCGATGCCAAGTTCAGCCCCAAGAAGAAGGAGTTTGACGCCCGGCAAGCGGAGATCGCGCAGCTCCAGGACCAGTACAACAAGGGCGGCACGGTCATGGCCGAGGACAAGCGCAACCAGCTTGCCCGCGACATCGACGAGAAGAAAAAGCGGCTGGAGCGCGATACCCAGGATGCCGAGGAAGAGCTGCAAAACGAGCAACGGCGGCTGTTGCAGAGTCTGGGCCAGCGCATGATGGCTGTGATCGAAAAGTACGCGAAAGACAACGGCTACACAATGATCCTGGATGTGAGTAATCCAAATACGCCCGTGCTCTACGCCTCGAGCGCGATCGACATCACGCAGGATATTATTTCGCTCTACGATAAGACGTCTTCGAACGGTGGACCGGCAACCACGCCGGCTCCCCCACACGCAGCCCCGACCGGAACCAGCCCCACCGGCGCGGCTTCCATGGTAAAACCAGCGACCCCGAAGTAGCGCACGCTTCAGCGTGCTGCCGTGGGCTTCAGCCCACGGTGGTCCAATGTTCAAATTTCTATTGGTCATGTTTGCGGCGTTGCCCGCATATTCCCAACTTCTGTCCTTTGGGCGTCAAAGGCGGTGTGCCGCTCACCGATGCCTATTCGAAAGCCGCCTCCGGTATTGCGTTCACTATTCCTTATGATCGTCACTATATCGTGGGACCAACAGCGGAGGTGCATCTTCCCTTTCATTTGTCCGTTGAAGGGGACGCGCTGTATCGTCGCAACGGGGTTTGACTATGGTGTTGCACGTATTCCCGCCACAAACACGATAGCGATCAACGATTGGCAGATCTCCTTGCTTGCTAAATACGAGGCGGGATCTGGTCCGATTCGCCCATTCATCGATGCCGGCTTCGCATATAGGCATGTTTCTCTGTCGTACAGAATGCCTTTTGGACCTGTCAATGCGGACAATCCGAACACGGCAGGCTTTACGATGGGTGCCGGGATTACGCTGAAGCCTCTCTTCTTCCGGATCTCTCCGAAAATTCGTTATGCCCACTGGCCCACGTCGCCGTTCGAATCCAGTCCCTGGGCTTCGGGCCAAGCAAATCAGGTGGATTTTCTGCTTGGATTGACGTTCTAGCCTGTAGCGCACGCTGAAGACGTTGCTGAAAAAGTAAGTCGGGTAAGGTTTAAAACATTATCTGGCATATTTGTTTTTGCATGTGCGGAAGCGACCTGAACCGGAGTGCGATGTACAGCTATCTGTCGCCGTGGTTCGTGCGCTTAAATATGGACGAAGGGGTGTGGGACGCTACCGTGTTCTGTAAGAATTGGGAACGGCTACTGAAAGGCGACATCGCACAAGCCTTCTTTGCAACCGTGCTGGAGCAGGCACACGCGCAGAATCTGCTCTCCAATGAGCACTTTACGGTGGACGGGACGCTGTTGGAAGCCTGGGCGAGCAAGAAGCGCTATCAGAAAAAGGAGCAGCTGCCCGAGCAAGGCAGCGGAGCCCGGGGCGCTGTGCTGCTGCGCGATACGCACGAGTGCAAGACGGACCCGGAGGCCAACTTATATCGCAAGAGCGCGGGTGGGGCTGACCAGCTCTGCCCATATGTGGCATGTGTTGATGGAGAACCGGAACGGCTTGCCGGTGGCGGTGCGTGACGGAAGCCATTACGGATGCCGAGTGGCACGTTGCTATCGACATGCTGGAAACCGTACCACACGGCAAGCGGGGGACGGTGGGCGCCGATAGTGGCTACGATTATCCGCGGTTTGTGAATGCAGTGCCGGAACTGGACATCACGCCGCACGTGGCGCAGCACAGTAATCGGTCCAGTAGCCTCGACGGCCTACCACCCGTCATGCCGGCTACCAGATCAGCCTGCAAAAGCGCAAGCGCATTGAGCAAATCTTCGGCTGCTGAAGACTACGGGAACTCTCCGCAAGCTGCGGCATCGGGGACGGCGCTTGCTGCAGTGGACTTTTTACGCTGGCTGTGGCCGCCTACAATTTGGTGCGCCTGAGGAACCTTGGAGTTGCGGCGGCGAACGCCTAAGGAGAAGTGTGTCCAAACGGCTCGCAGGTTGCATTCGGGGCCGCTCGGAGCCCCACAGAGACGATTTGAAGCGTGATCTTCTACCTGCGAGACTTCTTTATATTGCAGAGTGGATGCGCTCACTTATTTTTTCAGTAACGTCTTCAGCGTGCTGCCGTGGGCTTCAGCCCATGGTGGTTGGTTGCTGAGAATTCGGTCCAGCTTTCTCCACTGGCATTAGCAGTGAAATGCCGCGCAGGAGATTGCCTCATAGCTACCCCAAGGAAGGTGGCTGTTCGTCACCTGGCAGTTGCACGGAAGCTTACCGCAGGCCCGATACCCACCCCCGGACAAGCCCTCAGCAGGAAAAGCATTTGTCTGGATGGACCGCTATTTGGACACCGCCCGCGAGGGGCCGATGTTTCTTCGGAACCCGGCAGTTGCAGCCGCAGTGATCGAAGTGCTCAGGCGCGGCGCGGCAATGGATTCTATAAGCTGCGCGCTTTTGTTGTGATGGCCAACCACGTCCACGTGTTGCTCTATCCGCACAAGGAGGCAAGTTATGGGCTGCAGTGGATCAAGGGAGTGACTGCGCGGGAGGCCAATCAACTCCTGGCCCGCACAGGCAAGGCCTTTTGGCAGCGCGAATCGTATGATCATTGGGTTCGGGATAGTGAGCAACTAGAACGAATTGTGGCCTATATCGAGAGAAACCCGGTAAAGGCCGGGCTGAGCGCTTGTGTTGACCAGTATCCATGGTCCAGCGCCTGGAAGAGCGGGCAGTGAACTGCCCGCCAGCACGATAAAACGTGCGCCACACAGCACGTTAGCATGGTTCTGTGTTCCCCAAACTCCTGGTAGCAGGCTGCCTGCTCGCCGCCAGCACTTGTCTGGCTGAGACCCACTCGCTCACGCTCCAGCAGACCATCGATCTCGCCGCGCGCCAGAATCCCGATGTCGTGCTGGCCCGCCTCGACGCGCAGCGCGCCACCGAAGGCATACGCATCGCGCAAGATCCTTTCCGGCCCAAGGTGTACGCAGGCAGCGGCTTGGCCTACACATACGGTTATCCCAACAGCATCGAAGGCAATGCCCCCAGCCTGTTCCAGATCAGGACCGACATGTCGCTCTACAACCGCCAGCAGAGCTATGCGCTCGCTTCGACGCGCGAACAGGCCAAAGGCGCAGCCATCGGTGTCCAGGCGAAGCAGGAAGATGTTGCGTATCAGGCCGCCGATCTTTTCCTCACCGCCAGCCAGCTAGAACACGAAGGCCAAAGCGTTTCCGGCCAGATCCCCAGTCTCCAAAAAGTGGTCGAAGCCATGACCGCCGCCGTATCGGAGGGCTCGGAGCTTCCTCTCGAATTGCAGCGCGCGAAGGTGAACCTCTCCCTATCACAGGAGCAGTTAAGTGCCGCCCGCCTGGATCAGGACTATTACGAAATGATGCTCGCCACAGTTCTGGGATATCCCGCCACCGATCGCGTCAAGCCAGTCGATTCGGAAACGGCTGCCTCCATGACTCCGCCTTCCCAGGCCGAGGCAAGCGACACCGCGCTACGCAACAGCAAGGAACTGCGTCAGATTCAATCCAACGTGCTGGCCAAGCAGTTGGATCTGCGCTCTTACAAAGCCGCGCATTTGCCGAAGATCGATCTGGTCGCGCAGTACGCGCTGTTTGCAAAATACAATTACGAACAATACTTTCAGAAATTTCAGCGCAACAATGCGCAATTGGGCGCTTCGGTCACCATTCCCATCCTTGTCGGATCGGCCTTCAAGGGCGAATCGCAGCAAGCCTACACCGATCTTGCCAAGCTCCGCATTCAAGCGGACCAGGTCCGGAACCGGATCATATCCGACGTGACGCGTAGCTACGAGCAGTGGCAAAAGGCCGAGCATATTCGGAATCTTGCGCGTATGCAGCTCGATTTTTCGCGGCAGGAATTAACGGTTCTGCTGGCGCAGAACGAGGAAGGGCGAACGCCGCTGCGCGAAGTCGAACAGGCTCGTCTCGACGAAAGTAATCGCTGGATCACGTTGTACGATTCCGAGATCCAGGTGACGCGCGCCAAGCTCGCCATCTTTCGCCAGATGGGTACTCTTCTGAGCAGCCTGCGTGCTTCGAGCACGACCGGACGGCCGTAAATGTCTGCTGCCGAGCCAGTCACGACGCTGCCCCCGGCCATCGAAATCCACGACGTCCATAAAATCTACAACGGGTTTCAAGCCGTCGATGGCTTATCGGTTACTGTGCCGCAAGGCTGCTTCTTCGGCTTTCTGGGTCCGAACGGAGCAGGGAAGACCACAACCATCCGGATGCTGATGGGCCTCGCTCAGCCGAATTCCGGCAGTCTCCGCGTGCTCGGCAAACCGCTGCCGCAGGAATCTCTTGCCATCCGGAAGGAGCTGGGCGTGGTGCCTGACGATTCGCTCCTGTTCGATTACCTCACCGGCGGCGAATATCTCGAATTTGTGGCGCGCCTGTATGGGCTTCCACGGCCGCTTGCTCGGGAGCGCGCGAACGAATTGCTGGATCTTTTCCAGTTGGCCGAGGATAACCGGAAGCTGATTGGCGGATATTCGAAGGGCATGCGGAAGAGAGTCGCGATGGGGGCGGCGCTGATTCATCGACCGCGCCTGTTCCTGATGGATGAGCCTTTCGAAGGCGTGGATGCGGTGGGAGCGCGTCTGATGAAAGACATTCTGCAGGAGCAGGTTCGGCATGGCGCAACGGTCTTTCTAACCTCCCACGTCCTCGAAGTGGTGGAGCGGCTCTGCGACCGGGTCGCCATCATCAACCGAGGGAAGGTGCTGGTGGAAGGCACCATGGCTGAGCTGCGACGGCAGGCCTCGGAAGGCGCGAGCACTCTGGAAGACATCTTCGTCGACCTGGTCGGCGCGGAGCGCTACAGCGAAAAGCTCGACTGGTTATGATCTGGCGCCAGCTCGTCGCCATTTCGTGGGCGCAGCTCCGCACCGTCCGCAATCACTTGCCGCGGACCAGCGCCGGCAGCGTGCTCATATGGCTGTTCACCGCCTTGTTCTACGCCGTGTTTGTCGCTGGTGCGGTGGCGCTGGCAGTTGGCATTCCGCGCGCCCCGTTTGCCGAATTACAGAAATGGCTGCCGGTCGGGTTGCTCGCCATGTTTCTGTACTGGCAAATCGTTCCGCTGTTCACGCTCAGCACTGGCTGGTCGTTACAAATAAACAAGCTGCAAATCTATCCCATCCCGCACGGTTCCTTATTCGGAATCGAGGTTCTTCTACGGCTCACCAGCGCGCCCGACATGCTGATCGTACTAGCAGGCGCTTTTGCCGGACTGGTGCAGCGCGCGGATACGGGCTGGGCATGGGCGTTTCTTCTGCTGTTTTACATTCCCTTCAACCTTTTGCTCTCGTTGGGCATCCGCGATCTGATTCTGCATTCCTTCGAACGCAATCGCTTCCGGGAACTCTTTGCCATTCTCCTGATTAGCATCGGCGTGCTGCCCCAGTTTCTGCTGCGGACCGGGCTGGGGAAGAGGTCCGTGCCGCAATTTCTGCGGCTGTCTCAAAGTTCAATTGCCCCGTGGCATGCGGTGGCCTCGCTGACGCTCGGATCGTTTTCGGTGCTCCAACTCGGGGTGATCGCATTCTGGACCGCACTCGCGTACGTCTTCGCACGAATGCAATTTCAGAAGAGTTTTACGGCGGACGCCAGCTTTCAGTCGGTTGCGCCGCCCGCGCGCTTGAAAACTCGCCGCCGGGATTGGCCGGCGCTGGTCTTTCAGGACCCGCTGGCAGCGCTGGTCCAGAAGGAGTTCCAATCGTTATTGCGCATGCCGCGCTTTCGTGTGGTATTCGGGATGGCGTGCGTATTTAGCGTCGTGATTTTCATTCCGCTATCCATGCGGCACGGAAGCCGTGTTGGCTTCCTCAGCCAGAACTTCCTTCCCGTTGTCAACCTGTATGGGCTCCTGCTGCTCAGCGATGTTCTTTTGCTGAATTCGTTCGGCTTCGACGGCCGCACGGCCCAGATCTATTTCGTCACGCCGGTGCCGCTGAAAACCGTAGTGCGCGCGAAGAATATTGCGGCCGCGATTTTCATTGCGGCTCAAACGCTCGCGGTATTGGTGCTCGCTTTGCTGATCCGGCAATCCGTGACGCCCGTGAGTATCGCGGGCGGAATCGGCGCCTCGGCAGTGGTGGGAGTTTTTCTGCTAGGAGTCGGCAATCTGACATCCGTGTCATTGCCGCGGCCGCTCGATCCGGCACAAACGTTCAAGAAGCAAGCCGGCGGCAAAATGCAGCTCTGGCTTATGCTGTGCACCATTGGGATTTTCATTCTCGTTGGCTTCGCGTTCCTGGCCCGCTGGGCGTTTCAAAGCGATATTGCGCTATTGAGCGTGTTGCTGCTCGAATTCATCATCGGTGTGATCTTCTATTTCATAGCGACGGATTCGGCGGTCGAGCACGGCCTGCGCGATAGCGAAAAGATGATCGGCGCGTTATCCAAGAGCGGTTCGCCGATCGGGTTGGGCTGACCGTAGCGCACGCTTCAGCGTGCCGGCGGGCAGTTCACTGCCCGCTCTTTAAACCAGTAATTTCTGCACTTCTCGCTCAATGGCGTCCCGCACGGCTTCCCGTGCCGCGTCGTCCGTGTATTTCTGCCGCGGCCAGAAAAACCCTCGCAACCCGTCTCGCCGGCGGCGCGGCACGATGTGAATGTGAAGATGCGGGACAGTCTGGCTTACCTTGTTGTTCACCGCGATAAATGTCCCTTCCGCGTCGACGGCGCTCTCCACCGCTCTCGCCAAAAGTTGAGTATTTGTCAGCATTGGCCCGGTCAGATCGGCGGGCAAATCGAGCAGTGTTTCATAGTGCTCGCGCGGGCAGAGCAGCACGTGCCCGGGGAACAGCGGATGCATGTCGAGGAACGCCACATGATCGCTGTCTTCATACACAATTTGCGCCGGTATCGTTCCGGCTGCAATCTTGCAAAAAGCGCAGTCGGCAGCTTCCACGCTCTTTATGGTAAGGCACGCGTGGCCGCCGGAAGCGGCGCGGGTTCCAGGGTTCCGACTCTGTTCATCCATACCCGCAGCTCGCCATCCGGATCGACATCGAAGGTGGAAGCAAATTTCGCGCCCCACACGATCTCGTCGTAGCGGTAGGAGTAGCGTGCGTGTACGGTTTGGCTGAACGTGTCATCAAAACCCTTCATCACGATCAGCACTTCCGCCTGAAGCTGCGCCAGATCTTCCGCCGTTTTTCCATACAACGGGCTCTTCTCGTCAATCGGATGCACGATCGTCCAGGGCAGGGCAAAGAACAACACCTGCGTTCTCTCGAGTTCGAGCAGCGTATAGCGGCGTTGGATGCGGCCATTGGTCGATTCCACGGTCATCAGCAGCAGCGTCGCGCTCAGCTCGATCAGCGTATTGCTGCGGCGGTTGACCACCCGGAACTGCAGGCTGGTTCCGTCCAGATACGGCGCAACCACCATATTGCGGCTGAATCCGATCCGGGCCGAGGGCCGCGAAAATCGGCCGAATAGCAGTCCCGTGGCAATCGCGAACGCCAGCAGACCCATCAGCGCTTCAAAAGAAGCAATCGCATTGGCCGCCGGACCGCTGGGCGAAATGCTGCCGTACCCTACAGTGGTCAACGTATGCGCGCTGAAAAAGAAAGCGTTCAGGAACCGCAGCCCCGGCGTCGGTGCTTCCGCGCCCTTTAGATTCTCGATCCCAATCGCCATGTAAATGCCGGCGAAAAACAAATTCACCACGATGAACGCGGCGATAACAATCAGCATGAACCACGCGAACGGTATGTTGATGAGAATCAGGTAGGGGTGAAAATCCCGCCACGTGGTTCCCGACCGGCGCACGTTGAACCGCCCCTCGGGAGTGATGATCCGTTTGAGCTCGCCCGCGTACTTGTTCGTTAATCCTGGGTCGAAAGAAGGCTTTTGCATAACACTGGCGTGCGGTTAACGGCCTCGCCGCTTCGCGCGGAATTCCAGCACGGCAAGGAAAGCGAAGCCCGCCGCGATGATGGCCCGGACGGCGATCATCCAGGGCTTATCGTGAAGAACCGTGTAGACGATGGCGAGAAGAACGAAGCCGGCCGATATCGCCGCATACCACCACGCCATCCAGGGAAATCCGTTTCGCCGCATGCTCCAGAACTGTTGTACCTCACAGCCCTTGCTACGCTGATCTTGAGATCTATGTCCCGGACCGAATCGACCATGCTGGAGCTGGGCACGGCGGCCCCCGATTTCCGATTGCCGGATGTAACGACCGGCGAAACCATCAGCTTGGCTCGATTTAAGAACAAGAAGGCTCTCCTGGTCATGTTCATCTGCCGGCATTGTCCTTACGTGAAGCACGTTCAAGCCGGCATCGCTCAACTCGCGCAAGACTACGCGAATTCCCCGGTCGGCATCCTCGCCATCTCTTCCAACGATGCCGACGCGTACCCCGATGACGCGCCGGAGAGTTTACGCGAGATGGCCTCCGAACTGGGCTTCCGGTTTCCTTTCTGCTACGACGAGAGCCAGGATGTGGCGCGCGCCTACCAGGCCGCGTGTACGCCGGAATTCTACGTCTTTGATGCCCAGCGGCGGCTCGTGTACCGCGGCCAATTCGATGAAAGCCGGCGAAGCAGTCATATTCCGGTCACCGGTTCGGACGTGCGCGCGGCCATTGATGCGGTTTTGAACGACCGGCCCGTGAATCCCGATCAGAAGCCCAGCATCGGCTGCAATATTAAGTGGCGCGAGCGCTCGGGACAAAACTAGTTTCCCGCGCGTCAAAATTTTGAGGTATATACATCGTAAGTACCAAAAAATTTGTTCACGGCTAACCGCCCTGGCGGCCGCCGTGAATGGGAGGTAGCATGCGCTCCTTATATTTGGCGCTGGCGGTCCTCGCAGCGCCGCTTATCCCGGCTAGTGTGTTTGCAGGAAGTTCCAGCCCGCCGAACTTCAGCGGCTCCTGGCAACTGGATGCCGCCAAGAGCCCGCAGGCCGGCGGCCGAAACATTACCCTGAATATCCAGGACAACTCGGGGAAGATCGATTTCACCCGGGTCGTTCGTGATCGGGATGGAAAAGAAGTCAAGTCGACGTTTACCTGCGATACGGTGGGCACCCAGTGTGTCTTTGACGAGGGGAGTCATAAGGCCAAGGTCTCCCTCTGGTACGACGGGCCCGCGCTGGTCATTCTGAAGACGGATGGCCCGAAAGAAGACGCGGTCACGCAATGGCGATTGGAGATGGCGCCGGATGGCAACAGCCTGAAGGTCCAGTTCGACCATATCGATCCGACCGACAAGAGCGAAACGTTTGTGTTCGACAAGAAGAGCCCGACTTAATCCGCGAGCGCTTTCTGAGCCGTGACCGCAAGGGAGCGGTGTGGCCTGTCTGTCCGGCTGCGCACCCGCATCCTGACTGCCTGGTCCGGATTGGCGAGCAGCCCCAGGCCGGGTGTCGCTTCTTTGTCACCCAGCCATTCGAATTGCCAGTTTCGCGCCAGTGACGCCAGTACCAGCACGCCTTCCAGCTTGGCGAAGGGTTCCCCGATACACATCTTCGCGCCGCCGCCGAAGGGGAAATACGCGAACTTCGGCGGTGAGCTTGTCTCCCAGCGCTCCGGCCGGAACTCGTCGGGATGATCGAAGTATCGGGGATTCCTTTGCGTGATGTACGGGCTCAGAAAAATGCTTGTGCCGCGCGGGATTGAATAACCGCCCAGAGTTAGCTTCTGCTTGGGCCGCCGCGCAAACGCCAGCGCCGGAGGATACAGCCGCAGCGCTTCCTGAAAAATCATGGAGGTGAACCGCAGTTGCGGAACATCCTCCAGTTGCGGTGCGCGGTCTCCCAGCACTTGGTCGACTTCTTGCTGCATGCGCTCCCGAGCTTCCGTGTGCCGGGAGAGCAGATACCACGCCCAGGTCAGTGCGGTGGCGGTGGTTTCATGCCCGGCCAAAACGAAGGTCACCACCTCGTTGCGGACCTCTTCTTCGCTCAGGCGCGAGTTATCCTCGTTGCGTTCATTGAGGATCAACGACAGGATATCTTTGCCCTGGCGTTCGCGGCGCTGCTCGACCACGGGCGCAATGATTCGCTCGAGTTCGGCGCGCTCGCGCGCGAAAAAGAGGCTGGGCGCCCCGGGAAACAGACGGCGATAGGCAAGCACCAACGGTTCGATTAATGCGATCGCCGTACCCAGCCATCGGGAGCGCCGCCCCACTCGCTCCAGTACCTGCGCTACCTGACCCGCGCTCTGATGAAAATCGGCGCCGAACAGGGCCGAGCCGACAATCGAGAGCGTCAACCGCCGCATCGCGCCCCGAATGTCGATTTCGCTATCCTGCCTGAGCTCGCTTGCGAACCGCTCCACCTCAGCCGTCATCGAGCGGGCGTATTCCGCGATCTGCTCGCGATGGAATGCCGGTTGGAGCACCCGGCGGCGCTCGCGATGCCGCGGCTCTTCGCGGGTGATCAGGCCGTCTCCAACCAGTTCTCGCAGGAGCGTCGCGCCTGCATCGCGCGCGAATTCATGCTGGCGCGTCACTAACATTTCGCGGACCAGGCCGGCATCATCCACGAGGTAGATGCGCTTGTGCAGGATCCGGAAAGAAGAGATGGGACCGTATGCGCGTGCCGTTCGAGCCAGGAATTCCAGAACTCCGGCCCCGGAGCCGCCTCCGAAGAAGCCGAGTGCTTTAAAGCCCCGTGGACCCGGTGGTACACGCATACTATCCCTTTCAGCGGGAAAAGCGCAGGCGAAAACGCCTACTCCACTATGCTCCGACTTTCTCGGTCACCAGGCTCTGGGCGAACTTTTCCAGTTTTCGCGCATCCGAGTAGAACTTCCGGATTCCCTCGCTCAGCTTGTCCACCGCCATGGGGTCTTCGTTGTGCTTCCAGCGGAAGGTCTTCTCGTCCAGATGCAGCTTCTCGCCCTGGCTCTTCTTGGCGCCTTCCACGGTCAGGGCGGGCTTCAATTCATCTTGTTTCTGGTTCAGCTTGTCCAGCAGATCGGGGCTGATGGTGAGCAAATCGCAGCCCGCCAGACGTTCAATCTGCTCCACCTTGCGGAAGCTCGCGCCCATGACCTGGGTCTTGTAATCGAATTTCTTGAAGTAGTTATAGATACGCGTCACGGAGGCCACGCCGGGGTCTTCGTCGATCGGAATGTCCGCTCCGCCCTTTTCCTTCTTGTACCAGTCGTAAATGCGCCCAACGAACGGAGAAATCAACGTGACTTTGGCTTCCGCGCAAGCTACCGCCTGGGCGAAGCTGAACAGCAGCGTCAAATTGCAATGGATGCCCTCTTTTTCCAGTTGTTCGGCGGCGCGGATGCCTTCCCAGGTGCTGGCAATCTTGATCAGAATCCGCTCCCTGCCGACGCCGAGCTTGTCGTACATGTCGATCAGGTGCCGCGCCTTCGCCATGGTCGCTTCTGTGTCGAAACTCAGCGAAGCATCCACTTCGGTGGAAACGCGTCCAGGGATTATTTTTAAGATTTCGCGTCCGAAGCTAACCGCCAGCCTGTCCATGAACGCTTCTGCCTTTTGCTTTTCGCTGCCGCCCCGCTTGTCCGCTTCGTCGAGGGCCTCATGCACGAAATGCTGATACTCCTGCTTTTGGGCAGCATTGAACAGTAGAGAGGGGTTGGTGGTGGCGTCCTGCGGCTTCACCCGGCGAATGGCTTCGATGTCGCCGGTGTCGGCAACCACGATACTGTATTTCTTTAATGATTCGAGCGCTGTCATCCTTTTGCTACTCCTGTAATTAGAGATTCTATTGTCAACTTTCTTTCTGGCTCTCTTTTTATTGTCGCTCGATTCGGCCCCGAAAAGTGTCGACGAGATCCTAAAACTCTACATGCAGCAGATTGGTGGCGAGGCTGCTCTCGATCGCATTCACAATCGCGAAGTCGAAGCCGGGAAGCTGACCTTTTATTGGCAGGATCCCGACAAAGTACTACTGATCACACATGGAGAGCGGTTCGGATCGGATGGAGGAAAAAGCGGGTGGGCTCTTTCCAAGAAGAAGAAACTCACGCGCCTGCCGCAAGGAAAGTTGCGGGAGATTCGGATCGATGCCAATCCGCTGCGGTTCGCGCATTTGAAGGCCCTCTATTCCGAGCTGCGGACCGCGCCTCCGGAAACGCTCGATTCGCAGCCGATGGACGTCATTGTTGCGCCGAACGATCTTGGGTCCACGAAGTTTTACTTTGACGCGCAAACCCATCTGCTCACGCGCATCGAAGATTTCGGTGAAACTTCCGCCTACTACAAGCACATCACCGATCTCTCAGATTATCGGGAGGTAAACGGCGTCCAGTTTCCGTTCCGCATCGTGCACACTTCGAACGAGCCGGGCGATAAAGCTGAGAACATCTGTATTTCCAAAGTCAGTCAGAATATAGATCTCAAAGCGGATCTGTTCAGCAAGCCGAATTTAGGCCCCGTTGTCCTCGGCGGGAAGCGCTGAAGCAACTCACGCGGCCTACCTCGCCGGCTTAAATGCCATCACCCCCAGCGGAGGAATAATCAACTTCGCTGATGCCGGCCTTCCATGCGATTCCGTCGGTTCCGCATGAATATACCCACCATTCCCCATATTGCTTCCGCCGAACATCTCTGCATCCGAGTTGAAAATCTCGCGATGCCCGCCCGCCTCCGGGAAACCAATCCGGTAATCGTAATGCGGCGTCGGAGTGAAGTTACACACAAATACCAAGTAGTCCTCGCGCCGCTTGGCCCGCCTTACGAAAGAAATGATCGAATTCTCACTATCGTGAAAGTCGATCCATTCGAATCCCCAATATTGAAAATCCACTTCGTATAAGGCCGGCTCGCTCTGATGCAGCGCGTTCAGCGCCGCGCAGAACGTCTGAAATTTCCGGTGTATCTCGTAGTCGAGCAGCCACCACTGCACTTCGCTCTCGTAATTCCATTCGGCGGTCTGCCCGATCTCGGAACCCATGAACAGCAGTTTCTTGCCGGGATGCGCGTACATGTAACTAAGAAACGTCCGCGCATTCGCAAACCGTTGCCACTCATCGCCCGGCATCTTGTCGAGCAGCGCGCGTTTACCGTACACCACTTCGTCATGGGAGATCGGCAGAACGAAATTCTCCGTAAACGCATAAATCATGCTGAACGTAATGTCGTTCTGATGATATTTGCGATAAATCGGGTCGCGCTCGAAGTAATGGAGCATGTCGTGCATCCAGCCCATGTTCCACTTCATCGTGAATCCCAGCCCGTTCAGATACACAGGCCGCGAAACGCCGGTGAAGGCCGTCGATTCTTCTGCAATGGTGATCGCCCCCGGCACCTGGTGCACTAACTCGTTAGTCTTGCGCAGAAAGTCGATGGCCTCTAAGTTCTCGTTTCCGCCATAAATATTCGGAATCCATTGGCCAGGCTCGCGCGAGTAATCCAGATACAACATGGACGCCACAGCATCCACGCGCAGCCCATCGATGTGGTACTTCTTCAGCCAGAACATGGCGTTCGAAATCAGAAACGAACGCACCTCGTTGCGGCCAAAATTGAAAATCAGCGTTCCCCAGTCGCGGTGCTCGCCCAGACGCGGATCCTCGTGCTCGTAAAGAGCAGTTCCGTCGAAGAACGCCAGGCCGTGCGCATCTTTCGGAAAGTGCGCCGGCACCCAGTCCATCACGACGCCGATCCCTGCCTGATGACAGCAATCGACAAAATACATGAAGTCTTCCGGCGGTCCAAAGCGCGAGGTGGGCGCAAAGTATCCGGTGACCTGATAGCCCCACGAGGGCGCAAACGGGTGCTCGGCGATGGGCATCAGCTCGATATGCGTATAGCCCATGCGCTTCACATATTCGACCAGCTTGCTGGCAAGCTGTCGATACCCGAGCGGCTGATGGTGCTCGCCCCGCAGCCACGAGCCGAGGTGAACTTCATAGAACGAAATGGGGCGATCCAGCGCATTCGTACTGGCGCGCCGCTCCATCCATCCCTGGTCGTGCCATTCGAAATGGCTCATGTCGGTAACGATGGACGCGGATTTCGGCGGAGTTTCCATCCAGAACGCATATGGATCCGACTTCATCTGGCTGTAGCCGCGGAAGCGGGATTTCACCGCGTATTTGTACGCCATGCCCGGCCCCACGCCCGGAATGAAGATCTCCCAAACCCCGCCGGTGCGCTGGCGCATGGCATGCCGTCGGGTGTCCCAGTCGTTGAAATTCCCCACCACGCTGACCACGATTGCGTTGGGCGCCCATACCGCAAACCGCGTCCCCGCCACTCCATCCACCGTGACCGGATGCGCGCCGAAGGAGTTATACCCTTCGTAATTCGTCCCTTCGCCGTGCAGATGTAAATCGAAATCGCTGAGGAGCGGCTGGAACCGGTAGGCGTCCTCGGCTTCCGACACCGCGTCGTTATAGTCGGTGATCCGCAGCTTGTAACGCGACGGTTCCGAACTCGTACGAGCGGTGAAGAGTCCCGCCGGGTGAGCACGCTGCATGGCCACGGGCGTGCCGTTTATTGCCACTTCCACATGTTTTGCTTGCGGCAAAAACGCCCGAATCTCCCACTCCGATTTGCCTTCGTTGCTCAGAGCGTGTGGGCCGAGCACCGCGAATGGATCGCCGTGATAGCCGCCCGCAATTGCTTCAATCTCTTGCTCAGTCATGGCACGTTTATTATGGCAAGGGAACTTGCTTACGGGAAAACTCCTTCAAGCCGTCGAGCGCACAAGGCGCGGACTCCGCACCGCCAGTCAGAAACGAATGCAAAAAACCTTTCGGCGGCACGTGCAGCCCGCGCCCGTTGTGCGCCTGTCCCAAAATCAGCCACATGGAAAAAGAGACTCAAACCAGTCTCCAGGAGTTTCTACGCGCCTTGCCCAAGGCGGAGCTCCACTTGCATCTGGAGGGCTCGGTAGAGCCCCAGACTCTCCAGGAACTCGATCCCTCGCTACCGTTGGATGCGATCCGTACGAAGCTGCATTACAGAGGTTTTGCGGGCTTTCTGAAAACTTATGTTTGGGTGAGCCAGAAGCTGGATTCGCCGGCGGCGTACGGTCTCGCAACGCGCCGCCTGCTCGAAAAGCTGGCTGCGCAGAACGTTAAATACGCGGAAATCACTCTTTCCGTCGGTGTCATTTTGTGGAAACAGCAAAGCGTTGAGGCGATCTTCGAAGCAATTACCAAAGAAGTAAGCCGGTTCCCGTCGATCGAGGTCGGGTGGATCTTCGACGCAATCCGCCAGTTCGGCGCAGCGGAGGCCGCGCGCGTCTTCGACATGGCGCGCGAGTATCGCGACCGTGGAGTAGTAGCGGTCGGGATCGGCGGCGATGAAGAACGCGGGCCGGCGCTTTGGTTCGAGCAGCTCTACCGGAAGGCGCGCGATTCGGGACTCGGCCTTACTTGTCACGCCGGAGAAGTGTCCGGCCCGGAGAGCGTCTGGCAGGCGATTCACATCGGGGCGCAGCGCATCGGCCACGGCATTCGCGCACTGGAAGATCCCGAGCTGATGGCTGTGCTCCGCCACCGCGATATCCCGCTCGAGGTTTGCCCTTCGAGCAACGTATGCACCGGGGCCGTACCGAACTTAATCTCCCATCCGCTGCGGAAATTGTGGGATGCCGGCGTCCCCATTGTGCTCGGAACCGACGACCCCGCGCTCTTCTTCACCGACTTGATGCACGAATACACGCTGGCGGGCGAGATCTTCGGCTTCAGCCGCGACGAACTGCAGCGGCTTGCCAGAAATGGTTTTCATTACGGGTTCCGGGCCCGCAACTGAGCCGCGCGACCCGCATCTAACCATCTGGAAAGCATTTATGGATTGGAAATGGGTATCGCTGGTATTCTTTATCGCTGGAATTGCCTGCGTTCCCCTCTGGCCGTATAGCCTGAACTGGACTATTTACCCGATGGCTTTTTGCTTCTTTGTGGCGGTGCTTACTCTGCTTGTTAGTATTTTTTCGAAGCACGGCGGCGTGATCTGGCGCGACCGCGGCCACAGCTAGAACTTTCTCGAATTCACGCCGGCGTAACCCTTGGCGGTTTGTACAGTCTCATAAAGCGGAGGTAAGAGATCGTGCTGCGGAGAAACCTTGGGCTGCTGCTACTTTCGGGAGTGCTGATGATTCCGTCCACTGTGCTGGCACAGCACAACGATGTTTTTGTGCCTTATACCGGACATGAAGGTCGGATAGCGGAGCAGGTGCGCCATGAACTCCTGATGCTGCCCTATTACACGATCTTCGACGACCTCGCGTTTCGCGTCGACGGCAGCACCGTGACCCTGCTCGGCGCCGTCACCAATCCGGTTCTGAAGTCCGACGCGGAGAACGTCGTTAAACGCATCGAGGGCGTCACCCAGGTCAATAACCAGATCGAGGTATTGCCGGTATCTCCCATGGACTGGCAGATTCGCCGTGCCGAGGCCAGAAAAATTTACGGAAACGCGCAGATTGGGGACCGGTATGGAAACCAGGCGCTGCCGCCCATTCACATCATCGTGAAAAACGGCCACGTTACCCTGGAAGGCGTGGTGGCCTCCCAGTTCGACAAGAATTTAATTGGCGTTCAGGCCAATACCGTTCCGGGCGTCTTCTCGGTTACGAACAACCTGCGCGTCGAAAACAACGGCAAAAAGTAGGCTTTCTAGCCTATCATTGTGGACCCTCCTCCCGAGGCAGCCGATCCTGGCTGCCTCCACCATTGCCACCTCAGCGCAAGGTTTCAGTACTCCCAACGAACTGGGATTTTTCCTGGCTTCTTGACGCCTGGACCTACCCGCGAAAAAATCGCTGACCGCCTACACGGTCCGTTGTTTGCGCACCTTTCCTGCTCGCAGAACCAGAAGTACCATGCCCGCCGGCCCCACAGAACTGCGGTACGACGAATGGCGTAAGAAAGGCGAATACAACAACTTACGGAAAAATCCTTAAACAAAACTATTGCAATCGATTAACGCACCATGCGAGGATCGATCCAGTGGTTTTAATTGGGTAGAAGTGGTCGAAAGTGGAAGGAGAAGCTCAGCCCGGCGCCAAGACGCCAGAGGAAGCCCCCCGCGGCACTCTGAGTGGTCGTGTAGACGACAAGGGCCGACTTAAATTGCCCGCGGCCATAGCGCAATATCTCGAGGGATTCGGCGAACGAAAGGTTTTTATTACGACATTAAATACCTCGACAGCGTTAATTTACCCCATTTCGGTGTGGCGTGACACAGAAAAGATGCTGGAAGAGCCTGGGGAAGATGCGGATATTCGGGCCGATATCGCGTTCGTTGCGAATCACTACGGGGAAGACGTGGAAATGGACGCCCAGGGTCGGGTGCTGATGCCTACCACGTTGCGGCGCGAACTGGGCTTGGAAAAGGACGAAGTTTTTCTGCGCTGTTACCGGCAGCGGGTGGAAGTGCTCGGCAGCGGAACCTATGCGCAGCGGTTACAGACCGCGAAGACGGATCTGGCCGACAAGGTCAAAGCGCTCGAAAAGAAAGGACTGCGCTAGCCATGTATGACGTGGCACTATCCGGTGCTGCTCAACGAATCGCTCGAGTATCTCGCGATTCGGCCGGATGGAACGTACGTGGATGTCACGGCGGGTTTAGGTGGGCACACGCGGGCGATTGCGGAGCGGCTCCAAAGCGGTTTCGTGATTGCCTGCGATCGGGATCGCGAAGCGCTCGAAGCGGCGCGCCGGAATACGGCAGCGCTCGCGGCGCGTATTCGGTATTTTCATGGTGTTTTCTCAAAGCTGCCCGAGGCGCTAGCTGAAAACGGAGTTGCGGCGATCGACGGGGTGTTGGCGGATTTGGGCGTCAGCCGGTATCAGTTGAGTAGCGCGGAGCGCGGTTTTTCCCTGATGGAAGACGGTCCGCTGGATATGCGGATGGACCGCAGTGAGGGAGTGCCCGCGGCGGAATTAGTGAACGAGCTTCCGGAGAAGGAGCTCGCCGATTTGATTTTCGAATTGGGTGAGGAAAGGAGGTCGCGAAGAATAGCTAGAGCAATCGTTCGCGCGCGGCCCATCCTCACGACCGGCCGCCTGGCTCGCGTGGTGGAGCAGGCCGTGCCGCGAACGGGTAGAATTCACCCCGCCACGCAGACCTTCATGGCGCTGCGCCTAAAGGTGAACAATGAGTTGGAAGAGCTGGATAAGCTGCTGCAATTGGCTCCCGAACGGTTGAAGCCCGCCGGACGCTTCGTGGTTCTGACTTTCATGTCGACCGAAGACCGGCGCGTGAAGCAGCGCTTTCAGCAGTTGGCGCGAGACGGAAAGGCGCGTATTCTCACTAAACACGTGATCCGGCCCGCCAGGCAAGAGGTTTTAGAAAACGCGGCTTCGCGCAGCGCGAAGCTTCGAGCATTGGAGTGGCTTTAAGAAGGGACTGAGAGATGGCGTCACTGGCAACATTCGTGAATCGTTTTGTCGGGGTAAGAGAACTGGCCGATGCGCCCCCGGCGGTTTGGACGCGGACGGATTCGCCGCGATTGCGCCCGATCGCGAACGAGGACGTCTACTTTTTCGTGAAGAAGATCGATAACAGCGGCGTTGTTCGCGCGATCGATCCGGCCGCGCGGATTGCGCGGAGCCGGTCCATGGTGACCGGGTTTATTGCCGCCATGCTGGTGATCGCCGGCCTCGCGCCGATGGCGTATAACACCATGGCGGGCTTCACCATGCAGCATTTGCGCCAGGAGCAGAACCAGCTCCGGGAAGAGAACGCCAAACTCGATCTCCAAGAGGCCAAGCTGCTGAGCCTCGATCGTCTGCAGCAGCTCGCCAAGACGCTCAAAATGTCCGAGCCGCAACCGACCCAGGTGATGACTCTTGAATCGAAGAGCAAGACGGAAGCCCGCAATCGCATGCCTTTCAGCAGCACCGAGGTGGCCCGCTAGCACATTCCGTGGCGCACGCTTTAGCGTGCCGCGTCGAGACTCGCCTCGACGCTTGCCCATTGGCCGTGAACTATGCCGGAATCACCGCACGCGCCACTTGAAAAATCTATCGAACGAGCGCTGGTTGTAGGGCTCATCCTCCTTGGGTGGGCCCTTCTTGTTATCTTCCGGCTGTTTGACCTGCAAGTCATTTCCCATGACAAATACGCCCGCCGCGCCGAAACCCAGCAGCAAGCATTGGAACCCATAGAAGCCCCGCGCGGGACCATTTACGATCGCAACGGCAACCCGCTCGCCATCAGTTCTCCGTCTCAGTTTGTCGTCGTAAACCCGAAGCGCATCCCCGGTAAAGAAATCGCGGCCGATCTGCTGGCACGCGTCCTTGATCTGGATGCGAATAAGCTGGAAGACGATATCGAAGCCGCCGCCAAGCGCCATCACGGCTATCTCGTGGTCGACCAGCGCGCCACCGACGAACAGGCTTCCGCGCTCGAAGCCATGCATCTCGATTGGCTCGAAGTCCGTAAAGGAAGCGTACGAACCTACCCGAACGGCGATGTCGCGGCGCACGTGATCGGCAATGTGGACGGCGAAGGCAAAGGTGCGGCGGGCATCGAACTAAAGTTCAACAGCGAACTCTCCGGTAAGCCGGGCTGGCTGCGCGTCGAGCGCGATGCGCGTGAGCACCCCTACGCCTCGGAAGTCCAGAAAGCGGCCGTGATGGGCAAGAACATCGGACTGACGATCGATCGCGAACTGCAGTACGTCGCCCAACAAGCGCTGCGCGCGGCTGTTGTCGAAAATCATGCCGAGCACGGAAGTCTGGTCGCGATGAATCCTAAAAGCGGCGAAGTGCTGGCGCTCGAAAACTATCCGACTTACGATCCGAACGAACACCTCCGATCCGGCCAGAAGCCGACCGGACGCGAAGATCTGGCCGTGGTCGCGCCTTTTGAACCCGGATCCGTTTTCAAGGTAATTACACTTTCCGCTGCGTTGGAAACCACGAATTTGACGCCGAATTCCATCATCAATTGCGGCAATGGCGTAATGAAGCTGTTCGGACGCGTGGTGCACGATCACAAGCCCTACCCCGCGCTTTCTATGGAAGACGTACTCGCCTTTTCGAGCAACATCGGCGCGATTCGCATCGGCATGCAGGTTGGCAATCAGAACCTGTATAACTACATCCGCCGCTTCGGCTTTGGACACCGCACCGGAATCGAACTTCCCGCCGAAGCCCCCGGCCTGCTGCGTCCTCTGAAGCGCTGGCAGCCGACTTCGATCGGCTCGGTTCCCATGGGCCACGAAATCGGCGTGACCTCCGTTCAACTTGCCCAAGCCGCGAGCGTGATCGCGAATGGCGGTTATCTGGTTCATCCGCACCTGGTCGCCTGGAAAGAGGCCCCCGGCGGGCAGAAACAGATGATGCAATACGCCGCTCCGGAGCGGATTCTTCGGCCCGATACGGTAGCCAAGATGCGGATGATGATGCGCCGCGTCATCACCGAGCCCGGCGGAACCGGCCACAGAATCCACGTGGTCGGTTTCACGATTGCCGGAAAAACCGGTACAGCCCAAATCTTCGATTTCGCCCATCACGTCTACACGCACAAATACAACGCGTCCTTTATGGGCTTTGCGCCATTGGACGATCCATCCCTCGTGGTTGTAGTGACGATCACCGGAACCTCCGGCGAGGCCGGTTACGGCGGTTCGGCGGCGGGTCCGGTGTTTGCGAGGGTCACCACCGACGCGCTCCGCCGCATGGGCATCGTTCGCGACGTGCCCGAAGAAATCGAGGAAATGGAACTCGCGCAGCAGGAGAAGGAGCAGAAGAAAGCCGCGAAGCTCAAGTCCAAGGATAAAGATGTGGACGACACGAGCCTGGCCGCTCTCGACCCGCCCACCGCGGAGGAGATGCAAGCCGCCTCTGGACAAGGCGAATTAGTCGCCGCGGACCCGAACGCGCCCAAAGTACCCAACTTTGTCGGTGAAACCGTCAAAGATGTTATGCAGCAGGCCGCGCAGGCCGGCATCGAAGTCGAGATGTTCGGCGATGGAATGGCGCGCGCGCAGAACCCGCCCGCCGGCGCGCTCTTATTGCCGGGGCAGCACATCAGCGTGAGGTTCGCCCGATGACGCTTCGCAACATTCTCACTGGTATCCCGCTGGTCTCTCAGCCTTCTGCCAGCCTGCTCGAAAAAGAAGTGTACGGCCTCGCTTACGACAGCCGCAAAGCCGCCCCCGGTTATCTGTTCTTCGCCTTCGCCGGGTCGAAAGTGGACGGCGCTCAGTTCGCCAATTCTGCGCTGCAACGTGGTGCCATCGCGGTGGTGAGCGACCGTCCTGCTCCTGGCGGCTTCAACGGACCCTGGCTGCAAGTGCCTCATGGACGCCATGCGCTCGCCATGGCCGCGAAAAATTTCTACAACCGGCCTGACGAACGCGTCGCTTTAACCGGCGTGACCGGCACGAACGGCAAAACGACCACCACGCTGCTGATCGACTCCATCCTCCGCGCGGCGGACAAAACGACTGCGCTCGTCGGCACCATCGAATACCACTTAGCCGGGCGTGTGTTGCCCGCTGTCAACACCACCCCCGAATCGCTCGACCTCTTCCGCATGTTCCACGAACTGGAAGAGGCCGGTGGAACGCACGCGACGCTCGAAGCGTCCTCTCATGCGCTCGATCTGGGGCGCATCTACGCCATGAACTTCCATACGGCGGCGTTCACGAATTTCACACGAGACCATCTGGATTACCACCACACGATGGAATCGTATTTCGCTGCCAAGCAGCTACTGTTCAGGCCGCGGAGCGGTCCTCCCCCCCGCTTCGCGGTCTTGAACGCGGATGACGAGCTGGTTCGCAACGTCGAAACAGCATCCGAAACCGAGCTGTTCTTGTTCAGCACCCAACCACCGGAACAGAACCGCGACCGTAAGGGAGCGGCCTGGATTTACCCGGCCGTAGTCGATTCCCGTTTCGACGGCTTGCGGATGACCGTCTCGACGGGCAAGCGTTGCTTCCAGGTGGAATCCCCGTTGGTTGGCCATATCAACGTGTACAACATCCTGCTCGCTTGTGCGGTGGCGCTGACCCACGGCATCGGCGAGCAGCACATTCAACAAGGGATACAGCAAATGCAAAGAGTTCCGGGGAGATTCGAACGGGTGGAGCAAGGGCAGCCGTTCATGGTAGTCGTTGACTACGCGCATACGGATGATGCGCTGCGGAACGTCATTTCCGTGGCGCGCGGCATGAAGCCAAGACGCGTGATTACGCTGTTCGGCTGCGGCGGAGACCGTGACCGCTCAAAGCGGCCCTTGATGGGAATGGCCGCTGCGGAGTTGAGCGACTTCGTGGTGCTCACGTCCGACAATCCGCGCAGCGAGGATCCGCTGGCGATCATGAACGACGCGATCGTGGGTTTGCGGCGCTATGATACGCCCTGTGTGGCCGAGCCCGACCGCGAACGCGCCATCAAGAAAGCAATCGAAGCGGCCGAGCCGGGAGATGTCGTTATTCTGGCGGGCAAAGGTCATGAGACGTATCAGATTTTGAAGGACGGTCCCATTCCGTTCGACGATCGCGAAGTTGCGCGCCGCGTGTTGCGCTCCTACGGCTACGGAGACCGCAGTTAGCGGTTTCCACATTAATGCAATTAACCCTTGCCCAGGTCCAATCCGCCACCGGAGCGCAAGTCTCAACATCGCTCTCCCAGCGCATCACCGGCTGGAGCAACGATTCGCGCACGCTGGCTCCGGGCGATCTCTATTTCGCAATTCGCGGCGAGCGCTTCGACGGACATGCTTTTGTTGCGGACGCTTTCCGCCGCGGCGCCATTGGCGCGGTGGTAAGCGAACCGGTCGAGGCGCAAGGCGTTCTATTCCAGGTTCCGGACACGCTGAAAGCCCTGCAGGCGGTAGCCCATTGCGCGCGCCGTCAGTGGGGCCGGTCACTCATTGCTGTCACGGGCAGCGCCGGCAAGACCACCACGAAAGAAGTGATCGCGGCGCTCCTGGGCACGCGCTTCCAAGTCGGCAAAACAATTGGCAATCTGAACAACCACATCGGCCTGCCCCTGACATTACTGCGCATGCCCGACGACGCCGAAGCGGGCGTGGTGGAGATGGGCATGAACCACGCAGGTGAAATCCGCCAGCTTGCTGCAATCGCCGCGCCCGATATCGGCGTCATCACCAACGTTGGCTACGCCCACATCGAAGCCTTTGATTCCATCGAAGGCGTCGCCGCGGCGAAGCGCGAACTGATCGAATCGCTGCCGCCGTCCGGAACCGCTGTCCTGAACGCCGATGACGAACGCGTTCTACGCTTCCGCGAAGTCCATCGCGGCCGCGTCATCACCTACGGCTTCTCGCCGGACGCCGATGTCCGCGCAACAGATGCCCAAATCGGCTCGGAATGTGTAGCATTCACTGTGGACGGCGTCCGGTTTGAGAGCAATCTTGCCGGCCGCCACAGTATTTCGAACATTCTTGCGGGCCTTGCCGTCGCTCGCATCTTTGAACTCGATTTTCACTCGCTCATCGATGCAGTCCGCGCGCTCGCTCCCGGCAAAATGCGGGGCCAGCGGAGCCACTGGCGCGGCATCACGATTTTGAACGATTCTTATAACTCCAATCCCGAAGCCGTCCGCAACATGATCGACGTGCTTCGGGAAGAACCGGCGCAGCGCAGAATTGCGGTGCTGGGGGAGATGCTCGAGCTTGGCCACATGGCCGAGAGTTTGCATCGCGACGTAGGTGCCTATGTGGCGCGTGCAGGCGTAGATGTGCTAGTTGGGGTGCGCGGCGTGAGCCGCCTGATGGTCGAACAAGCCAAACAGGCCGGTCTAGCTGATCACGCCGCGCTTTTTTTTGACGACCCCGATGCCGCAGGCGAATTTTTGCGAGGCTTTGTACGTCCGGGCGACGCAATTTTATTCAAAGGATCGAGAGGAATTCAGGTGGAGCGGGCACTCGCCACAATGGAGGCATAAATGCTCTACTGGCTCCTCTACCAGGTACTTCATCGCTATATTCCGGCTGCGCGCGTATTCAGCTACATCACCGTTCGCGTGGCTCTCGCCAGTTTAACGGCTCTCGCGCTTTCCTTGGCACTGGGGCCGTGGATGATTCGCAAGCTCTCCGAGTGGAGCTTCGGACAGCACATCCGCGAAGAGGGCCCGCAATCGCATCGCAAGAAGGCTGGCACTCCCACCATGGGCGGTATTCTCATCCTGACTGCGATTGTCATTCCTACTTTGCTCTGGGCCGACCTCCGCAACCAATACATCTGGATCGCGCTGCTCGGCTTGCTCGGTTTCGGCCTCATCGGCTTCTTTGACGATTACGCCAAAATCTCGAAAAAGCGCAATCTGGGGCTGACAGGAAAACAAAAATTTGCGGCGCAGGTCTTGTGCGCCATGATCGTGGGCTTCTGCCTATTGTTGCTGCATGCCGACAAAGCCTATTCGACCGCCGTCAACGTCCCGTTTTTCAAGCAGTTTAAGCCCGACCTGCTGGTCGAAAGCTGGACCAAGAATTTCTGGACCTATCCGCTGGCCTTCGTCTTTTTTTACATCTTCATCGTCTTCATCATGGTGGGCTCTTCAAACGCCGTGAACTTAACCGATGGCCTCGACGGGCTCGCCATCGGCCTGATGATCATTGCTTCCGGCGCGATGACGGCCCTGACTTACGTATCGAGCAACGTATTCTTTTCGAATTACTTGGATCTGGCCCATCTGGCGCACTCCCAGGAACTGACTATTTTCTGCGCCTCGATGGTAGGGGCGAGTCTCGGGTTTCTTTGGTACAACTGCCACCCCGCGCAGATCTTCATGGGCGACGTGGGATCGCTCGCTCTGGGCGGTGGCTTGGGCGTGGTCGCGGTACTGATTAAACAGGAAGTGCTGCTGGCCTTTATCGGCGGCGTGTATGTGATCGAGGCGCTCTCGGTGATTTTGCAAGTCGGCAGCTACCGGCTTCGGGGCGGTAAGCGCATCTTCAAGATGGCGCCCATTCACCATCACTTTGAAGCGTTGGGCTGGTCGGAGTCGAAAATCATCGTACGCTTCTGGATCGCCGGTCTCGTCATGGCTTTGTTCGCATTGACAACATTGAAGCTAAGGTAATGGAATGTGGCGCACGCTTTAGCGTGCCGCGTCGAGACTCGTCTCGACGCCAGGAGTAACTGAATCTTGGATCTTCGCGGTAAATACGTCCTGGTGATCGGCGCCAAGCGGTCCGGCCTGGCAGCCACGGAACTGTTGCTTCAACACGGGGCGCGCGTTCGCGCCATGGACTCCCAGCCTCTGCCCCCGCCGGAGCAGGCGAAATTCGACGCCCTCAGTGTCCCGGTGGTCCTCCAGGAAGATCGCTATATCTGCGATCAAGGTAGGGCGCCGGATCTCATCGTGCCCTCGCCCGCGGTCCCCAACGACTTGCCCATGCTCGTCGCCGCCCGCAATAGCGGCATCCGCGTGATTGGCGAAGTCGAGTTGGCTTCGTATTTTCTCAACGGACCCGTCATAGGCATTACGGGTTCGAACGGAAAAACCACCACCACGGCCCTCACCGGCCACCTGCTCCAGCAATGCGGCGTGGCGGCGCAGGTCGGCGGAAATATCGGGACCGCCGTTACGTCTATGGTGGCTTCGTCCTGCAAAGATCAGTGGAACGTTCTCGAACTCTCCAGCTTCCAGTTGGAAACCATCGAGCACTTTCAAGCCGGAATCGCCGCCTGCCTGAACATCACGCCCGATCATCTGGACCGCCATCACACCTTTGAGAGTTATGTAGACGCCAAAGCACGTTTATTTGAAACCCAGCGTCCGGATGCTTTTGCCGTGTTGAATTACGATGATGCGGCTTGCCGCGGCTTGGCCCGGCGCACCAAAGCTCAGCTTTACTGGTTCAGTTCGTCGCGGCAGGTGCCTTGCGGCGTCTGCCTGCGCGGCGAAAAGATTCTGCTCAATGGCCGGCCCTTCCTATCTCGTTCCCAGATTAAGCTGCGCGGTCTGCACAACGTGGATAATGTCATGGCGGCGGCGTTGATGGCGCATCTGGCGGGCGCGAAATCCGAAGCAATCGGCGCGGCCGTCTCGTCGTTCCCCGGTGTTGAGCACCGCATCGAATTCGTCCGTCAGCTCGACGGCGTCGAATATTTCAACGATTCGAAAGCCACGAACGTGGACGCAACCTTGAAAGCCATCGATGCCTTCCCAGGCGGCTTGTGGATCATTTTGGGTGGCAAAGATAAAGGCAGCGATTACACTCCGCTCCAAAAGCCGCTCGCCGCCAAGGCACGGGCCGCGCTGTTGATCGGCGCCGAACCGCCCTATCCTTATGCGGCCGCTCCGCTTATCAAGTCCGCCCTCCAAGATGCCGTGCCGCTGGTGGATTGTCATACTCTGGAGGAAGCAGTACGGTATGCGCGCAAGCATGCGCGTCCTGGGGAAACCGTTCTGCTGGCCCCGGCCTGCGCCAGCTTCGATCAGTTTCAGAACTACGAAGAACGCGGGCGCAAATTTAAAGAAACTGTCGCGGGATTGCAGTAACCGAAAATGGCCCAACGCCTCAAGACCGACTGGATTTTGTTCCTCACCGTCCTCACGCTCGTATGTTTCGGGCTGGTGATGGTCTACAGCTCGTCCTCTATCCTCGCTGAGCTGCAATATCACGTCTCGACCACTTATTTCTTCCTCCGGCAGCTCGGCTGGGCGGTGTTCTCTTTCGCCATTCTGCTCTACTGCATGAAGCGCGACTACCGGCAATGGAACAATCCTAAATTCGCGTTTGCCGGCCTGGGCGTGGTGCTGCTGCTACTCGTAGCCGTGTACATCACGGACAGCACCAGCCATCGCTGGCTGAAAGCCGGGCCGTTCTCATTGCAACCTTCGGAACTCGCGAAACCAGCTCTGGCGCTCTTTTTGGCCTTTTTCCTGTGTCGCCGTATGGGAACGATCAATGAACGGCATACGCTCGGGCCCATTGCTGTTTCTATCTCGGTGGTCGCGCTTGCTGTCGCCATCGCCGATTTCGGAACGGCCGTCGTCCTCGTCGCTACCACGTTTGCCGTCATCTTTGTGGCCGGCATCGAGTACCGCTATCTGGCAATCTGCGGTGCTCTAGGAATCGTTCTCGGGCTCGGCTTTATTGCAATGAAACCTTACCGGCTCGCGCGCGCCATCGACTTTATCGACAAAGATCACAAGCTGCTCGCGAAAATCGATCCGGGGGGGAGAATTCTGAACTACGCCAAGCAGACCGCTTCGACGAGCGATCCCGGCTACCAGCAACTTCAGGCCAAAATCGCGGTCGGCTCCGGCGGCATTACCGGTGTGGGGTTGATGGAGAGCCGCCAGAAGATGCTCTACTTGCCCGAAGCTCACACGGACTTTATCTATGGCGTGGTAGGTGAAGAAACCGGCTTTTTCGGCTCCGCTCTCGTGCTGATCGCCTTTCTGGTCGTGCTCTGGCGCGGCCTGCGAACCTACATCCGGGCCGGCGACAATTTCGGCCGCTATCTCGCACTCAGCGTAACCGTCTGTGTTGTCGTCCAGGCTTTGATCAACGTCAGCGTCGTGCTCGATCTGGTGCCGAACAAAGGTATCCCGCTGCCCTTCATCAGCTACGGCGGCAGCTCGCTTCTCAGCACACTGCTCCTCATGGGCATGCTGTTAAGTGTGAGTGAACACACTGCCTGATGCCTCACTCCTTCATCCTGACCGGCGGCGGCACTGGCGGTCACATCTTTCCCGCGCTCGCGGTCGCCCGCGTGCTGCGCGAACGCGGCCATCGCCTCCTCTTTATCGGCACGCCCGACGGCATGGAATCCCGCCTGGTCCCCGAGGCCGGCTACGACATGGCCTTCGTCAAGAGCAGTGGCCTGAATCGCGTCGGCTTCCGCAAGCAGGTACAATCCGCGGTTCAACTGCCCGTGAGCGTTGCCGCTGCACTCCAGATCCTGCGGCGCTTCCTGCCGAAAGCCGTCTTCAGCATGGGCGGCTATGTAGCCGGACCCGTGATGCTCGCCGCCATATTCAACGGCACGCCGCTCGTGGTGATGGAGCCCAATGCCATTCCGGGATTTGCGAACCGGCAGGTCGCTCGCCGCGTCTACCGCGTCCTGCTCGGCTTCGAATCGGCCCGCCGGTGGTTTCCGCTTTCGAGATGCGAAGTGACCGGACTGCCCGTCCGTCCCGAATTCTTCGCGCTCACCCCGAAACGATCCGGACCATTTACGGTTTTGATCACGGGCGGCAGCCGCGGAGCACGAACCTTGAACCGCGGCCTGCGCGAGAGCTGGAAATTTTTCCGCGACAGCGGCTCGCCCGTGCGCCTCGTACACCAAACCGGGCCGAACGAACATCAGGCGCTCGCCGAAGAATTCGCGACTGCGGGGGTCGAGGGCGAAGTGGTTCCTTTCATCCGCAACATGCCGGAAGCCTTCGCGCAAGCCGATTTAGTGGTGGGACGAGCCGGTGCCGGCGCCGTGAACGAAATCTCGGCTGCCGGCATGGCCTCGGTTCTAGTGCCTTTGCCCACCGCTGCCGACGATCACCAACGGCGAAACGCTGAAGCGCTGGTGAATGCCGGCGCTGCGAAGATGGTCCTGGACCGCGAAATGAGCGGGAAACGGATTTTTGAAGAGATAGAATGCTTGCGCCAACATACCAATGAGTTGGAGCAAATGCGCGCTCGCGTCCGCCAATTCGCGAAACCGGGCGCGGCCGAACGCGCAGCAGACATTATGGAGGAAGCGGCCAAAAGTTGAGTGATTCTGATTGACACTTAGCTCCAAAGCCGGAACAATACTTTTCAGGAATGTTTTTCAAGCCCCAACACGTGCACTTCGTGGGAATCGGGGGCATCGGCATGAGCGGTATCGCCGAAGTTCTGCTCACTCTGGGCTACCAAGTTTCAGGTTCCGACCTCAAATCCACTCCCATCACCGATCGTCTCGCGAAACTCGGCGCGTCCATCCATCTAGGCCACCGCGCGGAAAACGTGATGGGCGCGAAAGCCATCGTAGTCACCTCGGCGCTCGATCCGAATAACCCGGAGGTTGCCGAAGCGCGCCGCCTCCAGATTCCCGTCATTCCGCGCGGAGAGCTTCTTGCCGAGCTCATGCGCCTCAAATTTGGCGTGGCCATCGCCGGAAGCCATGGCAAAACCACCACCACGTCGATGGTCGCCTCCATCCTGAACGCCGCGAATTTCGACCCCACGGTGGTCGTGGGTGGCCGTGTCGCCGGGCTCCAGGGCTCGAATGCGCGTGTCGGCAAGAGCTCCATTCTGGTCGTCGAATCGGATGAGAGCGATGGATCTTTCCTCAAGCTCGCGCCGATCATCGCCGTCGTCACCAATATCGATCGCGAACATTTAGACCACTATCCGTCCCTCGCTGACATCCAGAACGCCTTCACCGAGTTCGTCAACAAAGTTCCTTTCTATGGCGCGGCGGTCCTTTGCATGGAAGATGAAAATATCCAGCAGATCTTTCCCGCCGTTCGCCGTCGCACCATCACCTATGGGCGCTCCGCACAGGTCGATCTCGAAGTCGAGAACGTCACCCTCGGTTCTACCGAAAGCGAGTTCGCCATTCGCCGCCGCGGTACGGAGCTTGGCACATTTCATCTCGCCGTTCCCGGCCTGCACAACGTTCTAAACGCGACAGCCGCGCTCGGCGTCGGTCTCGAAATGGATGTTCCTCTCAACCAGATCCGGGACGGCCTGGCTGCATTCACAGGCGTCGATCGCCGTTTCTCCATCCGGGGCGTCGAGCGCGGCATTACCGTGGTCGATGATTACGGCCACCACCCCACCGAAGTGAAGGCCACGCTCGCCGCCGCGAAGCTTGGGCCCTATCGCCGCATCCATGTGCTCTTCCAGCCGCATCGCTTCTCGCGCACGAAACATCTTCTGGACGAGTTCGGCACCGCCTTTCATCAGGCCGACGATCTGTATCTGCTCGATATCTACGCTGCCTCCGAACCCCGCATACCCGGAATAAGTGCCGAAGGGCTGCTCGAAAAAATCCGCTCCTACGGGCACCGCTCCGCCCATTACGCGCCCAGCATGGAGGAAGGCATCGCCGCGATTGCCGCCGCCGCCCAACCCGGAGACCTCATCATCACGCTCGGCGCAGGCAGCGTTTCGCAAGCCGCCGACCGCATTCTGGAGCAACTGCGGGAGGCTGCGGCCTGATGCCTCGCCAGGAGCAACAGCCCGCCTCGCTGTTTGAGGGCATCCGCTGGAAGCGCTTCACCTTCTGGCTGATCGCAGGCGTGTTCCTGATGGTGACCACGCTCTACGGCTGGCACCGCACCGAAGAGTTTCTCATTCAGGATGACCGCTTCCGCATCCCGGAATCGGACGATTACGCCGGGCGCAGCCCGAATTTACTTGTGGAGGGAATACGTTATGCGTCGACTTCCCAGATCCGTCACATCTTCGCGGAGGATCTTGGCCGGAGCTTGTACCTGGTCCCGATACAAAACCGCCGCGAACAGCTTTTGGCGATTGACTGGGTGGAGGACGCGACGGTTTCGAAGATCTGGCCGAACACGCTGAAGGTCCGGATTCAGGAGCGTGTCCCGGTTGCTTTTGTCCGCCTTCATCCCGCTCGCCGGGACGGCCCATGGCAGTACGCTTTAATCGATAAAGACGGATATATTTTGCGTCCGCGCGTTCCGGCGAAATTCACGCTGCCGGTCATCACGGGCGTGGAGGAGAATGAAAAGCTGGAGAACCGCCGCGCGCGCGTCCGCCGGGTGCTCGGCATGCTAAAGGAGATCGGGCCGCTCGGTGAGCAGATCTCGGAAGTGAACGTAGCCGATCCGAACGATCTGATCGTAGCGGAACACGTGGACGGCAGCGTGGTGAACCTCATGCTCGGCGAGGAAAACTTCACTGAGCGTTTGCAGAATTTTTTGGCGAATTACAGCGAGATCCGGGAAAAACGTCCCGATGCCAGAACGCTGGATTTGCGTGTCGATGGTGTGATTACAGCAGTAGGAGACGATCAGGGTGAGCGGTAAAACGAAGCTGGCGGTCGGGCTGGATCTCGGCAGCGCCGGCACGCGTGTGGTCATTTGCGCGCTGGAGTCAGAGTCGCTCCGGTTTCTCGGATACGGAGAAGCGCCGGGGGCAAACGCCTGGAATAGAGGACGCCTCTCCGATCAGGAGGCGCTTGCCGCGAGCATTCGATTTGCACTGCAAGAGGCCGAAGCGCGCGCGCAGGCTTCTCCCGAATCGGCGGTCATCGGCCTCGGCGGCTGCGTCGGCGGTATGAATAGCCGGGGCCTCTACGAATTTGGCCGGAGGCGTGAGATCGAACCCGACGATCTGCGCTATTCTGTGGAACTCGCCGCCCGTGTCCGCCTCGAAGAAGACCGCCAGGTATTGCAAATCTGCCCCCAGGATTTCACGCTCGACGGCCGCGCCGGGTATCGCAATCCCAAGGGCATTCTCTGTGCCCGGCTGGAGGCCAACGTCCATGTGGTCACCGTTTCCATGCAGGATCACCAGGGGCTCATCGCGGCGGTCCACAAAGCGCATCTCGGTGTCGAAGAATCCATCTTTGAAGGAATTGCCGCGGCGTATGCCTCCGTCCTGCCCGAAGATCGTGCGCGTGGCGTAGTTCTTGTCGATATCGGCGCCCACACCACGCACGTCGCTGTTTACGATGGCGACGCCCTGCTGCTCGCCACCGTCATCCCGGTCGGCGCGGAGCATTTCACGCGCGATGTATCCTGGCTGCTTAAAGTGAATTACGATGACGCCGAGAATCTGAAGCGCGAATACGGATACGCGATCACCGGGACCGGCTCCGATAGCACCCTGGTCGAGATTCCATCCGCCGAAGGCCGCGCCATGCGCGAAGCCCCGCGCCGCGAATTGAACGAAATTCTCGAAGCTCGCGCCGAAGAAATTTTTGAAAAAGTTTATGCTGAGATCCTGCGCGTCGGCATGGAGCGATCGTTACTCGAAGGCGCCGTCTTAACCGGCGGCGGGTCGCTCTTGCCCGGCATGTGCGATCTTGCGGAACGCGTACTGAACTGCCAGGCGCGCAATGGCCTGGCCACCGGAATTGAAGATTGGCCCCAGGAGCTGGACAACCCGCTATGGACAACGGCCGCGGGTCTGGCCATGTACTCCGGGCGATTGAAACTGAAGCGTGATTGGAAGCGGGCCCCCGTTGGACTCGCCGGCCTGGTCTCGAAATGACAGAACCGCGACCGTGAGGGAGCGGCTTTTAGAGGTAACGAATGGCGGAAGATTTGAAATTCTTGATTGAAGATGAGGTCCAGTTAGGCACCCGCATCAAAGTAGTCGGTGTCGGCGGCGGTGGCACCAACGCAGTCACGCGAATGGTTCAGGAAGGACTCAGCGGTGTCGAGTTCTACGCCTTGAACACCGATAAGCAAGCCCTGGGCGCATCCCCGGTCGCGAACAAACTCGCGATCGGCAAGAAGCTCACCAACGGATTGGGAGCCGGCGCGGACCCCTCCGTGGGTCGTCAAGCGGCGCTGGAAGACACCGAGCAGATTATCGAGATCCTGGAAGGCGCCGATATGGTGTTCGTCACCGCCGGCTTAGGCGGCGGCACCGGAACCGGAGCGGCGCCTGTCGTCGCTTCGCTTGCCAAAGAATTGAACGCGCTGACCGTCGCGGTGGTGACAAAGCCCTTTGCCTTCGAAGGACCGCGCCGCATGCGACAGGCCGAACGCGGCCTCGCCGAGCTAGCCGGAAGCTGCGATACCGTCATCAGCATTCCCAACGAAAAGCTCCTCGGTCTCGCCCCGCGCGGTACCAGCTTCTTCGAATCCTTCCGCCTCGCCGACGACGTTTTGCGGCAAGCCGTGCAGGGCATTGCCGACATCATCACCACCCCTGGACTCATCAACCGTGACTTCTCCGATATCCGCACCATCATGCTCGGCATGGGTTACGCAATGATGGGCACGGCTGTCGCCTCGGGAGAAAACGCGCCTGTTGAAGCCGCGCAAAAAGCCATCGACAGCCCGCTCATGGAAGAGGGCGGGGTACTGGGCGCTCGCGGCGTGCTCATCAACATTACAGCCTCGAGCCAGCTCGGCATTCACGACGTGAACGAAGCCTGCAACCTGATCCGTAAGGCCACGCAGAACGAGGACGTGCAGATCAACTTCGGTGTGGTTCTGGACGAGAAGATGGGCTCCACTGTAAAGATCACCGTGATCGCCACTGGCTTCCAGCGCGACTCGCTGCCGGAGATCGAACGCCGCAGTCCGCACTTCCCGTTTTCGGCCACCAGTGCGCCGGATCTCGCGCGTGCCGCTGCCGTAGGGTCAAGCGAAGCCGTCGAGCAGCCCGCAGCCGCCCAGGAATCCCAACCCGAACCGGCAGCCCAGGAATCGCCCGCGGCGGACGATTACGAACTCCCCGCCATCCTGCGCAAACAAAAGCGCATGGTGCAGTAGCGCTGTTGTGGCGCACGCTTTACCGTGCCGGCGGGCAGTTCACTGCCCGCCCCATCTCCCTAATCCTCGCAAACGCATACCCATAGAGCCACGCCGTCGCGCCCAGCATCACGAAGAGCGCTAGAACATCCGTCCCCACGAACGGCCGCTCAACCACTGCATGCCGCGTCCACATCGCAGGAAGCAGCATCATCAGCAGCACCTCGATTCCGCGCGCCGCGAGCGCCCAATTGCAAATTTTCCAGAACGTCTGAGACCCCTCAAAACGGCTCCACATCACAACCGAAAAAGTCATCAGTCCCAGGAACCAGGCGTGTAGTCCTTCTTTCAGCAAGCCTGAGTTGTCGATCCCGGTAAAAGCCGTGAACAGCAGAAAGGGAATCGCGAACACCAGCAGCACCCACCACGGCGCTTTTCGAACGCCCACATACATCAGCCGCAACAGGCAGAAGAAAAACACAATCCCCGCCGCAAACGGAACCGAGCACCACGGCTGTAAAAAGAAATGCACCACCGCCGGCGACGCGCCTTCAAACGCATTCAGGTTCGGATGGCTCGCGTGGAACAGGACCACGTTCAGTGGCACGAGGGTGTTCAGCACGCTATCCAACCGGTAGTGGAGCCATTGGCTCACTGTGGGCGGCCAGTGCTCCCCGGAGTATATGAGGAAAAAAAGAAACCGGCCTTGCGTATAGTGGCCCTGGTTGAAGACTCTCCAAAAGATCGGACACACCGCGCCACCCGCTATCAGCCACGCTGTGCCGGCCACCCAGCGGCGAATCTTGCCTCGCTGCGAGAGGATCAGCATTCCAACCAACGCCGGCGCAAACAGCAGCGCCGATGAATGGAACAGATATCCGATCCCCAGCGCGAGCCCGGCCAAAAACATCCGTGATTCCCAAACCAGGTAAGCACCCAGCAAAACAAATCCGGCTGCAACCAGCTTCGGCCACGTGTAGTAAATGTCATGAATCACAAACGGAGAGCCCATCGTGACCAAAGCGGCAATGAGGGCCCACTCTTCTGAAAGGAACACGCGGGCGAGGCCGAAAACAAAAGGAACCGTCATCGCCGCCATGACGATCATGGCAATTCGATATGCCATGAATCCGCGCTCATCGAAGAGAGTCCACACTTCCTCAGGCTTTTGCGCAAGGATCGACACAGGACCGGAAAGGACAATTGGCGTGGCCGCGAGACCCGCCATCGGGCCGCGGTCCGAAAAGTTCCATGTCTCGTACAGCTCTTTGGCAAGAGGGCCGTATGGGGCGGAGCGCGTTGCGATCAGCTCCGGAATGAAATACGGGTGCCGGCTATCGCTGAGCGGGCCTACGGCGAGCGTTCTCGATATCTCGTCGTGAAACAGCTCTCCCACCGGGCCGAGCGAATACATACTCTTTCCGATCGCGAGCGCGGTCAATACAAGTAGAACCAAAAGCGCTTTTCGTTCGGCCGGGCGCGTGAAACTGGAAAGCGGGTACCGAACGAACTCGTACGTAGCCGCCAGGATCACCAGGCCGAGGCATGCACGGCAAATCAAAGCGGGAGATCCGAACACGTGCGGGGCAACCCAGGCCGCTACTCCAATCAACGCGAATAGCAGCAGCCCGGGCGCCGGAATCCAGATCGGTGAAAGTGCAGGCGCCTTTTGCCGCAGAATCAAGCCAGGCGAGAGCAAACCCACAACCGCCGCTGCCGCGGTCAAAAGGATCAGGAATGTCTGTTTTAAAAGCCACGGCCAGGCGGTGCGCGTATCGAGAAACGGCTGGGAGAACCCCAGCCAAACGCCGGGCGTGGCCGATCCATCCACCGCAACAATGCGGAACGCCTCGGCGCCTCGCACTTGGTTCAGCGAGATGCGTTTGAGTAACCACCGGTTGCCGGGATTTTCAAACGGGGCAACCGGAAGCTGCACAATTCCCGATTTCGCCGTTTTCACTTCGACGGCCAAGTGCTCTCCAGGTATGTTCGGAGTCCCGGCTATAAACAGATAAAACACTGGCGTCGCCTGGTACCAGCGCGTGCTCGCGGAGCCGGTCGCGCTTTCATTGCCGGCATGCGAGCCGTAGAGGAGAAGTGAGCCGCGGACGTCATAGAAGGTGGTCGGCGCTGGCGCGTCCACTGCATCTCGGGCAAAACCGGTCCCCAACAGCAGCGGTTCATGGGAATCCACCGCTGGCGGAGGTGCAGCCTGGATGGGAATCGGTCTCGCCCGCGCCAAACCGCCATAAAGTACAAACAGGATCGCGCTGGCACACAGCGCCAGCGCGATCCTGTCTGCAATTGTTGCTTCTTTGCTTGGCCGCTTCAGTTCACCGGACCCAAACTACGCAGCGCCGGGTCGTCGCCGGCGGTTCCGAATCCGTAGAACAGATTGCCGCCGCCGGTCAAGATGACATACCACGCATTATTCGACGGACGCCAGATTCCGAAGTCGAACTTCTTGTCTCCATCGAAATCGCCGCCGATGGGAACATCGCCCGGCAAGCCCCACGGATGAACAAGGGGGCTACTCTTGCTGTAGGACTTGCTTGACTGGAGCACCCACCAGGTCGCGGTGGACGGACGGAAGATGCCGATATCGGTTTTGCCGTCTCCGTCGAATTCGCCCACAATCGGTGTGTCCCCCGAAATGCCCCACGCGGCAAGCGTCGTCATCGTGTTGTTCGTGCTAAGAAGCGCGCGCCAGGTGGCGTCGGAAGGACGCCAGACCGCCATGTCGACGATCCCATCTCCATCGAAATCCCCGGCGAGCGGAATATCGCCATACTGGAAGCCCCCCTTAATGATCGGAGAGCTCGGAGTCTTGCTCGATCTGACAAACCACGTCCCCGCAGATGGCCGGAACACAGCGAGGTCCACTTTGCCGTCTCCGTCAAAGTCGCCTGCCACCGGAATGTCGCCCCAAACACCCCACCCAATGGCCATGGTTGTGCTTGAACCGTTGAGCTTGATCCACCACGTTCCAGTGGACGGCCGGAACACAACGTAATCGGTCTTGCCGTCGCCGTCGTAATCGACCGGGACCGGAATATCTCCCACCACGCCCCACAGCACCGGGAAACTATTGGTAAGCCCGAGCGGCTTTGAAGTCGGCTGTATGAACCACCAGCCACTGGCTTGCCGGAATGTAGTCATATCGCTTTTTCCATCGCCGTCGAAGTCGCTAAACGTGCTCTTGCTGCTGGCATTATGTACGTAGTCACTGGTCGTCCGCGGAACCGCGGCATCTTGCAGCATCCACGTATCGCTCAGTGCTTGCGCACTGGGAGTAGTGGTTATGCCTCCGTACAGGATCATTTCGTTCGTGCCGTAGTCGTACACTCCGGTCGCGAAACTCCTCTCAACCGGAATCGGGCCTACCTGACTGCCGCCGTTGCTTACCGGTACCGGAGTCAAAGGGACCCATTGCGGCGCGGTGGGATCTCGTAGCGAATTGTTTGCGGTGTAGAGCACCCATACATCGCTAAGGAAGACACTGCCGCCCGAGCCACTCTGCCCACCGAAAATCACCATGTGCCCCGTGCTCTGGTCATAAACCGCTGTGTGGGCGTATCGGGCCGCGGGTTGCCCAAGGAAGGTCTGCGGATTCAGTTGCGTCCAGGCCGGTGTTCCGCCTTGGCCGTTCGCGCTCGAAAGCACCCAGACATCATTGTTGGGAATGGCTCCGCTTCCCCCGCTTCCGCTATTTCCGCCGAACACAGTCATGGTGTTGGTGCCTGGATCGTAAACGGCGGTGTGATAGAAGCGCGGCGATGGACCAGTACCTGGTGCGATCGGGAGCGGTGTCCATGTCGCCGTCCCGCCTTGGCCGTTTGCATGCGAAAGCACCCACGCGTCATTCAAGTCAGTCCCCGAGCAGTCCTGTCCCCCGAAGACGATCATACTGTTCGTAGTCGGATCGTAAACCGCCGAATGTCCAGTCCGCCCGCTCGGGGCCGTACCCGTACCGTTGTGGACTTCTACCCAGGTGGGCGTTCCTGCCACGCCGTTCGCGTTCTGCAGAACCCAGGTATCAGCCACGCAACCGCCGATACCGCCAATTGCAGTTGATCCGCCGAACACAATCATGTTCGAACCAGCCCAGTCATAGACGGCGCTATGACCGCTTCGCGCCAGGGAGCCACTGACACCCGCCGGGCTAACCGCCGTCCATTTTGAACTAGCGATATTGAACGACCACACATCGCCAAGAGCCGCGCCGCTTGAGGCCCCTCCTACCTGCTGCCCGCCGAAAACAATCATGCTGGCCGTTGATGTGTCTAAGACCGCCGTCTGATTCTGGCGCCCGCTCGGGCCGCCGGTACCACCCGACAATTGCGCCCAGGTCTGCGCTGCCACCGGGGTCCATATGCTTAACGCCAAAACCGCGGCGTTCGTAAGCAAGAACCTGCTTACGCTTTTACAACTCATCACTCCTCCTGTTTGCTGAATGTGCAACGGCTTACCGCCCCTTTCTGGTAAGCACCACCAGAATGCAGTACCTATGCTGGCATGGCAACCCCGTACAACTACGAGCCGGTTTTGTTCGCTTCCGCCTTCTTTGTCACAAACACGTCCAAATACTCCCCGTCAATTCCGCGGCTCCGGTCGCGAATGACGAAATTCGACGTGTTATAGCCCGACCATCGCTGTGCCAGATCGTCGAAATCCGCGCCGTAATCCCACGTCACCAGGCTGCGTCCATCCCCAATCGGATTTCCGTGATAGTTCGGCTCATGCAGATGTTGAATTCTGCCGTCGATTAAACTCGCGCGGGGAAAACTCTTCAGCAGATATTTGTGCTTGGGCGTCGTGAACACGTGGATTCCCTCCGGCCGCAGCACCCGCACAATCTCGCGTACCGCCTTATCCGGATGAAATACATGTTCCAGCACATCTTGCGTGATAAAGATGTCGAACGATTCATCTGCAAACGTGAGATTTTCGATGTCTTCGTTGCGGTCGCCATCTACATCCGCGCCGAGCGGCAAATCCTCTCGAAAGAACGACGCGCTGTAGTCGCGCGAAAATTTCGCTAGAAATCGGGGACTTGGCGAGCTCTCGTGCATCTTCAAATCCCGCCAGCCGGGCTTGACTAGGTTCAGCACTTCGACGATTGCGCGATGCCGCGGAATGGTTCTGCACCGTTCGCAAACATAAGATTCACGAAGCCAGTACGTGTGAGCGACAAAACGCGTCGGGCTCATGCAGATGTTGCAGAAGCCCGCGTTTTCAAGACACGGAGTGGACATCCGCAATCTCTTCGACACCGTGCCGCGAGGCCGCCCGGACGCCGTCGTTCAGTGCGCGCCGCGTGGCCTCCAGGTAGGCCAGTCCGTATTTCTGATCCGGTTCGAGATGCGCTCCTTCGGCCCATTCATTCCACGCATTGATGAACACCAGCGGAGCTTTCTCGCCGGATTCCTGGATCGTCCGCTCCACAATCGCTCGCAGCCATTTCTCGTACATCTCGGGTGACGACCGGACCACAATATGCGCGCGCTTGCCACGCCGCGCCGTATTATCCCAGCCCGGTATGATGCCACGGTAGCGCGGATACTCGCTCGGCGGCTTCGTCATGAAGTGCCGCGCCATCGCGACATAATCCTCCATGAAGCCTTCGAACTCTTCGGACACGCCCGGCAATGATTGCGGCCACACCATATGGCGCCGTCCTTGCGGTGGAAACTCGACCGCCGAATCGAAACCATACTCGCGCGGATCGCCCATCTTCAAACTCATCACCGCGCACAGATGAATCTTTGGAATCCCGGCCTGCGCGCAAACTTCGCGCCAGCGCTCCGCCGTCGCCGCCGGATCGCGAAGTTCCGTCACGCGGTACACCAGAAACAGCGGCGCGCCGTTCACGCGGATATAGCGCTCATCCCGAAAGGCCGGAAGTAAATCGCGCATCAATTGTCTGTCGGCCTCCGGCGAGTAGCGTTGTTCCACCAGAATGTGATTGTGCAGGCCGTCCCAACTGCGCGTCCAGTTCTCGTTCGCCCAGCACAAACAGAATGGAAAATTCGGCCGCCCGGTCTCGAGCATCCGGTTCAGTGGCAGATCCAGCAGTTTCCGCCCGTTGAACCAGTAGTAATAAAAACAAAAGCCGCGGACGCCATACTCAGCGGCCAGCTCTGCCTGCCGCTCCATCACTTCCGGAACACGCAAATCATAGAAGCCGAGATTGGCCGGAAGCTGCGGTTGATGGTGTCCCGGAAACACCGGCTTTGCGCTCGCGACATTCCGCCACTCCGTGAATCCCTCGCCCCACCATTGGTCGTTCTCCGGGATGGGATGAAACTGCGGCAAATAAAACGCAATCACCTTCAAGGCTGTGCTGTCTACACCCGGAACCGAGCCGCGACCGCAAGGGAGCGGTGCCTCCCAATACGCCCGATACCACGCATTCGGCAGATACCCCTTCTCCCTCCCGAACAGCACGTAGTGAATGAGCGGATTCAACCCGGACGCCTTCGCCTCCGGATACGTGTCCAAATAGTAAGCCGTGTCGAAATCCGGATGCGGGTCCAGCCCCTGCTGCGATCCGGTCTCCAGATAATGGACCAGGGCGCGTTCGGATAGTTCAGGGTAGTGTTCCCGGTAAAACACCGCATCGAACATCGGATGGGGATCGCGGTCCTCCTCCGGCCCAATCGAAAAATAGTGTGCCAGCGGATTTACTCCCGCTTTTAGCGCATCCGGATAGCGCTTCAGATAATAAGCCGAATCGAACAGCGGATGCGGATTTCCGCCCGATCGCACGAAATGCGCCAGCGGATTTATACCCGTTTCGACAAGCTCCGGATGCTCGCCTCGGTACCAGGCTGTATCGAAAAGTGGATTCGGATTGCGGGCCTCCAGAAATCCGACCCGCAAATAATGAATCAGCGGCAACTCGCGGCTGCGTGCGATGTCCGGATCCTGCTTTAAGTAATAGGATGTGTGAAACAGCGGGTGGGGATCGCGCCCGTCCTCTGTTCCATGTTCGGCGTAATGGAGAAGCGGATCGCAGCCACGCGCGTCCGGATTCCTTCGCAGATAATGCGCGATGTCGAACAGCGGATGTGGATTGCGCTTGGCCTCGGAATCACTCAGAACGTAGTGCACCAGCGGATTCGTGCCCGCTGTGGCCACATCCAAGTTCTGCTCCAAATAGTACGAGCTATCAAACAGCGGATGCGGATCGCGTCCGTCCTGCCCGCCAAATTCCAGGAAGTGCGCCAACGGTTCCACGCCGCTCGCCGCCACGTGCCTGTTCTGCCCGACATAGAAGCTCGTAATAAATAACGGATGCGGATTCCGCATCTCGCGCGCGCCGTTCGCTAGATAATGCAGCAGTGGGTTGACCTTCGCCGCGGCCACATCCGGGTTCTGCTCCAAATAGTACGAGCTGTCAAATAGCGGATGCGGATCGAGCCCTGCAAAGCCGCCGCTCAGCAGATAATGCGTCAGCGGCTCGTCGCCCGCGTGCTGCCTGAGATAAAAACCAACGTCGAACAGCGGATGTGGATTGCGGTTCTCCTGCCACCCGTTCTGCAAGTAATGCACGAGCGGGTCTACTCTTGCGGCCGCCACATCGGGGTTCGTGCGTAAGTAATAGCCGGCATCGAACAAAGGGTGCGGGGCATGGCCCGCGAATGCGCCCTTCTGTACGTAATGAGCTAGCGGATTCTCATCGGAATCGCGCAGATAGGCTTTCGCGTAGAAGTCCGTGTCAAACAGCGGATGCGGATCGTAGCCGAGCCGTGCGCCTGTGGTGACATAATGCACCAGCGGATTCTCCGCTGCCTCCGGGTGCTGGCTCAGATAGAATGAAGCGTCAAAGAGCGGGGATGGATCGCGGCCTTCTCTAACGCCATAAAGAAGGTAATGCTCCCAGCATGGCCCTTGCCATTCGGAAACCTGCCCCCGGTAGAAATTCTCATCGAGCAGCCCGCTTGCGCGAATCACTTCCGCGGCGCGCTTGTTTCGCACATACCGGCCCAGCGTTCGCAACCTCGACAAGCTCACCAACTCACCCCGATGCTAACAAACACAGCATGGTGGAGTAGGCCTTCGCCTGCGTGGTCCTTATCCTCCCGCGCTCTGCCCTGTCGACAAATGCCCGGCCGCGGCCCGATGCTCCCCGCTCGGCTGCTGCCGCTCATCATACTTCCCGAAGATCATCTTGCCCGCGGTCGTCTGCAGCACACTCGTCACCGTAATATCCACAGTCTTTGAAATCAGCCGGCGCGCGTTGTCCACCACCACCATCGTCCCGTCATCCAGATAAGCAACGCCCTGGTTGTACTCTTTGCCCTCTTTTAGAATGAACACGCGCATCGCCTCGCCAGGCAGCACCACCGGTTTTACGGCATTCGCCAGTTCGTTGATGTTTAGAACCTCGACGCCTTGCACCTGCGCCAGCTTGTTCAAATTGAAGTCGTTCGTCACGATCTTCGCGTGATGCAGCTTAGCGAATTCAATCAATTTCAGATCTACTTCGCGAATCTCTGGAAAATCCTGCCCCGACACTTCCAAATGCACCAGCGGCATGCTCCGAAGCCGCTGCACCACGTCCAGCCCGCGCCGCCCGCGATTCCTTTTGGCTGAATCGGAGGAGTCCGCCACAAGCTGCAATTCATGCAACACGAACTGCGGAACAATCAGATTTCCATCGAGGAACCCGGCCTCCGCAATGTCGGCGACGCGCCCGTCGATGATCACGCTGGTATCTAACACCTTCTCGGCAACGCCCGGCGAGCCGTCCGCGGCAAGCCCAAGTACATCCAGCCGTAGCGAATCCGATTTGGAAATTCCCACTACCAGACCGATATATCCGGCCATCAGAGGTACCGCGACTCGGAAGAATTGCGCTCCCTGATTCAGCACACTGATGAAGATCAGACCAAGGACGCCCCCCACCAGCATTCCGGCTGTCCCGCCAATCAGCGCCTTCAGCCCGGCTTGTCTCAACCGGAGTGCAATGAAAGTAATCGCGATCGCGGTAGCCGCGCCCACTGCCGCCGCCGCGGGTGAGGAAAGCGCGAAGGGACGAAAAAAAGCCGCAATAGCGGCCAACAGAGCGATAAAGCAAAAACGAAGAAGAAGAGTATCCCAGTTCCGGCGAGTCAAGTTCTCACTGTATACCTTTCTCAAATAAAACCGCGCGCGTAAGCAAGCGGTCTTTTAAAGGGAGCAGTTTTACGGGGAGCGCTGGTGGGGAGAGGTGAAAGTAATAGGAACTGCTTGGCGCCTTAAAGCGCTTTCGCAAGTTCCTCGGCAAATGCACTGTTTCGCGCAGACGAGTTGCCGGATCGGCGTGTGTTGTTGGAGTTGCCGCCCTTACGTTGCTGGGCAGAAGCGCCAGCCGCAGCGGGACGTTTGTTGCGGTCCGCCGGTGTGGCGGATTTCGCGGCGCCTTTGCCGGATTTCGGCGGCTGCGCGGGATTGGCTCGCAATAGCCGGTCTTCGAGTGGGGCGCGATCAAACCGTCGGATAATGGCGTTCATTTCCTCCTGGTTTGGTGATTCGATAAAAGCGAATCCCTTCGACTCTTGGGTTTCAGGGTTGCGGATGACCTTGACCGCGTCTGCGACCAAGTTTTCTGAGGCAAGCCACGACTTGATATCGTCGGCCGTCACCCAGACAGGGAGATTTCCGAGGAAAACCGTAAAGCTCATTAGTAAGTGTTGTATGCTCCGTGAGGGAAGTACGAGGCGCACCTCGCAGGAAACTGTTTCATCTCCCCGGAGGCTATTAGCATACTAGCACAAAGCGCGCAAATCCGTAAACAGTAAATTCCGCTTAATTCGTTGTTGCGCAAAGGCTAGCACAATCTTTCGATGCGTGTGACTGGGGTTTTGATGGGGGAAATTTCAGCGGCTCGCCGCGCCGCCTTCGATGTGCTCCAGGCCGTTGCTCGCGGAGGTTATGCGGCGGACATTCTTCGTGCCCGAACCCGCCAGCTCACCGAGCGCGATGCCGGCCTCACGGGCCAAATCGTCTTTGGCTGTTTGCGCTTTCAATCCCAGCTCGATCACCTCATCGCCCGCTACTCCGGCCGGAATCCCGGTGAACTTGACCAAGCTGTACTGATCATCCTGCGCGCCGCTATTTTCCAACTCCGTTACCTGACGAAGATTCCCACCCACGCCGCTGTCCATGAAGCCGTCGAACTCGCCAAGCACCACAAACGCGCCGCCGCCGGATTTGTCAACGCCGTGCTCCGCAAAGTGAACCGCGATCCAGTCTCCTGGCCCGACCTTCCAGCCGAGCTATCTTGCCCCGCTTGGCTGCTCGACCGCTGGACCGCCCATTTCGGAGCCGAACAGGCGCGCCAAATCGCGGCCGCTGCTCTCGAAGAGCCCGTCCCCTACATGCGCAATCAGCGTTTCCAGGACATCGGCTCCCAGGCCCTCATCCCCCTGCTCGATTTACAGCCCGGCCACACCTATCTCGACCTCTGCGCCGCGCCCGGAAACAAAACCCTCCAGGCGCTCGAAACGCCGCTCGCGCTGGCCGTGGCCTGCGATATCAGTCCCAAACGCATCCGGGACATTCCTCCCGTGTGTCCCCGCGTGATTCTGGACGCCACCCGCCCCTTACCGTTCGAAGCCAAATTCGACCGCATCTTGGTCGACGCCCCGTGTTCGGGTACCGGAACCCTTTCGCGCAACCCCGAGATCAAGTGGCGCGTCCAAAAGCCCGATTTCGCCAACTTCCATGCCAGGCAGCTCGAGATCGTCTCTCACGCCGTGCGCCTTCTTGCCCAGGACGGCAAACTCCTTTACGCCACATGTTCGCTCGAATCTGAAGAAAATGAAGATGTGGTTCGCACTCTTATGGAGAGGGTTCCGGATTTACGCTGTGAACAAACGCTCTGGCGCTTGCCGGGCCGCGAGCCGGGAGACGGTTTCTACGCCGCGCTATTGTCGTGGCGCACGCTTTAGCGTGCCGGCGGGCAGTTCACTGCCCGCAAGAGTTCAAGCGTGTTACCATCGAAAGGTCTACAAGGTACGGCAAACACGGGGTAAAGCTGTGCGCTTGGGCTCTGCAGAGTAGTTGTGGTTCAGATCGTCCCATCCATTTTCGCGGCTGACTTTGTGCGTTTGGGCGAACAGATCAAATCCGTCCAGCAAGCTGGCGCCCGCATGATTCACGTCGATATTATGGACGGCCATTTCGTCCCCAACTTCACCATGGGGACCCCCATCACCGAATCCATCCGGCGTTCTTTTAAAAACAAAGATCTCAAGCTCGACCACCATTTGATGATCGACGACCCCGATACGTATGCGCCTATCTTCATCAAAGCGGGCGCTAACTGTGTCAGTGTGCATTATGAAGTATGCCGGAACCTCGATCGCACGCTCCATATGATCCAGGATCACGGCGCGAAAGCGGGTGTTGTCATCAATCCCGCGACCAGCACCTTCTTGCTGGAAGACGTGCTCGATATTGTCGATTACGTCCTGGTCATGAGCGTGAACCCGGGTTACGGCGGTCAGAACTTCATCCCGCGTTCGCTCGTCAAGGTCCGCGAACTCGTCCGGCGCCGGGCCGACCGCCATCTCGATTTCCGGATCGAAATCGACGGCGGAGTAGGTCCCGACAACGTCGCCGAAGTCGCCCGGGCGGGGGTCGACTGGGTCGTCGCCGGCTCCTCAGTATTCAACACCCCGGATCCGGCCCAGGCCTTTCGCGATATGCAACATGCTGCCCAAGAGGCACTTTCAGTAAAGGTTTAGTTCTTATGAGTGATTCCCGATCTCAGTGCAATAGAGCCTGGGCGCCCTCTGGGCACGCTAGGGAGCGGTCTTCAATGTTTTCCCGCTTGCCCAAACGCGCTGTCGTAACCGCGCTTTCTTTGGCTCTGTGCGCGTCTTGTCTTCACAAGAAATACGAAACGCCGATCACGAAGAACACGCAACAGCCCGACAAAGTGCTCTTCGATCAGGCCATGCACGATATCGAACATGGGCGCTACGAGGTGGCTCGCATCTCGCTCCAGACGCTCATGAATACCTACGAATCGAGCGAATACCTGGCTAAAGCCAAGCTCGCCATCGCCGACAGTTGGTTCCGCGAAGGTGGCCCGAACGGACTCGCTCAGGCCGAAGCCGAATACAAAGACTTCATCCTGTTCTATCCCAATATGGAGGAAGCTGCTGAAGCCCAAAACCGCGTCTGCGAAATCCACTACAAACAGATGGATAAGAGCGACCGCGATTGGACCCAAACCCTGCGCGCCGAAGACGAGTGCAAGCAGTTGCTTGTCCAGTTCCCGAACAGTAAATTCGCCCCACAAGCGGCTCAGCGGCTCCGCAACATTCAGGAGAGCCTCGCCGAGCATGAGTTTGTCGTCGGCAACTTCTATTGGAAGCGCGACATGAATCCCGCCGCCGCGAACCGCCTCAACGCGCTGGTCGAACAGTACCCGCTCTATAGCAAAGCGGGCGAAGCGCTCTACGAAGCCGGCGATTCCTATTCGAAAATGGGCCCTCGCTTCCGCAAACAGGCCGGCGACATGTTCGCCCGCGTCGTTCGCGAATATCCGCTCAGCGACCGTGCGGATGCCGCCAAGAAGCGCCTGGAGGAGATGGAACTCCCGGTTCCGCAAGTCGACCGCGTTGCTTACAATCGCGAGAAGTGGGAAGAGGAAAATTATAAGCGCCCCAGTCTGCTCGCGCGTTCCACCATGTGGCTGCGTAGCGGACCGGACGTGAGTCACGCCGCGAAATCGGGTCAGCCCACCATGACCGATCCCAAGCGGACCATTCCCGCCAGCGTGCCCGTTGTGAACACCACCGAAACTGCCAGCGCCGCCACTCCGGGCGGCGGCACGACGGACGTCAGCGCCACAACCGTGGGAAACAACAGCGCGCTCGATAAGAGTCCCGACGCCCGCAGCACCGGCGGCGCCGCGCAAAATACGGCGAACCAGGCTGCCCAGCCCTTACCGAGTAATCGCGATAAAGAACTGAAGCAGTACCGCGAGAAGCAGGCCAAGAAACAAGCCAAGGCCGAAAAGAAGAAAAAGAAGAAGCAGCAGGAACAACAGCCCCAGCCAGCTTCTAATGTCCCCGGCGCCGCCGGAGCGCTGACCACACCGTCTACCGCCCCCCAGCAGCAATGAGCCGCATTCTGCTCGCGGACGATAGCCCGCAGGCACTACGGCTCGCCGAGCAGATCCTGACCGCGCAGGGCATCGAGGTCGTCAGTGTCACCGACGGCGCGGTCGCTCTGCGCCGTCTTCCGGACGTGAAACCGGACCTGCTCATCACCGACGTCTACTTACCCACGAAGAACGGCTTCGATCTCGCCCGCTTCCTGAAATCGCAGGCCGAATACCGCCACATTCCGGTCATCTTCGCCGCCGGACCCGCCGACGAATTCAACGAGCAGGACGCCAAAAACGCCGGAGCCGAGGAGATCCTCCACAAGCCCTTCGAAGCGTCCGCTCTGCTCGGAGCCGTCCAGCGTCTTCTCGAACAAGCGGCCGCAGCCAAAAAAGACGGGTCCGGCGGCGAAGCGAACGTTTGGGACCGCCACAGCATCCGCGCTGCCGTCACTCTCGCCCTCGACGCCGCCATGCCCTCCATGATTGAGGAGTTAACCGAACGTGTCCTCCTCGCCCTGTCGCAGCCTCAGAACCGCGCGCGTTAGCAAGCGGCCTCTTTACCATCCCACCACCTTCACTTCTCCCGCCTTCAACTCCACCGTCTTCTCCCCTGCCGAACTCTCCACCCGAAACGGCCCGCTCTTTGCCGCGCGCAATTTCGCCGTCTTCACCTTTCCATCGCGCCATTCCAAGTCCACCGTGAGCCCACCGCGGGCCCGCAATCCCGTCGCACTTCCGTCCTTCCACGCCGAAGGCAGTGCGGGCAACAACTCAATCGTGCCGTTTTGCGATTCGAGCAGCATCTCCGCAATGGCCGCTGTCCCTCCTAAATTCCCGTCGATCTGGAAAATCCCGGGCGGATGCAGATCGAACAAATTCGTCCAGGTCGATTTTGTAAACAACACGCGCAAGCTCTCATCCGCCTTCTCGCCTTCGTGAAACGTGGCCCATAAGCACGTCACCCACGCCCGGCTCCAGCCGGTTCCGCCACCGCCATGCGCCAGCCGCCGCTCCAATGCGACCCGCGCCGCCTTGTATAAATCCGGAGTCGCAGGCGTCAGTTCGTGCGCAGGATACACAGCAAATAGATGCGACAAATGCCGGTGCCCCGGTTCCACTTCGTCGTAGTCCTTGCGCCACTCCTGCAACTGCCCGAACCTGCCAATTTGCAAGGGCATCAGCTTCGGCAGCGTTTCTTCCAGCCGTTTTCGCAGCGCTGCATCCGTATGCAGAATTCTACTTGCCTCAATCACTCGCTTGAACAGCGCCGTCGTGATTTCCACATCCATCGTCGGCGAAACATCGAGTGATGCCTTCTGGTGCTCCGGTGTGTAATACGAATTCTCGGGCGAAAGCGAAGGACCGCTCACCAGGTGTCCCGCTCCGTCGTCGAACAGGTTATTCACCAAATAAATCGCCGTGTCCCGCAGAATCGGATACGCCTTCGTCCGCAGATACGCTTCATCGCGCGAGTAATCGTAGTGATTCCATAACGTCAGGCTCAGCCACGCCGCTCCAAACGGCCAAAGCCCTGAGTGGATGCTGTCAATCGGCTCGGTATCGCCCCAACCGTCCGTGTTGTGGTGCGCGACGAACCCTGGGGTTCCATACATCGCGCGCGCGGTCCGCTCTCCATTCGGCTGCATCCGGCGCATCAGGTTGTACAAACCTTCCACCGTCTCGCCCAGGTTGCACACCTCTGCTGGCCAGTAATTCATCTCGGTGTTGATGTTGATCGTGTACTTGCTCCCCCACGGCGGATCGATCTGCTGGTTCCATTTCCCCTGCAGATTCGCCGCCCACGAATTTTCCCGGCTGCTCGATTCCAGCAGATACCGCCCAAACGCGAAATACAACGCCGCGACAGGCTGATCGTCGCCGCCCTGCTGGGCCGATTTCAGCAACTGATCGGTTGGCGTCTTCCGCGCAACTGCCGCGCTATCGCCCAAGCTCAACGAAACACGCGTCGACAAGGCCCGGAAATCGGCCCGGTGCCGCGCCAGCAAATCGGCATATGAACGCTGCGCCGCCTGGGCCAACTGTTTGCGGCACTGCGCATCGGGGTCCGGCCCGCGCACGTCGGTCGAGGCGGTGAAAATCAGCGTCGCTTCCATTGCGCCGCGAACTAGCAACTCGTTTGCCCCAAACGTCTTCACTCCGCGGTTGGAGACCACCCGCACCGCCCCCGTAAAGGCCGTACCCGTGCGCGGCTCCTGCGCATATTTGTTATCGCTCGTCGGCGGCAAAGCCCGTCCGCGCAGCACCACCGTTTTGCCGCCAAAAGAATCATCCACCGCGGATTGCGCGCCCACCTCCCGGCTCAATCCCACCGCAAACGAAAGCATCGGGCCGCTGGCTCTAAGGTGCAGCACAATCGCCCCATCCGGATACGACGCAAACACCGTCCGGCTGTAGTGAATTCCGTTCACATCGAATCCGATCTCCACGATTCCGTCGTATAAATCGAGCGATCGCCGGTAGTTCTTCACGTCCGCCCCATCGATTCCCTGAAACTTCACCGTCAAATCCCCCAGCGGCTCATACGGCGGTTGACGCCGCGGAATCGCCAGCAGCGCCTTGTCAGCCAGCGCTTCGGCCTCCATCACTTTGCCGGCAAGCAGCAGCTTCCGCACCACCGGCACGTTCGCCCGCGCCTCGGGATTCACACGGTCCATTTCTTTGCCCGCGCAAATCGTCTCTTCATTCAACTGCAAGTGCTCCGCCTCCATTCCGCCGAACACCATCGCGCCCAGCCGCCCGTTCCCCACCGGCAGTGCCTCGGCCCACTGCGACGCCGGAGCCGTGTACCACAAGGTCGGCGCTTCGGCCCCCGACACCTGCAAGATCATTCCGGCGCCTAGAATGATCGTCAGTACTGGTACTGCAACTTGCTGAAATTGCAGCTTTTGGCGTGTACGCTGAATATTCACAGAAATTTAAATTTAAAGCCACCGCACAGCGAAAACAACCTTGTCTGCTGAACAAATTGATGTGCTCACCAGGCGGGTAGGGACGCAGCATTTTCAAATCCTGCTCGTCGACGATAATCCGATTGACGCCAAAATGTTCGAGGCGGCGCTCCGGGAGGCGTCCACCCGGGTCCAACTCCACTGGGTCACCACCGGGCAGGAGGCCATCGATTTCCTCGGCCAGCAGGAACTGCAGGAAGACACCGCCGATGTCGAGCTGATTGTTCTCGATTTGCACTTGGGCGGAATGGATGGACTCGAAGTATTGCGTCGGTTGCGAAGCCATCCCGCCGCCCGCCTGAAGCCGATCGTCGTCCTCAGCACTTCGCGGGCGCTCCGCGACATCAATGATTCCTACGCCTCGGGCGCCAGCTCCTACATAACAAAGGCGATGTCTTTTCAGTCATTTGTCGAAACTGTGTCAACTCTCGTACGTTATTGGCTGGATATTGTGGAGCTGCCGACAGTTTTCCCTGAATTCGTTTCGTAATAAAAGAACAAGGCTTAGAATCGCTTCTAAGCCTTGTTGCTTCTTCGGAGGAAAGAGTGGTCCTATTAACCACTCTTAATTCACCCTAAGTATACCCCTGAGTAATATATCTCCCGGAGCTAGGAAAACTACGTGCATCAAGCGCTTTACGCCACAATGTATATTCCCTGTGTGGCGCAGGTGCGGGTGGCGCAGACGATCTTGTCATCTGCGATCCCTGTTACCATGAATGTTTCCCTCTTTCATGGCGCTCCGCACGTCCTCCGGCATTCTGGCCGAAATTGTCCAGCACAAACGCCAGGAAATCTCCGGCTTACACGAACGCGCTGCTCTTCTCGAAAAGCAGGTGCGCGACCGGAAAGCGCACGTCCGGCCGTTCGCGGAGGCCCTGCGCGCGCGCGAAATTGCCGTCATCGCCGAAATCAAAAAGGCGTCCCCCAGCAAGGGTCTATTGCAACCCGATTTTCACCCGGCCTTCATTGCCCATTCTTACGAAGAGGGCGGGGCAGCCTGCCTTTCCGTACTCACCGATAAGCAGTACTTCCAAGGCGGCTTAAACGATCTCGAGGCCGCGCGCGCCGCCGTCTCGCTCCCGGTCCTGCGTAAGGATTTCATCATTGACCGCCTCCAAATCTTTGAGGCCGCCGCGCACGGGGCCGATGCCATCCTCCTGATCGCCGCTATTCTGGACACTGCGGAACTCCAAAGCTTCCGCGAACTGGCCGCCGGGTTCGGCCTTGCCGCTCTGGTCGAAGTGCACGACCAGGAAGAATTGGCGAAAGCGGTCGATTCCGGCGCCGAAATCATCGGCGTCAACAACCGCGATCTGAACACCTTCGAAGTCTCGCTCGACAATTCTCTAAAGCTCAGCTATCTGCTTCCCTCCAGCGTTATCCGCGTCAGCGAGAGCGGAATTGAGACTCGCGCCGATATCGATGTCCTCCGCGGCGCTGGCTTCAACGCCTTCCTGATCGGCGAAGCGCTAATGCGATCTCCCAAATTGCTGCATGAGCTCCTTCATCATTAAGATCTGCGGCATTACCAGCCCCGAAGACGCACAAGTCGCTGTGGAAGCCGGGGCCACTGCCATAGGCCTGAACTTCTATCCAAAAAGCCCGCGCTATATCGGGCTCGATCGCGCCCGCGAAATCGCCGCCGCCGTCCCCGCCCACATCCTCAAAGTGGGTGTCTTTGTAAATCTCCCTACTGTTCTGCATTCAAAGTGGGGCGGGCGCACGCCTGCGCTGGGCGCAAGCCCAGTTAGTGCGGCAAGCTTTCCAGCGGGCGTCCTCGACATTCTCCAGCTCCATGGCTCAGCATCTCCTGTCCCCGGCTACCGCGTCTGGCGCGCCTGCTCTGCCCACAATCTTCCACAACCCGACCCCGCCATCGAAGCCTATCTCCTCGATTCGCCTTCGCCGAAATTCGGCGGCTCCGGCCAGCCGTTCGATTGGCGTCTCGCGGCTAAATTTCCTCACCGCATGCTCATCGCTGGCGGCCTGGACGCCTCGAATGTCGCCGCCGCCATCCAAGCCGCCGCACCCTGGGGCGTGGATGCCTGCTCCCGCCTCGAATCGAGCCCCGGCAAAAAAGACCCCGCGCGCGTTCGCGACTTCGTACAAGCCGCCCTCGCCGCCTTTCGACAACCCATCACGTTATGAACGCCACTCTCCCTGACACCCTCGGTCACTTCGGCCCATATGGCGGGCGCTATGTCCCCGAAGTCCTCATGTCCCCGCTCGAAGAGCTGGAACAGGCTTACCTCGCCGCGCACAACGACCCCGCGTTCCAATCCGAGCTGGCCGATCTACTCCATCACTACGCCGGACGCCCCACCCCGCTTTATTTCGCTCGCCGCCTCTCCACCGAACTCGGCGGCGCGCAAATCTGGCTAAAGCGCGAAGATCTCCTCCACACCGGCGCTCACAAAATCAACAACTGTCTCGGCCAGATTCTGCTCGCGCGCCGCATGGGCAAGCGCCGCATCATCGCCGAAACCGGAGCGGGCCAGCACGGGGTCGCAACCGCCACCGCCTGCGCGCTTTTTGGAATGGAGTGTGTCGTCTATATGGGCGAAGAAGATATGCGCCGCCAGCGGCTCAATGTCTTTCGCATGCGCCTGTTAGGTGCAACGGTCTCGCCCGTCGCCAATGGCAGCCGCACGCTCAAAGACGCCATCAGCGAAGCCATGCGCGATTGGGTGACGAATATCGGAACTACGCATTACCTGCTCGGCTCCGCCCTAGGTGCCCATCCGTATCCCATGATGGTGCGCGATTTCCATAAAGTAATCGGCGAAGAGGCTCGCGCCCAATCGCTCGAGCAAATCGGACGCCTACCCGATGCCATCCTCGCCTGCGTTGGCGGCGGCAGCAACGCCATCGGCATCTTCTATCCATTCATCGCTGATCAATCCGTCCGCTTGATCGGCATCGAAGCGGGTGGGAAGGGAAGCCGTCTCGGCGAACACGCCGCGCGCTTCAGCGGCGGCTCGCCCGGCGTCCTCCACGGAACGCTCAGCTATCTTCTTCAGGACGAAGAAGGCCAGGTCGGCTTGACGCATTCCGTATCTGCTGGCCTCGACTACCCATCGGTTGGCCCCGAACACGCTTGGCTGCACGATCAACGCCGCTGCGAATATGTCTCCGTCTCCGATAATGGCGCTCTCGAAGCCGCCCAAACACTGGCGCGTCTGGAAGGCATCATTCCGGCGCTCGAATCTTCGCACGCCATCGCCGAAGCCATTCGCCGCGCCCCCTCTGAACCAAATGCTGTCTATGTGGTCAACGTCTCCGGCCGCGGCGATAAAGACATCGACATCTACCGCGAAAACATGCCCGAGCTGCTATGAGTACGACGACGTTAGTCACTGTCCAAGACTTCCTTCAACTGCCGGAACCAAAATCCGGCCACTATGAATTGCATCATGGAGAGGTCGTTTTAATGGCGCCGCCGAAGTGGGGTCACGAAAAACTCCAGGAGCGGATCAGAGAGATCTTCAAACGCACGATTGATGATCGTGGAACGGTCCGGATGGAGATGGCCTTCCAGCCCGCTCCCGAATACGAAGTGTGGAGAGCGGATGTCGGTGTTGTGCGGAAAGGGCGTGCTGATCGCACCCCGGATGACGAATATCTCCAGGGTGCGCCGGATTTGGTTGTAGAAGTTCTGTCGCCGGGAAACACCGTGGATGAGATCAACGACAAAATGACCGTCTGTTTAGAAAACGGTTGCGCCAGCTTTTGGGTGGTCGACGGCAAGCGCAAAGAGATCAGCGTAACTGAGGGGGATGTCACGAGGCACTATAAAGAAACCTCAGCCATTACCAGCGCGCTTCTCGGCGGAACCATCCACCTCCATGACATCTTTGAACCGCAACAGAGCCGCGACCGCTAGGGAGCGATTTTTAGAAACTTAATGCTCCAAACCACCACCCGCATCGCTCATCTCTTCGCCGCCTGCAAGGAGCAAAACCGTAAGGCCTTCATCGCCTACATCACGGCCGGCGACCCGAGCCCCGCTCACACAGCTTCTCTCGTATTGGCTCTGGAACGTGGCGGCGCCGATCTCGTTGAACTCGGTGTCCCCTTCTCAGACCCCATCGCCGACGGCCCCGTCATCCAACGTGCATCGGAGCGCGCGCTCAAGGCCCACACCACGCTTCCACGCGTGCTCGAAATCGTCCGCGAGATCCGCCGCCATTCGCAGATCCCGCTCCTGCTCTTCAGCTACATGAATCCCTTGCTCCGCTACGGCTTTGAAAAACTCGCCGCCGATGCCGCAAACGCCGGAGTGGATGGCGTGCTCCTCACCGATCTGTGCATCGAAGAAGCGGACGACTCCGCCCGCCGTCTGCGCGCCCACGGCCTCGATACCGTCTTTCTCGCCGCACCCACCAGCACGGAACGCCGCTTGCGTTTGGTTGCCGAACATTCTTCCGGATTCATCTATCTCGTCTCCCGCACCGGCGTCACCGGCGAGCGCGAATCTCTCCCGCAGTCCGCCGTTGAACTCGCCGCCCGCATGCGCGAGCTGACAAACGTCCCCTTAGCGATCGGCTTCGGAATCAGTACTCCGCAGCACGTCGCCGAAGTCGCCGGCATCGCCGATGGCGTGGTCGTCGGCAGCGCGCTTGTCCGCTTCATCGAAACCAATGCCGGAGCCTCCGATCTGCCGGCGCGTCTCGAAGGCTTCACGCGCCAGCTCACCGCTCCCCTTCGCAAACAACCATGAGTAAGTTTTCCCCTGATGACCTGGCGCGCTGCCGCGAACGGATCGATGATCTCGATCTCCGTCTGCTCGATCTGCTGAACCAGCGAACCGCCATCGTCGAAGAGATCGGCCGTATCAAGCAGGATCTGCGCATGGGCATCTACGAACCAAAACGCGAAGAGCAGGTGTTTTCCAACATCCTTTCGCACAACCACGGCCCGCTTCCGCCCGATGCGGTCAAACGCATTTTCGAGCGCATCATCGATGAAATGCGCAACATTCAGAAACTCAAAATTCTGAACCAGCAGTTTGACTCAAAATCATGTTAGTCGTCATGCAAGAGGGCGCTTCCGAAGCCCAGACGGAAGCTGTCATTAACCGCCTCGTAGAAATGGGCTTCACCGTGCACCGCTCCACCGGCGTCCGCCACACCGTGCTCGGCGGCGTCGGCCCGATCGACGATTTCGATCCCGCCGCCCTCGAAGTCATGGAAGGCGTTAAAGAATGCCACCGCATTGTCTCGCCTTATAAGCTGGCTAGCCGCGGCTTCAAACCAGCCGGAACAATTGTGAAAATTGGGCAGGTTGAAATCGGCGGCTCCAAAGTCGTCGCGATGGGCGGTCCCTGCAGCGTCGAATCGCAGGATCAAATTGAAGCCTCGGCGGAAATCATCGCGAAGGCTGGAGGACAGGTGATTCGCGGCGGAGCATTTAAGCCCCGCAGTTCGCCCTATTCCTTCCAGGGCCTTGGCGAAACCGGCCTGCGCGTGATGCGTGCCGCAGCCGATCGCTTCGGCCTGCTCGTCGTCAGCGAAGTCATGGATCAAGTCCAAATCCCGCTGCTGCTCCAATACGCCGATATTCTCCAGGTCGGCGCGCGCAACATGCAAAATTTCAATCTGCTTCGCGAGCTGGGCAAAGTGCGCAAACCCGTTCTGCTCAAGCGTGGTATCGCCGCGACTATTGAAGAACTCCTGCTCTCCGCCGAATACATCATGTCCGGCGGCAACTACGAAGTCATTCTCTGCGAGCGCGGCATCCGCACCTTCGAAACCGCCACGCGCAACACCATGGATATCGCTGCCATACCTGTGCTGAAACGCTTGACCCATCTCCCCGTTGTGGCCGATCCCTCGCACGGAACCGGCAAACGCGATTACGTGCTCCCCATGGCTCGCGCGGCCGTCGCCGCCGGCGCTGATGGCCTCCTCGTCGAAGTCCATCCCGACCCCGATCACGCCATCAGCGACGGCGCCCAAACCCTCCGTCCCGATCAATGGGCCGACCTGATGCGGCAGGTACGGGCCATCGCCTCCGCCATCAACCGCTGCGCCTAATGCCATGAGCATGCACCACGCCATCTCACCCCGTGGCGCACGCACTCTTGCGTGCCGCGTCGAGACTCGTCTCGACGCTTGGCGCCCATGAACACCGTCGCCATTATCGGCGTCGGCCTTATCGGCGGTTCGTTCGGCCTCGCGCTCCGCAAAGCCGGATTTACCGGCCCCATTCTCGGCGTCAGCTCCTTGCCCGCCATCACCGCAGCTTTGGAAGTCGGCGCTATCTCCGCCTCCGCCACTCTCGAGCAAGCCGCAGACCAAGCCGATCTCCTCTACCTGGCCCAGCCCGTTGACCGCATTCTCACCACCCTCGAAAAACTCGGCCCCCTGGTCCGGCCCAAATGCCTCGTGACGGACGCCGGCAGCACGAAAGCGGTCATCGCCCGGAAAGCGCGCGAGTGCCTCGCGGCTCAAAACTTTCTAGGCGGCCATCCACTTGCCGGAAAAGAACAGCGTGGCGCCCACGTCGCGGATCCGGATCTGTTTCGAAATCGCCCTTACGTCCTTACGTCGCCTGTCCCCGCGACACCGGCCGCGACAGAATTTCAAACTTGGCTCCATCGAATGGGCGCCCAAGTCCTGTACCTGTCGCCGGCCGAGCATGATCGAACTGTTGCCTTTACGTCACATCTTCCCCAACTACTCTCCACGGCCCTGGCTCTCACACTTGCAAAAAACTCCAGTTCGCGTTCTACTCAAATATTCGGGCCAGGTTTGCTCGATATGACTCGTCTGGCGCTGAGCGCGCCGGATCTGTGGATGAGTATCTTGTCTACGAATCAGGCCGAAGTAAGTGCCGCCATCGATTTCTTTACAAAATCTTTAGCGGATCTTAAGGCGGCCTTGAGCAGTCGGGATTTATCGTTGTTGTTTGAAGCTGCCGCCAAGTTTGCGTCAGAGATCCGTAAGTGACTTAACAGAGCCGCGACCGAGGCGTGCAGCGCACGTCTGCTTTGGCACGACAGGGAGCGGTTTTTGGTACTCCGCATCAACAAAATTGCAAGTGCAACGTTATTCCGGGTGTTTTTTTACGTATAACTGCCTATAATCGGATACAACCCTCAGGAACGATAATGGTGACCTCCCTCGCATTTGCGGCGCGGAGCGCTCTGCTCTCGCTATCGGACGTTAACCGTCTCACATCTCTGCGGCGCTCGATGATTCTCTACTCCCAGGGTCAAGTAGCAGACTCTCTTTACCTCATCGAAGAAGGTCTGATTAAACTGACCAGAGTGAACGATGCCGGAAGCCGAATTATTCTTTCCATCCATGGCCCCGATCATCTCATTGGGGAAGAAGTTTTTCTGGAAGAGAATCCTGCATCTTACTACGCCGAGGCAGAAGTACTGACCAGCTGCAGCCTGTTCCGCATACCGCGCGAGGCGCTGCGTCACGCTCTCGAAGGCAATCCGGCCTTGGTTTCCCCCGTATTGGGTTACATCATCGAGCAGAAACAGGACTTAGCTCGCAAAGTAGAGCTCCTCTGCCTGCACGACGTGGAGTATCGGATCTTACATTACCTCGCCGAGCTTTCAAAACTCGTGAAACCGGCGCCAGACGGCGAATCCTACCAATTGCCGATTACCCAATTGGAATTGGCGGATTTGGTCGGTGCCACGCGCGAGACCACGTCCACGACACTGAATCAACTGGAGCGCCGAGGGCTCGTGAAGCTCTCCCGGCGCTTGCTGACCATTCCTTCCCCAGCGGTCCTGCGCGATGCCACAGTGGACAAGAAGCTGGCCGTCGCCAACGGCACCGCCGCCATGAGCTAGCGTACCGTAGGCAACAAAATACCTATCCCAAGTACGTTTAGAACTCGCGGTATAAACCTGCTAACGCATTGATTTCAATCTTTTTTCTTGCTGGATAACAGGTTTTCTGGTACATTGAATTGCAGATTTTCGATGCAAGCTGGTTGTATTCCTGCGAGCCCGGGAAGCCAAGGAGGGCTCGACTCTCCTGGTCACGATACGGGCGGACGGGCATTCATCTCGCATCAATAACAGGAGATTAGTAGTGAGAGAAAAAGGTGTTGTGAAATGGTTTAACGCCGCAAAGGGCTATGGATTCATCCAGCGCTCCAACGGCGATGATGTGTTCGTGCACTTTTCAGCGATTCAGATGAACGGCTATCGAACGCTGGAAGAGGGCGCGGAGGTGGAGTTCGAAGTCAAACGTGGTCCCAAGGGACTCCAGGCTGAGAACGTAGGCCGTCCGTAAGTACAAACCAGCAATCTTCAGGCCGCCGCTCGTTGCTTCACGCGGCGGCCTTTCTGTTTTACACCCTCTTTCTTCAGCCCTCGAATTTCTATACTTCTGTCTCCTTATGCCGGGGCGCCACACACAGGAATTTACTTCGGGTCACCGCTCTTCATCGCGCACAAACTCTTCGAGCTCGCGCGCGTTCAGATCGGAAATCGCCCAGTAGTTCATTCCTGCTTGTGTCCAGTGGACCAGGTTGTATCCCCGGATCGCAAACGTCTTCTGCGGCTGTTGGGAGCGCGACTCGGGCCACTCGAAGAGGTTAATCGTGTGTTGGCGGCGTTTATAGACAAGCGCCGCAACCGGCCGCCCATCCAGATAATCCAACCGGCCGCCCACTAGCGGGAACCCTTCGGGGGCCAGATCTTTCACAACCGGAGCAAAATCCAGCTTTCCGTTGAACCATGGCTTGACCGTGTGCTGATCCGTCGACGGGACATCCATCAGATGACTCGCCATGAGCGAACGGATGTGACTCGAAACCACCTGTTGTGCCACCACCTCTGGCGCCAACGGCCTTCGAAGCATTTCAACGAAAAGGAAGCTAAAGACAGCGAGACCGGCGAGGCTCGCTGCGACGGGGAGCAGGCGCCATCCGGAAAACGCGCTGGATTGTTTAGGCGTCCGAACCTGAGTTCGAATCTTTTGCTCCAAAGCGGTAGGAGCATCGAAATAGAAACCCGGAGTCTGTATGGATTCCCGCAAAGCCCGGTATTGATCGCGCGCGAGCCGGCAATCGACACACGTCTCCAGATGATCTTCAAACTCCAGAGTCCGGACCAGGTCGAGTTCGCCGTCGAGATAGGCATCCAGCCATTTGTCGGTTTGCTGGCAGCTCATCTCTTCATCTCCCGCGTCAACCCCGAGAGCCGGATCTGCAGTTCCTTGCGGCCTCTCGATAGACGCGACATCACAGTTCCCACCGGAACATCGACGATCTGCGCGATCTCTTTGTAAGACAAGCCTTCCAACTCTCGTAAGATCAATACCTCGCGGTATTCGATACCGGTTGCTTCCATGGCCTGGCGAATCATGTCCGAGTTGGCTTTGTCGATCAGCGCCGTTTCCGGGTCCGCGTACGCGCCTCCCATATCGGGCGCATTCTCCTGAAACTGTGCATGCGTGTCATGCAGCCGGTTCTCGCGTAACCAGGTGTAACAGGTGTTCCGCACAATAGCAAGTAACCACGCGCGCGGATCGCGTCCGATTTGAAACGTGCCGAACGACCGCAGCGCTCGTAGATACGATTCCTGCACCACATCCTGCGCGTCTTGCTCATTTCGCGTCAGCCAGCGCGCCAGATTATATGCGGCGTTTAGGTAGGGCAAAACAGTTTGTTCGAAGCGAGCGTGTTCTTCGGGCACTAGGCAGCAGCTTTCCCTTAGTTTGTCAAAAAAAGCGACGGGTGGGAATATTTATCGCCGCAACTGAGTATTGCTATCAGAACCACGAGCGTAAGCGAGTGGCCCTTTTGCATAGCAAGGAGAAGAAGTTTGTCCGATCGAATCAAAGTCAATTTGAACAAAGACGGCGTCGACCGCCGCGGATTTCTCAGGTGCATGGCCTGGGCTGGAACCGGCGCTGTCTGGACGATGAGCGGCGGCGTGCTCAGTTCAAAAACATTCGACCAAATGAGCGGGCATCACGCCGGCGCTGCTGGAGAATTCAGCTTCGTTCAAATCAGCGACAGCCATATTGGCTTCAACAAGGAAGCTAACAAAGATGTAACTGCGACCTTACAGACTGCCATCGCGAAGATCAACGCGCTCGATTCGGCGCCCGAGTTTCTGATTCACACCGGCGATTTGAGCCACCTTTCGAAACCCAGTGAGTTCGATACGCTCGATCAGGTTTTGCGGTCGTGCAAAGCGAAGCAGGCCTTTTTCGTGCCCGGCGAGCACGACGTGCTTACTGACAATGGCCAGCAATATCGCGAGCGTTACGCCAGGAACGCGAAAGGTGCCGGTTGGTACAGCTTTGATCACAAGGGCGTCCATTTCGTCGGTCTGGTGAATGTCGTCGATCTAAAAGCGGGTGGACTCGGAACTCTTGGCTCTGAGCAGCTTGCGTGGTTGCAAAAAGATTTGGCAGCGCGTTCCACCAGCACTCCAATCGTCATCTTCGCGCATATTCCTCTTTGGACTGTTTACCCGCAATGGGGCTGGGGCACGGACGATGGAGCTCAGGCTCTGTCTTACACGAAACGCTTCGGTTCTGTGACTGTCCTGAACGGACATATTCATCAAATCATGCAGAAGGTGGAAGGGAACGTGAGTTTCCACACCGCGATGTCTACTGCGTTCCCGCAACCAAAGCCGGGTACGGCTCCTTCTCCCGGTCCGATGAAGGTTCCTTCCGAACAACTGCGGGGCGTCCTGGGTATCACGCACGTCAACTACATCCCCGGAAACCACACGCTTGCGGTGGTTGATTCCAATCTGGCGGCTCAGGACGCTGCTGGCGCAACCACAGTCAAAATCGACAATTTCTCTTTCACTCCGAAATCGCTCACTGTGAAAACCGGCGCGGCCGTTACCTGGATCAATCAGGATGATGTTCCGCATAACGTCGTGAGCACCGAAAAAAAGTTCTCGTCTCCTGTCCTCGACACCGATCAAAACTTCACCTTCACGTTTCGCGAGCCCGGGAAGTATTCGTATTACTGCAAAATTCATCCCATGATGACCGGCACGGTCGTGGTCGAGGAGGCAAATCCCGATGCGCGCACGTAATCTCGTATTCGGCTTGCTGCCGTTAGCGATTGTGCTGGCGGTGATCGGCCAGCAGTCTGCTACCGAAGCGCCGGCTGGCTTTACCACCCCAACACTCGGCCAGGCAATTGGTCCAAATGGAGAATTAATTGGCAACCCAGGCGCCCAGAGTGTCAGCAACGGCATCGCCGAGCCGCCGGGCGACACCTTCGCCCTCGATCAGGCGCAGTTTGAACGCAGGCACGACGCAAGCAGCGGCCTCGGCCCGGTGTTCAACGCGACCTCCTGCGCTGACTGCCATCAGAATGGCGTCACCGGAGCGCCGAGCCAAATCACCGAAATTCGCGCCGGTCATAAGAGCGCGAACGGCCTATTTGTGAACCCAACTGTTACTATCAATGGCGGCGCGAACACGATTCCGGGCCGCTCCATCATAAACGACCGTTCCATCTGCGCCCAGGCGCAGGAGCACACACCGGATTCTGAAGACATTCGCGCACTTCGTGCCGTACTCAACACCTTGGGAGATGGCTTTGTGGAAGCGGTGGACGACAGGACTTTTCTCGCCATTGCTGCCAATCAACCGGCCGAGAGCCACGGAATGATTCATGGAGAGGCAATTCAAGCCCCCATTCTGGAATCACCGGGACATACCGGCGTCGGCAAGTTCGGATGGAAGGACCAGAACCCCACCATCCTGTCGTTTGCTGCCGATGCGTATTTAAACGAAATGGGCGTTACCAGCCGTCTGAAGCCCACCGATGTCACATCGGTCTGCAAGGTAACAACCGATCCCGAAGACACGCCAGATAACCTGGGCATGGCCGATATTGACCACTTCGCGCAATTTATTCGTGGGACCCAGGCGCCGCCTCGCGACACCGCGTTGGCCGCCACGCCGGACGCCATTGCCGGACAGTATCTGTTCAAAGCCATCGGTTGCGCCACTTGCCATGTCGAGACTCTGACCACGGATCGTCCCGGAGCGGTAATCAACGGCGGGGCCTATAAGGTGCCGGATGCTCTCGGCAACAAAATTATTCACCCCTTTGGCGATTACCTTTTGCACGATGTAGGCACCGGCGATGGAATCGTTCAGGTTGGTCCGCAGGATACCGCCAATAAACTCCGCACCACGCCATTATGGGGTTTGCACATAAAATCCCGCTTCATGCATGACAATGCATCACTCACCTTGACGGATGCAATTCAGCGCCACGCCGGTGAAGCCCAGGACGTCACCGCAAACTTTAAAGCCTTGCCCCCCGCACAGCAGGAACAGTTGATCACATTTTTAAAATCGCTATAAGCTGACCGCTGAAAGCTGATGGCTCAGGGCTATTTACTGGTTGTCTTCGTACTCTTCCACCCACGCCATCTGAATGGCTTCCAGCTTGCCTTCGGTAGAAGCTTTCGGGTCGTCCTTAAAATTGGGCAGCTCGGTAATCCATTTATGCAGATCGGTGAACCGGATGTGGGTCGGGTCGACCTCAGGATGAGCTTCATGCAAACTGAGCGCAATGTCTTCGATGTGGTCCCAAGTTAGTCCAGGCATGCTGGCTCTATTTTAGTGCTCGTAAGATTGGCACGGGGCGTTAAAAAAAAGATACCTGTTCTCTCGCGGCGTAGTCACCAGAACGAGGTAGGAGAATGACTACACAGCCGGAGACTGTTTCTACTTCTGACGACAAAGGGCGGCTCGCCACTGGCTTGGGATGGTTCAGCGTTGGCTTGGGACTGGCGGAACTTCTAGCTCCGTCTGCGGTCGCCACGCTCATCGGTATTCGTAACAGGGGCCGGTCGAACCTTCTGATCCGCCTGTACGGAATTCGGGAAATCGGCGCCGGAATCGGCATCTTGGCGCAGTCCCGGCCAACTGGTTGGCTGTGGGGCCGTGTCGCCGGAGATGCGGCCGACCTGAGTTCCCTCGGTTGGGCGCTCGCCCAAGGCAGCACGGATAAGACCAGAGCGGCCATCGCAACCGCTGCCGTGTCTGGAGTGACCGCGCTTGATGTCTTGTCCGCTAAGAATCTGAGCGCCACCACCCAGAGCAGCGGCCCGGTTCGCGTCGCGAAAACGATCACAATCGATCGGCCCGCCGAAGATCTGTATCAGTTCTGGCATGACTTCGGTAATTTTCCGACGCTGCTGGATCAGTTGGAGTCGGTGCACGCAACCGGCGCCAACCACTCGCACTGGAAGCTCAACATCGCCGGGGGAAGAAGCATCGAGTGGGATTCCGAGATTACCGAGGAGACCCCGAATTCCCGGATTGCTTGGCGCACGGCTCCAGGTTCGCATGTCCAGCACTCCGGCTCCGTACGCTTTGAGCCCGCGACCGGCGGCCGCGGAACCGTAGTACGCGTAGAGTTGCATTACGCATTTCCAGGCGGCGCAACGGCTGCCAAGATTGCCAAGCTCTTCGGAATGGCGCCCGGTCAGCATATCGAAACAGCACTCCGGCATCTGAAGCAGCTCATGGAAACGGGCGAGATCGCAAAATCGGATGCCAGCATTCATCCATCCCTGACGCACCCGGGCAGACCCCCGGAAAAGGTGCCGCAGGGCCAGATGGCCGCGGGAGCTGGCGCATAGCAAAGGAGGACGAAAATGAAAGCTGCTTGCTGGATGGGAAAACAGGACGTGCGGGTGGAGCAAGTCCCCGACCCGAAGATTTTGAATGACCGGGATGCCATCGTAAAAGTCACATCCACCGCGATCTGTGGCTCAGACCTGCATCTCTACAACGGCTTCGTTCCCAGCATGGAGAGCGGCGACGTCCTCGGACACGAGTTCATGGGCGAAGTAGTCGAAGTAGGCCGGGGCGTCACGAACCTTCAAAAAGGAGATCGCGTGGTGGTGCCGTTCCCCATTGCCTGCGGCGGCTGCTTCTCCTGCAAGCACGGATTGTTTTCGCTCTGCGAGAATTCGAATCCGAATGCCTCGATGGCGGAAAAGATGTGGGGCCATTCGCCGGCCGGCATCTTTGGATATTCGCATCTGCTCGGCGGCTATGCCGGCGGACAAGCCGAATACGCGCGCGTTCCCTTCGCAGACGTTGGACCCATCAAAGTGCCGGAAGAGTTGAGCGACGATCAGGTTCTGTTTCTCTCCGATATCTTCCCCACCGGTTACATGGGTGCAGAGATGTGCAACATTCAACCCGGCGATACCATCGCGGTCTGGGGCTGCGGGCCTGTGGGCCAGTTTGCCATGAAGAGCGCCTTTCTGCTGGGCGCAGAGCGCGTCATTGGAATCGATCGGTTTCCAGAGCGTCTCCGCATGGCGCGCGAAAAGGTGGGAGCAGAAACTCTGAACTATGAAGAGGTCAGTATCCTGGAAGCCCTCAAGGAGTTGACTGGAGGACGTGGCCCCGACGCTTGCATTGACGCGGTTGGCATGGAAGCGCACACGCCCGGTCTTATCGGCGCATACGATCGCGCCAAGCAGGCCATGATGCTCGAAACGGACCGGCCCATTGCGTTGCGTGAAGCGATCATGGCGTGCCGCAACGGAGGAGTCGTCTCTGTCATAGGGGTATATGGTGGGTTCATCGATAAGTTCCCCATCGGTTCGTTCATGAACCGCTCGCTCACTCTCCGGACTGGCCAGGCACATGTGCAACGCTACATGCGGCCGCTGCTGGAGCGCATCCAGCGGCGCGAAATCGACCCGAGTTTTGTGATCACTCATCACATGCCGCTCGAAGATGCGGCCGAAGGATACGCCATTTTCAAAGAAAAGCAGGACGACTGCATCAAAATCGTTCTCAAGCCGCATTAAGCAAAGCTCCTTTCGTGGTACGCTCTCGGCTAGGTGGCCGAAATGCCCGAAGGGAACGGCAATTACGACTGGCAGGAGCGGATGCGGCGGATGGAAGACGCGATCGAACGCAACTGGCAGGATCATGAGCGAATCGACCGCAACATTGATGCACTGCGCGCCAGCATGGTGCAGCAGAAAGAGAACGTGGACAAACTGCTGAGCGCGCTGCGCCAACTCATTGACCGCATCCCGCCGGAAAATCTGCGCTGAGAGGGTGGATATCGGGAACCCCGGAGCCAAATGGAAATCCGCGACTCTCGTCTTGAGCTTGGCGCTCATTGCAGCTCTGTTCCTGGACCTTCGTTCGTGCCAGACGTTACCGTTCCGGCAGTTCGATGCGGCTACCGTCATCACGCAGGTTAGACAACTCAATCAGCTTGTCACGGTGCGCTACAGCATTCAACGCGTAGTGGGCCTGACTGAGGCCAAGCAGCCGGTCGGTGAAGAATCGATTCTCTTGATGGTGCAGGGCGAGGCCGATGCCGGGGTCGATCTGGCTCATTTGACTCGCGACGACATCTCATACATAAACGAACACACCGTCGAAGTAGCACTTCCACCGGCCAGACTGTTCAACACCTATCTCGATGAGAAGCAAACTAAGATCTGGGACCGCCACATTACTTGGTGGACGCCATGGGTGCCCTACGATCCGGATCTGGAGCATAAGGCCCGGCTGCAGGGCCTCGCCGACGTCCGCAAGGCCGCCCTGGAGATGGGCATCCTGGATCAGGCGCAGAAGAATGCCGAATCGGCAGTTCACGATCTGCTCGGCACGTTCGGCATTGAAGTGAAGTTCAGGAAACCGTCTCTCTGAAATGCCGGATCTGGCCGAACTCACGCAGATCGTGATTGAGCGCGGCATCAAACGGCCCATCGAAATCTTGCTCCAGCAGCGGTCTTATCCTGCGGCATTGATCCTCATTTATTCCGGCATGGACGCCATGGCATTTCTCAACATGCCCGCAGCCAAGACGGACATCATGCGGTCCGATTTCATCGCCTGGGCGCAGCAATATATCCGGTTACCCGGTGTCGTTGGAGCAGATCTTTACGGTGCCCGGTGCAGTATCCTCCATGGGGGCGCCCAATCGAGATTCGTTCGGGAAGGGCGGGGGAGACCGATCGCGGTCATGCCGGAAGATCTGGCGAAGGCATTCTTTGAAGGGGTCGACCGTTGCCTTTTGGACATCGCAAGTGACGCGAGCCGGACCGAAACCGCTGAGCGCCGGTTGAGAGAACTGCGGGACAGCCTGCCTTACCGGTAGCGGTACTCGCGCGTGAAGCGCCAGACTGCGGCTGGGGGAAGATTCAGCCAAACACGACCAACGCACTCTGCATTCAATCCGAACCTGCGCACCGGGATGGGACACGTCGGCGAATAGGTGTATTGCAGAAGCTGGCCGCCCGGAGCAAGCGGCCGCAGAATCTCCCGTAACGTCGCGATTCGTTCTCGAGGCTTCAGATTCCGGATCGGCAGACTGGAAACCACGGTACTTACCGGTCCCACCGCTTCCCGCGAAAGAATTTCGGTTGTGTTCACTGCGTCGCCGCACCGGACCCGCACTCCAGGAAACCGAGTCCGCAAGTAAGAAACCAGTTTGGGATCGCGCTCGATTAGGAACAGACGCTCCTGCGGGATGCCGCGCTCCAGCAGAGCGTCTGTAATGGATCCGGTTCCGGCGCCAATTTCCACCACGATAGACTTCTCTCCCTCCACTCGCGAGGCGATCAACTGAGCCAAGCGGGAAGAGCTCGGCGCGAGTGCTCCAACGGAAACGGGGTCACGCAACAGAGAGCGAATGAAGATCAAAGATGCGGATGATTGGAACGCCATTTCTACAACTATCAGACCACACGCTCCAATTCGCGCCAGCTTTTCCCCTGCGATTCGGCCACCGCGGCGCAGGTGATCTCTCCGCGATACGTATTGACGCCTTCCCGTATGGCGCTGCTCGCTTCGGCTGCGCGCTCCAGACCTTTGTTAGCGAGAATCAATAGGTACGGTATCGTTGCATTCGTCAGCGCAAAGGTCGACGTATGCGGAACGGCAGCCGGCATGTTCGACACACAGTAGTGAAGCACGCCCTCGACGTAGTAAACAGGATCCGTATGCGTTGTGGCGTGCGAAGTCTCGAAGCAGCCGCCCTGATCGATGGCCACATCGACCGCAACGGACCCCGTCTTCATACGAGCAATTATGTCGCGCCGGACAAGTTTAGGGGCCGATGCGCCCGGGATCAGCACGGCTCCGATCACCAGATCGGCTTGCGCTACCGCATCGCGGATCGTGTACGTGTTTGAAGCGAGCGTCCGGATCGAGTTCGAGTAGATGTCGTCGAGTTCGCGAAGGCGGCTTAGATTGCGGTCAATGATCGTGACATTCGCGCCCAGCCCGCACGCAATCTTCGCCGCGTTATGGCCCACTACGCCGCCGCCAATCACCACCACGTTCGCCGGAGCGACGCCGGGAACGCCGCCGAGCAAGATTCCGCGTCCGCCATTGGGCCGCTCTAGATACTGCGCGCCCACTTGAACCGACATGCGCCCGGCCACCTCGCTCATCGGTGTGAGCAGGGGCAGGGAATTGTCGTGCTCGCGAATCGTCTCGTAGGCGACGGAACTCACCCGGCCTTGAAGTAACGCGTTAGTCAATTCCGGCAATGGTGCAAGATGCAGATACGTGAACAGGATCAGACCCGGTCGAAAGAATGCGTATTCGGAGGGCTGCGGCTCCTTTACCTTGGCGATCAGATCGGCCTTGCCCCAAACCTCGGCCGCCGAGTCGAGGATAACGGCGCCGGCTTCGGCGTACTCCTCATCCGTAATGGAACTTCCCACGCCCGCCTGAGCTTCCACCAGTACGTCGTGGCCGTGTTCGCGCAGGACCGTCACCATGCTCGGAACGCAGCCGACGCGCGTTTCGTGATCTTTTATCTCTCTGGGGACACCGATAACCACGTGGGTATCATCTCCTTCTTTCAGGTCAGACTAGCGAGGGGGTGGTTGCGTCTCGGGAGCTTCGGGCAAAGGAGGAGGGTCTGCGATGTTCGAAGCGGCGGAAGCGCCTGGCGGGGTGACCAGTTTGCCGTCATGCTTCGGTCCTAAGCCTAATCCAATTAGTGTGAGAGCACTGATCTTTCCATCCTCCGGAAGTTTCCGATCGGCCTGGAAACGCTTCAAAGCATCGGTGGAATCGTCACCCCACACGCCATTCACATCGCCTTTGAAGTAGCCGCGGTCGGCTAAGGCTTTTTGGATCTCCTGGTAGCGCTCGGCATCGGGATGAAGTTGATAGCTCGGGGCCGGTTTGGCATGAGCTCTGGAGCGATGGCTATAGCGCGAGCGTGCCGTCTGCTTGCCGTGCACAGACGTCGTCTTCGTTTTCTTGGCAGTTGTCTTTACGGCTTGCTTGCCGGACGATGCTGCGGCAACCAACTGCATAGCCGCCAGCGCCAGAACCCCGGCTGCGGACACCCAGCGTGCTGCGTTCATTGGGCGCACGCCCCCATTATGACGCAGAAATGAATTGAGATAAGCTCGATGTGAAATGCTCCGGTTACTTGCTTTGCTGTTTTTTTGCTCGATCGTTTGGGGCGATCAGCCGCATCCGACGCTCGCCCTTGGTTCGCCTGCCCCCGATTTCGCACTGCCGGGAATTGACGGTAAGATCCACAAATTGAGTGATTATTCGGCAAGCAAAATTCTCGTAATCGTATTTACTTGCAATCACTGCCCGACCGCTCAGCTCTACGAAACACGCATTAAGCGGCTCGCCGCCGACTATCGAAATAAAGGCGTGGCTCTAGTCGCCATCGAGCCCAACAACGCCAACGCGATTCGTCTGGATGAATTGGGGTATACGGATGTCAGCGACAGCCTCGACGAGATGAAAATCCGCGCAGCCTACCGGCATTTCAACTTTCCCTATCTTTACGACGGAGACACGCAATCGGTATCCCGCGCATACGGTCCGAAAGCAACGCCGCACGTCTTCATCTTCGATCAGGAGCGCAAACTGAAATATGAGGGCCGCATCGACAACAGTTCGCGCGAATCGCTCGTCAAAACACAGGATGCCCGGAACGCAATCGAGGCGCTCTTAGCGGGAAAGCCGGTTCCGGTCCCGCACACGGGCGTCTTCGGATGCTCCACAAAATGGATGTCCAAGGAGGCCGGGCGGCTGGAAGAGATGAAGAAGATCGAAGCGGAACCGGTTCGGCTCGATCTTGCTTCCGCCGACGACCTCAAAAAGCTCCGGAGCAATCCCACGGGCAAAGTGCTGCTCGTCGATTTCTGGGCAACCTGGTGCGGCCCTTGTATCCACGAGTTTCCCGATCTCGAAACCACTTACCGCATGTACCGCTTGCGCGACTTCGATTTTGTAACCGTTTCGGCCAACATGCCCGATGAGAAAGCTGGCGTCATGAAGGCGCTGGAACGGATGCACGCCTCCAGCCGCAATCTCTTGTTTGGCTCGACCGATACCTCGGCCATGCAGGCCGCCTTCGATCCGAAGTGGGAAGCCGGCGTGCCCTACACAGTCCTCCTTGCGCCGGACGGCAAGATTCTGTATCAGGAACAGGGCGAAGTCGACATTCTGAAATTGCGTCGCATCATTCTGGGCAATCTCCCCGATCCAGATTACATCGGCCACCGCGCGTATTGGGCCAGCAGCAATTAGTCGATCTTCGTACCCTTCAACGCCCCGCGAACTGCGGTATTCATCATGTTTTCGGCGAGTTTCGTTGTGGCCCGGTTCAGTTGTTCGATTTTCTCGTTAATCGCGTGATGATCGTTTCCGTTGTAGACGGTTTGCAACTCACGCTTCGCTGCTTCAATCGTCTTGCGTTCCTCTTGTGAGAGCGAAAACCACGCATCGTTCTTCTGCGCTTTTTCCGTGGCGGCCAGAATGTTATCTGCCTCAACACGCGCTTCGCGCACCTGCCGCTCGCGCATATCCTCCTCGGCTTTCTCAAAGGACTCCCGGATCATAGCCTCCACCTGGTCCTCAGTCAGGCCATACGAAGGCTTTACTTCGACTGTCTGCTCTTTGCCCGTCCGCGCATCGCGCGCCGTGACATTGAGAATCCCATTGGCGTCAATCAGAAAGCGCACTTCGATGCGGGCCAAACCGGCGGGCATGGGAGCGATGTCTTTCAGATCGAAACGCGCCAGGCTGCGGCAGTCTTTAACCAGTTCGCGCTCACCCTGGAGGACATGAATCAACACATTGCGCTGGCCATCCACCGCAGTGGTGAAGGTTTCGGTTGCGCTGGCCGGAATCGTCGAGTTTCGGTGAATCAGCTTGGAAACAACGCCGCCCATGGTTTCGATGCCGAGCGAAAGCGGTGTCACATCGAGCAGCAGTTTATCCTCAACATGGCCGGCGAGAATCCCGGCTTGTACTGCTGCGCCGAGAGCAACCACTTCATCCGGATTCAATTCGGTGTGCGGTTTGGCCTTGAACAGCCGCTCCACTGCCGCGCGAACCAGCGGGATGCGCGTGGATCCGCCGACCATGACCACTTCATCGATCTGCTCCGGCGGCATCTTTGCGTCTGCGAGACAGGCCCGGCAGGGCTCGAGTGTTCGCTCGACAATGGGCGCGATCAGGCGCTCGAACAGAGCGCGATCTATGGAGCGCTGGTATTTTCTGCCGCGGTAATCCAACTCGATCGTTGATTCGGAAACAAACGAGAGCTGCTCCTTAGCCTTGACCACCGCCCGGCGGAGGCGCTGCACGCCTTCGGAATCGGTTGAAAGGTCTGTACCCCACTCCGACTGCACATCTTCGAGCGCAATTCGTAACAGCAGGTTGTCGATATCGTCGCCGCCTAAGTGCGTGTCCCCATTCGTGGCCAGAACTTCAAAGATTCCGTCATGCAAACGCAGGATGGAAATATCAAAAGTGCCGCCGCCGAAATCGTATACCGCGATCACGCCATCCTGACGCTTATCCAAACCGTAGGCGAGTGACGCAGCCGTGGGCTCGTTGACAAGCCGTAGCACTTCCAGACCGGCCAGCCGTCCGGCATCCTTGGTCGCTTGACGCTGGGCGTCGTTGAAGTAGGCCGGAACAGTAATCACAGCTTCCGTCACGGGAACCCCAAGTGCGGCTTCCGCGTTGTCTTTGAGCTGCTGCAGGACAGCCGCCGAGATCTCTGGAGGCGTAAACGTCCGGTTTCCCAGCTTTAACTTGATAACCGATTCGCTGTCTTCGGCGATGCGGAACGGGAACAGCTTCAGTTCGTCGCGAACGTCCTCCACGCCGCGGCCCATGAGCCGCTTCACAGAGTAGACTGTGCGTTCCGGCCTGGTCAGCAGCAGTTCCCGAGCCGGCTCGCCGGCAACCAGCTTTCCGTTTTCGGCCAAAGAAACGATGCTCGGGACGATTTTGCGTCCTTCCGGATCTTCGATAATGCGCGGTCCGGTCAAGTCCATCTCGGCAACCAGGCTGTTGGTAGTGCCGAGGTCAATCCCAACTATTTTGGATTTGCGGCTCTCGCCGAAATCGATTTGAAAAGCTCCCATGTTTACAATTGCTCTTCCAATGGCACGGTAGCGGCGGCGCTCGGGTTCAACGCCCGATCTACGTCGCGTAATAGATTTTCGATGTAACGGCGGCGATTCAGCACGCCGCGAATTTCGTGTAGCGCCTGCTTTGCGGTTTCGCTCTGCGCTTCGGCTTGATCGTATTTCAAAAACAGCGTGCTGAGTTCCACATCAATCTCTTCACGCACGCGGCCGAAATTCTGTTTTGCGGCCTCAAGCTGCGGGCGCGCGCTCTCCTCGCCGCTCTTCAATTCTTCGAGCGTCATATTCAGCTCGAACACTTCTTCCAACAGTTCCGGAGGAACATCCTTCGAGCGCTGTTCCCCGATCGGAAAGCCTTCCTCTTTCAGTAGGTATTCGGCGCGTTTCACCGGGTCGCGCAGAGTGCGATATCCGTCGTTCAGGATGGAGGTCGCCTCGAGCGCCTGGGCCTGTTCCTCGGCGCTCTTGCGGCTGAAGCGATCCGGATGCCACTGCCGGCTCAGATCGTAGAAGCGCTTGCGCAACTCCTCCTCATCCAGCGTCAGTTTGCGATCCAGACCGAAAAAATCGTAATAATCCCGTGATAATGCTTGCATAGCAGTCACACTGCTCCTAGCAGAGCCGCGACGGCTAAGGAGCGGTCTTTACGCCGAGAAGGACGTGCCGCAGCCGCAACTCTTCTTGGCATGCGGATTGTTGAACACGAACCCGGATTCCATCAGCGAATCGCGCCAGTCCAGGGTCATGCCGTCGAGGAACACCATACTCTTCGGATCGACAAAAACCTTTACGTCGTCGAATTCGAAGATGTAATCGCGCGGCCGCGGCTCGGGAGCGAATTTGAATTGATAACTCAATCCCGAACAACCGCCGCCGAGAACGCCCAACCGCAAGCCGCCGGAAACTCCCTCGCGCTTAAAGGCTTCCCGGATCCTCTGCACGGCTTTCGGAGTGACATGCACCTGCTTGGGCGCGCCCTCACTGGCAGCACCGGGCGTTGCAGCAAGCTGAGTTAGCTCAGCCATAATCCTAGTTGACAGCTACGCTCTCTGCTTTGGGCGCAGTTTGCTGCTTCTTCTTGTAATCGCCAATCGCCGCTTTGATCGCGTCTTCCGCAAGCACGGAACAGTGAATCTTTACCGGCGGTAGCGACAGCTCGTTTACGATGTCGGTGTTCTTGATTTCAAGAGCCTGGTCCACCGTTTTGCCCTTTAGCCACTCGGTTGCGAGTGACGAACTCGCGATCGCGCTGCCGCAGCCGAACGTCTTGAACTTGGCGTCTTCGATGATCCCGGTTCCCGGATTCACCTTCACCTGCAGCTTCATGACGTCTCCGCACTCCGGAGCGCCCACCATTCCGGTTCCTACATCGGGGCTGTTTTTATCCAGAGAGCCGACATTTCGCGGGTTCTTGTAATGATCCAGAACTTTATCAGAATAAGCCATCTCGTTATCCTTCTTTGAAGTTAATCCTTTTTCAGTGTGCCGTCCACGAGACCTTGGTCAGGTCCACTCCCTCTTTCGCCATCTCATAAAGCGGCGACAACTCACGTAGTTTCTTAACTACGTCAGTCACTTTATCGGCGACATAATCCACTTCTTCTTCCGTGTTGAACCGGCCGAGTCCAAAGCGTATGGAGGAGTGCGCCAGATCGTCGCCGGCACCCAGCGCCTTCAAGACATAGCTGGGTTCCAGCGTCGCCGAAGTACAGGCCGATCCGCTCGACACGGCGACGTCGTTGATGCCCATCAGCAGACTCTCTCCCTCCACATACGCGAAGCTGATGTTCAGGTTGTGGGGCAGCCGGTGCTCCATGGAGCCGTTAATGTAGACTTCATCCAGTTCCCGGAAAATCTTGTCCTTTAGTTTGTCGCGCAGGAAGCTCAGCCGTTTCGATTCTTCCGGCATCTCCTTCTTCGCAATTTCGGCAGCCGCGCCCAATCCGACAATACCGGGCACGTTCAACGTCCCCGACCTCATTCCGCGCTCGTGGCCGCCGCCATCCATCTGGGCCGTGATCTGCACTCGCGGGTTTCTGCGCCGGACGTACAAAGCGCCCACACCCTTGGGCCCGTAAAATTTGTGGCCGCTCAGCGAGAGCACATCCACGCCATCGGCGATGACGTTGACCGGGATCTTGCCCACGGCCTGCACCGCATCGCTGTGGAACAGGACGCCTTTCTCTTTGGCGATTTTGCCGATCTCCTTGATAGGCTGCACCACGCCGATCTCATTATTCGCATACATGATGGAGATCAGAATGGTTTTATCCGTGATCGCGTCCCGAAGCTGATCGAGATCGATGAGGCCGTCCTGCCTCACCGGTAAGTAGGTTACCCGGACGCCATCCTTTTCCAGCCGCTTGCAGGTGTCGAGCACCGCTTTGTGCTCGGTTACCTGCGTGATGATGTGATTGCCGCGCTCGGCATACATCTCGGCGATGCCCTTTAGCGCCAAATTGTTGGATTCCGTCGCGCCGCTGGTGAAGACAATTTCTTTCGCGGTCGCGCCAATCAGGTCCGCAATCTGCTTCCGGGATTTTTCGGTAGCTTCTTCGGCTTCCCATCCGAAGCTGTGATTGCGCGAAGCCGCATTCCCGAATACGTCCGTGAAGTAGGGCTGCATCGCTTCAAACACGCGAGGGTCCACCCGGGTGGTGGCGTGATTATCCATGTAGATGGGCAGTTTCATACGTATCATTTCCTTGCCGAACCTTGCGGTTCGAGAGCTTTCGGCGCGCTTTGCAGTGCGACCAGCGGAGTGGCCAGCGGACTGCGCAGCTCTTCCTCAGAATCCTGCAGTAGATCTTGGATGCTCACGCTTTCCAGAAGTCGCAGGATGGCTTCATGGATGCGCTTCAGCGGCCGCCGCACGGTGCAGCGACTTGCATGATCGCAGTAGGCCATTTCCGTGAAGCAATCGGCCAGAACAATCGGCCCGTCAATCGCCCGGATCACTTCGAGCGTAGAAATCAACCGCGGGTCTTTCGCCAGGCGATAGCCGCCGTTCGTGCCGTACTCGGAAACCAGAAAACCGGTCTTGCCGAGCTTCTGCAGTAGCTTCGATAGCAGCGGAAGCGGGATGCCGCAGCTATCGGCTACTTCCTTGGCGCTCACCGCCTGTCCCGTCTCGCGCTGCCGGGCAGCAAAATGCTTGAGAGCAATTAAACTGTAATCTGCCTTTTTTGTTAGTCGAAGCATTTCGCCTGGATTCCGGGCAGACTGAGGGCAATCTGCGACCAATGAGATCTGATTTCTTTATACCACGGCACGAGGGGTTTCGGCCAACTTTTATCCTGCGCCAAATCAATACGTTGCAACCGCCTCGCCCGCTTTCCGGAGGTAAGTGGCTGCTTCGCTGAAAGGCGGTTGAGCGGGGGAGTGCGTGTTAAACTGAACGCGCATTCAACCTTTCCTAAAAAGTTCGCGTGATTCGACTTTTTCGCGTTTTTATCCCGGCAAGCGTAGTTGCGCTTCTGCTCTCCGAGATCGTTATTATCCTTGGATGCTACACGCTGGCCCTGCTCATTCTGGGCTACGATCCGGGTTTTTATCTCTTCGCCGACAACAATTACTGGAAAGTGCTGGTTGTCGCCGGCTGCATCCTCCTCATCCTGTACTTCCAGGATCTCTATACCGAGCTGCGCATTGTTTCCCGCATCCTGCTCGTCCAGCAGGTTTGCCTGGCGGTCGGCTGCTCGCTGCTGCTCATGGCGCTGTTGGGCTATGTACGCTCCGATTTGCTGCTCGGCCGCTGGATCACGGTAGTGGGAAGTATCGGGGTGATCCTTGTTTTGCCCCTGTGGCGCATCTTCTACTGGAAGTACGTAGTAGCCGGATTGCGTTCCGAAAAGGTCCTGCTCCTGGGCAGCTCCAGTGTCATGGGCGATGTGATTTCGAAACTGATGGAGCGTCCGGAATTTGGCTATTCCATTGTTGGCTATTTGTGCGAGGACGATTCTCAGTGCGATTTCCCGATCCCGTGCCTCGGATCGCTCGCCGACATCCGCACTGTTTACGAGCAACATAGGCCCACACGGATCGTGGTCGGAATGACCGAACGCCGCAACCGGCTGCCGGTCCAGGATCTGCTCGAAATTCGCTTCTCCGGCGTCCTGATCGAGGACGCGGCCGACACCTACGAGATGGCGATGCACCGCGTCTGCAGCCGCAAGATTCAGCCCTCGCAACTTATTTTTTCCTCCCTGCTTGGGCCGCGGCCGCACGCCCTGGCCATACAGAACTTTTACTCACGGCTTTTCGCCATCGTCGGTCTGATTCTGTTCTCCCCGCTTATGCTGTTCACCGCCTTAGCGGTGAAGCTGTCGTCTCCAGGACCCATTTTGTACCGGCAGCGCCGCGTTGGAATGAACGGGCACGTGTTTACGGTTTATAAGTTCCGTTCGATGTACGTCGACGCCGAAGCGCGAACGGGTGCAGTCTGGGCCACGGTCGACGACCCCCGCATTACCCCGGTAGGCCGCTGGCTGCGCAAATTGCGGCTGGACGAGCTTCCGCAGCTTTGGAACGTACTCCGCGGCGATATGGCGATCGTCGGCCCGCGTCCCGAGCGCCCCGAGTTTGTCGAGTTACTCGCCAAACAGATTCCGTATTACCGCCAACGGCTGGCTGTGAAGCCCGGCATTACCGGATGGGCGCAGATCAATCACAAATACGGCGATACAGAGCTCGATGCCATGATCAAGCTGGAGTTCGATCTTTATTACATTAAGAATCTCGCCCCGGCGCTTGATTTGTACATCATTTTCCACACCATCAAAGTTATGCTCCTGAGCCGGGGAGCGCAGTAGACGCTAGAAGCACAGGCCAAAAGCCTATTCCACTACGCGGCGACCCCTTGCTTACGCGCGGGGTTCTGTTGCAGATTGCGGGCGACTTCGGTCAGAGCGTATTTCAGAACGCCTTTGAGTTCGTCGAACGGGATTTGCACGTTGCCGGGAAGCGGGGCTTCAATATAGGAGCGCAGTTCGGTTTCGAATTCCTGGTCAGCGGCCTTGGCGTTGACGAGACGCGCTTTGGCTTGGTTCAGT
>DASRGE010000018.1:0-15243 GCA_035651215.1 Bryobacteraceae bacterium
CTTCTGGCGGCGGAGACGGTTTTCCTGAACACTCAGATTGTTGAGCTGGCGCTGGTAGGTAAGGAAGATTTTGGCTTCGATGAGCTGCTTGCGGACGGATTCTTCTTCATCGGGGAACAGGTTCGCCAATTCCAGGCGGCCAAGGGCGTAGATACCGGCTTCGAGCGAGGGGATGCGCTGGAGCCGCCATTCCATCTTGAGTCTTCGGCTCGCTGAGGAGCGCGGCCTCATCCAACCACGGCGAGAGATTGGACCAGATTGAGTTCGGCTTCGCCAGCGGGCTTGTAGTGCTCGCGGAAGCTGGCGAGGTGGGATTCGTAGAGCGCGGCGTCTTCGGTGGGGAGCAGGACGGTACGGCCCGTCAGTCCCGTTTTGACGGCGTTCTTCGACGAGATCGCCTTTCCGGTTTCCGAGGTTGGGCCGGTGGACAACTGAGCATTGGCGCGATTGGCGTTCATTTGGGCGGTAGTGGCCATAAAGAGAAAAGGGCTCCTGGAATAAAAATGGCCCGCGTTTGCAGGCCTGCCAGAGAGTAGCACAGGAAATCGAAAAAAAGGATCGGGGCGAGTGCAGGAAATGGGGTTAAGTGACGTGGCTCGTTGGGGATAGCGATATTTTCGTCACGTGTGAACGGGATTCGCGCCCCGGCCCCACATTGGGGACCTATCAGCCGACGACGTTAATCAATGTGCCGATTCCGGTAATTGTGATCCGAATTTCGTCGCGCGCTCTCAGCGTGAACTCATCCGGAGGGACAATACCGGTGCCCGTCAGCAGAAAACAGCCATACGGGAAGGTGTTGTTCCGGTACAGATAATCGGCGAGGGAGGCTGGATCGCGCTTCATCGCTTCGAGCGTGGTGGATCCCGAAAAAGCCGCCTGTCCGTCGCGCAGGATCTCCAGATGGATCTCCGTGGAAGCCGGGAGGGGAGCGCTCGATATGAGAATCCCCGGCCCTAATGCGCAACTGCGGTTGTATACTTTGGCCTGCGGCAAGTACAGCGGATTTTCGCCTTCTATATCGCGCGAGCTCATGTCGTTCCCGACGGTGTAGCCCACGATCTGGCGATTGGGCGTGATGAGCAGCGTCAGTTCCGGCTCGGGGACGGACCAGGCGGCATCGTCGCGAATCGCGACATGGCCGTGCGGCCGGACAACCCGGTGCGGCGTGGCTTTAAAAAAGAGCTCGGGCCGGTCCGCCGAATACACGCGATCGTAAAAATCACCGCCGCCCGAGGATTTCGATTCGAGCATCCGGGCATCGCGGCTCCGGTAATAGGTCACGCCCGCAGCCCACACTTCCTGGCTGCCGATGGGAGCTTCTAATTCGTCGTTTCCTGGCGCCTCGACCCGTTCTGCCTTCGCAACGGCCGTGCGGAGATAATCCGCGAGATCGTCTCTGGTTACGAGAGTATCCCAGGCTTGGGTTCCTGAACCGGCGCTCTCGATGCGATAGAACTGCCCACCCTCTTCCAGTAGAAAATTGCGGCGTGTGCGATAGAGTCTCATTTATTCTGTATTGAACCGCACCGCGGTGGACGCCTGCTTGCCTGGTGTTACTTCAGTAGTAAAATCGGAGTCCTACTTACGGAGGCCGGTCCATCATGAGGATCGATAGTCCTGTTGTGGTCGGGTTGTTGACAGCCGTGCTGGGCGTAGCGGCCGGCGCGGTGACAGCCGGGCCGTGGGTGACCAAGGCGTTTGCGGACTGGACGGAGAAAGACGCGCGCACTGTGATGACGCGCTCGCCGTGGGCGAAGGAAATGCCGATGCCCCTGAATATCCGGCCGGATGTGATGACGGTGCAGCCGGGATACAACGTCTCCTCGCCCCCGGCGGCTTCGTTGGGGAATCCGGCGAATACGACAACGGGCGGCAATATGGGCGCGGAGGGTGCAGGAAATCCGGGTCCCGCGGAGCAAGGCGGCACACGGCTCCCCACTACAACGACGCCTTCGGCGGTGCAGCCCTCGCCCGGCGCCCCGAATCCGCAGCCCACCATTACTATCATTTGGGCCAGCGCGACCCCGGTACGCCTGGCAGTACTGAAGCTGCGGTCGAAACGCGAGCCCCCGCAGGAAGCTGCCGTTGATCGCGCCAAGCAGCCGCGAGATCGCTACGTGATCGCGGTGGTGGGGCTTCCGGCGCCGCCTCCCGGGGCCGACCCGAAGACGCTGGCCAGCGAAGCCTTTCTCTCCACGAAAGGCAAACCGCCGCTACAAGCCAGCGAATCCGATTACCGGCGCATCGGACAGGAGGATGTATACTTCTTCCGGTTCACGAAGGCGTCCCTGCCGATTTCCGCGAGCGACCGGCAGGTGGAATTCAAGTTGAAGTTCGGGGCGATGAACATCAAGACCAGGTTCGACGTCAACGAGATGAAATACCAGGGACAGCTCGCGTTATAGTCTTCTCAGAGCGAGATTCGGCTGCTCTGAGCTTGAAAACGTTATCCATCCTATTAATCGAAGACGACGCGGAACTCTCGGCCATGATGCAGGAGTTCTTTTCGAGCCGCGGCATGTCGCTTGCAGTGGCGCACGAGGGAGAAGAGGGTTTGACACGGGCCCTGGAGGGCACGTTCGACCTGGTGCTGCTGGATGTGATGATGCCGGCCATGGATGGATTTGAAGTGCTGCGGCAGCTTCGGAGGCGCAGCGCGGTGCCGGTGATCATGTTGACCGCGCGGGCCGAGCATGAGGACCGGATTATGGGGCTCAATGCCGGCGCGGACGACTATCTGCCGAAACCGTTCAGCCCGGACGAGCTGCTGGCGCGAGTGCAGGCCGTGTTGCGGCGAACGGGGCGGGCGGCCGCGCTGAAACCGGAGGTGCTGGAAGCAAGCGGCGTACGTTTGAACTCGGGAACGCGCGAAGTGTTTCGAGACGGAGCGCCGGTGGAAGTCACCTCCATTGAGTACGACATTCTGGAGCTGCTGGTGCGGTCGGCCGGGCGCGTGGTATCGCGCGACGATTTGGCGCGTTTTCTCTATAACCGGCAAGCGAACCCGCTGGAACGCGCGCTGGACGTGCACGTCAGCCATATCCGGAAGAAGTTGGAACGTGGAAAAACGTTGATTCGTACAGTGCGCGGGGTCGGCTATCTTTTTGCGACAGGCGACGAAGGGGTTGGACAGGAGCAGGAAGCGTTGTGAGATCGATCTTCACCAAAATTCTGATCTGGTTCTCTGTCACCCTGGTGGTGTGTCTGGCGGGGACTTGGCTGGCGAACCGCTTTCATGGACACCTGGGCCCGGGACATCACGATTTTTTCTCCCGCAGCATTGCGTTTCAAGCGAGCGGCGCGGAACACGCTTATGAGGCCGGTGGAAAGGCCGCATTGGCCGAGTATCTGGCCCGGCTGGGACGTTATTTTCCGGGGCAGCACGCGCTGGTGGACCGGAACGGAATCGACCTGGTAACGGGCGAGAACCGGAGCGCGGAGCTGGCCAAAGTGGGGCCGCACTGGAATCCGGAAGGCGGCGGACGGATGGTGCTGGCCTGGCCGTCGCGCGATGGCCAGTACCGGATGGTGGTGGACGCACCGAGTCCCGGAGTGCCGTGGAGCCCGTTTCCGTATTACCTCTCGATGGGGCTCGCGGTGGTCGTGTTTTGCTACATTCTGGCGGTACATCTGGTTTCCCCGCTCCGCGCGCTAGAGCAAACCGTGGAGCGGTTTGGACGCGGGGATTTCGGCGTGCGCGCTAACGTACAGCGCAGAGACGAGTTCGGCAAACTGGCGCGCACGTTTAATGTGATGGCGGACCGGATCGAAACGCTATTGAAGGCAGAGCGGCGACTATTGCTGGACGTCTCGCACGAATTGCGCTCGCCGCTGGCGCGGCTGGAATTCGCGGTGGAGCTGGCGCGCAGCGGGTCCGGAAAGCAGGAATCGTTCGACAGAATTCAACGCGAAGTGGAGCGCTTGAGCGCGCTCGTTTCGGAGCTGTTGCAGGTAACGCGCGCCGAAGGCGATTTCGAAAGCCACCAGCTCGAAGAGATTTCCATGCCGGGTCTGCTTGAAGAACTGACGGAGGATTGCGCGGTCGAATCGGAAGTTCATAACTGCCGCCTGGAGGTTTCGGCGGATGCCGCGCTAGTGGTGCGCGGCGACCGGGAGCTGTTGCGGCGGGCTATCGAGAATGTGCTGCGGAACGCGATCCGGTACGCGCCGGAGCGAAGCGCGGTCGAGATCACGCTAGAGCAGCGGGACGGCAAGGCGATTACCTCGGTACGGGATTTTGGTCCGGGTGTGCCCGAAGAGAGCCTGCCAAATCTGTTCAAGCCGTTTTTCCGGGTGGAGGCGGATCGCAACCGGAATAGCGGCGGTGTGGGACTGGGGCTTTCGATCGCGGAGCGCGCGGTCGCCGTGCATGGCGGGACCATCCGCGCACAGAATGCGCATCCGGGATTGCGGGTGGAGATTGAGCTTCCGGCGCTCAGAGTGGCCAGTGTAGAAAGCGCGCGCTTGAAACCCACGGCAGCGCGTTGAGGCCGTACGCCTCGAATCAGTTAAAAAGGATCGAAAACCAAGTGCAATTGGATCGACGGAGCTTTCTTGCGGGTTCGGCAATGCTGCTAGCGAATCCTGGAGCGGCTGAGACACAGCCGGCGCAACGCCGCGACCTTCTTTCCAAGGCATGGGGCGACCGCATTGGAAGCAGTCTCGTTCCCTGCCCCCAATTCCATCCATTTCCTACAGCCGCAGAGCATGCGCGATGGGAAAGCCTTCCCGACGATGCGCGAGCGGCGATGCTCAAGAAAGGCGAGGATCAACTGAACACGCCCTGGGAAGTCTTGCCGGCGATCCTGTTCCTAGAATTTCGGCGTAACGGCAATCGTTCGCATTATGAGGATGTACGGAATCGCCGCAGACGGAAGCTGCAGGATCTTGTCATTGCGGAATGTATCGAGGGAAAAGGCCGTTTCGTCGATGAGATCGTCAATGGCGTGTGGCTGACCTGTGAAGAAACATTCTGGGGAGTGCCGGCGCATCTGGGAGCGCAAAAGCGCGGAATTGGGCTGCCGGACGTCACCGAGCCGATTGTGGATCTGTTTGCGGCAGAGACTGCTTCTCTACTGGCCTGGACACATTATGAATTGGGCGATGTGCTGGCGGGCCCCTCGCCATTGGTGCCGGAACGTATTCGCCTGGAGATCGATCGCCGTATACTCACGCCTTGCCTTACGCGCGACGATTTTTCGTGGATGGGATTTTCCGGCAAGCCGGTGAATAACTGGAATCCGTGGATCTGTTCGAACTGGCTCACCTCGGCGCTGCTGATCGAACGGGATGAAACACGCCGCCAGAAAGCGGTGGTGACGATTCTGCATTGCCTCGACAATTTTCTGAACGGTTACGCCGATGATGGCGGCTGCGATGAAGGACCGAGCTATTGGGGACGCGCCGGGGGCTCTCTGTTCGATTGTCTCGATCTTTTGCGGAGCGCGACCAATGGGGCGTGCGATGGGTTTTCGTTTCCATTGGTACATCAGATCGGGTTGTATATCTGCCGCGCGCACATTTATAACGAGTGGTACACGAATTTCGCGGATGCTCCGGCGCGTCTTTATACAAACGGCGACCTGGTTTACCGCTTCGGCGAACGGTTAAACGAGCCGCTCATGATGAAGCACGGCGCATTCGCTGCTTTTGAACGGGACCACGCGGGCATTCCGGGCGATAGCATCGGGAGGCAGTTGCCGGCGTTGTTCAATCTGGCTACGCTGCGGAAGGCACCACGAGCGCAGGCATTGCTGCGCGATGTATGGCTGCCTGGAATTCAAGTGATGGCGGCGCGTTGCCGGGACGGGTCGGCGGACGGGCTTTACCTGGCGGCGCAAGGCGGGAACAACGGCGAGAGCCACAATCACAACGATGTCGGCAACTTTCTTGTGTACAGTGGCGGGCAACCGGCCATCATTGACGTGGGAGTGGGGACGTACACCGCGAAGACGTTCAGTTCACACAGATACGACATTTGGACGATGCAATCGGCGTATCATAATTGCCCGACTATCAATGGCGTGATGCAATCGGCGGGGCATCAGTTCGCGGCCAGCGACGTGCGGTACGCCGCAGATGACAGCGCCGCCGAATTTCACCTCAACCTAGCGGCAGCGTATCCGCCCGAGGCGCACGTGCAGCGTTGGAACCGCACGCTGCGACTCAAGCGGGCTACGAATGAAATCGAGCTGTTGGACGAGTACGCTTTGCAGCAGCCGGCGGAAACGATCACACTGACCCTTATGACGCCGTGCACTGTGAACGCGGGTACGCCGGGTGAACTTTCTTTGGCGATGCCGCCCGGCAAGAGCGTTCGTATTAGCTACGATGGGCAGGCACTGACGCCCGCGGTGGAAGAGATTCGTTTGGAAGATGCACACCTGAGGCAGTCCTGGGGCGAGCGCCTGTTTCGGATACTGCTTCGGGCGAAAACGCCGCCGCAACAAGCCACGTGGAGAACGCGGATCATCGGGTGATGTGAACCTGCATGGCTTGGAATCGCGAGTCCAACCGAATGGCATCCCATATCGGATCCACGTGAAGCCACGCAATTTCCCAGTTGCGTTCTTCGGACGCACGTCGCAGATAGCGGATAGCTTCTTCGGTTTCACCCAGGCCAGCATGCACCGCAGCACAGTGAATGGGTGGGACATATTGAGTGCGGCCGATCTCATGCAGCTTCGCCAGAACGCTCCTGGCGTTTTGAAGTTGTCCGGCCAGCGCGTATACAAAACCCAACCCCGGATACCGCCAATTGCTGTCGCCGATCTCAGCCGCGTGCCGCAGCGCCAGTAAGGCCGGGCCATATTCGCCCTTGTGCGCGTATGATAAACCCAGATAATAGTGCGCGACCCAATAGCCTGGGTGTAGTGCGGCAGCGGCGCGGAACCCCTCGATGGCCTCGTCGAACAAACGCGCCCAATAGAGAGGCCACACCGCAGTTGTGTTGATGCTCGCCGAGAACGGATCCAGCTGCTGCGCCGTTTTCATCGCGACGCGGGCCTTCTCCAGCCGACCCGTCAACCCCAGGCCAAAGCCGAGCCACTGATAGGCCGAAGCATAACCGCCACTCAATTCAAGCGCCTTTCTGAGGGACTCTTCAGCCTCGCGAAATTTCCAATCGAAGAGGAGGAGTTTGAATCCGCGCGAAGCGTATGCCTCGCCTAAACTCGGATCGATTTGCAACGCGAGATCCTGGGCCGCTCTAGCCCGAATTTCAGCCGGTCGGGCATCGGTATCGCCATAGATTGCAAGCATGGAAATGCAATCGGCCAAGCCGGTGTATGCTCGGGCATAACTCGGATCCGCTTCAACGGCTTGTTCGAAATACTGGCGGGCCTGTCTCATACCTTCGAGCGTCCTCTTGTTCCAAAAGAACCGCCCTTTTAAATAGAGCTGATAAGCTTCCGGATTCCCGGTGTAGCGCTTTGCCAACCGCGATTGCTCCCCGGACGCGAAGCGGACTCGCAAGCGGTCGGAGATTTCGCGCGAGATCTCTTCCTCGATCGTAAAAATGTCTGTGAATTGCCGCTTATATTGATGACCCCAGAGCTGCAAGCCGCCTCGCACGTCCACCAGCTCAGCCGAGATGATAAGAACATCGCCTCTTTGAAAAATCCGCCCCGTGAGAACAGCGCTCACGTTTAAATCGCGGCCGGTTTGTACAGGATCGACCTCGCTGCCTTTGTGGCGAAAGACAGTACTCCGCGCGATAACCCTGAGGTTCGAGAGCTGGGCAAAGTTGTTAATGAGAGCCTCTGTGATGCCGTCGGCAAGATACTCTGCATCCGGTGAACTGCCGGATGTGACGAATGGCAGCACAGCTAGCGATTCGAATTCCGCCGCTCGCACCCGAGCGGAGCCGGGACGTTCGTGTCCAGCGAGCAAGTCGTGCAGGATAAGCCCGAGATCGCGCGCAGATTGCGGCCGCGCTTCTGGATTTTTCTCGAGGCAGCGCCCAATCCAACGCTCGAGTTCAGGCGGAACTTTGTCGGCCAAATTGGCGAGCCGCGGCGGCGCCGCATTGAGAGTCGCCGAAAGTATCCCAGCATTTGTCGAATCGTGAAAAGCCTTTTCACCACTGACCATTTCAAAAAGAATGCATCCGAGCGAAAAAATATCGGTGGCCGGGGTGACCGCTTCGCCGCGGGCCTGTTCCGGGGCGAGATAACCTAACGTTCCCATCACCAAGCCGGGAAGAGAAACAGCGGCCGCCGATGAGCCGTATTGACTTTCGCCCACATGCTTAAACCTGGCGAGCCCAAAATCGAGAATCTTGGCGCCGCACCGTTTGCTGAGGAAAATGTTTTCCGGTTTGAGGTCGCGGTGAATAATGCCAGCGGAATGCGCGGCGGTGAGGCCGTCGGCAACCGCGGCTGCGATCTCGACCGCGGCGCGCCAGGGCATTTGCGAACGCACGATTCGTTGCCGCACGGTTTCTCCTTCGAGAAACTCAGTTACGAGGAATACCGGCGAGTGCTCCAGTTCGGCATCGTAGATGGAGACGATATTTGGATGGGACAGGGCCGCGACGCATTGGGCTTCTTTTTGGAAACGCGCCAAGGCGATGGAATTCAGTAGCAAGTGCCCCGCCAGGAGCTTGACTGCGACATCACGGCCCAGCCGGGTGTCCTTGGCCCGATAAACTTCGCCCATGCCGCCGGCGCCAATAAAGGATTCGATACGGTAGGGGCCTAACTGAGTGCCCGCGGTCAACCGCGCGTCGCCCGGATGATTCGGTAGACTCGCGGCTGTATCGAGAACTGCATGGTCGAGCGGGCTGCTCGCCGCCAGATCTTGAGCCAGTAGGGATTTCAGTTCGCGGCGAAGTTCGAGGTCGGGTCCACAGGCTTCCTCAATAAACCTGGAGCGCTTTTCCGGCTCACGCTCCAGGGCCGCGTGATAGAGTTGCTCGATTTGCCGCCAGCGCTCGGGATCCATGCACAGGTCCCCAATTCTCGTCTCACAATCTTACTAGTTATTTGTCTAATTCTTTCGGAATATCGATCAGCACGATATCGGAGTTATCGCGGAGCCGGTCGAAGACGATCTGCTTACCGTCGGGTGTAACATCGAACGTCTGCATAGTAGCTGGGCTGTTGAATCGCGTAAGCTGGCGCGTTTTCCTTGAAGTCAGATCAAGCATCCAGAGATCCTGGCGCGGCACGATTCCCTGCATGTAGAGGAGTCCTGTGCCGTCGGGCAAAAAACGAAAACTTCCAAATGTCACTCCTTCTACATTCACGCTGACCGGAGGCAGGGGGACTGGCGAGCCATCCGGCCGAACAGCCAAAATGGGGCTCAGAGCGCCCACGTTTGCGCCACCATAGACGATGAGCTTACCGTCGGGCGCCCAGCTAGGATTTAAAGCCACACCCTTCAGCAAGCGAACTGCAGCGCCGGTCTCGAGAGCGATTTTAAAAAGTCCGGGCCCAGTGGCATCAAAGCCGCCGACAACGATCCACTTCCCATCCGGAGACCAGGCCGGCGAACCACGAACGTCCACACTTTCTGAAAGAGCCTGAAGTTCGGCGCCATCCGCCGAGAGAACGCTCAAATAAAACTTGCCATTGTCCCTGTGTACAATCGCGACACGCGCGCCGTCGGGCGATACCGCCGGAGGATAAAGCAATCCTCCGTTGCCTGCTTTCCAGACTTCAACGGCTTGCCCGTTCTGATAGCGCCACAATCCATCGCCTCCGCTGCTGGAAGAGACATAAAAAAGGCAACCTTTGCCGAAACGCGGCGCGGAGGCGCCTACAGCCGGGACGGTAAATGGCCGGACCGCGCTTTCCTCCGCCAGGTTACGCCCCATGGGCACACTCCACAAGCTGGCGGTTGGATTGGTAACCGTGGCGACCAGGCGGCGCCCGTCGGCGCTGCCCGCTAAAGAAATATACTTTTCCAAGCCGACCGAGACACGCCGCGTGATTTTCCGATCCACATTGAAAGACCATAGCCATGGGCCCGAACCGTTTTGATCCGCAGCTACGTAGAGCACTTCGTGAGCGTCGATGGGAACCGGGTATCCCACGAGGCTATCGTGACGAGTCAAGCGCTCCGGCCGGCCGCCGGAACTCGGGATACGCCATAAGTCCCACTCATCGGTGTCCTGGAAGCCGCTGGCAAAATAGATCCAGCGGCTATCACGGGACCAAGTTGGAAAGTGGTTATGGATGCCGTTACGGCTCTCCAAAATTTGCCGGGCGTTGCTTCCAATAGAATCGGCTACGAAGACCGGGTCGCCCCCCTCTTTCGTGTGATAGACCAAGCGCGAGCCGTCGGGGGACCAATCCACTTCTCGCACGCTCTCGCCCAAAAAGAAGCGCGGCGCGCCGCCCAAAAGGGGTATGATCCGCAATCTTCCATTGTCCGGGCCGCCCCGGAGCCAAATCTCGGAACCGTCCGGCGTGAACCCTTCGTTTCGCAGGAATAGCGGGCGCTGATCATTAAATCCCTGTCCCTTCGTGAGATTCGCGAATTGCCCCGAGCCCAGCCGGCTGAGCCAAATGTCGATGGGGCCATCGCGGTCCGAGCGGAATGCAACGAATTTGCCATCGGGCGAGATCGCGCCGTCGCGTTCAGAGCCTGGAAAATCGGTAAAGCGGGTGAACCGGGCCTGCGCGAGCGGGTTTCTAAGCTCCGGAGCGCTTCTGGATATTCGGCCGGTACTCCATGCGATTCCGAGAATCGCTATCGCGAGCATCGCAAGCGCGGAAACGGCCCACCACCAAGCCCGATGCCGGCGCGCAGGTTCTGGTGCGGGGGCCGCGAACTCCTCGTGGCGGCGTGTGGCGCGCCGCAAGTCCACAACCAGCTCCCGCATGGATTGGTAACGCTCGGCCGGATCTTTTTCGAGCGATTTCTCGACAATCATTCTTAATGCAACTGGAACGGAGTCCGGTAGCCGCGGAGCCGGATTGTGGACGATGCGCTCCATCAGTTCAAGCATGGTGGCGCCGGCAAAGGGCCGTGCTCCGGCGAGCAATTCGTGGAGCATCACTCCAAAGGAGAAGATGTCGCTGCGCGCATCGACAGTATGCCCGGAGACCTGTTCCGGGGACATATACGGAACAGTTCCAATCACCAGCCCGCGGCGGGTCCGCTGTTCCGTCAGGGTGTGGGTTGCATCTCCCTCTGCCCTCGGCGCCAGCTTCGCGAGGCCGAAATCGGCCAGCTTTGCATAGCCGTTCTTTGTCACCAGAACGTTTTCGGGTTTTACATCTCGATGGAGAATTCCGGCTCCATGCGCAACAGCTAAAGCGTCGGCAACGCCAATCAGCAAACCGGCGATGTGCTGTGCCGTGCGCTTTTCTGCGTGAGCCCAATCGCGCAGCGTGCCTCCGTCGACAAATTCGGTGACCAGATACTGGCTTCCCCTCGATTCGCCTACCTCATAAACAGTGACGATGTGCGGATGATTGAGCGAGGATGCTGCCTGGGCCTCGCGCTGGAACCGGCGGCGGTCTACCGCGCCGGCAAATTCATCCGAGAGGAATTTAATCGCAACCGGACGGTTTAGGCGCGTATCGATAGCGCGGTAAACCGTGCTCATCCCGCCAGTGCCGGCCGGAGCTTCAATGCGATACGGTCCAAGCTGCGCGCCTGGCCGCGGCAACTGGGAAGACGGCGAAAGCTCCCATGCCGGATGCTCGAACACAGTGCCGGCTTTTTCTTCCGCAGCGAGCAGAGATTCCAATTCCCGGTATAGCTCTTGGTCCCCGTTGCAAGCGCCGGCCAGGAACGCACCACGCTCTTTCGGCTCGCGCTCCAGCGCTGCGTGATAGAGATGCTCCACTTGCTGCCAGCGCTCGGGATCCATAGACAGCCAATTCCCGTCTCACAATCTTACTGCTTCGCACTCAGAACGTAGTGCGATGGAGGTGGGGCGTTTGGAGCGACTGCTGTGGCGGCTCGCTCACGAGCGCCGCGATCAGCGCCCGAATCCGGCAGACCTGGTCGGGTTTCAGGATGAGGTAGCGGCAGTTGCCGTTGGGATCTATGTGGAACCTAGTCAGACTCTTGGCATCCACCGCGACCCGTCCGGCGGGCGAAAGTTGGAAGTAACCGCGGTCGGGGCGAATCGCTTCGAGCACGGCTGTCGAATCCCAGTTCGGGTGATCCTCGGGCTTTTTGACGTAGAGTTGGTACGCCTCCGTAATGGGATGAGCAGCGACGTAGCCGAAATCCTTGGCAATCGCTTCAAACGGGAACGTGACCGCTAAGCCGATTTCGAAGCCGCTGAAAATCATCGGCGTTGGCCAGTGATTGACCAGAAAGCGCGCAGATTCCGGATCTGTATCAATGTTGAACTCGGGTTTGGACTCGACAAAGTTCCCGGCCATCAGCGATAACACTTTTACTTTGCGCTGCACCAGATCGCGGCTGCCCGGCTTCTCTAGCAGCCGCGCCAGGTTCGTGCTGAACCCGATTTGCGCAATTGCCACCGAATGATCCGGCTGTTCGGACAGGATCTGGGTGAGCAGTTGAACCGCTTCCGGCGCTTCCGTTCCGCTCTTCAGCCGGTGCGGGAAAACGTAGTGGCCTGCGGCATCCTTGCGCTCCGCCGGCACACTCAGCATAGGCGCGTCATCGGGAGTCTTTCCGTCGTGGACAACACCGATCGGGATATTCGGTCTGCCATAAAACGTATTGACCAGATCGACGAAGGGCGCGGCGTAGCGATTGTCCTTCGTGATGGTTACGGCCAAGAGGCGCACCTCACCGCGATTTTCGAGGGCATGGATCATTGCCAGCGCGAGCGCGTCATCCACATCGTTGCCGATGTCGGTATCGAGAATGAGCCGCACCGGTTCGGCCGCGGCAGAGGAGGCGAGCAGGCTCAGAGCGAGCATGACCGGAACAATGGACAGGCGGAGCATGGACTCTGGCGCGATAGTATCACGCGGTAGATTACAATAGTTTCTGTCCACCCACCCCGCGGATGTGGCGGAATTGGCAGACGCGCTAGATTCAGGTTCTAGTGAGAGCAATCTCGTGGAGGTTCAAGTCCTCTCATCCGCACCAATAAAATCAGTAATTTGCAAGTTGCTGGCGATCTGATCCGGGTCGCTATTGACGTTTAGGGCAGCGCAAGGGTAGCGGTAATCAGAGCAAATCGGGGGTATCGAGGGTCAGGCGGTGGCGCTCGACTGTGTACGCGCAATCTTTTGCCGTAGAGCGATGAAGCGCTGAAACTCGGCATCGGAAAGCGACTCGACCCGAGCCGCCAGTTCCTTCAGTTCGGAAATCATGCCCTGCCGTTTCTGGCAGGCATTCATCTTGTCGATGGCATCGTCAAACGCTTCGTCGTCGATCACGGTATAGCGGTCGTCCATCGACCCGGTCTTGTGCCCCATGATCGCTCGCCGCGTTTTGGAGTCGATGCCCGCTCTTCGCATTTGGTAATGCGCCGACCGGCGGAGATCGTGGACGTGAAGATCAATCGGATCTCTGCCATCGGCCTTTAATCGTGCATTCAGTGTCGCTACTGCCTCGCTCCATAGCCCGCCAAAGTGTTCGATCCGCTTCCCATTCTTGTCGCTCGGCAGATCGAACCAAAAGAAGACCCAGGGACAATCAGGATAGACACGATTCCGCAATGCGAATTGCTGACGAAGATACTCTTCCATTTCGCCGAAGAACGGTGCTTTCACGTTATGGGGATAGCTCTTGGACGATGGAAAGAAAATATGTCGTTCATCAAAATTCACCTGCTCCCATTGCGTCCGGAGCAGTTGATCCTTACGCCGACCGAGGTTGCAGTCGACAACAAAGAAACAGCGGAGCGCGGAGTGCAGAGCATCGCGAAAAAATGAATTAATAACGATCGGGCAGTCGGACGAGGCGTGTATTCTTACGCTCCGGGTCTTTCATGAAATCGCAACCGCCCGGAGGAGTGTAGTCGATTTTGCCGAGTCGCTTGCCCACCTTGAAAGCCTGACTAACCTTCGAGAGTTCCCGATTAATTGTGGTATCAGCCGCGCCAGCCTCTCGAGGGTTCAACCTGTACGCGTGGCACACAGAGCGGTTTAGCTCCTGCGCGAGCCGATGTCCAAAGAACGGTCGAACATTCGCCTTCAACACGCAAGCGTAATTCTCGCGTGTGCCCTCGTTGTGCAGGGGCTCGAGCAGATCATCAAAAAGTTCGTCCATGGTAATTTTGGCCGGGTCCGCTGTTTGGAGCAACTCGAAAGCGTTGCCAAGTTCCCGATTGCGCTTCTCGACATAATCGATCGCGCCCTGCCGATCCTCCTTTTTGCAGCCCGTCGATTCGGGCAACATCACCCATTGACCGGTATTCGGATGAGGTTGCCGGATTCGTTTGTACCAAATGCCCTTTTTCAGGTAAAAACCCTTCGGCATCGTGATAAGGGGAGTCTGGCAGGTTTACGACGTGGCGGGCGCGGCATAGCAGAACAACAGGGTAGTCCCAGCTCTAATTGCGGTCAATCGCGCGGCGTTGATTCTACGGCTCTTCTTGGAATGTCGACTTCCCACGCTCAATAAGGTTCAGAATGTCTCGTGAATCCCATTGCAGGCGAGAATTGATGCGCACAGGATTCGGCATCTTGCCGTTTTCCCACATCCTTCGCACAGCCTTTCTGTGCGGCCCAACATGACGGCGACCTGCTTGATGCCCAACACCCGCGGCATTTCTGTTTGCTCATTCATGGCCACGCCAACTCCTGCGAGCGGCCGTATATTCATACTCAAAGCCGTGAGGTTCGCCGAAGGCTCGGTGCTCATCTGTCACGGCTTTTCTCGCGCAGGACTCAAGGCGCGGACGGTGTTGATGCTGGCAGCTGGGCGAAGTTATGCCGAGATACAGGAGCGCTTGCCGATCACGGCCCCACGTGTCGACGCTCGGTCGCGGTAAATGCCTTCGCCCACAACGCGGTACTTCTGAAAACTGACAAGGCGACACAGGGTAGACCAAGCCTCTTGCAGGGACTTGGCCCATGACAAGATCGGGCAAAAATGTTTCTGCCAGTGTCGGACGCATAGCCAAGCTGCCCAGAAAGTTGGTTTCAGCTATCGTTAACTCCGACCCTGTCGATCACAAGATCCAAGCAGTGCTTGGTCCGGCCTGAGGCAACCGCGGCGCCTCTCGGTGCGCTGGTACGGATCAGCCTCCAGCGCCTGCGAGCGCTCGATCCGCATTGCCTCGTTTAGCATCACGCGCATCGCGTCGGCCATGTGCGAGAGCCCATTTTCACAAAGAAGTTGAACTACCGT
>DASRGE010000019.1:0-189153 GCA_035651215.1 Bryobacteraceae bacterium
GCTTGAATGCCGAGGCGGTGCAGCGTCGGAGCGCGGTTGAGCAGAATGGGATGGTCCTTGATGACCTCTTCGAGGATGTCCCACACCACCGGATCCTGCTGCTCGACCAGTTCTTTGGCCTGCTTGATGGTGGTGCAATGGCCCCGCTGCTCGAGGCGGTGGTAGATGAACGGCTTGAACAGCTCGAGCGCCATCTTCTTCGGGAGTCCGCACTGGTGCAGGCGGAGATCCGGTCCGACGACGATGACGGAACGGCCCGAGTAGTCGACGCGTTTGCCGAGCAGGTTCTGGCGGAAGCGGCCCTGCTTGCCCTTGAGCGTATCGGAGAGCGACTTCAGCGGGCGGTTGTTAGCGCCGCGCAGCACACGACCGCGGCGTCCGTTATCGAACAGCGCATCGACCGCTTCCTGCAGCATGCGCTTTTCGTTGCGGACGATGACGTCGGGAGCATGCAATTCCATCAGCTTCTTTAGACGGTTGTTGCGATTGATGACGCGGCGATAGAGATCGTTGAGATCGGAAGTGGCGAAACGGCCGCCATCGAGCGGAACGAGAGGACGAAGCTCGGGCGGAATGACCGGAATCACATCCAGAATCATCCACTCGGGCTTGTTGCCGGATTTGCGGAAACTCTCGACCACACGGAGGCGTTTGGCGTACTTCAGTTTCTTTTGGGCCGAAGTTTCGGTCCGCATTTTTTCGCGGATTTCCTGGCTCAGCGCTTCGATATCGATGCGCTTCAGCAGCTCCTTCACGCCCTCGGCGCCCATCATGGCGACGTATTTGTTGGGGAATTCCTGGTCAAGCTGGCGCTTGCGCTCGTCGCTGATCACTTCGCCCAGGCTGAGGCCCGTGGCCTCGCCCGGATCGATGACGACGAACGCCTCGTAATAGAGAACCCGCTCCAGCTCGCGGAGCGTGATGTCGAGCAGGTAGCCGATGCGGCTCGGCAGACCCTTAAAGAACCAGACATGCGAGCAGGAACTGGCGAGCTCGATGTGCCCGAGCCGCTCGCGCCGCACGCGGGAAAGGGTGACTTCGACGCCGCACTTATCGCAGATGACTCCGCGATGCTTCATGCGCTTGTATTTACCGCAGAGACATTCCCAGTCGGCAACGGGTCCGAAAATCCGGGCACAGAAAAGGCCATCCCGTTCCGGTTTAAACGTACGGTAATTGATGGTCTCCGGCTTGGTTACTTCACCGTGGGACCAGCTCCGGATCTTTTCCGGAGAGGCGAGACTGATTCGAATCGAATCGAAGTCGGCGATGAGATTGGCTCTGTCGTACGGAGAGGAACGATACATGAATTGTCCTTAAATTACCTTCAGCACGGGCCCGATTAAATTTTCCGCGAACGGGACGCGGGGCACCCAAATGGCGCCCCGTTCGCAATGTTTGCTGATCACCCCTCCCTCACGGTCGGGGTTCTGATCAATCCGCGGCATGGGCCAGATCCGGCAGCTCGCGCGGTTTTTTCATCAGTTCCACATCGAGGCACAGACTCTGCAACTCGCGGATGAGCACGTTGAACGATTCCGGCACGCCGGGCTCGGCAGCCGCTTCGCCCTTGACGATTGCTTCGTAGATCTTGGCGCGCCCGTAGACGTCGTCGGATTTCGCCGTCAGGAGCTCTTGCAGAATGTAGGCCGCGCCATACGCTTCGAGCGCCCAGACTTCCATTTCGCCGAAGCGCTGGCCGCCGAACTGCGCCTTGCCTCCGAGAGGCTGCTGCGTAATTAACGAGTACGGTCCGATGGAGCGAGCGTGAATCTTGTCGTCCACCAGGTGGCTCAGTTTGAGCATGTAAATGTAGCCGACGGTGACCGGCTGCTCGAACTGCGCCCCCGTCACGCCGTCAAATAGCTGAATTTTGCCGGAAGAGGGCAGGCCCGCTTCGGCCAGCCGCGCTTTAATATCGCGCTCTGCCGCGCCATCGAACACGGGAGTTGCAAAGTGCAAGCCCAGCTTCGCGGCGGCCCAGCCGAGGTGCGTTTCGAGAATCTGGCCGACATTCATACGGGACGGAACGCCGAGGGGATTCAGGACGATCTCGACGGGCGTACCATCAGGCAGATACGGCATGTCTTCCTCAGGCACGATGCGAGCGATGACCCCCTTGTTGCCGTGGCGCCCGGCCATCTTGTCTCCGACCGAGAGCTTGCGCTTCATGGCGATGTAGACCTTGACGAGCTTGATTACCCCTGGCGGCAGTTCATCGCCCTTGCGCAGCTTCGCGACTTTCTCCTCCGTGATCTTTTCGAGCACGGCGATCTGGCGCGAAGTCATCTCTTCGATCTCGTCGATCTGCTCGTTGATGCGCGCGTCCTTGGAGGAAAGCCGCATGCGCTTCAGATCGCGCGCCCGGAGCTTCTCGAGCACGTCGCGGGTAAGCGGCGTGTCTTTCGAGAGCAGTTTCTTGTTGGTCTTTTCGTCGTGCAGATCGGCCAGGAGCTCTTTGCCTTTAAGCAACTCTTCCAGGCGCTTGGCGCGTTCATCACTGAGAATGCGCTTCTCGTCTTCGAGGTTGCGGTGCAGCCGCTCTTCCTGATTCTGCAGAATTTGCTTCGACCGTTCGTCGAGCTCGGCGCCCTTCCGAGAAAAAACCTTGCAATCGACGATCGTGCCTTCAATACCCGGCGGGCAATACAGCGACGCATCCTTTACGTCGCCGGCTTTCTCGCCGAAGATCGCCCGTAACAGCTTTTCTTCCGGAGTAAGCTGCGTTTCACCTTTGGGCGTGACCTTGCCCACCAGAATGTCGCCCGGCTTAACAGTGGCCCCGATGCGAATAATGCCGCTTTCGTCCAGATTGCGGAGGAACGACTCCGCAATGTTCGGAATATCGCGAGTGATCTCCTCCGGACCGAGCTTGGTATCGCGAGCTTCGATTTCGAATTCTTCGATGTGGATCGAGGTGTAGTAGTCTTCCTTAACCAGCTTTTCGCTGACCACGATCGCGTCTTCGAAGTTGTACCCGCGCCACGGCATGAAGGCCACAAGCACGTTACGGCCGAGCGCCAGCTCGCCGGCTTCGGTGCAAGGACCGTCGGCGAGCACATCGCCTTTCTTGACCCGCTGCCCTTCATGGACAATCGGCTTCTGGCTGATGCAGGTGTTCTGGTTCGAACGTTTGAATTTCGTGAGCTGATAAATATCGGCTCCGACTTCGCGGGACATCTGCCCTTCGTGCGCGCCGCCTTCGACGCGGACGATGATGCGTTCGCTATCCACCGAATCGACGATACCCGAGCGCTTGCAGATGACCACCGCTCCGGAATCGCGCGCGGTAACGCGTTCCATGCCGGTTCCGACATAAGGAGCTTCGGCGCGCAGCAGCGGAACTGCCTGGCGCTGCATGTTCGAACCCATGAGAGCGCGGTTCGCGTCGTCGTTTTCGAGGAACGGAATCAGGCTAGCCGCGACGGAGACGAGCTGCTTCGGACTGACGTCCATGTACTCGATCTCATCGCGATGCTTCAAGACGAAGTTGCCGGCCTGACGGGCATTTACCAGGTCGTCGACAATCCGCCCGTTCTCATCAATAGAGACATTGGCTTGCGCGATGATGTAGCGGTCCTCTTCCCAGGCCGAGAGATAGTCGCAGTGGGCTTCGTACTCGGCAGGCTGCTTGTCTCCCTTGATTGCCTTGTTGGCCGCTTCGGCTTCTTCGCGAGGGACGATCTGGCCGACTTTGAAATCGGTGCTGCCCGGATTTAAAATTTTCACTTCATCGACTAGCACCCCCTCCTTTACCCGGCGATACGGGCTCTCAATGAAGCCGTATTCGTTGATGCGGGCGAAACAGGAGAGTGACGAAATGAGACCGATATTCGGACCTTCCGGTGTTTCGATGGGGCAGATTCGACCGTAGTGCGTGGGATGAACGTCTCGGACTTCGAACCCGGCGCGCTCGCGCGACAGGCCGCCCGGTCCGAGCGCGGAGAGGCGGCGTTTGTGCGTGATCTCCGAGAGCGGATTGGTCTGATCCATGAACTGCGATAACTGGCTGGAGCCGAAGAACTCGCGGATCGCGGCCATCACCGGCTTCGCGTTTACCAGGTCGTGCGGCATAGCTGTCGACATTTCCTGATAGACCGACATCTTTTCCTTGATGGCGCGTTCCATACGCACCAGGCCGATGCGGAACTGGTTTTCGAGCAACTCGCCGACGGCGCGGACGCGGCGGTTGCCGAGGTGATCGATGTCGTCAACCACGCCGAGGCCTTTGCGGAGCTTCAGCAGATACAGGATGGTATCGGCGAAGTCTTTCTGATCGAGCGTGCGTTTGTCGAGCGGGGTGGCGTCAGCCTTGTCGTACAGCTTGATATTGAATTTCATGCGGCCCACGCGCGAAAAATCGTACTTGCGCGGGTCGAAAAACATGCCCTGAAACAACTGGGTGGCGGTGTCGAGCGTCGGCGGGTCGCCCGGCCGCAGCTTGCGGTAGATCTCGAGTAGCGCATCGTTCTGGGCTTTCACGCTGTCCTTGCGAAGGGTGGCTGAAATCACATTGCCGGCGTCGTCGCGATCCGGGAAGAACACTTCGAAGGTGTCGATACCTGCTTCGGCAATCTTGTTCAGAGCCGGTGCGGTCAACTCGTGATTGGCCTCGATGAGCACTTCGCCGGTGGACATATCGATCACGTCCGTCGCGACATACGCGCCTTCCAGATCGTTGACCGCGACTTCGACCTGTTCGAGCTTATTCTTCTGGATTTCGCGGAAAACCGAGTTGGTGATTTTGCGGCCTTGCGGGACCACCTGCTCGCCGTTCTTATTGAGAATGGCGTGCGAAAGCTTCATCCCGACCAGGCTGTCGTTTACGCCCCAGAACAGCTTGTTGTCTTTGAGCGTGATGGTGGTCAGTTTGTAGAAAGCGCGAATGATGTCGGCATCGGTTTTGAGGCCGAGCGCGCGCAGGAACACGGTTCCGTAGAATTTGCGCTTGCGATCGATGCGGACGTAGAGCAGGTTCTTGTTGTCGTACTCGAATTCAACCCAGCTTCCGCGATAGGGAATGATCTTGCCGAGGAAGTAGCCTTGGGCGGGAACGCGCTCGAAGAACACGCCGGGCGAGCGGTGCAACTGGGAAACGATGACGCGTTCGGTGCCGTTGATGATGAACGTGCCATTGTCGGTCATTAACGGGATCTCGCCGAAGAACACTTCCTGTTCCTTGATATCCCGGACCGTCTTGGCGCCCGTTTCGGCGTCTTTGTCGTAAACCGTCAGCCGGATCGTGACCTTCAAGGGCGCCGCGTAGGTCATGCCCCGCTCTTCGCATTCGGGTACGTCGTATTTCAATTGCAGGGCTACGGGGTCGCCGCAGCGGTTGCAGAACGTGACGATGTTCTTGTTAAAGGTGCCGCAGCGGTGGCAGAGGACATCGCCGGCATGGAAGGGGTCGGTGCGGATTTCGGCGCCACAGTTCGGGTTGCGGCAGATGGTGCGCAGGTGATGCAGCCCTTTCAGGTTGCCGCACTTGCACTCCCAGTTGCCGATGGAGTAATCGACGAACTCGAGCTGGCTCAAGCCGCGGAAATCGGAGATGGGGAAAACGGAGCTGAACACGCTTTCGAGACCTGCATCCTCGCGCTCCTTCGGAAGCAGGTCCATTTGCAGGAAGCGTTCATAGGAGCGCTTCTGCACTTCAATCAGGTTGGGAATAGGGATCGAGGTTTTGATCCTCGAAAAATCAACTCTCTCGCGGAGAGAACCGTTTGACACGTTGGGCATCTACGCTTGTCCTTTGGAAACCAATGAAAACAATGACATCAGCAATTCGCTTACAGAAGCCGAACCACAGCCATTCAGGCAGCTTCGACCATCAGCGATGAATCAGGCGATCCACCGGCAAATGCTTGCGCGGCGCCGAAAATATGGGCCGCGCGGGAACAAAAATCAGTGAGAAAGATCGCAGGTAAAGGTGACGATAACGATAATGTAAGTCTCAGGTACGGTTTGGGGCACTGGAGCCGCGGCACGAAGTACGAGGCAGTGAACAAAAGACGAATTTTGGGCATGCAAAAGCCCCACCGGCCTAAACAGGCCCGTGGGAGCAACCTATGAAGTTGAAACCGCAACTCTGATGCTGGAACCGTCCCGGCTTGACGTCAACTTCAGAATAACACATCCAGGGCCAACCCTATCACAAGACAGACTGGCCCTCGGAATAAGATGAGCAACCCGGCATTCAGGTTGCAAAAAACTACTTCACTTCGACCGTGGCGCCCGCGTCGGTAAACTTCTTGCGAATCGCCTCTGCCTCGTCCTTATTTACGCCTTCCTTGATCGGCTTGGGCGCGCCGTCCACCAGATCCTTGGCTTCCTTCAAACCGAGGCTGGTGACTTCGCGGACGGCCTTAATAACATTGATTTTGTTAGCGCCGGCTGCCGTCAGGATGACCGTGAATTCCGTCTTTTCCTCAGCCGGAGCCGCAGCCGCGCCACCACCCCCAGCCGCCGGAGCCGCTACCGCGACCGAAGCCGCAGCCGCCGACACGCCGAGTTTCTCTTCGAGCAGCTTGACAAGCTGAGAGGCCTCGAGCAGCGTCAAGCCCTGGATCTGTTCCGCAATTGCGTTGATATCCGCCATTCTTTTCTTCTAACTCCCTAAATATGCAAAGTTGTTTCTGTGTTTGCCGGCGGATATACCGCCAAATTCAAATTGCTACTGCTTAAACTTGTTGTCTTTCCCAGCCTGGTCTAAAACCACGGCCAGATTCCGTCCAACCCCATTGATGGAGGTGACCAGCCGCGTAGCCGAAGCGTTGATCAGGAACAACAGCTTGGCGTAGATTTCCTCTTTGGGAGGCATCGCAGCCAGATCGTTGATCGCTTTGATATCGATCACTCGGCCTTCCACCATGCCCGCTTTGAAGGTGAACGCGGCGTTGTCCTTCGAATACTTGGTCAGCGCTTTGGCAAGCGCCACCGGATCCTTCGCCGTGTAGGCAAGGGAGGTCATCCCGCGCAGGTCGCCGAGAAGATCGTTGGCTGGAGTGCCTTCGGAGGCTTTCGCAGCCAGGTTATTTTTGACTACCCGATACTCGCCGCCTGCGTCGCGAATCGCCTTGCGAAGCTGAAAATCCTGGCTGACGGTCATCTTCTCGAAACTGGTGACGAAGATGTTTTTGTTTTCCTCGATGGTTTTCTTCAGGTCTTCGAGATCTTTTTTCTTATCGTCTTTATTCTTCATCGAGCGCTGTCTCTCTTCAGGCGGTTTTTACGTTAAAGGCGGTGACATCGAGCGGCACGCCAGGTCCCATGGTGGAGCACAAAGTTGCGCTCTTCACGTACTTACCTTTGGCCGCCGACGGCTTTGCCTTGATTACAGCCTGGATCAGGCTGTTGGTATTTTCGAGCAGCTTGTCGCTCGCGAAACTCACTTTGCCCACGGGCGCATGAATCACGCCGGTTTTGTCGACGCGAAACTCCACCTTACCGGCTTTGATCTCCTGAATCGCATTGCGGACGTCGGTAGTGACGGTACCGGTCTTGGGATTCGGCATCAGCCCGCGGGGACCCAGGACTTTACCCAAACGGCCGACCGACCGCATCATATCGGGCGTAGCGATCACGGCGTCATAATCGATCCAGTTCTCGTTCTGGATGCGGGTAACCACTTCTTCGCCGCCCACGAAATCGGCGCCGGCTTCCTGCGCGTCACGAAGTTTGTCGCCCGAGGCGATCACCAGAACGCGTTTCGATTTTCCGAGCCCGTTGGGCAGCACCACCGTGCCGCGCACCATCTGGTCGGCATGCTTAGGGTCCACGCCCAGGCGCATATGCACCTCGACAGTCTCGTCAAATTTGGTGAACTTGATCTTTTGAACGAGCGAAACGGCGTCGGCAAGCTGATAAGGTTTTGCTTCTACCTGCTTGGCCGCGGCTTCATACTTCTTTCCGGGCTTTTGACTCATAGTTTGACTGGTACAGACGGCTCAGGCGGCAGACACACCACCAGGGCCTCCCAAGGTTGATTGAAATCTTTTTCAGGATAGCACAAGGGCAGCGGCACACCGGGAGCCGCCGCAGTGCGCCCCGAATCAAGTGCACATAATTCACGACCTCCGGGAGTTTTTGTGCCTGTGGAGCTAACCCGTGTCGGATTTGGCGCCCAGGAAAGGGGCCGGATTTCCGGCCCCCACAACCCTGCGTTACTAGCTGTTGCCGAGTATCGTGGCGAGCACGTACCAAAGCGCAGCAAGCGCGAGCAGCAGTCCAGTCGTCGCTTTGACCAATCGCTTGATCTCTGCGACCACTTTTCTGCACTCCGACAGGATCGCCCTGGTCATGCGCAGTTTTGCTGCCATGATCGGCCACCTTTCGTGGTTTGGCCACCTTCTCAGGTGGGGCACAGCACTTATCAGCAGGAGGATTTCCGCCCTCCCTCCAATCGGTCCAAGACGAATAGACAAAGCCGACAGTACGCCCTGCCTTAAAGCTCGGGGAGGCTCGTTCGCACAGGCGCTATGAAACACCGCCCCTTGAGTACACCGAATCGCCGCCTGTGGCTCCTCGGCATAGCGGGTCCGCTCTCATCGAAAGTCCCACCAACGGTGGCTCTCGCGAGGAGACTTCGCCCTGGACGTGAATTATACCGAAATTTAACGTCCTACTAAAACAGCCGCCAAGCCGGCATTGTCACTACTTCTGGCCGTAATAGGCGTCCGGTCCGTGCTTGCGGAGGAAATGCTTGTCGCGCAGGGCGTTTGAAAGCGGGGCGGCATCAGCTCGAATACTGACGGTCAGATGTGCAAGATGCGCCAGTTCCTCGATGACCACCGCGGTATGGGCGGCGTCTGTGACGTTGGGTCCCCAGCAGAAGGGCGCGTGCCCGGAGACGAGTACGGCTGGCATCGCGGCAGGGTCGAGGCTTTTGAAGCGATCGAGAATGACCTGCCCGGTGTTCCACTCGTATTCGGTTTCGATCTGGCAGGCTTGCATCGGCTCGGTGACGGGAATCGAGCCCTGGACGTAATCGGCGTGCGTGGTGCCGAAACACGGAATGTCGAGTCCGGCCTGTGCCCAAGCGGTCGCGTAGCGGGAGTGTGTGTGCACGATGCCTCCTACGGCCGGAAAGCCGCGATACAGAGCGAGATGGGTGGGAAGATCCGAAGAAGGCCGCAGCTTGCCTTCGACGATACGGCCATCGAGATCTGTCGCGACTAAATCGTCCGGAGTGAGGCGATCGTAGGGAACACCGCTCGGTTTGATCACGACACGGTCACGGTCGGCATTGATGCCGCTGGCGTTGCCGAAGGTGAAGATGACCAGGCCGCGGCGGACCAGTTCGAGATTCGCTTCGAAAACTTCCTCGCGAAGAGCTTTCAGGTTCATTGCGATTTCCTTACTTTGGCGGCTATGCGGCGGAGCTCGGGGAGAACCGATCCAATGGCCGCCGGTTCGGATTTCTTTGTGCCGAGAGCAAAATAGAGCTGCTTGTATAAGCGATAGAGCTCGTCATAGATGGCCGCGCTGGCAGGATCGGGAGTGAACACACGATGCGGCGGGCAGAGCGCGTTCTGCGCGTCCTGAATCGACGGGAACGCCTTTGCGGCGAGAAATGCAAAAATGGCGGAACCGAGGCTGGTGACGTCGCCCTGCGGCACCAAAATGGGTTTGTTCAGAGCGTTGGCGTATACCTGATTTAAAACGTCGTTCTTTTGCGGGATGCCGCCGCCGTTGATGATACGTTCCACAGAAGCGCCGTGTTCCTGCATGCGCTCCAGGATGACGCGGGTGTGGAGTGCCGTTCCTTCAATCGCCGCGAACAGTTCATCGGCGGCGGTGCTGGTCAAGTGCCAGCCGAAGGTGACACCGCCCAATTCCGGATTCACGAGTACGGTACGGTCACCGTTATCCCAGGTCAGGCGGAGCAGTCCAGTCTGACCGGCACGATAGGACGTTAGTTCATTGGAGAGGTGCGCGGCCGTGGAACCGGCGCGGCGGGCGATGGCTTCGAAGATATCGCCGACGGCGGACAGCCCGGCTTCGATTCCCGTCAACTTGGGATCGACCGAGCCAGTCACCACACCGCAGACACCGGGGACCAGCGTGGCTTTATCGCTCAGCCCGATGATGCAGGTGGAAGTGCCGATCACGTTGACGACTTCGCCGAGCTTGACACCCGCGCCGATGGCGTCCCAATGTGCGTCGAAGGCGCCGACCGGGATGGCCGTGCCGGGCGCCAAGCCGAGTCTTTCGGCCCATTCCGAAGTGAGGGTGCCGGCCAGCGCATCGGAGGTGAGATACCGTCCGGCGAGTTTCGCGCGCACGCCTTTCAACAGCGGATCGACTTGAACAAGGAAATCTTCGGGCGGCAAGCCGCCGAGCGATTTGTTCCAGAGCCATTTGTGGCCCATGGCGCAGACGCTGCGAGGCGCCTGGTTCACATCGCGAATGCCGCAGAGCACGGCGGCGACGTAGTCGCAGTGCTCAAAGGCAGAGATAAGGCGGCCGCGCTTCTCCGGGTTATGGCGCAGCCAGTGCAGGAGTTTCGAAAATCCCCATTCGGAGGAGTACGCGCCGCCGCACCATTTGATGGCTTCGAGTCCGGTGGCGTGGGCTTTTTCGGTGATCTCGGCGGCTTCCTGCCAGGCGCGGTGGTCGCACCACAGATAGTATTCGTCGAGCGGTTCGAGGTTTTCGCCGACGGGAATCACGCTCGATCCGGTAGTATCTAGCGCAATCGCTTTGACCGCTATGCCCGGCACGCCAGCCTGTTGCAGAGCTTTTGTTGTAGCTGCGGCAAGGGCGGTCATGTGGTCCGCATGGCTTTGGGTCGCGTGATCGGGATCGTCCCGCTCGCGATGCAGCGGGTACTCGGCGATGCCTGCCCCCAGCCTGCCCCGCTCTGAATCGAAAATGGACACGCGCACGCTGAGCGTGCCGAAGTCTACACCTGCAACGACGGTGCTCATGCCGCTTTGTGCCAGTACATGGGCCAGCCGAGATATTTGTTAGCGGCCTCGTAGATGATGCTGGAGGTGTGGGCGAGATTGGCGGCGGTGTGGTGCTCGAAGCCTTCCTCGCAGATGTAGCGCAGTAATTCCTGCATGCGCGGGATCTCAACGACCCCGGCGCCGCCGAAGGTGTGCAGCGGATCGTCAGTGAAGCGGCCATCGCCGACATAGCCGCGGATGCGGCCTTCGCGATCGCGCGTGGAGAAACGGGCGTAGCTCATGGGCGCGGGTTTGACGCGGCCCACGCAAGTACCGAAGGTGTTCAGCTTGCCGACCGTTCCGGCAATGATCTCCTGGAAATCCATTTTGACGTCGGCGAAGAAGTGCTTGGGGAGATTGCTGCAGTGGAAGCAGACGGCCTTGTTTGGATCATCACCATAATTGTTGTTCCAATCGAGCAGCGCGCTGGGCGTTCCGGAGGCGAGCCGCAAGGCATGCATGCTGACAACGCCGACGATATCGGTTTCGCACGCGCTCGACATGAGATTGTTGCTCATCATGCTCATGACGGTGCAAGGTACGACGCCGAAGTATTCTTCGAGAGCAGTCCAGCACTGCACAGCGCTGATGGTGAGCTCCTGTTCGCGCATAAAGCCGTCGATGACTGCGCCCAGCTTGGCCATCTTCATGAGGGATTCGGCCGGGATATCGTTGGTGGAGACGTAGCTCCTGATGTCGGCCAGCTTTTTTTGCGCGGCTTCGTCGGAATCGGCCATGCGATGGATGCGGCCGAGCACTTCGGATAGATCGAGCGTCACAATTGAAATGCCGTTCGCTTCGAGAAGCTTCTCGCTATAGCGAACGGTGTTGAACGCGGCTGGGCGGGCGCCAAACGCGCCGACGCGCAGGTTGCGCATACCGCGGACGACACGGCAGACGCCGGCGAACCAGGTGAGATCTTTGGCGAAGACTTCGGAATCGGGAGCCTCGGTGTGTAGCGTGGTGAGCGAATACGGAATGCCGTACTGCATCAGGTTATTGCAGGCGGACATTTTTCCGCAGAAGCTGTCGCGGCGGTCGCGGATGGTCATTTTTCCGGGCGTATCCGGGGTGGCTTGAATCAGGACCGGAACCTTCAGGCCGGAAAGGCGCAGCGTGTCGGCGATCGCGCGCTCATCGCCAAAGTTCGGCAGGGAGACGATAACGCCGTCGATCGATTCGCGATGTTTGCGGAAGAGCTCGGCGCAGCGGCGGGCCTCCTCGTAGGTCTCGACGGCGCCGAATTTCGATTCTTCGGGAGTGAGCGCGATGGGCTCGATGCCGGCGTTTTCGAGGACGCGGAGCATATCTTCGCGGCCGGTGGCAGCCAGGTGATCTGGAAAGAAGCCGCGATTGCCGATGATGAGGCCGAACTTCGCGCAGGTTTGGTTAGTTGACGACATTTACGATTTCCTTGGGAAAAAGCGAATGAAATAGAACAGGCCGATGACGAGCAAAACGGCTCCCCACCAGACGCCCGCGTGGAGGTTGGATAAGACCACCGCGTGAGCCGGAGGGTTGCTCAACTCGTACAGGCCGGTGGCGAAGATGATGACGCCATAGACGGTCAACAGAAGTCCGATGAAAAACCAGATGGAAATGAAACCAGGTCCGTGCATGCGGATTTACCAGAAGATGATGTTCAATACGACAAAGACGAGAGCGACTACCACGGCCCAGAAGGCAGGGCGCTGATACAGGGGCAGATGGCCCTCGGACGGAATTTTGGTGGCACCGTAGACGAGGCCGACCAGTTCGGATTCCGGCTTCGGCTTGGTGAAATAAGTGACGACGATGGTGACGATGGCGCAGATGATCCAGGACCACAAGGCGCGGTACATATTTTCGGCCATGTCCTTGGCATGGGGAGAGATGGCGATGAAATGCAGGGCCGAAGGGTCGAGCTTCACCCACACGTACATGGCGATGGAGGATAGCGTTCCAATGCAGAGGCCCCAGAAGCCAGCGGCCGGAGTGGCGCGGCGCCAGAGCATGCCGAAGATGACGGTTCCGAACAGCGGCGCAATGAAGAAGCTGAAGAGCGCCTGCACGTAATCCATGATGCTCTGGAACTGCATGACGATGTAAGCGGTTCCGATGCTGACCAGGATGCCGAGGATGGTGCACCAGCGGCCGACAGCGACGTAATGTTCGTCGCTCGCAGTTCGGCGGAACAGCGCGCGATAGATGTCGTAAGTCCATACCGTGGCGAACGCGCTGACGTTGCCGGCCATACCGGACATGAAGCCGGCGATGAGAGCTGTGATCCCCAGGCCGAGCAGGCCGGGTCCGCAGTAACGCGCGAGCATGAGCGGAAGAACGTCGTTGTAGCTGTGGGCGCCATTGACGGCTTGATCCGCGCCAACGAGCCTTTCGGGTAACACAGCGAGCGCGAGCAGGCCCGGCAGAATGACAATGAAGGGGACGGCCATTTTGAAGGCGGCCCCAATGATGGGGGCCATTTTGGCGCTGCGCAGGTCTTTGGCTGAGAGGACGCGCTGGACGACGAGGAAGTCGGTGGTCCAGTAGCCGAAGGAAATTACGAAGCCGAGCCCGAAGACAATGCCGACCCAGTTGATGCCCATGGGGTTGGTGTTGAATGCGCCGAGACCTTTCCAGAGATGCGTGTAGTCCTGGCCGGGAAAGCGTAGCGCGATGCGGTGCACCATGCCGCTCCAGCCGCCGGCTTCCACCAAACCGAGAACCGAGACGACAATGGCGCCGAGCCAGATCAGAAAGAACTGGAGGACCTCATTGAAAATGGCCGAGAGCAGGCCGCCCAAAACGACATACACGGCGACAGTGAGGGAAGAAATCCAGATGCTAAAGCTGATATTCCAGCCGAGGATGATTTGCAGGACGAGCGCCATGGAGTACATGTTGATGCCGCTCATGAGCACGGTCATGATGCCAAAGGAAATGGCAGAGAAGGCGCGGGCCGGTTCGCCGAAGCGCAGCTTGAGATAGCCGGGTACCGAGTGCGTTCTCGAGATGTAATAGAACGGCATCATGACGATGCCGAGGAAGAGCATGGCCGGGATGGCGCCGATCCAATACCAGTGAGTGGCAAGAATGCCGTACTGATAGGCAGAGCCGGCCCAGCCCATGAGTTCGAGCGAGCCGAGGTTGGCGGCGACGAAGCTGAGACCGGCGATCCAGGAAGTCATGTCGCGGCCCGCAAGAAAAAAATCCTCGCCGGTTTTGGTGAAGCGCTTCAGGTAGAAGCCGATGCCCAGCACCATGACGAAGTAGATGGCGATGATGAGGACGTCGACCCAGGAGAGGGAGAGGAGCCGCCGCGGGGCAGATTGCTGGAAGAAGGCGAACAGAGGGAAGCTCATGGAAATGGTTAGCTGGTTCGGCTCTCGGTACTCTGATGATGATAGCGCTTACAGCGATTAGGTGAGGCCGCTTCCAGAAGGTCATTTATATCATGGCGGCTGATGGAGGTGCCTGACGCCCTCGTCCGGCCGTGGTTGCGCGCGGCCTAGGCGCTGTAAGACAGCCTGAAAGGGCTCGCCCCACAAGCAGCTTTCAGCATTTCTTCAGAATGCGCTCGTAAACTGAACCTGAACTTCACGAGACCTATGTCACCCATACTCCGAGTTGCCCTACCCTGTCTTGTTGCGCTGCTCGCGGCCACACAAGCACGTCCGCAAGGTTACAAAGTAACCGGCAGCATTCCAATCGGCGGGTCGGGCGGCTGGGATTACCTCACAGCCGACGCCGCGAATCATCGCCTTTATGTCTCACACGGCGGCGAGGTGGTGGTTGCCGATCTCAACTCGAATCGCGTCGTCGGGCACATATCCGGCATGAGCCGCATCCACGGCATTGCCATCGCGAACGATCTTGGTTACGGGTTCATCAGCGATGGCGGCAACAATGAGGTCGTCATGTTCAGCCTGCAAGATCTCAGTGTGAAACAAAAGATCAAAGCCGGCACGAATCCCGACGGTATTGTCTATGATCCGGCCTCGAAGCGCGTGTTCGCCTTCAACGGCCGCAGCCACAACGCCACCGCCATCGATGCCGCTTCCGGGACCGTGGCGGGAACCATCGAGTTAAACGGCAAGCCCGAGTTCCCGGTCAGCGATGGAAAAGGGAGCATCTACGACAACCTCGAAGACAAGAGCGAGATCGTGCGCATTAACTCGAAAACTCTTGCCGTTGAGTCGCATTGGTCCGTCGCGCCGTGCGAATCGCCTTCGGGCCTCGCGATGGATACGGAAAGCCGCCGGCTCTTTTCGGTTTGCGATAACAAGCTGATGGCCGTAGTCGATGCCGATAGCGGCAAGGTCGTCGCCACACCCGCCATCGGTGAAGGCCCCGACGCCGCCGCGTTTGATCCAGGCCGCAAGCTCGCCTTCTCCTCCAACGGCGAAAGCGGCACTCTTACCGTGGTTAAGGAATCGGGTAAGGATCAATATTCGGTGGTCCAGACATTGAAAACCGCTGAAGGCGCGCGCACTATGGCGGTTGACGACAAAACGCACAAAGCCTATTTGTCCACCGCCAAATTCGGCCCGGCTCCGGCCCCAACGGCCGATCATCCTCACCCGCGCCCGCCGGTGCTCCCCGGAACTTTCGAGGTTCTGATCGTCAGCCGGTAATCCGCACTACCGGATCAGATGTGTTCGGAGCGCCTTCGCCACCGCTTCCGATTTCGAATGAACCTGCAGCTTCTCGTAAATCCGGCGCACGTGAAAAGAAACAGTGTTGACAGACACATTCAGCACGGAAGCTGCTGTTTTGTAGTTATAACCGTCTACAAGTAACTTCAGAATCCGCATTTCGTGCGGCGTTAATTCCTCCTCCGAGTCACTCGCGCGATGAACTTTTTGGAACAGAGCAATCACTCTTCGGGCAATTTCGGGTGATATGGGGGCCCCGCCGTTTGCCACTTCGCGAATCGCCTCAACCAGGCGAGAGGGTGGAGTGTTTTTTAGCAGATAGCCGACGGCGCCGGCGCACAAAGCTTCAAAAATACGCTCGTCATCATCGTAGACCGTGAGTATGAGCGATTGGACACCGGGGTAATGCCGCTTCAACATGCGAGTACCCTCAATACCCGAGACACAAGGCAATCCGATATCGACCAGCGCGACATCGGGCGCCTGGCGCGCAAATTGCAGCAACGCTTCCTCCACAGCGCCGCACGCCGCGATGCACTTGTAACCGGGCGTGCCGTCGATCAGGATGCGCAGACCTTCGCGAATCTGTGCTTGATCCTCAATAATTGCAACCTTCAACGCCACGGCGCCCGCGCTCAGACCGGCAGCGCTTCTATAATATGGAATTCTCCGGGCACCGGAAATACGCCGTTCAAGCGAAAGCCGGCGTACTCCAGAAGTTTGCCGTATTCCTGATCACTCCGCTCCTTCCCACCGGTGAGCACCATCATCGCAATATCCATGAATCTTCCCGGCGCCGTCAAGTTATCGTCAGGCAGCACCCATTCCGCGAGCAGCAGCGCACCGCCGTTCGGAATCGCGCGGCGGCAATTGACAAGAATCTTGCGCGCCCGCTCGTCGTCCCAATCATGAATCACGCTTTTCATCAAATACGCTCGGCAGCCGGGCGGCACTTCCTGGAAGAAATCGCAAGGCAGCAAACGGGAGCGCGCTTCCAGTTCGCCGCCGAGGAAGCCGCGCTCGCGGGCGCGCTCGAGAACCTGCGGCAAATCTGCCAAAACGCCCTCCAGCCGGGGATGAGCCTTAAGAATGGTAGCCAGCATAAGGCCGTTGCCGCCACCCACATCCATCAAACTGCCCCAGGCGCCAAAATCGTAAGCAGCCGCGATAGCCGGACCAAGCAGCTCGCAAGCATTCGTCATCGCATCGTCGAAGATGCGGGCGCCCTCCGGATCCTCTTTCAGGTGTTCGAACGCGTTCTTGCCGTAGAGTTTCTCTCTGGCCGGCAAGCCTGTTTCCAGCGTGTACAGGATTTCCCCAAACGGCGCGTAAAAGAACTCGCTTCCGCGCAGGATCACCATCGCGCGTACGGAACCGGGAACTCCCGTTCGCAAGGGCTGAGACAGATCGGTGTGCGTGAAAGCGCCAGGCGTTGTCTCTTCAAAGACACCTTGGCTTGCGAGTAAGCGCATGAGGCGCAGCAGCGCGGTCTCGTCCACATTGAGCCGCGGGGCCAATTCCGATATTTGGCGGGGATGGCCATCCAAGAGATCCGCGATGCCGAGTCTGGCTGCCGCATAAAGAGCTTGCGCAAGAATAACGCCATGGGACATCTGCCATAACCGGGCAGATGTACCAGCGGAAGAAGTTTGAACGGCCATATCGATCCTGTTTATTAACTGACGGACGACGCCGGCTCAGTGTGCAAATGACGGCCAGTCTCAGCTTCGTCCTTGGCCCCATATCGGTGCGGCTTGAGCAACAGCATTAACATCGCGCTGAGTAGCATTCCGAGGAACGCCACGCCGATTCCCATCCCGTAAGAATGGTTCGTATCGAACACCACGCCCATTAAGTAACCGCCCAATGCCACCCCCAGCACGAAACCGCAGAAAATGACACCGAAAATGCTGCCGAAGAAACGAAGGCCGAAGTACCGGCTAACCAGGTAGGCCTTTACGTCCCCTTCGGTGCCCCAGCCCAGGCCCATCAGGAGAGCCGCCGCATAGGCCAATCCTGGCGCGCTCGTCAGCCCGAGCAAGGCGATCCCGGCCGCGCCGCAGCCAAAGATGACCGCGCCGATTCGCGGCGCAAAGAACCGGTCGAGCAGGTAACCCGAAATTGCTCTGCCAGCGAGGGTTCCGGCCCCGAATAAGGAACTCGCCAGCGCGGCAGCCTTCGCAGAAGTTCCTCGATCGGTAAGCATGGCCGGCAGGTGGCCGGCGCAGGCGTGCAGACTGCATGAGACGATTACGACAACCAGCAGCAAGAGCCAGAATGTGGGCGTGCGTAGGGCTTCCCGCAGGCTCTGGCCAGGTTCGGAGAGCGGATCTGCTGCAAGTCCTATGTCTGCGGGCTTCTCTTTCAGGGCCACGGCGATTACCGGAACCGTGATCGCGAGAATAGCTGCACCTACTACGCTGTAAGCGAAACGCCAGCCAAAACCCGCGATCAGCCACTGCGCCACCGTAGGCATGACGGTAGCTCCGCCGCCCATACCCAACAGCATGCAGCCGAGCGCTAATCCCCTGCGTCTGTCGAACCAGTGGGAAATCACGTGCGCGAAAAGCACCGGCCCGGCGCCGGCACTGGCGAGTCCGGCAAGCAGAAAAAACGCATAGAACTGCCAAAGCGCCGCGGTGCCGAGATAGCTGAATAGCAAGATCACACCGGTCGCGATCATGGCCGGCAGAATCACTCTGCGCGCTCCGAAGCGGTCGGCCAGGCGTCCCGCAAGAACAGTCCCTACGGCGTAACCCGTGTTGAGAATTGTGAGCGCAAGCGCAATTGCCGCGCGGCCAGAATGGAACTCGGCAGCCAGCGGCTTCAGGAATACACCAAAAGAAGAGACCAGGATCGGAACTGGCCCAAGAAACAGGCCCAATGCCGACGCAAGGATCATCCACCAGCCATAGGAAACACGCGGGCCCGGTTTCATCCTCTTACGCTCTCAAGCGGCGCTCCAGGAAAAAGATGGCGAATCCAGCGAACAACAGCAACAGCGAGGCCGGCTCGGGTGTGTTCGCCGGTGGCCCAGCCGCTGGCGAGATCAGAACGGACACCCCACCGCTGTTGTCGGAGAGCAGGTAGTCCGAAACAGCAAAGACGAGTGTTTCGGCGGAAGAAAACGTGTACGTGGTCGAAACCGTTCCTCCGTGCCGCCCGCCAACACCGCTAACGATCTGGTCAAAATACCCACTCGTTTTAGCCGTGTTGTAAGCAATCGTGGCACTGGAAAATCCAGGCAAATCGGCAACCGGCACGACCGCGCCTGCAAATAACTGATATTCGGATGGGTTACTTAGCGCCGAGCTATCAACGGCCAGATAGTCAGTAACCCACGGCGAATTGTAAGTCCAGGCTTCATGGAGCTGGGATAGTTCCGTGGAGGTGAGCGACGGAAAGAGCGAGCCCGCATCTGCCGGACTAACGATCCGAAGCGAGTATGTCCCAGGTTGAACCGTGTATTCGAGTAATGTCCCGGTTGTATTGAACGGCCCAAACCAGTAGGTCTGTGTGGGGTCGTAGCGCGCCGCACCGTCCGCGGTGCCTGAAATGTTGATGATGGCCGTGTCTGCCGGCAGCCCGGCGGTCATCACACTCCCGGCGAACGCAGCACCGGAAATAAACAATAGAACTGCGGCCAATGACAGGCGATAGCAAAGAGATGGGGAGCGCATTCGGGTTGATCCTACGGCAGCGCCAGCCGGAACACACCACCTACATAGGTAGGAACCGGGTCAGGCCTGATAACCCACTGAATAGAGCCCGCCTACAGAGGTGGTGACTCGCGGGCCGTCACATGATTCAATCCTTGACAACTCACTAAGCAAGGAGGAAATCAAATGTGGCAAGCAAGTGAGATTTCGGCAAAAACAATTGTGGTAATAAGCGCTTTTTCGGCAGTGATGCTGGCGAGCTGTCCGGCACTTGCGGAAGAAGACTGCTTTAACGGGCCGGTTCCTGTCAATGGCGCTTATCGCGGTCAGATCACTGTTCCCCAAGGCCAGGCTGTCCGCCTGACCTTCACGTTCAATGCTCAATGGGAGAACATGGTGTTCGTCTGCGATGCACTAACCGGACATCGCATATTAGTGAAAGGAAACTACTCTCGTGACCGGGAAGACTGGCTGTCACCAATCGATAATACACGGAGCCTCGCATATTATGTCGTTACGTTTCATAAAACTGTATCACCGGATGCCGGCGATGCCGGCAGCCATCCGTGGCTGCAAAGCCCTATGAAAAAGGGCGATCGCGTAACTGTTGAAGGTCAGGGCGGGGCGTATGTAGATTCCTACGGTTTCAACGATAGCGGTGGAGACCGATGGGATAATGCTCTGGTTACTGCGTATTTTATTGGCCGCGTAGGCACGAATCCCCCGCCATTGCCGGCGAGCACGCTGCAAATGGTTCGGACGAAAGCCTTTTCCACGTTTCACTATAAAGGCGGGGGCCAATTAATTCAGCCCAAGCACTAGCAATCAGCTAACAGCCTCAGCAATCTGCTTTAGCTCCACCGCTCCCCGGCGGTCGCGGCTCGCTTCAGCCCACAAACCGTCTGCGCAGCGCCTTGGCCAGAGGCACCCGAAGTAGCACACGGGTGCCTCCGCCCTCGCGCGCGCTGAATTCGAGACGTGCCCCGATTCGCTGTACCCTCTGCCTCATGCTTCGAAGCCCGTTGCCGGTCTCGTTCTGCCGCTCGCAAAAGCCTCTGCCGTTGTCCTCGATCTCAACGCTCAAATTGCCATGATCAATGGAAATTGTAATGGCGCTCCGCGTGCACCCGGAGTGCCGGGCCACGTTGTTTACGGCCTCCTTGAAGATGAGGTAAACCTCGCGGCGCACGTCCGCGGCGATCAGAATAGGCTCGTCAGCCGCGGGAGCAACAAAGTGGAAATCAATATGGCCGGTCCCCAGGACGTCGCTGCTAAACCGCCTCATCCGCTGCACAAGATCGCTCAGATGATCACGCTGCGGATTCACACTCCATACGATGTCGCTCATCGATTCAGCGAGCTCGCGCGATACCGAGCCAATGGTGCAAAGCGCTCTGTTCATATCGGGCCCACCGTCTTTGTTCTCATTCACACGCGTCCGCGCCACTTCGGTCAATACCGCAATCTGCGACAGGCCGGCGCCGATATCGTCATGCAAGTCCGTTGCGATTCGGGTTCTGATGCGCTCGAGCTCGACCAGGCGCAGCGTGCGGTACCGATGGAGCCAGAACAAGATGGCGGCCACAATCACTGCGAGCGAAACCCGGAACCACCAACGCTGCCACACGGGCGGACTGATGGAAAATTCGGCCACCGCGGGAGCACTCGCGCCGCCATAGGCATCGAGCGCTATCACCTCGAACCGGTACCGTTGCGGAGCAAGACTAGCGAACGTAACATTCCGCTCCGCTACCGGCTTACTCCAGTTTGTTTCCGCGCCCAGCAATCGGTATTGGTAGCGCAGATCGCCACGCAGGCGGTTATCCACGCCCAAAAAACCGATGGCCACGTGGTTTTGGGATGGCCCCAGCGGGACAGGACCCACATGCAACGTGCCCGGCCAGGGTACCGCCGAGGCAGCACCCCGAATGCGGAATTCCGTAATGAGTACCCGCGGTGGCTCATGCGGCGCTTCACGTTCCGGACGAAACCGGGAAAGTCCTCGATTCGTGGCAAACCAAAGCTCTCCTGCGCGATCGCCGAAGCAGGAGTGGACGGAACCGGGGATCAGTCCGTCATCGCTGCTGTAATGCAGCACGCGATGCGTGGCCGGATCCACGGCATCGATTCCCCTTGCCGTACCAGCATAAATGCGGCCGGCCCGGTCTTCAGCGATACACCAGACCTCATCACTGGACAATCCTACAGCGCGGTTGTAGCTTTGGAAGCGAGGATGGTCCGCCATGACATCGGCCACCACCCCGAGACCTCCCTCGGTACTGGCAATCCAGACGCGGCCGGAGCGGTCCCGGTACAGATCTGTAATCTCGCCGGACGGTACACCGTCATCGCGGCCGAAGGAGTCAAAGTGATCGCGCCGCCAGCGCAGCAATCCCCCTTCACCGCTCAAGCCCACCCAGATCTGCCCGTTTTTATCCTCCGCAAAACAGGAGGAGCCTGTGTTTTTGACACCACGCGCGCCCAATCTTCGCCAGACAACTCTCGTCGTCCGTGTTGAGAGATTCCAGGTAACAACGGCATCCGAGCCGCGCCCCTCTTCGGATAACCAGATGACGTCTTGCGAATCTTCAAATACGTGCCATACGCCTCTCGATTCGGGGAGCGCCGAGATGAATTCCTCTTGGCCGGCAGCCGGGCGCTCGAGATGAGAAACTCTCAAGGCACCGCGCTCGGTTGCAAACCACCAGCGGCCGGAGTGATCTTGCAGCGCAAACCGGTCTCGGACAAAACCAAACTGGAGATTGCTTCCAAGGGGAAGAATTCGAGCTACGAAACGGTCACCCTCCAGGCATTGGATCAGGCGCTTGAAACGATCCCCACTGATAACGCAGAGCCGTCCGTCACGGGTTTCCAGAATGTTGTTCTCCTCTTGCGGCTGAAAACCATCGGCCTCCCCGTAAGTGTGAAAGCCCTCCCGGGAGACTCGAATCGCTCCCGTCTGGCCGGTTCCCAGCCAGAGGTCTCCAGCCCGGTCCTCGGATAACGAGTAGACGCTTTGCTCTGCGAGCCCGTCGGCAATCGAATGCCTCCGGAAACGTATTCTGCCCGGAGCCCTACTGGGCAAGGCTTCAGCCAGGCCTTTGTTGGTTCCAACCCAGATGTGTCCGCTGTTTGAAATCAGAAAGTCGCGAGCCTCATCGCCCGGAAGCCCATCGGCACTCGTAAACAGGCCAGCGATGACCGAAGCGGCGTTCTCCTGCTCGTTTGCCAGCTTCACCAGGCCACCCCGCGTGCCAGCCCAAATGCGGCCGTCCGGAGCTTCGCGCAACTGATAGACAAAATTTTCAGGTAGGCCGTCCGCGGTCGAGAACCGCCGCCAGTGACCATTCGGCCCCCGGCAGTATACTCCCGAGCCGGCTCCAACCCATAATTTCCCGTCGTGCGCAAGCAGCAGCGCGCTTACCATCGACCCGTCACGTTCGTCGGCTGGGAATGCCGAATACTCGGGCGTTATGCGAACGCCGCTTGGGGTTTGCTTCAGCCGATAGAGCCCGTCGCTCGTTCCCACCAGAACAGTCCCATCCCGGTCTTCGAGCAAGACGTTGATCGTCCGTGCCAGGCTCGACGGGCCCGGGAAATAAGTGACGAACGGTGTCGAGCGCCGGCCAGGGTAGTAACGAGCCAGTCCGCCATCGGTGGCGATCCAAAATTCTCCTCGCCGGGTTTCGACGAAATCGTTGATATGCGCATGAGGCAGGCCGTCCGACTTCGTGTAACTCTCGAATTCATAGCCATTCCATCTCGACAATCCACCGTCGGTGCAGAACCAGAGAAAGCCCTGGGAATCGCGGCGTATGGCATTGACACGAACATGCGGCAACCCGTCCTCGATCGAATACACGCGCAGGGGCAGCCGCTCGGAAAGCGCGCGATGACCGAGCGTGGTCAAGACGAGAGTGTAGGCTGTGCATCGAGAAATCCCGCGTGCCAGCCGCCGCCACATAGCAGGTCTTCAGAGATTGTCTCTCAAAACGCTGCCCGGCAGCAGTGAAAGAAAGCGACCGATCACGCCCTCGCGGAGGTCACCCCTGCGGAAGCGGCCCGATAGGCCGGGACAAACTCGTCCGCAACGAATTGCTCATACGACGTCGGCGTCGTGTTCCGCTGCGACCTCGCCTCCAGCGCGCGAGCGTGCCCCGAATTCAGCGCTTCTGACATCTCGACGAACATGTCCGCTATGCTTTGTGACGCCCCCATCTGCATGAGAACCCCGCGAAACTGGTCGTAAGTAATCTGGTGGTACTGCAGCTCCGGCTTGCCGATTGCCTTACCGATCACGGTTGCGACCTCCGTCATGGTAAGGTCGCGCTCGCCCAACAGTTCTTGCGTCTGGTGGCCCCGAAATTCCAGGCGCAGCAGCTCATCGGCAGCAAAAGTCCCGATGTCGCGCGTCGCAATCATCGGAACCTTGAGGTGCGGCTCGAGCGGACCGGCGACCACTCCCATCTGCTGAATCACGCCTGCCTGCGGCAGCGTATTCTCCATGAAATATCCGGCGCGCACATACAGCGCATTCAGTTCTGAAATCCGCGTGAGCCGCTCCTCCATCCGGTGCAGCCCCGCAATCGGGCCCGTCTTGTCCGGCTTATCCGCGCCAAAGCTGCTGAGAACCACGACGCGCGCCGGGGCCCCTTTGTCGAGAGCGGCAGCGATCGCTTCAATCACTTTGTCCTGGTATGCCGCGTAATCGGGATTCGCCAGATCGGGCGGAATCATCACATACGCTGCCTCCGCGCCGCTGAAAGCCCTGGTAATCGCTTCTTTGTTAGTGACATCTGCCGTAAACGGTTCCGCGCCGAGCGACACCAGCGTACTCAGACGCTCTGCGCTTCGTCCCACCACTCGCACCTTCTTCCCGTGAGCGAGCAGTCTCTTCGCGACAACAGATCCGGTATGCCCGGTCGCACCTGTGACTACGTACATCTGACCTCCAGAGTTGTGGATTCTTTCATTTCGATGCCACCCGCCAAGGCTGGGCTTCCGGGAAAATCACGGCTTGCCGGCTCGGGGACCTGAACGTTGCGCAGGCGACCCTTCTATTCAGCGCAGGTTGGCGTTATTCTGCTCTGGCCGGTCTCTGTGCAACAGGAGCGAGAAGAACTCTTCCGGGAGTATCCCATGGCCCTTCGGACCGCAGAATTGCATGAAAGTGCAGCCCTACTCGACGACCGGTGGCCCGGAGACCCACATCGGAACCCTGAGCGTAAGCGAGGGGCCGCCGACTTTCAGTTGAGATGGAAACCGATCTCGTCGTTAAGGCCGAATACACCGGGTGAATCGTCCCTGCAAACGACAACGCATAAGAACGAATCCAGACTTCTCCGCGGTGTTTTCATGCTCCGCCGCTGACGGCGGGCACGATCGAAATCTCAGATCCATTACGGATCGGAGTTGCCAGCCCCCCGGTGTACCGGATATTCTCATTCCCGACAAAGATGTTGATGTGTTGGCGCACCTGCCCTTGTTCGGTCACAATACGATCGCGAACGCCCGGATACATCGCCCACAGCATAGCCAGCGCCTCGCCCAGGGTCGACGGAGAGCCGCCGATCTCCACTTTCCTCTGTCCGGACGTGAATTCGCGCAACGCGCCTGGAATGTGAAAAAGGATGGGCATATTAAACTTCTGCTGCGAGCCTCATTTTTGTCCGGCGCGCGTCCCGAGGAGTCGGGATGCGGGCAGACTCTCATTCTGCCGCGCCGAGAATCGCCTCGGCGCTTGCGCGATTCGATCCTGCCTGCCCGGCTACTAAAAATTCAACTTAAACCCTAACTGGACTTCACGTGGAAAATTCGTCTGATTTGCCGTCACCAGGCCGAAATTCAACGAACTGGTCGTATTATTCGGCGCGCCCAGAATCGGCGTGTTAAACACGTTAAAGGCTTCCAGCCGGAACTGGAAATTTACGCGCTCGCTGAAGTTAAAGCGCTTGTCCAACGCCATGTCCCACTGCGCGCGCCACGGATTGCGCAGCACTGGACTAGTAAGCGGAATGGTTTGCAGCGTATTAGCCGCCCGCACCTTCCACGCCGGGTTATTGCACGATACGAAGGCGGTGCGCGTTGCGTTCGGCATCAGGCTCGTCCCGTTCGTCTGCTCTACGCAGGTATTGAAATATTGCGAATAAGTGGCGCCGCTGATCGATGGATTCGCAATCTGGTCCACGTTGTTCGGGTCGCTAAACGGCGTGCCGGATTGCAACGTGCCGATGAAGTTGTACTCCCAACCGCCCACGGCCAGCTCTTCCCAGCGATTGATTCCGCTCAGAAACTTCCGCCCCTTCCCGAAGGGCAATTGATACACGCCGCTCAGAACGACACGCTGAGGCCGGTCGGATGCGGACAGCTCTTTGACCGGCCGCGCATCCTGCCCGTTCAGGAAATTAATGGCATCCAGATTCTTTGAAAAGGTATAGGCCAGCGCCAAAACCAGATGCGAGCTGTAGCGCTTGGTCGCGCTCACTTGCAGCGAGTCGTACCACAGTTTACCGACCGATTGGAACGCGTACTGCACATTCCCGAATTGCGGATACGGCAACAACAGTTGTTGCCGCGAAATCGTCGCTCCGTTCAAGGCCGGATTGTTCGGGATCAAGCCCGCGAACGGATTAGGAACCGATTGCGTGAAGTAGCTCGAATTCGCCTGCGCCTGCTGTAACTGTGCGAGGGAGTTGACGTTGATGTTTTGCGCCAATCCGGTTTGGTTGTCGCCGATGTTGATGTGATAGGCCCGGCTCCCCACATACGACACCTCCAGCTTCGTGTCATACGGAAGCTGCCGCTCGATGCCAATCGAGTATTGGTACGTGTGCGGAATATCGTGATTCGGGTTCGCGAAGATCACGTTGTTGCCGAGCGCCGTGCTCAGCCCGAGCGCGGAGCCGGTCGGAAGCACCAGCCCGTTCGTCGCCGGATTTACCGAAGCCGGAAACGGATTGCCCGATGCAAAATTCGTGGTTGGGATGAAGTTATTAATTCCGCCGCCGGGCAAATTGGAGACATAGTTCGTGTCCGCCGCAAATCCCAGCGCTCCGCCGTATTCCGATTCGGGTAGATAGAAAACTCCGAATCCGCCCCGCACCACAGTAAGTGGCGTAATCGAGAAAGCCGCGCCAATCCGGGGCTGAATATCGCCATAACGCGTGTTGTAGGAGCCAATCGGCTGGCCATTCGCGCCCGCAAACAGCAATCCTCCCGTTAGATGGGAGCACGCCGGGCAATTGGCAGCATTCGCGTTTTGCACCAGCGGCGCCAGCGGGCTCAACTGGTTAAACGCCCAGCCGCGGTTCTGGCGGTTGAACCGTTCCGAGGGCGACCCTTCAATGTCATATCGCAAGCCCACGTTGACGGTCAGGCGCTGCGTGACTTTAATGTCGTCCTGCGCATAGAAACCGTAATAGCCCCACCGGTAAGCAAGTTGTGGAACGTACTGCAAGATGCCGCTTGCGGGAGTTCCCAAAATGAGCGATGCCATGGTCGCTCCCGAGTTAGAACTTGGTGTTTCCGGATTCTGCTGTGTGAAGCCGGGACTGAACGTAAATTCGCCCGCACCGTACAGGAACGACCCGCCGCTTACGTTTGTTCGGAAGTCGCGCACGTCAGTGCCGAATCGCAGTGAATGGCGCCCGCGGATCAGCGATACGCTCGGTTCCAGACTCAGCAGGTTCGTAATGTTCGAATTCGGATTGCGCGTGCCGAATGTCGGGTATGCATTCGTCCCATCGATAATGCGCGGCGGCAGTAGATTGAACCGCTGGTTCTGCGAAAAATTCTGCGAGAACCCGAGCGTCGTGTCGTCGAAGTTGTTTACTGTGGTGCGGTACGCCGCTTGAATAAAGCGCGCGAAGCCCAGCCGGATATCGAGCAGCGTGTTGGGCGAAAGAACGGTCAGCGAATCCACCACTGCGTTGTCATTGATGCGCACTAGGGGGTCCTGCGCATCGCGTCCAGGACCGGTAAAGCCGTTGGCGCCGTTATCGATCTGGTTCCGCCGGTTATGCGCATACCGGAAGAACATGCGTTCCTTATCGCCAAAGCTCTGATCCACGCGCCCGATCCAGTTACGGAAATGATCGGAGCTAATGTTCGGGCTGGCGATGAAATTGTTCGTCACCGCATCCGCCGACCCCGTATTCGGCGCTGGATAGGCGTTGATGATCGCCATCCCCACCGGACTCAGCCGGCTCGCCGGAATGATATTCCCCGGAAATTGCGTCCGGATGTAATTCGCGTTTGTGCCTGGGGTTGGGTTCGGCGCAGTCGAAAAGGGATCGAAAATATTCACGCCGGCTTTGGAAAAATCGCCGCGGCGCTCCGCGGCGGAAGGCACGCTCGTCAGAATCGGCGACGGCGTCGTTTCTACATAGTTTTCGACGCCAAACGCGAAGAACGTCTTATCTTTTCCGTTGTATACCTTCGGAATCCGGACCGGTCCCGTAATCTCGGTTCCATATTGATCGAGTTTGTGCCCGCCCAGGTTCTTATGCGTCACCGGATCTACGCCATAAATAGGCCGCCCCGCCGCATTGTTCTGAATCGTGTTCGCATCCAGCTCATAGCGCCGCATGAATTCGTACACGGTCCCATGGAAATCGTTCGTACCGCTCTTACTGGTAACGTTCATCACGCCGCCGCCGGTCCGGCCGTACTGGGCATCGTAGAAGTTGGTCACCACTTTGAACTCGTCGGTCGCGTCCACGGTCGGGATGTAAGCGATGTTCTGATTTCCGTGTGTGCGTTGTGTGTCCGTGTCGGTCACGGAATCGTCGGGCACGCCGTCGAGCAGCCAGGAGTTGGTCTGCCGTAAGCCGCCGTTGATTGAAAAATTGACGTTATCGCCGTTGTCAAATGGCCGCGTAAACTGCGGATTTCCCGCGAACACCACTCCCGGCGAAAGATTGGTCAACGTAAACGGATTGCGGCCGTTGATGGGCAGTTGCGTCACCCGTAAATTCTCGATCGTGTCGCCGCGCGTCGCCGAAGCGTTGTCCAGAAGCGGCGGCGCGGCCGTCACCTCCACCGTGTTCCGGGTTTGCCCCAGTTCGAGCTGCATGTTCACGGTCAGTTTGTCGTTCGTATGCAACTCGATCAGCGGCCGCACCGCGGTTTGAAACGACGGGGCCTCTACCGTGAGTTTGTACCTGCCCGGAATCAAAAAGGGAATGGTGTAATTCCCCTGATCGTTCGTTGTCTGCGAAACCGATTCGTTGGTCTGGAGATTCTGAATCGTGACCTGCGCGTTCCCCACCCCGGCCCCACTGGGATCCGTGATTTGTCCCGTTACTGTCGCGCGAAAGTCCTGCGCCAGCAGAAGAGCGCTCCCCAAAAACGCGGCCAGTGCCAGCCGGACACAACTCAGTGCCATATCCCGTACCCCCCACCGTGCAGTCGATCCGGAATTAGTAGGGACTACCGACTAATCCGGCCTGTGGTCAGTGTACAGCGCAAAGCAGGGCCTGTCAACGCGGTTTTTATAAACGATAAATTGCTGATTCAACTGGATTAAGCCGAAATCGAAGGCGGGCAGCCCTGGTCCGAAAAATGCATTCACAACCTAAATCACCTTTAGAATCATCAGCTTACCGGAAAACGCTTGGAACGGCATGCGATACTGGTATCGAAATCAAAAAACGCCGGACGAGACGACGTTCTCTTCCGGCGTTTTTCATTAGGAGCCAACCCAAAATCATGTCCACATCTGCCCAAGTCGCCGCGAACCAGGCGAACTCGCAGCATTCCACCGGTCCCAAGACCGAAGAAGGCAAAGCCACGTCTTGTCTGAACAACTTCCGCCACGGTCTCGCAGGCGTGCAGTTCTCCGTGCTACCCGGAGAATGTGAAGAAGAATACGCCACTCTCGTTGCCGGATTGAAAGCTGAGCACCAGCCGTTCACCATCACCGAATGCATTCTGGTTGAAAAACTGGCCCAGCACTTCTGGCTCAGCCAGCGCGCGCAGCGCTACGCGGATCTCTCGATGGATAACGAAAAACAGTTCTCCCTGTTCCTGCGCTACCAAACGACCAACGACCGCGCTTTCCACAAATGCCTCGATCAGCTCCTAAAACTCAGAGCCGAAAAGAGAAAACAAGAAAATGGGTTCGAATCGCAAAAGCGCCAGGAAGCAGAGCAAACCGTTAAACAAGAGCTGAACCAAGCCAAAGCGCGCCTCGTAAACGCCAAAGCGGCCGACCTGGAATTCGAAACCGAACTCCGCTCCTATATTGAAGCCCCGCTCCCCGGCAACGTGCAAATCCCGTTCGACGAACTCAAAGGCGTTCTGAAGTATGCTTTGACCGAAGTCGCCCGCAACCTGCAACAGAACCCCGCGCGTAAGCAAGGGGTCGCCGCCTAGCTTGACCGTGGGGCCGGCTTTTCAAGCTGCCGCCGCGATTCCTGGCGGTCCTGTTTATTCGTAGCGAAGAACCCGTGCTGGATCAACATTGGTTGCGCGTCGGGCCGGGAGGTACGTCGAGAGCCCTGCGATGAGCAGCAGCGTGATGGACGCGCCGGCGAGCATCCAGGGGTCGGCGGGTTTTACGCCATACAGAAAGACAGCAATCATCCGCATTAAGAGCCACGAAACAGCGAGACCGGCCACGATGCCGCCGATCGCAAGACCGATGCCTTGCCTCAACACGAGTGCAAGCACATCGCTCTTTTGTGCGCCAAGCGCCATGCGAATCCCGAGTTCGCGGTTGCGCTGAGCGATGAGCTGCGCGAGAACGCCGTAAAGTCCGATGCTGGCCAGCAGCATCGCAAACCCGGCAAACACGCCAAGCAGGACGGCGCGAAGACGCGGATAGGCGAGGATGCGTGAAAGATCTGCTTCCAGGCTTTGCAGTTCGCTCACTGGGACGCTGCTGTCGAGCGCCGCAATGCGTTTCTGAAGCTGCGGACCGAGCACGGAGGATGCAGTCTTGACGCGGGTCACCAACTCCAGCCGGTACGGCGGGTCTTGCGCGACTGGGCGATAGACCACTGGAATGGCTTGCCACGTCATTTCGTGGAAGAAATTGGCATCTTTCTCGTCGCCGGCTACGCCGACGATTGCCAGCCATGGTGCATTTTCCTTGCCGACGCGGATGTGCTTGCCAATCGGGCTCTCATGCGGGAAGTATTTGCGGACCAGCGCATTGTTGACAATAGCCACTGGATCGGAGCCTAGGCGATCCCGAGTATCGAAGTACCGCCCTTGTTCCAGAGGAACGTGCATGAGGCGGAAGTAACCCGGCGTGATGAAAACCGGGCCGATATCGCGTGGAGCGGTCGAGCGATTCACGGGGCGGCCTTGGATTTCCAGTGTCGCGAACCCAAAACGCCCGTTCACGAGCGGCAACGAACTGGCAAACTCTGCGTCCTCCACTCCTGCCAACGTGCTGGCGGCATTCTGGACGGCCCGGTAGAAACTAGCGCGGCGCGCGGGATTGGAGTAGCTCCATTCAGGCAGAGTCAGGCTGGCTTGCAAAACGTGATCCGGCGAAAACCCAAGCTGCACGGACGAGTAGCGTTGGAGGCTTTCGATGAGCAGACCGGCCCCGACGAGAAGAACGAGGGAGAGCATAATTTCGGCCCCAATCAACAGGCGGCCGAACCGCTGAGCACCCCGATTTAACGACGTACTGCGGCTGTCTGCTTGTAAAACATCGTTCAGATCGACGCCCGAGGCTTTCCAAGCAGGTGCAAGGCCGAAGAGAAGCGCCGTTGCGATAGCAAGGCCGGCAGTAAACCCAAGTACGCTCGTATCGATGCTTAAGTGAGCGCCCGGCGGAAATGGGACTGGATTCGCCACGCGAAAATAGTGCGCGGCGGTAACGGCGATGCAGAATCCGAGCGCCGCTCCACCGCACGACAGCAGCAGCGATTCTGTGAGGAGCTGGCGGATCAGGCGGCTACGGCCGGAGCCGAGCGCGGCCCGAACCGCGAGCTCTTTTTGCCGGACGAGCGAGCGGCCCAGGAGAAGGTTCGCGACATTGACACAAGCAATCAGGAGGACGAAGCTGACGGCCGCGAACAGAACTATGAGACTGAGGCGGAGGTTAGGTCCGGTAAGATAAGTAAATTCTTGTTTGAGCGGCAAGACAATGGGAACCCGCTCACGCCCCAACGAATCGTTGCGATGTTCCGCTCGAAAGAGCGTTGCAATTTCCTGCTGCGCGGCTTCGATGGAAACGCCCGGACGAAGGCGTCCGAAGACGCCGACATTTGCGTTTTCCGGATCGCGGACGATTGGATCGTTGGGTGTGATCAAGCGCCAGATCTGGCCGAGATCAGGATAGAAGGTGAAGCTGGCGGGCATGACGCCGGCGATGACGCAATCGTCCTGATCGAGGCGGATGTGATCGCCGAGCACGTGCCGCTCCTGGTCCAGATCGTCCTGCCAGAACTGGTGCTTTACGATGACCGTGCATCCGCGTTTCAGATCGTCCGGTTGAAAGAGGCGCCCCAGTTCGGGCGCAACGCCCAGCAGTTTAAAGAAGTCGATAGTCACGGGCATGGCCAGCATCTCCTTGGCGCGGCCATGTCCGGTAAAGATGCGGCCGCCGTTCGCCCAGGTCGCCACTGCAAGTTGATCGAGGGTGTGGCTCCCACGCTTCCAGGCTTCGAAGTCGCGGTAGCTATCGAAGACCGGCGGGGCCTTCTGGTCGTGGGCTTGCACTTCCCAAATCACAACCAGCCGGTTTGCATCGCGATATGGCAACGGCCGGAGCAGAATGGCTTCGACAATGCTGAAAATGGCGGTGTTCGCGCCGATGCCGAGCGCGAGCGTGAGAATAACCGTTGCAGTGAAGCCGGGCGCCTTGCCGAAGATGCGGAGCGCGTAAGTGAGATTCTGGAGCAGCTCGGCAAGCCAATACAGCCCGGCAGCTTCGCGGCATTCTTCGCGGTAACGTGGGGTGCCTCCGAATTCCAGTTGCACGCGGCGTTCGGCTTCTTCCGGTGTGCAGCCGTGACGAAGGAGATCCTGCTTTCGTGCCTCTTTATGGAATGCGAATTCTTCCGAAAGATCCGCTTCGAACCGCTTGCGGTGAATGAGCCAGTGCCAACCGAGCATGGTGCTTCCTAAGGTCTTTAGGAAAGCCTATCAAAAGCGCTTTCAGCGTTTGCGTTCGAGCCAAGGGTGTCGGGCTTGTACCTGCTGCAGGATGCGTTTCAGGTTTTCGGGTGTCTCGGTTGTTGTCCGCAACATCGAGTTTTCGTGGACGCGGTAATGAGCCAGCACTTCCGGTACGCGAGCACCGAAGAACCCGCGCTCGACGAATTTGCACCAGAGCTCATAGTCTTCCCAGCCGAGGTCCAGCCGCGCGTAGCCACCCACCGCTACCCAGCACGCCTTGCGCAGCATGGCCATCGCGTCAATGTAATTAGCGCATTGGAAGCGGGCCGGGTCGTAGTCGACGGTGCCGATGCGATCACTCCATGCGCCGACGCGTTCGATGGTCGGATAGACAAATGCAGCTCCGGCATTGTCAAGCACTTCTATGCATCTCTCGACGCACTCGTGAAGCAGAACATTATCCGGATCGAGCGGCAGGATGAATTCCGTTTCGGCGAAGGAAATCGCGGTGTTGCGCGTCGGTCCGAGCTTTGAATTAAGGCGGTTCTGTAGGAGAGCAACTTTATTGAAGTCCGCGGCGTGCTGCTCCAGCCAGTCACGAGCGGCGCTTGCGGAGTTGTCACTCGATTGATCGTCGACCACGATTAAGTCGAGCTCGCGGACGGTTTGTTGGAGAACGGAGTCGAGCGCTTCGGGTAAAAACTCCGCATAGTTGAAGAGCGGAATCACGACGCTTACGCGGCTCGGACCTCGGCGACCCGATTCATACAGAACTTCGTATTCGGGGACGTCGATGGATGGCAACGATGCGGCTGTTTCCCAGTCTTTGAGGGACAGAAAGAGCTTGGAACTGACCAGTGATTCCGAACGCAGATAACTCAAAAGCGTGGTCGCGAGTAAGCTGCGGCGCTCCGGCCCGTAAAGCCACAGCGCATCTTGTTTTGCTAGCCGCGCCATGCACCGCCGCACCTGCGGGTTGCCGATGAGAGTTTCGAGCGCAGATTGCCATTCGTCTGTGGCGGTTGCAAGGATTCCCGATTGCCCGTTGCGGATGGCTTCGGCAAAGGGCTGCGTCGGAGAGGCGATCGTCGGAACATCCACAAGCGCTGCCTCGAAAAATTTCAACTGGCTCTTGGCTTCGCAGAAGGGATTGCCGGCTTCCACAGGGGCGATGTTGATATCGAAGCGGGCGTACTCGGAGAGCAGTTCGTCGAGCGGGACGCGTTCGCGCCACTCGATCCGATCGCGTACTTCGAGTAACTCCGGAAATTCGTCAAGATCGACAGCGTCGCGAAAGAGCACAAGGCGCGCATTCCTGTGATTCTTCAGAACGGATGCGATCGCGCGAGAGGCGATGGCTAGGTCACGCTGGTGAGTTTTGGTTCCGGCTGCGTAGCCGATGCGAATGAGGCCGTCACTTTCAGGGATTCGCAGCACTTGAGCACGCAGCAGAGCTTTGCTGGTGAAGCCGTTGGGAATGACCGTGGCCGGTTTGCCGAGCTGGCGCATTTCGCGGACCAGCGGAAGCGTGGGCGCAGTGCCGTGGTCGGCGAGCATCAGGACGGAACGAAAACTCTGATATGCGTCCTGGACATCTTTCTCTAGCAAAGTTTGCGATCGGATGCCATCGATAACAGCGGGAACCGCGAGATCCGGACGGAAGGTCAGATCGTCTACATCGAAGATGATCGTGGTTTGTGCGCCGGCGGCCGATTGGACCAGCTCCGCGAGATCGGCTGTCCAGATGGTTCTCCACAGCCAGAGCACATCGGCGCCGGTCGCTTCCCTGCTCCGCACCGGCAGCTCGCGCGCTTTTAGGATCACAGTTTCGAACGAACTGGCAGGCAAGGAGTTGGCCACTTGCACGACACGATAGTCGTGTCCGGGAGAATCCGGCTCGCCTGAGACGAATACGACGCGCGTGTGCGTTTTCGCCTTGTAGGCAGGACGGCCGGGGCGGGGCTGGCGTCCTTCTTTCCTGCCTTCGCGCAAATAATGGAGCAGCGGATTGACGCCCGCCGCTGCTACGTCGAAATGGTTCGTCAGATACCATGCGCTATCGAACAGCGGATTGGGGTTAAGACCGTTAAATCCGCCGGTTTCCAAATAGTGCTGGAGCGGATCGCCCGTGATCTGCGCCTGTTTTGAATAGAATTCCGCATCGAACCAGGGATGCGGGTTGCGGCCCTCGCGCCAGCCTTTTGCGCGGTAATGCGCCAGCGGATTCATGCCGGACGATTTCACCTCCGGGTTGCGCTCCAGATACCAATCGCTATCGAAGAGCGGATGCGGATCACGGCCTTCGAGGCCGCCGAGTTCCAAGTAGTGGCGCAGCGGTTCCCAACCGGATTCCTCGATGTCGGGGTTTTGTTCGAAATAGAAACCGATATCGAACAGATACTGCGGATTACGCCTCTCTTTCCAGCCTTCTTCGACATAATGCGCAAGCGGATTGCGCCCGGCTGCCTTTACGTCCGGGTTGTGCTCCAGATACCAGCCGCTATCGAAGAGCGGGTGCGGGTCGCGTCCGGCATACGCGCCCGTTTTGACGTAATCGGTAAGGGGTTCCATGGCGCCTGCATAGAAAGCGACATCGAAGAGCGGGTGGGGATTGCGGCCCTGCTTCCAGCCGGTCTGAAGATAATGCACGAGCGGGTTGCTTTGCTTCGCTTCCGGATTGCGGCCGAGATACCAGGCAGAGTCGAACAGCGGATGCGGAGCGCGCCCTTCCGACCCGCCTATTGTGAGAAAGTGAACCAGCGGTTCGGTGCCGGCTTCAGCGATATCGGGATTCTGGCGCAAGTAAAAGCCGACATCGAACAGTGGATGCGGATTGCGGCGCTCCTTCCAGCCTTGCTGCAAATAATGCACGAGCGGGTTCGCCCCGGCACGGGCAACGTCCGGATTCTGCGCCAGATACCAGGCGCTATCAAATAGGGGATGCGGGTTGAAGCCCTGGATCCCGCCCGTTTCGAGGTAGTGCCGGAGCGGCTCCGCACCGGGATGCTGCTTTAAATAGAACGCCACATCGAAGAGCGGATGGGGATCTTTTCCCTGCTTCCAGCCTTTCCGGTAGTAATGGACAAGAGGATTCTGCTCGCGGTACCAGCTTGCGCTGAACAGCGGGTTCGGATCGCGGCCTTCTGCTGCGCCTAGCTCTAAATAATGCAGCAGCGGATTCCATCCGGCTCGCGCGATATCCGGGTTTTGCCGTAAGTAGAAAGCGCGATCCAGAAGGCCTGACCGCTTGAGGATATAGATCTCGCGCAGGTGTTTCAGATGCAATAACTTCTTCAACTATTTGGACCTGAGCGCCGGCGGTGCAAAGAGCATTCCGCTCCAGACCTCGTTCGCCGAACAGATCTTGTAGTCGACCAACCCGAGTTCGTTGGCGCTCTCGCGTACAAGCTCGCCGGTCAGTTCGCCGCGCCGCGCGGCCCCTCCTTTGCGCCACAAAATCCACAGCTTGGTCGATTTTGCAAGGCCGCGAACATCGGAAAGAGTCGAACGCAATCCGTCGACGCCGTGGACAAAACAGAGCGTCACGGAGGGGCTCGTGTCTTCCGGATCCTCCAAGATCGTAACCCCGGGCGGCAGGGTGCCGACAACGTTCTGCCAATCCCGCGGGGGATCGATCAGCAGAAGCGTGGAATCTTCCCTGATTCCAAGCTTCTGCACGGTGGTTCGCGTTGCATAGCGGTCCATTATCGCGGCGGGAGTTACAGGCTCTTTTGGTGGTGCTGCGAGCACTTTGCGCAAGGTAGGGATCAGATTTGCGCGGCGACAATAGGCCGCATCCGGCAGTTGCATGCGTACTTTTTCTATTTTCTCTTCGACGCCTTCGCAGAACACGATCGGAATCTGCCGGATCGCGCGCGACTGGCGTATGGCGATCGCGATTTCCTTCCCCTGGGATGGCAGGCGTCCAAGATCGATAACAAAGGCGTCCGGAGGCGATTCACGAAAACTTCGGAGCAGCCCGGGAACCAACTTCTCCTGGTACTGCACCTCATAGCCCGCCGTTTTCAGTAGATTCCGGTAATCCTGCGCCTCTGTTTTGTTCCAGTGCATCAGCCGAATACGGATTGCCATACTGTTACCAGCCGCCCTTCTAAACATGAAAATCTCCAGCGCGACCACTGCCCTGCCTCCGCATTATTATCCGCAAGAAGTTCTGGTGGAGGCGTTTCGCAGGTACTGGGGCGGCAAACTGGACCGGTTCGACATTCTGGAGCGGCTACACGCAGCAACCCAGGTGGATGGCCGGTACCTCGCGCTCCCGGTGGACGCGTATCCGTTTGAGACGTGGGGTCAGGCCAACAATTATTGGATTGAGGCGGCCGTTGAATTAGGAGAACAGGCGATTTGCCGGGCTATGCAGCAGGCCGGGATCGGGCCGGCCGATATTGGAGCCTTTTTCTTCGTTTCAGTGACTGGTATCGCCAGCCCTTCGATTGACGCGCGGTTGATCAACAAAATGAAACTGAACCCGCGTATGAAGCGCATCCCGATTTTCGGACTGGGATGCGTAGCGGGAGCAGCTGGCATTGCGCGAGCGGCCGACTACGTCAGGGCGTTCCCCGCCCAGGCGGCGCTGCTCTTATCGGTAGAACTCTGCTCCTTAACGATTCAGCCGGACGATTTTTCGCCGGCCAACCTGATCAGCACCGGGCTGTTTGGGGATGGCGCTGCTGCGGTGGTGGTCTCGGGCGAAGAGCAGGAGGCCTATGGACCGCGAATCGTCGCGACCCGGTCAACGTTTTACCCCGATACCGAGTATGTGATGGGCTGGGACATTTCGGAAAAGGGATTCAAAATCGTGCTGTCACGCGATGTGCCGGATGTCATCTTGCAAAATCTCGGGAGCGACGTAGATGATTTTCTGGCGGAGCACGAGTTGCGCCGGAGCGATATCGAAAGCTGGGTAATCCATACGGGCGGGCCGAAAGTGCTGGAGGCGACGGAACGCGCGTTGGGGCTGCCGAACCGCGCTTTGGATGTGTCGTGGGAATGCCTGCGGCGGACCGGGAATTTGTCCTCGGCATCGGTCTTGTTCGTTTTGGAAGAAGTGATGCGCAACCGGCGTCCGGCCCCCGGCACGTGGGGGATACTGGCCGCTATGGGACCGGCGTTTTGTTCGGAGTTAGTACTGCTCCGCTGGTAAGTCGTTGAAACCGGCGGCTGAGAGAGCCGCATCTAGCAATGAAGGTAGTTTGATGGGCAAGTTTGTCGTTTATCTGGCGATTTTCGGTCTTGCGGGGATCACCCCGCTGATGGGCCAGTATCCAGGAGGCTATCCTCCCGGTACCTATCCACCAGGCACGTACCCGGGTGGTCCAATGGGCGGCGGGTCGGGCATTCCGATTCCCCACCGGCAGAAAAAAGGTCAGAGTGGCGACACGTCCAAGCTGCCCACGCTCTCGGCGGACGGCACAACGGTTTCGAATGATGGAAAGAAGCTCGTCATTTCGACGAATGACGGCCGTACTCTGACCATGGCCATAAACCAGAAAACGCAGTTCACTCGATCGGGAAACAATGTCGAGGCGACCGAGATTGTTCCGCGAACGACCGTGCATGTGGAAGCGGCCGAGGATGAAAACGCGAACCTGACGGCGGTGAAGATCGAACTGGTGAAAGATGCGCCCGCGCAGGCAGCAGCGTCTGCCGGCGCCGCGGGGGATGAGGATCGAACACGTCCCACGATCCTCGATAGCCCCGACGCGCCGGACCGGCCGATTCTACACCGGGGCAAGCCCAAAGACGTGGATGAATCGAACGATTCGCCGGTGGCTGAAGCAAAGAACACAGCGCCTGTAAAACCGGCGACGGCACCGCCCACGAAGAAGGAATCTTCGGACGATTTCACCATCGATGGCGAAACGGCTCACGTGCAGGCAAGGGCAACTGCTGCTTCCGAGCTGATCGCGAAAACGAAGCAGTGGGCCATGACCTTTACCAATGGCCTGCCGAATTATGTTTGCCAGCAGATGACGACGCGGTACATGGAGCAATCCAGATCTTCAGGTTGGGAGCCGCTCGATGTGATTACCGCCAAGGTGGTTTACGAGGACGGCAAAGAGGCTTATAAGGAAATTACCGTCGGCGGGAAGCGGACAAATAAGAGCATGCTGGAGCTGGGCGGTTCCACGTCTACGGGGGAATTTGCATCCACTTTGCGAAGCCTGTTCTCGGACGCCAGCCAGGCGCAGTTCAACTATTATCAAGCCACCACGCTGCAAGGAACACCGGCCGCAATTTACGATTTCAAAGTACCGCTCCGCAATTCCGATTGGTTTATCAACGTGGGTGGGCAATCACTGAAACCAGCCTACAGTGGAAGCGTCTGGATCGAGCGCTCAACGGGCGTGGTACGCAGGATCGAGATGCAGGCGGACCACATCCCGGTGGATTTTCCGCTGGATTCGATTGAGTGGGCGGTCGATTACGACACTGTTTCGCTAGGTACCGCGAAGTTCCTGCTCCCGGTGCATGCGGAAAACCTGGCGTGCCAGCGCGGCTCCTCTATCTGTACAAAGAACGCCACCGACTTCCGCGACTATCATAAGTTCGCCGGCGAAAGTACGATCACATTTGAGAAATAGCGCCAAACGTCGGTTGACAAGTTTGGGGCTCTCGCTGCGTCACTTTCTTTAGAGGAGAACGTGAATGGCAGAGAACTCCCACCCGGAATGGCTAGAGCCAGACCCCGACTGGCCCGCAAACGCACTGGCTTCCGAAACCGAAGCGGTTCATGAGTGGTCCGGCCAGGCGGAAACACCGCCACAGTATCCGGGCCTCCTTTCAGAGAAAGATGGAAAGCTCTGGCCGATTGAAGCCAAGATACGTGAGAATCCCGGCGCGGCCTTGCTAGTCGCGCTGGGGGCCGGCTTTCTGGCCGGAACTCTTTGGAAACGCAGTTAGAGGAGGGCGCAGGACATGGCTGGAGAAGTAAACCGTCCGATGGGGGCGATCCTTCACGATGTCGCCGAAGACGTCGCGGCAATGGTTCGTTCCGAGATCAAGCTGGCCAAGACCGAGCTTAGCAGTCAAGTGAAGCAGATCAGCGAGGCGCTCCCGATGCTGATTTCCGGTGCCGTGTTTGGGTTCTGCGCACTGGGATTATTGCTGACCACTGGTGTACTGGCGATCGGATTGGTGCTGCCATTCTGGGCGGCAGCCGCTATTCTGTTCGGTGTGACGGCGATCATCGCGGCCGTTTTGCTTTCCGTCGGAAAGAGCATGCTGGGCAAACTACATGGGCCCGAGCGGACCGTCCAGACCTTGAAGGAGAATGCGGAATGGGTCAAGAGCCAAGCGAAATAGAGCGCGAAATCGCACAACAGCGGGAAGACCTCGCCGGGCATGTTCAGGAACTGGAAGCGAAGATCGGGGAGGTGACGGACTGGAGAACTTATGTCCGGCGGCGGCCATTAGCCATAACAGCCGGAGCGTTCGGCGCCGGGCTCATGCTGGCGTTCCTGCTTGTGCGATCGCGATAAACAGCGCCGGTTTGTGGAAACGCTAAGCGCTCCTTCCCAGCAAGTAAGTCAAGTAAAAAATAGAATTTTCATCGCTCTGGTCGTAGTGACCAACAGCTTCGGCAATCTACTGCTGGCGATGGGGATGGAGAGCATGCCCGATTTCGGCGCCGGGTCGGTGCTGCATTACGTGCTCAAGCTGTTCACGAGTCCGGAAGTCATCGGCGGAACGATCCTGCTGATTATCTACATGATTGCGCAATTGTCGATGTACAGTTGGGCGGACCTCTCGTATGTGCTGCCCGTGACCGCGAGCGCCTACATCATCACCGCGCTGCTCGGCAAGTTCGTGCTGGGCGAACACATTACCATCCTGCGCTGGATCGGCGTTGTGATCATTTCGTTTGGAGTGGTTCTAGTGGCAGAAACACCGCCAATGACTCATCCGAAACCGAAAGAAGGTATCGAATGAAGTGGACGTGGCTTTTTATTTCGGTCGTCTCCGGGACGTTTGCCGACCTGCTTTCGGCAAAGGGGATGGCCATTCACGGGGAGATCCATGATTTCGGCCCGCGGGGGCTCGGCCGGGTTCTGCGCTACATCGTCACGCATCCATTAGTGATTACCGGAGTCGTTTGTAACGCAATTTCCTTTTTCTCACTAATGGCGCTACTAACGGTTTCCGAACTCAGCTTTGCGGTTCCGGCAGGTGCCATGAGCTACGTTTTGAAAACTGCGCTGGCGCGATGGTACTTGTCTGAGAAAGTAACCGCGCGCCGCTGGCTGGGAGCGATTTGCGTCGCAGTCGGGATTGCACTCGTCTCCTTATAAGCCGCTATTGCGGTCCGGAACTCGCTTGTCCACCGTGTATCCCGACCAGGACCAAGCCAGCAACGACTAAGCAGGTGGCAGTCAACTTGGCGACCAGCACCCAGCTTCGGAAGTCCTCGCAAAACCAGGAGGGCTTCAGTTTCGTGATTCCATACGCGCCAATAAAAATGATCACGTACCGCACCCCGGAAATGGCCTCCACCATGGCCGGTGAGGCGCGGCTCACCGCGAAGACCACCAAGAAAGAACCGACGCCGGCGAGAAAGCGGTTGACCAGATACCAGAATTTGCTGCGCGGAGTGGCTTCTTCCGATTGCTGGAAGATTTGTCTTCGCCAGCCAGGGGGAACGAGCAAGGCAACGGAACCAAAAAAGGTTCCAAGCGTGAAGAAGACATAGCCGCTTACGAAACTGGTGCTGTTGAAGACAATCTTTTGCAGCACATCGGTCATTCCAAATGCAGCCGAGGCCAGGATGATGCGGGGCAGCATCACTTTGAGTGGCTTCTTTTCGGCAAAAAACATGATGAACCCGCCGAGAGTCATGGCGGTGAATCCCACAAAATGGCCTCCGGTCGGCGCCTTAAGGAACGGAATAGATAAGAGGGCCGTGGCTACCGGCGCGAATCCGCCCATGGCCGCCAGCTCATCGGAAGCTTCGCCTGCCTTTAGCGCCGCGTAGTAGAAGTACGCGGCGATCAAATCCAGCACGCCGGCTGCGAAGCCCAAGCCCGCTGTGCGAAAACCCGGCCATGTGAAGCCGAATGGAATGAGTACCAGGCCGAAGATGCTGATGGCTCCGAGCCAGAACACATACGAGAGGAGGTTCTTGGTTTCGCGCCGCTGCAGCAGCACTTTGTCCCAGATCAAGGAAATGCCAATCAACCCGTGGGCGATGATGGCGATCAGAATGCCGCTAAGAAAAAACTCCGTCAGCGAGCCAAAGAAATTCCCCAAAAATCCTCCCGAAAGGTGGACGCTTCGAACCCGGTACTCTGCACATAATGGAGTGTTTGAGACGGGAAGGTTTGCTGATCACGCTGTTCGTCTGTCTGGATCTGCTTGGCAGAGCCCAAGGCGGGACGTCGCAGTATACCGACATCACGACGGCAAGCGGGATTTCGTTTCAAGCGATGGCATCGCACACCTCCAAGAAATACTTGATCGAAACGATGGGATCGGGCGTTGCATTGTTCGACTACGACAACGACGGCCGGCTGGACTTGTTTCTGGTGAATGGAGCGCCGCTAGCCGGCCCAACTCCAAAAGGAGCGATTCCGCAAAAGAAAGGACCGGATTCGTGGAACCGTCTGTATCACCAGAAACCGGATGGGACGTTCGAGGATGTAACGGAGAAGGCCGGCCTGGCAGGCGTGGGTTATGGGATGGGCGTGGCAGTGGGCGATTACGACAACGACGGCTATGAGGACCTGTACGTCACGGCCTACGGAGCCAACAAGCTTTATCACAACAACGGCAACGGAACATTCACGGATGTGACCGATAAATCAGGCGTCGGCGGGAGCGGCTGGTCGACCAGTGCGGCTTGGGTCGATCTGGACAACGATGGATTGCTCGACCTGGTAGTCCTTCGCTATTTGAAGTGGGACTTCGACGACATTTACTGTGGCGAGCACACTCCAGGAGGCCGGGCTTATTGCCACCCGGATACATTTCAGCCCATCACACCGCTTGTCTTTCGTAACGACGGCAACGGGCATTTTACGGAAATCGCCGAACAGATTGGAATCTCGAAGCCGGGTAAAGGATTAGGCATCACGCTTGCCGACTATGATCGGGACGGCCATATCGATCTGTTTGTGGCGAATGATTCGATGCTCGAATTTCTTTACCACAATAAAGGGAACGGCACGTTTGAAGAGACGGGCCTCCTTGCGCAAGTGGCCGTGGATGAGGATGGGCAGACGTACGCGGGAATGGGCACGGACTTCGCCGATTACGACAACGACGGCTATCCGGATCTCATCGTGGATGATCTGGCCAACCAGAAATACGCGCTCTACCGAAATAATCACGACGGCAGTTTCACGTATGTGACGCAGACCATTGGGCTAGGGCGGGCCACGCTGCTGCATTCCGGTTGGGGCCTGCGGTTCTTCGATTACGACAACGACGGCTGGAAGGATCTGCTGATTGCGCAAGGGCACGATCTTGACACGATTGAACGGACCTCTCCGCAATTGCGGTATCGCGAGCCGATGCTGCTATTGCGGAATACCGGGAAGAATTTCGAGGACGTCTCCGCGCAATCGGGCAGCGTGTTCCGCGAGGCTTGGGTGGCGCGTGGACTGGCCATAGGCGATCTGGATAACGACGGCCGGGTAGACGCGGTGGTGACTACCAATGGCGGACCGGTTCATATTCTCCACAACGAGACCAGGAACGGGAATCACTGGCTGAGTCTGCTGCTCATCGGGCACAAGAGCAATCGCGACGCGATCGGAGCCGTGGTGAAGGTGGTCACGGCGGCGGGCGCGCAATATGCGACCGTCACGACCGCCAGTAGCTATCTTTCAGCCAGCGATAAACGACTGCATTTCGGGCTGGGCGCGGATGCGACTGCGAAAGAGGTCGATATTCAATGGCCGAGCGGGAAAACACAGACGCTTCGGGATGTGAAAGCGGACCGGTTGGCGGTGGTGGAGGAGCCGAAGTGATGGCGGGCCACATTAAAATAAGACTGAGGTTCCAAACATGCGACGCAAACGCGCCCACATCGTCCTTCCGGAAGACCTCTTGGCCGAAGTTGACCGGCTAGTCGGTGAAAACGGCCGCAACGCTTTTCTCGCCGAGCTCGTTCGACACGAAGTTCAACGCCGCAATCTACTCACCGCGCTGCGAGAGGCGCGCGGTTCCTGGAAAGGCGAAGATCATCCCGAATTGCAGGAAGGCTCGGAGGTCTTTGTGGAGCGGCTACGTCGCGAGAACGAAGAGCGGCTCGGGCCTCACCGCAACGCCTGATGCCCCGGCTGTTGCTCGATACCAGCTTCCTCATCGATGTGCTGAATGATCGCCGCGGACGCGCCGATCTAATGGAGCAATTTATTGTTGCTGACTATATCCTTGCCTGTTGCGCCATCAATGTCGCTGAAGTCTATGCGGGCCTTCGCGTGGAGGAAGTGGCCAAAACGGAAGCCCTACTGCGTCAACTCGTGTATGTCCCAATCAAATGGGAAGCCGCCCGCCTTGCGGGAGATCTGAAGCGTATCTGGGCGCGCAAAGGAAAGACGCTCACGCTAACGGATACGACCATTGCCGCGGTCTGTTTGACAGAGGGTTTTACGCTCGCGACCGACAACCGAAAGCACTTTCCAATGCCGGAGCTTTCGCTCTATCCGTTATCGAGCGCGTAGCAATCCGGTGGCCCAAAGAAACCGCTCCGTGGCGGTCGCGGCTCGGCCGGTTCGGATTGCCAAGTTGTAGCCATCCTATTCACACTTTTTACACTCGTGACAAATGTTATTGCCGAACAGTCACGCCGCAGGCGCGCAATATGCGACCATGGCGACCGCCAGTAGCTATCTTTCAGGTGTCTGCCGGATTGGCCAAGGCGATCCAATAGAAACCATCGGCAAACACAGTAGCCTTCAATGATCTCTCTTGGGCAACCCGTAAATGTAATGGTCGTGCTGGCTGGCTCCGTCGGCAGGAAGCTTTTCGCGAATCTCATCCGGCATATCGGCCCATAGTTCCCGAATCATTTCGGAAACGGGGCGGTTGTCTTTTGACTCGGAGGCACCGAATTGTTGCTCGACAATACGACGCACCCACCCTTCCGCCCTGAGGCCTTCAGCTTGGGCTCGCTGTTTAACTTTGATCTCTAACTCGGAGGAATCGTCAATGTCATAGCTTGGCTGCCTATCTGTCTTTAGAATAGAGCCTTTAGCTTGCACTGTCAGGTGGGTTCCTTCCAGCATACGAGTGACTGTATTCACACTTTTTTTACGCCCGTGACAAATGTCATTGGCGAACGGGTGACGAAAGACGCATTCTGTGTCTTACATCCAAACGAGAACCGTTCTCGCCAGAGCGCAACTGGTTCTCGAAGCAAGAGTCCAGTAACGACGCATTGCCCAAAGTCTGAGAAGACCGTACTTGAGTTGTAAGCTCCCATATGGCACAACTTTTTCGACCTAGCTCGAACACGATTGCTAAGGTTTCCATCGCGGCTGTCATTGTCTTGTTAGGATCGACGCTGGCGGTGGCCTATATTATGGACCGCGGCGGGTGGACCACCTCGGTCCGGATGGCCCCGGAACAGCCCATTCCGTTCAGCCACAAGCACCACGTAAAAGATGACGGAATCGACTGCCGGTACTGCCATACCGGCGTGGAAACCTCCTCCTACGCCGGGCTCCCTCCCACCGAAACGTGCATGACGTGCCATTCCCAGATCTGGAACAACGCGACATTGACGCAGCCGATCCGGGATAGCTGGTCGAGCGGCAAATCCATCGAATGGACGCGCGTGCATGACCTTCCGGAATTTGTCTATTTCAACCACAGCATTCACATAAACAAGGGAATTGGCTGCTCCACCTGTCACGGCCAGGTGGATGAGATGCCGCTGATGTACAAGGTGAACACCTTGAACATGAACTGGTGCGTCAACTGCCATCGCGACCCTGCAAAGTTTATCCGGCCGAGGTCGGAGGTTTTCAACGTTGAGTATGTCTACCCGTCCAACCAGGCCGAGCTGGGGCCGCGGCTCGTGAAAGAGTATCACGTGAAATCTCTAACCGATTGTGTAACTTGCCACCGATGAAAGATCATTCCCATCACGCGCATCACGGGCACCATACGCCCGGTGGACTTGTCCCGCTAGAGTCGCTGCTCGAACCGGCGCGGAAGCCGGCTCCCGATCTGCAGGCGCTTCGGGAAAAGCTGGCGGCGGGACGCGGACCGGCGTTCTGGCGCACGCTCGAAGAAGCGGCCGAGAGCGAGGAACTGCGGGAGTATGTGGAGCAGGAGTTTCCGGGGTTATCCGGACAGATCCCGCAGGGGGTCGACCGCCGCAGTTTATTAAAGGTGATGGCGGCGTCGCTCGCGATGGCCGGAGCGGCGGCCTGTACCAAGCAACCCAAAGAGCTGATTGTTCCCTATGTGAAGCAGCCGGAGAACGTGATTCCGGGACTTCCGTTGTTCTATGCAACAGCGATGCCCATGAACGGGTACGCCCGCGGTTTGCTGGTCGAGAGCCACCTGAACCGGCCCACCAAGATCGAAGGCAATCCCGACCATCCCGCCAGTCTGGGCGCGACCACGATCTTCGAGCAGGCTTCCGTGCTGAACCTGTACGATCCGGACCGCTCGGAAACGGTATTGCGCGAAGGCCGCCTGAGCACCGTCCCTGAATTCACCGGCGCGTTCAGCTCGGAAGCGCAAGGCCTGGCCGTTCGTAAGGGCGAGGGTCTGGCGATTCTGAGCGGCGTAACCACATCTCCCACGCTGATCTCTCAAATGTCGGCCCTCCGGGGACAATGGCCGGCGGCCAAGTGGTACATTCACGAGCCGTCGGTCAATCCCGCGGTCGCGAGCGCGGCAAGAAAAGTTGCCGGACGGAGCGCATTCATCTCTTACGATTTCTCACAGGCAGATGTGATCGTGAGCCTGGAGAGCGATTTTCTGAACAACGGCCCCGCGGCGCTCGCGTATGCGCGGCAGTTCTCTGTCCGCAAGGCAGTCGATAACGGCCAGACTCCTTGCCGTATGTACGCCATCGAATCGGCGCCAACAGTCAGCGGATCGATTGCCGATCACAACTTCCCGGTGAAGAGCAGCGCGATCCCTCAGATCACGTATCAGCTTGCGAACGCGTGCGGCGTGAGCGGAGCGAATGCCTCAGGTACCGCGCCGGATTGGGTGAACGCGATCGCACAGGACCTGAAGAACTCAAAAGGCCGCTGCGTCGTGATTCCGGGCGATTTTCAGCCGGAGAGCGTGCACCTGGCGGCCTACGCCATCAACGCGGCGCTCGGCAATGTCGGTAAAACCGTGCGGGTGCTCGAAAGCGTCGAGCCGGAGAATACGTATTCGCTGGAAGATCTCACGAAGGACTTAAACGACGGCAAGGTGGAAGTGCTGGTCATCTTCAGCCAGAACCCGGTGTACACCGCGCCCGCCAGCCTCAATTTCCTGGACGCGATGCGCAAAGCCCGGCTGGTGGTTCGTCTGGGCCAGTACTTCGACGAAACCGCGCGTTGGAGCCACTGGCACGTCCCGGAGGCGCATTACCTCGAAACGTGGTCGGATTCCTGTGCGTTCGACGGTACGGTCACGATTCAGCAGCCTTTGATTGAGCCGCTGTACAACGGCAAATCGGCGCATGAGCTTCTGTCGATTCTGCTCGGGAAACCGGATCAGAATTCGCATGACATTGTAAAGGGCTACTGGGAGAGCCAGAACAAGAACGGCAATTTCGATGTAGTCTGGAGGACCTCGCTACACGATGGCTGGATCGCAGGCACCGGCGTCAATGAAATAACGCCGAAGGGCACCGTAGCGCTCCCTGCCCTCGAAACGCAACCGATTGCGGGACTGGAAGTGGTGTTCCGCCCAGATCCGACCATTTGGGACGGCACTTACTCGAACAACGGCTGGATGCAGGAGCTGCCCAAGCCGCAGAGTAAGATGACCTGGGACAACGTAGTCAGCATCAGCCCGAAGAACGCGACGGCGCTGAACGTGAGCATCGGCGACATGCTGCGGGTCACAGTGAATGGCCGAACTGCGGTGGGTCCCGCCTGGATTCTTCCGGGACACGCGGAAGACTCCGTGACTGTTCACTTCGGCTACGGACGCGAGGCGTCGGGCCGCGTCGGCAACAAGATCGGGTACAACGCGTACGCCATTCAGGATGCGCGCACACCGTACTTCGCGGAAGGCTCCATCGCAAAGACCGGCGAGCATTACCGTCTGGCCAACGTTCAGGAGACCCAGACTATGGCCGGCCGCGCACCGGTCCGCGCCGCAGAGCTGGCTGAGTTTCGCGAACATCCCGACTTCCCCACCCTGGAAGAGGAAAACAAGCCGGTTCCGCCCGAGCTGAACCTGTACAATCCGGCCGACTTTCCGTACACGGGCTACAAGTGGGGCATGTCGATCGACCTGAATGTCTGTACCGGTTGCAGCGCCTGCATCATTGCCTGCCAGGCGGAGAACAACATCGCCGTGGTTGGCAAGGACCAGGTGGCGCGCGGCCGGCACATGCACTGGATTCGCGTAGACCGCTATTACTCCGGAAATCTGGACACGCCGCTGATTTACAACCAGCCGGTTCCTTGCATGCAGTGCGAGCAGGCTCCGTGCGAAGTGGTTTGCCCGGTGGCGGCCACTGTGCACAGCAACGAAGGCATCAACGAGATGGTTTACAACCGTTGCGTCGGCACGCGTTACTGTTCGAACAACTGCCCGTACAAAGTTCGCCGGTTTAATTTCTATCTCTATTCGGACTGGCAGACCCCGAGTCTCTATGGAGTGCGCAATCCGGATGTGACGGTGCGCAGCCGCGGCGTGATGGAAAAGTGCTCCTATTGCATCCAGCGCATTCAGGAGATGAAGATTCAGACTGACAAAGAAGGGCGGCGCATCCGGGATGGAGAGATCAAAACCGCATGCGAGCAGGTATGCCCGACACAAGCGATCACGTTCGGCGACCTGAACGATCCCACCAGCAGAGTATCGAAGCTGCAAGCTCTGAAGAGAACTTACGTGCTGGTGGCGGAATTGGACACCCGCCCGCGGACGAAGTATCTCGGCTATGTTCGAAACGTCAATGAGGCGCTAAGAGGTCAGCGTGGCAACAACAGAGAATCTTGATTCGCAGGAATTAATCGATCCCGGGCCAGATCGCGTTCTCGGAACCGGCCACACGTACGAGACGGTCACCGACCGCATTTCGGGAATCGTCTATCTGCCCTGGAAGCGTGCCCCGAAGAAATGGCTGGTGGGCGCGTTTATTTCTTTCGTGTTCGTGAACCTGCTGATGGGGGCCATGTGGCTGCTGTTTGCCAAGGGCATCGGCATCTGGGCAGTCAATATTCCAATCGGCTGGGGATTTGCGATTGTCAACTTTGTCTGGTGGATCGGTATCGGCCATGCCGGTACGCTGATTTCCGCCATTTTGTTTCTGTTGAAACAGGATTGGCGTACCTCCATCAACCGGTTCTCGGAAGCGATGACGCTTTTCGCGGTGGCTTGCGCGGGCATGTTCCCGGTGCTGCACCTGGGCCGCCCGTGGCTTGCGTACTGGCTGTTTCCGTACCCGAATTCGATGTGGTTATGGCCGCAGCCGCGCAGCCCGCTCGAATGGGACGTTTTCGCGGTGTCGACCTACGGAACCATCTCATTGGTGTTCTGGTATTGCGGCCTGATTCCGGATTTCGCCAGCATGCGCGATAACGCGCCGAAGCTCTGGCAGAAGAAGACGTACGGAATCCTGGCGCTCGGATGGCGCGGTTCCGCGATCCACTGGCATCGTTATCAGAAGGCATATCTATTATTGGCCGGCTTGGCGACGCCCCTGGTGCTCTCGGTTCACACCGTGGTCAGCTTCGACTTTGCGATCAGCGTTCTGCCCGGCTGGCACACGACAATCTTCCCCCCGTATTTCGTCGCGGGCGCCATCTATTCCGGCTTCGCCATGGTGCTGACGCTGATCATTCCGTTGCGAGCCTGGTACAACATGCGCGACCTGATCACCCTGCGCCACATCGATGCGGCTGCCAAACTGATGCTGGGAACCGGCCTGATCGTCGCGTACGGCTACTCGATGGAAGCGTTCTTTGCCTGGTACAGCGGCGATAAGTATGAGAGTTTCATGTACTGGAACCGCATCACGGGACCGTACGGCGTTTGTTATGCTCTGCTGATTTTGTGCAATATCGCGTTGCCGCAGATGCTGTGGTCGCGCCGGGTGCGGCACAACATCACACTGGTTTGGCTGCTTTCGATCGTCATCAATTGCGGCATGTGGCTGGAGCGGTTTGAAATTGTAGTCACCAGCCTGCATCGCGATTTCGTGCCATCCTCCTGGGGCATGTACATCCCGACCAAATGGGATTGGGCCACGTACGCGGGCACGCTTGGATTTTTCATGTTCCTGATCTTCCTGTTCGTGCGCGCGCTTCCGTCGATCTCGATCTTTGAGGTGCGCGAGGTGGTACACCACGACAGGTACATGGAACGCGCTTACGAGGAGAAGTTATGAGCGAAGCATACGAGCTCAGCGAACTCCCCACAATTCACGGAGCGATGGGGGAGTTCGATACTCCCGAGGAACTGGTGCAGGCCTGCGAACGCGCCTACGCCGAGGGTTACCGGCGCATGGACGCCTACGCGCCGATGCCGGTGACGGGACTGGCGGAAGCAATTGGCTACAAGAAGAACAAGGTTGCGCTCTGCGTTCTGATCGGCGGCATTTTCGGCGCCTGCGGCGGTTTCGGCCTGCTCGAATGGATCACGGTCGTCGCGTATCCGCACAACGTGGGGGGCCGCCCGCTGAATAGCTGGCCGGCGTACATTCCCATCACCTTCGAGTGCATGGTGCTGATCGCCGGCCTGACCTCGCTCTTCTGCATGCTGGCCATGAATGGGCTTCCACAGCCCTATCATCCGGTGTTTAATGTTCCGGAGTTCTCGCGGGCATCGATCGATAAGTTCTTCCTGTGTATCGAATCATCGGATCCGAAATTTCAAGTGGCCGAAGTGACCCAATTTTTGCGCGAGCTAGGAGCAAGAGAGGTGAACGTTGTTCCGGCGTAAGGCGACTCTTCTGGTTCTGGCGGCGGGCGTGCTGAGCACCACGGCGTGCCGGCAGGATATGCACAACCAGCCCAAATACAAGCCGTTCGCCGCCACTACATTTTTTGACGATGGGCGCTCGGAGCGGCCCACCATTGAAGACACGGTGGCGCGCGGGCAGTTGCATCTGGACGAGGCCCGCTATACCGGCAAGGTGAATGGGAAGGATGTCAACTACTTTCCGATTCAGATCACGCACGCCGATCTGGAACGCGGCCAGGAGCGCTTCAATATTTACTGCTCGCCCTGCCATGGCCGGTTGGGCGACGGGCACGGCATGGTGGTGGCGCGCGGCTTGCGGCAGCCGCCGAGTTATCACGATCCCCGGCTGGTGAATGCGCCGGTTGGACACTTTTTCGACGTTATGACGAACGGCTACGGCGCGATGTACAGCTACGCTTCGCGCGTGGCTGTCGACGACCGCTGGCGCATCGCCGCCTATATCCGCGCGCTGCAGCTTAGCCAGAATGCTCCGGCCAACCTGGCGCAGCCAGTGGCGCTTGCGAGCCCGGCTGAAACGGGCGGCGCGAAATCGGCGGCGGGAGGTTCCCATTGAGTAATCACGGACACGACAACGATCTTCCAATTCCAGAAATCCGGCTTGGGCCCAAAGCGGCGAGCGTCGAACGCATTTCGGGCGTCATCGGCGGACTCGGCATTCTGCTTTGTGTAGCAGGCTTTTTCGCCAATCGAGCTCAGTTCTTTCAGTCTTATCTGTTTGCGTTTCTCTATTGGTCGGGATTCACCCTCGGCGGGTTGGGCGTTCTGGTATTGAACCACACCGTGGGCGGACGCTGGGGCGTTACCTCGCGGCGGTATCTGGAAGCGCAAATGCGGACGTTGCCGCTCATGTTCCTGTTTTTCCTGGTGCTGCTAGTGGGCATGAAGGATATCTACCCATGGACCCACATCGCGACCGTTCCGAACGCGATTTCGCGCGCCATTCTGTACCACAAACGACCGTATCTGAACGTTCCCTTCTTCATTGCCCGATCACTGATCTATTTCGCGATCTGGGTGTTCTGGGGCTTTCGAGTCTACCGTTGGGCCGATGAGCAGGATAAAACCGGCGACCCGAGCTTGCGCGAGCGCATGCGGAAATTCAGCGCGCCGGGTTGTCTGATCGTGACGTTCACGGCAACGTTTGCCTATATCGACTGGCTGCTTTCGGCGGATGCGCAGTTCTTTTCCACGATTTACGGAGCCATGCTGCTGTTCGGCGACGTTCTGCAGACCTTCGCCTTGACGATTTTTGTGCTGGTGCTGACATCGAAAGGCGATCGTTTCGGCGGGCGCATTAACCCGGTGATCCTGCACGACATCGGCAACATGATGTTCGCATTCACCATCTTCTGGACGTACTTGTCGGTTTCGCAGCTCATCATCGTGTGGCCCGCCAACCTGCCTCAGGAGATCCAGTGGTACCTGGCACGCGTGCGCGGAGGATGGACGGTAATTGCCGCCCTGGTCGCATGCGTGATGTTCCTGGTTCCCTTCCTCGGCCTGCTTTCCCAGGCGCGTAAGCGTGATCCGATTCGCTTGATGCGGATTGCCGTCTGGATTCTCGCCGCGCGCGTGGTCGATATGTTCTGGCTTGTCGAACCGACGTTCCGCACCAATGGTTTCGCGGTGTATTGGACCGATTTTGCGGCGTTCATCGGCGTGGGGGGCATCTGGATTTATGTGTTTCTGGGACAATTGAGACGTCGTCCGCTGCTTCCGCTCCAGGATGCGCGCGTGATGAACCCGCTTCCGGAGGCGGTTGCATGATCGAGCGAGGCACGCCAGAACCCAAAGAGAACGAGCTGGTCCATTTTCATGGACCGAAGCGCACGGAACCGCATGAAGGTCACGAGGGGACCCGCTTTGAAGGAGTGGACGCCAGCGCCGGTTTGGTGATCTGGTCGCTCGCGATTATTGGGGGGACGCTGGTGATCGTGTTTGCGATCACGATCTGGATACAAAGAGGCTTGCAGAGCGCGAACCCGCCGGGCGAGCTGCCCAGCCCCTTAGCTCCGGCCCGAGTCGTACCTCCGGCTCCACAGTTGCAGGTGCATCCGTGGCTGGAACTGCCGGATGTCCGCGCCCATGAGGAGCAGATGCTGAACAGTTACGGCAAGGACGCCGACGGACATTTCCATATTCCCATTCAGCGCGCCATGGATGCTGTGATACCACAACTGCCGATCGCGCAAAACGCGCCTCCGGGCATTACGACGCCGGGCGGCGAAGGACGCGATTTCGCCGGAAGCATCAACGCCATGCCGGCGCCCTATCGCAGGCCATCGATACAGGGAGAAATCCGGAAGCATGCGCAGTAGTAAGCGATTCAGCAGCATATCGGCGGCCAAGCGCCTCACTCACGCTCGGGGTTCTGTCCGGCTTGCCTGCGGTTTTCTCGTGGCGGCCGCTCTTCTGCATGCGCAGTATTCGCAGCCCAACATCACGAAGGGCGTAACGCTCCAGCAAAAGCTGAATTCTCCGGTTCCGCTCGATCTCGTTTTTCATGACGAATCGGGGCAGACCGTCCCTTTGCGAACCTACTTCGGTGAGAAGCCGGTGGTTCTTTCGTTGGTTTATTTTAAGTGCCCGAGCTTGTGCCCGATGAGCCTGCACGAGACGGTCAGCAGTCTGCACCGCCTCTCGCTCGAACCGGGGCGGGATTACGAAGTGGTGGTGGTTAGTTTTGATCCGGCCGATACTCCGGCGGTGGCCGCTCAGAAAAAGGCCGAGTACGCCAAAGAATGGGGAACACGCGCAGGATATGCGAACGGCTGGCACTTTCTAACCGGCAGCCAGGATTCGATTTCGCGCCTGACCTCGGCGGTTGGTTTTGGCTATCGCTGGGACGCGGCGACGCACCAGTTCATTCACGCGGGCGGAATCATGGTAGCGACGCCCGACGGCAGAATGTCGCGCTATTTTTATGGAATCAACTACGTTCCTGCCGATCTGCGGATGGCGCTGGTCGAAGCCTCGCAGCATAAGATCGGAACCCCGGTCGATTACATTCTGCTCTACTGCTTCCATTACGATCCAACCCTGGGCAAGTACAGCCTGGTGATTCTCAATGTGCTGAAGATTGCCGCGGGTCTGACCGTTTTATTACTCGGAGGATTGATTTACCTTCTGATGCGGAACGACAAAAAAGCACGCCAGCAAACCGCCTGGAGACCTGAGGTGAAGCATGTGGTGTAAGGCGCATCTCCTGGCGCAACTGCGGCTGTTTCCAGAGCAAGCCTCGGCGCAGGCGGCGCCGATTGACGCGCTGTATTGGTTTCTAACGATCATCTCCACGGTGATGACCGTACTGATTTTCGCGGCAGTGATTCTGTTTGCCTGGAAGTACCGCCGCCGGGCCAACGCGCACGCCACTCAGATTGAAGGCTCCACAAAACTGGAGTTGACCTGGTCGATTGTTCCCTTCCTCATCATGCTGGTGATGTTTGGATGGGGCGCGCAGCTTTACTTTGCGGCGCAGCAGCCGCCCAAAGATGCGATGGAGATTTTCGTCACCGGGAAGCAGTGGATGTGGAAGGTTCAATATCCCGATGGGGGCCGGGAAATCGACGAACTGCACGTTCCGGTCAACCGGCCGGTTAAGCTCACGATGGCTTCCGAAGACGTGATTCACAGCTTTTCGATTCCGGCGTTCCGGGTGCGGCACGATGTGGTGCCGGGGCATTATGACAGTCTCTGGTTCACGCCTACCAAGACCGGGCGTTATCGCTTGTATTGCACAGAATATTGCGGGAACCAGCACGCCGGCATGACGGGTTGGGTGGACGTGATGGATGAGCGCTCGTATGCCAATTGGGCGAGCGGCGGCGGCACGGGAGGAACGCTGGCGGAACAGGGCCAGCAACTCTTTCAACAGTTTGGCTGCGCAACGTGCCACTTACTCGATCAGCAGGGACGCTGCCCGATTCTGCGCGGCCTGTATAACAAGCCCGTACAACTGGAAAATGGTCAGACTGTGATCGCCAACGACGCATACTTGCGTGAATCGATCTTAGATCCTAACGCGAAGATTGTGGCCGGCTTCGAGCCGAACGTCATGCCGAATTTCAAAGGACAGGTCACAGAGGAGAACGTGATTCAGTTGATCGCGTTCATCAAATCGCTTTCGCCCACGACACCTGCCTCGCAGCAGGGACCGCAACAGAGGCCCGTAGTCGCCGGAGCAAAGGCGCCTGCGCCAGGCACCGCAAAGTCAAACCGGCCGGCCACGCCGCGGCAGCAATAGCAGGGGAAAAAGGGAAAGAGCAGGATATGGCAACACTTGCATATGGAAATCCGGAGATCGCGGCGGAGGAAGTCAACTACCTCAACGTCGAGCACGGCTGGAAAAGCTGGCTGTTCACCACGGACCACAAGCGAATCGCGGTTCTCTACCTGATCTCCATCACGCTGATGTTCTTTGTCGGCGGCCTGATGGCCGTGTTGTTCCGCATCAATCTGCTGGAACCGCAAGGCGTTTTTTCGGCGGAGACATACAACCGCCTGTTTTCGATGCACGGGATCATCATGGTCTTCTTCTTCCTGGTCCCGTCGATCCCCGCCACACTCGCAAATTTTTTAATTCCGATTATGGTCGGAGCGAAGGACCTGGCTTTCCCGCGCATTAATCTGTTGAGCTGGTATCTCTATGTGGCCGGAGCGTTCCTGGCGATCTACTCGGTGGTTCGCGGCGGTGTCGATACGGGTTGGACTTTTTACGCGCCGTACAGCACCACGTATTCGAATTCGTACGTACTGGCCGCGGCGTTCGGTGTTTTTGTGGCTGGGTTCTCTTCCATTCTCACCGGACTGAACTTCATCGTCACGGTTCATAAGATGCGCGCACCGGGCATGACCTGGTCGCGCTTGCCCCTGTTCGTATGGTCGAACTACGCGACCGGGTTGATTCAAGTGCTGGGAACTCCGGTGCTCGCGATTACGCTGCTGCTGCTGGCGTTCGAGCGCATCGCGCACGTCGGCATTTTCGATCCGAATATCGGCGGCGATCCCGTCCTGTTTCAGCATCTCTTCTGGTTCTACTCTCATCCGGCCGTGTACATCATGATTCTGCCGGGCATGGGCGTGATTAGCGAAATTGTCTCGTGCTTCTCGCGCAAGAGAATTTTCGGCTACAACTTTGTGGCTTTCTCCAGCATGGCCATCGCGGTGTTGAGCTTTGTGGTGTGGGGACATCATATGTTCATCACCGGCGAGAGCATGTACACCAGCCTGGCTTTCTCGTTCCTGAGCTTCATGGTGGCCGTTCCTTCCGCGATTAAGGTCTTCAACTGGACCGCTACCATGTATAAAGGCTCGGTTTCGTTCGATACGCCGATGCTATACGCGTTCGGCTTTATCGGGTTGTTCACGATTGGCGGATTGACCGGCCTGTTCCTGGCAACGCTCGCGACCGACGTTGCGACGCACGGTACGTACTTCGTAGTGGCCCATTTCCACTACGTGATGGTGGGAGGCATGGTGATGGCGTTCATGGGCGGTCTGCACTTCTGGTGGCCCAAGATCACCGGACGCATGTATCCGGAAGCCTGGTCGAAGTTCGCGGCGCTGATTGTATTCATCGGGTTCAATCTGACATTCTTCCCGCAGTTCATCCTGGGGTATCTGGGAATGCCGCGCCGCTATCACGCCTATCCGCCCGAATTCCAATGGCTGAACGTGCTCTCGACGGCCGGCGCTTCGATCCTGGGAATCGGATATCTGATCCCGATGGTTTACTTCATCTGGTCGCTGAAGAGCGGTCCTCGCGTAGGTCCGAACCCGTGGGGCGCGGCCGGCCTGGAGTGGCAGATTCAATCGCCGCCCACTACTTTCAACTTTGATGAAACGCCTGAGGTAACGGAAGAGGCGTACAACTACGGTCCGCTGGAGGAAGTCGTTGGCTGACACAATTACTCCCGTGGGTCACGAACCCACGCCAGAAGTTACACATCTCCGGCATCATTTTGCGACGAACAGCCAGCAGCTTGATGCCTCCATGCTGGGAATGTGGACCTTCCTGATCACGGAGGTCCTGTTCTTCGGCGGCATGTTCACGGCCTATGCCATTTACCGCTTCATGTACCCGGATGCGTTTGCCAGCACAAGTGTGTACATGGACGTCATTCTGGGCGGAACCAACACGGCCGTGCTGATCTGCAGCAGCCTGACGATGGCGCTGGCGGTCCGCTCCGCGCAACTCAGTAAGAACAGGAATCTGGTTGTGTTCCTGATTCTCACGATGATTTTCGGATCGATCTTCCTCTACATCAAGTGGCTGGAGTGGCACGCGAAGTGGGTGGAGCATCTGGTTCCCGGTTTTAACTTCCAGTACCACGAGCCGCAGTACTTCCATCACGCGCAGATCCTGTTCTTCCTGTATTTCTGTATGACGGGCATGCACGCGCTGCACATGGTGGTCGGTCTTGGGCTTTTGACGTTCCTGCTGGTGCAGGCGATCCGCAGGGTGTTTTCGGCTTACTACTTCACGCCGGTCGAAATGATTGGACTGTACTGGCACTTTGTCGACATCGTTTGGATCTTCCTGTTCCCGCTGTTGTATCTGATCGGCTTCCGGCACGGTAACGCGAAATGAAAGAGACACATCATCACGTAGATGCGGTAAAGAGCTATGTGGGCGTGTTTATCGCCCTCATCATTCTGACGTTCACGACGGTCTATGTTTCGGAGATCGATCTCGGCGAATTTCACGTCGTGGCCGCGCTCCTGATTGCTTTGATCAAAGCATCGTTAGTCGCGTGGATCTTCATGGGCGTTCGTCACAGCACTCAACTGACGAAACTGTTTGTGGTGGCAGGGTTGGTGTGGCTGTGCATCATGATCCTGATCACGTTCAGCGATTACACCAGCCGCGGCTGGACGTACCAGCCGCAGCCGTGGTCCAATACTGCGGCAGGCGGTGGAAGCCGCCGGTAAATAGCTACTAACTGTCAGCGATCAACCGTCAGCTTTTGGGGTTTTTACCGTCTATAAAAAAAGGCGTGGAATGCGGGAGTAACGCAATGGCGCGCGCACGCGATCACCGCTAAGACGAAATTTATTATCTTCCATGATTTCAATGATTTAGCAGGGCTTGAGGGTTCGCGGCGAGCGCGCGTGCGGTAGGCTGTGGTGTCAATACAGGCGGAGTTTCCGACGGGAATTATGGCGGAATTGAGGGTAAAAACCGGGTTTCAGGGCGGTGTGTGCCGCATACCGCGACGCCCACGTGTAAAGTGAATTGGTGACTTAAAAGACGAGCCGTAGCGCAAATTGAATTTGACGATTGGGCGACACGTCAGAAGTGATCCGGCCAGCTAAGGCCGTCCCAATAGTCAACCCCGGCGAACCGAAATGAGCAGAGTTGGTCAGGTTAAAGAATTCGCTGCGGAACTCCAGGCTGATTCGTTCGCGGATCGCAAAATTGCGCGCGACGAGCGCATCCAGGTTGATCAATCCGGGCGAACGGACCGTTCCCCGAGACGCATTCCCGTACGTGTACGGAGCCGGTAATGCATAGCACGATACCTGGAACCATTGATCCACTGTGCGTTGATCCGAGGGGAGATTGCCGTCACAGATTCGGTTGGGCCGCTCCGGGGTGGTCGTATTCGCCGGATTCGGAGAGGTTCCGAGCGTGAGCGGATGCCCGCCTTCAGCGATGAAGATGCCGCCGAGCTGCCATCCGCCGAAAATTGCCCGTTCGAAGGTTCGCACACTAAGCGGCCCCAGCGGAATGTTGTAAATCACGCTGGTGACAAACTTATGCGTGATATCGAATCCCGACGACGCCTTCTCGGCATTTGCATTGCGCGGATTCTGAGGAACCGCGCCTCCCACGTTATCCTCATTGCTCAATACGTTGTCCAGCGCATGGCTATAGGTGTATGTGCTCAACAGAGAGAATCCGTTCGTGAATCGCCGCTGAAACGTAGCCTGCAGCCCGTGGTACGTGGAATGAGCATACGGGGATTGATCGATGATGGTTCCGTACTTTGGAAATGGACGCCGCGGATTGATGGCTCCGGGAGCAGGCGGAGGCGCGTTGAAATCTATATCGCCCATCAGGTGCGATGTCGAATTTCCGACGTAGCTGAGGGTCAGCACATTGTTGGCCGGAAGTTGACGCTCGATGCTGAAGTTCCACGCATCCGTGGCCGGCATGGGGAATGCCCTGGAAACGGAGAAAAGATTCGGGTTCACCAAATTGGCGAGCGTCAGGATGCCTGGCGGATAGCCGTTCGAGACGACCAGGCTAGAGATTGATGCATTGGTTGCAGATGGCGCACTGACACTCAGGAACCCGGGAGGATTGGCGACGCCGGAGTGGGCGACGTCCTGATATCCGAGCCCTCCATAGAATATTCCGAAAGCGCCACGGACCACGGTCTTTGGATCGATCCGGTATGCGAGACCGAGCCGCGGCGCAAAGTTGTTTGTGTCCAGGGAACTGAATGCCCGCTGCCGGATGCCGCCGCCGACCGCCGGCACAAGCGTGCCGAAGGTAGCACTGTTGGGGTCGAGATCGAAATTCGTCATCCGGTTGTCGCGTTCGAACAAAGGTGTCTGCACTTCGTACCGCAGACCTAGATCGAGAGTCAGCTTCGGAGTGAGGCGCCAACTATCGTCAACAAACACGCCATAGTACCGGTTGCGCAAACGTCCGATCAGCGGAGTGGAAATAGCGGCGGTACTGGTCTGGCCCAGCAGCAAATCGGCGATTGGCGATCCCGATCCCGTACCCGGAATTTGAGAAGTGAACTGGCCGGAGAAGTTCAAGGAGCCGCGTGCGTTGTTGGATGTGCCTGCAAAATCATGAGTCAGCAGGACCTCAGCGCCAAATTTCAGGTTATGGTTGCCGCGATCCCATGAAAGAGTGTCGTTCAACTGACCGGTCTGTACGAGCTTCGGGTTCGGATTGAAATTCCGGTCTCCGAGGGAGGAGTATCCGGCTACCGTGATCTGAGGGAGTCCATTAAGACCTGGAAGCGCAATTCCTTTGATTCCGAATTGAGCAAAAAGAGGCTGAGTTTCCGGACCGATCTGATTCGAATCCAGATGAGTGTATCCGAGATGGACTTCATTGACGAGCGCCGGAGTGAGAATATGGGTTTCTCCGAGGGCCACCGACCAGGCGCGAATTGGCTGGTTCAGCGGGTATTGTCCGAAGCCGGAGCCGCCGTTACCTGGGGACGGGAACACGGAGCCTTGATTGTTCGCGGTAATCCCGCGGCTATACCGGACGAACGCCAGATCGTTCTGCGTGATCTGCTCATCGAACCGGGAATCGAGTTCGTCCGTGTTATAGACGAAGGGCTGGTTATAACCATAGTTGTTGACCAAACCCGGCAGGTTCGGCGCCGGATACAGCGAGGCGAGTTTAAGCCCGGCCGGATCGAGTAGATTCGGCGGCACGATATTTCCCGGGAACTGAGGCCGAACACCGCGGCTTACCGCGAATGGGTTGTAAATGGGAGCCAAGCCGGAGAAATTGCCCTGCGCCATTGCCGGCAGAGGGACGGTGGTGACGCCGGATTGTGAGCTCGTCTGACGTTCGCCTTGATAGCTCACAAAGAAAAAGCTGCGGTTCCGCAGTACGGGGCCGCCCAGCGTTGCTCCGAACTGATTGCGGCGCAGCGGCGGCTTTCGAAGTCCGGCGCGATTCGCAAAGAAATCGTTCGCGTCCAGGACATTATTCCGAAGATATTCGAATAAAGTTCCGTGGAACTGATTTGTGCCTGACTTGATGGAAGCAATGACTACGCCGCCCGCCGCCCGGCCATACTGCGCCCCATAGTTCCCCGACTCCACTCGAAACTCCTGGATGGCGTCGACGGAAGGCGTGAGCGCATTGACGTTGCCAGTATCGATCCCCAGAATGTAATTGTTGTTGTCGATGCCGTCCAGCAACACCGTGTTCTGGAAGGTTTGACTGCCATTCAGGCTGAAACCGTTTTTTGCGCGCGAATAACTGTTGGGGGCCGCGCCTGCGCCAAGCGTAACAAGTTGCGTGTAATCACGCCCGTTCAGGGGCAAAGTGGAAACCGTTTTTGTATCGATGTCCTGCCCAACCAGGGCAGTTTGGGTTTGCAGGAGTTCGGCCGAACTTTGCACCTCGACGCGCTGACTCGCCTCTCCGATGGAGAGCACGATATCGATCCCGGCGGTCTGATCGATTGCCAATTGCGCATTGGAGCGTACGCCTGCTTTGAAACCCTGCTTTTCCACGGTTATGGTATACGCTCCAGGCTGCAGGAAAGGAATGTTGTACGCTCCCTGATCATTGGTTGAAGTGGAGACCTCGACGCCGCTGCTCACGTTTTTGGCGGTCACGTGAGCGCCGGGAACGACGGCGCCCGATTCGTCCGTGATGCGGCCCTGTACCGTGGCGGTTTGCGCGAATGCGATCACGGGGAACGTGAAAAGCGCAAGGGTGAGAATTACGCGTTTTCGCGCGATAGGGCTGCTGGAGCGGCTGGACATCGATTCCTCCCGAGATATTTGCGAGTACCAAAATATCTCAGTGTTCCAGTGTGGACCGGGGTGGCAGGCTCGAAAGCCGCGGAGGACAAGCTGTTGAGCGTGTTATCCGACGGCTGCGGTGATTTCTCTTCGATCGCGGATGTCGCGGCCGGTAGCGGCGAAGTCCGAGAGGAGGCGTTCGTCGGGAATCATTACCGTTCGCCCCCAGATGGAGACTAACCCGCACCGCTGGAGCTTGCTCATGGAGCGGGAGACGACCTCCCGCACAGCGCCGATGATGGACCCGATCTGCTGGTTGGACATCGTGAGTTCGACACGCAGGCCATCGGCGTAGAGCCGTCCATTCGCTTGAGCCTGGTCGAGCAGGAATTGCGCCAGGCGCTGGTCTACGGCCAGCAAGGAGAGCGAATCGATCAGGTCGAAGCTGCAACGCAGGTGGTGAGCCATTTTCTCCAACACGTCCAGCGCGAACCGCGGCGATTCGGCCAGCTTCTGCCGGCACTGCGCGATGTGCAGCGAGATGATCAGCGATTCTTCACAGGCGGAAATGGAGGCGGGATGGTGTCCGCTGTCGATGAGCTGCAGCTCATTCAGTGTGGTCACCGCATGCTCGATGCGAATCACTTGCTCCCGGCCGTCCATGGCCTCGCGAAAGATACGAACCGACCCCTGGGCCAGCACCAGCAAACTCGCCGCCACCTCCCCTTCGAATACCAGAGGCTCATCGCGGCGCAACTTGCGCACCAGGGAATTTTGAGCTACCTCGCCAAGCTCTAAATCGCTGAAACTGCGAAACAACGTGACTCGACGCAGAGCACCGAAGCGGTCAATATTGGCTGACGCCATGGGTCTTCTACTGAGGATACAGCACGCGGTCTTGGGCTCCGGCGCGACCTTTCGGAGAAACCGCGCCGAGGCGGGACAGTCCATTCAGTGAGGATTGATATGGCGGAAACCAGCGCAGAAGTAATCAAGCGATATTTGGAAGACGCGATCGCAGCCGAAAAGAGCTTCGAAACGCAATTGCAGGGCTTTGCAAACGAGGGCGACAATGCCGCGGCCAAGGCGGCGTTTCATCAACACGCTTTGGAAACGAAACAACAGTACGAGCGCTTAACGGCGCGACTCGAAAGTCTGGGCGGAAGTCCTTCGACTACGAAGAGTTTCCTGGCGCATGTCTTTGGGCTGAGCCCGAAGACCGCGCAATTGGGACACGAAAAGGAGGAACGAACCACTCAAAATCTGATGATGGCGTACGCGGTGGAAAACAGTGAAATCGCGATGTACGAGTCGCTCGCAACGGTGGCAGAAGCAGCGGGGGATACACAAACCGCGACCCTGGCGCGCGAAATCCAACAGCAGGAAAAGGCCACGGCGGAAAAGGTTTGGCAGCTTCTGCCGACGGCGGCTCTTGAAGCGTATTCCCGATTGACCGGCGAGACGGCGCGGAGTACATCAGCGCGGGCGACGAGTCTTTGATGGCGCCGCCTTGAGAAGGCGGCTGCAGCACAAAGCAGAAGTGTCAATTTGGAAGATTCTTGACGGTGTCGCCGACTTTTGGCTGGCCGGAGCCAGTGAATGTCCCCACCGCGGAGCCCTCGTCGGCTGAAGTGATCTGCAGTTCGCCGACGGGCTGCTCGACTGTACGCAAGGGTTTGCCGGTCGCCGGATCTTTAATCACGCGATCCACTCTTGTGATCGCCAGCTTATCGCCGACGTGAACACCGGCCCGGGTGCCCACGTTAATCGTGATGGTATTTCCAGTGGCATCAGCAACCAGGCCGTTCACCTTCACTGTTTCTTGCGGCAGACGGCCGGCGTTTTGCTCCAATCTGCCGGCGAGTTGCGTGACGCTCGCGTTCACGGCCTCGCCAATGATGGTCTGGCCGAAGTTCGTACTGCTCATATCGACGTTGCCTCCACCGCTGGTAGCGAACGCGCCGCCCGAACCGAGCAAGCTGGCGCCGGAGCGTTTTGACTCTCCGAGCCCGCTGACAGAAGCCAGAATTTCACCCGTATTTACGTCGATCATGCGGGCCGTGATTCCAACCACCGCTTTCGCTTTATGCACACCGACGTTGCCGATCCCGTATTTGTCCCACCGGCTCAGCGCTCCGCCCGCGCCCGTATTCCGGTCGTCGCGGCCAAATTGCGTGATGTCGCCAACGATGATTGTGTCCACCCCAAGTATCCGGCCGATCTTCGCCGCGGTGGTATTGTCCGCCCGGTCGCTATTGCTGAAATTCTGCTCTTTCAGGATTTTGTCCAGATCCCGACGCTCGATCACCCGGAAAGTGCCGTCGTTGGTGAGGCGATCAATCAGCAGATCGGCGATCCCGCGGCCGATGTCCTGATTGGTTCCAAACACGGCCTGGACGCCGCTCATCACCGTAGCGTACTGAAAATCGAGAACGGCGACCCGCCGCTTCCCGGCCTGCTGTCCGAAGGCGGAACCGGCAAGCAAGATAGTTCCTAGCAATAGAGAGAAGGTTTTCATTTCGGATAAGCTCCTGTTACCTGCCAAAAAAAGCTTCCAGCTTGGTTAAATCCTCATCGGCACGCGTCATATTGTTCTTAGCGGCATCCAGGCGGTTGCTCTGGAGAGCAGCCTCAGCGGCATGCATGTGACTATCGAGACGGCTCGCAGCGGCGGCAATATCCTGACGAACTTCCAGACCACCTGCCGCTTGCGCTTCTCGCAGCCGTTGTAAGCTGCTCTTCACCGCGTCCGCGCGCGCCTGCAATTTGATCAGCGTTTCAGACGCCTCATCCAGTTCCTGCTGTGATGGACCGGCGGGCTGTTGCTGCGGTTGCGGCTGCTGCACCGCGGGGGCGGAGATTGGGGGATAAGGGGATGCCGCAGCCGGAACAGCGGCGGATTCGACTGCAGGCGGCTTTGCCGCAGGCTTTTGAACAGCGGGCGGCGCTTCATGCCTCGTTCGAACTGCCGGCGCTGGTGTAACAGCCACCCTGGTTGATTGCTCTGTATTGGGCTTTTGTTGGGTCGTGACGGGAGTGCTTTGCGCCGGGGTATTGTTCACGGCGGGCTGCTGCACGGCAGGTTTCGGCTCCTGAGCCAGGGTGGTAACCGGCGGAGTGGAATGGGCGGAAGTCTTCAGAAATCGCGGAGCTAACAATGCAGCGCCGGCCAGAACACAGAGGCAAGCCAGCGCGCCGACGGCCATCCACAATCCCCGGTAGCTTCGTTTAGCGGCTGCAGGCGGAAAAGCGCCAGCAGGCGCCTGCACGGTCGATTTCTGTTGAACCGTTTCCAGCGCTTTCCGGAATGCGTCTGCAGTTTGGAAGCGCTGGGCCGGGTCTTTGGCAAGCGCCGTCAAGATGACGTCGTTTAATAACGGCGGCAACCCGGGGTTCAATTGCAGCGGCGGTTTTGGCGCGGCGTTGAGCTGCGCGTCCAGAATCCCGTACGTACTGTCTGCTTCGAAGGGACGCCGCCCGGCAGTCAGCTCATAGAGCACCACACCGAGCGAATAAAGATCCGACCGCGCATCCACCTGAGTCCCACGGACCTGCTCGGGCGACATATATAGCATGGAACCCACGGTGGTTCCCGGCCGCGTCAGCAGAGGCTCGGCACTGGATTTCGCAATGCCGAAGTCCATCAACTTCACCACGCCCTGCTGGGTGACCATGATGTTCGAAGGCTTGATGTCGCGGTGAATCACACCGTTCTGGTGCGCATAACTCAGCGCGCCCAGAACCTGGCTGGTATAGTTCAAAGCATCATCGAGCGACAGCGGAGTCTCGCGGGCCCGCTCGGCCAGCGTCTGGCCCTCCACAAACTCCATGACCATGACAAGCTGGTTTTCCAGTTTGAAGGCGGTGTGAAGCTTGGCGATATTGGGATGCTCCAACCGGGCCACCGTCCGGATCTCCCCAATAAACCTTTCGGCTAATCCAGGTTCCGCCGAAAGATCGGGAAGGAGTACCTTCATGGCCTCAACGCGGTTGGAGATGGTGTTGCGAACGCGATAGACCCGGCCCATTCCGCCATTACCGAGGATTCCGAGGATCTCGTAATCGCCCGCAACTTGCCCCACTTCGAACGGCATGCCGTCACTCCCCCTGTGTAATTGTTAGCTACCAAACAAACGCGGGCACAGCGGCGCTTCCGCGCTAACGGGTTACAAGGCTAACAACTGTTCGTTAGCATATAATATGCCAAAGTTGGGGAGGCTCGCACAAACGGCGTCCGGGGACGCTGGTGCGGGAAACCAAATTGGGGTGTAGGATAGCGGCCGTGGGGAAGGCTCCCGTGCAAATGCCAGGTCACAACAGCCACTTGCCCGACGGGTGAGCGTGAGGCAGGCGGCGGCGCGAGAAAGCCATATCTAGCGAGCGGCTGTCGGAACAAGGATTTCTTGCTACGATGCACAAGCGCCGAGACGATTCTCGGCGCGGCAGACACGAGTGTCCGCGCCACGCGGGCCCAGTACCGCTCTAAGCTTAAGTAAGCGCTTATGGGGCTGCGCCCGCAATGACTCGGCATTAAGGATTTCGAACATCAGAGCGGCGCGGCGGAGCATCTAAAGTGTCAGTATTAGACCTACATGCCTCTTTTGATGCACTATTTGTACAAGCATTGGCGGCTGGTGATGCTGGCGCTGGCGCTGGCGGCGGTGAACCAGATTTTTTCACTGCTCGATCCGCTGATTTTTCGGTTCATCATCGATAACTACGCGACGAAGTTCCATCAATACACGACGGGCCAGTTCATCCGCGGTGTCAGTCTCCTCTTAGGAGCCGCAGTGGGAGTGGCTTTCGTTTCACGGGTAGCGAAGAATTTCCAGGATTATTACGTCAACGTGGTCACGCAGCAGACCGGCGCGCAGTTGTACGCAGATGGCGTGGAGCGCTCCCTGTCGCTTCCCTACCTCGTTTTCGAAGACCAGCGCAGCGGCGAGACGCTGGGCAAATTGCAGAAAGTTCGAAACGATGTCGAGCGCTTCATCACAGCGTTCGTCAACATTCTGTTCACCGCGACCGTGGGGATCGTGTTTGTCACGATTTACGCATTCCGGGTGGATTGGATCATTGCGCCAGTCTTTCTGTTGACCGTGCCCGTGCTGGGCGTAATCAGTTCGGTGCTGAGCCGGAAAATCAAAAGGATTCAGAAGACGATTGTAGCGGAAACAGCGGCGCTCGCGGGGTCGACGACGGAATCGCTGCGCAATATTGAACTGGTTAAGACTTTAGGCCTGGCCCGGCAGGAAGTGGTTCGTTTGAACTCTACGACCGATAAGATCCTCAGCCTGGAGTTGAGGAAAGTGCGCTATCTGCGCAGTCTCAGCTTCCTGCAAGGGACGGCGGTAAACCTGCTGCGCACCAGCATTTTGTTTCTCATGTTGTATTTGATTTTCACGCAGCGGATTACGGTGGGCGAGTTCTTTTCGCTCTTTATTTATTCGTTTTTTATATTCGGGCCGCTGCAGGAATTGGGCAACATTATTAATATTTACCGGGAGACCGAGGCGTCCTTGAATGTGTTGCAGGAGATTCTGCAGATCCCGCCCGAGCAGAAACCAATGGATGCGAAACCGCTGGGGAACCTGACGACGCTTGCATTCGAGGGCGTGACTTTTCAACACCGGACGGCGACCCGGCCGGCGGTTTGCGATGTGAGTTTTCAGCTTTCACGCGGCGAGACGGTGGCGTTCGTGGGACCGTCAGGGGCGGGCAAAACGACGTTGGTGAAGCTGCTGGTGAGTCTGTATCAACCGCAGAGCGGGACGATTCGTTACAACGGAATCGCCGCCGAGCAGATCGATCCGGACGAGTTGCGCGCGCAAATTGGCTTCGTGACGCAAGACACGCAGTTGTTTTCCGGAACGATCCGGGAGAATCTGCTGTTTGTCAGGCCGGATGCGACAGACGCCGAATGCCTGGACGTGCTGCATCGAGCCGCCGCCGATTCCCTGCTGGCGCGCGCAGACAAAGGTCTGGACACGTTGATTGGCGAAGGCGGAGTCAAGGTATCCGGCGGAGAGAAACAGCGGCTTTCCATCGCGCGGGCCTTGCTGCGGAGACCGAAGCTGCTGGTCTTCGACGAAGCTACATCGTCCTTGGATTCGATCACGGAGGAAGAGATCACGCGGACGATCCGCGCGGTGGGCGAGAGATCGGATGTGATGACGATTCTAATTGCGCACCGGCTCTCCACGGTGATGCATGCCGAGCGGATTTATGTGCTCGAGAAGGGGCGGATTGTCGAGCAGGGGACGCACGCGGAATTGGTGGCCGAGATGGGGCTGTATTACGCGCTGTGGCGGCAGCAGATTGGGGAAGGCGCAGCAGAGGCTGTGCCGACGATTCCCGCGGGATCTCCGGTTCCGGCGTAGGGAGTGGTCGGAAGGGCGGCCTGCGCGGCCGCCGCAGCTTTGCAGCTGTCGCACCAGCCTGGAAGCTAGTTCTAAGTTGCGGAAGAAAGCGTATGAACTCCCCTCCCCCACGCGCTAAAGCGGACGTGCGCCGCACGCCAGGTCGGGGTTCTGCTTCCGGCTCGGTGTCAAGGATTTTAAATGGGATTCCAACCTCAGCGGTTTGGGGCGACGAGGGCAAACAGGGCGCCTTGCGGATCAAGTCCGAGGATGATCCACTGATCACCCGGAACTTGATGCGGGCCCATGAGAACCTGGCCATTTTTCTCTTGAGTGCGCGCGACCGCTGCATCCATGCTCTCCACATTGAAATAGAAGAGCCAGAACGGCACCGGAGAGTTTTTCGGATCTCGCGTCATCATGGCACCGATTGGGGCTCCGCCGTTATTAAAGATGCGATAGGTCCCCATCGGCCCCATGTCCATGGTGTTTTCGACGGTCCAGCCAAAGATATTGGAATAGAAAGACCATGCGGATTGCTCTTCATTCGCGGAAAGCTCGTTCCAGCCTACAGTTCCGGGCGCTCCGGCGGGCGGACGCGGCGGAGCATAGTCGAGCGATCCCTTGAACAAGAGAAACGTGGCGCCCTGCGGGTCTTCCACGGAGGCGAAGCGGCCAACCCCGGGAATCTCCTGCGGCGGAAAGTGCAATTTACCGCCAGCCTGTTCTATGCGCTTCGCATAGGCGTCCACATCATCCACGCCGATGAAACCGGCCCAGGAGGGTTTTACGCCAGCTTCGAGCATCTGCGGGGTGAGTTGCATGAGGCCGGCGACACCGAGATCACCAACCGAAAGGATGGTGTACGGCATGCCTCCCGCATCACCGGCGCTCTTAGCTTGCCATCCGACGACGTGAGTGTAGAACTCCTCAGCGCCTTTCGCGTCTGTAGTTCGCAGTTCGTGCCAGACGAAATCTCCTGTTCTCGGCTTGGCTGATGTGTTCGGTTCCTGCTGGGCTGCTGTGCTCATTGATCTGCATCCTTTCTTTGGTACCCCTTGCTTACGCGCGGGGTTCTGTTGGCGCGGGGTTCGGACCACACACTCAGAACAACGTATCAGAAAACTGAGTATGCGTGTGGTTCACTTAGAATACTTGGGATGAATCCGGAGTTGCGTAGTATCTTTGTGAGCTACAGGCGGGAAGATTCAGCCGCATACGCGGGCCGGATCTGCGATCATCTGGAACTTGTGTTCGGCGAGGATCAAATTTTTCTGGATGTGGAAGATATCCGGCCGGGTCAAAATTTTGCGCAAACGCTGGATGAGAGAATCGCCGACTGTGCCGCCTTCCTGGCGATCATCGGCCCGAAATGGGCAGAGCTTTTGCGCCAACGGCTGCAGGACGGCCACGAGGATTACGTGCGTCATGAAATTGAGGCGGCACTCGCGCGTAAAGCGACAATCATACCGGTCCTGGTGGGAGGGGCAAGCATGGCGCAGCTTACCAACCTGCCTCAGTCGCTAGAAGAATTGTCCCTTTATGAAGCCGCCGAGCTGAACGACAACACCTTCAAAGAAGACTGCACCCGGCTGGCGGCAGAACTGGCATCACGCGCCGGAATTAAGGGTAAACGTTTCGCTGGGAAGAATCCACTTAGTAAGCGAGCTATTTGGATCGCAGCAGTTTCGGCGGTTCTCTTATTACTAGCGATTGGAGTAACTCTCTGGCGTGAGAATCATGCCCGGAACATACATGTTCAGCAGGTCTTGAACACCGCGCGGACCCAGACAGAGTTAGGAGAATACGAACCGGCATTCAAGACCTACGAAGATGCGCTCAAGATAGATCCGGATAACCAGATGATTCTGGACCGTCAAGCGGATGCGGCGATGCTGTGGCTGCGAAACTTCCATGTACTTGTCGCAGAAGGCCAGAGCGCAACCGATATTGCCGGGCCGCCGCTCGCCGCCATTATGTCCGTTTTGCATTCCGCGCTCAGCAGAACGAACGGCCGAGGGACAAGGGCTGCCGACCTTTTGGCCCATTTGGGTTGGGCGCACTGGTTAAACCGGCACATCGCAGAAAAAGAATTTGGACCAGCGGCGGAACAGGATTTGCGGCGCTCGCTCACTTTGGACCCATTGAACGTATATGGGAACGCGATGCTGGGCAACTGGCTGTTGCAAACGAACGGGAATGTGAGGGAAGCGGTTCAGCATTTCGAAGTTGCGGTAAAGAGTAACAAAGAGCGAGCCTGGGTGCGGACCATGCAGCTTGGCGGAATGGAATATAGCTACCAGGCGGAACAGGAGCTAATCCGGGCAGTCAACGCGATGAGAATGAACGCCGAGCCGATCAGCGCTTCCGACGCACATCGCGTTCTCTCCAACTACAGTCTTATCAACAGCATGGATGCGCTGAGGAGGACATTGTCCGCGGTTCCTGCCGAGCAGGCGTGGGCGACCTATCAATGGCTGGATAAGAAGCAGCAGGGCCGCGACCCGGAAGAGCGAAGAATTCAAGGCGAATTCATTCACGCGAACATTCTCGAGGTGGGCGGGCAACGTTCGGAGGCGCTCGCGCTCTTTCTGAAGCTGCAGCGGGAGATCCAGTCGCGGAATTACAGCACGCGCGTGGTGGAGGAGGTGGACGCGGCGGTGAAACGGTTATCAATGCCAAACTGAAGTTCGGCACTGCAAGCTGAAACATGCGCCACTTGTGGAATAATTCCATGGGGGTCTCCATGCGAGAGCGACTTTCTGTTCTGCTGCTTTTGGGGCTCGCCGTGGTTACACCGCTGGCGGCGCAAGTGACTACGACGGTGATTTACGGCACCGTGACCGATTCCAGCGGCGCGGTGGTGCCTTCGGCCAAGGTGACGGCCATTAACACGGATACTAATTTGTCGCGCTCGGCGGTGACGAACACGCAGGGAGAGTACCGGATCGAGCTACTCCCGATCGGACATTACGAAGTGCAGGTAGACGCTCCGGGATTTCAGAAATTTGTGCAGCGCGGGATCGTGTTGACGCTGGATCAAACGGCGCTGGTGAACGCGACCCTGCAACTCGGAAACGTGAATGAGACGGTGAGTGTAACGGCGGCTCCGCCCATGGTCAACACCAGCAATTCGACGATTGGACGGACGGTAGGGAACACGGAAATTACGACTCTGCCGATTGTAAACCGGAATGTCTATACGTTGCTGTCGCTGACACCCGGCGTCCGGTCGTCCACGAACGGCATCGTGTTGGGATATCCACAACAAATCACGATCATCAATGGCGGCGCGGAGGGCGGTGTCGGATCGGTCAGTTACTACCTGGACGGCGGCATCAACATGACGGGCCTCCGCAACACGGGAAACATTCTGCCGAATCCGGACGCGATTCAAGAATTCCGCGTGGACACGAACAACTACAGCGCGGCGTATGGCCGGTCTTCTTCGGGCGTGGTGAATGCCGTGACCAATTCCGGGACAAATCAGTTTCACGGATCGCTCTTTGAATTTGTGCGGAATACCATTCTGGACGCGAATATCTGGAACAATCAAAGCGGCAAGCCTCCCTTGCATCGCAACCAGTTTGGCGGTTCCCTGGGCGGGCCTATCCGCAAGAACAAGACGTTCTTTTTCTTTTCTTACCAGGGGCTGCGGCAATCGACGCCGAACTTCGTCAGCGGCGTGACCGTGCCCACAGCGGCCGAGCGAACGGGCGATTTTTCCGCCGACAAGGCAATCAAGAATCCCTATGCCGCGAACACGCCACAGTTCAAGGGGAATGTGATTCCGGTGAGTATGGAGGACCCGACGGCGATGAATATCATCAACCATTACGTCCCGCTTCCGAATCAGATTAACCCGCGGACCGGGCTTTTGACGCAGTGGCAGGGGTTAGCGCCGCCGAGCCCGTACAACACCGACGAGTTTCTGGGCAAGGTGGATCAGGATCTGACGCCGAGCCAGCGGCTGACGGTCAGCTATTTTGAGACCAGCGGATTGAACATTCTGAAGCTGGGCAGCGGGTTGCCGTGGTCGCGGGCGCAGTACCAGTGGCGGCAGCACAACGCGAATGTCAGCCATACATGGTCCATCAGCCCGAGCATCGTGAATCAGGCCTGGATCAATTTCACACGGAATTTCGGAGGACGGCTGGATCTTCCGTCGACGTCGCTTACGGATCTGGGTTCGAACTTTCTGCTTCAGGGCACGCCGGCACTGCCGCAGATCAGTGTCAGCGGATATTTCACGCTTTCGCAATCGATCGCCGGACCGACGGCGGGTACAAACTATCTGGGCGCGAGAGACATGCTGGCGATTAACCATGGCCGGCACGCGTTAAGTCTGGGAGGTGAAATTTCCCACGAACGCGATGTGCAAGCAACACTGCTGAATAACTACGGCGTGTTCAGCTTTACCGCGGCTAACACGGGGAATGGTCTGGCGGACTTTGAGCTCGGGTTACCGAGTTCGGTGAGCCAGGATGTGCCGGTTACGCCGGATACGACGAACTGGTATTACGCACTGTTCGCGCAGGACGATTTTCGGATTGTGCCGCGACTTACGTTGAATTTGGGCCTCCGCTGGGATGTGCAGACGCCGCCGGTGGACCGGCACAATCTGCAATCGACATTCATTCCGGGCGTGCAATCCACGATCCGGCCGGACGCGCCGACGGGTGTGCTGTTTCCGGGGGACAAGGGCATTCCACGAGGCATTGTACCGACGCGGTATGGCCATGTTTCGCCGCGAATCGGCTTGGCGTGGGACCCGTTCGGCGACGGCAAGACATCGATCCGGGCCGGCGCGGGAGTTTTCTACGGCAGCGTTTCGGCGAACGAGATGAACTCGACTTCCAACTACGAGCCGTTCGCCATCCGGCTTTCGTTCATTAACATTGTTTCGGGCACTGCAAAGAAGCCGCTGGGACCGACAAACATTGGAGCTACGCTGACGAATCCGTATACGAACTATCCGGGCGGCACTCCGTTTCCGTACACGGGGTACTTCATTCCAGGGGGCGGCGTCTCCGGCACTTCGCCGAATTTTCAATGGCCGTATACGTATCAGTACAATTTCTCCATCGAGCGGCAAATTGGAAAAGCGCTTGCGGTCCAGGCAGCGTATGTCGGATCGGTAGGACGCAATCTACCGTTCGGCATCGATCTGAATTATCCGATCGCCAGCGTGGCGGGCGTCACCTCTACGACGGGGAACGTGATTCTGCGGCGGCCGATCGATAATGTGAGTCTTGGTTTCACGCCCAGTGCGTTCGGCCAAGTCATCTCGGTGCAATCGAATCAGCGGACATCGTACAATGCGCTGCAAATCGGCGTAGTTCGCACTTTAGCCAGCAACGTGAGTTTTCACGCGTATTATACGTACAGTAAAACTCTGGACAGCGTGGAGCTGGAGAATAGCACCGTGAGCGGGGGCGTGCAGGATTACCATGCTCTCCAATTAGAAAAGGGCCGCGCGGATAACGATATGCGGCATATGTTTGTCGCATCGCTCGTTTGGAGATTTGATTACTATCACGGTAGTTCCGGGCTGCTGCGGCAGTTAGCGAATGGCTGGTCCGTCTCGCCGATTGTCACTTTGAATAGCGGATTACCGATGGGGTTTTCGACGGGGACGGATAACAACTTGGACGGCAATACGGGGAACGACCGGCCGGATCTGGTACCGGGCGTCACTGCCGCTCTGAGTCCGAACCGGCCGCGGTCGGCTGCGGTTGCAGAATGGTTCAACACCGAGGCGTTCGTAGCCAACCCAGTTGGAAGAGACGGAACCGTGGGGCGCAACATCCTGGATGCGCCGGGCTTTCGCGATGTCGATCTCGGGATTTTCCGCGATTTCACGATTGCGGAGAGATTCAAGTTTCAGTTTCGCGCGGAGAGTACCAATGCGTTCAATATGGTTAGTTTGAACGCTCCGAGCTTGACGTTGTCGTCGTCTTCGTTTGGGTCGATTTCGTCGGCGAACACGATGCGGCAGATTCAGTTAGGGTTACGGTTGCACTTCTAGATGGCCACAGATGGACACGGATACACACGGATAGAAACAAAGAGTTAGACGGCGCTCAGGCCGGGCTTGTCGAGCTTGCCGGTTTCGACGGTTCCGTTGGTGACGTGGAAGAGGCCGGGGAAGCGAGTATCCCAGCCTTTGTTCGCGGCGGGCATGTATTGGCGCGCGTTTCCTTCGATGGCCGGAACGCCCGGAACGTGCGCCGCGAGGCCGGCCGATTGGATGAAAGATGCGCCCGGGCAGGTGAGGTCTTGGACGCAGAGAAACATTTTGTGGTAGGACGCAACGGGGGCGATGATCATCATGTCGCTCTGGCCCTTGCATGCCTTCAGGGCCGCTCCGGTGTATCCGAGTTCGCGCGCGAGCATCAGGGCGTCTAAGCCGGTCAGCGCTTCGTCAATGACGACGGGCACGAGTTTGGCTGCTTTCGCCACACTCTGCCGGTGAGTTGTCATATCCCGGGAGAACGGCTGCTCGATGTACTGGATCTTTTGAAAACTGCCGGGCGCTTTCTGTTTGATGCGATCGATGAAGTCCAGAAAGTACTCGATATTGGGGCACTTCTCATTGAAATCGAGCGAGTATACCCAGTTCTTCACGCCTCGTTTGGTTTGGGTTTCGGTGGTGACGCGATCGATTCGCAGTACACGGTCGACATCCCAGTGAAGATCGTTGCCGTTTAGCTTGATCTTTAGGTTGGTCAGGCCGTCGCGCATAATCCATTCGGGCAAGGTTTCGGGCAGGCCGTCGTTGACGCGCTTTTTTATATCGGATGCCTCGATCGGATCAATAGCCGATACGAGATGATACAGCGGCATGCGCGGCTTGGGTTCTTTCAGAAGAAAGCGTTCGGGATACATGCCCCGGAATTGCGGGCCGGCGTAGTGACCGAGATCGTAGGTCATGAATTCCGGGCCGTATGTGTAGTAGCAATTGAGATTGTGAACCTTCCCGAAACCATCGTGGACAGCCGCATCGAACGCGCTGGCGGTTACGAGAGTGCAGAGCTTGGGAATGGGTTCGTCCAGATGTAACTGACGCGAGACCTCCGCAGCAGCCTTCAGATATTCGGGTTGGAGGGCCCAATTGATATCGATCGGATGGCCGGAAAGCTTCGAATCGGCGGTGATCTTGCAGATTCTGGCAGCCAGAGCCTTCATGGCGTTCAGAGTGGTGTCGTAGCTCATGGTGTGCGACGGAAACGCCCACACATTGCCCATGGGCATGGAACCGAAGCCCTTGGCCGTACGGCCGTTGGTAGTCCGGACCGTGCAGTGGACGTTGACAATCGTGGCGCGGTCTAATACGGTCCCGCCGAACTTGATGGGCATGCGGTAGTTGTAGTCCTGGTATTCGAGGGACATCTCTTCCACGCGAATGTCCGTGCTGCGCGCTCGTGAGGCGGCGACCGCTGCCAGGGGGATGGAGGATCCCTGAATCACTCGCTTTACGAAAGTTCGACGGTTCATTTGATTCATTGTTGTATCTCTCAGGAGACCCCTCGCTGACGCTCAGGGTTCTGTAACCCGCGCCCGCGCTCTTGACAGCTTAGCGCCGGTTCACATATGATTCCAACTAAATTGTTATATCAGTCCAATTCAGTCGGTGCAATCTCATGAACAGACGGGACTTCCTTAAGGCTGCGGGCGTTGCCACGACAGCCGCAGCGAGCGCGCTGGGCGAGCAAAGTTCTCAACAGCCGGTCCTGTGCTTTTTTTCAAAGCATTTGCCCGATTTGAACTACGACGAATTGGGCCGCACCTTGAAGGATGCAGGGTTTGACGGCGTCGATCTCACGGTGCGGAAGGGGGGGCATGTTTTACCGGAACGAGCGCGCGAAGACCTTCCGCGCGCAGTCGAGGCGATCCAGTCGCACGGGTTGCGCGTAGCGATGATTACCACCGAGTTGACGTCAGCATCGGATCCAGCGGCGCGCCCGATTCTGGAAACCGCGGCGCGGCTCAAGATCCCGTTTTTCAAGCTCGGCTACTGGCGCTATGAAAAGGACGTGCTCGCGAGCCTGCACAACGCGGGCGCCGGAGTGCGCGGATTGACGGATCTGGCGAAAGAGTACGGTATTGTGGCGGGGTTCCACAATCATCCCCGAAATGTCGGTCTGGCGTTCTGGGATACCCACGAGATCATTCGCGATCTCGATCCGAAGTGGATCGGCTACTACTACGACGCAAACAATGCGACGGAAGAAGGAGCGATTCGCGGTTGGGAAGTCGGATTGAGGCTTGCTTCGCCGCGCCTCAAGATGGCCGCTTGCAAGGATTTTTACTGGGAGCGGAGTACCGGGCAGTCGAAACCGGTGGAATGCCCGCTGGGCGAAGGAGTCGTTAACTGGCCGGTTGTTTTCAAACTGTTCGCGGCGGCGGGATTTGCGGGCCCGATTTCCATTCATCAGGAATACAAGGCTGCGGACCGCATTGCGGCCGCGCACAAAGATCTGGAGTTTGTGAAGAAACAACTGGCTGCGGCGCGTTCCGCCTAGTTGAAAACAAGATGCTACTGAAACGCTTGATTTGTGCCGGATGCGCGTTGGTCTGGTGTGTGCCGATGTGGGCACAACGCGCCGATACGATTTTTTACAACGGCAAGATCCTCACGATGTGGAACGAGCATCCCACCGTGACGGCGGTCGCGATTCAGGGCGACCGGTTCCTGGCTGTGGGCAGCGACGCGGACGTGCTGAAGACGTCGGATGGCCACACCCGAAAGATCGACCTCCACGGGCGGTGCGTGGTTCCGGGACTCATTGCGGGCCACGTACACCCGATCATGGCCGCTTTGAGTGAGATCGATGGTCCGGTTCCTGTATTTCATTCGATTCCCGAAATTCAGTCTTACATCCGTGGGAAAACGAAAACGGTTCCAGCGGGGCAAATCATTCTGGTTCCGAAGGTGTACTCGACGCGGCTTGCCGAGCACCGTTATCCGACGCGGCAAGAGATTGATGCGGCGGCCGGCGAACGGGAAGCGGTGGTGGACAACGGCTATGCCTCGGTGCTCGATTCGGCTCTGCTGAAGCGGCTCGGGATTGGGCGCGATACGCCGCAACCCGGGGATGGCCGCATTGTGAAAGATCAGAACGGCGAGCCGACGGGGTTGATTCTGGGCGCACCGGAGCTGCTTGGGAAAGCGCGCCAATCGAGACCGATCAGCCAAAAGGATCGCCTGTGGGCGCTGAAGAGCATGCTGCCGCGGTACAACGCGGTTGGCTTCACGAGCATCATCGATCGACTCGAAGGCCCCGAGGGTTTTCGGGCTTACCAGACGCTGCATGATGCCGGTGAATTGACGGTGCGCAGCAACGTCACGTACATCATCAAAGCGCAAGGAACTCCGGCGAACGTGCGGCGGGAGATTGAACAGATTCCGTTTTACACGGGATGGGGAGACAAGTGGTTCCGCGTCGGTTCGCTTAAAGCGATCGTGGATGGCGGCATTCTAATCGGGACCGCGTTTCTGCGCCAGCCTTACGGGCCGCACACCCAGATTTATGGATTCGTCGAGCCGGGTTATCGCGGCGTTTTGTATGTGCCCCGCGAGAATGTCTTCGCGATGGCGCAGGCCGCGGATGACCTGGGGTGGCAGATGACCTCGCACGTGACAGGCGGCGGCGCGCTGGATCTTCTGCTCGATGCGTACGAAGCGGCTAATCGGGTGAAACCGATAGCGGGGCGGCGTTTTGTTGCAACCCATGCAAATTTTCCGGATGAACGCGCGATTGAACGGGCGAAGAAATTGGGCGTGGCGTTTGACGTGCAACCGGCGTGGCTGCATTTTGACGGACCGGCGCTTAAGGATGTCTTCGGCCCGGAGCGGATCAAACATTTCCTGCCGCTGCGTTCGTTAATCGATGCCGGGTTGGTGGTGGGCGGCGGTTCGGATCATATGATCCGCTTCGATCCGCGGCTCGCGACGAATCCGTATCAGCCGTTCTTCAGCATGTGGATGGCAATCACACGGAAGATGACGGACGGAAACGTTCTGAATCCCAAGCAGCGCATTTCGAGATTCGAAGCACTCAAGATGTGGACCTGGAACAACGCCTATATTATGTTTGCGGAAAAACAGGTGGGTTCGATTGAGCCGGGGAAGCTGGCGGACATGGCGGTGATTTCGAAAGATTTCGCCACGTGCCCGGAGGATGAGATCAAAGATATTGAAGCGGTGAAGACGATTGTGGGCGGGAAGGTGGTGTTCGAGCGGGCGACGAGATGAGTCTCGACGCGGCACGCAAAAGTGCGTGCGCCACAGACTTATAGGGCGGAGAGGACGCGGGCGTCGCGAAAAGGAACTCTTCGGATGCGAACGCCGGTTGCGTCGTAGATCGCGTTCGCGATGGCTGCGAGCATGGGTTTGAGCGCTGCCTCTCCGGCTCCGTAGGGGCGCAGGTCGGGGCGATTCGGGTTCGGGTCGCCGTTCACAAATATGACATCGATGCGCTCCGGAACGTCGGCGTGACGGAGGGTCGGGTGTGAGATCCAATCCACACTCGTGACCTTTTCGGTATCGAACTGAACTTCTTCGTGGATCGCGCGGCTCAACCCGTGCAGCGTGGCGCATTCGATGGTGCGGCGAAGGCTCTCGGGATTGACGATCAGGCCGCAATCGTGCGCACAGACCAACCGCTTCGCCCAGACGTGACCGGTCTGGCGATTGACCTCCACCTCCGCGATCTGAGCAACCACGGTCTGGCCGCGGAACGTGTACGCGACACCGCGCCCGGTCAGAATATTTCCCGTGCTGCGCGGGCTGGGCGAAGGACGCGAATCCCAGCCGTACGCTTCCGCAGCGGCTTTTAGCACCGCAATGGATCGTGCACGCCGGAATCCGGCATCATCCGTTGTGGCGGCGGTGAGCAGTTTCATGCGGAATTCGAGCGGATCGCACTTCGCCGCGGCCGCCAGTTCATCGATGAACGATTCTGCGGCGAAGGTCGATTGCGGACCGTTCGGATCGCGCAGATTGCCGGTGCGAAGCGGCGTCTCCCAAACAAGAGGAAGGCTGACGACATCGCCGGCCATGCGGCGGTTCGGAATCGCGTACACGTCCGAAGGCGTCGCGGAACCGCCGCTGGCCGGTTTCGCACGCCTGGCGCCCATCAGTTGCGCGATCAGCACGGTATCGTGCTCGTTGTAGCCGACATGATTGTAGTCGCACGAGCGGGCGCTGTAGTCATAGGCGACGAGATGTCCCGCGGCATCCAGAGCTCCGCGCATCTTCACGAGGAACGCCGGACTCTTGGTATCCCATGCCGTCTCCTCCTGCCGCATCCACTGCATACGGACAGGGCGACCGATTTCGCGCGCGATCCAGGCTGCCTCGAAGCCCGCATCGTCCGCTGCAGTGCGGCCGAAGCACTGCGGGCCTTGCATCCAGATGACGCGCACTTTTTCGCGCGGCATACCAAGAAACGCAGCGATGCCGGTGCGATGGCTATAGGCCTTCATGTCGTTCGTATAGATGGTCATCTGGCCGTTGGACGGGTCGGCCATGGCATGCGCGCCGGCGATCGCGGTATGCCCCTGGAACGGTATTTCGTATTCGGCTTCGATGACCTTGGCTGCGCCCGAAAAGGCCGCATCCGGATCTCCCACGACGGTGGGATGAGAGGTTGACGTGGGCGTTGCGGCGCGCATGTATTGGAAGAGATTTTCGGACGCGGGGAACGGAGCGGTTGCGGGCTTCTCCCACGTGGTTTTGAGCTGGCGGGCGGCGCGGATGGCCTGCTCCTCGCGTTCGCACACCACCGCGACGTAATTGCCTTTGCTCACGATCCTGATGAAGCCCGGCAGATTTCGGACAGAGGATTCGTCGATGCTGGTCAGCTTCGCGCAGGCGAAAGGAGGTTTGACGTTGCGCGCGTGGACCATTCCGGGCAGTTTTACGTCGACGGCCCATTTCTGGGAACCGTCCACTTTGGCGGGGATGTCGTCACGCAGGATGGGCTGGCCGGTATATTTCAGCTCCGGCACAGACTTCACTTTCGCAACGCCGGTAACGGCATTGACATTGGCACCAGTCAGCCTGACGTTGAATTTCTTTCCGGCGATTAGTTCGCCGTAGGTGATGCGCTTCGAGGGATCGGCTTTCACGCAGATGACCGCGTTGCTGACAGTGAGTTGATCGACGGGCGTTTCGAGGTGACGCGATGCCATTTCGAGCAGAACCCGCCGTGCTTCGGCAGCAGCGCGCCGCATCGGCCAGGAGTCCCTCTCCATGGCGGACGAGCCGCCCGATCCGCCCTGATCGACGGTAATGTCGGTGCTGCCCATGATGCAGGTGGTCCGCTCGAACGCGATGTCGAGTTCATCGGACATCAATTGCCGGAAGCCGGTTCCGGTGCCCTGACCGAGGTCGGTTTTGCCGACATAGAAGGTGGCCGTGTTGTTTTCATGAATGACGATCCACGAATCGAGCTGGTGGAAATCGGGATCGGGATAAGGACCTGCAGTTTCGGCTGCGGTCTCGTTCCAGGCGCCTGTGGCGAAGCTCACGACAAGCAGGCCGGCGCTTTTGAGAAAGCCCCGGCGATGAATGGTCAGAGCTTCTTCGATGTGTTTTGGAATCATCCTTCGGCCTCCGCTATGGCTTGCGCGGCGCGTTTGATGGCGGCCTGAACGCGGTAATGCGTCATGCAGCGGCACAGCGTGGTGTTCATGGTCTCGCGGATCTGCGCATCGGTGGGATGCGGAATTTTATCCAGCATCGCCTTCGCGGTCATGATCTGTCCGTTCTGGCAAAATCCGCATTGCGGGACCTGCTCATCGATCCACGCCTGCTGCACCGGATGCAGCTTTCCGTTCGAGGAGAGCCCTTCGAGCGTGGTAATTTCCCCTTTGACGGAAGACACGGGCAGGATGCAGGAACGAACCGCCGCACCGTTGATGATGACGGTGCAGGCTCCGCACTGGCCGAGGCCGCAGCCAAAGCGCGGACCTTGCAGGCCGATGTCATTGCGCAGGATGTAGAGCAGCGGCGTGGCCGGGTCGATATTGAGTGTGTGCGTCGTGCCATTCACGCGAAGTGTGATGTTGCTCATGGCTCACCTACAGGGAATCTTACGGCAAACCAAAGCAGAGGATGTGCGAGCCCGCAGCGACCGCGACATACTGTTGCCCGCCGGCCAAAAAGGTCATAGGAGATCCGGTGTTGATTTCATTGTTCGGGAAGTGCCACAACGTCTTCCCCTGCTTCTGATCGACGGCCACGAAGTTCCCGCCTGGGTCGCCGTAGAAGACGAGACCGCCGGCGGTGGCCAACACGCCCGGCAAGCCTCCGCCGACGGCTTCGTATGCCGGTCCGAATTCCGGAATTTCCCAAGCGATATTGCCGGTGTCGATATCAATCGCGCGGAGATACATCCTGGCAGGCTCGGGCGGAGGCGGTTGTTTCTTCCAACGGCCGGGCGCTAACTTGACGACGCAACCCTCATTGGCCATTACATAGAAGAGGCGCGTGGCGGGGCTAAAGGCGGTCGCGCTCCAGTTCGCAGCGGATTTCGGACAGATGACTTCTCCGGGCGGCAACAGATGCGGCTTGCCATCCGGATCAATTCCACTGGCCCAGGTCAGTTGTTTGAGAAAGCTCTTAGCGAGGAGAACCTTGCCGTTCGTCCGATCGAGCACGTAAAAGAAACCGTTGCGATTGGCTTGTAAGAGCAGTTTTCTCTCTTGCCCCTGATATTGTGTGTCGACCAGGACGGGCGGTTCCGTCGCATCCCAATCGTGGACATCGTGCGGGGTGAACTGGTAGTACCATTTCAAATCGCCGGTTTCAGGATTCAGCGCCAAAACGCAATCGGTGAAGAGATTGTCGCCCTGGCGGTTGCGGTCGTCCGAATCGGGGTAAGCGTTGCCTGTGGGCCAGAAGAGAGTATCGGTCTCCGGATCATAGGAGCCCGTCAACCACGTAGCTCCGCCGCCAAGCGCAGCCGGGTTGCCGGTTCCTTTCCATGTTTCGCTGCCCGGTTCGCCAGGCGCGGGAAGCGTCCAACGCCGCCAGACTCGCTCGCCGGTAGCAGCTTTGTAGGCGCTGATAAATCCGCGAATGCCCCAGTCTCCGCCCGAGACGCCCGCGATCACCAGATCTTTTACGACCAAAGGCGCGATGGTCGAACCATAATGCTGCGGCTCATCGGGCATCACGGCTTCCCAGACAAGCTGGCCTGCGGTGCGGTTCAGAGCGATGAGGTGGGCATCATTGGTGACCATGAATACGTTCTGACCAAGAACGGCTACACCGCGATTTCGTCCCAAAGCGGCATCGCCCACCATGACTTGTGGACTGCGCGGGCGCGCGTACTCCCAGATTTCACGGCCGGTGCGTGGGTCGAGCGCGTAGACCGAGTTCGGACCAGTTACGTACATGATTGCGCCGGCAACCACGGGAGTTGCTTCCAGTCCGAAGGCTTCCAGCTTGTGAACGAAATAGGAGTTGTCGGGATACATCTGGCGCCACAGCGGAATCGAAAAAGTCCACTTCTGAACCAGCTTCCCAATATTCGAGGTGTTGATCCGGTTGAGAGAGCTGTAGCGATTGGCGCTGAGGCTTCCGTTATAAGTCAACCAGTCGCCGGGCTTGGGATCGACGATTTCCGAAAAAGTGACTCCACCGGGTTCGGAAGCGCCAGCCGGTACGGGGACGTTCGGTCTTACTCCCGTCAGGCGGCTCAGATACACGAGCAGATCATGCAGCTCTTCCGGACTGGCGTTCACCGCGGGCATGAGCGACTGCTTTTCTTTCTGGACCGATAGGATCTGATCCGCGTCGAGTAAGTGAAAGTTCCCATTGAGATCCTGCAATCGAACATCGAAATTGCTTTGGCCGCGAACGAAACCGCGGAGTTCTTCGCCGCTTCGCAGTTTGACGGTGGCGAGCTCATAGCCTGAAGTGATGTGCGCACTGGGTTGCGTCAGCGCCGTTCGAAGCTCATCGAGCGACATCTCGCGTCCGACATTGGATAGGTCCGGGCCGACCGGTCTGCCTCTGCCTTGAACCATGTGGCACGAAGCGCACTTCCCCTCGCCAAAAAAGAAGCGCTCGCCCGGCGCGGGGTCTCCGGCCAGAGCATTGTCTGCGGCCGGAGCATTGAGCGATTTGAGCAAGGATGCCAGCGCGTTGAGCTGATCGTCCGGCAGGTTGAAGGCAGGCATTCCGGCGGAGGGAATTCCGGAACGAATCAAGTCATGCAGCTTTTGGACAGAGCGCGCCCGTACTCGCGCATTGCCGGCAAGCGCAGGACCTTGTTCCGTGCCGTGGGCATCGGCGCCGTGACAGCCACTGCAGAGTTTCGTAAATAACTTCTGGCTTTCTGCCGCGTTTGGCGCCGGGGAAGACGGAGTTTGGGCGGCGAGCAATGCCGGGAGGACGAGTAAGAGAACCGGAGCGTTCACGGATTCCATTCTCACATCAGCTACTGATGCAAACTAACATTGCAATTATCTTGCAAAGATAGCGGTGATTGTCGTACTGTGTCAACAAGACCGTGCGGCCATGCGAGCGCCAAGAACTGCCCCTCGCTGACGCTCAGGGTTCTGTAATTGCCACCCGCGATGCAACAACATGCCGTAGCAGCCAGCAGCCTGTCGGAAAAAGCGTACGTTTTGATACGCAACAAGATTCTGAAGGGTGAGTATCCCTTGGGCGCGCCGCTGTCCCGCCGCAAACTGGCTTTGGAGTTCGACATGAGCTTTCTGCCCATTTCCGAAGCCATCCGCCGCCTGGAAGAAGACGGCCTAGTGGAGAGCCGACCGCGAGTAGGCACTCGCGTACGCGTTCCTACTCCGCAAGACGTGCGCGATAGCTACGTGATTCGAGAGGCATTGGAGACTCAATCGGCACGCATGTTTTGCGAGAGGGCCAGCCCCACCGAGCGGAAGGAGATTCGAACGCTCAGCGCGCGCTTGGAGGACATGATCAAAGAGTCGGGGCGGAAGAAAAGCGATGCCGACCTCCAGTTCTCCATTCAGACCCTCCACCTCCAATTCCATATGCGAATCGCGGAGTGCACGGGTTGTGTGCCACTTTACGATCTGCTCGAGAAGAATCATCTGTTGATCTTCAACTGGTTTTACGATGTCTCGGCCGGCCACAAAATCGCGCCGGGGCGCCACACCGCTCTGGTGAAGGTGTTGACGGGCAACGATCCCGATGCGGCTGCTCTGGAAATGGGGCGACATGTGCGGACCGGAATGGAAGAGATTCAGGATGCGATTGCGGCGAGATTCGGGAAGTCGTTACCGGCGCTGAAGCGAGTGCCGGCGCGTTCGGATCCGGATGAGATGAGACTGTGGCGGCTGCGGTATTCGCGAAGGGGAGGAGGGGAGGAGTAGTCGACTCCTTGCTTACGCGCGGGGTTCTGTTCAAATTCTGCTTGACAAAGATCCGGGAACCGAAGTAAAACTGCCATATCATTTCAATACAGTGGGGAGGTTCATGTCCCGCAAGCTACTCTCGCTGGCACTGCTGATGTGTGGGGGTTTGGTCCACACGGCGTCAGGACAGGATCCTCGTGGAACGATTCTGGGGAGGGTGGTGGACCCTTCCGGCGCGACGATACCTGGCGCAAATGTGGTTGTCACCAAGATGGATACCGGCGTCGCAGTCAAAAGCGTAACGAACGATACCGGGCAATTCAGCATTCCATTTTTGAATCCCGGTATGTACCGCATTACCGTCGATAAGCCTGGCTTCAAGACGTATTCGCAGGAGAATGTACAACTGCGCGTCAGCGAGTCGGTAGACTTGCCGATCCGCATGGAGATCGGTAGCGCGGCCGAACGGATCGATGTGCAAGCCGAGACGCCCGTGCTCGAGACCGACACCAGCACTCCGGGGCAGATTATCGATGAACGGCGCTTGCTGGACATCCCGCAAAAAGGCGGAGACGCGTTCGATCTGGTCAAGCTGACGCCGGGCGTTGTGAATATGACGACGCTGCGGACGCTGAAGCCCGATTCCCCCGAGGGAACTTCAGCAATCTCGGTAGATGGCTCGCCACAGGATTCGGTCCAGTGGCAGATTGACGGGTTAGACGATACGGTCAATGACGAGAACAAAGGCTATTCCCGAGTTGCTTACATCCCTCCTTCTGGAGCGATCACCGAGCTAAAGTTGCAAGCCAGTGCTTACGATGCGAGCGTGGGACACGTTTTGGGCCCGGTTGTGAGCGTTAGTTCGAAAAGCGGCACAAATGATTTCCATGGAACTTTGTATTACTGGTTCAAGAACAGCGCCTTAGACGCAAACGACTTTTTCGTTAATAAGTCGGGTCAGACTAAGCCGGTTTATCAGGATCACCGGTACGGGCTCACGTTTGGCGGCCCGCTCACCATTCCCCACGTTTATCAAGGGCGCGACAAAACCTTCTTCTTTTTTGCCTGGGAGGGAAATCGCTACACCTCGCCGGCGACTACCGCGGGGCAGACGAGCACAGTACCGACGGCCGCCGAGCGCACCGGCGATTTTTCCGCGCTTCTCAAGCTGGGTTCGCAGTACCAAATTTATAATCCATTTACCACGGTGGCCGCAGGAAACGGGAGATACCGGCGCGCACCGCTCGCGGGCAACATCATTCCGGCAAGTCTGCTGAATCCGGTGGGTCTGAAGCTCGCTTCGCTTTACCCGCTGCCCAACCAGCAGGGCACAATTGACGGGCAGAACAATTATTTCTATCCGGATGTTCGGCGCATCAAATCGGATTCGTTCATGGGCCGGCTGGATCACTCCTTCAGCGACAACAACCGGCTGTTTCTGCGAATGAACCATTATTACTTCTACATTCCCAAAAACGCCCTGGGCGTTCCTGCCAGCATTTTTTCTCAAGAACAGATCAATCAGGGCGCGGTTCTGGACGACGTGTGGGTGCTCAGCCCGACCCTGGTGATCAACCTGCGCTATGGGCTCACGGCGGCCGAATTTCCAGAGAAGCGCGCGACGGAGGGGACGAATCTGACCTCGCTCGGGTTTTCGCCCGCGCTGGCGAGCCTGGTCGACCCGAGCTTGTCCACTGTGCCGCGCGTGAGAATCAGCCCGTTTTCCACGCTCTCGAACTGGTCGAGCGGCGATGGCACGAATACTTACGTCTCGCATAACTGGCTGGTGGATGCGACGAAGCTGCGCGGCACGCACACGATACGTTTCGGAGCGGATATTCGTCTGCTGAAGAGTTTTGGGAACCGGTTCCCGGCGGCGATTTCCCCGGATTTGAATTTTTCCAGTTCGTATACGCAAGGCCCGTTGGACAATTCTACGGCTGCTCCTGTCGGCGATCAGCTTGCGGCAATGCTGATGGGTATTCCGGAAGGCAGCATGACGACGCCCTACACAAATAGTTATGCACTCCAGAACAGTTATTTCGCGCTGTATCTGCAGGACGATTACAAACTCACGCCCAAGCTGACGCTGAATCTGGGACTGCGGTACGAACTGGAAACGCCCGCAACGGAGCGCTACAACCGGTTGAATGCCGGGTTTGACCGAACCAGTCCGAATGCGCTGACCGCCCAGGCGATTGCCAATTTAGCCAAGAATCCGGTGCCGGGTGTTTCCGGCTTTTCGCCCACGGGCGGTTTGAGGTTTGTCAATCAGAATGGGATTGGGAGGAGCCCCTATCAGGCGAGCAATGAGTTTCTGCCGCGAATTGGCCTGGCTTGGCAAATCACCCCAAAGACCGTGCTGCGGACGGGATACGGCATCTATTTCGCGTCGCTAGGGGTAGCGACGTTCAGTCCTTTCCAAACCGGATTCACGCAAACCACGCCGATACACCCATCGCTCGATAACGGCGTTACGTATGTTGCGACTCTAACGAATCCATTTCCAAACGGGCTGATTCCGCCATCGGGGGCGAGCGGCGGGATCAATACAGGCTTTGGGCAGGCCATCTCGTTTTATGACCCGAACACAAACCCGGCTTATTCTCAGAGGTGGTCATTTGGAATCCAGCGGTATCTTCCGGGGCAATTCGTGCTGGACGTGAGCTATGTGGGGAACCGGGTTACTCACTTAGGCGTAAATCAGTCGATGAATAGCACTCCGGCGCAATACCTTAGTAAATCGCCCGTGCGCGATCAGGCGACCATCAACTACTTGACCGCTCAGTTTAAGAATCCGTTTTATGGATTGGATCCCATCTATCCGGCTACCATTTCCCGCGCAACTCTGCTGGAACCATTTCCGGAATATGGCGATCTCACGGTTCCCGAGCCGATCGGCTACTCCTGGTATCACTCCTTACAGGTCCGGGTAGAACGGCGCTTCTACCGTGGACTGACGGTGCAGGGTTCCTACACTCACTCGAAATACATGCAGGCAACCGAGTTTCTGAATCCAACGGATACAGTTCCGTACAGAACGCTGTCCGATATGGACCGGCCGAATGTCTACGCGCTGAGCGCGCTTTGGGAAATCCCGGTCGGCAACAGACGACATTTCCTGAACCAGCTTCCGGGGCCGGTGAATGCAATCATTGGAGACTGGCAGATCGACGCCGACACGGTTCACCAATCGGGCGCGCCGCTCGCTTGGGGAAATATTATCTTTAACGGCGATATTCACAATATTCCATTACCCGCAGATCAGCGAAGCGTGGACGAGTGGTTTAATGTCAATGCCGGATTCAATACCAAATCGTCGCAACAGTTGGCGGACAACATACGGACGTTTCCGCTTCGATTTAGTGGAATTCGCGCGGAAGGTCAAACGATTTGGAACTTATCGCTGATCCGGAATTTCCATATTGTGGAGCGTGTCAGCACGCAATTCCGAGCGGAAGTGTACAACGTCGCGAACCACCCCGTGTTTGCAGCGCCCAATACGACCCCATCGAGTTCGGCTTTCGGCACGATTACAAGCGACGTTTCCGAACCCAGAGAGTGGCAATTTGCGCTGAAGATTATCTTCTGAAGCGGATTTCATGGGGAGTCAAGGAGAAAAGCCGGTTCGAAAACCGGCTTTGCAGGCCAAAGGCCCGCTCCACAAGAAATCGGACTTGCTGATTCGCGAGATGAGGGTGGACGATATTCCTGCCGCTCTTCGTTTGTGCCGCCTGAGTGGATGGAATCAAATGGAGGAGGACTGGCGGATTTTTCTTCGATCGAACCCGAACGGCAGCCGGTTGGCAGAACGGGACGGTGAAGTAGTCGGAACGGTCGCTACGATTCGGTATGGCGACCGTTTTAGCTGGTTGTCGATGCTTCTGGTTGCTCCCGAGGAGCGCGGCAACGGTGTCGGGACGCGGCTTCTCCAGGAGGGGCTTGCCATCCTGAAGAGTGAGAGATGCTGCCGATTGGATGCCACACCCGCCGGCCGGCAACTCTACCGGAAGCACTCGTTTTTAGAAGAGTATTCCTTAAGCCGAATGACGGCAACGATCGATGCAAACCGGTTTACTTCCGCTCCAGCGGATACCCGGCCGATGCGCGAGTCCGACCTCGGCGAAATCACTTGCCAGGATTTTGAAGTATTTGGATCGGACCGTAGCGGCTTGCTGATCGATCTGTATCAACGGTCGCCCGAGTACGCGCGCGTGATAGAGAAGAACGGCCACATCGCGGGATATCTGTTCGGGCGGCGCGGGTTTCTTTATGATCAGTTAGGGCCCGTGATTGCACTCAGCGAGACTGACGCGCGAAGGATGGTGGCGGACTGCCTGCGTTCGCACCACGGGAAGCACTTTGCTATCGACGCTCAACGATTCGATCCAGCCTGGCTTTCGTGGCTTGCCGCAAACGGCTTTACCGAGGAGCGAATATTATTTCGCATGTACCGCGGCGCCCACTTGTACCCGGGTTTGCCGCAGCGTCAATTTGCGATCCTGGGACCGGAATTCGGCTAATGCGTAAACAAATTCTGTCGCCCGCGGAGTTAGAAGACGAGATCTCCAAACCGTCTGAAGCCGACGTCGCCCTGATGAAGAGGTTAGAGGGCGACGTTTTGATTTTGGGAGCAGGCGGAAAAATCGGGCCCTCACTCGCGAGGCTTGCCAGGAGAGCGGCCGACGCGGCGGGCCGGGCGCGCCGTATCATTGCCGTATCGCGTTTCGGGTCGGAGCCAGCACGCCGCGAGCTGGAACCGGCCGGTATTGTGACAATTCCATGCGACTTGCTCGATCCGCAACAAGTCGCTTCCCTGCCCCGCTGTGAAAATGTTTTGTATCTGGCGGGGCGTAAGTTTGGTTCCAGCGGGCGGCCGGATCTTACCTGGGCCATGAACGCCGTCGCACCGTCTTTGGCTGCGCGCCATTTCCAAAATAGCCGGATTGTGGTTTATTCGACCGGAAACGTGTACGCTTTCCAGAATGTTTTGGGCGGCGGCTCGGTCGAGAGCGACGTGCCCGCGCCGATGGGAGAATACGCGCAATCCTGTCTCGCCCGGGAGCGGATCTTCGAATATTATTCGCGCGAGTTCGGCACGCGCTGTTTACTGTTCCGTTTGAATTACGCGACGGATTTGCGCTACGGCGTGCTGGTGGATATTGCAACGAAGGTGATGGCTGGAGAGACCGTCCCGCTGGCAGTTCCGGCTTTCAACATTCTCTGGCAAGGGGACGCCAATTCTTACGCGCTGCGTTGCCTGGAGTTATGCGACTCGCCGCCTGAGATGTTGAATGTTACGGGTCCGGAAACCGTTTCTGTGCGGGAAGCGGCGAAGTTTTTCGGACGCCAGTTCGAACGCGAACCACGGTTCGGCGAAACAGAGGGTACCTCGGCGCTGTTGAGCGATGCCTCACGCTGCTACTCATTATTAGGGCCTCCGTCGGTGCGCTTAGAAACGTTGCTCCAGTGGGTGGCAGACTGGATAGGGGCCGGGAGAGAAGCGCTGGATAAACCAACACACTTCGAAGTGGCGGACGGGAGGTTCTAGCCGATGCCCACCAAGCTGCGGCCCGAGTTGCAAGCGCTGCTACGCCGTGGTCTGGTGATTCCGGCCCACCCGCTGGCGCTGGCAGCAGACCGGAAGTTGGACGAGCGGCGCCAAGTGGCGCTCACCCGATATTATTGCGACGCGGGAGCCGGCGGCATCGCCGTTGGCGTACACACGACGCAATTCGCGATTCGAAAGCGCGGAATTGATTTGCTGGAGCCGGTCCTGGGACTCGCGGCTGCGGCGGTGGACTCGTTCGCGCAGCGCACCGGCAAGCGGCTGATTAAAGTAGCGGGCATTTGCGGCCGGACCGAACAGGCAGTTGGGGAGGCGTGTCTGGCGCGCGACGAGGGGTACGATCTTGGCCTTCTTAGTCTCGGCGCGATGGCTACGGAGCCGATCGCGGAGTTACTCGCGCACTGCCGGGAAGTCTCAGAACATATTCCTTTGTTTGGATTTTACTTGCAACCGGCTGTTGGCGGCCGTGAACTTAGTTATGAGTTCTGGCGTGAGTTCTGCGAAATTGAGAACGTAGGGGCGATTAAAGTAGCGCCGTTTAACCGTTATCAAACGGTAGAGGTTTGCCGTGCCTTGATCGACAGCGGCCGTACTCACGAGATCGCGCTCTACACAGGAAATGACGACAACATCATTCCCGATTTATTGACGGAGTTCCGGCTGGACGGAAGATCCGTGCGGTTTGCCGGCGGATTGTTAGGCCAGTGGGCGGTGTGGACGCAGCGCGCAGTGGAATTGCTCGCTGCCATTCAGAGCAATGGATCGGCATGTCAGATTCTGGGGTGCTCGGCGGAGCTTACGGATGCAAATGCCGCGTTGTTTGACGTACGGCATCAATTTGCGGGTTGCATCGCCGGTTTGCATGAGATTTTACGGCGGCAGGGGCTGTTAGCCGGGCGGTGGTGTCTCGATCCACAGGAAGATCTCTCGCCGGGGCAAATGGAAGAGATCGATCGGGTTTGCGCCGCTTATCCGCATTTGACGGATGATGACTTTGTTCGGGGCCACTTAGACGAATGGTTGAAATGAAACGTTACCCCTCGCTTACGCTCGGGGTTCTGCTCGCCTGCGTCACGCTGCGGGCGCAGACACCGGCGACACCCCAGACTTCGCCTCCGCGGCGTACCAGATCGAGCGACGTTATGCAGCGGCCTGAAGTGCAACGCGGCCAAAAGCTGTTTACGCAGTCCTGCTCGTTTTGCCATGGAGCCAGCGCGGAAGGCGGGGCCGAAGGTCCGAGTCTGGTGTTGTCTAGTGTGGTCCGCCACGATAAGAACGGCGATCTTATAGGCGAAGTCATTCGGGAAGGACGTCCTGGGAAAGGGATGCCGTCGTTTCCGTTCGACGGATCGCAAATTGCCGATCTGGTCACGTTTCTGCACGCCCGAGTGACGATATCGGATGTCCGCAGCGCGGGCAAGAACGGCAGTTACTCGCTGAAGCAGCTCTTGACAGGCAATGCTGCCGCCGGGAAGCAGTTCTTTGACGGCCCGGGAGGATGCAGCGGCTGTCACTCGCCAACGGGAGATCTGGCCGGGATCGCCAATCGCTACCAACCCGTAGAACTTCAAGCGCTGTTTCTTTACCCGGCGGATACGGCACATGAAACCGTGAAGGTGGTGTTGCCTTCGGGCAAGACGGTGGAGGGAGCATTGGCGCAGCTCGATGCCTTCACGGTCGCTTTGAAAGATGCCGGCGGCTGGTATCATTCCTGGCCGATCGGTTCGGTGAAAGTGACTGTACACGATCCGTTAGCCGTCCACCGGAAGTTACTTTATAAGTACACAAATACGGACATGCATAACCTGTTCGCTTACCTGGAGACGCTCAAGTGAGATTCAAACTGTTGATTGCGGGCATCGCCACAGCAGCTATCTTACCGGCGCAGGGACTTGATCCGCAGGTTCTGCTTCATCCTCAGGGAGATGCGTGGCCGACCTATAACGGAGATTACTCGGGCCGCCGTTTCAGTAAAGTTTCCCGGATCACTACTCAGAATGTAAGTTCATTGTCGCTCGCGTGGGCGTTCCAGACACACGTGGCAACGTTGAAATGCACGCCATTGCTAGTGAACGGCGTTCTTTATTTTACGGCCCCCGACCATGTGTGGGCAGTGGACGCCCGGACGGGCCGGCAAATCTGGCATTTTCACCGGCCATCCGACGGCAATCATATTGGCCAGCGCGGCGTCGCTATTTACAAGGACCGGGTATTTTTCGGTACTCCCGATGCCCATTTGGTCGCGCTAGACGCTCGCAACGGCAAGCAGATCTGGGATATTCCGATCGCCGATTCCAGTTTCGGGTATTACATCAGCATGGCGCCGCTGGTGATAAAGGACCGGTTGCTCATCGGCACATCGGGCGACCAGGCGGATGTGCCGCATTCGATTCAAGCCATCGACCCGGAGACCGGCAAAGTTCTGTGGCGCTGGAACAGTCTGCCGAAACCCGGAGAACCGGGATCGGAAACATGGCCGAATAAGCAGAGTATGAGCCACGGCGGCGGCCCGGCCTGGATCACGGGCACTTACGATCCGGATCTCAATTTGACTTATTGGGGAACCGGGAATCCACATCCGGTACTAGCGGGAAATGTTCGCAAGGGAGACAACCTCTATACGTGCAGTATCGTGGCGCTGAATCCGGATACGGGTAAGCTTGCCTGGGTGTTCCAGCCTTCTCCTCACGATACGCACGATTGGGATGCGGTGGAAACTCCGGTGCTGTTTGATGCTCCGTTCAAAGGCAAGACGCGTAAGTTGCTGGCGCAAGCCAGCCGGAACGGATATTTCTTTGTGCTCGACCGAATGACGGGTAAGTGCCTGGTGACCTCACAATTTGTTCCCAGTAATTGGGCATCGGGTGTGGATGCCAAGGGCCGTCCGATTCCCGATCCCACACGCGAACCGCAGTTGGATGGGACTCTGGTCGAAACCGTGGAGAGCGGCGGAACGAATTGGATGTCACCCAGCTTCGATCCGCAAACCGGGCTTTTCTATGTCACCGGAATGAAGGGGTTCAGTGTTTGGTATCTCGCCCTTAATGCAGATCAGAAACCGGAAGACCACCAGGGCGGCCGTGCGGACTCGCTTTGGGTAGAGTCCGAACTGGTCGCTTTAGATTATCGGACAGGCAAGGTTTGCTGGACGCGCGACAGCGGCAAAGGAAGGAGCGCGGCAGGCGTACTGACCACCGCCGGCGGTCTGCTCTTTACGGGCGATGTTTCCGGAAATTTGTTGGCACTCGATGCGAAATCGGGCAAGGTTCTGTGGCATACGAGCCCCGGGTTGTTGAGTAGCTCGCCCATGACTTACGAACTCGACGGGCGGCAATTTGTCATAACCGCCGTGGATAGCGTTCTTTACGCGTGGAGTTTGCCGGAGCGGTAAAAATAAATCCCTTGCTTACGCGCGGGGTTCTGAATTGAGATACACGTGACATGATGAAACATTTCAGTAGTTCGCGCCGTAGCTTCCTGGCCGCGGGAGCCGGCCTTTCCGTCGCGAATGCATTGCGCTCGCAAACCGCCTCCCAGCCCATCACGGTAGGGACAGTTATCGATCGAATCAAAGCAAATATCGGCGTCCCCTGGCGTGAGAGGACGGTCGACAACATCATTGCCGGCACCGCGGAAATGCCAGTTAAAGGCATCGCGACCACGATGATGGCCACGCTCGATGTCTGCAAACGGGCGAATGCAGCGGGAAAGAACCTGGTGATCACGCACGAATCCACGTTCTTCTCGCATCAGGACACGATCGACCAGTTGACGCAGGACCAAACATATCTCTGTAAACGCGATTTTCTGAATCAGAACGGGATGGCGGTGTTCCATTTCCACGATCACTGGCATGGGCGTCATCCGGACGGCATCGCGGAGGGAATGATTCGCGAACTGGGGTGGGAGAAGAACGCCGACCCGGACAACATCAAGCTACTTACCTTTCCTGGAACGCCTCTCGCGCAGTTCGCTCAGGATATCGAAGCCAAACTAAAGGTTCGCACGATGCGCGTCGTCGGAGACCCGAAGCTGGCAGTACATCGAGTGATTACAAGCTGGGGATACATAGGAGCCGGTATTCCGTTGATCTCGCGCGAAGGCATCGACGTTCTCATTTGCGGCGAAACGCGGGAGTGGGAGCTGGTGGAGTACGTGCAGGACATGATCTCATGCGGCCAGAAGAAGGCGATGATTGTGCTTGGGCACGTAGTCTCCGAGCAGGCTGGCATGAAACTATGCGCCGAGTGGTTGAAAACGCTGGTGCCGGAAGTCCCGGTGGAGTTCATCCCCGCGCCTGAGCCGTTTTGGCGGCCGGAAAACCCCGTCTAATGCCTGGCTCCTGCTGAGACGAGAGCCCCGGGCGGGACCGGCTCGCGAGCCAATCGCGTACGGCCTCCGAGCTCAAAGAACGACCAGTGAACAGAAATCCTTGCAGATACTGAGTCCCCATGGAAAGCAGCGTCTCCGCCTGGGCTAGCTCTTCGACTCCTTCAGCGACGGTTTCCAGTTTGAGCGCCTGCGCCATGCTCAGAATGGCCTGCACAATCGGATTGGAATCGGCATCGATCCCTTCTATGAAGGAGCGGTCGATTTTGATGCTGTCGATCAATAACGTTCGCAGATGCGCGAGACAGGAAAATCCGGTTCCGAAATCGTCGAGCGCGATGCGGATTCCGGATCTGCGCAGGGCGGCAAGTACGGTGTTGATCCGAGCGAGATCGCCGGCAAACAGGTTTTCGGTAAGCTCGATCTGTAACCGCTCAGGAGGCAAGCGGCTCTCCGCCAGAGCGGCAAATACGTCCGATACAAACGAGCTCGTCAGGATCTGCACAGGAGACGCATTCACCGATACGACGGGCGGCGGAGTTCCGGGCCAGGTCAGGGCTTCACGGCAGGCTTCGAGCAGAACCCACCGGCCAATCGGTATGATGTCGCCCGTGCGCTCGGCGAGAGAAATGAACTCAGCAGGCGGAATGGCGCCACGCTCGGGATGTCGCCATCGCAAGAGAGCTTCGATGATCCGCCAGTCCCCAGTGGCCGAGACAATCGGCTCGAAAGCCAGAGAGAGGGCTTTCGTGGGAATGGCCTCCCGGAGAGCCCTTTCGAAGCAGCGCCGCTCGTTCGGTTCTGAAACAGACTTGTGGCCCGGCTGTGCGTTCCCGCCGGCCATGGCCTGCAAATAGCTGATAAGTGAGTTCACTTCTGCCCTCTGCGCGTACAGCAACGCAAGCGTCTGCTCGATTAGCGTATCGACGGAAGGCTCAGAAGGGATTTCAACCATTTGCTTAGGCTCCGTTCTTAGCGTTCCAGGGCGGGCAGCGGGATTCCGATCGCGCGCTGGCCTCGGATGTTGATGAAGAGATGCAAATTCGGATCGGGCGCCATCTCCATATCGAACTCTCCGGAAGGGTTCACTCTGGCGGTGCCGATCAGTCTTTCTCCGCTTAACAGCACGATATCTACGTCCGTGGCGATGTCCTCCGGATTTTCAGCATTGAGAATCTGGCCCATCAGGAAGACGCGCCTACGCGCCGGATCGGACTCCAGCCGCAGATCGATTACAAAAGGGTCCGCCTCGTGCACAAGCTGACGAGTGACCGGTTGCGAGCCACGTACCATCGCTGGAGACGGCTGGCGCAAGCTGTCGAACACAAGCTTTGCCGAGTGGGCAGTTTTTCTTATCCAGGTCCATGGTTTTGCCGGCGTATATGCGGCTTTGACTACTCTGACGACGGCTGGATCCGGCCCGTAGAGCACTTCCCGCGAGCAGAGATCCACAACCAGCCGCCATGTTTGCGACGCCTTTGCGCAATCCGCGCAACCTTGTTCCAGGTGGACCTTCATTGGCGCAGCCGCCCCGGGCGGCAGCAATCCCCGCGCCAGATCAACCCAGTTTTCTGGTGGAAAGTGATCCAAATTTCCTCCTAATATTCCTGTTTACAGGGGTAGGGCGGTCGACGGAAAAATACAGCTCCTGTGAAATTTCTTTTGGAGCGGATTTCCGGTTGCGGCAACATTCGTCGAAGCCAAATTGGGGGGCTTACGCCTCACGTCTTCTAGACAAGCGCCCGGCCGGTCAGCTTAAAGGGGGCCCAATAATAGGGGTGCGCATAGCGCTCGCGCAAGTTCAACATGGCCGTCCTTACCGCATCGGCTTTGCGCCGACCCAGCGTGAGCTGGCCGTAGAAGTCCTTCATGAACTCAGTGGTGCTTCGGTCGTCAACATCCCACAAAGACAAAAGCAAGGACCGGGCGCCTGCGTAGAGTAGACCGCGCGTCAATCCCAGCAGCTCATCGCCTTCGGTCACGGTATTCAAACCGGTGACACAACCGCTCAACGTGAGTAAATCCACCGGTAAATTCATGTGGTAGAGATCGTACAGATTGACATAGGAATCCGCCAGCTTGATGGAAGAAAACATCGGGTTATCCTGCCGGAAGTAGCCGTGGCTGGCGATGTGGATGAGGCGGCTCTCATAGCCGTACTCCCGGAGGGCCTGCTCAGTTGCGTCCGGCCCGAACAGCAGCCGCGCATCAGGCAGGACTGCGGCTATCGATTGGACTTCTTCGCGAATCAAGGGCATTTCAGAATCATCCACGCCCAGGATCAAAGGGCGTCCCTTTCGCTCCTCCATGTCACGATGCGAGTGGGTGAAAATACTCGCACTCGGGGCGTAGGAGACGGTGAATCTGTCAATCAAATAACTGCTTCCATCGAACAACGCGTGAAAGGGCAACGAGTGAAGCGGGCCATAAGGGACCACGACGAGATCACGAGCGGGCAGAAGACTGTCCACGGGAGCAATCAGGTTGTCATAGAGCGCGGCCAGATGGGCTTGCGTGGCCTTGATCAAAGAGGAACGAAAGCGCGCCACGTAATCGCGATCGAGACGGAATTTCGAGAACTGAAACTGAAGCATGCGCAAACGGCGCGCGAGAGTTTGGGCCGCACTCAGGGGAACAATCTTTATCAGCTCCCGCGCAACGACGGCAACGAATATTTGTTCACCTAACGCGAAGTACTCGAGAAGCGCCGCCATGGGACCGAGCGCATTGCGGATCTGGGACAGCGTGGTTGTGCTCGACCCGCGCAGGGCAGCAGCAACGCCGGTAGAGGCAGGGGCTTCGATCAGAAACCGGAGCAGTTCGTGTTCGCATTGCCGGGCCCGGTTTTTCAAGGCGTCCAGATCTTCCGCCGTGGCCGCCTCCTGGCTAAGTTGCTCACGCTCGATGCGGTGGTAGTACCAGTTCAGATCCTTTCTTAACTCGCGTACATGCTGATCTGTCTCGGTATCGGCGTAGGAGACGTCGCTCGGTTGCGCTTCTCCCAGGATGAGGTCCCGCAAGGTGCGCGACTTCGCTGCTTCGATATAGGAAAGCGCCTCTTCTGCCGAAGACTCGCCGGAAGCGCGATCCAGGCAGAGTTGAATCAGGCGGGTGTAGACCTCCAGCCGGTTCCGCATGAGCCCGATTTTCAACTCGTCTCGTTCGAGACTGCTGCGCAGCGCTTCGAGCGCAGCTCGCGCTTCCTGATAGGAATTGTAGGCATTTTCGGGTTCACCGCACGCTTCCTGAATCTGCCCTCGCAGAAAGTACGCCTGATAGCAAAGCATCGGAGAATCGAATTTCTCCAAAACGCGCAGCGCTTCATTGCAGTGGCCGGCGGATTCGCCGGCTTCGCCCGACTGAAGGCAAGTACGTGTCAGCAAGAGCAGCGAAAGCGCCTGCTTACTCGGAAGCTGTGAGGAGCGGAAGAAATTCGCAGTGGTCAGACACAACTCGCGGGCCTCGGCGGCTTGCCCTCTTTCAAGCAACACAATCGCTCGATATAGGTCGATAAGGTGCGGCCAAACCTGATTGTTCTCGCCAAGGGCTATATCCTTTGCTCTTGCAAACAACTCCAGCGCGCGGCTCGAATCGCCTTGCGCATTGACTGCGATGGCCAGGTTTGTCAGGGACCTTGCCGACTCGAATCCCATGCCCAACTGCCTGAAGTGCTCGACGCTGCTCTGCGCCATTTCGACGGCTTCTTCGATGAGATTGAGTTCCAGGTAAATCTCCGACCGGTCGAGGTCGCACAAACCCGAATGGTAGGTATCTCCGTTCTTCCGGCAGCTCTCGCGAGTGGCGCGCAACAGATCCAGGGCTTTGGTGTAGTCGCCGCGGAGATAGTAAAGGTACGCAATGTTGTAATCGGCCTGGGTGACCAGGAGAGGCATGTCGTGCTGCCGGCAAAAAGCGCGGACGCGATTATACGTGTCCAGCGCTCTTTCGAAGTCATCGAGCGCGATCAGGCAAACGGCCATATTGTGCAGCGCGACGCCGATGCCTTCCATGTCGCGATGCGGCAGAAGCTGCTGGTAGGCGCGCTCATAGGCCGCAAGAGCTTCCGCATAGCGATTCTGGCGGTGGTAGATATTGGCGACATTGATGTCGAGCCGGGCTACCCGCCAGTCTTCGCCGAGCGAGCTGAATATCTCGCGCGCCCGCGTTGCGGCCGCGAACGCCTGCGTGTATTCGCCCAGTAGGGCCAGCGCCTGAAGCGAGCTACTCAATGTGCGGCCTACCTCATTCATTTGGCCCGCTTGTTCGAACCGCGCCGCGGCCTGATCGAATAGCCCCGCCGACTCCCGGCAGTTGCCCACGACCCACAGGACATTTGCCTTGGCGCGCAGTCCGAGCCCCAGGGCCTCGTCGCTCGCCAACTCCTGCGCTATGGCAAGCGCTGCTTCGGCCAGCGCTAACGCCTTCCGCACATCGACTCTCACGGCCGAGCGAACGGCCTCGGCGAGCCGCCTAACAACTTCTATATCGATCAGTTGCGGCGCGGCCGCCAGAAACCGCTTCCGGTCCGTGTGGCTGGATAAGCGGCCCAACTCAAGGCAGAGGCCTTCGGTTCTTTCGTCCAAGATGTTACCGGAAGCCCTTCCTTTCGAGCGTTCGCCGCAGTTTTTCCAGGCACCGCATGCGCGTGGCTCCGATAGAGCCTTTCGCAAAGCCGAGTGTGCGCGCGGCCTCTTCGTAGGAAACAGGCGGAATTGCGAAAAAGAGAAGATGGATCAGCTTTCCGCATTCCGGCGTCATTTCCGAAATCGCCTCCCGCAAGATCTGCTCCTCTTCCACTTCCTGCATCAGTTTCTCTGGCAGACCTCCGTGTTCGGTCAGAGTCCCCTCATCGATTTGCGTTCCTGAGTACACCTGCTTGTCGCGCTTCCACCGGGCGCATTTTCGCGCTGTCAGCCGGATTAGCCAAGCAGCCAGCGCTTTCGGCTCTCGTAAATCCGAAAGCTCCTCGAGCGCAGTAAAACACACTGTCTGAAAAATATCTGCTGCATCTTCCGCCGGAAGTCCGTATTTAACGGGAATAGAAAAGATGAGGTTTTTGTATTTGTCGACGAGATCCGACCAGGCCTGTTCATTGCCGAGGAGGCATTCCCGCACCAATACCTCGTCGGATGCGAAGCGTTTCAGCGCGGAAGAAGGTTGAGCGCCTGAGCCCATGAAGATGGAGGAGGTCTCGTTATTGTCTAATGAAGAGCTGCTCAGCATTCCAGAGCGTATAGGTTCCGAGAATGGCGGGACGAAAGTTCCCGACTCGATCTTTCGCGCCCACCAAAATATGGGGGCTTATTAAGTAGATCACAGGCGCATTCTCCCAAAGAATCTGTTGAACCCGGTCGTAGATCCGTTTCCGCTCCGGATAGTTCATGGCGGTCAACTGTTCCTGCATCAACCGGTCAAGATCCCGCTGCCAGGATGGAGGCGGCCCGGCAGGCTTCAGACACCAGACATGAGCACTGCCATTCGAGGTCAGGACGTTCAGCTCCGAATTAGGGTCCGCGTCGCCATCGGCCAGCCGCATCAGGGCCGCCTCGTATTTATAGCTGGTGAATATCCGATTCAGAAACGTATGGAATTCCACCTGGTCAAGGCTCACGCCGATGCCTAGCTCTTTCAGGTCGTTCTGTATCAGTGTGGCCGCCTCGACTTGTTGCGGATTTCCGGCATTCACCAGAATCGAAAAGTTCACTGGATTCCCCCGCGAATCCGCCAAGGAACCATCCTGCCGCCATTTGAAGCCACAATGGCTCAATAACCGCCGTGCTTGCTCCACGGAATGCACCGGCGCGGGAATCTGGCGATCCACCCAAAGCTTATTTCCCGGACTGGCCTGACTGGACAATGGATAAGCGCGGCCACGGTAGGCAAGGCGAACGATATCGGCGCGGTCGATGGCGCTCGAAATCGCGCGGCGGAACGCAACTTGCCGGAACCAGCTTTGTTTTTGTGAAAGCCCGGGCATGCTGGCTTGCGAAGTTGCGTTCTGATTGAAAAACAGGAAATCGTCCTCCAGCCCGGGGCCCAGATCATAGAGGTGAAAGTGTCGGCGCTCCTCATCTTTCCGGAGAACGTCATAATCGGCAGCGCTCAACCTACTGACCATGTCGGTATCGCCGGCATCGAACCGCAGGGCTTCGGCATCCGCGTTTGCTGCAAATATCGACACAATCGAGTCCAGATAGGGAAGAGCCTGACCGTTCGGACCCTTTTTCCAGTAATACGGATTCCGCTCCAACACGATGCGCTGTCCCGGAACGTAGGCCTTGAACCGGAACGGGCCCAATCCGGCGATCTCTTCAGGGTGCGCGCCGAGCCCCCAAGCCTCCGCGAGCGTTCCCTGTTCATAACGCGGCTGGAGCAGATGACGCGGCAGCATGGCAATGCTATCGAATAGCCGTTCCGCCGCGGCATAGGGTTGCGCGAGCGTGAACTCCACCGTGTACTCGTCGATTTTCCGCACTGTGATCGGTTTCCCGGAAATTATTAGCAGATCGCGCTGCGGAGAATGAGTCTTTTCGTCCAAATAGGCGTTCCAGGAAAATATCACATCGTCCGCATTGAAGGGGGAACCGTCGGAAAATCGGACACCATGGCGGAGATAAAGCGTATAATGCCGGCCGTCTGGAGAGGCCGTCCAAGACTTAGCAAGGGCGGGTTCGGTGCGCTGCGTGTACCGGTTGATGTGGATCAAGTCTGCCGACGTCAGGCCGACGATGGTCTTGGAAGGCGTATCGGCGGCCATGAGCGGATTTAGGGTTTTGGGTTCCGAGTGCTCGGAAATGACCAGGGTCCCGCCTGCGCGGCCAACTTCGCCCTGGAGATTGGAGACCAGAAAAAAAACCAGGAATATACCGGCGAGATATCTGACAATTCCGCCTCTCGAGCACATGGCTGCCCCTCCGTTCAAGCTTAATAGAAACGGACGGGTTGAACGGCGAAAAAATCAGATTCGCGACTTGTTAAATGTGTATCGCGACAGAATCCGGTAATAGGCAAGTAAGACTATGACGAGCAGGGCCGCCGGGGCGAACAGCCACCAGCAGGTCTCGAGCACGAACGGCTGCTGCAAGGCGGCCAGCATGTTGCCCCAGCTTGGGTCGGGTTCGCTCACGCCCAATCCGAAGAACGAGAGCGTGACTTCGGCCAGAATGTATTGCGGAATATAAAGCAGGGCCTGGGTGGCTGCGACGCCCGAAACCTGAGGCAGAATGTGGCGCCGGAGGAGGTACGCATCGGAGGCCCCGAAGCCTTTTGCGGCTAATACGTAGTCGCGATTTTTCGCGCTCAGCACTACGCCGCGAATCAGTCGCGCCGGCCGGGCCCAGCCTACTGCGCCCAGCACGGCAACCAGCAAGAGGAAAACCTGACCCGCGGCGATGTGCAGCGGGAGGAAAGCCCGGACGGCCAGCAACAAGTACAGCCAGGGCACAGTCAAGAAGACCTCGGCTGCCCGCATGATCACTTCATCGCACCACTTGCCGTAATAGCCCGCCAAACCACCTAGCGCGGTCCCCAAAATCAACGAAATTGCGGTCGCCAGCAGACCGGCAAAGAGCGATAGCCGGCCTCCGTACAGGAGCCGCGAAAATTCGTCGCGCCCATACGCGTCGGTTCCCGCCAGAAACACGCGAGCCGGCTCGTCCACGCCGAACAGATGCCAGCGCGCATCGCGATGCACAAAAAACCGGATCGGAAAGATGGCGGCGCGATCCTCTTTATAGGCGCCGGGCGTGTCCGGAACTGGAACCAAGCGATACACAAACGGGCGAAGGTGAAACCGGTATTGCTGGTCGAAAAAGTGGAGATGAGCCGGCGGAGCGAAGGCGAAGGCGCGGTTTTGAGCGTCATAAGCATACGGCGCGAAAAAGCCTGCCAGCAGGACAATTGTGTGCAGAGCGGCCAGAAACGCCAGCGTGGCTCGGGGCGCCGGCATCAGCTTCCCCGAATACGTGGATCGCTCGCGTACAGGAGCAAATCGGCGAGAAAGTTTCCGGCAATGAAAAATCCAGCAGCGAGCACGCTCGCATCAATTACCAGAAAAAAGTCCCGCTGCAAAATCGCTTCCACCATGAGCTCACCGAGACCGGGCCAACTGAAGATCGCCTCGATCAGGAGCGAGGAGCTGATCAGCATCCCGAGGGATAAGCCTAACAGCGAAATCAGCGGATTCGCCGCCGCCGGCAATACGTGCCGCAGCAACAGGCGGCGGAATGGGATGCCGTAGGCGCGCGCAGCACTGACAAAAGGCGCTTGCAGCGTCGCCCGTACGGCGGTTCGCACATGCGACAGCAACACCGGCAACAGGCCGGCCGCCAAGCAAAGGCTCGGCAAGACAAGATGACGAGCGACATCTTCGCCTTGCATCCAGCCGCTCTCCCCAGGTCCAGCCGTGGTAAGGCCGCCGGCGGGGAAATAACCGGTGCGAACTGCGAACAGCAGCAACAGCAGAGCCAAAACTAATTCGGGTGTCGCGAGCAGAATGGACACGGTTCCACTCGTCAGGGCATCCATCCAACTTCCTGGGCGAGCAGCAGCCCACAACCCGAGCGGAAGCGCAATCAGCCAGGCAAGGCATGTTGCGGTCCCGGTCACCAGGAGGGTATTCTTCGCTCGCGATGCCAAAATCGGTCCGGCCGGGCTATCGTACGCGAACGAAAATCCCCAATCGCCGTTGAATCCGGATTGCACCCAGCGCCAATAGCGCCAAGGGAGGCTCCGATCCAATCCGTGTTGCCGCCGGAGCGTGGCGATGGTGGAGGGCGAGATCGCCGTGTTCAACCGCATCATCTCGAAGTAATCGCCCGGCGCGATGTCCACCAGGACGAATGACAGTACGGACGCGCCCACCAGAAGAAGAAGGCTGTGCAGCGCCCGGCCCAGCAGAAAGCGCATCGGTTACTCGTTACCGCAGCCTTCCGGCACTTCCGGGAGCGCAGCAATCAGTTCGCGAGTCTGCAGGGATTGGGGATGCGAAAACAATTCGCGGGCAGGAGCCATTTCGACAATTTTCCCCTGGTCCAAAACCGCGATCTGGCCGGCCAGGTAGGCTGCCATTCGGAGATCGTGGGAAATAACAATCATCGAAACCGAGCTTTGCAATTCTAACAGTGAGTTAGCGATACGCAGTTGCGCCGGTATATCGAGGCCCGCCAGAGCTTCATCCAAAATCAGGACCTTCGGATTGAGAATCAGGGCTCGCGCCAGAAGGAGGCGCTGCCGTTGACCCCCGCTGAACGTGAGCGGCGAGCGGCGGGCCCACTCGCGCGAAAGGCCGAGCTTCTCCATCACTTCCAGCGCCCGTTCGTGGCAGACTCGTTTTGAAATTTTTTGGATTCGGAGCGGCTCGGCAACGATCTCAATGGCTGGGAACGCCGGATTCATGGCGGTGGCCGAATGCTGGAAAACAAGTTGAACGCCGCGGGGATTTCCATGGAACCGGATCTCGCCCGAATCGGGTATTTCCAATCCGGCCAAGCACCTTGCAAGCGTCGATTTTCCGGCCCCGGACTTCCCTACCAGAGCCAGCGCGGACTGCGGAAAGATCGTTAGATCGATGTCGCTAATCGCTGTAATCCGGAATCGCGGCGCCGGCCAGCGGCCCCGGTTGTACGACTTGCTCACATTCCGCGCCACCAGCAAGGGAGCGAGACCCGGTACGTTGTCAGGCATGCGCGCTGAAGGACGAAGCAGCCTTCACGAGCGCCGCGGTGTACGGGTGGCTCGGCTTGCACCAGATCTGGTTGAAACCTCCCGATTCCACAAGGCGGCCCGCATGTATCACAATCACGCGCTCGGCGAACCGGGTCAGAAGCGCGGGATTGTGGGTAATGAACAAGAGCGTGAGTTGCAGCCGCTCTTTGAGCGTTCTTAATAGTTGCAGCACTTCGGCCTGAGTTACTGTATCGAGGGCGCTGGTCGGTTCATCCGCAATTAACAGCGAAGGCCTCGCAATTAAGGCCTGCGCGATCGCTATTCGCTGCCGCTGACCTCCGCTCAACTCATGCGGATAGGCGGAGTAAGTATCCGGGCCAGCCAAGCCCACTTCGGCCAGCATCCGCTGGACTTCTTCTTTGCGGAGCCGCTTAGGCAATGGCGAATGGGCACGCAAGACTTCTTCGATCTGCTCTCCTACTCGCATGACGGGATTGAGCACGAGCTCCGGTTCTTGAAAAATAAGGGAAATCTGCGCCCCGCGAACGGATTGTAATAGCCTTTCGTTCGCCTGCAGGATTTCCGTTTCGCGTAGCCGGATGGAGCCGCCGAGGATGCGGCAACCTGCCGGAAGAAGCCGGATTAAAGCGCGAGCCAGAGTGGTTTTCCCGGCGCCGGATTCCCCCAGCAAGCCAACCGTTTCACCCGTCTCCAGGTGGAAGCTCACGTTATCGAGAGAAGGTGTTGGGGATGAGTGATGCCGGACGCTTAGCTCGCGAACGTGTAAAAGGGGCTCCGGCATGGATCGGTTACTTGGCGGCGGCTGGCAATCGCCGCGCAGGTTGCCTTCGGCCAACCTGCCCTACAGGGCTGAGAATCAGTGGCCGCCCCATGCCTGGCTCCATGCTTGTACTGCTTGAAACATATCGAGGCGTCCGTTCCCCAGATTCTGATTGACCGCCTTCGCATGAGCGGCTGAATGAGAACTCCCGTATTGATCGCAGAGGTCGTTGATGCTCAGCATGACCGCTGCCGTTCCGGCCACAAACGGTGTGCTGAAAGAGGTGCCCCAGGCGGCCGCATAGGTCGAGAAAGGATACGTGGTCACGATGCCTTCCCCGGGCGCGCCGAGCCAGACGAGTTGCGGACCGTAGTTAGAGAAGGAAGACAACTGGTCGCTATTCGTAGTCGATGCGATGCCCATCACGTTCCACAATGCAGCCGGATAAACCACTGTATCCTCTCCGCTGTTGCCTGCTGCGGCTACGGCTATGGTTCCGTCCAGCGTGGCCAGAGTCAGAGCGGTCGCGACCTCTTGGGAATAGGATGCCAGATTAAAGCTCATGTTCAGAACATTCGCGTGTAATTCAATGGCCATATAGATGGCCCGCAGGATATCGGACGTGTATCCGGTACCATCGGAGCGAAAGGCTTTCAGGGGCAGAATCTTCGCGGTGGGCGCAACCAGATGGATCACTCCGGCCACCATGGTGCCGTGCCCGAAATCGCTGTATTGCGGATTTCCGTCCACCACCGCGGCGGTCGATTGGTCGACGACCGCGGCGGTCGATTGGGAAACATGTCCCGAACCATCGCCCCGCACCCAATTCGCTTGATTGCCGCTGGTATCCGGCGAGGTGCTGAGCGCCAGGTCCAATGTTTCGTCCGCCCCGCTCTGGTTGCGGGTGAAGTCGTATCCCGGAAGCAGCACGCCCTGCAGGGCGGGGTGATTCGGGTCTACGCCCGTATCGATGACCGCGACCACGCCGGCGCCGGTCGCCTGCGGATACGCGGAACGTGTATCGAACAGGCGGATGATGCCGGTGGCGGGTTGATTGACGTAGCCATCTGGAACGGTAGCCCCGTAATACGAGATCGGCGTATTGTCCGTGAGCGCGGGAGGAATGGTGTATCCGGAATCTGCTGTTTGGGCCAGGAGGTCCGGTTCGACATTGAGCACTCCACTGAGGGTCGCTAACAGCCCTTGAACTGTACTTACATTGAGGAAGTCAGGAACGGTCACAAGAAAGACCTGCCCGAGGCTTCCGTCAATGCTCTCCGATACAGTGCAACCGGCCACCAGGCAATCGGCTTGCAATAGGGGCAGTCCGCCTAGCACATGCACGATCAACCGCCCTGAGGCTCGAGCCTGCGTAGTCCCGAGTCCAATCGCTAAAAGCAGACTCAACAAGAACCGAATCCTCATTGCTCCGTCCTTTCCGACTTCCCACCCCGACCGCAGGTGTTTCGTTCTTCATCTATTAAGGATTCAGAGAAGCTAGGAAAATACACCAGTTTTTTTGGGTTCTCTCGATTTCCCTAGCATTTCCCAAAACTAGCGCTCTTTTCGCCAGAACAACGCGGCGTTCTAGCGGGTATGGAGTACTTGCTAGTCTATAATGGCGGTCAGCAGGCCCGGGCGTTTGAACAAGGCGCCGCGCCGTTCGATTTCGCGGAACATGTGAACGACATGGCGCTCATCCTCAAATACAGCAGCCACAAGAGTTTTTGGGAGGGGGTGGACCAGCAGGAAATTCTGGCCGAGACCCGTTTGAATCTGCTTGCCTTGGAATATGGGTACAAATATCGTCTGGATATCCGGCCCAAAAACAGCTTTTCGCGGATCGAGTTTGTTCGCACGCTCCGGGAAGCGAGATTTGTCGGCATGCGCATCCGCAAGTCCGGCGGCATGGTCGGCCTGTTCAAGATCCACGGCGATGGAAAGCTGACGCGCCACCAGTGGTAAGAAGGCGAATACCGGCGGGAAACAATTGAGCGTCAGATAGCATCACATCAGGAACCCGCCTCCCGCCCTCCCAGCGGCTTTGCGAGTCAGCACAAAACAGATGTTGGACCAACGATCATGTCCCTTTTGCAGCCGGTAACGGCTCGGCGTGAATATCCCAGTCCCCATGCGCCGCATGCCGTGCAGTTGTATGGGGCTGATGAAGGCTGCCTAGCTGTCCGCGTGGGCAGCTACCTGGCGGAAGGACTGCGGCGGGGAGAAGGCGTTCTGGTCCTGGCCGCCCCGCACCATAGCGCGGCCTTTCTGCGGCAGATCCGGCTAGAGGGCGGCGATCCCGAGCGCGCCCAAAAGACAGGACAGCTTGTGTTGTTCGATGCGGATCAGACCCTCCGCGCCTTGATGGTGGGTGGGCAACCGGACGTCGGGCTCTTCCAAAAGGTGGTGGGAATTGCCGCTCAAGAATTGCAGCCGCCGCTTGCGGGCGCCGGCAAACGCGCTTATGGAGAACTGGTAGGGCTGCTCTGGGAGCGCGGCGAGGTTGCTGCCGCCGTCCGGCTGGAGGAAATCTGGAATGAGTTTCTTCCCGCAGCCGGGCTCCAACTCTTTTGCGGCTACCCGATCGACGTCTTCGGCGCGGAATTTTACTCGCCGGAGGTGGAACAAGTTTTACGCGCTCATACGCACGTCGTTGCTACCGGCCATGACGGAGACCTCGGGCGCGCGGTCGAGCGGGCCATGGGAGAGTTGGGCGTGAGCAACCGGGAGGCGCCTGCGTACGATGAAACGGGAAGCCTGTCCGGTGTACTCATCCCCGAAGCGGAGCAGTCCATTCTCCGGCTCAGAGAGCGAGCTAGCGAGCAGGCCGGCGAAGTGTTGACGCGTGCGCGGCAGTACTACGAAACGGAGAAGCGGTTCCGGGTACTGATCGAGAACAGCTCGGATGCGATTCTCGTGACCGAGCCGGAAGGCGCGATCCGGTATGCCAGCCCTTCGAACGTCCGCCTGATCGGATGCGGGCCGGAGGAGTTGGTAGGGCAAAGCAGTCTGGATTTGATTCATCCGGCCGATCGCGATGACGTGATCCGGCATATCGGAGATGCGCTTGCGAATCCGCGGCTTCCGGTCCGGATGGAAGCACGCCTGGGCGGCACCGAAGACTGGCGCTGGGTGGAACTCATGCTGACCGATCTTTCGGGTGAACCCGCGGTGGCGGGGATCGTTTGGAACTATCGCGATATCACCGAGCGGAAGCGCGCCGAGCAGGCCTTGCGCGAGAGCGAGCGGCGGCTGGCGGCTCGCGAGCGCTATTTGCAGACGCTATTAGACTCGCTCCCCGAGTGCGTCAAGGTTCTCGGTCCAAACGGCGAAGTGCTCGAGATGAATGCCGCCGGTCTGCGGATGCTCGAAGCGGATTCAGCCGATCAGGTCATTGGAAAATGTGTCTATCCCGTGATCGATGAGTCTACCCGGGCCGCGTTTCAAGCGCTGAACGAGAGTGTGTTTCATGGCGGCGCGGGAGGCTCGCTCGAATTTTCGATTCATGGCTTTAAAGGAGCGCATCGCACCTTCGAGACGCATGTTGCTCCTTTGCGCGATGATGCGGACCGCGTGATCGGCGCGCTTTCGGCCACGCGCGATATTACTGAACGCAAGACAGCCGAAGAAGCCCTGCGGCACGCGAACGAAGGGCTGGAGCAGTTTGCCTACGCCGCGGCGCACGATTTACAAGAGCCGATTCGCACGGTTGCTCTCTTCACGGAATTGCTGGCGCGGCGGTATCGGGACAAATTGGACGATACGGCCGCCGAATTCATGAAGATTACGGTGGAGGGCGCGCGCCGCATGCAGACGCTGGTACAGGATCTGCTGGCTTTCACCCGTTCGGTCGATAAACCGCAGGACCAGGCCGCTCAGGCGAATGCGAACGAGGTTGTGAAGGAAGTGCTGGCAAACTTGCGCACTGCGATTGAGACCGCGGGCGCAGCGGTCATCTGCGGGCCGCTGCCGGAGCTGCCGGTGTATCATGCCCATCTGGTGCAATTGCTCCAGAATTTAATCGCGAACGCGCTCAAGTACCGGAGCGAGCGTGCGCCTCGGATCGAGATTTCGGCCATGGAGCGGCCGGAGGAATACGTGGTTGCCGTGCGCGATAACGGGATCGGTATTCCGGAGGAGCAGCGGGAGCGCATTTTTGGAATTTTCAAACGGCTCCACGGGCGCGCGATTCCGGGCAACGGAATCGGACTGGCTATTTGCCATCGCATTGTCTCGCATTATCGAGGGCGCATCTGGGTTGAGTCGCGGGAAGGCGAAGGATGTACGTTCCTTTTCAGTCTGCCGCGAAGACAGCCATAAAAGAATTGGCCACGGATTGAAAAAACAACAGCCGGAAGAAATTATCCGTGTCATCTGTGTGCATCTGTGGCTGAAGATTCAAAACTCCGATTCGGCGCGGGCGTCCAGCAGATCCAGTTCGTGCTCCAAGGTGCGGAGCACTTCGTCGTGAATTTTGCTTTCATCGCGTAACCGCAGAGCCACGGAGCGCTCCACATCCCGAAGTTCCTGGGCCACGAAGTGTTGCTGGGCGAGCTGGTCGCGCAGATGCTCCTCGGAATCGGGGTTGGACCCCAGTAATATCAGGCGCCGCCGGTAGAAACCTTCTAACTGGTCGTAGACTTCGGGCTGGTCGTTGCCGTTTTTTTCGCGGATTTTACGGAGAGTCTCGAGCGCCGCGGTAATCATTTGCCGCCGGGCCCATTCTTCTTCCTGGCGGCTGGCGGTGGCGCCCGCAAGTCCTAGCCGCCGGATGAGCGCAGGCATGCTCAAACCTTGCAGCACAAGCGTGGAGAAGATGGCGCAAAACGTCAAAAAGATAATGATGTTGCGCTCCGGAAACGCCGTGCCGTTGTTGAGCCGCTCAGGGAGCGAGAGCGCGGCGGCGAGAGCAAGTACGCCGCGCATGCCCGCCCAGCCAACCAGAAATGTGAGTTTCAAGGAGATTTGCTCGGACTCTCTTTGAAATAGAAGGCATTGTAGGCGTGACGAGATCCAGGAGCCCGGATACACCCATAGCAGCCGGAGCACAATGACGATCGCGCTGAAGATGGCCCCATAGAAGATGAGTTGACCCGTGCTGAATCCGCGAATCTCGGCGAGGATGTAAGGCAACTGCAATCCCAAGAGAAGAAAAACCACGCCGTTCAGCATGAAATCGAGCGTTCTCCAGACCGCCGAGCCTTCGATGCGCGCATGCAGCGAGTAATACCAGGAACTGCGGCGTCCGAGAAATATCCCGCAGGTCAGCGTAGCGAGCACTCCCGAGCAGCCGGCTCCTTCGGCCAGCAGGTAAGCAATGTAGGGAGTGACAATGCTGATGGTGATCTCGATAGATGCTTCGGAAATCTGGCGCTGAATGGCATTCACAACCAAACCCACGGCAAGGCCGATCAGCACGCCGGCGAAGATCAAGTAAAAGAGCGTGCCGACGCCTTTTAGAAGGGAGGGTGTTACGCCGGTGACCACCATGGCGAGCGTAAATTTCAGCGCCACCAAGCCGCTTCCATCGTTCACCAGGCTTTCGGCTTCGAGCAGATCGGTGATTCTTCGAGGCAGGCCCAAGCGCCGGGCCGTTGCCGTCGCGGCGATTGCGTCTGTGGTGGCGACTACGGAACCAAGCACCAGGCCTAACTTCCAATCGAACCCCGGGATGAGCCAGCGGCTGGTGGCCGCTACGCCATAAATGGTGAAGCCGACCAGCCCGAAGGCAAGCATGACGATGCTCACGATGTTGCCGCGAAAATCGCGCCAGGAGGTATGAAAACCGGCCGAGAACAAGAGCGGCGGAAGGATGATAAGAAATACGACATTGGGGTCGAGCGAAACGCGTGGAGTGTGCGGAAGCAGGCTCAGAATGAGCCCGCCGATCACTACGACGATGGGATACGCGATGCCCAGCCACTTCGCCAGAAATGCAAGCCCCGCCATCAGCAGAAGGAGCAAAAGGAGAATTACCTCGACATGGCTGATGCTGCCGGGTTGCATATTCTTCTGTCGACAACATAGCGCAGGAACTCTGCTCGCTGAGAGTTGTGCAACGCTAGTGTTGAGCTGCGATGGAGAGCACGGCATCCAATTTGGTCCAGCGCTTTAGTATTCGGCGAATTCACGACGTGGAATCGGAGCGCGTGATGGATACGGTCGCCACGGAAGAGCCGCTCGGGATACGGATTATCTATTCATTCAAGGGCGCGCGGTTTTCGGATAGCCTGGCGCTGACCATGCGCACGCCGGGGAATGACCGGGAACTCGCTGCCGGTTTTTTGCTCTCGGAGGGCGTGATCCGCCAGCGAAGAGATCTGCTGGATGTTCGTCCCCTGGGCGCTGAACCATCGAACGAAATTGTGGCTGAGCTGGCGGACGACGTTGACGTAGAGAACTGGCGCGTTTCGCGGGCCAGCTTTATCAATTCGAGTTGCGGCATTTGCGGCAAGCGCACGCGGGAAGCAGCCTTTCAGGAGATTGCAAGGCCGAGCGGCGGCGAGGAAGCACGCATTGATCAACGGCTCGTCGAGCGGCTGCCGGCTCTTCTCTTGGAAAACCAAAGAGGATTTGAGCAGACTGGTGGATTGCATGCCGCGGCGTGCGTGACTCGCGAGGGCCTGATGGAAGCAGCTTTCGAAGACATCGGGCGGCATAACGCGCTGGATAAGCTGATCGGCTGGAGCCTGCTTCAGGACAAGATTCCGCTCGAGAACCGGATTCTATTCCTCAGCAGCCGCAGCAGCTTCGAACTCATTCAAAAAGCCGCTATGGCGGGCGCTTCTATTTTGGCGACGGTGGGCGGACCTTCGAGCCTCGCCATCGAGACGGCGCGGCAATGGGGAATGACGCTGATCGGCTTCGTACGCGACGGGCGGTTCAACATCTATTCCGGCGAATGGCGGATACACTGAAGTCAGATGAAGTTGAGGTTTCGGAAGAACAGCCTGCGGCTGCGGGTGAACCGGCGGGAGGTGGAAAGCCTGGCGGCCGGCCAAACGATCGAGGAGCAGATCTATTTTCCGGGCGATGCGCTCATCTCTTATGTGCTCGAGACAGTACCCACAGGACCGGCTACGGCGTCGTTCCGGCAAGGCGTGATCCGGGTTGCCGCGCCTAGGGAGGAAATCCAAAACTGGGCGCACGGCGATGCCATTGGCCTCTATTTCGATTTGCCGGCCAGCGGAGCTGCTTTGAAAGTAGCGGTTGAGAAGGATTTGGAGTGTGTGGATGGCCCGCCGGAAGAGCGCGAACCCTACGCCTTCCCGCGCAGTACTGGGAAGAATTGCTGACAGGTTATGTAAAATGCGCTTGCGGACCGCGCCCTAAATACGCTAGGATCATGGCCAGCCAGGGTAAGTAGTTGAATCCCGGTTCATTAGCTATGTGGCAGTTCACGTGCTGCCATTGAATTGGAGGCAAGAATCTGTGAGAAGCGTTCAGCTTCAGCCACTGTTTGTTTCTCTTGCTGCAATTGTTTTTACGTCTATTGCATTTGGCGCACACGATGCGTCAGCACCGCCGGTGTCCGCCATTATTCAAAAATCCGTTGCTGCAAATACGGCGGATTGGAAGGAACAGCCGAAATATTCGCATCGGGAAAACGAGATTAAGAAAAAAATCGATTCCAATGGCCAGGTAAAAGTCGAGCAAATCAAAACATACGAAGTCATGATGATCGAAGGATCACCCTATTATCGGGTGGTTGCGATCAATAACGAACCTCTCTCGCAGGCCCAGGAGCAGCAGGAGCAAGCGAAGCTGAACCGCGAAATTCTCCTGCGCCAGAACGAATCGAAAAAGGACCGAAAAGCACGGCTCGCGAAGTATCAAAGCGAGCGATCGGAAGAGCACCTGCTTTTGCAAGAGATGGTCTCGGCGTTTCGCTTCAAGCTGGCGGGCGAAGAGGAACGAAACGGCGTGGATTGTTATGTTTTGGATGCTTCGCCGAATCCGGATTATCAGCCTTCGTCTGAGAAAACCAAGGTTCTGACCGGCATGCAGGGACGGCTTTGGATCGACAAAACGCACTATCATTGGGTGCGGGTCCAGGCCCAAGTGATCACACCTGTGCCGTTTGGACTATTCATCGCCAAGGTGAAGCCGGGGACCAAGTTCGAACTGGACCAGGCTCCGGTGGGTGATGTATGGCTGCCGAAGCGGTTTATTGAGAATGTGAACGCAAGCGTCCTGGGACTTTATGGAATGCGTAGCATGGAGCAGGACGAGTATTCCGACTATCACCAGACGATGTTGAATGCGGACAATCGCAGCGCCACGGAACCGCAACCCTGAGGGAGCGGCCTACTGCTTATTCACATCCCGGTGGCTCTCCTTCACCGTGAATCCGGCTTTCTTTAAACGCTTATAAATCTCGTTGGCGATCAGCACGGACCGGTGATGACCGCCGGTACATCCGAAGGAAATGGTCAGATAGCTCTTGCCCTCGCGGATGTAGTGCGGGAGCAAATAAATGAGGAGTTCCGAAATGCGATTGATGAACTCCATGGTCTGCGGAAAAGAGCGGATATAGCGCGCCACGCTGGGATGACGGCCGCTGAGCTTCTTGAATTCCGGGATGTAATTCGGATTCGGCAAAAAGCGCACGTCGAAGACGAGATCGCTGTCGGGCGGGACTCCATGCCGGAATCCAAAGCTGTTCACATACACTACGATCTTCGTGGCGTCCTGCGTGTTTTGGAATTTGCCGGAAATGAGCCGCCGGAGCTCGTGAACATTCAGTTTCGACGTATCTATGTACAGATCGGCAAGAGTGCGAATGGGAGCGAGCTCTTCCCGTTCGTCGCGGATACTGCTTAACACCGTAGCGTCTGAGCCAAGAGGATGAGGGCGCCTGGTTTCACTGTACCGGCGCTGTAGAATTTCATCCTCTGCATCCAGGAACAACAGCTTTACATTTAGATTCCGCCGCAGTTCGCGGTAGATCCTGGGAAACTGCTTGAGCGCCTCGCCCTCGCGGATGTCGATAATCAAAGCCGCCTTGCGCCCGCTCTTCGAGTCGCGAGTGAGATCCGCGAACTTCGGAAGCAAGGCGAGCGGAAGATTATCGACGGCATTGAATCCCAGGTCTTCGAAGGCTTTCAGCGCGGTGAGCTTGCCTGAGCCGCTCATTCCGGTAATGATGACCAGGTCGACCGGCGCGAGTTCCTTCGCGGCGGGCACACTGGCCACGGCAGTTCTAGGATTCGGCATTACAGCGTGTGAGCCTTACCAGTGTAACTGCCGGAAGCTCAGGATTCGATCAGATCGAAGTTGCCATCGGGGCGGCGGACCAACACCGACAAGCAGTCGCGCTGGGAATCGCGATACACGACGTACCCGCTGTCGTCGCCCTCGATCTCGATCATCGCCTCTTCGAGCGTCATCGGCTTGCGGTCCTCGTCGTAATCGATGCGGTAGACGCGCGGTTTCCCGACCCGTCCATTGTTGCGGTTCTTGGCAGTTTTTTCAGCCGCCACTTCGACAGCAACCGGCGAAGCGTTCTCTTCCCAACTTTCCTTAGTGGAACGAACTGTTTTGGGGTCGCGGTGTGTGTCGCGCCAGCGGGCTCGCAGTTTTAAAATCTGTTTTTCGAGTTTCTCGAGAGCCTGGCACAAAGCGGTGTCCAGGTCCGGGTCGGCACCCAAGGCGATCAGCGAGTGATCGTACCAATTGACGATCAACTCCACTTTCTGGAGATGACGCTCCGTATCCAGGTACAGCTTCGCGTCACGTTCTCCGCGCTGTTCGATGTGCTTACCGAGCTTGGTAAGTTTGGCGGTGAACTTCCGTTCGAGTTCAGGGGTGAATTCTTTGGTTTTGCCGGAAACGACGAGCTTCATTTTGGCCTCGATCAGCGGCGGCGGAGTTCGTCCGCGCCGCAGAGAAATCAAATCGTGGAATCCGTTCAGGCGCGAACGCGGCGTTGATGGGTCGATGGTATTTTCATATCCTCCCGGTACTTCGCGACTGTGCGACGGGTGACTTGGATACCTTCCGCTTGCAGGCGGGCCGTTATCTGCTCGTCGGTGAGCGGATGCGCGGCATTTTCGTCTTCGATCATTTTCTTCACGCGCCGTTTCACGATAAGCAACGGAGTGGCGCTGCCGGAGGGGCCCTGCACGGCCTCCGAGAAAAAATACCGCAGCTCGAACACACCCTGCGGCGTGTGCGCGTACTTATTCGCTACCGCGCGGCTCACGGTCGAGGGATGAACCCCAATCTCTTCCGCGACTTCCTTGATCATCATCGGTTTCAGTTGATCGATACCGTGTTCCAGGAACTCGGTCTGGCGCCGGACTATGGACTGGCAGACCCGCAGAATCGTCTGCTTACGCTGCTCGATATTCTTGATCAACTGGAGAGCAGAAGCGTATCGCTCTTTTACGTAGTTGCGGACGTCTTTGTTCGGCTCCTGCTCGCGGTCGATCATCCGTTTATACTCGGCATTCAACCGGAGCTGCGGAACGTCATCGTCGTTCAGTGTGATGACGTAATCCTCGCCATCTTTGGAAATGTAGACGTCGGGTTCGACCTGGCGGGCGCCCGGCCCGGAATACCGCAAGCCAGGAGCTGGATCGAGATGGCGGATGACGTTGACTGCGATGTGGATATGCTCCATCGGGCGGCCAAGCACTTTCGCCAGTTGCGAGAGCTGACGCGTTTCGAGAAGCTTCAAATGATCGTGGATAATGGCCCATGCGACGCCGCCGCGCGCGCCGCGCGCTTCCAGTTGCAGCAGCAGGCACTCGCGGATATTCATGGCGCCCACGCCGGTCGGTTCCAGCGATTGCACCGCCTCGAGGCCCGCTTGCACAGTCTCCAGGCTAAGCTCTTCGGCTACCGCGATCTCCTCCAACGGCGTAGTCAAGTAGCCGCTCTCTTCCAGATTGCCGATGATGCTGTTTGCCGCCTGGCGCACCGGCTCGGGCAACACGAGCACACTGAGTTGGCTCTGCAGGTGATCGCTTAAGGTGACCGGAGAAGAAAGAAAAGTTTCGAACGACGGCTTCTCAACAGACTCAGACGCGGGGCTCTTGAAGCCCGGATCGAGATAATCGTCGAAAAAGCTCCCAAAATCGATCTCTTCAAACGGATCGGCTTCGGTCTTTGCCGGCTCATCGGCCAGCGCGGTTACAGGCCCAGTTTCTGTACTGCCCTCGGACGGAGCGGCTTCCACGGCGGCATCGCCGTCGCCAATGGAATCGAATCCCTGCAGGCTCTCGGCAGCTTCCACGCTTTGCAGAATCGCCTGGTCGGCCGGCTCGGGCTGCCGCTCCCGTTCGAGCAGCGACTGCACTTCCGCCGGGGTGAGTTCTTCACCAGCCTCCGCCGCTTCCTCCAGCACAGGATTCTCGGCAATTTCGTTCACGATCATGTCCTTCAACTCCATCCGGTTCAGTTGAAGGACCGTGACCATTTGCACGAGTCCAGGCGTGAGTATCTGCTTTTGCTGGACACCGAGATGCAGGCGTTGCGAAAGCGAACTCATCAGGTCTCTAGTTTAACACCGCAACACGCGTTTGTAGATCGCTAGAAAACTCTAGGTTTTTCCTGAATTTGAACCGGATTCGCGAAAAGCGTCAGCTCACCAGAACAGGCGGGAAGTAGAAATTTTCGCCGAGATAGATCCGCCGCACTTCGGGATCGTTGCCCAGCGATTCGGGCGATCCCGCGCGGAAAATACGTCCGTTGCTGATGATGTAGGCGCGATCGGTTACCGCCAGCGTTTCTCGGACGTTGTGGTCTGTTACCAGAATGCCGATGCCTCTCCGCTTCAGATCTCCGATGATGCGCTGCAACTCTAATACCTGGATGGGATCGATGCCGGAGAACGGCTCGTCGAGCAGGATGAAATCGGGTTGTAAAACCAGCGAGCGCGCGATTTCGACGCGCCGCCTTTCTCCTCCCGAAAGCATGTAGCCCTTACTATGGCGAACGGTTTCGAGGCCCATGTCGCTGATCAGATTTTTCATCCGCTCGCGCCGTTCCCGGCCGCTGAGCGGCAGGGTCTGCAAAATCGCCATCAGGTTGTCCTCGACGCTGAGCTTACGAAAGACCGAGGGCTCCTGCGGCAGATAGCTGACACCCTTGCGCGCCCGCTGGTACATGGGCAGGTGTGTTACGGACTGGTTGTCGAGCAGCACCTCTCCGGAATCGGGGCTGATCAAGCCGACGGTGATGTAGAAGGAGGTCGTCTTCCCTGCTCCGTTCGGCCCGAGAAGTCCGACGACCTCGCCCTGTTCGACGCGCACCGTAACCTTATCGACCACCGTACGGCCGTTGTAGGTTTTTGAGATCTCCACCGTCTGCAGAGTTCTCATAATTACTGGAGATTGCTCGTATTTCTACGTTCAAACATCGCTATCCCCTATGATACGCGGTGGATGGAAACACACAGTTCGCGGCTTGCCCGCTCCAAATTTCTGCTTTTGGTGTTTGCCATGGCGTGCCTGCGTGTGTGTCATTTTCATTTGCTTTGGGCGGATGAAGATTATCACTTGGCGGCCGCGATCCATATTCTGCACGGACAAGTGCCGTACCGGGATTTTTGGTATGACAAGCCGCCGTTAAATGCTGTCTATTATCTGCTAATCGGCGGATATTGGGGCTGGCCGCTACGGCTGCTGGATGCGGCGTATATTGTGGCTTGCTGTTGCGTCGCCTACCGCTTGGCGAAGCGCTGGTGGGGCCCGCGCGAAGGCCGAGCGGCGGCCCTGCTGCTTGCGTTCTTCACCACGTTTTACTTGCCTTCCGCGGTGATTCCGTTTGCGGCCGATGCCTTGATGATTTTGCCGCAGCTTGCAGCCGTTTACTATGCGGCGGCGGGCCGTGCGTTTTGGGCGGGAATCTATTCGGGCATCGCTTTTCTGGTAAATGCCAAGGGACTTTTTGTATTGGCGATATGCGGTGTTTGGCTTTGGGCCGAGTTGCCGGTTTTGATTCTTGGATTCGTGCTGCCGGTGGCGGCGGGCGCGATTTGGGCGGTGGCGACGGGCGCGCTAGCGGGCTACTGGGAGCAGGTCTGGCGGTGGGGATGGCTGTATGCGCGCGAATCTCCGGTGACGCATCCGTTCAGAGTGGGCGTGGTGCGAACGGCGGATTGGCTCGGATTTCATGCGGCGCTTCTGGCGGGGTCGATCTGCGCATTTACGAAAATGAGCGCGAGCCACCGCTGGCGGCTCGGAGTGTGGCTGGCAGTGTCGTATGCGTCGGTGTGTCTGGGAACGCGATTCGCGCCGCACTATTTTTTCCAGTTGCTTCCCGGTATGGTGATCATGGCGTCACGCGGTGTCGTGTTGGCCTTTGAAAGACATCGGAAGATCGCCGCTGTGGTCGTGGCGGTTTTGTTGGTTGTTCCGCTAGTGCGATTTGGCCCGCGCTATGCCATGCTGGCCGCCGATGATATCGAGCATCATGCTCCGCATTGGTCGGACGTCGTCATGGATTTGGACAGCCAGGCAGTGGCCCGGCAGATTCTGGCGAAGAAGAAGCCGGGAGACACGCTCTTCGTGTGGGGCTACCGGCCCGACATTTACGTCTACACGCGCCTGAGTTCGGACGGGAAATTCTGGGATTCGCAGCCGCTGACCGGCGTGCCGGCAGACCGGCATCTCTCCGCGATTGAGCCGATCTACGGCGGTCCCGCTGCGGCGAACCGTCGCGAATTCGTAAGATCACATCCAACATTTTTTGTGGATGGATTGGGGCTGTTGAATCCGAGGCTGAAGCCGGGTGTGTACCCGGAATTACGGCCGTGGCTGGCGGGATATCAGTTGATTGGGCGGACCAAGCTTTCGCTGATTTATTGCAGAGTGGAGTGAAGTAGCACTGTCGCACTAAAGCAAGCGTCGAGACGAGTCTCGACGCGGCAGCCAAGAGTGGCCGCGCCACAAGGGATTTCACTCTTCAGATAAGCTGTATGTACGGCCGCGATGCGCGCCAATGAGGATTTGAAACAATCGGTGTCCAATCAGCTCATGCAGCGATAGCAGTTCCCGGTTGGCTTTCACCACGGAGTCGACATCTTTCGGATCGGCTCCGCCGCCGCCTGCTTTCAGGGCATCGGTTGCTTCTTTGATGATCGGGTCCGCAATCACCTCGCCCGCCATTTCCCACAGCGTGATGAAGCGATCCACCATGGTCGGAATACTGACGGCGAAGACGCCATGGCTACTGGTGGTGCGCGGCGGTTTGTAATCGAGATTGAACGGTCCGTTGTAGTTGTGACTACGCAGCAGGACCAGCACGTTCAGCCAGTCCAGAGGATTCACCAGGCCAATGGCGATATCGACGTCGTGTTTCAGCCGGTATCCGTCGTTGATATCGAAGTGAAAGAGCTTGCCGCAAACCAAAGCGCGAGCTAAGGCGGCGCGCGGCGCAGCGCCCCACATCAGTTCATGCAAATACTCCGGGTTGAGGCCCACCATATCCGGATGCTTCAGCAATCCGGAGAAGATGAACGCGAGCATCGCGTCCGAAGTGGGAAGCAGAATTTCGGCTTGCGGCTCGAACGGTTTGGCTTCGAGACAATGTTTTAGGGTAGGCCGGGCTTTCTTCTTCCCAATTTCGATATCGGCTTCGCAAGCGTGGTTGAGGCTGTCCGCAAACCAGCGTAGCGTCTGCGTTTCATCGATCGCGCCCTGGATGTAATAGCCCAACATGCCGGGCCAATAAACACAGAATTGGGCTCCTAATTCATGCCCGATCGCGACGGTGTTCGCCAGCCGGCGGTTCGTGTATTCGCGCAGATCGGGAGATTCCGCTGCCGGACCCGCAGCCCAGACCGGATGGTGGAACGTTTCGCAGGTCACCATGGAGCATTTCAGCCCGTGCTGCGACAAGGCGCTTTTGATCCGGCTGACGATATCCTGCTGGCGATCAGTAAAAAGGTCTTGGGCCGGGATCACGTCCGTATCGTGCGTACACCAGTAGGCGATGCCGATTTTGCTGTATTCCTCAATGACCTTTTCGAAGGTGAGAGGCGGGCGCACGGGCGCGTGGAAAACTGCCTGGCCCTGATACGACGGCGCCCATTGCGGTCCGGTGATGAAATAGCGGCGCCGGACCTCCGGCGAATACCCGCCACCGCAGGCTCGAGTCAAGCGGTCGATAAGCGCGATCTGTTGGTCTTGCGGGATGCTGTTCATAATTGGTTCCCAGAGTGGACGCGAACAGGGCGAGTTCCGCTACTTCTTGCCCCAGAACACGCTGCAATCTCCGACATCGGCTTCCTGGCGGAACCGGGCGGTAAGTTTGTATTTGTCGATCAAGTCGTCGTTGCAGGTCTCGACGGTGTCGAAACGTCCGGCGGCGATTTGCTGCGCCAAGTCATTTTCAGAAACGATATGGAACAGCCTTTCTTGCGCGGGCGGCAACTGCAGGCTGTGTGAATAAGAGAACTCCATTCCGGGAGGAGGCGGCCAGTGGAGCAGAAAATACACCTGCTCATCCGCATAGAGCATCGCCGTTCGCGGGGTTACTGACTGTACTTTGGCGGCTACCTGTTCGGAATCGCTCCAGCGTGCATTGCCCCAGTCAGTCAACAAATCCTTGCCGAGGGCCAGCGTAACTAAAGCACAGACCAGAAGCGCCGGCCAGCTTGGATCGGCGCGTCCGCTCAGACGCGGGCCGATGTGGTACAGGCCGACGGCCGCCAGCAGCGCCAGAAACGGGAGGGCAAATATGTAGTAGCGCTCAAACGTGGGGTGCGCGGTTGAGATGTAAACGAGCAGAGCGGCTGCCAGCCAACCGGCCAGCGCAAACTCGGCGCGCTGCTCACGCGCCCACTCCTGTTTCTTTGCAAGAAACAGAGCGCCTGCGGCGGCTAACAATGCCAAAAGCAGCGCCTGCGTCGAATCGAGCCAGCCGCTGAATACAGCGATGTCGTGTTGCATGGCTCCTGTCCAATTGACCCGCCGGAAGAGCGCCTGATATTCCACAACATTGAAGAACACACGCCTTGGTCCTTGCGCAAACAGCCAGAACACCGGAGCAAACGGGAGCAGCACGCCTATTGCAAAGACGGCCGCCTTCGCCGTTCGGCGCGTTTCCGAATGCGCGAGCATCCAGATAAACAGAACGGGCGCTACCGGGGCGGTAAGCAGCGTACTGGCGGCGGCTGTACCTGCGGCCAGGCCGGTTGCGAATGGTCTTGCCAGGCCGGCTTTGCGCGGTGTCAGAAGCGCGCAGCGGAAAGCAACGACGCACAACAGCAGACCCAACCCATAGGCTTGGGCGGACGTCCCAAACTCGAACGTAATGATGTTCAAGCCGACGAACAGCGCGGCCACGATGGCGCAAGCGGTCCGCCAGCGCGGCGCCGGGAAGCGGGAGAGGGCGTACTGCGCGGTCAGAAAAACCGCTCCCGCGACCTCGAGCGCGGCTACGTAGTGGGTGACGCGCCAGTTCTCGCCGAACAGGCGCATCCACGCCGCGTTCCAATACGCATTCAACGGCGTTTGCGGAAAGCAAAAATCCAAATACGGCTTCTTACCGTCGAGAATCAGTTGCGCAGCCAGTAAATGAAAGCCCTCATCCCAAACGAAACTCACAGTCTGCGAATAGACCAGCAGACCGGCCGCAATGAGCGCAAAAATTCCCCAGAGCCACGCGCGAGACATGAAGCGGGTTGACTATCGTTCTTCAGCTTACTGCTCGCCGGCAGTTGTCACCTTCGGAGCCATTGTTTTCAAGGTTGCCAGCTCGGAAACCACGCGGCTCCACTGCTTTGGGTGCTTCTTGGTGGCAATCGGGGCATTCGGATTGCCGTAGTATGTCAGTAACTCTGCCGAAATGGCCGGCGTGACCGTCCGGAAATTTTTTCGCGCCAACAGATCCAACCAGTAGGCCTGGACTTCATCGTCCAGCCGGTAAACGCCGGCCGGTGTCGGCACTCCCACGTCATAATTCCGGTCTTCCAGGCGAAGCCGGTTGTTGAGAACGTCTTTAAGCTGCGCTTGGTACTGCTTCGCAGACCGGTCGAAGCTCTGCATAAAGAGCGTCTCGACGGGTGGAGTCGGCATCTTGAATCGCAGGGCCTTGAGCGGGCCGATCGGAGGAATCAGCTTCAACAGCACCGCGAGAATCCGGTCGCCAAGCGTGGGCCGGTCGTACTGTTTGCCCCAGTTCCGTTCGTAGCTCGACCGCTTCATCACGTACACGAACCGGCGTTTCGTAATGCCGGGCTCGGACCGTTGTATCTCGTCTTTGCGCTGCGCCCAGGCCACGCGCGTCGCCATCGGGATGATCTTGCTGACATCGCGCCGATACGATCCCGCCGCACAGTCGAAATCTCGAAATAGATCGCTGAGCTGTAGCCCGTACGTGTCTTCAACGGCGCGCTCCAGCAGGTCCTTTGCGACATGGAACCCGATGAAATCGTGGTACGCCTGCGGCGCGAATCGGCCTTTGGCCACCTCCAGCACATCGAAGCCAAACTCCGTTTTCAGGTGACCGGCGGGATTGTCCTCATAGGTGATGACATCCCCGTATTTGCGCCGCAGCTCCGGATAGAGCATCGGCTCGCCCACATTGGTCGCGAAGCGGTGCCCATCCAGGTCGGAAACATAGTGCGACAGCGCTCCTAGCGCAAATGCCAGCTCGTTCAGATTCCGCGATTCGGAGACGAGAGCCAGAATGAAATCGCCGGTCCGCACATAATGCGTCAGATCACTGAATTTCGGGCTGCCGTGCGGATAATAACCTAAATCCTGGATGATCGCGCCGCCATAGGCATATCCATGCGCCTCTTTCAATTCTTCGGGACTCGCGTGTGGATACTGGGCGAGGAGAACGGGCTTCAGCTCTACATCCCATAAAGCGTCCACTACGGCTTCATGCGAGAGAACCGAATACCCCCAGAACGGAGCAGCCGTGAGAATCGCGAGGCAAGCGATCCGTAAGCCACGCGAGCTGGGAAAAGTGACAGGCACCCAACCCTATCGTGGCAGACGGAGCGCTAAAACGAAACGGAATAGTACTCCCGGAGCCACTTAGGCCCGGTCGTAGAAGCCAGGAGGCTCGATCCCTAATGCCCGGAGATAAACGTATCCCTGGGCGCGGTGATGGGTCTCGTTGTCGATTGCGTACAGAATTCCCGCGATTCCGCTGCTTTCCCATTTTCCGAACGCTTTATCGACTTCGGCGAAGCGATGCGCCGGGATGGTGGGCCAGATCTGGTTGAGGGCGGCGGTGTCCTTATCCCAGAGCGCGAGCAATTCTGCCTTGGTACGCGGCGAACCGGGATCTCTCTCCTCCCACTTCCCGGTGGCCACGCCGCTGGCAATGGGGACCGCCATTCTCAAGAACTCCAGGACCATGTTGGAAAACGGCCGCATGCCGCCGATCGAAAAACTAAACAGCTTGTCTTCCGGGAAGGCCTCGATGACGCGCCGTGTCAGGCGGCGGTGTCCTTGCCAGTGATCGAGCAGTTCCTGCGCGGTGAGAACCGTAGTCTGATTCGCAGTTGTTGCTGCTGCCATTGAAGATCTCCTTTCAAAATCAGACTAAACGCTATTCCCGACATATGGTGTCGTAATTTCGTGGCACCATCAAATTCATGTACGACCCGGTCATGCGCGTCTTGACGGCACTCGAAATCCTCCAGGCCCGCGAGCGCGTGAGCGGGGCTGAGCTGGCCGAACGTCTCGAAATGAGCTCACGCACGGTGCAGCGCTACATCGCTCGACTGCAGGACCTGTGCATTCCCGTGGAATCCGTACGCGGGGCAGGCGGCTATTACCGGCTCAAGCCAGGATTCCGTCTGCCGCCGCTGATGTTTACCGATGAAGAGGCGTTCGCACTGACGCTCGGGCTCAGAGCGTTACGCCATCTGGGCCTGGCGGCTTTCGCTCCTGCGACCGAAGGCGCCGCTGCGAAACTCGGGCGCGTGTTGCCCGAGCCGTTGCGGGACAGCGTACAAACCACTGAGGACGTTATATCGCTCGAACCCGGCCCGTGGGTGATCTCGACACCGGCCGAATCCTTGATTCGCGTCTCGTCCGCGATTCGCCTGCATCGCTGCGTTTGGTTCGAGTATCACGGGCACGACGGCGCATGTTCCGAGCGGCAGCTTGAGCCGTATGGGCTGGCGCATCTGGACGGCCGCTGGTACGTGGTAGGCCGCTGCCTGTTACGCCAAGCGCTCCGGACTTTCCGGCTCGATCGGGTCGCGTCTCTCGAACTCCGCCCGGAGACGTTCGAACGCCCCGCGGATTTCGACGTCCGGGCGTATTTGCAGCAGTCGATGCCGTTTGTCCAGTCCGCGTTCCTGGTGAACGTCTGGCTGGATCTTCCGTTCGAGAAGGCGCGCGGGCATTTCGCCTTGCACCGCGTCACGCTGCAGGAAGAGAACGGCGGGACCGCGCTGCGCTGCGGGCGCGAGAACCTGGAGACCTTTGCTGCGATGCTGTTGAGTCTGGGGTGCCGGATTGTCGTGCGCGAGCCGCCGGAGTTGAAAGCCGCCTTTGCCAAGTTAGCCAGCCGGGCGACTGATGCGGCGGGCCTCATGGCAGCCGAAACGGTATAACCACCGTAGTCGTCACCGCCACCGGTTTGCCGTTGAGCAGGGTCGGACGATACACGTACTGGAGCACCGCGTCTTTCGCGGCGTTCACGAGCAGCGGATGTCCGCGGACCAGCCGGATGTTTTTGACGTGCCCGTCTGTGCCAATATCCACCGTGAATTCGACGCTGCCTTGAACTCTGGCCTGCTGCGCCAGAGGAGGATACTGCGGTTCCACCTTCGTCAGCAGATTGGCATCGGCGACCCCGGTACCGATCTGTACGGAGCCGGTCAGCTCCTGCCGGTTTTGGCGTCGTATGGACTCGACCTTCGCCGATTCCAAAGCCTCTTCCCAGGCCGGATTTGAGGGATCTAAATCAATGGCTTTCTGAAGATAGCTGAGCCCTACCGCATGCTCGTTCATCTGAACCAAGTGCGTGCCAGTTTTGCTCAACAGCGCCGGATCAGTCGAACTTTCGACCTCGGCCCGCAGAACGATGGCCGCCGACAGGTCGATGGCCGGACCCATTTGAAAACGAGGATCGCTGGCATGCAGATCGCGGAGCACCGCAAGGCTATAAAGCCATGCGATGGCATCGTAGTATCGCGCTTGACGCTGCGGATCTGTGACCATTGCCTGGGCTTCACGGAGCAGCATGAGCGCGCGTACCGGGTCATCCTGCTCCATAAAGAGACCCGCATGGAAAACTACGTCTGGGGAGGCCGAGTGAGTGGCGAGCGCCCGCTCCCAAGCATCTCGAATTTTTTGATGATCTTCCTGGGACTCCGTCCAGGGGGGTCTTGGATAGAACCTTATCGTTGTGACGGGCGCTTCCGGGTGATGCTCGATCATCCACAGAAGCTGCTTTGTAAATCCGGTTTGATCACCGTGGTTCGCATAGAACGCCATGAGCGCTCCGCGTTCCTGCAGGTTTTCCGGATGCTGCTGTAGATCCGCCTCCGCCTGGCGGGCCTGTTCCTCATTGCTAACAATCACTTTGTCACTTACGTCATCCTGCACTTCGAAGCGGCTGGCGCCGGCGACATAGAACACCGGGACGAAAGCGATCAGTAGCACAGCCCGCAGCCATCCATAGCTTGCTTTCGGGCGCGCACCGATCGAAAAGATCTTCTCGATTCGCTGCTTGGCGTGCGATCGATGCACCGCCACACTGCACACGGGCAGAATGCGGTTGCCGGAAGCGGGCAGAGACGAGACGAATTCGACCAGGATGCGTGCATAACGGGCCGGGTCCATGCGTTCGAGCGCCGCCTCGTCACACGCTTCTTCCGCCAGCGCTACGAGCCGCCGCCGTAGCCAGTAGACAAGCGGATGAATCCAGAACAGACAGACGGCGAGCGAGCTCAAGAACGCAATCGCCGGATCGCCCCGCCGGACATGCGCCAGCTCATGCAGCAGCACGGCTTGCAGTTTCTCGCGCGGCCAGCTTACACAACCCGCAGGCAGCAGGATACACGATTCATGCACGCCGGCGGTCATGGGCACACATACTTCACGCGAGAGCCGAACTTCCGGCCGATAGGGAGAAAGACTCTGAAGCCAGCTTTCGTGCACCAACTCGCGGAGATCCGGGTCGAAAATGGCTTCGCTCCGCCGCACGATTCCTCGGACATAGGACACGGCAAGGAGAAAACGCACCAGCAGCACGACAATAGTTGCCAAATACAGGGCCGTTATGGTCTCCGCATAGGGCATGGCCCAGGTGCGCGGCACCATCGCAAACTGCACCAGCGGTAAGAGGAGCAAGCTATATAAGGAGCCGCGCCAGATGAAGTGCCGGATTTCGGCGCTACGTGATCGGAAGAGCAGCGCCGCCAGCGCGCACAAGGCCACAATTACGGACGAGCGCACGATCGTTTCGGACAGAATCGTAACCAACGTCATTTCGGAGACTCCTTCCTTTTGGCCGCCAGGCGGTCTATGATTCGCTGCAGCTCTTTCGCGTCCACCACTTCGTCATCCACCATGCCGGTGAGCAGCGATTCCACCGAGCCATGACAGAAGCGGTCAATAATCTGTTTGACGGCGCGGACGGCCAGCCGCCGTGGCCGCTCCAGGCTGGAATAAATGAACGTGCGACCTTCTACTTCGTGCCGCAGATATCCTTTGTCTTCGAGGCGGCTGAGGACTGTCCGGACGGTGGAGTCGCGAAGTACGCGCCCGGGCGCAAGGGCGGCCTGCACATCGGCGGCGGTCACCTTTCCGGCGGACCACACCACATCCATCACTTCCTGCTCGAGACCAGAGAGAGGTAGTTTCGTCGCCATCTATCTGCTACAGAGTGTAGCACTACAGAATGTCGCGGGCAGTGAACTGCCCGCCGGCACGCTGAAGCGTGCGCCACGATGGGTTTTGACAAGTTGGCCGAGCCAGGCTAATATGGCGTTATGCGACAGGTCGTAAGCGAACCTATTTTTCTAATTCTCACCAGCCTGGCTGAGCAACCGCGGCACGGCTACGCGCTGCTGCAGGATGTAGAGCGCATCAGCAACGGACGCGTGGTTCTAAGTACCGGAACGCTTTATGGAGCGCTGCGGCGGCTGCTCGAAGACGGTTTAATTGCGCGTTTCGAGCAGGAAGATACGTCGCGCGACAAGCAAGCGTATCAATTGACTACACAAGGGCGCCGCCAATTGCGAGCGGAAGTGGAACGGCTGAAACAGCTCACGCGCGCGGCAACGGCGCGCTTAAGAGCGAGCGAGGCATAAGCATGCGGCGGCTCTATCAATTCCTTCTCAAGTTCTATCCGGCCGAATATCAGGCCGCGTTTGCCAGGGAGATGCTCGCCACGTTTGATCAAGCGGCCGCGCAGCACCGGCGCGCTGCATTCGCGCGCTTTTCCGTGCGGGAGGTATTCGGTTTGCTCACCGGCCTACTAACCGAGCGGGCCGCAAAACGGACTCACGGCCGGCAGTACCTGTTTACGCAGCGGGCTGGCTTACCGGACGAGATCGTCGAGGTTCACCAGCGCATCCAACAGCTCATACGCAGCATGGAATTCGCCATCGCTCACCATGATTTTCCGAACGCTCGCCGCTATTCGGACGAAGAGCGGATTGCGCGCGCACGGCTCAACGAATTGATCCGCGAACGCTGGGGAAGCGGCCGCGCAGCCGGTCTTGTGTAATTGATCCAGAGGCCGCTCCCTGACGGTCGCGGTTCTGTCAGGACTCGCGGAGGGCGGTTAGCGGGTCGACGCGGCTGGCCCAGCGCGCGGGCAGGTAACACGCAATCAGCGCGACGAGTAGCAGAATACCTGCGGCCATCGCGATGCTTTCCGGGTCGGTTGCGGTGACCCCGTAGAGCATTCTTGCGAGCAGCCGGGCGACGACCAGCGCCGCCAAAAAGCCTCCGACGACTCCGGTCAACACCAGCGACATTCCTTGTCTCAGCACGAGACGCAACACGCTAGCACGAGCTGCGCCCAACGCCATTCGGATGCCGATTTCGCGTTTGCGCTGGTTCACCGAATACGCCAGAATGCCGTATAAGCCAATGCTCGCCAATCCGAGCGCAAGCAAGCCAAAAATGCTCAATAATCCCACTCCCACGCGGGCGTAAAAGAGAGCATCGCTGATAATTCTGCCGCCGGTGCGAATATCTTTTGCGGAAACGCGCGGCGCGACGGCGCGCAGCTCCCGCTGTACCGGAATTAAAATCTGTTGCGGATCGGCCTTGCTTCGTACATAGAGCGTCATCGAGTCGATGAAGTTTTGCTCCAAGGGCACATATACACAGTCTTGCGGCGGTTCTCCGAGCGAAGAGTAATCGGCATTGCGGGCAACGCCGACAATCTGCCGCATGGTCTTTTCGCCCGGAAGCTCGATACGTTTCCCGAGCACCTGCCCGCCCGGCCAGTAATCCCGGGCCATTTTCTCGTTCACGATCGCGACAGGCGCCGAATCGCTTCGGTCCGCGGTTGTGAATGCACGGCCTTGCACGATCGGAATGCCCGCGGCGCCGAAGTAGTCTCCGTCGATAGTGGTAAGTACCGCGGTGATCGTCTCTGCCTTCGAGCGAGCCTCGTGTCCTTCCACTTTGAATCCGCTGGCGATGCGGCCCCAGAGGGGAAGGTTGGAACTCCAAGCGGCGGAGGCGATTCCAGGCATGCCGGACACGCGCTCGCGAGCTTCCCGATAGAAGGTTTTCACTTCCGGCACGCTGTATCCCGCGCCTCCGGGATTTGTCAGGAACACGGCCAGATGCCTGGTTTGGAAGCCCGGATCGATTTGGTAGGCGTGTTGCATACTGCGCAGAAACAGCGCGCCGACGATCAAAAGCAGGAACGAGAGTGCTACTTGCCCCACCAGGAGTGCATTTGCAATCGTAATTTTTTTCGAGCTTCTTCCTGCCCGCTGCGAGTCTTCTTTCAAAACGTCCGCCAGGTTCATGCGTGTCGCGCGCAGAGCGGGTCCGGTTCCGAACAGAAATCCGGTGGCCAGCGACAATACGGCGGTAAATAGGAAGACCAGAACGCTCAGTTTCGGGGCAATCAGGTTAGCGGATACCTCGGCGGGGAGGAAAGACCAGATGATTCGCAATCCTCCATAGCCCAATATCATTCCCACTACTCCGCCGAGAAATCCGAGCAGCACGCTTTCCGTCAACAGTTGCTGCACGAGCCGTCCCCGGCTTGCGCCGGAGGCCAGCCGGATTGCCAATTCGTGCTGCCGGGCAGATGAACGCGCTAGCAGCAGATTTGCTATGTTTGAGCACGCGATCAACAGAACAATTCCGACGATGATCAGCAGCCCCGCTCCGGCAAACTGAATCGATCCGGGGCCCGCTCCGCTGCTGCCGAGGAGCACATCCTCGATCGGCCTGGCCGCCACATCGTATCCTTCGTCCGCTTCCGGGTACTCGCGGCGCAAGCCGGCGCCCAAGGCAGCAACGTTCGCCTGCGCTTGCGCGCGGGTGATGCCGGGTTTTAAGCGGCCCACTCCCTGAAAGAGTTTTTTGCTCCGTTCGGCGAGGGCGTTTTGCATTTCATTCGGCAATAACTGTTCCGCCATGGAGGCGGGAATCCACAGATTGGGGCCGAAGATGGCATTGACGCCGATGAAGCCAGGCGGCGCCACGCCGATCACCGTGAACTCCAGATTGTTGAGCCGCAGCGCGCGCCCGACGATATCGCGCGCCCCACCAAAGCGTCCTTGCCAGGTGGCGTAGTTCATGACCGCGACGGGATGGGCGCCGGGCGGCGTATCCTCGCTGGAAGAGAAGAACCGTCCCAAAGCGGGTTTCAGACCAAGAGCGGCAAAGTAATTTCCGGTCACCAACTCGGCAAACATGCGTTCGGATTCACCGTGCGGTTGAAAGGTGACGATCCGCGGCGATGTATAACCTGCGAGGGACGCGAATGTGGTGTTGCGCGCCTGGAGATCTTTCAGATCGGCATAAGAAACGGGAAGCAGCCGTTTTGAACCGGCTTGCGTCATGTTGACGGCCGCGAGAGCGGATGTGCCGGGCACCGGTAACGGGTTTAGCAGCAGCGTATTCACGAGTGTGAAAACCGTCGTGTTCGCGCCGATCCCGAGGCCCAGTGTCAAGATAACCACCAAGGCGAAGCCGGGATTTTTGCGCAGCGACCGGAAGGCGTACTGGAGATCTTTGCGGATCTGTTCGAGCCTCCTGCCGCTCGAACCGGCACCTAGCGGCGCCGGTTCCTGCCGCGGCGGGCGGTTCGGTTTGAAATCGTCCAATTCGGCGAGTGCGTTCCGTTGTGCTTCTTCTGCGCTTGCACCAGATTTCAGCAAATCGTTATAGCGGTCCTCCAGGTGTTGCGCCATCTCTTCGGTGAGTTCGGCTTGCTGCGCACCCGTCAGCCCGAGAGCGCCGATCCGCTGCCGTACGAGGTTCTTCCAATCAGGCATACTCGATCCCCGTAATGCGGCCAATGGAGGCCACGAAATCTTTCCAGCTCTTCCGCTGCGCTTCGAGCGCCTTGCGCCCTTCGGCGGTGAGGCTGTAATAGCGCCGCCGGCGCTGGTCCGGCTTTTCCACCCAGCGCCCCTTTACCAAGCCGCGTTCTTCCAACCGGTAGAGCAGCGGGTAAAGCGAGGTCACATGGAAGCGTAGATTCCCGCCCGAGCGCATCTCGATTAATTTCGAAATGTCGTAGCCGTGGCGCGGCTCGTTTTCGAGCAGCGAGAGGACGAGCAATTCGGCGCTGCCTTTTTTCCATTCCAGTTCCGACGAAGTCAGATCCATATTGGTGGTCCCTGTATATGGGGCTACCATATGTTACGCGGATGTTGGGGCGAGTGTTCCGGGAAATTTGGCATCGAGCCGAGTAGCGGGGAGAGTTGAAAAAACGAACCCATTCGCGGTAAGCGGCACCGGTTCGAATTGGCAGCCTGGCGCGGGGGGCGCCCCTGCGGCCGGTTGTGATTGGCCGATTGCTGACGCGCGCGGTTCTGATGCGCACTCTGATGCGCGCTCGGTTTGAAGCTGGCGCAGTTCGGCGGCGTCCTTTTCGCGCTGGCGGCGCAGGCGGCCTTCCTGGATCTGGAGATTGCGGAGCTGCTTTTCGTAGGTGAGGAAGGTTTCGAGATCGATCAGGCCGGGACGGACGTTCGGGTCCTCATGCGCGAATTTTTCAGCGAATTCGTGGCGGCCGCGAGCATAGATGGCCATTTCCAGAGCAGGAATGCGTTCGAGACGCCAGTCGGTATCCGCCAGCGATTGGACGAGCGCGGTTTCGCGCAGGCCGGCGGGTTGGAATTCGGCTTGGTAAGCCTGTACGTGACGCTCGTAGGCAGCGGCATCGTCGGTGGGGAGCAGGACGGTGCGACCAGTGAGCCCTGTCTTGATGGCGTTGAGAGAAGATCTAGCTTTGCCAGTGTCGGACGTCGGGCCGGTGGACAGGTGCGCGTTCTCCCGGTTAGCGGCCAGGCGGGCTTCCGAAAGCTGTTCTTTGCGGGCGAGTTTGGCTAATTTGCGTTCTTGCGCGCGGCGAATGGCACGAGGGGTCATGTTTGTCGGGTCTCCAAATAAGAATGGCCCGGAGCGAGGTTTCAGCCTCATCCGAGCCTGCCAAAGCGTAGCATGCGAAGGGGCAAAAACGAACCATGGGGTCGCCAGAAGCTGGTTTAAGTGGTTCGGAGCATTGAAGAAAAAAAATTTGGGACTTTTGAACTGAACTGGAGGATGCCCGTCAGTAACGAGAAGTCGAGGGCGGACAATGGCGTTTCGTCAAAGACACAGGGCCGATCCAGAGGTTTTGATAGGATCTACCGTTATGCGAACGCATGGTGATTCCCCAACTGCGATGGAGAGCAGCAGCGCCGCCGATAGCGCGAAGCTGGCCGCGAGTGTCCGCGCCACACTCGCGGGTGCCGGGCTCGTCTCCGAGGTGAAGATGTTCGGCGGGATCGGTTTCATGCTGAACGGCAACCTGACCGCCGGGGCATCGAAGCGCGGACTGCTGGTGCGCATCGGCAAGGAGAATCAAGCGGATGCACTCGCACAAACGGGAGCACGTCCGATGGTAATGAAAGGCCGAGCGATGGACGGCTACGTCTACGTCGATCCCCCGGCATTAAACGATGACAGTGTGCGAAGGTGGGTTCAGCTCGCAATCGCTTTCGTGAAGACTCTGCCTCCCAAGCCGAAGCAGAAACAGAGGCCCACAACGGCTGGACGAAAACAGAGGGGAACTTCCCGTCCCGGTTCAATAATGCATTGACACTACCCGGCCACTAAGATAGACTCATCTCACCCGGATCATGCAGCTTAGCTCCGGGTGCGGATTGAAACGTATCAATTCTGGAGGAGCTCATGTCCTGGCGTAGAACCTCTATCTGGATGTTGCTTGCCCTACTTTCTATGACGGGGGCTTCGGCTCAAACCAACACCTCAGCTATCGCCGGCGTCATCACAGACGAAAGCGGCGGCGCTGTTCCGTCGGCCACGGTCACTGTGACAGATATTGGAACCGGCCAGGCGCGCACCACTACTGCTTCTGCCAGCGGCGAGTACGTGGTTCCGCAACTTCCCCCGGGCAAATACGATGTCAAAGCTGACGCAAAGGGCTTCCAGAGCGGACTCGCTTCCGGTGTCACGCTCCAGATCGCCCAGCGCGCCCGACTGGACTTTACCCTGAAAGTCGGCGCACTGTCGCAGCAAGTGGAGGTGAGCGCGCATGCGGCCGTGATGGATACCGACACTGCCTCGCTCGGCCAAACGATCACCCAGCGCACAGTCACCGATTTGCCCCTTAACGGCCGGAACTACCTCACACTGGGCTCGCTCTCGCCGGGCGTCGTTCCCCAGATACCGGCTTCGGAAGGACCGGCCAGCTTCGTCGCGTCCACAACCGGACGATCCGATCGGAGCATCCTCGTCGGCGGACAGCGCGAAAGCTCCACCAGTTATCTCCTGGACGGCGTAGAGCTCCGAAACCCTCGCGTGGGCGATACCGCTGTCAATCCTTCGCTCGATGCGGTGCAGGAGTTCACGATTCAAAGGACATTTTTTGAGCCGGAGTTCGGTAATTCGCCGGGCATCATCAATGTCGCAACGCGAAGCGGTACCAATCAGTGGCACGGTACCGTGTTCGAATACCTGCGCAACGACCGTTTTGACGCGAAGAACTTTTTCTCATCGACTACGGAGCCGTTCAAGCGGAATCAGTACGGATTCAGTCTGGGAGCGCCGATTCTGAAAGACAAACTGTTCGCGTTCGGTAACTTCGAAGGTGTCCGCCAGCGGCTCGGCGTGGTTCAGCGCGGCAATTATCCGCGACAGGATGAATTGAACGGGAATTTCACGCTGGACGCCAAGATTTACGATCCTTTGACGTTCGATGCCAGCACAGGCACCCGGCAGCCTTTCGCGGGCAATATCATTCCCGCAAGCCGGATCAATGCAGTTTCGAAGAACTTCTTCCCTTACATACCGAAGGTCAACTCATTGCCGGTGCAGGGCGCGAACCTGGTGGGGACGCCGGTTCAAAAAATCAACGACGACCAGGAAACGGTGCGAGTCGACTATATCATTTCGCCGAAGAACTCTCTCTTTGGACGGCAAACATGGCAGAATGCGCCGCTGATTCCCGCTTCTCTGGTGCCTTTTGGAGGACAACAGGTCGCCTCCTCCGGCAATAACCAGGTAGCGCAGTTGACGACAACCCTGACGCCGACCATTGTGAACGTCGCCCGCGCCTACCATAGCTTTGCGAATCTGTTTGGCGAACAGGTGCCGGTGACGTCGAATATCGCGCAGGCAATCGGTATAACCGGCGTTTCCACCACACGGTTGAACTGGGGCGTGCCGAACGTTTCCTGGAGCGGCGGCTATAGCGGGATCGGAAGCAACGGCTTAACGCAGGGAGACCGCATCAACAGTTACGAACTCGCCGACAGCTTGTCCTGGACCCACAATAATCATTCGCTGAAGTTTGGAGCCGAGGTCCGGCAATCGCGGATGTTCCTGGATTCCGATAACGGCCCGCGAGGATCGTTCGGCTTTGCCGCGAGCTATACGGCGGCGCTCAACGCGACTACCGGAAATCCGGTTACCGGAACAGGCAATTCGGTGGCGGACTTTCTGCTTGGGTATCCAACCACGATGAGCGGCGCAGTGGGAACTTCCCAGACGCACTTCCGCTTCTACACGACAAATCTTTACGCTCAGGATGATTGGAAAATCACGCGAAGCCTCACCATCAATTACGGCCTTCGCTACGAATACGTCACCCCACCGGTGGCTGAAGAATTGAGTCATGTGTTCGGCTTCGATTTCAAAACGGGCAAGCAGTTGTTTCCCATCCTGGGGCAGATACGTCCCTCCATTCTCAATCCGGACCACCTCAATTTCGCGCCGCGCCTGGGGCTCGCTTACAACCCGCAGTGGGCACCCACCTTTACGATCCGCGCGGGAGCAGGTATCTATTACGATCAGACACAAATGAACGAGACACAGTTCACGACGAACTCGCCACCCACATTTTTCCAGCAAAACCTGTCGTTTACGGGAAAGGGTTTGCCGCAAGCTCAATTCGGGGTCAACACGCTGCCGGTAGTCCCGGTGCCCACCATTTCCGCCAGCTACGTTACGCCTCCCGGCACCAACCTGTTTGCCGAGGAGCTAAAAGGCCGGAAGCCGCGCGAATACATGTGGACGTTGTCCGTGCAAAAGTCGGTGGCGCGGGACTGGCTGGTGGAGGTCGCCTACGCCGGTTCGCAATCGCGTCTGCTGTCCAAGCGCTATAACTCCGATGCGCCGGCCGTGCCGGGTGTCCTCTACAACGTGGTTCCCGGTTCGCAGATTTTCCCGAACCTGGGCGGCATGCTGTATTCCTCGGAATCGGGTAAAGGCAATTACAACGCGCTGAATACGAAGCTACAGCGCCGTTTTAACAACGGCTTTTCCGTTCTGCTTGCCTATAGCTGGTCGCACTCGATTGATACCGATTCCGGCGGCTCGTTCGGCAGCCCCAACCTGAATCCGGCGAACTTTCAACTCGACAAAGGCTCCTCAGATTTCGACATTCGCCACCGGTTTGTCGGCAGCATTTTGTACGAGCTGCCGTTTGGCAAAGGCAAACCAATACTGGGAGGCGCTGGGGGGGCGTTGAATCAGCTCGTCGGCGGATGGCAGATCAACTTCATTCCGACATTTCAATCGGGCGTGAACCGCACAGTCACTTCGCCCAATACAACAACCATCGCGTACGTGACGCAGCATGCGAATGCAACCGGAATCGATCCTGGTTCGCCCTTCACGCTCAATGGGCAGACGATTACACCAGGCGAAGGATTCAGCTCGAACAATACGTCGCTTTATTGGTTCAACCCGAAAGCGTTTTCGCAAACGGCGCCGCTTACGTTTGGTACCTCCGGCCGGGATATTATCGCGTCCCCCGCGTTTTTCAACTGGGACATCTCGCTCTTCAAGAGCTTCGTGCTTCGCGAAGGGACAAGCCTCACGTTTAGGGCGGAGTTTTTCGACGCTCTGAATCAAGTTCGATTCGACCCACCGAATCTGGATTCGTCGAGCCCGTTCTTCGGAGAGATACAGAGCGCTGAACAGCCGCGTATTATTCAACTGGCGCTGCGGTTGCAGTTCTAACCGGACGCGGGGACCTGGGGTGAAGGAGAGAACCCCTTGCTGACGCACGGGGTTCTGTTCGATACCCGCGAGATGACGTATTCACGCCGGTATTTCAGTGGGAATCGGGGTGCTTATGGCGCCACTTCCAGTATTGGTCCTGCTGCTTTTCGTTGAGCTTCCAGAAGTCCTGGTCCCAGTGGCGGCGCTCGGCATATTGATGATAGGACCGTTCTTCGTCAGAGTTCCACTGGTGCCAATCGCGGCGCCCGCTGTCGTAATAGGGCCGGCGGTCGTGATCGCGGTCGTCATGACGCTGTTCGGATCGCCGATGGTCGTCGCGGTCTTGCCGTGGATGGGCGGCTAATAAACATGGGCTCACGAGCGCGGCGCTTAGAATAATTCCGCTCAGTAGTCGGAACATTTTTGGTATTCTCCTCCCCGGATATTAGATCCGGTCACGCTCGTAGTGTTTCTGGTTCGTCGGGATAGATGTGATTGATGGTGTCGCGGGTGACCAACTGGTGACGAACGAATACGGCGGGGGGCGTGGGCTTGCCTTGGAGAATGTCCATTGCAAGCGGAATGACGGATTCGCCATACCGCTCCGGGAAATAAGCTACGGAGCCGATCAGGCGGGAATTCGGGCTGCGGATCTCGGCCCGCACTTCAGCGCTGGCGTTCTGTCCCATAATTGCGCAGGCATCAAGCCGGCCCGCTTCCTCGAAGGCGCGCAGCGTTCCAATCGCGCTGGGGTCGTTGACTGCGCCAACCAGCACGCGCCGCGATTTGCTCTTCCGCAGATGCTTGCGCATCACCTCCAGGCTCTGTTCAAACTGGCCGTTTCCGTCCAGACTGATGACTTGAGAATCGTTGAATCGGGGGAGTGCTTCGCGTAGCGCCGCGAGCGTTCCGGTCAGTCTGGAGTGTGGGAGGGCTCCGGCAATGGGCAATGCGAGAAGGATTATTTCGTCCACCTTGCCGCCCCAGTGCTGTAACGCCCATTTCGCAAGATAACGTCCGCCTAACAGGCCCGCCCGGTAGTTGTTGGCGCCATAGTAAGTCGCGCCCGGGTGTGGAATATCGATGGCAATAAACGGGATCTGCGCTTCGTGAAATTTGGAGGAGATAATAGGCGCGCAATGCTCGTCGGTTTGAAACTCGATTACCAGGTCAACGTGCTCACGTACAAAGAGCTCCGCGTTGCGGACGGCGGTTTTGGCGTTGTAGCGGTTGTTCAGGACCACCAAATCGATGTCCTCTTCAAACGCAACACGCTGAATACTCTCCGACACGGTACGGGAGAATGCAAATTCCGTGCTCTGGGCACCATAACCCAGCCGGTATTTGCGCCGCTTCAGCGGGCGCAGCAGTAAGCGATAGGTACGATCTTCGCTCTGCTGCACCAAGCCACGGCGCTCCAGAGTAAACAGAATCCGGAATGCGGTCGATTTGCTAAGGCCGGCGCGGCTGGCAATCTCGCGAAGGGGCAACGCCTCCCCATCGGTGCGAAACGCCTCCAGGACGTCGCATGCGCGGGAAATGGCCTCGATCAGATACCGTTTCGGAGAATGAAACGCGTCGGAATCTGCCGCCATCGTCAGGGCCGCCGGAAGCGAAGTATGGAAATAGCTATATCACACTGTGTGGAAATGCTTTGAACGCTTAGAGCGCGCAATGCGCCTTGCGTTTCGCGCAGTGAAACACAAGAGGCTTTGAATTTTTGCTTGCAGGGCGTTCGATTGAAAGGTAAGAACTAGTGCAAATGAGGATCGCTTTCCGTCTGCTGAGTTCAGTGTTGTTTCTTACCGGCTCTGGTTATCTTGCGGCCCAGAGCATAACCGCCGACCTGGCTGTGAATGTGACGGACCCCAACGGAGCGGCGGTCTCCGGCGCAAAACTTGTGCTCAAGAACACGCAGGAGAATACCGTATCAACGGGCCAAACGGGCGACCTCGGGACTTACGTATTCACGCAAATGAAACCAGGGGCTTACAGCCTCACGGTTTCCGCGCAGGGATTTCAGGACCAGCAGGTCAATGACATCACGCTGCAGATTTCGCAGCGCGCTTCGATTAATGTCAAGCTCTCGCTGGGAACCGTGACCCAGACGGTGGAGGTATCGGCGGCGGCGGCTACGCTGTTGAACGCAGCAAGCGCGACGGAAGGCCAGGTATTACAAGCACACACCATTGAGAACCTGCCGCTCAACGGACGGAACTTTATCCAGCTCGCGCAATTGTCCTCCGGCGCAAATCCGATCGGGACCGGGAATTCGCCGGCAACTACCTGGACGGGCCGTTCGGATCAAACGCTCTCTATCGAAGGCTTGCGCGAGAGCGATGTGAGTTATCTGGTGAACGGCATTGAAACGCGCAATGCGCGGTTTGGGAACGCCGGAATCCGGCCGGACCCGGATACCATCCAGGAATTCAATGTGCAGCGTGGATTCTTTACGCCGGATTACGGCGGAAGCGCGGCGATTGTCAATACCACGATCCGGTCCGGCACGAACGATCTGCACCTGATTGCGTTTGAGCTGGCCAGAAATAAAGACTTCGACGCAAATAATTATTTTGCGAACGCGGCCGGCGAGCCCTTGCCGCCGTTTGTTCAGAACCAATTTGGAGCTACGGCGGGAGGTCCGGTCGTGATCCCGAAGCTGTTCAACGGGCGCAACAAATTGTTCTTCATGTTCAACTATGAAGGGTTCCGGCAGCGGCAAGGCAACAACTATACCGGGCTCTATCCGTCGGCGCAGCAGCTTGCCGGCAACCTGGCCGATAACAGCGCGGGCACGGGATTGTTTCCTACTAATTCCCCCTTTTGCCGAGCAAACCCGAGTTCCCAGCACTGCATGGACGTGATTAATCCGGCAACCGGCCAGCCGTTTCCGGGGAACGTAATTCCGTCCAGTCTGCTCAATCCCGTGTCGCAGAAGGCCCTTGCCTTCACTCCAACGCCAAATGTTGCCGTAAATCCAAACGCTCTCAACTTCCCAAGCTTTAATACGTTCGACTCGCCGAAAACCATCAATGATTTCGATCAATATAACGTCAGGATGGATTACCAGATCAGCAGCAAAGATTTGCTTTACGGGACCTATTCGAACTCGAATGAGCCGCTATTTGTGCCTTCGATACACGCTCTGGGCGGGACTAACAATCCGCTGAAGGATCAATTGTGGACCGCGACTCTGGTGCATAGCTTCACGCCCTCAATTGTGAACGAGTTCCGGTTCGGACACAACGATACATCGACTTACAAACTGGAAGAGGGCGCCGATGGGCCCAACTACGCGGCGGACACGTTTGGATTGAAGAATACTTCCACGAATCCGTTCGATTTCGGCGTACCGTCGTTCGGAATCAGCGGGTTCGGAAGCATCGGATCCTTCTCGGAAGCGATTGGGGCAGACGAGGAGAATTTCCAATACGTCGACAACTTGAGCATCACGCACGGACGGCACGATTTCCGCGCAGGATTTCAGATCATGCATCTGAAGTATTACGAGATTACTGACTTCGGTGGAGTTCCCAGCTTCGGCTTCAGCGGCCAGTTCACCGGGATCTCGAATGGACTGGCTGATTTTCTGTTGGGTATTCCGTACACGGCGACAACGTCGGTGGGGGATTCGTCACAGAACATGGTGTCGAATTACTATGGCGTGTATCTGGCCGATAACTGGCGCATCACTCCGAAACTGACCATCAACGCCGGCATCCGGTATGAGTTCCAGCCGTATCCACGCGAGACTCATGGCCGCGCGGAATTCTTCGACACGGCCACCGCAACGGAGGTGGTGGCAGGTCATGGCGTACGCCCGGAGATTGTAGACCCCGATTGGAACAACTTTGCGCCGCGCCTTGGGTTCGCGTATCAGCTCACTCCGCACACGGTGATCCGGGCCGGCGGCGGGATTTATTATGCAACAGACAATGCCAACGAGCTTCAGTTCGAAATTGTGGGCGCTCCGTTTTATTCTTCGCAAACTCTGACCGCGACCACGCCGACTCTGTCGCTGAGTAATCTGTTTCCCGCCGCAGGGGTGGGAGCGAGCTTCAACCCGTTTACACTGAACCTCCACAACCGCACGCCGTACATTTCGCAATGGACGTTCGACATTCAACACACCTTCGGATCGAATCACTTCATCGAACTCGGTTACACCGGCAACACGGGGCAGAAGCTCCCGCAGCGCTACAACCTGGATGCTGGAACCATCGATCCAACCAACACCATCCCGCTCTCCCAGCGCGAACCATTTCCGCAATACAAGGGATTCATCCTGATGTCGGACAACCGGGGCTGGTCGAGCTATGAAGCGTTTACCGCCCGTTACGAGCACCGGTTTCAACGCGGGCTCTACTTACTGGGCGCTTACACGTGGCAGAAAGCGCTGGATCTTGGCAACACCGACGATTTCTCTTCGATCAGCGCGGATTTTAAGCTCTACGACCGGGGGCATGCCGATTACGATACTCCGCAGCGGTTCGTGCTGAGTTACACATACGAGTTGCCAATCGGACGCGGGAAGGCTGTGCTGGGCAATAGCTCGCGGTTCGTTGACGTAATTCTAGGCGGATGGCAGCTCAACGGCATCACCACGTTTTCGGCGGGCCAGTTTCATAATGTGACGACTGCTCAGTTCTGGCCCAACATAAGTCCGACGTTCAACAGGTCGGTGCCCAACGTGATCGGAAATCCGAAGGCAGGCCAGAATCCACGCGGGCTCTGGTTTAATCCGGCCGCATTTGCGTATCCGACCCTGCGCGTGGAAGGCGATGCCGGACGGAACCAGTTCGAAGTGCCGGGCATTGCAAACTGGGACATGAGCCTGTTTAAGAACACGCATCTCACCGAGCGTCTGAACGCGCAGTTGCGGTTCGAAGCGTTCAACGTGTTCAATCACACGCAATTCGGCACGCCCAACCTGACGTGGCCCAGCCCGACGTTCGGTACCATCACTTCGACTCAAGTGAGCGCACGGCTGCTGCAGCTCGGATTGAGGCTGATGTTTTGAGCGATGGCGGGGTGAAGATCGGGCTGTTCAGCATCGGTCTGGATGTCTATTGGCCGCAGTTTCCGGGGTTACGGGAGCGGCTGTGCGGGTATAACGGGGTAATTGCGGAGCGGCTGGGGAAACCACTCCCTCGCGGTCGCGGCTCGGTGGTGAACCTGGGGTTGATTGATACGCCGGAGAAGGCCGTTGAGGCAGGGCACGCCTTCCGGCGCAAAGACGTGGACATTGTTTTTCTGCATGTCGCCACGTATGCGCTCTCTTCGACGGTTCTTCCGGTCGTACGCAGAGCAAAGGTCCCGGTCATCATTTTGAACCTGGCTCCGGGAGCGGCGATCGATTACCCGGCGTTCAACCGGATGCGGGATCGCGGCGAGATGACCGGAGAGTGGCTGGCGTGGTGCCAGGCTTGTCCGGTGCCCGAAATCGCCAATGTGTTCCGCCGCGCGCGCATTCCGTTCTTCCAGGTAACCGGAGTGCTACAGGATGATCCGCTGGCCTGGAACGAAATTGATGGATGGATTGAGGCTGCCCGTGTAGCCCACGTGATGGAGCACAACTGCCTCGGCTTGATGGGCCACTACTACGGAGGCATGCTCGATATTTACTCCGATCTCACCATGCAGTGCGCCAATTTTGGCGGGCACATCGAGATTATCGAAGTGGATGAGTTGGCGGCATTGCGGGCAGAAGTCAAACCTTGTGAAATCGAGGACCGAGTTCGATTATTTGTTGAGTTATTCGACATGCAGCCGGATTGCTCGCGGGAAGAACTGGAGCGGTCCGCGCGAACCTCAGTGGCGCTGGACCGGCTCGTGGAACTCCATGCGTTGGGATCTCTGGCCTATTATTATCGCGGAACCGGCAATCCAGCCAATGAGGACGCGATCAGCTCCATCATTCTCGGTACGAGTTATCTGAACACGCGAGGGATTCCGGTTGCGGGCGAGTACGAGGTGAAGAATGTGCAAGCCATGAAGATCATGGACTCGTTCGCCGCAGGTGGTTCGTTTTCCGAATACTACGCGACGGATTTTCAGGACGACGTCGTGCTAATGGGACATGACGGGCCGGGCCATCCAGCCATTGCGGAAGGGAGGGTGAAGGTGAAGCCGCTGGGCGTGTATCACGGCAAAGTAGGACGCGGCCTGTCGGTAGAGATGTCGGTCCGAAACGGGCCGGTCACGCTGCTCTCCGTCGTTCAAACAGTGGAGGGACGGCTGGAACTGCTGGTGGCGGAAGGAGAATCCGTGCCAGGCCCAATTCTTGAAATTGGCAATACAAACAGCCGGTATCGTTTTCCGATTGGCGCCAGAAGATTTATCAACGACTGGAATGCAAGGGGGCCCGCGCATCATTGTGCCATTGGTGTCGGCCATATTGCGAGTAAGTTGCAGAAGTTGGGGGCGTTACTTGGGTTAGACGTGGCGCAGGTGTGTTGAACCGCCGCTCCCTCACGCGCTAAAGCGGACGTGCCCTGCACGCCAGGTCGCGGTTCTGAAAGGTTACTCAATGAGCTTCAAGAGATTCGTTGTATTTTTTGTCGCGAGCGCGGCGTTCGCGCAGACTGTCAAGATCGACTGGAACAAAGCGCAGTTGGTCTCGAAGACCACTCCGACTCTGCAAGTCGTCGTGAACCCGCCGCTTCGCCGCGGCTCCCCGATTCACGATCGCGTCTATTCGGAGCTGCAAAAGCTCGGGGCCGATTATGTGCGATATGTACCCTGGCTGCCTTATCCGAAACTGGGGGTCGCCGAATTACAACCGCCGGAGAACGGAAAGACATCGTGGGACTTCTCTCTGATCGATCCCATGACGGAAGATTTTGTCAACGCAACCAAAGGCCATTCCGTCATTCTGAACTTCAGCACGACTCCGGCCTGGTTGTGGGTAACGCCGAAACCGGTCCAATACCCCAGCGATCCCAATCAAGTCGATTGGCACTATACGCAGGGAACACAACTTCGCGACCCATCGGGCAAACAGCTTGGCGACTATTATGCGCGGCTGGTGAGTTGGTACGTGAATGGCGGATTCACCGACGAGTACGGGAAGCGTCACGAATCAGGACATCACTTCCATATTCCCTATTGGGAGGTGCTCAATGAGGTCGATTTCGAGCACAACATGACTCCGCAGATGTATACGCTGGTGTATGACTCGATCGTTTCGGCAATCAAACGCGTCGCACCCAACATGAAGTTCGTCGGCATGGCGCTCGCGATGCCCTCGGATAATCCGCAGATGTTCGAGTACTTCCTGAATCCCAAGAACCACAAGCCCGGGATTCCGCTGGACATGATTTCCTATCACTTCTACGCCAGCCCGACGCCGGATCAGAATCCGAACATCGAGCAATTCACGTTTTTTGATCAGGCGGATAGATTCATCGCGACCGTTCGATACATCGAAGAGATTCGGAAGCGCCTTTCGCCGTCGACGCGGACAACCGTCGACGAAATCGGGTCGATCGGATGGCAGGACGAGGGCCAGGACAAGCCCGGGCACGTTACTCCACCGATCCCGGATTCCTATTGGAATTTGTCGGGCGCCACCTACGCGTATGTGTTCGGCCAGCTCGCCAGCTTGGGAATAGATATCGCGGGCGAATCGCAGCTTGTGGGTTATCCGACGCAGTTTCCGACAGTCAGCATGGTCGACTGGAACACCGGCGCCCCGAACGCGCGCTTCCGAGTTCTTCAATTACTGAAAGAGAATTTCGGCCCCGGCGATAAGATCGTCGACACGAACAGTGGGACGCCCTATGTTTATGCGCTCGGGTTTCTCACTGGAGCCGGGCAGCGGAAGGTACTATTCGTGAGCAAGCGCGATCGGGATATCGATTTGAAGCTGCCAGGTACGGCAAAGCAGGTGGAGTATGTCGATCAGACCACAAAGGGAGCACCGCCGGCGAAGCAATCGCTCAACGGAACTCAGTTCAAGCTACACGGACTGGAAGTGGCAGTGGTGACACTACAGTAGTTCGCTCGTCTGATGCCGGCCGGGGCTGCGCGCGCCGCGCCGATCCCAACGCGACGAGCCGCGGCGTGGAACGTCCGCAAGGGCAAAGCGCGGTCTCTACGTATCCGGTGAGCCCGGTACGAACCGCATCCATGCGGCGATCGAGAATCAGTTCGCCATTAAACAAATAGAACGCGCTAGCCATGGATTCGATGTGCCAACCATCATGGGCTTCACACTCGGAGGCGATCAACTTGCCGTCGAGATCCAGAAACAGCTCATAAACGGGCACTCCGAAAACGTGCCACATCAGGTTTCGGAAATCTTCTGTGGCCGGCTGGCTGCCACATTCGGTCAGAGCCACTACGCCGTGGTCGACGCCAGGAAGATCGCGAATGCCCAACTGGGCTTGTATCGCAAGACGGTGCAAATCGGCGGTAGAGCCGGCCAGCACATGCGGCGCGAAAGCTGTTAGCTGGTTCCAACGAGCGGAGGGAAACAGCAGAGCGAATTCTACGAGCGGCCCCGCGGTGAGTTGCGCCACCCTCAACCGGCAAGCACCGCCAAATGGCAAGCCGAGACGATGTCGTCGGCGTGAGGCCAGTTGGCGCAGGCTGGTTGGAAGGCGCATCGAATCGATGTTCCCGGAACGTAGTCGCCGGGGCCTTTCAAAGATCGCGTCCGGTTTATTCCGATCTTAAGAAATGTCAACCGTACGGAATAAGCATTCGCCCGTAACCCTGAGCGGCGCCACAACGTTCTACTAGAAGCGGGGTATTTCGCTGAGAATTCCCCGATTATTCAGGTACGAGTAAATTTTGAGCTTGAAACTAGTCTTATCCTTGACAGGCATTCCGGCGTTGTTCGCGGGTGTATTGATGTTCTCCCCGGCCGCTACCGCCCAAACTCCCCAGCCGGACGCCTCCCAATCCCAACACATGCTTGCCGAACGGCAGGTGAAGCAGCAGGAGAAACAGCGCATCCTAGGGGTCGTACCGGAATTCAATATCAGCAACATCCAGGATGCCGCGACATTATCGCCCGGCCAGAAGTTCGAGCTGGCGACCAAGAGCGCTTTGGATCCCTTCGCCTTTGTGGCGGCAGGGTTCGATGCAGGTCTGAGCCAGGCCGACAACGACTTTGCCGGATACGGCCAAGGAGCACAAGGATACGCGAAAAGATTTGCAGCATCCTACATGGACAGTTTCGATGGGACGATGCTGGGCAATGCAGTCTTCCCGATTTTGTTTCACCAGGACCCACGCTATTTCCGCAGAGGCGAGGGCAGCTTCGCGAGCCGGCTCCTGTATGCGGCCGCAAGCACGGTGCGGTGCAAGGGAGACGATGGTGACTGGCAGTTCAACTATTCCAACGTGCTGGGGAACCTGACGGCTGGCGGAATCGCCAACGTGTATTATCCGCAGGCAGACCGAGGCGCGGCGTTGATTTTCCAGCGGGCGCTGACCGTGACGGCCGAGGGCGCGATTGGAGCCGCATTCTACGAGTTCTGGCCGGACATCGAGCGGAAGATGTTTCATAAGCGCCAGTAGGTATATCGTCGCGTCCCTTATCTTGGTAAGAGATGGCGACGCAGGCCAACTTAGGGGCGGTTGAATCCAAAGCGGCGAAAGTATCCGTCCAAGGCACTGTTTATCCGGTTTTATTCGCAATCAGCTTTTGTCATCTTCTGAACGACATGGTGCAGTCGCTGATTCCAGCGATTTACCCCATTCTGAAAACGTCGTTCCGGTTGAATTTCGCGCAAATCGGAATCATCACGCTTGCGTATCAGGTGACCGCCTCGCTATTGCAACCAGTGGTGGGAGCATATACCGATCGACGACCACGGCCGTACTCGCTTCCGGTTGGAATGTGCGTAAGCTTAGCGGGCCTGCTGCTCCTTTCTGTTGCCCGCAACTACGCGATGCTGGTTGCGGGAGGGGCGCTGGTCGGCATGGGTTCAGCAGTGTTCCATCCGGAATCTTCCCGTGTGGCGCGCATGGCCTCCGGCGGCCAGCACGGTCTCGCGCAATCGGTTTTCGCGGTGGGCGGGAACGCCGGCCAGGCGATTGGCCCGTTGCTTGCGGCTTTCATTGTCCTTCCGCACGGCCAATGGAGTCTGGCGTGGTTTTCTGTGGCGGTCCTCATCGGTATTACGGTACTGACCCGGATCGGCAATTGGTACAAGCAGCATCAATTACTAAAGCAGAAGCATGCCACGGCGAAGCACGCGACGGCACATATTGACTTGCCCCGGCGCAAGGTGGTCGCTGCGCTGGCGGTCCTAGTGGCCCTGATCTTCTCCAAATATTTCTATCTGGCGAGCCTCACCAGCTATTACACGTTCTATCTGATCAGCAAATTCCACGTGTCGGTTCGGAGCTCGCAGCTTCACTTGTTTCTGTTTCTGGGGGCCGTAGCGGCGGGAACCATCATCGGCGGCCCGATTGGCGATCGTTTCGGACGGAAGCTGGTTATCTGGTGCTCGATTTTGGGCGTGCTGCCCTTCACGGTTGTGCTGCCGTACGCAAACCTGTTTTGGACCGGAGTTCTGACTGTGTTGATCGGGCTCATTCTGGCATCTGCGTTTTCGGCAATTCTGGTCTATGCGCAAGAGCTGGTTCCGGGAAAGATCGGGATGATTTCGGGAGTCTTTTTCGGATTCGCCTTCGGGCTGGGCGGCATTGGCGCGGCCGTGCTGGGAAATCTGGCCGATGCCACGAGTATTTACTTCGTGTACCGGGTCTGCTCATTTCTGCCGGCAATCGGTTTGTTGACAGGCTTTTTGCCGAATTTGCGGCACTTGGATAAGAGTGAGGCAGTCGCGAGGGCGTGAGCGCGATGTCGTTTACGTGAGCTGCGCTGGGGTAGAACAGTCAGGGGGCGCTAACGCTTCCGGTTCGGCGCCGGTATTTTTCGCCTCTGGCTCACTTCTTCTGATGCGCAATAATCTGGCCTTTGATCTTGTCGTAAGTCGATTGCGGAATGATTTTCTTCGTCACCAGATCGGCCTTCGAGCGGTACGGGCGGCCGGCGATAATCTTCTGAGCCAGCGCGGGCCCAATTCCCGGTAGCGAATCCAGTTCGTCCGCACTCGCGCTGTTAATGTCGATCAACCCGCCTTTTTTCGCAGCGGCAGTTTGCGCAGCAGCGCCGGCCTTGGATTTGGCCGTAGGAGTGGTCTGAGCGAAGGCCAGCGTGACGGCAGTTAGGAAAACGAGCAACCATCTGTTCCATTTCATGGAGGAGATTGTATCGCTGCTCGCGAAAAAGCGGGAGAATATTGCCATGGTGGGGCGGTTCCTCAGCGCTAAGGCGTTCGAGCAGTTTTGCTGGACGGTTTTTCTTATGAGCCTGATTTTAGCGGGTGCGCGAGCGATTTGGGCGCAATCCGGCGGGGCGGATGCCGGAGCCATAAGTACGGGAAAGCCGCCAGGGAACGCGAGTGCCGCTGGGCTGAATCTCTCCGTCGATAGCACGCTGGTGCTGGTTCCGGTCACGGTAACAGATAACACGAACCGCTTCGTGCTGGGTCTCGATAAAGACAGCTTTTCCGTGCTCGAAGATGGAAAGCTGCAAAGAGTCGCTCAGTTTTCGGGGGAAGATGCTCCTCTTTCGGTGGGGCTGCTGGTCGATATCAGCGGCAGCATGGGCGAAAAGCTCGAAATTTCGCGCCGCGCCGTCAGACAGTTCCTGAATACGATGAACGCGCAGGACGAAGCATTTCTGATCGAGTTCAGCGATCGCGCGGAGTTGGTGGTGCCGTTCACGCATCGGACCGCGGAAATCGAGCAGCAGGTCAAGTCGATCGAGTCGCGAGGCCTGACGGCGCTGCTGGATGCGGTGTATCTCGGGCTCGACGAAATGAAGAAAGGGAAAAACCCGCGGAAGGCTCTTCTGATCATCTCCGATGGCGGAGACAACAACAGCCGCTACACCAGCCAGGAGATTAAAGATCTGGTAAAGCAGGCGGACGTGCAAGTCTACTCAATGGGTGTCTTCGAAGCGTTTCCGTTCCTCGGCATCACCGCCGCGGAACTCTCCGGCCCGCGATTGCTCACCGAAATTTCCCAGCAGACTGGCGGGCGCGTGTTTGCCGCCACCAATTCAGACGACCTGCCACGCATCGCGGAGACGATCGGCGTCGAGTTGCGCAACCAATACGTCCTGGCCTATATGCCGGGAAACGAACAGCGCGACGGCAAGTATCGCCATATCGAAGTAAAGCTGAAGCCGCCCGCGGGACTGCCGCCGCTCAAAGCCCGCTGGAGGCTTGGTTATTATGCGCCGGGACAGTAGCAGTTGTAAAACGAAAAACCACTCCGTTGAAAGTCGCGGCCCCTCGCTTGCGCTCAGGGTTCCGATCTGGGGTCGCTCACGCTTCCGGTTTCCGGGCCACCGGTGTATGCGGGGTGAGCCCCGCGATGTCGGGGTTCTGTCCGCTGGTCATCGTAAGCTGGATGCTAATGGACGCGTCCCAAGAACTGAGCAATACCTTCCTCTCTTTCTCACGCCAGAAACTGATTGGGGAAATGTGGCCGCGGCTCTGCTCCTGTCTCGATGAATTAACAGAAGAACAAATCTGGTGGCGTCCAAATGAGGCAAGCAACAGCATTGGCAACTTACTGCTGCATCTGAACGGAAACGTGCGCCAGTGGATTCTGCAAAGCATCGGCAGCGTCGAAAACGTGCGCGATCGCAATTCTGAATTCAGTCAGCGCGATGTCATTCCCAGCGCCGAGTTGCGCGTCGCTTTAGACGCCACACTGCGGCAGGTGGATGGCGTTCTCCAAAAGCTCACGTCACAGGATCTATTACGGAAGCACCACATTCAGGTTTATGAAGACGTGGCTGCGCTCGACGCCATCTATCACGTGGTCGAGCACTTCGCGATGCACTACGGACAGATTCTCTATGTTGCAAAGCTGATTCGCGGAAAGGACCTCGGCTTTTACGCGCACCTGAACCAAGTGTAACTTCAACGGCCTCGCAGGCCGCCGTGGGGCATCACGGGTGCGGGATGGATGGGAGCCATGCCTGGGCGGACCGGCGTCGCTGCCCGCGGAATCACGTTTGGACTCGGCCGGTAAAAGCCGGTTCCAGCGGCTGGACGGTGAACCGGGAACACGGGTCTCTGGATCGTGGGAGGGCGTGTCACGCCAACTATCGGAGGACGCGTGCGCAGAGGCGAGTACGGCGATCCAATTCGTTGCCGCCACGTCGGATACAGCGGATTGGAATGATGGGGATACAGCGGATTGGAACGGTACCGATAGCTGTGCAGATAGAGCGGGATCACCGCAATCGGATAAGCTCCAATGCCCGGCATGCCGTACGGATACAGGCCAGAGCGCATGGCAAATGGCAGATAAGGATCGAACAGCGGGCTGTTGAGCGGAGTGCCGATGCCGGCGCCGAGCGAGCCGTATCCCGGCGGCAAACCGCCTAGCGGCGGATTGTACGTGGGAAGCCCGCCCAACGGATTGTAGCCGGGAACACCGACCAGCGGCGCCGGATCCACGGAAGATAAATCATCATCGTCGGAATCGGCATCGGCGGGGTCGTCGGGAATTCCAGCGGCGAGCTTGTCGTCCGCGGTGTCGGTTTGATTCCGGCTGCTCGACCACTGGTAGAAATCATCCATCGTGCCGTCGCCAATCTTCCTGGTGTCGAGACCCATCGTCAGGAAATAGAGATGCGACGAATCGACGGTCATCGGTTTACCATCGCGCGTAACCTCGGCCTCTCCGCTGTAGACCTGTAGCAGCGCGGGCTCGAAATCCACCCGGTAGGTTCCCGGCTTCGGGAACCGGATCTGCGACTCCTTATCGATCACCACCACCGGCTCTGCCGAGGTTGCCTGCGTTGAATCGATGATGATGGACCCCTGCAAAAACTCCAGCTTCGTGTCGCTTAGGGAAGTGGATTGCATCCGAATGGCGCTGTTTTGATCGATTCGCAGCAAGACTCCGGGAGTCAGCAAAACCTCCGCCCGGCCTTCCTCGGTCCGCAGGCTCGAACCTTGTTTTATGTTCGGAAACGAAGCGAATTTCTGGGCTAGCGGCTGATCGTCAATGAAGACGGATCCCTCCGAAAAATGAACAACACCCGAATGGGCCGAGATTACCGCCTGCCCAAACCCAACAGACGGCAAAGAAAAGAGGGCAGCGAGGACGAACAAGCGCCGGTAGCCCATAGAAAAACTCCTACCCAAGAATCCACCGTCTTTGCAGGCTTGTCAATGCGAAAGATGAACTGTCGAACGTCGGGCATGCCGAAGGACCAACCTGTAAGATTTACGTATAAGATTGGCTGCGGAGCCGCTGGCTTGGGACAATTTGTAAGGTAGAGTCTATTTCGATATGAACCGCGGGACGAACTCCTGACTCGCGGGGTTGGAGGTTTCAATGGGGTCCTCTGTGGCGCCGATGGAGGGGATCGATACCAACCTGCTCCTAAAGACGCTGGTTGCGTTCAAAGAAGGAGATTTTTCGGTCCGGCTGCCGGTCGATGAAACGGGCGTGGCGGGCAAAATCAACGATACGCTGAACGAAATTTTCAAGCTCAATGAGCGGATAGCGCGGGAGTTTGCGCGTATCAACCAGGTGGTTGGCAAGGAAGGAAAAATCAGGCATCGAGCGTCGTTGGGCGCTGTCTCGGGTGGCTGGGCCGAATGCGTGGATGCGGTGAACGGCCTGATTGGCGATCTTGTCCAACCCTCCACGGAGGTGTCGCGCGTGATCGGAGCTGTGGCGCGCGGTGATCTTGGTCAGAGCATGTCGCTCGACGTGGAAGGTCGGCCACTGAAGGGCGAATTCCTGCATACCGCTCACGTGGTGAACGCCATGGTGGGCCAGCTCAACAACTTCGCCTCCGAAGTCACGCGTGTGGCGCGCGAGGTCGGCACCGAGGGCAAACTGGGCGGCCAGGCGGAATTAAAAGATGTCGCCGGCGTTTGGAAGGACCTCACCGAGTCTGTCAACTCGATGGCCCGTAATCTTACCAGTCAGGTCCGTAACATCGCGCAAGTAACAACTGCGGTGGCCAGAGGCGACCTCTCCACCAAGATCACCGTCGATGCGCGCGGAGAAATCTCCGAGTTGAAGGACACCATGAACACCATGGTGGACCAGCTCAACAGCTTTGCCTCGGAAGTGACGCGCGTGGCACGCGAAGTCGGTACCGAAGGAAAGCTGGGCGGCCAGGCAGTGGTGCGCGGCGTGGACGGCGTTTGGAAGGACCTGACCGATAGCGTCAACTCGATGGCCGGCAATCTCACCAGCCAAGTCCGCAACATCGCGCAAGTAACCACTGCGGTCGCCAAAGGCGACCTATCCACCAAGATCACTGTCGATGCGCGCGGGGAAATTCTAGAACTGAAAAACACCATGAACACGATGGTGGATCAGTTGAACAGCTTCGCCTCCGAAGTAACGCGTGTGGCGCGCGAAGTCGGTACCGAGGGCAAACTCGGCGGACAGGCGCAAGTGCGCGGGGTGGCGGGTGTCTGGAAAGATTTGACCGACAACGTCAATTCGATGGCGGGCAATCTTACCAGCCAGGTACGCAACATCGCTGAAGTGACTACCGCGGTAGCCAACGGCGACTTGTCTCGAAAGATCACTGTCGACGTGATGGGCGAGATTCTCGAACTGAAAAACACGATCAACACCATGGTGGATCAGTTGAATGCGTTCGGGCGGGAGGTGACGCGTGTGGCGCGCGAAGTCGGCACCGAAGGCAAGCTTGGCGGGCAGGCCGACGTGAAAGGCGCCGGGGGCGTTTGGAGCGATCTCACCGAAAGCGTCAATTCGATGGCCAGCAACCTCACCAACCAGGTGCGCAACATCGCTGAAGTGACCACTGCCGTTGCGAGAGGCGATCTGGGCCGGAAGATTACAGTGGATGCACGCGGCGAAATCCTGGAGCTGAAGAACACGATCAACACCATGGTCGATCAGCTTAGTTCGTTTGCCTCCGAAGTGACACGCGTGGCGCGCGAAGTCGGCACCGAAGGCAAACTCGGAGGACAGGCCGACGTGAAAGGCGTGGCGGGCACTTGGAAGGACCTTACCGATTCGGTCAATTCGATGGCCGGAAATCTGACATCGCAGGTCCGCAATATCGCGCAAGTCACGACAGCCGTGGCGAACGGCGATCTATCTCGCAAGATCACTGTGGATGTTCGCGGCGAAATTCTGGAGTTGAAAAACACCATCAACACCATGGTCGATCAACTCAACGCCTTCGCGAGCGAAGTGACGCGCGTGGCACGTGAAGTCGGCACCGAAGGCCGGCTGGGTGGCCAGGCCGATGTGAAAGGCGCGGCGGGCACTTGGAAGGATCTCACAGAGAGTGTCAACTTCATGGCCGGCAACCTGACCAGTCAGGTGCGCAATATCGCGCAGGTGACCACGGCTGTTGCGCTCGGCGATCTCTCGACGAAGATCACGGTGGATGCACGCGGCGAAATTCTGGAGCTGAAGAACACCATCAACACCATGGTCGATCAGCTCAACGGTTTCGCCAGCGAAGTGACGCGCGTGGCACGCGAAGTTGGCACCGAAGGAAAGCTGGGCGGGCAGGCGGATGTGCGCGGGGTGGCCGGCACCTGGAAAGATCTGACCGACTCGGTCAACTCCATGGCGTCGAACCTGACGAATCAAGTCCGTAACATCGCCGGAGTCACGACCGCGGTCGCAAAGGGCGACTTGACGACCAAGATTACGGTCGACGCGCGCGGCGAAATTCTGGAGCTCAAGAACACGATCAACACCATGGTCGACCAGCTCAGCTCCTTTGCCAGTGAAGTAACACGCGTCGCGCGCGAAGTCGGCACCGAAGGCAAACTCGGCGGGCAGGCCGAAGTGCGCGGCGTGGCCGGCACCTGGAAGGATTTGACCGACTCGGTCAACTCCATGGCGTCGAACCTGACCAATCAGGTTCGTAATATCGCCGAAGTGACCACCGCTGTCGCCAAGGGCGATCTGGGACGCAAGATCACTGTGGATGTTCGCGGGGAAATTCTGGAGCTGAAGAACACCATCAACACCATGGTCGATCAGCTCAACAGCTTCGCCTCCGAGGTGACTCGCGTGGCGCGCGAAGTCGGCACGGAAGGCAAACTCGGCGGGCAGGCGTACGTGCCTGGTGTGGCGGGCACCTGGAAAGACCTCACGGACAACGTCAACTTCATGGCGGGCAACCTGACCAGCCAGGTACGCAATATTGCCCACGTGACCACTGCAGTCGCCAACGGCGATCTGTCGCGCAAAATCACGGTGGACGTGCAAGGCGAAATCCTGGAGCTGAAGAACACCATCAACACGATGGTCGATCAGCTCAACAGCTTCGCGTCGGAAGTAACACGCGTCGCGCGCGAAGTGGGTACCGAAGGGAAGCTCGGCGGGCAGGCGCAAGTGCGCGGCGTCGCGGGCACCTGGAAAGACCTCACGGATAACGTGAACTCGATGGCCGCCAACCTGACCACGCAAGTGCGCGGTATCGCCAAAGTCGTCACCGCGGTCGCGAATGGCGATCTGGAACGCAAGCTCGTACTCGAAACCAAGGGCGAGATCGCGGAGCTTGCGGACACGATCAATAGCATGATCGATACGCTGGCCACGTTCGCCGATCAGGTGACTACTGTGGCGCGCGAAGTCGGCGTGGAAGGAAAACTGGGCGGGCAGGCTCGCGTGCCGGGCGCCGCGGGTATCTGGCGCGATCTTACCGATAACGTGAACCGGCTTGCCGCAAACCTCACGACGCAGGTGCGCGCGATTGCCGATGTAGCCAACGCCGTCACGAGCGGCGATCTTACTCGAACTATCTCGGTGGAAGCCCTCGGCGAAGTAGCCGCTTTAAAAGACAAGATCAATGAGATGATCGGGACGCTTGCGCAGACGACGCTCCAAAACAAGAATCAGGACTGGCTGAAAACCAACATCGCGCGCTTCACGAGCATGCTACAAGGCCAGCGTGACCTGGTCACCGTTTCGCGTCTGCTGCTTTCCGAGTTGGCGCCCCTGGTGCAAGCGCAGCACGGAACCGTCTATCTGAGCGAAAGCAATGACGGCGAGACCACTCTCAAGCTGCTGGCCTCGTATGCATTCACAGGAGAAGACGGGCTCCGGCGGCAATTCCGCATGGGAGAGGGCCTGGTGGGGCAGTGCGCTACTGAAAAGCAACGCATTTTGGTCAACGATGTGCCCGACGGCTACATGCAAATCAGTTCCAGTCTGGGGCAGGCCAAACCGTCCAGCATCGTAGTTCTTCCGGTGCTCTTCGAAGGCCAGGCTAAGGCCGTCATTGAACTCGCTTGTTTCGGACGGTTCAGCGACATCTATCTGGCGTTTCTTGACCAGGTGACGCAAAGCCTGGGTATCGTTTTGAACACCATTGCCGCGACGATGCGGACGGAAGAACTGTTGAAGCAGAGTCAGGCACTCGCCGAGGAACTGCAAAAGACCAACGCGGAGCTCGAGGAGAAAGCCCAGCTTCTGGCCGAGCAGAAGACCGAGGTGGAAACAAAGAATCAGGAAGTGGAGCAGGCCAAGGCCGCCCTCGAAGAAAAGGCGGAGCAGTTGGCCCTCACCTCCAAGTACAAATCCGAATTTCTAGCCAATATGAGCCATGAGCTTCGGACGCCGCTGAACAATCTACTCTTACTAGCGCAGATGCTGGCTCAGAACCCGGAGAAGAATCTTACCCAGAAACAGGTGAAATACGCCGAAACGATTCACAGCTCCGGAACCGACCTATTGGCTCTGATCAACGACATTCTGGATCTCAGCAAAATCGAATCCGGCAAGATGGATGTCGAAGTCGGGACGGTCCGGTTTACCGACTTGCGAGATTACTGTTCGCGCACGTTCCGGCACGTCGCAGAAGATAAAGGCCTGGATTTTTCGATCGATATCGATCCGGCTCTTGCCGAAGAAACCATGCAGACCGACTCGAAGCGGCTGCAACAGGTGTTGAAAAACCTGATTTCGAACGGGCTCAAGTTCACCGAGCGCGGCAGCGTCAAAGTACGCTTCGAACGCCCCACGGGCGGTTGGAGCGCCGGGCATCCTGTCTTAAGCCGGGCCAGAAACGTAATTGCGATCTCTGTGTCCGATACCGGTATCGGCATACCGCAGAACAAACAAAGAATCATCTTCGAAGCGTTTCAGCAGGCCGATGGCACGACCAGCCGCAAATATGGCGGAACCGGTCTCGGCCTGTCGATCAGCCGGGAGCTGGCACGCCTCTTGGGAGGCGAAATCAAGCTGCAAAGCGCTCCCGGCGCCGGCAGTACATTCACGTTGTATGTGCCGCAGGTTTACACGCCTGGGACGCCGACGCCGGACTTCACGGCAGAGCGAGTCGCCGCGCCCGCGGTACTGCAGCCGGTAGCCGCGGCTGCGCATCCGGTGGACCTGAACGGCTCGCTTCTTGAAGAGATGGCGATCGAAGACGACCGCGCCACGGTTCGGCCTGGCGACGCTTGTCTGCTCATCATTGAGGACGATGTAACCTTTGCACGCATTCTCCTGGATCTGGCGCACGAACGCGGGTTGAAGGCGCTCGTTGCCTTGCATGGCACCGCCGGCTTGTCCCTCGCACGCGAATTCAAACCGGCTGCCATTACGCTGGACATCCGCCTGCCGGATATGACCGGGTGGGCGCTGCTTGATCGCCTCAAACACGATCCAGCCACCCGCCACATCCCGGTCCACGTGATTACCGGCGACGATAACCGCCGTATGGGGCTCGCTCTTGGAGCGATGACCTATGTGGAGAAGAGCCTGACGCAGGATTCATTGGCTAATATTTTCACCGATGTGGAGAATTCGCTGCATCCGCGATTGAAAACGCTGCTATTGGCCACCTCCGATGCGGTACGGCAGGAGCGTTTGCACGCCCTACTCGAAGGGAGAGACATCAAGATTTTTGATGCCAGCTCGGGTTACGAGGCAGCCGAAGCAGTGCAGCATTTGCGCTTCGATGCCGTGATTCTCGACATACGGCTGGCGGGTATTCCGGCGTTGGACGTACTGGAGCGAATCCAGGAAGAGACGCGCCCGCAGGTTCCGCCCGCCATTTTGTACGGCAAGCGGCCGCTGACACAGGAGGAATCGAACACCATAAGACGCCTGTCGAACGCCGGCGTCGTCAAGCACGTCCAAACCTCCGGGCAGTTGTTGCATAATTCGACGATCCTGCTGCATCGGGCAGAAGTGGATTTGTCGGAACGCCAGCGCGCCTTGCTCGCCGAAGCAAGCAAGTACGACGAGACGCTCGCCGGAAAGAAAGTTCTGGTGGTAGACGACGACGTACGTAACATATTCGCCCTTACGAGCGTCCTGGAGCAGCATGACGTTCAAGTGCTGCACGCGGAAAACGGCCGGGCCGGCATCGAGATTCTGCGAGCAACTCCCGATACAGATCTCGTTCTGATGGACGTCATGATGCCGGGGATGGACGGATATCAAACCACTCGCGCGATCCGACATATGCCGGCCTTCAAGGACCTTCCGATTGTGGCTCTCACCGCAAAAGCGATGAAAGGCGATCGCGAAAAATGTATGCAGGCGGGCGCTTCCGATTACATCCCGAAACCGGTCGACATGGAACAGCTTCTCTCGGTCATGAGGGTGTGGCTCGCTCGCCGCCCGCAGGAAATACAGGCGTTCTAAATGGAGCAAACGATCGATGGCGCGGGGTTGACGCGTACCGACGCGTCGCCGAAGAAGCGGGAGAAAATCCTGCTGGTGGATGACCGGCCGGAAAACCTGATTGCTCTCGAAGCGGCACTTGAAGGGCTCGGCGAAGAATTGGTTCTGGCGAACTCAGGCACCGAAGCCCTTCGCCATTTACTGTCTGAAGACTTCGCGGCCGTTCTGCTCGACGTAAAAATGCCGGACATGGACGGCTTCGAAACGGCTGAGATGATCCGCAGCCGGCCTCGCTCCCGCCAGACCCCTATCATCTTTCTAACCGCCTATAAGAGCGATGCGCACCTGTTTCGTGGCTACGATTTGGGAGCCGTGGATTTTCTCTTCAAGCCGATTGTTCCCGAAGTTCTGCGCTCCAAAGTCGCCGTGTTCGTCGATTTAAGCCGTAAAGCGGAGATGTTGCGGGCTGAGGCAGAGGAGCGGAAGCGAGCCGAAGAAGAAGTTCGAAAGCTGAACGCGGAGCTTGAAAAACGGGTCGAAGAGCGTACGGAGCAGCTTCTGCGATCGAATGAAGAGCTGGCGCAGTTTGCTTATGCCGCCAGCCATGACATTCAGGAGCCCATGCGCGTGGTCTCGCTCTATGCCGAGCTGCTCGAGAGGCAGTACCGCGGCCGGCTCGGACCCGAGGCAGATCTCTATATCCGCCACATCATCGAGAACGCAAAACGAATGCGGGAGATGGTGAGGGATGTCCTCGAATATTCCCGTTTCGATTCGGGCGCGGACGGCTCGTACGTTTCCGTTTCTTGCGATGCGGCGCTGGACGACGCACTCGCAAACCTGCGCTACAACATTCTGGAGAGCCGGGCCCAAATCACGCGTGAGCCTTTGCCGGTCATCAGCGGCGACCCGGTTCAGATCACTAGAGTGTTCCAAAATCTCATCAGCAATGCCATCAAGTACCGGGGGCCCGGCGACCCGGAAATAAAAATTGCCGCGGAGGCGCGAGATCAGGAGTGGGTGATCTCGGTAGCAGACAATGGAGTCGGCATCGCGCCGGAATATCAGGAGCGGATTTTCGGTTTATTCAAACGGCTGCACAGCCGAAGTGAATCTTCGGGCAGCGGCCTGGGCCTCGCGATCTGCCGCAAGATCGTGGGCCGACACGGCGGCCGCATCTGGGTGGAATCCGTTCCAGGCCAAGGCGCAACCTTTCGCTTCACGTTACCTAGAACGGGGCCTTCCCGGTCTTCATTGCAAGCGATTTCCTGATCGGTCTCAATTTTTTCTCAAGTTTTTATAAGGCTGGCCTCAGCAAGCCCGTAATTCCTCCTAACCGTTTCATATATACTAGACCCCAATGCTTCGGACCCTTAGGGGTCTCCGGACTAGCGGTCGCACAGCGGGCGCGCCCGTAACGTCGAACCGTGTTTATTTCAAACGATGGGGTGAATTTATGATTTCAAGTACTCGAATCAGGCCCGTGTGTGGCCATTTCTCGCGGGGGCAACAATGTCGTGGCGGTCCGTTGATTCGCTGGATCGCCCTGTTTGCGATCCTGGTTGCCGCCGCCTTGTCGGCATTCGGCCAGGCCGGCACGGGTGGCACCATCGTCGGGACGGTTACCGATCCATCCGGAGCCGCCGTTCCCAACGCGGCGGTTACCATCACCAACACCGCGACCAATGTTTCAACGAATATTAAGACCAACGATACGGGCCAGTATGTGGTACCTGACCTGCAAATCGGCAAGTACAACGTGAAGATCGAAGCGCCCGGCTTCAAAACAGCCGAGCAGAAAGACATCGTCCTCACCGTCGGCCAGCGCGCGCGTGTAGATTTCCCGCTGGAGGTCGGCACCACCCAGGAAACGGTCACCGTGGAGGCAACCGCGGTTGCCGTTCAATCAGAGTCGAGCGAACTGAGCGACATGATCACCGGACAACAGGTGACGCAGCTTGCAAGCAATGGCCGCAGCATCTACAACCTGGCGACCTTGACGGCAGGCGCTTCAAGCAACATGTCAGACTTCAACGTTCCAACCTCGGCGGGCGGTAACGCAACCGTGAGCTTCAATGGTATGCGCGAAAGCCATAACTTGTACTTGATCGATGGCGGCGAGGCGGCGGACCGTGGCGGCGCGGGCGGAATGGACGTGATGCCGTCGGAAGACGCCATTGCCGAATTCCGCCAGCTCACTTCGAACTACAGCGCCGAATTTGGCTTATCTTCGAGCGCCACCATGACCATGGTCATCAAATCCGGCACCAAAGACCTCCACGCGACGCTGTGGGAATTCAACCGCAACGATGCGCTCGATGCCGGTAATTACGTCAACAACGCCAACCGGGTGGCGTCCCCCGAATTGCGTTTCAATACCTACGGCTTCAATGTGGGCGGACCGGTTTTCATTCCCAAGATCTACAACAAGGACAAGGACCGGACGTTCTTCTTTTACAACATGGAATGGCGCAAGCTGATTCAGGGCGGTAATGTGAACACGGTTGTCCCGGATCCCGGCGAATACGGCGGGGCTTTTGGCTCGATTCAAGTCCGTACACCTTGCCCAAGCCAGATCGCTCCCAACATCGCCAGCAGGTTTTTAGCCGCGGGCCTGGCGCTCAGTACCTGCGACAGCAGCGGCAAGGTGACCACGCCGGCTTACTTCAACAACAACCAGATTCCCGCTTCCCTGCTCGATCCGAATGCCCAGGCGCTGCTGGCTGCTGGCATTTTCCCGAAGCCGAATGGCGCGGCAGATCATTTCATCGGCGGCAATAAGTTACCGACCAATGTGCGCGAGGAGATCGTTCGTATTGACCACCGGTTCTCCGACAAGTTTCAGATATTCGGCCACTACATCGCCGAGCAGGTCGGCCAGACTTACGGCACCACGCAATGGAGCGGTGACAACGTCCCAACGGTTGGAACGTTCTTCACCAATCCTGCCTACCACTACGTTATTCACGCTACTTACTCCATCAAGCCAAATCTATTGAATGAGGTCGCGTTCAACTCGAACGGCAATACACTGACCTTGACTCCGACGGGTACCTACCAGCGCACCAGCAGCATTAAAATCCCGGAGCTCTTTCCAGGCAACAACGACAATCGGATACCCTCCATCAGCCTCGGGCAACTCGGAACGAACTACGATGTTGGCAGTTGGCCCTGGCACAATAAAGCCGACGACTACCAAATTCGCGACGATGTCTCCTGGCTAAAGGGGGCGCATCAATTCCGGTTCGGCGCAAGCTGGGCGCTTTATAAGAAGATCCAGGATCTGTTCGGTCCCACTCAGGGCAATTTCAGCTTTAACGGCCAGTACACCGGCAATGATTTCGCCGATTTTCTGCTGGGTTTATCGAACAGCTACACAGAACTGGCGGTGCAGGATAAAGGCTACTGGAATAACATTTCACCAGCGGCATATATCCAGGACAACTGGAAAGTAAGTTCCCGCCTCACTCTGAACCTGGGGCTCCGTTGGGATGGCATTCCCCATACGTACGAAGCGCACAACCGCATGTCGAATTTCTATCCCGGCCTGTATGACCCAACGAAAGCGGCGGTGCTGACGCCCGACGGCGGCAATATCCAGCCAACGAGCCCGGGCCTCGGGACAAGCCCGAATCCAATCCTGAACGGCTACCAGTTTTACTTGAATGGAATTGGCATCGCCGGACAAAACGGTATTCCGAAGGGATTGGTGAAAGACCAGTGGTTCAACTTTGGTCCGCGGGTCGGCTTTGCCTTTGATCCCACGGGCGCGGGAAAAACTGTGATCCGCGGCGGGTTCGGCATCATGTACGAGCGCATTCAAGGCAACGACATGTATAACGCGGGCCCGAATCAGCCCTTCAGCGCCAGCGTTACATTCAACAACGTGTCGCTATCCAACCCGAACCTCAGCCTGCTCACCGGTACCTCGATAGCAGCACCAGGGTCGGCGCCAATCCCGGTCGGCAGCATCACGGGACTGGCTTATAGCGATTACAAGAGTCCCGCCAGCTATCAATACAGCATTGGTGTTCAACGGCAGCTCTCCGCAGGGTCGGTTCTATCCGTCGCTTATGTAGGCAATCAGAACCGGCATCAGAACGACTACCGCCAAACCAATCTTCCCAGTCCCAGCGTTCTTCCTTGCCTTATCGCAGGTAACGCCGGTTGTCCTTACAACAGCGAAGTGCAATATCGCGGTTTCCACTCGATCGTCATGTCCGAAAACGCCGAGAATTCGCACTACAACGGGCTGCAGGTCGAGTTGCACTCCAGAATCGGGAACGATCTCACGCTCATGGCAGCGTACACCTACTCGCGTGCCATCGATCCGGCGACGGGCGGAGGGAACAACGGCGACCTTTCTACCGTTTCGAACCCATATAACCGGAACTACGATATGGGTCCGAGCGCTCTCGACCGCACCCATATCGCGTTGGTCAATTTCATCTACGATCTGCCGTTCCTACGAACGAGCAACCATGCATTCGCTAGAGCTACGCTCGGCGGCTGGACCGTATCCGGCATCGTCACGATGGAAACGGGGCTTCCGCTGTGGATCACGCTCGGTGGTTCCCAAGGCAGCAACGGCCTGTCGAATGCTACGAACCGGCCCAATGTCAACGGCACGATTCCGACACCGCATAGTTTTGCGCAGTGGTTTGATAAAACGGCGTTCAGCACGCCAGATCCCGGGATCTGGGGAAGTCTGCCCGTTGGAGCTGTCCGTGGTCCCGGCCGCGATAACTGGAACATTTCGCTGTTCAAAGACTTCCTCTTGAGCGAAACCAGGGGAACGAAATTCGAGCTCCGCATCGAGACGTTCAACACGTTTAATCACACGCAGTTCAACGGCGTCAGTTCCACGTACTCCTCCAGCAACTTCGGCCAGGTGACTTCCGTGTGGGATCCACGCGTATTTCAACTTGGCGCGAAGTTCTACTTCTAACGGCTGCCACGAACCATCAACGAGGGCCGCTGACTTTCATCAGCGGCTCTTCTCTTTTCTGTTGCTGTAATTTATGCACGATCCCAAATTCTTTATCGGCCTCTGCCGTTCTTCCAAGCTGCCGGTATAAGCGCGCGAGCCGGTAATGGGCATCGTAGTTCGAGGCGTCGCTTCTAATGGCTTTTCGAAACTCGGTAATCGCTTTCTCCGGTTGCTTGTCCTGCGCGTACAGAATCCCGAGATCCTCATGCGCGACGTGCAAATTTTGCTTTAGCGCGATCGCTCTCTGCAGATATGGAATCGCCTGTTGCGTGTGCCCCGTTTTCATGAGCGTATCTCCGAGATAAGCATTCGCTTCCGGACTGCCGGGCGCCAGCTTCAATTCCTCGCGAAACTGCCGCTCCGCATCGTCATAGCGCTTCTGCTCCCAATACAGATAACCGAGCCCGAAGTGGGCGTTCGGCTCCGAAGGAGCGGCTTTCAGTGCCGCCTCAAATTCCGGAATGGCGTCTGCCGTCCGGCGCTGCGCATCGAGCGCCTCACCCATCAATACATGTACCGCGGACGAATCGGGATCGCGCCTGAGCATCTGCTGGAACAGATCCATCGCCTCTTTCATTTGCCCTGACCACATGTAGCATTTGGCGAGAAGGTATTGCAGTTCGGAGTTGGCAGGGTCTGCCGCCGCCAGCGCCTTGAGCCGCGCAGCGGCTTCGCGGTATTGCCCCAAACCGAATTCGCTCATGGCGATGAGCGTTTCCGTCCTGTCGTTCGGCGACCGCGCGTCTTCCTTTTCGAACGCCCCCAGAGCCTGGCGGAAATTACCCAACTTGAACCATGCCAAGCCGAGATTGAAGTACAGCCCAGGGATATTCGCGTCCAGCGCAGCCGCGCGCTGGTACGCCTGAATCGCTTCTTTGTATTTGTTTTGCTTTGCGAGCGATAAGCCCAGATTGGCCTCGGTCAGCGCGTCGGAGTTCGCGGCCTGGGCGAGAACGGAAGTGGTAAGCCCGATTGCGACAATCGCTTGCAGGAGACACCGCTTCATTCGGCCGACTGAACCGCCTCTTCAATCATCTCCCGGATCATCGCAATCGCTTTCTGCCGTTCGCCTGTGCGCAACGCCTCTAAAGCACCCGAATCCACAATCCGGTACCACAGACCGCGGCGCGTGCTGAAATCCGGCATACGCGTCGTGATCTCCGGCCGCACTTCTTTCAGAAGTTCAACCAAATCTCCGTATTCCGGTCCGACATTGCTTTGCAAAAACTCTTTCAACCGGACTGCCAAGGCCGGAGCCCAGCCGTTGGTCGAAATCGCAATGGTCAGGTCGCCCTGGCGATGAACCGAGCCAAAGCTGAACCGGCAATGCTGTGGCTCGTCCACCGCGTTGCACAGCACTCGCCGCTCTTCGGCTAGCCGAAACACCTCTGAGTTATCATCCCGATCCGTGATCACCAAAAAGCAGTCATCGAGATCGTTCGGACGAAAATCGCGCGCCTCCCAGCGGATCAGACCCGCAGCGGCAAGCTCCTGAATGGCCGGCTCGGCGCTCGGGTTTACATAGGTCACGTTGGCCGACGTGTCCACTAACCCATGAATCTTGCCAGCGAGTTCGTGGCCTTGCCCCGTAACAAGGCAGTTCTTGCCAGCAAGGTCGAGAAAGATGGGATAGCGGAAATTCACAGCGGAAATCCGATCCTACCAGTCGCGTCCTTTTATCCTGTAGTTATTGCCAGTCCCACGTCTGTTTCTGATCGATAGCTTCGGTTTTATTTTTCGCGCTTACCATGCCCGCGCGCGCAGCAATGCGCCGCCCATGCGCACCAGCGCCGGCCTGTCGACCGAAGCGATTTTCATTTTCCACAACATGCTTCGCAAGCTGACCACCAGCTTCAAACCCGATTACATTGCCGCCATTTTCGAAAGCAGCGAACCGACGTTTCGCTCCGAGAGCTTTGCCGAATACAAAGCGAACCGCGCAGAAATGCCGCACGACCTCGCCGAACAGATCCCGTATATCCGCCGCATCCTGGGCGCCATGCACATCCCCGTCCTGCAATTTCCCGGCTATGAGGCCGACGATGTCATTGGCGCGATCGCCTGCCGCGATCACGGCTGCCCGCTCGAAGTGGTCATCGTATCGAGCGACAAAGATATGCTCCAGCTCGTCAATGACCGCGTCTTCATGCTCAATCCGATGAAGGACGACGAGTGGTACGACTCGGCCAAAGTCGAAAAGTTCATGGGAGTGAAGCCGGGCCAAGTGGCCGACCTGCTCGCGCTGATGGGCGATTCCATCGATAACATTCCCGGCGCTCCGGGCATCGGCGAAAAGGGCGCTCGCGATCTGATTCTGCAATTCGGTTCTGTCGAAGCGGCCATTGAGCGGTCCTCCGAGGTCAGCCGCAAGATGTACCGCGAGAGCCTGCAAAATCATCGCGACCAGATCCTACTCAGCAAGCAGCTCGCGCAGATTCAAACCAAAGTTCCAATAGAATGGGAGCTCGAATCCTTGCGGGCGCAGCCGCCCAGCAATTCGGCCCTGAAGGCGCTCTATAAAGAACTGGAGTTTTTCAGTCTTTTGAAGGATCTCCCTGCTGAGGACGATAGCGCCACGCGCGATTATGGAACGCTCACCGATGCAGCCGCTATAGAGCAATGGCTGAGCAAGCGTCCGGCGGAAGCGCCCGTTGCCGTGACTTTGGATTTGACCAATGGGTTCGTCGGGCTCTCATACCGCATCGGCGAAGGGCGCGCCGTACCCACTTCCCTGCTCCCGCACGTTCGCGAACTGATCGAATCGGACAGTGTGGTGAAAGTCGTTCACGACGTTAAATCCTTCCTGCTCGCGGCCGAGTCTCTCGGCTTGCGGCCACAGAGATTAGACGACGACGTGATGCTTTACGCATTCCTGTTGAACGCCGACCCCGGCGGCTGTTCGCCCGAGGCGCTGGCCGAACGCATGTTGGACCGCAAACTGAATCCCGCCGCGGACCAGCAGGCCGAAACGATTCTAACTTTGGCGGAAACCCTGAAGCCGCAGGTGGAGCAGCAGGAACTCGGCGGAGTCTACCGCGAAATCGACCGCCCGCTGGCTCCCGTCCTAGCGCAGCTTGAACGTAACGGCATCCGCGTCGATACCGCGGTTCTCGCCGAACTTTCTACCCGCCTTTCAGAACGGATTGAAGGCTTCGCGCGAAAGATTTACGAGCTGGCCGGGCATCCGTTCAACATCAACTCTCCGCAGCAGTTGGGGAAGGTTCTGTTTGAAGAGATGAATCTGCCCGCGCCGGTCAAATGGGGCAAAGGGAAAGTGATCTCCACCGCGGCCGATGTGCTGGAAGGCTTGGCCCCCTCGTATCCAGTCGCGCAACTGGTTCTCGACTACCGCCAGCTCACGAAGTTGAAGGGCACTTATATTGACGCCCTCCCGCAACTCATTCGTCCCGAAACCGGCCGCCTGCACACGACGTTTAATCAGGCCGGGGCCGCTACCGGACGGCTCTCGTCCTCGAACCCGAACTTGCAGAACATTCCCATCCGCACGGAAGAAGGCCGCGAGATTCGGGCAGCATTCATTCCCGAATCCGGTTGGGATCTGGTCGTCGCCGATTACTCGCAAATCGAGCTTCGCCTGCTCGCGCACATGTCCCGCGATCCGGTGCTGGTGGATTCTTTTAGCAAGCAGGAAGACATCCACCGGCGCACGGCTGCGGAAGTGTTCAACGTGGACCCGGCGATGGTTACTCCCGACATGCGGCGCGCCGCCAAGACCGTTAATTTCGGGATCGTCTACGGCCAAACTCCGTTCGGCCTGGCTCAGACGCTGTGCATCGACCGGAAAGAGGCCGAGCTCTACATCCGCCGCTATTTCGAACGATACGCGGGGGTGCGCGAATTTATCGACCGCACCATTGGGGAAGTGCGTGAAACCGGCGTTGCGAAAACCCTGTTAGGCCGGCGCCGTCCCATTCCCGATATGCGCAGCCGCAATCCTTCAGCCCGTTCTTTCGCTGAGCGCACGGCTGTTAATACGCCGCTGCAAGGCACCGCGGCCGATCTGATCAAGCTCGCTATGATCCGTATTGCACATCTGCTCACAGCACACCGCATGCAATCCCGCATGCTGTTGCAGGTGCACGACGAACTGGTATTCGAAGCGCCGCCTTCGGAAACCGCGCAATTGGAGGAATTGGTAAAGAGAGAAATGGAGAATGTACACGAATTGTCTGTGCCGTTGCTAGTGGAGGTCGGGAGTGGTCCCAATTGGAGAGATGCGAAGTGACCCGGCGGGAACTGCTCGCTGCGTCCCTTGCTGCCATCGCAACCGGCTGTAGCGGAGGCAAGAAGTCTGCCAAAATGGAGCCTGCTCCGGCTCAGTATAAGGTGGGGATGCAGACTACGAAGGGCGATGTCGTGATCCTGGTCCATCGCGATTGGTCGCCGATCGGGGCCGATCATTTCTATGAGCTCACCAAGATGGGCTTCTATAACAACAACGCGTTCTTTCGCGCATTGAAAGGATTCGTTGTCCAGTGGGGCATCAATGGCGATCCGCAAGTGAACAAGTCCTGGAGCGACATTTCGATTCCCGACGATCCGCCGAAAGTCTCCAACAAGACCGGAACCGTTGTATTCGCGAAAACGAGCGAGCCGAATTCGCGGACAACTCAGGTGTTCGCCAACTTAGCTGATAACAGCGCGACGTTAGACCCGCAAGGCTTCACTCCGTTCGGCGAGGTGATTCAAGGGCTGGATAACCTGATGCACGTTTACATGGATTACGGCGACATTCCGCCGAACGGCACAGGTCCCAATCCGGCCGCGATTGCCGATATCGGCAACGCCTATCTCGAAGAGCACTTCCCCAAGCTGGATCACATCAAGAAGGCGCAGATCATTTCGTAGCGGCCGCCGTGTGCTGGGCGATCCAGTTGCCGATCAGGTTCAGGGCATCGGGCGCAATCGTTTCCTTAATAGTTTCGTACTCCCAGCCCAGGCCCGTTTTGGCAGGCTGCAATAGATAATTCAAACCGGGGAAGAGATGTACCGTAACGTCGTGGTTGCCGCCGCGCGCGAGCGCTGCTTTGATGGCATTTAGATTCCGCTCGGGATTGAGCTGCATGTCTTTTTCGCCATCGATGGCGAGCGCCGGACACTTCACCTGCTGTAGCACCTTCGCCGGATCGTAGGAGAGAAACCAGTGCAGCCAGGGCGAATTCATGCGTTGCACTTGCGGCTGCCAGTGCGCGGCAAACACGCGTTCATCTTCCGGCAGGCTGTTTAGCGTCGCGCTGAGCTGGGCGGGCGTCTTGCCCTCGCGAACCATTTTGTAAAGCATGCTCCCGATCTCTTTATCCGCGCTGATCTGCTCTTCCGGGATATGGGCGGCTTTCTCGGAACGCTCGGTTTGCTCCAACAGAATCTGTTCGCCGTTCACGCCGGGAGCTCCGATTAATACCAGAAACGCAATCTGCGGCATCTTCACCGCAACCATCGGAGCGACCAGGCCGCCTTCCCCATGCCCGAGCAGCCCGATGCGCTTGGAATCGACATCGGATCGGGTCATTAGATAACGGACACCTGCTTCGGCGTCCGAAGCGAAATCCTGAGTGGTCGCTTGTTCGAACTGGCCGGTCGATTTACCGACTCCTCGTTTATCCACCCGCAAGACGGCCAAACCCTGCCGGGTTAGATAGTCGGCCAGAACCTGAAACGGCTTGTGGCCTGCAATCGTTTCGTCCCGATCCATGGGGCCGGGTCCTGCGATCAGCAGTATCGCCGGAAACGGACCGCCGCTCGCCGGCTTGGTCAGAGTCCCGGCCAATGTCACTCCCGCTGCGTCTGGATTGGCATACGTAACGGACTCTTCTTGTCCCTGGCAAACGAGAGAGACGGCAAACACCAGGGCCAGTAAGCGGCTCAAATACATCGAATTTATGATAAGACCTGCGCATGGATGAGAAACTGAAAGAACAAGATGACTGGAAACGAGATTCGGGCCAAGTTTTTGCAATATTTCGGGGAGCGGAACCACCGAGTGGTTCGAAGCGCATCCCTGGTGCCTGCAAACGACCCGACTTTGCTGTTTACAAATGCGGGAATGAACCAGTTCAAAGAAGTGTTCCTTGGACTGGAGAAGCGCGATTACTCGCGCGCCGCTTCGGCTCAGAAGTGCGTGCGGGCAGGCGGCAAACATAACGATCTGGAGAACGTCGGCTACACGCGGCGCCACCACACGTTTTTCGAGATGCTCGGCAACTTCTCCTTCGGCGACTATTTCAAGCGCGATGCCATTGCGTTTGCCTGGGAACTGGTCACCAGCCCGCAGTGGTTTGGGATGCCAAAGGACCGGCTGTACGTCACGATCTTCCGCGAAGACGACGAAGCCGAAAAACTCTGGAGCGAAGTGGCCGGAGTGCCGCGGGATCGCATCTTCCGTCTGGACGAAAAAGACAATTTCTGGCAGATGGGCGAGACTGGCCCGTGCGGCCCGTGCTCGGAGATTCACTTCGACTTAGGCCCTTGCGCGGCGGAAAAGGGCCGCGAGCACGAACAGTTTCCATCGGACGCCGGCGGGCGCTACGTCGAGATCTGGAATCTGGTCTTCATGCAGTTCGACCGGTCGGAAGATGGGAAACTGACGCCGCTTCCCCGCCCTTCCATCGATACCGGCATGGGGCTGGAACGCGTGGCCGCGGTGATGCAGGGCCATCTGTCGAATTACGACACGGACCTGATCCGGCCGATTGTGGAGCACGCGGCGGAACTGCTGCATGTGGAGCGGCATGCCAATGAACGCGCCGATATTGCGCTGCGTATCAATGCCGATCACGCCCGCGCGACTACTTTTCTGATTCATGACGGCGTGGTGCCGTCGAATGATGGGCGCGGCTATGTGCTGCGCAAAATTATGCGGCGGGCCATGCGCAACGGAAGGCTCGTAGGCGCGTCTGAACCCTATTTACACAAACTCACGGCATTCGTGGCCGAGTTGATGAAACCGGCGTATCCGGAACTGCGCGAGAGCGTCGAGCGCGTGAGCCGGATCGTTCGCGATGAAGAGACTCGCTATGCCACCACGTTCCAGGTGGCCGAGCGCTTTTTCCAGGAAGAGGCCAAGTCGGCCGTTAACGGCGTCCTCCCGGGTGCAGCGGCCTTCAAGTTATACGACACGTATGGCTTGGCTCTGGACGAGCAGGAAGAGATGGCGCGCGAATTCGGCCTGACCATCGATCGCGAGAACTTCGCCGCGGAGATGGCCCAGCAGCGTGCTCGCGCCAGGGCAAGCTGGAAAGGCGCGGACAAGGCGCAGATCGCGGACGTTTACAAGGAATTACCTGCGGTTGAATTCATCGGCCGCGAAACGTTGGAAGCGCCGGTCGAAGTCGCCCGGCTGATCGTCGAGAAGCAGCCGGTGGATCTGGTGGAGCAAGGCCCGGCGGAAATTGTATTTCTCAAGACTCCTTTCTACGCCGAGTCCGGCGGGCAGGTGGGGGATACAGGTCTTTTGCTCAATGCGGAAACTCGCGAAAAGGTCGCGGTGGTAGAAGGCGCGTACAAGGCCACTCCGGTGGCGATGGTGCAGAAGATTCATGTCCTCCAGCCAATCCGAACTGGCGACCGGCTGATTGCTGCCGTCGATCCGCCGGCACGCGGCGCGACTATGCGGAATCACACGGCCACGCATCTGCTGCATGCCGCTCTGCGGCAGGTGTTGGGAACGCACGTGAAGCAGGCGGGCAGCGTCGTCGAACCGGGCAGGCTTCGGTTCGACTTCACGCATTATTCCGCAATGACCGAGGACGAGATTCGCGAAGTGGAGCGTCTGGTGAACCAGCAGATTCTGCTCAACACCGAAGTAACCACGGACATTATGGATCTGGATCGCGCGCTGGCTACCGGAGCCATGGCGCTGTTCGGCGAGAAATATGGCGATAGCGTGCGGGTGGTCAGTATTCCCGGTTTCAGCCGCGAGCTGTGCGGCGGCACGCATGTGGGGCGGACCGGCGATATCGGCCTGTTCAAGATCATTTACGAAGGAAGTATTCAAGCGGGAACCCGGCGAATCGAAGCGATTACGGGGGAAGGCGCGCTGGAGCGCTTTCAACAAGCGACCGCGCAGATCGCCGAAGCGAGCAAGTTGCTCCGCAGCGCCGAAACCAATGTTGTCGATCACCTCGAAAAGCTGCTGGAGGACAAGAAAATTGTCGAGCGGGAACTAAAGCAGCTCAAAGAGCGGTTCGCTCATCAACAGATCGAAAAATTAACCGGCCGGGTGCTAAACGGAGCAACCGTAGTCGCGGAACGCGTAGAAGGGCTCGATTCCAAGCAATTGCGTGTGCTGGCCGATTCGCTGCGGAACAAGTTCGGGAGCGCGGTGATCGTAATCGCTTCGGTAAACGATTCGAATGTGTCGATCGTTTCCGCGGTCAGTAAGGATCTTACGGCGAAAGTGCAAGCCGGGAAGTTGGTGGGCGAAGTGGCGAAGGCAGTTGGCGGAAAGGGCGGCGGCCGTCCCGATATGGCCGAGGGAGCCGGCAAAGACCCGCATGCTCTACCCTCGGCGCTGGCAAGCGTCTATGAAAAAGTCGGGGCGCTGCTCTGATGGAAGAGTTCGACGTCGCGATTGTCGGCGCGGGGCCCACGGGTCTCGCCTGCGGTATCGAGGTACAGAAGCGCGGGTTCCGCCCAGTTCTTTTTGATAAGGGTTGTGTCGTCAATTCGATTTACCACTACCCGATCAATCTCGTTTTCTTCACGACTCCGGAGTTGCTCGAAATCGGCGACATCCCGATGACGTCGCTCAACGAAAAGCCGGGGCGCACGGAGGCCCTGAAGTACTACCGCCGGGTTGCGGATCACTATAAGCTCGACATTCACCAGTACGAGCGCGTGCTGGGCTTCGACGGCACAGATGGCAAGTTCACCATTCGCACGGAAACGAACTGGGGCGAGCCGCATTGTTATTCCGCACGCAAGATTATTCTTGCGACGGGCTATTACGATATTCCGAACCAGTTAAACGTTCCGGGCGAAGACCTGGACAAAGTCATCCATTACTATCGCGAAGCGCATCCTTACTACAACCACGATGTGCTGATTGTCGGCGCGAAGAACTCGGCTGCTATTGCCGCGCTCGAACTATTCTGGACGGGCGCACGCGTCACCCTGGTGCATCGTGGTGCGGGCATTTCGCACAACGTGAAGTACTGGATCAAGCCCAACATCGAGAATCGAATCAAAAACGGCGAACTGAAAGCTTACTTTCACAGCAGTGTAAAAGAGATCCGTCCACACGACGTGGCGATTCAAACGCCGGACGGCGAAGTCACGCTCAAGAATGATTTCGTGTTTGCGATGACGGGGTATCGTCCCGATTTCGAATTTATGAGCGAGCACGGAATCCATCTGGACGCGGCCACATCCAAACCGATCACGAACCCGGAAACGCTCGAAAGCGAACGCGCGGGGGTTTACCTCGCGGGAGTGATTGTAGCCGGCACGCACACCAACGAGATCTTCATCGAAAACGGACGCTTTCACGGCAAGGTGATCGCCGAAGCAATCAGCCGTAGTTTGCGCAGCATGCCCGATTAAGTACTGGTTGTTCTAGGACGAATTTCGAAGTGCTCAGGGAATTTGGTTGGGTGGGCTTTGAGTTGGGTATTTGAAGAAATTACAGGTTGGTGTGTCTTGATTCTGTGGGTATCGGATGCGGAGCAACCATCGTTCCCTGAGCTAATCTTTTCACGTACACCCGCTTATTAGCATCTGGGATACCAAACGACAAAACGCGTATTTTCAAAGATTTGAGTTCAAGGCGCTGCGCTACGAGCGCATTTTTTACCGAGGCAGCGGCGGAGCGGTGGGCAGATTTGCCGGAATGGCCGAAGAACGCGGCACGTGTCCGGTAACTGCTTCATCGATGGATACATGATTCACTTGCAGCGTGGTACCGAGCGTCTGATTGAGACCGATGCGCGCTTCGCTATAGGCGACGAGCGCCGCGACTTCGGCGGATTGCGCGGTTGCGAGGTCGCGCTGCTGCTGCACCACGAGATAGGTAGTGGACGCGCCGAGTGAAAACTTCTTCTGCTCGGCCTCCAGCAATTGCTGCTCGAGGATGCGGTTGTGCACCGCGGCCTGATAGCGCGCACGCGCCTGCCGCAACCCGATCACCTGATTCGAAACATCGACGGCGATTTCGTTGATGTTTTTTGCATTCTGCAATTGCTGCTGGCGCAAACCCAGCTCGCCGACGGCGTAGTCGGCTTGCGCCTGGCGGTTGCGCAGGGTGGGCGCGACAAATCCGCCCACGCTTTGGCTGGGGAAATTGCGCCGGATCATTTGACCGAGCGCATTTGTCAGGCCGCCTACGAAGTAAGGGTCCGGAAGTTCACAGAGAAGACTGGGGCCTCCGCGCGTCGCGGGACAAGGGCCGAACCCCGGAGGAATATTCGCTCCGCTGCTCAGGATCTGGGATTGCTCGCTGGGAGGGATGGGGTCGCCCTGGCGTGTGCCCGAGAGACCCTGCTGTTGCACGGTGGCCAGAACATCCAGCGTCGGCAGGATTCCATTCTCCGTGCCGAGATTGGCGGTTTTCGTACTCTTCAGACTCAGCTTTTCCGCCGCGATATCGGGACGGTTGGCGAGCGCTGTCGCGACCAGATCTTTCATGGGAGGAAATTCATCCTTTTCCGGAACCTCGATCCGATCGAGCGGAATGATTTGAACTTCACGGAGCAGCGGATCGGCCAATCCGGTACGGCTAAGAGTATTTTTCAGCGAGATCTCCTGCTCCTGAAGCGTGGTTTGGGAGGCCGCCAAATCCTGCTGCGAAGACGCGACCTGCGCCTCTGCGGTGGTCACGTCCAGGGGCGCCATGGTGCCAATCTGCACCTGCTTCTTGGTGTCCTCATAAAATCGCTGAGCCACATTTAGAGCGCTCTGCTTTGCTTTCAGGTCTTCGTAATCGGCGACCAGACCGTAATAGAGGTTCAAGGTGTTCACCACAGCGCCAATCACCGCCGATTTAAAGTTGAGATCGTTGATGTTCCCCGCGATCTTAGCGACGGTGATGTTCCGCGAATTTACGGCGATTCCAAAGCCGCTGAGCAGATTGTGGCGGAACTGGAGCGACACCAAGGTTCCGTTTTGCGGGTTCAGAAGGTCCGTCGGCACATTCTCATTCAAATAAGAGTTGCGGAAATTCAGTGTGATGGTGCCGCCCGTGATTAATCCTTTACTGATCGACTCGTTATAGCCGCGGGTGTTCTCGATCCAGTTGGTCACTCCCTGCAGGGTGGAGTTCGCAACCGGCGTTGATCTGTGAGAAAAAGCTTCCGTGCTTTGAAAGGTTGGATCGAGCGTCGGGGTTACGGGACCGATCTGTGTGATGCTGGCGCCGACAGAGTTGGAAGTGCTGTTGTTTCCGCCGGAGATATTGATGCCAGTGGCGCTCTGGGCGCCGGCCGCGCCTTCCCCAGAAACGACCGTTCCCGTTTGCGAGGTACCGCTCGGAAGGCCAGGCAAGGGTCCGCCTGCCTCGGCGCGCTCGATGTTCCACTGATCGATCAGAGCATTGTAGCGATCGGCTTCCAGATCCAGATTGTTTTCGAGCGTGAGCGCGATTGCATCCTGCGCTGTGAGATAGAGCTTGCCGCCGCGGATGAGGCTCTGCAGGCGTCCGGCGTTCGTTAAACGCGGCGGCGGGATGTGAGCAGGCTTGTAAGGACGAATGAATATGCTGCCTGTGGGTTTCTCCGAAGAGATGGAAGGTACCTGGGCCCACAGGCAGGAGCAAGACAATACGACCGAGAGGCTCTTACAGAACCACGCGCGCAAGCAAGTGGCCGAATGAGCACGCGTCATTGGACTTGCTCCGGGTTGGGGAGTTTGGCGGGCAGGACGGACTGGCGCGCGACGCGTCCGGACAGCGCCTCGTCGTAGGAGATGTGGTTCACTTCCATCGTGGTGCCCATCGCCTGATCGAAATTGATCTGCGCGTGGCTGTAATTCGCCAGCGCTTGCGTCTCGGTGCTTTCGGCGGCGGCCAACGTCTGTTCATCCGTTACGACCTGGAACACGGTGGATGCTCCGAGCGTGTACTTTTTCTTGTCGGCGTCCAAGGTCTGTTGCTGCAGAATGCGGGCCTTCACGGCAGAGTCGTATCGCACCCGCGCCTGCCGCAGGCCGATGACGGCATTTTGCACATCGACACGCACCTGGTTTATGGCCTTCTGCAGGGTGATTTCATCCTGACGCTTCTGAAGCGCCGTCGATGCGTAGTCGGCTTGCGCGGCGCGATTCCGCAGCGGAATGCTCAAAGAAAGGCCGGCCGAGTAGCTGGGGTAATCGCGGCCGAAGATCTGGCCCAGCAAACTTCCATATCCGCCGATGATGGCGGGAATTCTGGGGATACAGCCTTCGGGCGCACTGGGGCTGTTGCAGACAGGCGGCTCCAACACGTTATAAGTCCCAGCCAGGGCATTGTTGGTCAACTGAGCAAAGACCTGCAGAGTCGGTTTCAACTCATTCTTGATGCCGTTCAGATTGATGCTGTCGCTGTCAATATTCAGCTTCTGCTGTTGAATCTCGACGCGGTTCTTCAAAGCTTGCTGCACCAGATCTTCGATGGGCCGCTCTTCCTGCTTCTGCGGAACCGAAAACGTATCGAGTGGAATCACGTGCACTTCCGCCAGCAGTGGGCTGGCAACGCCATTGCGGCTCAGAGCGTTTTTCAGGACGGTCTCCTGCTGTAGCAGGTTCGTCTGAGCAATGAGCAGATCCTGCTGGCTCGAATAGACCTGGGCTTCGGCGCGCGTCACTTCGATGGGAGCCAAGGTGCCGATTTGCACCTGCTTTTTGTTGTCTTCGTAGAGAGCTTGCGCGGTAGCGAGTTCATTCTTGCGCGCTCTCACATCGTCGTAAAAGCTCACCAGGTCCCAGTAGAGGTTCAATACCGCGGAAGCCGTCGTGATGACCTGCAGTTTGAAGGTGAGATCCGAGACCTTTTCGTTATTCTTCGAGATGCGAATGAAGCGCGTGAGGACCGACCTTCCGAAACCTTGCAGCAGGTTCTGCGAGATCTGAAAATCGAGATCGCCTGAAAAGTACGGGTTGATGTTATACCGCGCGCTGTTATAGCGGTTCCACTGACCTGCATAGGTAAGCTGCCAGAACGTGCCGAAGTGGCTGTATTGCGAATACTGCGCTTCGTACGTCCGCTGGCTATTGATGAGTTCGGTCGTCCCTGTCAGAACCGTGTTCGACAAGGGCGACGTGTAATGGCCAAAGTTTCCATACAGGAATAGCTGGGGGTCAAAACTTGGAACAGCGGGGCCCAGCGAAGTGAGGAGGCCACTGGAGCTGACGCCTGAATTCGCGGCGGAAAGCGCGCTCGAAGTGAGGCTGACACCGGTGAGGCTGACGCTCTGCGGGCCTTGCGCGACGCCAGTGCCCACCGAGCGGAGCTGTCCGCCGCCCTCGGTTCGCTTGGTGACCTCTTTTTGAAGCAGCGGGTTGTAGCGCTGGATTTCGATATCGAGGTTATTTTCGAGCGCGAGCGCGATCACGTCCTGCGCGCTCAGATAGAGATTGCCGCCCCGGACGAGTGCTTGCAGGCGATCCGAGTTGTTCAGATTGATTTCGGGCACGTAGCTGGGCTTGTAGGGGCGCGTCAGCCAGCCGAGCCGTCCGTTCGGCGGCGTGATTTTGATGGCGTTTTGCGCCGGCATGCTGCCTGTTGCCACTAAAAACGTGCAGAGTAAACACAGAAATCCTTGAAATCGTCTCATCAATATCGTCTACGACCTTCAAATTAGAAGCTAAGCGAGAGAACGGCCTGTTTTCCGGCTTCCCTACAGAGTTGGCCCGTTGCCAACGAAAACGAGATGCGCACAGCACAAGTTCCGTGATTTATTTTGGCGATTACTCCGTATTGTAGCGATGGGCCAGTCAATTGCTTCCGAACGGTATCCCTCCGCAAGCTCGTTGCCATCGGATGCGCTGGCTAACGCATTCATTCTTCAAGAAGCGGAGTGGCACTGAGTGTTCGTTTTTGGGATAGGCGCTGCCAGTTTTAGAAAATCCGGGAGCTTGTTATCCTTTCGGCTGTAATGGCAGATTCCACGATGGACCTGTTCGAGCAGACGGGCGCGTATTTACGCGGTCATTTCCGATTGACTAGCGGCCTGCATAGCGGGGAGTATCTCCAGTGCGCCAAGGTTCTGGCTTTTCCGGTTTACGCCGAACGGCTGGGACGCGAGCTGGCGCACAAGCTGCAAGGCGTCATCGGTGACAGTTCGGTGGACGTGGTGGTCTCGCCGGCGATGGGCGGCATCGTGATCGGGCACGAAGTGGCGCGAGCGCTAAATGCACGCGCTCTCTTCACGGAGCGCGATGCAGCCAGCAACGAAATGACGCTACGCCGCGGCTTTGAATTGCAACCGCGGGAACGCGTGGTGGTGATTGAAGACGTGATTACGACCGGCGGAAGCACGCAGGAAGTGGTGCGCGTCGCGCAGGCTGCGGGCGCTGAAGTGCTGGCTGCAGGTTCGATTATCGATCGCAGCAACGGACTCGCAGATGTGGGCGTTCCGCGCGTTGCGCTGGCGACGCTGAACCCGGTTGCGTACAAGCCCGAGGAATGCCCGCTATGCCGCGTGGGGCAACCGATCGTCAAGCCCGGTTCGCGAAGGACCTGATTGCGTTGCGGCGATTGCGTTTCGACGTCGCTTACGACGGCACGGATTTTCATGGCTGGCAGGTGCAGCCGGGGCTCCCAACCATTCAAGGGACACTCGAAGAGGTAATTGAAGTCATCGAGGGCGCGCCGGTCCATGTGAGCGCGTCCGGGCGGACCGATGCGGGCGTTCACGCGCTGGCGCAGGTCGCTGCGGTTTCGCTGCGCAATTCGATTCCGCCCGACAACTTCCGGCGCGCGGTGAACCGGCTGCTGCCTTATACGATTCGCATCACGAATGTCGCTGAGGCGGCTCCCGATTTTCATCCGCGCTTCGAGGCGCGGCGCAAGTCCTATGAATACCGGATTTTCCGCGAAGAGGTGTGCTCGCCATTCGAGCGGCGGTTCGTGTATCACCATCCGTACCCGCTGGACGAACCGGCGATGCTCGCAGCCGCGCCGCTATTTGAAGGGGAGCACGATTTCACGGCGTTTGCGGCGGCGGACGAGAAGGACGCGCTGAATGCCTCCAGGGTGCGCACGATCTTTCGATCCACTCTGGCCAGAGATGGCCCGCGGCTCGTCTATCGGGTCACGGGGTCGGGATTTTTGAAGCACATGGTTCGGAATATCGCCGGGGTGCTGCTGGAGGTGGGGAAAGGAAATTTCGGGCCCGAAGGCGTGATGGCGCGCTTGGAGCCGGGATGCGGGATCAAGCCGGGTCCGACCGCTCCGGCCAGCGGGTTGTTCCTGGTTTCGGTGGAATACGGGTGAGCAGGTCAATTTTTGCGAAACGAAATTCGAGGGGTGATTTGTTTCCCATTGCCTCACTCGAACGAGCATTCGTAGAGTGCGAGATTGATGCGGCCGCCATTAAATCGCACGCCTTCTCTTTCGAGCAGTAAGCGTTGATACATTGCTCCGTCTTCGGTCGTTTTCAGCACACCGCCTGCGCCCACCACGCGCTGCCACGGTACATGGCTCCCGTACTTGCGCAAGAACCGGGCCACCTGCCGATGGTGGCGGGGGTAACCGGCCGCAGCGGCGACCTTTCCGTAAGAGGCCACCTTGCCCTCTGGAATGGAAAGGATCGTCTGCATGATCGCTTGTTCGGCGCGCGTCATGGGTGCTTCACGTGTGTTTTGCCACGTACAACAATAGACCAAAGACTACGACGGGGATGGCCGCGAGCATGAGATAGAAGAGAATTTTGCGATGCAGAGGCGAGCGGCGATGTTTCCAGTCCGTTAGTTCAGGGCGTTCGGAGACGCCGACCCGTTCGGGGTTTCGCAGATCCTGTCCCATTTCGCGCGCGCTGCCGTAGCGGTTTTTGGGGTCGCGTTCGATGGCGCGATACACGATCTCCTGCAACGCAGGCGAGATGGACGAATCGATTTCCCGCGGCGGCACGGGATTGTTCAGCAGGCGATCGTTCATGATGGCAAATGCATTCGGGCCTTGAAAGGGAGTTTGCCCCGTCAACATTTCGTACAGCATCACGCCGAGCGCATAGACATCGCTGCGTCCGTCGCCCCGTTTGCCCTTCACCTGCTCCGGTGAGATGTAATCGGGCGTCCCCATCAACTGGGACAGCTTGGCGAAGGTGAGGCGGCGCGCGCCTTCCTGCCCGGCAATGCCGAAATCGATCAGCTTCACGCCGTCAGTCGCGTCCACCATAATGTTCTCCGGCTTCAGATCGCGGTGGACGACACCGTGCGTGTGAATGTATTCCAAGGCATCGCAAATTCCAAGCGCGATGCGAACCGCACGATCGGGCGGCAGTTTTTTCTCTTCACGCAAGATGTCGCGCAGCAGGCGGCCGTCCACCCATTCCATGGCCATGTAGACCTGGGAGCGATCCGGATTCTCCAGCACCTTCATCACGCCGGGATGATCGAGCTTTGTGCCGATATCCTGCTCGCGATGGAAGCGGTCGTAGAAGACCGGATCGCTTTCAACTTCCGGATGCGGAATTTTGAGCGCCACCTGCCGGCCGGAGCGCAGATCGACGGCCCGAAAGATAGAAGCCATCCCGCTGCGAGCCACCAGCGACTCAATGCGGAAATGGTCAAGTTGGTCGCCCGCGCGGAGTGCCGTCATGCCTCACTGGATCTTGTAATGTCTTCCGCGATACATGCCGACTCGCTCCACACTTCGAACACGAATCACCTGGACGCTTATATTATCGCTGCCGTCGCGCTCGTTGGCGAGCGCGACCAGCTCGCGGGCTGCATCTTCCAATGGCGAGTCCGGGGCCACAATTCTGGACATGTCCTCTGCGTTTACCGAACGGTGGAGTCCATCCGAGCACAGCAACAGCACGTCGCCGGCAAAGATCTGGTGCTCGCTGGTGTCGACGCTCAGAAACATTTCGTTACCCACGACGCGGCTGAGCAGGTGAGCCGTCGAGCCATTCGAAGCTTCTCGCGCGCTAATCAGGCCGAGACGCAATTGCTCGTTTCCAACGGTGTGATCGCGGGTGAGAGGGGCGGCGAAACCCTGGCGCAGGAGATAGCAGCGGGAATCGCCGGCGTGGGCGATGGCCGCGCGATCGAAGCGTAAAGCGCAAGCGACGATGGTGGTCGCCATCTGCGTTCGCGCGGAAATTGCGGAGAGGCCCGCGTCGAAGATTTTGCCGTTGGCTCCCTGAATTAAGCGAGATAAGAGCGCCGGTAGGGGCTCGCTTCCATTTGCCTGACGGAAACCGGCGAGCAGATGCTCCACTGCGAGATTGGAAGCGACTTCGCCCCGATCCTGCCCGCCCACGCCGTCGGCGAGCGCGAAGAGCCAACCGTGCGAGCGCGCCTCCTGTTCGGATTCGGGGGCCGCGAAACCGAGAAAATCCTCATTGTGGTCCCGGACGCGGCCCTGATCGGAAAATTGGGCGAACTCCACTTCCAACATGGCTGCTGCGGAAAAAGATTAGCCACCGATGGACACAGATACACACCGATGGAAAGCAAAGAACTTATCCGTGTACATCCGTGTGAATCTGTGGCCCAAAGTATTTTTCTCAAGCGCTACATGGCGGTGGGCCGGATGGCTTCCGTCACCAAAGTTGTCCGGCCGGCGGCCTTGCTGCTCCGCACAAAATAGATCACACCGTACAAGCCCCAGACGAAGGCGATTCCCAGCGCGAGGAGCGGTTCCAGCTTGGTTCCGTAGCCCATGAACGGCCCGATCAAGTAGAACGCCATGCAAGCCAGGTTCGCCGCCAACCCGAATAGCGGAATCAGGAAATGGCGAACCAGCCTAAATTTGGGATGCCCGTGAAAGGCCACCATGCAGGTGATGCAGCTCAACATATAGAGCAGAAATGTCCCAAAGTTGGAAGCGAGCGTTACCAGGATGAGCGTATTCGGCAGAGCAGCCAGTTTGTCATGAGACAAGTAACCGAAACTGGACCAGAAGCCGTGCGGCAGAGCCTGAATGGTAGCGTCCGAAGGCGCGGCGGCATCGCCGAACGCAAACGAAACGCCGATGATACCGATGACCGCCGAAATGGCCGCGAGCGTCCAGATCGCCCGGTGCGGCGTCAGGTTCGCGCTGTGCAGAGCGCCGAAGTGGTCCGGCAGTTCCTTGTCTTTCCCCATTGCATACGTGACGCGCGCGCCGGTGTTCATGCAGGAAAGCGTGGTGCCGATAATCGCGAGAAACACGGTGAACGCCTCAATGAACATAAAGGCGCGCCCGTGCCCTGGACCGAAGATCGCGTCGCCGACGACAATCATCATGTCGCCGATGGGCGCGGCTGATCCCGAGGCGCTCTGCATCGAGTAGCCGCTGTTTAGGAAGTAATTCCCCGCGAAATATTCAATGAGATAGCAGAAGGCGCCTTGGATCAGCAGCGAGGAAATAACGGCGATCGGTATATCGCGTTTAGCGTTCTTGGCCTCCCCGCCCATCGCGGTCACCGATTCGAAACCGACCAAGATGAGAATGGCGATGGTCGCCTGGACAAAGACCCAGCCGAAATTGTGAATTCCCACCACAGATCCCGCCGAGGGATGACTCAGGAATGCGCCTTTTTCGTCTTTTTCCGGATAGCTGATGCGGAACGGAACCGGCTTCCCGGCCGCATCGAGCTTCGGTTTCGGCACGCCGTTCGCATCGCGAACAATCGTCTCCGTGGTCTGCCCGTTTGCAACAGTTTTGGTGGTGGCGAATTCGTAGGTGTACGCCTCACCGGAGGCGGAATCGAACTGGAAAGCAACGCTTCCGGGCGGATGATTCATCCGGTAACCCAGCGCGAGCACGGAGAACACGAGCAGCGCTGAAATCTGAATCACATTAATGGCGATGTTCACGGAAGTGGACCCATTCACTCCGCGATGCGCTATGTAGGCAACGGCGAACGAAAACACCAACGCGACCAAGGCCATAAACATGGGACCGGGGTTCGAAGCGCTCATGACATTTGGCCAGATGCTTCCCACCAGATATCCGCAGAGAACACCCATCACCGCGACCATCACGCCGGGATAGATCCAGTAATAGAGATGCGAGCCCCAGCCGATGATGAATTTCGAAAGACGCGCATAACGCCACGCCTTGTGGTGATTCAGAAAGGACTGCTCCGCGAAGTAGTAGGAACTTCCGGTTCCCGGATAGAGTTTCGCCATCTCGGCGTAGCACACCGCCGTGGCCAGACACAGGACCAGCGCGAGCACAATCCCGAGCCACATCGCCGGCGCGGTGACTCCGGTATTCGCCTGGAGCGCAAACGTGAGCCAGAGGAACGCTCCCGGCGCAATCAGCGCCATTGCATTCATGGTTAAACCGGTAAGCCCGAGGGTGGGCTTCATCTCGATCGAGCTATTCTCAGCCATTCATGTCTCCTTGAAAATTCCCTCCCTTACGGTCGGGGTTCTGTTATTGGTGCTTCTACGCTCGGGGCTCCGTCGTTAATGCTTTACGGGGAAGAATGCAATCAAACCCAGGGTTGCGGTGGATTGCGTCTGCGATACGCCGGACTGCAATCCGTGATCGAAATAGGGAACATTGGAGCCGTCGTGGCGAAACTCCAGCCGCGCCAGCAGGCCGTCCATCATCTTGTATTCACCCGTCACGGTCACTTCATGCAGGTGCTGCTTCGTGCCCGTGGTGAATCCGGCCGCATCATCGTAATACTCAAAGCGCGGGCTGAGCGCGATGCGCTTTGTCACTTGAAAATGCGCCGCCGCTGCAATGCCCTCCCAATGGTTCAAGCCCGAAACGATTCCGTGCTGCTGGCCGTAATCGAAGTTCACATAGGCGTTGAATTTGTCGCTGGGGGTCAACAGCAGCGTCGTGTCGTAAAGGTTGCGGTTCCCTCTGGTTGCTGCCGTGTATTGGGGGCCAACGTAGTAGTTGTTCGTCCACGTGAACTTCTTGCGGGTGACGGCGGCATTCAGGCCAACGGTCTGCAGGTTGTTTCCGTGGAGATCCACAATTTCGTTCCAGCCATTGATGACCTGGAGGCCAGCCGTGACGGTTCCGTTGATCGGCATGGAGGTACGAATGCCGAAGTGGTAATAGGGAATGGCCAGGGCGAACAGCAGCGACCGCGAGTAGTTCCAGTTGTCCTTCGTCTCAATGACTTCCGCGCCAGCAGACGTGACAAAGTCCCCGAAATCGGCTTCGAAACCGTGCCAGCCTTTCGGTTTGACACTGACGTACGCCTGTTCAATGAAACGGAAGCCGGAGGGATCGGGAACCGGCGTGTGCATGATTTCCATGGCGCGGCCCAAACCGATGTCCACCCGAAATCCGACGGGGTCCGGATCGTGGCTGGCGGTCAGTTTCAAAAGGTTCAGGTCGAACTGATCGGCGTGATCGTCGAAGTTGTACAGATTGTTGAAGCCGCTGGCCGGGTGGTTGTCGCTCAGGCTGTAATAGCCGTCCGCCATGGCGCTGAAATCGATCCCTCCGAGGCGGACCGAAGAGGCCGAAAACGCGTTCAGCGGAGCGGGTGCGGTGCTTTGCTGCTGCGCAAGGGCGGCCAGCGCACCACTCAGGAAAAAGATTGCAACTCTAGCGGATACTCGCATGTTACTCCTTGATTCGTCGGCATACTTACACGAAACGGAGTGTCGGGTAACAAACGCGGTACCTGAGTCGCCGGTGTTTGAACAATAGTAAGCTTCCGGCCAAGCAGAGTACAATCGAAAATTTTGATTGCCTGCATTTGTTCGAGTTTGGGCGCCGGTAAAACGTTAGTTCTATCGCGTTGCGACATTTTCACTTGTTTTGCCCGCTACATTGCGTAAATTTTTTCAAGTTGTGAAAAATTTACTTGATTTTTCTGATACTCCCCAGATAAAGTGGGGATGTACCCCCAGAAAGTAGAAGGTGCGAATTCCAAAAATCCTGGTTGTGGACGATAATCCCAGCGATGTACTCCTGCTGCGGCATGCCGTGGCGCGGGTCGATATTTTCGCCGAGATCCAATCGGTCTCGGACGGAAATCAACTGTTGCCGGTCCTCCAGTCTGAGCGCCGGGCGGGCGTGCTGGTTTTAGATTTTTCGCTGCCGGGAATGACAGCTTTGGACATCCTTCAAGCCATTCGATCCGACTCGAAGTGGAAGAGCGTGCCGGCCATCGTTCTTTCCGGTCTTTTGTCACAAGAACTGCAACAAGCCGTGACGCGTCTGGGCGCGCTCTACCTGGAAAAGCCGTTTTCGATCCAGGGATGGACACAGGTCGCCAGCCGGATCTGTAGCCTTTTAGATCCCCACGTTTCCGCGACTGCCGCGTAGAACTCTTCAAATTTTATCGGCTGAACGTCAATTCGGGCTCGTATCACATAAATCCATGCCTTTCCGTAAATTCGGGGATGCCCACGAGGCAGCCCTATACCGAAATCTGATTAAAAGCCTTCCCGACTACGCCATCTTCGGCATCGATCCCCAGGGCATCATCGAAAGTTGGAATACCGGCGTCGAAAAACTGCTCGGCTATGCCGAGGCCGAGTTTTTAGGTCAACCCTTCGATATCCTGTTCCCCGCGGAAGACCGGCAATCCGGTGCGCCTCGCGGCGAACTTGATATCGCAGCATCCAGGGGGCGCAGTTTGGACGAGCGATGGCATTTACGGAAGGACGGCACCGTGTTTTTTGCGGATGGGATGGTCACCGCCATCATCAACGGCGCCGGTGAGATTCTTGGCTACACGAAAGTGATGCGCGATGTCACCGAGCGGAGACTCGCCGCGGAGGCGAGGGATCGTCTGGCGGCGCAGGTATCGGAACTGGCGCACGCGCTGGATCTGACGCACACGATCATCCGCGAAGTGGACGGGACCATTGTGGAGTGGACGCGGGGGTCCGAGTTCCTGTATGGTTGGTCGTCGGAGGAAGCACAAGGCCGGCGCACGCACGATCTGCTGCAGACCAGGTTTCCGGAGCCGCTCGAAAATATCAATCAGCGCTTGCTGGAGTTCGGCGAATGGCAGGGCGAGCTGACACATAGAACGAAAGATGGAAAAACGATCACGGTAGCCAGCCACTGGGTACTCCACTCCCGCAATCACGGGACAGCACCGCATGTCATCGAGGTCAATAACGATATTTCGGAGATGAAATCGGTACACGCCGCGCTGGAACGGGCTAATGCGGAACTGTCCTCCTTCGCCTACGAAGTGGCCCACGACATACAATCGCCACTGCGGCGTATCAACAATTTCGCTGAACTGTTGTCGAATTCCTTGGGAACCGCACCGCTCGAAACGCAAAAACATCTGCTGAGCACCATTTTGGAGAGCGCGGAGACGCTGAATCAACTGATCAGCTCGCTGCTGCAATACGCAACCGTCGCGAGCGTACCGGAAGATCTGGAAACGGTGCCCTTGGATGAAATGTTGAACCAGGTGCGCCGCAATTTGCAGCCCCTCCTGGAGGAAACCGAAGCTCAGTTGAGCTGGGATCCCCTGCCGGAGGTGGTAGGCCATTCGGCGCGCCTGCTGCGGCTCTTGCAAAACCTTGTGGGGAACGCCGTGAAGTACAGCCGGCCCGGCATTCCGCCCCTGGTGCACATTTGGGCAGAGCGCCACAAGGAGGAATGCGTGATCCATGTCCGGGACAACGGTATGGGAATCGATCCGCGATTTGCCGAAGCGGTTTTTACTCCCTTAAAGCGCCTGCATGGGCCGGAAATCAAAGGCAGCGGTCTCGGCCTCGCCATCTGCAAGCGAATTGTCGAAGGGCGAGGCGGCCGCATTTGGGTCGATTCCACGCCGGGCGAAGGCTCGACGTTTCATTTCACGTGGCCGGCCCGGTTCTGAGCACCAGGCATGTAATATCGTCGTGCTGCGGCGCGAATCCGACGAATCCGTCCGCGGAACTCATCAGATCCCGGAGCACATCCGCGGCGCTTCCATCCTGGCGGCTGTTCAGCGTAACGAACATCCGGCCCTCTCCGTACTCCTCTTCGCTATCGTTTTCGGCTTCCACCAGCCCGTCGGTAAACACCAGCAAGAGGTCGCCGGGCGCCAGCGTTACCCGCCCGCATTCGTAACGCGCATTTCGCATCAGCCCGAGCGGCAGTCCGCCGGTTTGCAGCCGCTCGATTCCGCCGGAAACCCGGCGCAGAACGGGCCAGTTGTGTCCGGCATTCACATAAGTGAGCTGCCGGGTAGCGGGATCGAGTTCTGCCAGAAATGCAGTGGTGAACCGTTTCCCTCCCACGTTTTGGTCACACGCATAGCGATTCAAGCGCTCTATCAACTCGACCGTGTCCGTGCAGATGCCGGCCAGCGTGCGGAGGCTGGCCTGCAAGGTTGCCATTAGCAGGGCGGCGGGCACACTCTTTCCGGCGACATCGGCGACGACCAGCAGCAGCGGCGGGCAACTGGATTGCGGATCGGCGGTTCCGGTCCGCAGAAACGCATCGTAGTAATCGCCCGCTACGGTGTTGGCTGGGCGTGTCGCAAATGCAATGTCGATCCCGGGCACTTGCGGCGGCGCGGCCGGCATCAGCCAGCTTTGGATCTCTTTGGCGATCTCGAGATCGCGTTTCATGGTGACGCGATCTGCTAATTCCAAGGCCAGTAAAACCAGAAACAGAATGGCCGAGAAGAACGCCAGATTGGGCATCTGCAACTGGACGTCGTGATAGTTGAAGCTCAACCCGGGGAACACAAGCAGAACCAGCGCGACAACAAACAGGACCCGGCGGGCGGGCGAGAGCTTGAGCACCATCGCCCAGAACAATCCACGTACGATTCGCCGGAACCTCTGCCCACGGGTTTCCTGCTGGCCGCGGGTCCAATCGACTTCCCTCGAATACAGGCGGTAACTGGCGCGAGCTTCGCTTTGAAATTGCAACCAGAGCTGCTGGATGGCAATGCCATCGCTGATCTGCCGCCAGAAAGTTTGCACGCGAGTGCTCATGCTTTGAGTTTGCACGTTGGTGATTCATGAACGCGCGGGCTGAAGCCCACGGCGGCACACTGAAGACGTGGCCACGATTCGATCCTGCTATACTTTTTCGCAAACTATGCGAAAACTACTGGCTTTGGCGGTGTGCTCGGGTTCGCTCGTGTTTGGGAACCCGCCGGATATCACAGGAGTGTGGAAGGCCGATTTGCAGAAGAGCAAAGTGGCGGGTCCGCCGATCCAAAGTTATCTGGTGATGATCGAGCGGAAGACGTGGACAAATCCGCGGACGAAGGAAACGGCTCCGGAAATCGACGAGACAACCGGTATCCGCGGCCAGCGCGGAGAGGAGCGCTCGCGGCTGAGTTTTCTCGAGAACGGCAAGCCGGTCGTACGTCCCTATCAGGGAATCCCCACGCGGCTGGTTGCTTCGTCCGAAGGAAACACGTTAATTGTCAATGGAGAAGTCGCCGGACGCCCCAGCACCTTCAAACGCACTTACGAGCTTTCGAACAATGGCCAGACGCTGACCATCACAGTGGACAGCAATAACAACGGCAAACAGCAGCAGAACACATTGGTGCTGGAGAAGCAGCCCGATTCGGCCGCTGAACCGTTGCGGCAGCCCGAGCAAACGGCGGAGCAGCATTTCAAAAACGTGAAGACTTCACTGAAGACTCTGCCGGCATCCGAATTCATCGACAACATGCGCTACATCGCCTGGTCCTTGAACAAGGATTGCGAGTTCTGCCACGTCAAGGGCCATTTCGATGCCGACGAGAAGAAGCCGAAGGAGACCGCGCGCAAAATGATCGATATGGTTGCTTCGATCAACCATGACAATTTCAAGGACCGTCCGGAAGTGCGCTGCTTCACGTGTCACGAGCAGCACGAGCATCCGCCGGCGTTCCCGGCCTTCCCGGAAGACGCACAGAAGACAAACGCCAGTGCTCATGAACCAGCTCCGGCAGGACCCGCAGCAAACAGGTAGCTAACCGGTGTCGATTGCGACTCGGCGGTCCCTGCTGGCTGTAGCAGTTTTTGGCTCGCTGGCGATTGCTCAAAGCGATTCGAAGATCACCACGCCGAAGCAGGCGTTCGGGTTCAACATAGGCGACGATTACGAAGTCGCGAATTACACGCAGCTTCAATCGTATTGGAAGACCCTGGCACGCGAATCGGACCGGATGAAGCTGGTCGACATCGGCCCGACCGCGGAGCATCGTCCGCAGTACATGGCGATTATTACCTCGCCGGAAAATCAAAAGCATCTCGCGCGTTATAAAGAAATCTCGCAGAAGCTGGCGCACGCCGAAGGACTCACGGATGAGCAGGCGCATGCGCTGGCGCACGAAGGCAAAGCCGTGGTTTGGATCGACGGCGGCTTACATGCGAGCGAGACGGTGGGCTCCCAGCAGGAGATCGAAGAAGTGTACGAGATGGTCAGCCGGAGCGATCCCGAGACCTTGCGCTTTCTGAACGACGATATTCTGCTGTGCGTACTGGCGAATCCAGATGGCCAGGAGTTGGTGGCCAACTGGTACATGCGGGAACCCGATCCGCAGAAGCGGAGCCTGAATGGCCTGCCGCGCTTGTTTCAGCACTACATCGGGCACGACAATAATCGCGACTTCTACATGTCCAACATGCCCGAGACCACGAACATGAACCGCCAGATGTTCATCGAGTGGTTTCCGGAGATCGTCTACAATCACCATCAGACCGGTCCCGTGGGCGCGGTGATCTTTATGCCGCCATTTCGCGATCCGTTCAACTACAATTTCGATCCGCTAATTCCGTTGGATGTGGAAGCGGTGGGGACCGCGATGCACCAGCGCCTTGTGGCCGAAGGAAAGGGCGGCTCTGCGCAGCGCTCGGGGGCGAATTATTCGACTTGGTGGAACGGCGGGCTGCGGACGATTTCCTACTTTCACAACATGATCGGGATTCTGACCGAGATCATTGGCAATCCGACGCCGATGCAGATCCCGCTGGTGCCGGACCGGCAGTTGCCGACGGGAGACCTGCCGCTTCCGGTAGCCCCGCAAACCTGGCATTACCGTCAATCAATCGAGTACGAGATGACGAACAACCGGGCGATTCTCGATTACGCGTCGCGCAACCGGGAGACGCTGCTTTACAACATCTATCGGATGGGCAAAAACTCGATCGAAAACGGAAGCCTGGATCACTGGACCATCACGCCGGATCGCATCGAAGCCTTGCGCGCCGCTGCGCCGCATCCGGCGAATTCGCGGCAGGAGATGCCGGCCGGGCTGAGCGTCGGCGGGCTCGCGGCTGCCCATGTGCCCAGCGATTTGTATAAGACCGTTCTGCACGATCCGGCGCATCGCGATCCACGCGGCTACATTATTCCTTCGGACCAAGCCGATTTCCCCAATGCGACCGAGTTCGTGAATGCATTGCTGAAGACCGGCATCACGGTGATGCAAGCCGGTTCCTCCTTTCAAGTGGCGGGGAAAACGTATCCGGCTGGTTCTTATGTGGTGAAGACGGCGCAAGCATTCAGGCCGCACGTGATGGACATGTTTGAGCCGCAGCATCACCCGAACGATTTTCTGTATCCGGGTGGGCCGCCCATACCACCGTACGACAACGCCGGATGGACGCTGGCCATGCAAATGGGTGTGCAGTTCGATCGCATTCTGGACGGGTTCGATGGGCCGTTCACTAAAATCAATGCCCTGCTGCATCCGCCCCGCGCATCGGTTTCGGGACCGCCGCATCCCGCTGGCTATCTGATCAGCCATCGCGTGAATAATTCGTTCAAGGTGATCAACCGGCTGCTGAAAGCCGGCTGCGATGTGTACTGGCTCAAAGAAGAGCAGAACTCGCTGGGTACGGGAACGATTTGGGTGCCGGAATCCGCCGCGGCGCGGGCGATTCTGGAGCGAGGCGCGAATGAGCTGGGTGTCAGCGCCACCGGTGTCGAGCAAACGCCCTCGGTGGCTGCCTGGAAGCTGAAGCCTATTCGTATTGGACTTTACGATCAATATGGTGGGTTGATGCCGTCGGGTTGGGATCGCTGGCTGTTCGAGCAATACGAGTTTCCGTTTGAAGTGGTTTATCCGAAGATGCTGGACGCGGGCGATCTGAAGAGCCGCTTCGATGTGCTGGTCTTTATCGATGGCGCGTATTTGAGAGGCGGCAATCGAGGCTTTGGCGGCTTCTCCCGAACCCAGCCGGACCCGGCCACCATTCCCGAGCAATACCGCGCGTGGCTGGGCAAAATCACGGACCAAACCACGCTGCCGCAGATCAAAGCCTTCATCGCCGCGGGCGGATCGGTGATAACGGTGGGAAGCTCAACGAGTATGGCGGAGGCGCTGGGCCTTCCGGTGGCGAATTATCTGACCGAGATGGGCGCGGACGGGCATGAGCATCCCTTGCCGCGTACCAAGTATTACATCCCCGGTTCGTTATTGAAGGTGCATGTAGACAACACGAATCCGCTCGCCTACGGCATGCCGGAAACCGTCAATGTCTTCTTCGATAACAGTCCGGTGTTCAAGCTGCTTCCCGATGCCCAGTTGAAACATACATCGGCGGTGGCCTGGTTTTCCGGCACAGCGCCGCTTCAAAGCGGCTGGGCTTGGGGACAGCAGTATTTGGACGGCGGAACAGCCGTGCTCGAAGCATCGCTAGGAAACGGAAAAATGTTTGTGCTCGGCCCTGAAGTAACGTTCCGTGCGCAGCCTCATGCGACGTTCAAGCTGCTGTTTAACGCTTTATATTACGGAAGCGCGGACCCTGTTCAGATTCATTGAGAAAGCCCGAACTGTAAGGACCGTCTGGTGGCGCGCTTCAGAGGTTTACCTCCCCAGGCAAGGGATGGAGTGCCAGCTCGGCCATCGGAAAATGCTTGCGGTTGGCGGTAATCAGGGTGAGCCCGTGCTCCAGGGCAGTTGCCGCGATCAGCACGTCGAGCAACGACAACGTAACTCCCTGGCGGGCATAGTCGAAGCGCAGACGCCCGGCGCGGCGGGCAATCGCCGGCGTAGCCCCATACCAGGCCAGCAGCGAGACGAACTGTTGCACCTTTTCCAGATCGGCCGGCCGAATGCCCGTGAACAGCTCGCCTAAAATCACGGTGCAACACGCCAACCGGTTCCCCTGGTTCACTAATCCATTGAGCAGCTCGTGGTACCCGCGTTTCTGATTGAGGGCGTTGAGCAGAATATTGGTATCCACCAAATAGGTAGTCATTTTTCCGGAGTGGCGCCATCCAACCAGTCGCCGAGCTTTTCGCGCTCCAGGCGCAGATCCTCGTCGCGCATATGGCGCACCCAAGCTTCTGCGCCATCGCGGAACTCGGGATAGTGTTCGTCTTTCAAAATCGGCTCCTTGCTGCTCAAAAACTCAAGCAGGCGGCGGCGGTTGACGGCTTCGCGGATGACTTCGGTCAAAAACGCACTGCGGCCGCGGGGGCCGACCAGGGAATCGACGTCGGCCAGGAGATCGTCGGGAAGAAAGATATGAGCACGTCTGCGGGTAGATTTGTGTCCTGGCATGCCACAAACTAGTTTGACACAAAAAATGTGTGTCTTGCAATGACACACAAGAGCGGCACACGTCCGCAGCCAATCACATTTCACTTTTCCACAGAATTATTTCCCCCTCCATTCCAGCCGCTTAGCAAGGTTTTTTCAAATCGATGGTTCGTTTTCGCCTCTTCGTCTGCTACGCTCTGGCAGGCTCGGACGAGGCTGCTACCTCGCTCCGGGCCATTTTTATATATGGCCACCAACGCTCAACTGAACGCCAATCGCGCCAACGCGCAGTCATCCACCGGCCCAACATCGGAAACCGGGAAATCCATCTCGTCGAAGAACGCTCTCAAAACGGGTCTCACCGGCCGCACCGTCCTGCTGCCCGCCGAAGACGCCGCACTCTACGAGTCCCACCTCGCCGGCTTCCGCGAGCGTTATAAACCGGTCGGCGAAGCCGAACTC
>DASRGE010000020.1:0-24025 GCA_035651215.1 Bryobacteraceae bacterium
AAAGGAGACGCTTGAAGCATGCCCTGATTTGCTCGCCCTATTGGGGCTCACTCTGTATTGGAATCAAACCTGAATTTTGGGCTCATCCTGTATTGGAATGAAATCTCATTTTCAGGCTCATTCTTGGATTGGAAAATGCTGAGTGCGCAGCCACGGATGTGCGCAGCGGCGGAACCCAGACTTGCACTTAAGGTTGGCTACCTCGCTATCATCCAAAATCTTCACGCGGAGCCGTCGCGGAGCCGAGTCGCGCCTACACCGGTGTCCCGGAAACCGGAAAGGTGTGCGATTTTTCGAGCCCTGGGTCACTTCCGGAGTGTCGCGCCTAGTTTGGCCTCCGGAAAAGATTGGGTTTTCTCTTGACTTCAGGAACGGTTTGCGATATTAGTCTTCCGTTGCCGCAAATGCGACGGCATACCGCATTATGAGATGCTGCCATTTATGATTGCGAATGCTCGGATAACGCCTCAATCTGCTTACATTTGCATTCTCGCGTTTTTAGTGCTGTCCCTTCCTGCTTTCGGGCAACGAAAATCGGGAAATCCGCTCGATCATCTTCCGAAGAGCATCGTGCTTCTCACCCACTTCGGCGAGCGCGCCGATATCTCGCCGGATAATCAGCGTATTGCTTTTATGGACAAAAGCTTTGGCGATGCATTTGTAATCGACCTGAAGACGCATGTGATCCGATGCTTGACCTGCAATGTGCCTGGGGCTGCCTTCCTGCGCGTCATGCATTTGCACTCCGGCGATTACCTGCTGATCGGGCCGGCGCGGTTCTCCGATATTCACACCAGCCGGACTGCCGATAACGAGCTCTGGTTCCTAAGCAAAAAGCCGGGGTCCAAGCCGCAGCGTCTCGGCCAAAAGATGTCGGAAGGCGCCGCGGTTTCAAAAACGAGTATGAAGATCTCGTATTCTGTGGTTCACGCTCAAGATCCGCAGCTTGCCCCGGATCAGTCGCAATTGTTCGTCGCCGACGCAGTAATCTCGGGCGATTCGGCGCATTTGGCCAACAAACATATGGTGTATGAGAGCCGGTCCAAAGCGTGCACGATAGAAGCGCAGGACTTCTTTGACAACGATCAGAAGATGACGTTCACCTGCTATGAACCTCACGGGCTTGCCTCAGTGATGGTCATCGACCTAAGCACCGGGAAGGTAACCAACATGTCGAAGGCGCCCGGAACGTACAACGAATGTGAAGGCATTTACCCGGACGGACGCTATACGAACGTCGAGGCCGACCGGCAAGTCGACAAGCTCGGTGGACAGCATGGATCGCGAAACATCGATATCTGGAAATTACGCCTGGATGGAACGGGCAAAGATTTCGAGAGGCTGACGTACTTCAACGATTACGAGGGATACAAAGCTTCGAACCCAGTGGTATCCACGGACGGGAAATTTATGGCGTTCCAGGTGGCGCATCCGGCCGATGAGGCCGGAGTCGGTTACGGAATTCTACTCTACTATTTTCATTAGCGACATACTCGTAGATAGATTCAATGCGTCGCTCTCAGTTAGATATACGGCTTAGGGGGCCAGGGCGCGTGCATTCTTATGGCAAGCGGAAGCAAAGCTGAAAAGCCAAACGTATACCATGTGCAGGTGCTCGACCGCGTTTTTCGAATTCTCGATATATTGACGGAGAGCGGCTCTGGTATCGGGCTCCCGGAAATCGCTAACCGCCTGGACCTCCACAAGAGTACGGCACATCGATTGATGATGGTGCTCGAAGCCAACCGGTTCGTGGAAAGAAATTCGGTAAGCGGCCGGTATCACCTGGGTTCGCGGCTAATGGAACTCGGTCTATCGGCGGTATCGCAGTTAAGCGTCTACGAGATTGCCTTGCCCCATCTTCGCGCCCTGGTTTCCGAAACAGGCGAGACGGCACATTTGGCGGTTCTGCGGGATGGACAGGTAGTCTCGTTGGTCAGCGCGGAGAGCACTCAAACCCTGCGCACTCCGGTCACCGTAGGTAGCCGGACACCCGCGCATTGCACTTCGCTCGGGAAATCCATGCTGGCCTTCGCTCCTGAAGAGCAGGTTGAGGCCTATCTGCGAGAGCAACCACTGAAGTCATATACTCCAAAGACCATCACAAAGATATCCCGCTTCAAGGCTGAATTAAAGCTTATCCGAGAACGTGGTTATGCAATTGATAACGAAGAGCGCGAGGTGGGGCTGCGGTGCATAGGCGCTCCGATCTGGAATAGTTCCGGCGATGTAATCGCGGCTGTCAGTATCGCCGGACCTGCTTTCCGCATCAGCGATGAGCAGATCCCGGCACTGTCCAAAGCGGTAGTCCGAACCGCCACGCGTATTTCCACGTCCATGGGATACCGAGAGATGAGAGGGCGCGTACGGCAGCATTGAAACCCTGCCGCACGGTAGATCAGAAAGTCAGTCTAGCGTTCAACTGAATCGTTCGCGCCCCCGCCGTACTCAAGAGCTGACCGAAAAACGGATCTGTAATACCCGTTCTCAGTCCGGAAAGATTTGTATGATTCAATGCATTGAACATCTCGGCGCGAATCTGCAGCTTGATGTTTTCACGAATTGCAAAGTTCTTTCCGAAGCTGAAATCGAGATTCCACTGACCGGGCGCCCGCCACTCGCCGGGTCCTGCATTGCCCGGCCGGATCGCCGCGCCGCCGGTGGCGGAAAGCGGAACTGCGGCGAAGGCGGCGGGGTTCAGGTATTGCAGCGTACTTCGATAGTTCGACAGTATGGGCGCTCCGCCGATATAGTCCGGGCGTTGTCCATTGTTGGATGCGGGCTGAGAAAGATACACGGGTTGGCCGCTACTTGCGGAGAAGATACCGGATACCTGCCAGCCGCCGATCGCGTGGCGGACAAAAGAGTTGCTCAGATTCGAAAGGCCGGGCAATTGGTAAACCACGTCTGCAATAAAGTAGTGAGTCATATCGCCGGCGGAGGGGCCGCGGTCGGCTCTCAAATCGAAGAAATCTTGATTTCTGTTGTCCACTCCGTTTTGGTAGTAGGCCCCGACATCGCCGCCTTGCGTCGAAAGCGATTTCGAATAGGTGTAATTGGCGTCAAAGCTTACATTGTGCGAGAAACGCTTTTTGAACGAGTTCTGCCATCCGAAGTAGGTCAGCGTTTGCGAGTTATCAACGTAGTAAGCACGGCTTAAGTTCGGATTGGGGATTGTACCATCCGGGCGCACTTGGTTCGCCCACCGGAAAGCAAGAAACTTGACGCCTCGCGTACCTACGAATGCGGTTGAGAACATCATGCTGGGAGTCAACTGATGCTCAACATCCAACAAATACTGCATCGTGTAGGGATTTTGCAGGTTAGGGTTGATAATTGTGAAAGCTGCCACCCTTTTGTTCCCGCTTTGCAGGGCGAGGCTGCGCTCCAAGTCGCCCATATCGCTAGCATAGATTGGAAATTTCAATCTGGCATTCGCGAGCTGGTTAGCGGTAAAGAAATCCCGGAAAGGAATGTTCTGATCTGTTTGGGCTCCGGCCCACATCGCGCCCGGCATCTGATTGGTAAACATCATGCCGAATCCGCCACGAACAGCGGTTTTCCCGTGGCCATCCGGGTTGTAGGCAAAGCCGAACCTCGGGCCAAAGTTGTTTGGATCGTTGCTATAGATGTTGCTCAAAGGCCGGAAAGGGCCGACGGTAAAGTTGCCGTCCATACTGAGAAAAGATGGATTGTATATACCTGCCGTGGGGTCTTGCAGGGTGCCATCGACTCTCAATGCATAATAGAAATCGTAGCGGAGCCCTAAGTTGAGCGTCAGCTTCGGGGTAGCGCGCCAATCGTCCTGGATGAAAAAGCCGAACTCGCTCATATGCCCGCTGAACACACCTTGTCCAAAACTTGCCTCCGCTTGGCTGGGTGTGTTGCTCAGCAAACCTTGTAGACTCGTGTAGTAAACATCGGGAACTTGCGGGTTGGTGCGGCTGCCATTCGTGCGTTGATAATCGCCCCCAAATTTCAGCGAGTGATGGCCGCGTTCCAGCGCGAAGTTTTCTTCAAGCTGGTAGTTGTACCCGGTTTCCACCCACAATTCACCGCCCGGCCCGCTAAACCCGAGCGTGGTGTCCAGATTGGGGAGCCGCCGTCCGTAAGGGAAGTGTGATTCGTCTGGATTGTTGGAATCCTTCAAAGCAAAATATCCGTCCAGCCGGCTTTGGTCGGGTCTGTTGTAGCCGAATCTAGTCTCCGAGGTCCACTGAGGCCCTCCCGTGATGAAACTTACATTGCCACGATACACCGGATTGGTCCACACTCGATCGTCACTGACGAAAATTCTTGGACTCAGCTCATACGGATTGCCGCGACTGAAGCTGACAGATAGGCGGCTGATAGACGTCAGCATCACATCTCCCTTTACGTCAACATGATTGTCTGACTGGAGCATCCTTTTGGTAGCGCTGTAGTCCCCGACGTAAGAGCCGGGCTTAATGGTGCCGTTATTCGGCAGAGGGTATTGATCCAGCGCGAGCTTGTAAGCGGGCACTGCGGTCAACAACATCTGGCGGGTAGCAGCCGTGGGGACGTTGCCCTCGACAAATTGATCCTGGCTCTTCTGATAACCCTCATAGTCCCCGAAAATGAAGACCCTGTCTTTTATGATGGGGCCGCCGATGGCTCCGCCAAATTGGTTAAACGTGAGGCGCGGTTTACTGGCTGAGCGTTGAAACCTGGCATTGAGAGCGCTGACCTGGTTGTTTTCGAAGAGGCTGCCGTGCCAATCGTTTGTGCCGGATTTGGAGATCATGTTCACTTGGCCACCTACGGCGTCCGCGTATTCAGCCGGAACAATGCCCTTCACGGTACTAACCTCTTGAATGCCTTCAAGGCTCATGACATCGATCAGGTTGGGCGCGCTCCACTCGGAAATAGAACTTCCCTCGAGGTTTCCACTGGCATTGCTTCCGTCTACGGTGTAACGCGTGCCCTGGATTCCAACCCCATTCATTTGAACGCCTGCCTGAGCGCTTGAGTAGTGGTTAACCCCGGATCCGACCGCCAATAAGTTCCCAACATTCCGGTTCAGCAATGGTAATTGCCGCACTTCGGTTTGTTGGAACGTGTGAAGCTGTTGTGCAGAGACGGAGTTGATCAGAGGGACGCTACTCGTAACGCTGACAGTCTGGGTGGCCGTCCCAAGCTCCAGGTTGTATGCCTGCCGTATTTGTTGCCCGGCCGTCAGGGTAATTCCGCTGGTGACATATGTCTTGAAATTCTTGGCTTCTATTGTCAAGGTGTAGGTGCCGACCGGAACAAACGTGAAGCTGAAATCTCCGCTGCTGTTCGTGGTCTTTGTGATCACCGCGTGCGTATCCTGCTCGGTGAGCCGTACCGTCGCGCCCGGAATCACCGCACCCGAAGGATCGGTTACCGTTCCGTAGAAGGTAGCGGTGTTTTCCTGCGGCCAGGCTGCCTCCGGCGCGAGCAGCAAAGCGGCCGACCATAGACACATAGCCCGGATCGCCGGCCTGAATCCTCCATGCAATAGGAATCCTCTCGTCATAAACCCTCTCTACCTGGATGGTGGGTAATTGCTCGTCCCATATTGTGAGATATGGTCCCAGCCCGCAAGCGATACGATATGTTATCTCCGGCGAGGAACCTAGTCAACCCTTTTTTGAACAGTTGTCGTTAGCACGCGCTTTGCTTTTTCGTCTTGCAATTTGATTTACTCTCCGGATAGAGTATTGGCAGTTGTAAATGCGCATTTGCGAGCCATAAGTCCCACATAGTGGTACGGATCGAGCGCTTCTGCCTCAGGATATGAATCCCGGCTGTGCACGTTAACCCGGAGGACTAAAGTTATGAATGGTGATTTCATCTCAGCGATTCAGCGTCGAGAGTTCCTGAAACTGTTTGGCGCCACCGCGGCTCTTGTCCCGAGCAACAGCGTCGCTTCCCCGGCCGCGCGCAAAGTTGTGATCGTAACCGATCCGAGCGACCCGGTTGCATCCAGCGGCCCCGGGAAGTGGGCTGCCGGACAACTGCGTCAGGCGCTCGCCGGGAAGGGGACTACTTGTGAGATTGTGGAATCGCCAAGCCGGGCGAAAGGCTTCGATTTTTGCGTTATAGTCGCCGGGCCCGCTTCGAGCCTGTCGAAGAGCTTCCGCACAGAGCGCGCAGAGCTTACGGAACCTGAAAGTCTACGCATAGCCCCCGGTCATTTGGGAAGTGTTGCGGCGACTTTAGTCTCGGGAAGCGATCCACGCGGCTTAGTGTATGGGGTTCTGGAATTAGCAGAGCGGGTTCAGTTCGGATCTGATCCGGTCGCCGCCCTAAGAGCGGAAACACTGGAAGAGCAGCCTGCCAATCAAGTCAGGAGCGTGGCGCGGGCCTTTTGTAGCGAGATCGAAGACAAGTCCTGGTATTACGACAAAGATTTCTGGCGCGGCTATCTGGATGTTCTCGCCAAAAGCCGCTTCAATCGGTTCAACTTTGCCTTGGGTTTCGGATACGATTTTCCGCGCGGTGTTACCGGCGATTATTTCCATTTCCCGTATCCTTATCTGGTCGAGGTGCCCGGATATAACGTCCGTGTTATTTGCCTTCGCAATGAGGCTGGGCCGCAAACTCCCACGCCGCTCAGTACCGGGGAGCGCGAGAAGAACTTCGAGATCCTGCATTTTATTGCGGCTGAAACAGCGATGCGAGGACTTCAATTCCAACTCGGTATTTGGACGCACGCGTACCAGTGGACGGATAGCCCCAATGCGGACCATCGCATTGAAGGTCTGACGCCGGACACCCATGCGGCCTATTGCCGCGATGCACTGGCGCTCGTTCTGAAGAGTTGCCCCCAGATTCAGGGGCTCACGCTTCGCGTTCATGGCGAGAGCGGAATCCCCGAAGGGAACTACCCGTTCTGGCGCACGCTCTTCGAGGCCATCGCGCATGCCGGACGCAAAATCGAAATCGAGATGCACTCCAAGGGAGTGAATCAAACGATGATCGATATGGCTGCGGACACGGGAATGCCGGTTAAGTTAGGTTGTAAGTATTCAGCCGAGCATCAAAGTCTCGGCTATCATCAGGCGGATATTCGCGAGCTGGAAATACCAAAGCCTGGCCGCATGGAAACGGGGCTATTCAGTGTGAGTAATGGGGCGCGCCGGTTTACGCGTTACGGCTATGCTGATTTCTTTCAAGAGGGGAGACGGTTCGACGTGCTGTTTCGCCTGTGGCCCGGCACGCAGCGGCACTTACTTTCTGCCGATCCCGAGATGGCCGCCGCCTATGGAAGAACTTCGCACTTCTGCGGCGCCGCCGGCCTGGAACTCTGTGAGCCTTTGACCTTCAAAGGGCGGGAGGGCTCAGGGCTGCCCGGCGGCCGCTGCGCCTACGCCGAGGCCACGTTGAATCCGCGGCAGGACTGGAAGAAGTTCGAGTATTACTACCGCGTTTGGGGACACCGCCTCTACAACCCGGATGCCGGCCCGGAAACCTGGCGACGGTATCTGCGAAGCGATTTTGGTCCCGGCACAAACTCCGTGGAAACTGCGGTAGCGAATGCTTCCCGCATTCTTCCGATTCTGACCTCCGCCCACCTTCCCTCGGCGTCGAACCATTCGTTTTGGCCTGAGATCGACACGAACATGCCCATCGTGCTCGGGAGCGAACCGTCTCCTTATGGAGACACGCCCACTCCAAAATGTTTTGGCACAGTGAGCCCCTTGGATCCGCAATTGTTTTCCACCATTGTGGAGCACGCCGCAGATTTACTTGCGGGCCGTGTCAACGCGAAATATTCTCCCGTGGAAGTTGCGCAATGGCTGGATGACTGCGCCAGTGCCGCCTCGCAGGCTCTCGCCAACGCCCGCACACAGGCCTCTTCAAGCAGCTCGCCCGAGTTTCAGCGAATCGAAGAAGATGTGCTCATCCAAAACGGCTTGGGACAATTTTTCGCAGCCAAGCTGCGTGCCGGAGTGCTCTATGAGATTTACCGGAAAACCGGCGATGCCGAAGCTGGAAAGTTAGCCTTGGAGCAATATCTGAAAGCGCGCGATGCCTGGAAAGCCATGGCGCAGCGCGCGCAAAAGGTTTATCGTTCCAATATCACCTACGGCCGTGCTCCCATCCGGCAAGGCCACTGGACGGATCGCTTGCCGGATATCGATAAAGACGTCGATGCTCTGCGGGCCGCCTTGCAGACCCAACCGGTCGCACCTGCGCGGCAAGCCCAGCAGGCCATTCGGGCTGCCACGCAACGTAGCCGCCGTCCATCGATAGATTGTAGCCACACGCCGGAGCCGCGCTTCCAACCGGGTAAGCCGCTTGCGATCGTGTTGCATGTTCCTCGTATGCATGCGGATGCGCCATCTTCGGTGCTGCTGCACTATCGCCATGTGAATCAGGCGGAACGCTGGCGTTCGGCCGAGATGGAGCGCGGCCAGAACGTATTTCGATCCGCCATTCCTGATGAATACACGAGTTCGCCCTTCCCTCTGCAATACTATTTTGAGCTGCGGCGCGGTACATCTGACGCTTGGCTGTATCCGGCGTTCAATATAACCTGGTCTAACCAGCCGTATTTTGCAATTTACAAGCGGGAAGCTCGAAACCAGGAAAACTTATGACTCAAGTGGAGCAGTCAACAACCAAAGATCCTGAATTGGCCGAAGCGGAAAGCATCATCCTCAGCGCGGAAGCTGTGAAGTTCATTACCGAATTGCAGCGGCGGTTCGGCGAACGGCGGCGCGATCTGCTGGCAAAAAGGGCCGCGCGGCAAGCGGCAATCGACGCCGGCCAGTTGCCCGCGTTCTTGCCGGAAACTGCCGAAATCAGGCAGAGCAATTGGTCGGTCGCGCCGATTCCGAAGGACTTGCAGGACCGCCGCGTGGAGATTACAGGTCCGGTCGACCGCAAGATGATCATCAATGCGCTGAATTCAGGCGCGAATGTCTATATGGCCGACTTCGAGGACTCCAATTCCCCGACCTGGGCCAATAACATATCAGGGCAGCTAAATCTCTTGCATGCCGTACGCGGCGAGATCGAGTACGTCGGCCCCGAAGGTAAGCAGTATTCCTTGGGAGCGAATCCGGCTGTGCTCTTTGTGCGGCCGCGAGGATGGCATCTGGTCGAAAAGCATTTGCTCGTTGACGAAGAGCCCATCTCCGGGTCGCTGTTCGATTTTGGCCTCTACTTCTTCCATAACGCGAAGGCCCTGATCGCCAAGGGATCGGGTCCATATTTCTATTTGCCAAAATTGCAAAGTCATCTGGAAGCGCGGCTCTGGAACGATGTTTTTCTCTTCGCGCAGGAGTATATTGGTTTGCCACGCGGAACCATCCGGGCTACGGTGCTGATTGAAACCATTCTTGCGGCGTTTGAGATGGACGAAATTCTCTGGGAGCTGCGAGAGCACTCTGCCGGCTTAAACTGCGGGCGCTGGGATTACATCTTCAGCTTCATCAAAGTCTTTCGGAATCACAGCCGCTTCGTGATGCCCGATCGCGGGCAGGTAACCATGGATCGCGACTTCCTGAAAGCCTATGTGGAACTGCTGATTCAAACCTGCCATCGCCGGAACATTCACGCCATGGGCGGCATGGCAGCCCAGATTCCCATTAAGAACGATCCTGCCAGGAATGAAGCAGCGCTCGAAAAAGTAAGGCAGGACAAATTGCGCGAGGTGAAAGCGGGCCATGACGGCACGTGGGTGGCGCACCCCGGCTTGATTCCGGTTGCGAAGGAAGTATTCGATGCGCACATGCCCACGCCCAACCAGATCCATGTCAAACGCGAGGACGTACATGTGACCGCTTCCGATTTGTTGAAAGTTCCGGACGGTCAAATTACCGCTGAGGGCCTGGGTGTAAATATAGATGTCGGCATTCAATATCTGGAATCTTGGCTGCTCGGCCTCGGTTGTGTTCCTATCTATAACTTGATGGAGGACGCGGCAACTGCGGAAATATCCCGGGCACAAGTTTGGCAGTGGCTACGGCACAGCGCCAAGCTGGCAGATGGCCGAACAGTCACGCCCGAGCTGATCCATGAAACCATCCAGTCGGAGCTGCAACACATCCGCACTGTACTTGGGCCCGCTCGCTTCGATTCGGGTAAGTTCCCGCTTGCTGCCGAGCTATTCGAAAAGATGATGCTGAGCCCGGACCTGCCAGAATTTCTTACACTTCGCGCGTACGATTACATCTGAGTCGATCACAGAATCGCAGCTACTTCGTAATCCGGTACCGCCGGAACTGTAAATTGGATCGTATTACCGGAGCCCGTTAGTGGAACTTCAATTCCCGCCGCAAGCAGTTGCACTCTGGTTGCTTTCATACCCGAAGGCAAACGCATGATCACCTTTTGCGGACCGAGCGGATACGGCTCCGTGAACCAGCCTCGCAGCATCTCCGGGTTTCCGTAATTAAGGATGTGGACGGCCAATCCGGCTTTGGTCCTCCAGGCGAACACCTCCGCCATGCCGTTACCGGAAACAGAAACCGGCATCTGCGGGCATATCCAGCGAATTGCGTTCAGCAACAGCCGCGAAAGATCTGGATTCTGAGATCTCCAATACGAGCTATCGATATCGCCGGGAAAAAACGCGAGGCGGCTCGCTCCGCGCTCGGTAAGCACGACTGCCGGTTGGTCCGTATGTGTGGTCCGCGGGTATACCATCTCGGGCGGAAAGGCCGGAAACGGCGGAACTACAGTTAGAACCGGGTTCGAAACAGCGTGGAGCGGAAGGTAATGCTGCGCGAATGGTAGCAGCGTGGTATCGCGAAAGCCTTCGAGGATCGGATGTGCGCGTTCGATGTGGGCGTAGGATGAATTCCCGTTCGGCCCAACTATACCTCCTATCTTCTGAATGCCGAAAATATCGGATAGACCGCCTTGCGGGCGCGGCTTGCCGTATTCGTCATAAAAGGCCGTCTCAAATGTGGCCAGAAGCGATCCACCTTGATGGACATACTCCTGCAACTGCTGCCACTGCTTATCGCTGAGCAGTGCGGCATTGGCCAGGATCAGCGCCTTGTACTTCGAAAGCGTCTCGGGCGCAAGATCGTCTTCATGCACAAAATCGAAGGGAATCCGGCCGTGTAACAGAACTTGATACATGCCTTGTAAGTAGTCGGTAACGTCCCCACGTCCCGGAACTTTGTAAAAAGCATTCGTCTGCTGTGAAAACACCACGCCGACATTCGCCAGCGACGCTTCATTCGTGAAATGCTGCTGATTCTGAGCGATCCACTGGAAGAATTTCCGGCCCGGCTCCCGCCAGCGCAAGTCCTGCGGCTTGCCGCCCAGCCAGTGGAACCATGGCGTCATGCCGCTGGCCGTTGTCTGCGCCAGCCACATTTTCATTTCCAGGGGCGCCTTACTCGTATGCCGCCACAACGGTTGAGTATTGGAATACGCTCCAGTAACGTTTGTTATTGTACGGCCCTTCATGACAGATTGCGCGACGCGGCCCTGCTGAGCGCAGTCCCAGATCGGCGTAACGCCGGAGCGTCCCTGATGATCGGCATTGAACCAGCCGGCTACTCCTGCAATCTCGTTGAGATTGGTAACAGCCCGGATACCGCCGCCTAAATTCCCCACATAGACGCTGTCCCACTTCTTCTCTTTCGCTGTGCGGTCCCAAAGCCGCCAAATTTCCAGAACGCGCGCCATATGCCGGCGAAACGCTTCAGGCGAATTGGGATCGGTCAGGCCGGCGCCTTTGCATGCCTGACAGTAACAAGGCCCAGGCCGGTTCGTGCTCGGCCAGCCATTTGTGAAAAAGCCGTCAATGTCATACAGGGAGTTGACTTCGCGGATAATCGCTGGCATCTGCTCAGTGAAGTACGTCGAGTACATGCACGTCTTGTAGAGCCAGGGCGATTCCGAATTCGTGACCGGCTTACCATCTGCAGTTTGCTCCACCCATTCCGGATGTGCTTTGTAGGCGTCGTCATAGACGTAGTTACAATCGAGCCGCGCGACAACACGAATACCTTTCGCCTTGGCGGCCTTGGCGTAATCCCCGAATAGATCGTGATTGTCCAGGAACTGACTTCGCCGCTGGAATGGAATCTTGGTGGGATAGAACGCCATAATGCCGCCCGCGCTCAGCAGCAACGCGTCCAGCTTCAAACTGGTCCAATAATCAACCCACCACGAAATATTCAGCTCAATTGGATCGCGCTCGTTGAAGTTGGTCTGTCCACAACGGCGCATGGTGGCGTACCAAGGCACTCGGCCCGGCTCTTGCGGATTGCCGAACAGCTTGGGTGTGAGTGCGGCGCCCGACATTGCGGCCATGGCATCCCGGCGTGTCAAATCGTCCATGAAAGTAGGCCTCAAAACGATAGCTTCAACTCAAACTGCAAATTCCGGTTACCTGTCTTGCTCGTGACCATCATGAAGCTCGAACTAAGCGGATTGGAATTCGCAGTCCCCCAATTGGGGTGATTCAGCAGATTGAACGCTTCGGCTCGGAACTCCAGATTGGCTCTTTCGCCGATAGAAATTGGAAACTGCTTGTGAATCGCCATGTTCCACTCCCAAAAGCCACGATTCGAAAAAATATTCCGATTGTCTCCGGTCGCAAAAGTCCCCTGTGCCGGGGCAGCGAATACGTTTGTGCAATAGAGCTTCGCGCCGGTTCCCGGTACAAATCCGCTTGAACAGCCGTCGGGATTGCCTGTAATGTTCCAGAACTGGTTGCCGCTGCCGGGTCCGATACCCGCATAATCAATGTTCTGCCGGACTGAGAAAGGCGTTCCCGATTCGAACTGATTAATGCCCGAAAGAACCCAATTTCCAAACAGCCTTCCCGTGAGACTGGCACTACCGCGAAAGGGAAGGTTGTAGACATAGCTGAAAATGAGTGCCTGCGGCACGTTGAAATCGGAGCGCCCCCAATAATTTCGATCGTTGTACGAGTTGGGAAGAACGTCTGTCAGAATCGATGTGTTATCCGTCGATTTGGACAAGGTATAAGACGCGCTAAATGTAAGTGGGCCGCTCGTCTTGGTGGCATTCACCTGCAAAGAGTTGTACCACGACAACCCGGAGTTCTCCGACATATCGATAATGCCAGCGCCCACGTACGGCCGCAAAACATTCGGATTGATGTTTGGATGCAGGTAAGTCGTATTCGGTTGAACGATTTGATTGATATTGCGCTTACGCTGGAGATGCAGACCCCGGTTGCCGACGTATCCAGCCGATACGTTTACTCCCCGCCCGAATTGGTGCTCCACAGTCGCGTTATAGTCCCACGCTGTCGGCCAAACGTTGTTGGGCGCGTTGATCGTCATTGTGAAGGGCACCGCAATCGAGGTCGCACTTCCCAGGCTGCTGATATTTCCGTTGATGAGTGTGGTCTGTGGCATGAAGGGCGGATTGCCGCCGAGTGCGGTATCGCGATTGATCGCCGTACGATCCGCAAAATACCCCAGCCCGACTCGAAGCACTGTCCTTGATGCGATCTGGTACGCCATGCCGAACCGCGGCTGAACCAGATTCCACTGCATCGGCACAAAGCCGGGTGGCAAATTGTGATACAGGCTCTGGAATTGGCTGAGGATTGGATACCGGCGCAGCGCGTCTTTGCTGGGTCCGCTGCCAGGAAGAACAATTCCGTTGTACGGAGATCCGCTGACAATGAATCCTGTAGTCGGACTAACAGTAGCGGCCTGCCCCGGACTGTAGAATGCAGGTTCAAACTGGGCGATAGTGCCGTTGGTCGTTCGCCATGCAGGCCACAGAGAATAACGCAAACCGTAGTGCAAACTCAGCTTGCGAGTAGCCTGCCAAACATCCTGAATGAATAGATCTAGCGAATTCGCAACCCAAGGCGTCTCCGGTTTGGCGCCGAATTCGGAGTAGTTGTTGAAATTCCCAAGCAGAGCATTTGCGACTCCGAGGCCGGTCGTGTTCGGCATCCCGGTATCCAGGAACTGAAACGCGCCATTTTGATTGTTCGTCTGCGGCGGACTGGCGGTCGTCAACTGAATCAGATCGTTCTGGCCGGAATGCTCGAACGTTCCACCGAACATGATGGCATGATTCCCAACAATCTTCGTCACGTTGTCCGTATAGTCCTCAACGAACCCAGCCCAGGATCCCGGGTATGCGCCGGTATCAACCGTAGTCAGCCCCGTCACTGCAATTGTGGGAATCTTCTGGGCAAACAGCTTTGTCCCGGGATATAGGTACGGATACGAAATACCGTACGTGCTTCGCTCACAAAAAGCACCGCAGGCAGGATTTTCCGCAATCGTCCCTTTGCCGTCTGAATTTGCCGATATCGAGAAATCATTCAGCAGGGTCGGCGAGAAAGACGTGGTGAGATCGACAATGCCTGTGCGGTTGGGTCGCGACCAGAGTGACTGGAACAGTCCAAGCGTCCCCTCCAGCGGATTATTAAAGTGCCACGGAATAAAGGTGCCGCGCACATACAGGTGATTCTTATCGTTGATATAGTAATCGGTCCGGAATGTGGTCTTTTGAAGATTGGACGCCACTGGATAAGTTTGAATCCAGTTGGATGCACCCTGCTGGAACCCGGGCGTCGGTAGCGGGTACGCATTAAGGATCGCCATGCCTTGCGAATTCAGACGTGAACCAGGGACCACGTTTCCCGGAAATGGATGTCCGGTGAGCGGATCCGTTGCTATTCTCGACTTGCCAAAGAACGTATTATGCGGGTCTAACAAACCGCTGAGATCGCCGGTCCGCATCGTGGCAGTCGGAACAATACCGGTTGTGTCGTCGTCATAGCGCCGGTGAATCCATTCTTCTGCAAAAAAGAAAAAGAGCTTGTTGCGGTCCGTGTTGAACTTTCCTGGTATAAACACCGGACCACCCAAGGCAAAGCCAAAATCGTTGTAGTTTTGTTTTGGCGGCCTTGAATTCTGGCGTGCAATGGGGCTGTTATTGCGCTGCCAGCTATTCGCATCAAAAACCGCGTTGCGAAGCACTTCATAGGCATCTCCGTGAAAATGAGTCGTTCCGCTTTTCGTCACAAAGCGAATCTGTCCGGCATTGGAACGGCCGTATTGCGCATCGAAGTTACCCGTGAGTACCTGGATTTCCTGCACCGAGCTCATGTCCTGCGCACCCAGCATGGAACCGGATTCTCTCGTCCGCGTCGCCATTGCACCATCGACATACACCGTGTACGCATCGGTTCGGCCTCCGTTCATACTGAACGACCCGCTGCTCACGCTGTCCGGATCAAAGGTCGCGATATCCGTCCCAACAACTCCCGGTTCGAGCAGAGCGAGATAAACGGGATTTCTTCCGTTCACCTCCAGTTGCTGAAACTGCTCCGACGTCACAGTTCCCCCCGTGGTTGGTTCCAGGCTAAGGGCTTGCCCGGCGGATTCCGTGACCTGAACTGTTTCCGTTACTGCTCCCAGGGTTAGCTGAACCGGAATATTGAGCTGGTCGGCTGCATTCAGCCGAATACCGCTGTGAACGAACTTTGCGAATCCTTTCGCCTCGACTGAGATTGTGTACGTACCTACGGTCAGATTCGGAAATGTGTAATAACCGGAGTTATTCGTGGTCGTCTGTCGCGCGACTTGATTTCCTTCGTTGGTCGCTGTGACAGTCACGCCTGGCACGGCAGTCTTGCTCGCGTCCACCACAGTCCCGGAGATTTGGCCGATATCCACCTGACACCAGGCGGGGGCGGAGAAAATCAGACATCCAATGAGGAGTTTGTGCAGCTTCATGGTAGCCTCCTGAACGGGCAAATCTAATCGAAGCCGAGCTGGCGTATAGCATCGCCCGCACGGGCTAAATGATCCAAATCCATCTCGGAGTACTTGCGCGAGAGGATGACGCCCTCTGCGCCTCCGTGAAAAGCCGCCACAACAGCATCCCGGACTCCCTGGTGTGTGCACTTACTATGGCGCGCGGCTGTAGGCGTCCCGCCATGGAGAAAGCTTCGCCTGGCCAGATCGGTCACACCTGATTTTCGTCCCATAATGTGAAACAGCAACTCTCCGTTCTCTGTGCAGAGAGGTTTATCACCAGGGGGAATTTATGTCAATAGGGGCGGAGCCTTGCGGTCCGAGCACGTCGGACAGTTACGGAACCCTGAGCGCAAGCGAGGGCCAGTTCTTGGCGCACCGGTCCGACAAGCTCTTGGCCGCCACGAGCACCCGTCGGGCCAACTCTTGCGCGCGATCGGCTGTTATTCGCGAAAGTGGTCCTGCGATGCTAATGGCGGCGACAGCTTGTCCTGAGGAGTTGCGGACCGGAGCGCCAATGCAGCGCAGGAATCCATACTCCAGACCTCACATTCGGAATGCTAACGTAAACCCGGCGTGCTGCTCCGCTACGACGCAAAGTCGAGCGCAACCACCTCATGAAGCCCGATCGAGGGCACTTGTAACTCGATAAACCCGTTCATTTCTCGGTACGGAATCTTACTTTTCGCCGCCAGTAACTGAATGCCTGTAACACGCCTGTCTCCGGACACGCGAATGCGCACGCGCTGGCTTGGTAGCGAGATGATTTCACGTACAGGCCCCTTCATCATCATCGGATTGGTCAAATTCACCAGATGAACCGTCATCGACCGCTTTTGCGTCCAAACGGCAATGTCTAACATGCCCGGACCCTCCACTGTGACGGGCAGCGGTTCATTCGTCGCCCATAGTACGGCATTCCGAATTAATTTCCCGTGGTCCACATTTAGTACATCCCAGAACGTACGGCCCAAGTCCCAGGGAAAATAAACAACGCGGCCAGCTCCGATTTGGCGCACGAAAACTCCCGCTTCCGCCTGTTTCGCAGGGCGGGGAAATACCTCTTCCATGGGAAGATCCGGATAAGGCGGAACAACCGTAAGCGGAGTGTATGCCCCGGCATTTGCAGGCTTCACAATCACCCTGTTCACGCCATTGATGATCCGCGTAGCGTCTTCAAATCCGGCTAACAAAGGGTGGAAATGCCCTGTCGCTGGATCTTTCTGGAGCCGCAAGTATGAATTCTTCATCGGCCCTTCCAACCGGTCATCGAAGGAAGCGCCCAATACACTCGCCAGTCCGAAATCCCTGCGCCGTACACCCCATTCGTCATAGAGCGACGTCTCGTACGTCGCCACAATACTTCCGCCCCGGCGAACAAAACTCTCAATCTGGTCGCATTGTTTGTCCGAAAGAGCCGCGATGTTCGGTAAAATCAGCGTTCGGAACGGCTCGACATGCGATTGGTCCAGCAATCCATCATGAACCATCTCGAACGGGATACGCGCCTCAACCAAAGCCTCATAGAAACCGAGCGCCGGGTCTTCCACTTTCGCGTGCGCCTGCTCGCCGCCGTAGAAAGATGCAGTCTGCTGGGAATAGACTATGCCAACACGTGCAAGCGAAGTCTCATTCCGTAGATACCGCTCGTTCTGATAATGCCAGTTATAGAGTTCCTCGACAACCGGAAGCCACCGGCGGTCAATCGGCTTCGCGTTGAACTTCGTGAACCACGGCCGCAAACCGTTCGCGATGCCATCTACAACCCAAAGCCGGATTTCCTCTCCGTTTTGCACGGAATCCTTCCAGCGGTGCTCGTCTTCGATTCCGACGCTAAAGATGCCCACGATAGGCTTCCGCCCGAGCGTGGCGCGATATTCTTTGCCGTTCTTGCCGTTGGTCCACGGCGGCGCGACTCCGTGCCGGCCTTGCCGATCGGCAAACAGTGTCGGCGCAATCTCGGCGATCGTCTTCATGTCGAGTTCGCTCAGGGCGCCGCCGCCTGCGTTCGCTATGTAAGCGGCGTCCGGGTTGATGGCTTTGATCTTTCCGTCCCAAAGACGCCAGAGCTCGAACAGCCGCTTCTGACGCCAGACGATGTACTGCTTTCGAGCCGGATCTTGCGGGTTGCGTGTGCGAGGAAGTTCCATGCCCGAAAACGCTTTGAAATTTTCCCGGCAATGCACGCAATAGCACATACCGGAGCCAGCCCAGCGGTTCGAGAAAATGCCGTCGACGCGGTACATTGTCATGATCTCTTCGGTGACCCGCGTCATGAAGTCGAAATTGTATGGGCCGAGCGCGCAAGTCACCCAGAAATCGCGATCCGACCAGTGCCGGACTTTGTTGCCGTCTGCATCCACCATGATCCAGTCCGGATGGGCATCGTATATATCCTGGTGAACGGCATGCGGATCGGTTCGCGCAATCACGTTCATCCCTAACGCGCGGCAGCCCTTCACCATGTCACCGAATGGATCCAGATTGCCCAGCCATTTGCTCCGGTAATGCATGGGGATCTTAGTCGGATAAAACGCAACACACCCGCCGGCGCTCAGGCACGCGGCATCGGCATGAATTCTGCCAAAGTAATCGAGCCAGAATTTCGGATCGAAGTTGCCCGGATCGTCCTCGACAAAGGCCAACTGCGCCCAACGCATCGGCCGGTCATACCAGCCGGACTGCGCTGTCGCATTCGGCTTGCCGGAGGCTGCGAGCAACGCTCCGCTCGCCGACGCCTGTATAAATTCACGACGGTTCATAGCTTGTACGCTAAGGATGCAAAGTAAGTGTTATAACTCTCGTTGCGAATCAGGTAGAACGGCTTAAATTCTACCTTCTGAGTCCCTAAATCATACTGCAGGCTCATTGGATCTGCCGTGGGTTGAAGCGCTTGCGGTAGAGCGAGCGCGGTCGACGCGATGTCCGCGGGAGGATTCACCGCCACCATCATCAGCGGTCCGCGCATGACGGCAACCATGCCGGGATTGCGATCGTCGATCGGCTCTGTTCGCACACGAAGAGGAAACGAGACATGGACGGTGTCGTTATTCCGCCAGGTTCGGTGAATTCGCGCAAAACTCTGCGGCTGCGCCGCGCCGTCGAAACGTTTTCCGTTTATGTCGATATGCGCCGGCCGCTCTAGCCAGCCGGGGACGCGAATATACAACGAGAAGATCACTGGGGCGGATGCGGCAATGCGTAATTCAATGTCACCTGTTCGCGGATAATCGGTCGTTTGGATCACACGAACGCCATTCGCAGCCCGTACCTCCGAAGGGGTGAACAGATTGACGTACAGTCCGTCGTCGCTGCGGAAATACGAATTGATTCCGTAATCGGCGACCGCTTGTACAAGCGTTCCGGAGCAGCAAGGCCATTTGGCGTGGTAGTAGCCCTTCTGGGCGCCGGCATGGTAATCCGAATAATAAAAGAAGTCGCCGTTCCCATCCGGATCACGCGCGCCGAGGATCGTGTTGTACAAAACGCGTTCCAGACCGTCTCCGTATCGCGCATCGCCCGTGAACCGGAGCAGGTAACGAGCCAGTTTGAACTGGGCGTAGCAGCCGCAGGGTGTCTCGAAATGATCGTGTGTTGTGGTGAGGCTCTGGGCCAATTTCCCTTCGTGCGGCGGAACAAATGTTTCCTTCGGCCCCCATCCGCCGGAAGCGTACTGCTGCGTGTCTGCAAGCATGTCCCACGCATTACGGATCGCAGCGAGATATTTGCGATCGCCGAGCACCTCATACGCCTTCGCCGCCGAACTCAGCGCAATCACGTGACTATAAGCATGCTTGCCGGGAAGAATGTTTTCCCCGCGCGCCAGCGGATCGAAATAGGCGTCGTTCAACAAATATGTCCGGCCCATCTCGAAGAATTTCCGGTCCCCGGTCAGCTCGTAACTGTTGAAAAGATTTTCGGGCAGGATGTACGGCTCGTCGTACGGCGCCTGCTTGGGGCTGTTGGGTCCGCGGTCATAGGTGTGATCGGGAATGCTGGGGATGGAACCATAAATCACGCGGGCCAGCAGATCCTTTGCTTGCGCGACATGGGCCAGATTGTAAGCATCGAGCAGGCCGATCTCGTACTTATCGAGAATGTAACAGGGCCACGTGGCCGCCGCTTTTTTGCTCGCGAACGGGTATCCATTCGGACCGAGTGTCGCCGCAAATCCGTCCACCAGCGCTGCGACTTTGGTGTACGCAGCGGAATCGCCCGCCGATCGCGCGTAACGTGCCAGGCCCGAAATGTACTGGCCCAAGCTATGTCCTGGCACAAAGCCGTCCGCGTCATACCACCCGCCCATGTCTTTTCCCGGCGCTGGCAAACCCGCGCGTTGCCGGTATACCTTCAGAAGCCGGTCATTGTTCAATCCTATGTAGCTGGTATAGATCCGGTCGAACTGGTCCTTCAGCGGACCGCCTGTCAGCTTCACGGCGGCATAGTCGAACTCGCGGATACGTTCGCGGGAATTACCCCGCATAGTCTTAGCCGTCAAAACTGCGGCACTTGTGCTTCTGAGAAAAGATCGTCGCGATGTCTCTGACATGAACTCCATCAGGCGTGAGCCGCCAACACTGCTTTCGTATCCAGTGGATAAATCAAATCGACGTTCTTTGGCGTGATCAGTTGGTGTTTGACAAACGTGGCCGGAGCAGTCGGCTGGTTCTGCAAAATTCCTAAGGCCAGCGGAATCAGTTGATCTCCATACCGCTCCGGAAAGTACGCGACCGAGCCGATTAACCGCGTGCCCGGACGGCGCAGTTCCTCGCGCGCATCCTGCGTTGCATTCTGGCCTACTGCCGCGCAAAGGTGACTACCTCCGGCTTCTTCAATCGCGCGAAGGGCCGCCAGCGCGCAGGTATCGTTCACCGCGCCCACCACCGTGCGCTTCATCTTGTTATGCCGCAGAAAGCGCCTCATGACGGTCATGACCTGGTCGAAATCGCCCTTGCCGTTCAGATGCACGGCCGGAATGCTCGTTATGTTGGGAAGCTCCGCGCGCAATCCATCGATAAGCCCCGTGATACGCAGCGCGGGAAGCGGACCCGCAATCGGCAGTTCCAACAACAGAATTTGTTCCACCCGGCCTTCCCAATTCAATTTTGCCCATTTCCCAAGCGCGCGGCCGCCGATGATCCCCGCTTGATAGTTGTTCGCTCCGAAAAACGTCGCGCCGGGGTGAGGAATCTCAATCGCGATCACCGGAATCTTCGCTTCCAAGAATTTGGACGAAATGATTGGCGCCACGCGTTCGTAAGTTTGAAATTCAAGCACCAACTCCACCTGCTCGCGAATGAGCAGGTCGGCATTGCGCAACGCTTCGCGCGCGCTGTAGCGGTTATTCACCGTGATCAAATGCACGCCGTGCGCAGCCGCGGCACGCTTCAAGCTCTCGGTTACCTGGCGGCAGAACTCGGAGTCGGTTTGGGAGGCGAACCCCATCCGGACCGGTCGTGAACTCATGGGCTGGAAACGGCTGCGGTAGCTTCCCTTCCCGACCTGTTCGACCAATCCGGCTTTCACCAGTGTTTGCAGGAGCCGAAAGGCGGTCGTTTTACACAGCCCGGCGCGATCCATCACGTCCGAGAGCAGCAGCGTCTCACTCTCGTGGCGGAACGACTTCAATATGTCGCAAGCCCTCAAAACCGATTGAACCTGTCCCCGTTCGCAGTTCATAGCTTGTTCCACAATGCGGAATTATCTGCTGCCGGGAGCCTGTCGCGCCCGCAGCAAATGGCGCGAAAATAACTTAGCACAATTCCGCATAGCAGAACCACACCCCTACCGATTCGTGAAGCTATTCGCGCGGGAATGGGTTCGGTACTGTGGAAGAACAGCGTATCCGATGCCATTCACTCTTGCGTTCATCCACACCAGCCACGTACTGATTCCCACGTTTGCGGCGCTCGCTCGTGAGAAGCTCGAAGGAGCCAAGTGCTTTCACATGGTGGATGAGAGCCTGATCCAGAACACGATCGCAGCGGGTCATTTGACCAAGACGACCACGCGCCGGCTGGTCGATCTCATCGGCTCGGCGCACGAAGGAGGCGCGGATGCGGTTCTGGTGACGTGCTCCTCGATTGGACCGGCGATTCCGATTGCGAGGCAGGTCCACAATTTCCCGATTCTGCGCGTCGATGAAGCCATGGCCACGAAGGCGGTGCGGTCAGCGGAGCGCATCGGCGTGGCCGCGACCCTGAAGACGACGCTTCAGCCGACTGTCGGATTGCTGCGCGAAAAGGCGGCCGAAGAGCAGCACCGGATCGAAGTCCTGGAATGCTTATGCAAAGGCGCGTTCGAGAAAGTGATTGCCGGCGATACGGCGGAACATGACCGCATCGTCTCGGAAGCATTGTTATCCCTCACGCAAACCGTAGATCTGGTCGTGCTGGCGCAAGCGTCCATGGCGCGCGTCGTCAGCCAGCTTCCGCCGGACCAGGTGCGAGTTCCCGTTTTGTCAAGCCCGGAACTGGCGGTGGAGCAAGCCCGCAAACTCCTGAAAGCTTGACACGTCGAAGCGGCGTCCTCTCCTTTCTCGCTGCGCTCGCGGTTATTACATTTCTCGATCGCCTGTGCATCTCGGTCGCCGGTCCACGGATGCAGGAAGATCTCCACATTTCCACCGTAGGCTGGGGATGGATTCTGGGTGCCTTCGTTCTTTCCTACGGCATCTTCGAAATTCCAACCGGCGCACTCGGAGACCGCCGCGGGCACGGGCGTGTTCTGACCCGCATCGTGCTGTGGTGGTCGGTGTTCACGTCGCTCACCGGCGCGAGCACAAGCTTTGCGCAACTGCTGGTCACGCGTTTTCTGTTCGGCGTGGGAGAAGCCGGCGCTTACCCGAACTTGTCGGGTGTGATTAAGCGGTGGTTTGCGCAATCGGAAGCGGCGCGCGCGCAAGGCGTGATCTGGTCCGCAAGCCGGCTGGGCGGCGCTCTCGCACCATTGACGGCGGTGCCGCTTATCCAAACGATTGGCTGGCGCGCGACGTTCTTTGTATTTGGCGGCATCGGCATTGTTTGGGTGCTCGCCTGGCGCCGCTACTATAACGACCGCTACCCGGCTTCCGCCCATCCGGCAAATGTCCCCTGGTCTGTCATTCTCCGCAGTCGTCAGGTTTGGCTGATCTTCGCGATGTACGGCTGCTACGCCTGGGGCTCCTGGTTCTTTATGGCTTGGTTCCCGACGTATTTGGTGCGCGGCGCGGGCTTTTCGGAAGCCGAGATGGGAATCTTTTCGTCTGGCCCGTTTTTGCTGGGCGTTGCGGGCAACCTGGTGGGCGGATTCGCGAGCGATCGCCTGGTGAAGCGATTGGGTCTGCGGACCGGGCGGCGTCTGGTGGCATGCAGCAGCCTGGCCGTTTCTGCGGCATTAATTCTGGGTATGGCGCTTACCCGAAGCAAGCCATTGATCGTAGTCCTGGCTTCCTTCGGCTTCGGGGTGATGGATCTGATGCTGCCGACGGCGTGGGCCGTATGCATGGACATTGGGCAGAGCTACGCCGGCATCGTGACCGGAGTGATGAACAGCGCGGGCCAGCTTGGCGGGTTTCTGTGCACAGTGGCGGTCGGCTACATCGTGCGGGCCGAGGGCTACAGCGCGGCGCTCTTTGTTATTGCGGCGATGCTGGGAGTGAGTATTGTGCTGTTTTCACGGATCGATCCGGAGAAACCGATTTTGGCCGCCGCCACAGGCTCGGACGCAGCTTTCAGCTCGGCCTAACGCTTCCTTCACAGTCGGGGGTTCTGATTTTGTGGAACGAAGCCAACCCTCCCTGGCGCGCTAAAGCGGGCGTGCCCGGTCAGGCCAGGCCGCGGCTCGGTTGGAGTTCGGCCGGTTCGAGGGATTCGGTTCGTTCGGCGGCTTGAGTGGATTGAGAACGTGTAGGAACGAAGCCACGGTCTTTTTGTAATTGGCGTAAAGTGCTGAGAGCTTTGTGGAAGCCGCGTTCGGCAGAGGACATCATGCGCTGGACGGCGGCGAGGCGACTGAGGACGATATCGTCTGAGGAGAGCAAGTCGGCTTCCAGGCGGCGCGCGCGGCGCAGACGCCAGTACTGCTCAGCCAGTTCGTTGACCAGGATTTCTTCGGTTTCGTTCGCCGGTTGGTGTTCGGCCCGCAGATCGGCTTTGAGTGCGTCGAGCGCGGCTGGATCTTCACCGGGAAGTACAAGCTGTTTGGAATACAAGCCGTGCTTAAAAGAGTTGCGGCTGGAGCGGGATTTGCCTTCTTCACTCTTGGGTCCCGTCGATTTTTCGGCATTCGCGCGATTGGCGGCCAGTTTGGCTTCGGAGATTGGCTGCTGC
>DASRGE010000021.1:0-3055 GCA_035651215.1 Bryobacteraceae bacterium
AGTGAGACACAGAAATCAGGGACAGTTTTACACTGAACGGAGAACTGAACCTGATGAAGAAGAATCGAGTTCTGAGCCCGGCATTTAAGGCGGCGGCGGTCCAGCGGATGCAGGCTGGGGAAAGTCCGTCGGCTCTGGCGCGGGAGTTGAAGGTGCGCCGCAAACTGCTCTACGAGTGGCGCGACCGTGTGCTGGCAGGCCAGCCGTTGCGGACCCGGGGGCGGCCGCGCCAGGAACCCGGTGCGGAACCGCCCGCCGATCGAACGGCGGATCGCGTGAAGGAGTTGGAACAGTTGGTCGGCCAACTCACGCTGGAAAACCGTTTTTTCAAAGGTGCCTTGCAGCGCATCAAGGAGCTACGCCGGCAGAGCAGCGAGCCTGGCGCAGCGGCGTCTTCGCGCAAATCCAAGCGATGACGCAGCCGCAAGGCGAAATCGGGATCGAAGGATTGTGCCGGCTAGCGGGAGTGGCGCGCGCCGGCTACTACCGTTACTGGGAGCGGAAAGAGCCACGCGCAGCCGAGGGAGAGCTGCGCGATCGCATCCAGCGCATCTGCCTGGCGCACCGTTCCTACCGATACCGTCGTGTGAGGGCGGAGTTGCGCAAGCAAGGTTTTCGGGTGAATCACAAAAAGATCCGGCGCCTCATGCGAGAGGATAATCTGCTGGGGATCAGGCGGCGCAAGTGGATCACCACTACCGACAGCCGCCACCAACTGGCGGTTTTTCCGAATCTGGCGCCTTTTCTGGAACCGGACGGAGCGGATCAACTGTGGGTGGCGGACTTGACCTACATCCGACTGCGCAGCGAGTTTGTGTATCTGGCCGTGGTGCTGGATGCCTGGTCACGGCGCGTGGTCGGCTGGGCGCTAGAACGCGAACTCACCACCAGCCTGCCGAAGAAAGCGCTGCTGCAGGCGATTGCCGAGCGCCGGCCGGAAGCCGGATTGGTGCATCACTCCGATCGTGGCGTGCAATATGCCAGCTTGGAATACGTCACGGTCTTACAGAACCACCAGATCATCGGCAGCATGAGCCGCACCGGATACCCGTACGACAACGCACGGTGCGAAAGCTTCATGAAGACGCTCAAGCAGGAAGAGATTCACTGCCGGCGCTACGGCACGATGGAGGAGCTTCGCCAGCATCTCGAACAGTTCATCGAGCAGTATTACAACCAACAGCGGCTTCACTCGGCGTTGGCATACCGCTCGCCGGCCGAGTTCGAACAAGCGGCGGTAGCGTAAATGAGTTTTGGGAGGCATGAGGAAATCTATCCATCCGATGGGGGCTCAACCCGTGCGGGCTCAGCCCCCGCTCATCGTCTGGATGAGTTTCCGGCTGGCTATTCCTTGGCGGGTTGCTCTCCAGTGTGGGGCCATATGATTCATGGGCAAAACGCGGAAGGAACTCGGGACCATAATGGGGCGCTGGGGCCCGCGGCTGTAGGCCGAGTCTGCAGTGGTGCTCATTCTGAGCCCGTTCGTCCAGTGTGGCCCCGGGTTGCGTGATCAAAACAGTGGTGACGTGAGTCCGCCAAAAGGCGAGCGAAGCGATCCCGATTGGGAGAATGCCTTTCCTTCACGATCCGGACCCGGTCCCCGGCAAATTCATTTATCAGGGAGACCCATGCCACGCAAACGAGTAAACAAGAAGAAAGTCACTCTGCCTGTTTTGAAGCCGGACGCGGCCGGAATCGATATCGGGGCGACGGAGATTTATGTCGCGGTACCCTCTGACCGGGACGCGGAACCGGTCCGCATGTTCGCCACCTTCACCCAGGATCTGAACGAGCTTGCCGATTGGTTGCAACAATGCCGCGTTCACACAGTCGCGATGGAATCCACCGGGGTTTACTGGATTCCACTGATGCAGATTCTGGAAATTCGCGGGCTCGAAGTTTATCTTGTGAATGCGAAGCACGTCAAGAATGTTCCGGGCCGACGCACCGATGTTTCCGACTGTCAGTGGTTGCAATACCTGCATTCTGTTGGCTTGTTACGCGCATCCTTCCGTCCGGCGCAGGACATCTGCGCTGTCCGGTCCTTGCTGCGACATCGGGCCAGCCTCGTTGATATGGCGACCTGTCACGTGCAGCACATGCAGAAAGCGCTGGATCAGATGAACCTGCAACTTCACCACGTCATCAGCGATATCACAGGCACTACAGGGCTGGCGATTCTCGACGCGATTCTGGACGGGAATCGGGACGTCCAGATGCTGGCCGCACTTCGGGATCCCCGCATTAAAGCCAGCCATGAGACGATCGCCAAAAGCCTCGTGGGCGATTACCGACAGGAGCACTTGTTCACGCTGCAACAGTCCGTCGGCCTGTACCGGGAATATCAGCGACGAATCGCCGCCTGTGAGGAAGAGATGCAGCGGCTGATGAAGGGCCTGGAGACAAAAGCCGACCCCGCCATCCTGCCGATCGCCAAAGATTCTGTGAAGAAATGCAAGGTAATGCCTCCGGCCCGAGCCATGGCGCTAAGGGAGGAAATTTACCGAATTCTCGGCGTAGATCTGACGACGATTCCGGGAATCAGCGTCCTGCACGTACAGTGCATACTTGCTGAATTGGGCGGAGACGTCTCAAAATTCCGGAGCGCAGGAGCATTCAGCTCGTGGATGGGCCTATGTCCGGACAACGATATCAGCGGCGGAAAGGTGCTGTGGAGCGGGACGAGGAAGGTCAAGAACCGCATCGCCGTAACGCTCCGAATGGCCGCCCAGTCACTTCAACAGAGTGAATCGGCTTTGGGCGTGTTCTATCGTCGGATGCGAGCTAAACTCGGAGCCCCCAAAGCGATCACCGCTGCCGCCCATAAGCTGGCACGAATCGTTTTCCACATGCTCACGACCAGAGAACCCTACGACGAAAGTGTCTTCGCGAAGGCGGAACAGAAAAATCTTCAACGTATGGAAACCCGGCTCAAGGCCCAGGCGCAGGCTCTCGGCTATAAGCTTCTACCGGCTCAATCCTGATTTGCGAAACAGCGCGGACGAGGAGTTCCTTGGAGGAGTTCCTTGGGAGCAGAGCCCGCCTCCGCTTCACC